>NZ_JARKMR010000003.1:0-43807 GCF_029350975.1 Maribacter zhoushanensis
TTGCTAATTGCTAATTGCTAATTGCTAATTGCTAATTGCTAATTGCTAATTGCTAATTGCTAATTGCTAATTGCTAACAAAACCTCACCCTATATTGTTGTATTTTTGTAGCCTACAAAAAACATAAAACTATGAGTACAACAAATCATATTAGCACAAAGTGGTTGGGCAACATGTCCTTTGAAAGTAATAACCCATCTGGGCATTCATTGAGAATAGATATCGCCAAAGAAGACGGTGGTGATAGTAGCGGATTAAGACCTAAAGCATTAATGTTATCTTCATTAGCGGGTTGTTCAGGTTTAGACGTAGCGGCAATGTTCAAGAAGATGAAGTTAGAGGTAGATGAGTTTCATATTGAAACAATCGCAAACCTAACAGATGAGCACCCAAAGTTTTATGATAAAGTAGTTATTGAATACCATTTTCATGGTGAAAATTTAGCCGAGAAAAAACTACAAAGAGCAGTAGACCTATCCATCGAAAAATATTGTGGGGTAATGGAAATGTTCAGACAATTCGCCGAGCTTGATATTAAGACTTTTTTTCATAAGAAGTAAACAAATAAGTGCAAGTTCAAGTTCAAAAATCAAGTTCAAATAAAAATTATGCCGGATAAAAAGTTTGACCTTGAAGATAGATTGGTGGATTTTGCAGCTAACATTGTACTTTTTTGTAAAGACTTACCATCTGATATGACCGGTCAGTATTATGGTAATCAACTACTAAGATCAGCAGGGAGTTCTGCACTTAATTTTGGTGAAGCGCAAGGAACAAATACCGTTAAGGATTATATCAATAAAGCTTCTATATCTTTAAAAGAATTGAAGGAGTCTAGGGTCAATCTTAAGATATTGACTAAAGTAGAATATGGAAATGCATCTAAAAGAGTTGAAATATTAGACGAATTAGAACAATTAATAAGAATTATAGCAACAATCATTAAAAATAAAAAGTAACCAAAATTCAAATTTTAAAGGAGGTTTAAAGATTCTATTTAAGGGTTTTTGAACTTGAACTTGAACTTGAATTTGATTTTTGAACTTGAACTTGAATAGAATGCGCTGGACAATTAAACCAAAACCAAAACAAGAAGATATTGATGCTTTAGCAAGTGCTTTAAAGGTCGATGATTTGGTGGCGCAGCTTTTATTACAAAGAGGTATTTCTACGTATGATGAGGCGAAGGACTTTTTTCGTCCGCAGTTAGAAGATTTACATGATCCTTTTTTAATGAAGGATATGGATATTGCGGTGAACAGGATTGAAGAAGCCGTTGCCAATGGTGAGAATATTTTAGTGTATGGCGATTATGACGTAGATGGTACAACAGCCGTTGCTCTAATGTCATCGTATCTGTTGAGTTATTATCCTAATGTAGCCACATATATCCCTGATCGATATGCTGAGGGCTACGGCGTTTCTTATAAAGGCATCGATTTTGCGGAGGACAACGGATTTACATTGATCATTGCATTGGACTGTGGCGTAAAAGCCATAGACAAAGTTGCCTATGCAAAAGAGAAAGAAATCGATTTTATCATTTGCGACCACCACAGACCTGGTACTAAATTACCAAGTGCAATAGCTGTTTTAGACCCAAAACGTGAAGATTGTTCATATCCTTATGATGAATTATGTGGTTGTGGGGTCGGTTTTAAATTAATTCAGGCACTTGGTTCAAGAAGAGGAGAAACTATTGATGATGTTATTTATTACCTTGATTTAGTGGCAACTGCAATTGGGGCAGATATTGTTCCGATAACCGGAGAGAATCGGATATTAGCTTTTTATGGCCTGCAGGTTATCAATCAACAACCTAGAATCGGGTTTAAAGCCATTATTGATCAGATTAATAAAAAAGAGTTGACTATTACCGATGTAGTTTTCATTATTGCACCTAGAATTAATGCTGCCGGTAGAATGAAACATGGGCAATATGCGGTTAATCTTTTGACCGAAACCAATATGGATAAAGCAATTCAATTTGCTTCTGAAATTGAAAAATTCAATACAGATAGAAGAGGGCTGGATCAAGAAATTACGATAGAGGCACTAGGGCAAATTCAAGAAAACCAAGAGGAAGAAGGTTTCACATCCGTAGTGTATAAAGATTCATGGCATAAAGGGGTGATAGGTATTGTGGCATCAAGATTAACGGAAACGTATTATAGACCCACCCTAGTTTTTACCAAAAGTGGCGATAAGTTGGCGGCATCTGCAAGATCGGTTAGAGGTTTTGATGTGTATAATGCGCTAGAAGGATGTGCTGATTATATTGAGCAATTTGGCGGACATAAATATGCAGCTGGTTTAACCTTGTTAGAAGAGCAGTATAATAACTTTAAGCATCAGTTTGAGAAAGTGGTTAAAGAAACCATAGACCCCCAAATGTTGATACCGGAGATAACTATAGATACGGTTATTGAGTTGAAAGATATTACTCCTAAGTTGATGCGTATACTTAAACAATTTGCTCCATTTGGTCCCGGCAATATGTCTCCTATATTTATGGCAGAAGATTTACAGGATACCGGGTATGCAAAGGCCGTTGGTAAAGAAGAAGCACATTTAAAAATATCAGCGGTACAACAAGGCAGTCATAAAATTGACGGCATTGGTTTTAATATGGGTGACAAATTACCATTGGTAACAGGTAGAAAGCCCTTTAACGCCGTTTTTTCTATAGATGAAAATGAATGGCAAGGAAATGTCAGCCTTCAACTAAAACTAAAAGACATTAAATGAGAATAGAGCATATTGCTATTTGGGTTACTGATTTAGAAGCAATGCGAACGTTCTATGAAATGTATTTTAATGCGGTAGCAGGAGATAAATACCATAACCCTACCAAAAAATTTACATCTTACTTCTTAAGTTTTAAAGATGGCGCTCGTTTAGAAATCATGCATAAGCCAAGTATACAAGTAGCCAAGAATAATGCTGTACATACTGGTTTCATACATTTTGCCATATCAGTGGGCTCAAAAGAACAAGTAGATTTATTGACCGAAAAGTTGAGAAAAGACGGATTCACAATTGCCGGTGAACCTCGTACTACAGGCGATGGTTACTACGAAAGTGTTATTCTTGACCCAGAAGGAAATCAAATAGAAATCACCATTTAACAATACTATTTATAATTATTCTAAATAAGATGCATATATTTATACTAAATATGTAGATTCTTATGAATGATATCAACCCCATTTACCAAAATGATTTCGGAATTGCCTTTAAATGGAAAAAAGATAAACCTGGTCAGAACAATAAAGTGCAAGTTATTTTTAGGGATATTGGACTTTTACTTACATTAAGTGAACTAAGACATTTTTCTAAATGCATAGCAGATACCGTTAAAAGTGGAAAGGGTAATTTATGTGGCGATTGTAAAACAAAAGATACGTGCAGATCTTTATTGCTGAATACCCCTGCGCATCAAATTACATTTGCAATTAGTTATCAAGAAGCCATTGAAGTCAGAGATTTAATAAACGGTACTTTATTTAAGCTAGAATTAGATTCTTTTTTCGGTGAATTAGGTATCGGTTAATTACTGATACCAGTATAATTTTAAAGGAGAATTAATAGGGTATTCTGTATATGCCTTGTTATTAATTAAATATCTTTGAGTCACTATTTAGAGATTGCACTATGAGCGTTAATGATCCTTATGCAGCCTTAAAATTTAAGGAATTCAATATATTTCTTCTAGTACGTTTTGCCATGGTTTTTGCCTGGTCAATGCAGTTTATTGTTATTGAATGGCAAGTGTATTCCATGACAAAAGATCCCTTATCATTAGGTATCATTGGTTTAATGGAAGTAATACCTGCAGTGAGCATGGCACTTTTTGCAGGACATATTGTGGATCAAAAAGAGAAACGTAACCTACTCGTAAAATGTATTCTTGGTTTTTCTGTAATTAGTTTTGGTTTGTTTATGCTGAGTCTTCCTTCAGTTTTAGAAACGTATAAGACCAAAACAATTCTTTACGGAATATATGCCTTGGTTTTCTGTGGCGGTTTGGTACGCGCCTTTTTAGGACCAACTATATTTTCATTGATCGCTTTGATCGTTCCTAAAAAAATATACCCAAATGCGGCAACTTGGAGTAGTACAACATGGCAAATGGCATCAGTATTAGGTCCGGCTTTAGCAGGGTTTTCCATAAGTCTTATTGGTGTACATTGGTCTATGTGTGTCATCTTCGGTTTTTCATTATTGGCGTTGACGGCACTTTTCAATATTTCTAAGAAACCAATTTTAAATCCTAAGATAGGAGAACCAGTTTTTCAGAGTTTAAGAGAGGGGCTAACATTTGTATTCAAGACCAGAGCGGTATTAGGTGCTTTGACTTTAGATATGATTGCCGTACTTTTTGGTGGGGCAGTAGCATTGTTACCCATTTTTGCTCAAGATATATTGCATGTTGGTTCAGAAGGGTTCGGAGTATTAAGAGCTGCACCAGCAGTAGGTGCTGCGTTAACCATGTTGGGATCCACTAGATTTCCTTTACATAAAAATGCAGGAAAGAAATTATTAATTGCCGTATTTGGTTTCGGTGTGTGTATGATCGTATTTGGACTATCTACATATTTTTGGTTATCTGTTATTGCCTTGTTCTTAAGCGGAGCGGTAGACGGGGTATCAATGATTATTAGACAGACTATATTGCAATTAAAGACACCTGATAACATGCGTGGGCGTGTAGCTTCGGTAAATTCAATGTTTGTGGGTTCGTCTAATGAGTTGGGTGCTTTTGAGAGTGGCTTAACCGCAAAATTGATGGGTACGGTTACCGCCGTAGTTTTTGGAGGAACTATGACCTTATTGACAGTGGGGCTTACAGCAATTGTTTCGCCTAAATTTAGAAAGCTAGATTTACAGAAAGATGTAGAAGATCACGAGCGCTAACACGGTAGATTTACATCATAAAAAAAGCCCCTTTTTAAAGGGGCTTTTTTTATTGTAGGTAATGCTTAAGAAATTCATCATTAAGCGGGGAAACTTGTAGGTAAGCTTTAGATTTGGGAATCAACACTTATTCTAAACAACAGTGTAAAGATAGAACCAATGTCTAGTTTGTACTAACTTTTGTTGTGAACTAGAATATTTAACATGTAAGAAAAGAATTACACGTGGTTTGATAGGATATTAAGTTTTATTTTATCCATTTTCGATGAAACTTAAATAAGAATTGGGGATTGTTTAGTTGCCTTAAATGGACTAATTATTTTGAATTGTTTAATCCTAAATAATATCTAGAATTTTTATAAGTTAAGTTGTTTAAGGATTGACAGAAGAACATAAAATATTAAAAAAGCCCCTAAAATAGGGGCTATTCTTTACATTTTGTACACTTAAAATTTGGGTTTTAAGCTAGGTAAGCTTGTAGGTGATGTGAAGATTTGGGGTCAACACTTAAACTTAATAACACTGTAAAGATATAACGAAGGACTAGTTTTAAAAAACTATTGTTGTGAAAAGCTTATTTCTTGTTGTAAGAAAAAGATTACAAAATGAATTGTGTATTTCATCGGTGTTTTTATGGAAGTTTAGCTAAACTCTTTCAGTGAAAGTTGCATACCGTCAAACTCGGCATAAGTGTAGTAATTGATCCAATCGCCTAGATTGGTATATTTTGAATTTTCTTTCAATTCAATTTCTAAAGGAAGATGTCTATGACCAAAAATGAAATGGTCGTAATGGTTGGTTTCTAGTTTTCTATGCGCGTATTGTACCAGCCATTCTTTGTCTTCACCTAAAAATTTGGCATCATCGTCACCGCTGATCAATTTATTGCTGACAGAAAGATGTTTTGCCAACCGAACACCAATATCTGGGTGCAACCATTTAAAGAACCATTTGGCTACAGGATTGGTGAAAACCTTCTTCATCCTTTTAAAGCCTTTATCGTCTGGTCCTAGTCCGTCGCCATGACCAATAAAAAAGGAAGCTCCGTTAATGGAATATTGCTCAGGTTTATGATAAACAGGTATGTTAAGCTCTTCTTCAAAGTAACCGTTCATCCAAAGGTCATGATTACCTACAAAGTAGTGTATTTGAATGCCTGCATCAGACAGTTCTGCAAGCTTTCCTAATGTTCTGGTAAATCCTTTCGGGATAACGGTGTTGTATTCAAACCAAAAATCGAACAAATCGCCCATCAAGAAAATCACTTCGGCATCCGACTTAATCATATCTAACCAACGAATAAACTTAAGTTCTCTCACCCTACTTTCTTCCATAGTAGGTGCGCCTAGGTGGTTATCGCTAGCAAAATATACTTTTTTCCCTGCAGGAAGTTCAATGTTCGTCATCAGGGTGTAAATATAATAACTGTTTTGCGTACCAAGGGAATACGTGGATTAAAATAAGCATACGTGAATCTAAATTACACAGCGGCATCTTTCTCGTTCAGTACTATTTTTATAGGCAGGTGATCGCTATAACCTTTGTCGTTAAATGTAGATGAATTAGGTCTACCAAATTTTACGGGTTTTTGGTAAGAACCAGATGTAAGTTCTGGGTAGGCAATGATTTCTGCAGTACTTAATTTAAAAGGTAAATCTGATTTCTCTGATAAAATACTCTTTGAAATCATGAATTGATCAAGCATATTATATTCATTACCAAATACAAAAGTACCTATCTGCGCATCTAAAAACCGATGCATTACATTGTAGAAATACTTTAGGCGCACTCTATTACTTTTTACCAAAGCTTTGTTATTGATGGCTTTTAAATATGCTGTAATACTCTTGTTGAAGGGATTGTCATTAAAATCTCCCATTAATACGATGTTGGCATCATTACCTTGCTCTTCGTAAATTCTCTCGATCCAATAAGATAAATTTTCGGCAACCATAATTCTAAATGGCTCGCTTTCGAGTTCACCGCCAGATCTAGATGGCCAATGGTTAAGTACGCATACCAGCTTATTGCCATTGGCAGTATTGATATGAACTTGAAACAAATCTCTGGTAGTATTTCTTTTTATAATACGTAGACTAAACGTTTGCTGTTCTGGTCCGTACTTGGTTTTATCATAAATAAGGGCAGTGTCAATACCTCTTTTATCATCACCTTCAGAAATTACAAAACCGTAGTTCTTATTTAAGGCAGCACTCATGGCATCTATAAGTAGCTCAATAACATACTCGTTTTCTACCTCACAAACACCCAATATATCTGGACCTTCACCGTTATTGAATTTTGAAATAACAGCTGTTAGATTGGCTATTTTTTGGTCTAGAATAGCAGCACTCCATCCGTCGAGTTCCTTACCCAAGTGGTTGTTTAAAAATTCACTTCGCCTGGGAGAATTTTCTACATCGAACAGGTTTTCAAGATTCCACCAGTAAATATGATGCTTGGTCATGTGGTTATATATTAAGGAATTGCCCTAAAAATAAAACAATTTATAAGCTTGTAAAGAAAGTAAAAGGTTAAGTTTTGTTGAACTTAATTATCACTAGCATACCATTCTGCAAAAGAAGTATCTGTTTCTTGCAGTTTTAAAGAGAATAATGAAATGTTCTCTGGAAGGCGAGATTTAATTTTCGCTGCAAAATCGATTACCATATTTTCACTAGTAGGTTGGTAATCTGCCAAAATAACACTGTGTCCTCTATCAGTTAATTCTTTGGCAAGTTCAACATGAGGTGTGTTTTTATTGAATACCGTAGAATGATCAAAAATGTCAACGATATCTTCTTTGACTATTTTCTTTAGATCGCCAAAATCTATCACCATTCCTAATTTTACGTGGCTGGTGTCTGTAATAGGTCTACCTATAACGGTTACGGATAATTTATAGCTATGGCCGTGTACATTTCTACATTTACCGTCATAACCGTAAAGTGCATGTCCCGTTTCAAAATTGAATTGTTTGGTAATACGAATATTGCTCATAGCCTATAATTATATGGCAAAGGTAGGGAATCTTTAAAAGGATTTATATAGAGAAATCATTCTAAAACAATCTCGGTATTTCCAGTGATTAAGCTAACGTGGCAACAGTCTGCACCAACTTCATAATCTTCAGTGATGACCTCTTCAGCAGCAATAAAGCCTTTGAAAGTAAGTGTTTCCGTAGTATTTTGGTATTGAATACGATTGGCGTCACTAAGAATAGGGTAGAAACCTTGCTCTTTAAGGTATTGATATTCATCGCCGTTAAAATCTTCAGCTATATTTTTACCTGTTTCAGTATCTATGACCTCATAACTATCTAATGCAATAGCTTTGCCCGATGCATCTTTTATACTGACCGAAATGGTAACAAAATTTAGGGTGCATATAGCCGTAGCACAATCTTGTTGTTCAATAGAATCATCTTTGTCGTTACAGGCAATAAGAAATATAGATAGAAAAACTAATGTGATTTTTGCGAACATAAAACTGGTTTTTAATAAGATGCTCAAATACCGATTAGTTGCGTAGGCTGTTGAATTACCTCTTGTACTTCTTCTTTGCGCGCATTTTGTTTACGAAATAAATGATCAAAACAGATAGTGCAAGAACTGGAAATACTAGGTTACCGTTTAAAAATTGAAAGAAATCCATACTAATTATTTAGAAACAGAACGACGCCCTGATTCAGTTATTGTTTATTTTTTAAATTTTGACAGTGCGTTTCTAGTAAAATCAGAAAGGGCTAATTTTCCGGTGATAGCTGCGCGTTCTGTCAATAAGGTATCCCAATGGTCGGTACCTTCCCATAAAACTTTCTTCCATTCAGTTAAAGCTTCAGCATTATAGCTAGCCAATTTGTGAATGAAGAAATCGAGTTCCTTATCCATTTCCTGTGCAGAGTCGTACACTTTATTGAACAAGCCTTTTTCTTGAGCCCAATACGCACTTTTCCATTCTGTAGGTGCCAAAGACATTTCGCCCATAGCGGCAGTACCTATTTTACGAGCTACAGCAGGGGCAATTACTAAAGGAGCAATACCAATACTAAGCTCAGAAAGTTTAATAGATGAGTTTACGTTAGAATACACATAATCACAAGCAGCGGCAAGACCAACGCCACCACCAACAGTTTTGCCATGTACACGACCTACAATTACCTTTTTACACGTACGCATGGCATTGATGACATGTGCAAAACCGCTAAAAAATGCTTTACCTTCTTCAAGATTAGAAACTTCAAGTAACTCATCAAAAGAAGCACCGGCACAAAAAGCTTTTTCTCCTTCAGATTTTAATAGGATAACAGATACGGCCTCATCTTCAGAAAGCTCATTAATAGTGTCTGTTAAGCGTTCTAGAAGTTCAGAAACGAATGAATTACTAGCAGGATGCCCAAACTCTACATGAGCAACTTTACCATCTATTCGTGTATATAAACTTCCATTTTTTCTTGAAGTGACCATAGCATTTTATTTTACTTGATAATCGAGATTACATACTTTGAGATTTGTCTCAAAGTAGCTGATACAAAATTACGGATTTTGCAATAAAGGTTTGAATTTGTTTCTGAATTTCCATACTAGTGCACCACCTCTAATAAACATCCAAACGGTGAAAGCAAGCCATATACCTGTTAATCCCCAGTGAAGATATTTACCTAAAAATAGCATGGGCACAAAGCCTAAAAAAGTAGCTACAAGCAAGGTATTTCGTAAATATTTCATTTCACCAAGACCTTTAAAAACTCCATCTAAAACAAAGGCAGTGCTATTAAACGGAAGCCCCAGAATAATAATATAGAAGATGCCGTAAAAAGCAGAAAGCACCAAAGGCTCATTAGAAAATAAGCTACCCAATGGTTTGTAGAAAATAGTAGCCAAAGCCATAATGACCAGGCTAACAATGAGGCCATATTTCGTAATCTTTTTAGCCAATAACCAGAGTCCGTCATAATTGCGTTCCCCTAATAATCTACCGCCCATTATATTACCAGCGGCACCATAGCCATCAATAAAAAAGGCAGAAAACAACCATAGATTTATGGCAATGGTATGCGCCCCTATGTATTTATCACCGAGTGCAGTAGCTTCTCTAACGGCAAGAATAAGCGCAGTGTTCAAGGCAATGGCACGAACAAATAAATTTAAGCTCATGACTACTAAACGACCAAGTTCTTGGTGAACAGGTAATTTTAGTTTTAGGCTAATATCGGTCTTCGTTAAAAGTAAATAGAATGCCATGATTGCCATTATCGCTTGTGCCAACAAACTGGCATAGGCGGCACCTTCTAAATACATGGCAGGGATGAATCCTTCAATACCATATACAAAGGCAAAATCAAGAATAACGTTCAAGACCGCTCCTGTAATAGCAATGACCATAGGCCAATAGGTGTTCTGTAATCCGCGGAAAATACCCATCACAGCGAAAACGAATAAGGTTAATGGAAAACCCCATACCCGAATGGAGTAGTAGCTAATACAGTATTGCAATATTTTTCCTTTGGCATTTAAAAGTTCAAAGATTTCTTGAACAACAAAAATGGTAGATAGCAAAACTAGAATACTCAATGCAATGTTGAGGTAAATAGCCTGTGCGGGCAGTGTTTTAACGGCTTCTAATTTACCGGCACCTAAGTATTGTGAAATAATGGAAGATATAGCACTACGCGTTTGCCCAAGAATCCAGATCAGCATAGAAAGAAAAGAACCTACAATACCTGCTGCGGCAAGAGATTCTAGCCCGTCTAACGGAATATTCCCCACAATAGCCGTATCTGTTATGGACAATAGCGGTTCGGCAATACCTGCAATAGTTGCAGGGATGGCCAAGGCGTTTATAGATTTAAAATTAACGGAAGTTTTCAAAAAATAGGGTTTCTATAGTACAAGTTCGTAGCAATGAAAAGGATGTTCACTTTGTTTTGGAAAAAAGATATCTCCTAATTTGGTATAACCACGCTGCTCGTAAAATTTCTGATTTCTTTTGTTCTGGCTAAAGGTATCTAACCTAACGGATACGGCATTGTTTTCTCTGGCAAAACTTTCGCCGAAGTCCATTAAACGTTGGGCAAAACCTTTACTTTGATATTTAGGGTGCACTGCTAGGCGATGAATATAGTAGTTGTTTACATTTTCTGTTAGCCAGTTTACAGAAGTGTATTCTTCATCCATAAGAAGAGAAACAACAATACAACCTACTATTTCGTTATCAATTTGAAGCACATAAAGTTCATTGCGTTCTATGTCATTTTCAAATGCCAGTTTAGAAGGGTAATCGGTCGTCCATTGGTAAATACCATTGGCTTCCATAGCAATTCTACAAGCATCTGTCATTTTAAGAATTTTGGGTATTTGCGATATCTTTGCCGGTGCTATCATAAAAGCGATTTAATTAAATTGTAAATTTAGAGTTATAAACAACACTTTTTATCATGATGAATATTCTTGTTCCGATCGGGACCTCCTCAAATGCGAATCAAACATTACAATATGCAGTAGATTTTGCACAAGACTTTGGTGCAGAAATATATGTAATGGAAGTTTTTAATGTCAGCGGAAAAACAGGAACGCTTGCCAATATAACACAAAAGGTAGCCGATAATTCAAAGGAAAGATTAAAGGAAGTAGTCGGTACAGTAGATACAAAAGACGTCTCTATAAAAATAGCAAGCTTTAACGGTGAGCTAAAAGACGGACTAAAAGAAATTGATAAGGGTATTGGTATAGATTTAATTATACTGGCGCCTAGAAGTAATGACATTAAGGAAGAGAATTATTTAGGGCAAACTTCAGGAGCCATTATAAAAAGAACGAACATACCAACATTGATCGTACCAAAAGGAACAGCGTATAAGTCGTTTAAAAATATATTAGTTGCTTTTAAATCTGGTATTCTAAAAAGAAAGAGAATTCTTGATCCATTAATTGAGATGAAGAATAAGCACAACGCCAATGTAAATTTATTGATGGTGAAAACTCCCGGATATTCAGATGACGATTTAAAGATAAATACGGCATTGATGGACATTTCTTCGCAGTTGACCTTTACAGAAAACTCAACAACGTATCATGGCGTTTTAGAGCATTTTCAAGCAAAACAACCCGATTTATTGTGTGTTTTTAGAAGAAAACGTGGTTTTTTCAAGAAATTATGGGAAAAGAGTACCATTTCAAAATCAGAGTTTTATGCCCCTGTACCGGTATTGGTGCTTAGTGTAAAGAAAGATTAAGTAGTGCTTTGTTGGCATAGTAAAATGTTTTGGGGGATTAGCCTGCCCGACTTTTTAGGCGGGCTCAGTTGGCTACCCGCCCATGCCGAAAAAAGCATGTTCGGGCAGGGAGCGCAATTTTTCAGATAATGAGTTATATATATGTTCTTTACAGCGATATTTTCAAAAGGTTCTATGTTGGAATGACTGACGATTTAGAGAATCGTTTGGTAACACATAATTCTAGTAAGGTAAAAAGCACAAAGCCTTATGTACCTTGGCGAATTGTTCATACGGAGGAATACAATAATAAACAAGAGGCTAGAGTAAGAGAAAAGTATTTAAAATCGGCTGCAGGAAGAAGATGGAGAAAGAGTAATATTATTTTGGGGGATTAGCCTGCCCGACTTTTTAGGCGGGCTCAGTTTGTTGACCCATAAAGCCGAAAAGATACTTTTGAGAAGAGAGTAAGATCTCTATGAAAATGAATTATATTTACAAGCTTTAACGCGATACATACGGAAAATCATTTTTTCGCTTAATTTATATTAAATATTTTGGGGGATTAGCTCAGTTGGCTAGAGCGCTTGCCTGGCAGGCAAGAGGTCACCGGTTCGAATCCGGTATTCTCCACGTCTTTATAGCCTTCACGAAAGTGAGGGCTTTTTTTATGGTTTTTAGTAAATAGTGTAATCAAAGAAGTGCGTCCTGAAGGTTTTCTTAAAGGTTACCACTACCTGACCGCTATTCTACATATTGGGCTTTTCAAAGTTTAAACTTCCTTTACAAAAGACTATTCTTCACAAGAAATTCGCCAAAAGCTATTTTAACAACTTTTTCAGATATACAATATCATGAATAATAAAATGTTATTATAACACGATTATTAATGATATATAAACCCCCCAAAAAAGAAATCATTAAAATGAAGAAATTTATTTTCACTTTTCTATCCATAATATGTTTATTCAGTTGCTCTGAGAATGATACTGAAGAACAATTAAACCTTATAAATATTCAATTAAACTTAAATCAAGTAGAAGAATACTCAAATGACTATGACTTTACAGACTTTATGGTAAAAGTATACGATTCTAAAGAAGATTATTTTAATGAAACAAATACTGTGTTTTCAGGTAATATAGATACTACTGGCAAAATCTCAATTTCGGAAAATTTAGAGGAAAAGAGTTACTATGTAGATATTTATACAGAAGATAAAGTGTTGAGTAATTGGGAAGTAATAGATTTAGATGTAGACGCTTCTAATATTATAAAGTTTTCCCCTGCAAACAACAATGAGTTTTATGCTGAGGTGTACATGACAGATAATAGAAGGTTCGTTGGTAATTGGTCTTTTCTATCTTATGAGCAGATTAATAATGACAATGAAGAAAGAACGCATAAAGTGTTTTTATCCATCAACAAGGAATATACGGCCACTTCATATGAAACGTATGAAGAAGTAGCATATCAATTACATTTTAAATTACTTGGAAATGGTCTTTTGGAATTGGCTGCCATAGAACCTAGTCCAGATAATTACCCAGTAAGCCAGACTAGTTCACAAGATTTAGTAGTACAGATAGAACAAGATGGGTTATTACATTTCACAAATTACGCTGGTAATAAAGCGGTTTATGTTAGAAATTAGATAGAATTTTACTCACTACATATTAAGAATTATAAAAGCCTTCACATTTTTGAAGGCTTTTATAATTTACCTTTTCAAAATTCCTATTTGTAAGTTAACAAATAGGAATGTTCTAGTTTTTAGGTTACAATATCATTCTACAAACTAGAACTAATACAAAACAACGTATCATCTACGTTCACTGGTGGAGTAGATATTTTGTACAGAATAATACCAGATGCGTGTGTTGTGTACTCATTTAGTTTCTCACCAAATTCATTGGTAATATAACCTACAACATCACCTTTTTTAACGGCATAACCAGCTTTATGGTCGCTATAGAAAAGTCCTGTTTCGGTAGCACTTATGTACGTTGGGTTGTTTAGCTGAATAAGATTGGCATGCGGAGCAGTTCCTTTATCGTACATATCCATATTGTTCAACATGTTATATACGCCGTTTTTTATAAAGCTTACGGCATCTTTCTGAACATTGCCCAATTTTCCACTTTCAAAGCTCAAGGCTATTTTACCATCTTGTGAGGCTTGTTTAAAAACATACTTTGCGGGTTCATTGTCTTTTAAGGTAAAAGGGTATGAAACAATGTACTCAAATCCACTAATTTCAGTTAGTTCCCTAGCTTTTTTAGTTTGTTCAGGGTAGTTTTGGTTGTCGTAGAATAGCGCAAACGGAATAAGGTCTTCATTAACACCACCTCCATGAATATCTAAAAAAACATCACTTACAGGTATTATGGTATTTGTAATAAAATCTGCTATTTTCTGGGTGACACTACCAGAGGATTTACCTGGAAAAGCACCGTTAAGATTCACCCGGTCATACGGATTAACGATAGAAGTTCTTGAAAAGAAAGAACTGGTGTTTGCAATAGGTATGATGATTAAAGTACCATTTAAGCTATCCATATTTATTTCTCTCAAAAGCTCTTGAACCCCTACAATAGGTGGGTATTCAAACCCGTGAACTCCCGCTACTACTGTAAAAACAGGCCCCTCATTCTTACCTTTTAATATAGAAATAGGTAAAAAGACTTTATTATTTCTAGAATCTTGAAATTCTATACGAATGTTGTCTTTTGATGGTCTTGTCGCATTTGAAAATACTTGGTTAAAGTTGTTTTGAGCTAATGCGGTAGAAAGCGAGAAAAATATGAAAAGGGAAGAAAGAAGTTTTGACATGATAAGATATTTTAGTTCTGATTTGTATGGTATGACTAAGGTATTAAAAACGTAGTAGCTAGTAAAACTTTCCACAGAGCACAATTAAGGCATACAAACAGATAAAACTTTTTACTTAATACTATTTTGCAGCCAACAATCAACTAAATCCCTAACTTGCAGGTGCTTCATTAAGCAAATCGTTTACAATTATGATAAATAATGAAATCAATACCATTTGGTTAGACCTTAATGAGGAATTGTATCATTTTATTCTAGGTAAAGTAAAAGATGAGCAACAGGCAAAAGATCTTCATCAAGATGTGTTCTTAAAGATACAGACCAAAATTCATCAACTGCAGCACACGTCTAAACTGACATCTTGGGTATATCAGATTACGCGAAATACGATTATAGACTATTTTAGAAAGCAACAAAATCCTACTGTTGATGTGGTAGATTTTGATATGCCAGAGAAAGAAGCCCATGATTTTGATTATTCTAAATTGACCAATTGCATCAATCAGAAAATAGGTGAGTTATCTGCCCAACATAAAGAAGCTATTGTCTTGACTACATTTCAAGAATATTCTCAAAAAGAGCTGGCAAAGCATTTGAACATATCGTATTCGGGCACAAAATCAAGAGTTCAAAAAGCTAGGGAAATTTTAAAAGTTCAGTTGCTTTCTTGCCCCAATGTAGCCTCTGACCCATCAGGTAAATTACTTGATTTTGAAAATAATGAAGAATAGCTACGTCTTTTTCTAGTGTAGCACGTCTATCTATTATAAACCTTAATTAAGTTATGATGGATAATCAAAAACAAGTTACCGTACAAATACTAAATGCTTTTACTGAAAATGATAAAGGCGGCAACCCTGCAGGTGTTGTATTGAATGCCGATGCTTTATCGCATGAAAATAAATTAACCATTGCCCAGAAAGTAGGACTTTCAGAAACCGCGTTTATATCGCAATCTAAGACGGCAGATTATAAATTAGATTTCTACACACCCACCAAGCAAATAGCACATTGTGGGCACGCCACCGTTGCCGCTTTCTCCTATTTAAAACAATTGGGATTATTAAAGTCTAATTCTTCTTCTAAAGAGACCATAGACGGAAATAGAAAAATAGAAATACAAGACGATTTAGCATTTATGGAGCAAACGGCTCCCTCGTATATAGATGTATCAGAGAAAAAGAATGCTATTTTGAATTCCTTAGGATTGAGCAAAAAAGACCTTTTGCCCAATGCACCAATGCAAGTGGTCAATACAGGAAATTCCTTTCTGTTGATTCCCGTGAAAGATGCAAAGACCTTAGAAGATATTTCGCCAGATTTTGATGACATAGAGAGTATCAGTGAGGCATATGATTTAATAGGGTATTATATATTCACCACTGATACCACAGCAGAGATTGACGCCACTGCCAGAATGTTTGCACCACGTTATGGCATCCTTGAAGAAGCAGGTACAGGAATGGCCGCAGGTCCGTTAGCAAGTTATTTGTTTCATGTGTTGCAGTTAAAGAAAACCACGTTTAAAATTCAGCAAGGCAAATACATGAGTCCGCCATCTTCAAGTGTTATTGAAGTACAATTGCAAGTGAAAAATGAGCATATAACCGGATTAATGGCTGGTGGTAAAGGGGTAGTAGCAGCGCAGGTTGAAATTGATTTTACTGAATAATGGTGAAATGGTGAAGACAACTATTGTCATTTTGAACGTCGTCCTAATGCTACTGTGCTAATACTTAACTTTTTAGTTTACCATTAATGATTCAGTATTGTTAAAGGCTGAAAACTTGAAGATTCAAGTTTAAATGTTAAACTTGTTATGTTTATTTAGAATAAGTAAAAATAATTTGTGTGTGTCTAGGTGATGAATTAGATTTGACCTCTATTTAAAATAAATCTAAATAAAATATAATGAAAAGAGTTATTCTGGCGGTAGGTATTATCGGTCTAACATTAGTAGGTTGTTCATCAGATGATGATTCAGCAGCAGAAGTTGTAATAGACAATTCTACCGAGGCATCAGCGGTAATAGAAAATTATGCAGACTTGGTATTGGCTAATTATCAAGCTGCTTTAGTAGACGCAGAAGCTATGAATGTAGCTATACAAACTTTTGTTACAACACCAACAGAAGAAAATTTTGAGGCAGCCAAAGAAGCTTGGTTGACTTCTAGAGAAAGCTATGGTCCTTCAGAGGCGTTTCGTTTTGCAAACGGACCTATAGATACGGGAGATACTGAAGAAATTGAAGGATATTTAAACTCTTGGCCTTTAGATGAGGCGTATATTGATTATGTAGAAGGTGATGAAACTGCAGGAATTGTAAATAATGCGGAAGATTTTCCAATAATATCCAAAGAAATTTTAACTGGTGAGAACGGTAATGGTGGTGAAGAAAATGTTGCTATTGGTTACCATGCAATTGAATTTTTACTTTGGGGTCAAGATTTAACGGCACCTTCTGAAAATTTAGCTGGGCAAAGAGTATATACTGATTTTGTAGATGGTGGTACTGCTGCTAACCAAGATCGTAGAAGAGATTATTTAGCGGTAGTTGCTGATTTGTTGACAGATCATTTACAAGTTGTAATTGAGGAGTGGACAGGTGATTACAGATCAACTTTTCTGGCTTTAGACGAAGATGAAGCGTTGGATAATATGATCAGCAGTATTGCAGAGCTATCAAGAAGCGAATTAGCTATTGAGCGTATGGCCGTAGCATTACAAAACCAAGACCAAGAAGATGAGCATTCTTGTTTCAGTGATAATACAGACAGGGATATTAGGTTGAACTTGGCAGGTATCGTAAATGTATATACCGGAGCATATGGTAATGTTAGCGGTAGTTCTATACAAGACTTGGTAGAAGAAGCAGATGCTGATTTAGCTTCAGAGTTAGATGCTTTGTTGGCTACAGCGGTTGCAGATGTAGATGCAACATTGGATCCTTTTGATTTGGCGATCGTTGATGGCGAATCTAGTGTAGAAGGAGCAAAAGTACAAACAGCCGTACAGGCATTGGTTGCTTTTGGCGATAAGCTTTTAGAAGCTAAAGTTGCTTTGGATATCGATTAAATATAAAGTAATGCACTTCTTGTATAATGGATTGTGTTAAGCGGTCCTGTTTAACGGAATAGTAAATTAAAACTGGATTTTTTAAAATCCAGTTTTGTTGTTATATAAAATGAACAGAATTTCAATAACGTTTTTATGTCTGCTGCTTATTATTGTTGCCTCTTGTGGTAAAGATGAGGTAATTATTCCCTTAATGGCAGAGGAAGGAGAAGAACTATCCGGTGGTTCTACATCATCAAGTAATTTTTCTGCAGAAGCCTTTGGTTTTGCTTCCCCAGATCTTACGTTCGATGAACGTGTAACCTTTGGGGTGGGCAATTCTCTTTTTAATCAAAGTTGGGTAACCGCACCGGCATCTACAACCGCAAGAGATGGTCTAGGTCCTTTTTTCAATGCAAGAAATTGTTCTGGGTGCCATTTTAAAGATGGTAGAGGGCGTCCTCCAGAGTATGATGGTGAGTTTTCAACCGGTCTTTTGCTACGCTTGGGTATTTTACAAACTAATGAAAACGGCGAAAATATTGGTGATCCCATATATGGTACTCAATTTCAAGACAATTCTATTTTAAGCGTTGATAAAGAAGGTACGATCATTGTTACCTATACTCCTTTAGTAGAAACCTATGCAGATGGTACCGAGGTAGCTTTGCAAATGCCAGAATATTCATTTACTGGTCTAAGTTATGGTGGTTTAAGTGCCTTAACAAGAATATCGCCCAGAGTAGCCAATCAAATGATTGGTTTGGGGCTGTTAGATGCTATACCAGAAGCAACCTTATTAAGTTATGCCGACCCTAATGATACCGATAACGATGGTATTTCGGGGAAAACCAATCAAGTCTACGATGTTGAAACGGGAACTAAGGTGATAGGTCGTTTTGGTTGGAAAGCCAATCAACCTAATATAAAACAACAAGTAGCGGCTGCATTTTCTGGAGACTTGGGTATAACGTCATCACTTTTTCCTAATGAAAACTGTCCCGATCCTTTAGATTGTAATGATTATCCCAACGGGGGCACACCAGAAATACCGGATGATAACTTAGAAAACGTCACTTTTTACGCGGCTTCGCTATCGGTGCCTGAAAGAAGAGATGTTGACGATCAAGATGTTTTAGAAGGTAAAGAGTTGTTCGTAAGCATAGACTGTGCTAAATGCCACATACCAAAACTAGAGACCGGTGTATATGAAATAGAGGCATTGGCAAACCAGACCATTCGCCCTTATACAGATTTATTGTTGCATGATATGGGAGATGGGCTAGCTGACGGTCTACCCGATTTTGATGCAAACGGTAATGAATGGAGAACACCGCCATTGTGGGGTATAGGATTAATAGAAACAGTAAACGGTCATACCAATCTATTGCATGATGGTAGGGCCAGAAATATAGAAGAGGCCATAGTATGGCACGGTGGTGAAGCTTTGGCTTCAAAAGATAAATTCAAGGAACTTTCTGCAGAAGAAAGAAATAAAATTATTCAGTTTTTAAATACACTTTAAGAAGATGAAAAAGACAATAGTATGTATAGCATTGGTAGCGTTCGCATTCTCATGCGGTAATGACGATAGTGTAACTAATGAAGAGCCCCAATCGTTACCTGTTGAAGAAGGGCGTAGCCAGCAAATATCAGATGTATATGATTATCAGATTAAGGTAAATCAAGCAGCACATGTGGCGGTTTTAAACAATTTGGTAACACAAAGTTTGGTCTTTGAGGAAACAGCTACTGAAACTGAGCTATTAGCTTTACAAGATGCTTGGAAAACAGCTTTTTTAAATTGGAAAAGTAATGAGGTATTTAACCTAGGTGCCATTCAGAGTTCATTTATACATACTAGAATCAATCAATGGCCAACCAATTACGAGGCATTGGAAGAAAATATTGCAAGCGAAGAAACGCTGAACAATGATTTTGTATCTAGTGTAGGGGCAAATACTAAAGGGTACAGTGCCATTGAATATTTGTTATTTCATGAAACCAATGCTGTAATACTTACCGAATTAACAACAGGTGAAAATGCCGAAAGGCGCATGCAGTACTTATTGGCACTGATAGAAAATTTAGCGGAACAAGCAGAATTTTTACAAACGTTTTGGGAAGGTGTAGAACCTAGTTTTAAGAGTAATTTAGAGACCGGTGTCAATGGAAGTCAAAACCAAGTGGTCAATGCAATTATTGCCTCATTAGAGGCTATGAAGGGTACTAAAATAGAAGAAGCGCTAAATGCCGAAACTGATGGCGAAACTTATTTTGAGGCATATAGGAGCAGAACCAGTAAAGAAGCCTTGATTGTTAACCTAAATACGTTGTACAAAAGCTATTTGGGTGCATATGAAGCCCAAACAGGTTTTGGTCTAGATGATTATTTAATAGAGGTATTGAACAGGCCAGATTTAGACATTGCGTTGCAAGAAGCTTTTGTAGTTGCTATGAGCGATTTAGAGGCTATTGACGGAGCAATTGAAGATACTTTGGTGACAGATGTTGCGGCACTTGAGACCCTTAGAACAGATTTACAAACAATTATTGGTTTGTTTAAGACAGATTTTTCAAGCGCGGCCAATATAGTGGTTACCTTTAACGATACAGATGGAGATTAAATAGTACAGGTAAATAAGTTAAGGCTTGTTACATCATAAGTACAGCAATTATAATTAAGGTTAAAAGCAACTTTTCATTACTAAGTTCTTTTAACCTTGTTTGTTTTTAATTTAACCCACTTCATAATTACGATTTCAAAATTGAATGTTGTTTCTGAATTTCCTACTTTATAAATAGCTGATTCATGTACCAAATAAGATGGATGATGTAGTTCTCAGTTACCGTTTTTAAATACCGTGATTACCCTATTTCCTTATTACATTTTAGGTAGCATTTTGAGTTTTTAATATCATATCTCGTAATGTTTCCTTCTCTTTTTACGGTTATCCGTAATGCTACATTGAAGAAAAATACTACCTTTCTAGTCGGTTTTAAAACACTACTTCCCCTGCCGTTTTAAAGTTTTAGTATTCAACATGTTGTTGTGTTCAATTCAAAAAAATATTATTAAAACTAAAATAGTAAATGTATTTATCTAAAATTTATATAAATAATTTCAGAAACTTTAAGAACAAAGAAATTGAATTTAATGATGGTGTAAATGTAATAATTGGACACAATAATGCTGGAAAAACTAATTTAGTTAAAGCTTTATCATTAGTAGTGGATAACGATAGACCAAAACGATTGAATATAGATGACTTTAATAAGAATGTAACTTTAGACGAGCTTAAAAAAAATCCGCCTAAGATTAGTATATCTGTTACTATAACTAAAGGCGAAGAAGAAACTTCTGATGATTTAGTAACAATCTCTAATTGGTTAACAAAACTAGATAATTCATATGAGGCTTTATTAACTTATGAGTTTTTTTTACCTGAAAAACAAAGAGAAAAATATATAAAAGCGTTATCCTCAATAACAGATAAAACACCTATCGGAATTAACAAAGCTTGGAAATTAATAAAACATGAATTTATAAGATTTTATGGATATAAAATTTGGGGTGGAGAAATATTAAATCAAGCCACGGCTGATTCAGAATCATTACAAAAATTTGATTTTCAATTTTTAGACGCTATTCGTGATGTAGAGAGAGATATGTTAACAGGTCGTAATACTCTTTTAAGAGAAGTCTTTGATTTCTTTATAGATTACGAAATTAAAATTGATGAACGAAAGACTCGAGAAGTAAAACATGCTGAAATTAAAGCAAAAAAAGAATTATTTTCAGAACAAGCAGATGTTCTAATAAAAAACTTGGGGGATAGAATAGAGAACGGAAAACAAGAAATTCTTTCATATGCCAATAAAACAGGTGCATCTTTCTATAACGCAACTCCTACTTTTGAAGGGAGTATCTCCGAAAATGAAATGTATTCGGTATTAAAACTTATTGTAGAATATAAATCAGGTATTAAGATTCCTGCAACTCATAATGGATTAGGTTATAATAATTTAATTTTTATGTCTTTACTACTTGCAAAGATGCAGGTTAATGCAGATGTTGACTATTTAGATAGTAATGCAAAGGTATTTACAACTCTTGCTATTGAAGAGCCTGAAGCGCACCTTCACCCTGCAATGCAGTATAAGTTTCTTAAATTTTTAAATGAAAATAAAAAAGAAAAAAAAGTACGTCAAATATTTGTAACTACTCATTCGACACATATTACTTCAGCAGTTTCCTTAGATGAAATTATTTGTCTTCATAATGAAAATGGAGAAACATCTATAGGTTACCCTAATAAAGTATTTCCTGTAGACAAGAATAAAAAATATGTTCAACGTTTTTTGGATGCAACAAAATCCGATATGCTTTTTGCTCCAAAAATTATTTTTGTTGAAGGATTAGCAGAGCAATTATTAATGTCTCTTTTTGCTAAATACTATAATATACAATCAGAAAAAGAATTCAATTTAAAACAAGAAACAGAACCAACAGATGAAATATATTCTTCTAAAACTATAGAAGATAACCATATCGCTATTATAAATGTAAACGGAAGATATTTTGAGCATTTCCTGTATTTATTTGATAAAAATCAACCAAATACCATTCATAAAAAAATTGCTTGTTTAACAGACAAAGACCCAACTTCAAAATTAAAAACAGAATCTAAGTATCGTAAATGCTATCCATTTGAATACTTGCAAGATTTAACTTTGAATGACTATAAAGATAACTCAACTGATAATATCACAAAATATCAAACTCACCCTAATATTCGATTTTTTAGTCAAGATCCAAATCAAGGAAAAACATTTGAATATGACCTTGTACTTTTTAATCCAAGTCTGAAATTACTGATAACGGAATCTATGAGTAATACTACTCAAATAGAAAGTTTAATGAACCTATATAAGGATAACACAAAAGGGGTCTCAGATTTTTTAGAAATACTTACTTATGGTTCTGACACAAATCCTAACAAACAAAACATTGCAATTAGAGATGGTATAAATAGTTCTAATTGGACAAATGATGATGATAAAAAGAAAGCCATTATCGCATCAAGATATTTAATTTCCATAGGAAAAGGTGAAAATGCTTTAGAATTAGCATATATATTAGAAGATAATTTAAATAAATTCGGCACAGCTGAATATATCGAATTTACAGTTCCAACTTATATTAAAGAAACAATAAATTGGATATGTCAATAACTACTATAAACTCTGATTACAAAATAACTGATATTGACAATAATTTCAAGGTTTCGGCTGGTCCTGGTGCAGGTAAAACTTATTGGTTGGTAAACCATATTAAGAATATATTACATAATTCAGATAAGCTATCAATAACAAGAAGAGTAGCGTGTATCACATATACAAATACTGCTGTTGAAACTATTTATAAGCGTTTAGGTACTTCATCTGCACAAGTAGAAGTATCTACAATACACAGTTTTTTATATCAGCATATAGTGAAGCCATATGTTTCATTTATTGCTGAGGAATATAATATAGATATCAGTAAGGTTGATGGTCATGATGAAATAAAAACAAGTTTTAAAAAAGTTAGTAATTGGATAGAAGATCACCCAAATTCTTCAACCTTAAGACACCCTTTCACTTTTAATCAATTAACTAGATTACAAAACAATAAAACAGCATTAATTAATTGGTTTAATTCTATTGCTTATAATTATAATCCAACAAACAATGATATTGACATTAGTCTTGTTCGTTCTGAGGCTTACTATATAGAAGGTAATGACAGAAGGTATTTAAATAGAATTTGTTTAAACGCTTTAGAGCATAATCTAATTGAATACAAGAAGCAATATTGGAATGAAGGTAAGGTTTCACATGATGATGTATTATTTTTTAGTTTCCAACTACTAAAAAAGTTCCCATTTATATCTGATGTATTACTAGCTAAGTTTCCATATTTAATAATTGATGAATTTCAAGATAGTAATCCAATTCAATTAGAAATTTTCAAAATATTAGGTTTAAGTGGAATAAAAACTGGTGTTATTGGAGACCCTATACAATCTATCTATGGATTTCAAGGTGCAAATCACACTCAGTTTAATTCTTTTACACTACCTAATCTAAGAGAGTATACTCTTAACGAAAACAGAAGGAGTAGTAATGAAATAATAGATGTTCTCAATTCGATTAGAACAGATATAAGCCAAGTAAAATATAGGAATGTTACAATCGAAAAACCTATCATTTATATAGGAGATATGACTATTGCTTTACAAAGAGCAAAAGAAAAGTGTGCATTGGAAAATGTTCAAACTCTGTCAAGGAGCAACTTTCTTTCCAACGCCTTGAAAACTGAGATAAATGGTGTTGGCTTAGATAGTAAACTTTTAGAAAAACTGTTAATAAAGGATTCTAATAGGGATAGAAAATACTTAATACACTCTTGTATAAAATCAATAGCTTATGCTAGAGAGAACAAATTTAAAGATGCTATTAAAGAATTAGAAAAACTCTTTAGCTATAAGGTTGATAAAATAAGAGGGAAACGTAAATCCTTAAAATATATTTCAATATTATTAAATGCATATGATGAATATAAATCTGCTTCTTTAATACAGTTTTCTGAATTTGTTAGATTAAACGTTGATTCAAATATGACGAAAGTTAGCAGAGGTGCCGTCAAGTTGTTTTATGAAAATCAAACCTTCAATCAATTATCACTTTGTGTTTCAATACCTGAAGATTTAAGTTTACACAAAACAATTCATAAATCAAAAGGTGACGAATTTAATAATGTTCTACTAGTTCTAAAAAAAGAAAGTGACATTAACTTTTTAATTACCCCAGATTTAGAAAATTTAGAAGAGCAAAGAATTAATTATGTAGCTGTGAGTAGAGCAGCAAATAAACTTTTTATATCTGTACCAACATTAAATGTGGTAAAACAACAAGCATTAAATCATTTGTTTGATATTAATAACGTTTAAAAAACTACATATAAAAAAGAACTAAGCTATAAAAAAATCAAATTCTCCCTTAATCTGAAACAATATTATTCTAGGCTCATAGCTTCTAAAATCACATATTTTTGAGCTTTTTTCGTTTGCTCAATTAAGTACTTTATCAAACAACTATTTACAATCAAAACCGTTATAACCAATCAACTTAAACTACAAAATGGGATTAGATTTAATAACGCAAAGAGATTGTGAAGTAAAAGAAATTGTACCTCAAGAAGAACTTTTAAATCAAATTAAAGACCGCAATAGAGGTTTTGCAGTTTTAAATATGATTATTGAAAGTGGTAAAACCAGAGAAGAAGCACTAGAAACTTCATTTACACAGACCTTAGTGACACCAGAAGGAAATAAAAATGTAAGTGTAAAAGTTTCTGATTTAATTGAAAAGACCAACCATTTAGAACAGTTAGGGAAGAAGTGCGAAAATTGCCCTATTTCACAAAATACAGCATTTGGTTGTGTTGGATATGTCTCTTATCCAATTTCACAAAAATGTGAAAAATGGCTTGCAACAATTGCCGAAGAATCAAATAAAAAAGGGTTACCGTATTCTACAACAATAGTTTTTATTGAAGATCAAAATGTAAGCGGACAACGATTTGGCGAAATGCGTAATCACGGGCAAACATTCTTTGAAAGTTCAAAACCAACAGAAATTGTTTTAAGCAAAAGTCTCTTTAAAAAGAAAACAATAGACACAAATAAACTACTAGAAGTAACTGTATTAAATGGGCTAATGCAAACCACTCATATCAACTACTTATTAATGTTATTTGGTGGTATTGTTTCGGATCACGTGGAACCAAAAGACAGATATTCTAAATTCAACAATGAAGACAAAAAGTATGTTTATCTAGACTTGAATTTACCAAAAGACAGTGACAAAAGTATTCTGGAATTCTATAATTATTTTCAGCATCTATTTATAGCATTAATGAACGGGCACGATGTATTTATGGATTGAGAACTTTACTTGTTAAGCAAAGTTTATATCTCAAATAAATACTTTAAACTGTTTAATACGGGGTTTTCTATAAAGCCGTATGTATTCCTATCACAGAATATATACTACTCAACCTTATTTCTTATTTTTAGATAATGAAAGAAGGCTTAATAAAAGATACTTATGAACTAATAATAAAAGAAATACAGACTGTTATTACGGTTTGTTATCTAGTGGCTGTTGGTATAGGTATGATTTTTAATTATAAAAAGTATGCTGAGTTTGGCATTAATATTTTTGATTACGGTGACGTTTTTGATTTTTTAATAGCTCCATTTGCAGATGTTTACATCATTCTTTTTGCAGCGGCATCTACACTGTTTATTTCCATACTATTTTACCTTGATTATGTTTGGTTAAAGAGATGGCCTAAATCATATTCAAAAATGAATTTAGGGCGCGATAAAAAGAAGTGGTTTAAACAATACAGAATTACAGTAATAGCGATAAGTTTTATTATATACTTGTTTTTATCTGCTGGTTTTTACGGTAAATACACGAAGAAAAAAATAACCAATCAAAGAGATATTACCATTACTATGGTAGATAATGAAATGAAGAAGGGTAAGCTCATTGGCAAGACCAAGGATATTGTTTTCTTATTAAATGATGACGGTGTTTTTGCAATACCCCTTACTTCTGTGGTAAAACAGATAAAAATAAAGTAATGGGCATTTTCGGCATGTCTAAAAAAGGGAGTGATAAGTCCCGTGTATTAAACACGGACAATGGCATTTTAGGTCCCACATTTCTTGAAGGTTTTACGGAGCATATAAAAAACCCTAAAGAATTACACTCGCATGAATGGCGAAGAAAACTGGGCAGTTCTTCAGGCCACAGTAAATTTAAAATTAAATACTACGGAGAACTTCACGAAAATTATAATAACCTTATTGTAGAAACTAATTTTGCACCAGCTTTGATAGTTGCTGTTCATGTAGTGTCTGGTGAAGAAATACTTTTATTTGACGGTTGTAAACACGGCTATAATGCCATGTTTTGCGATACTTTTACAAAAGAGCAAATTACGAATAGACCAATAACAAATCATTATAAGGACAGCAAAGCAAATGATATTTTTGAAATAACCATTTCTACTTATAACGGTATTGACTATGAAGATGAGTTTAGAGAAGAGGTAGATGAGAATGGGCTGTTAGAACTTATAGACGGTACTAAAATAGATTTTGAAAGTGTAAAACGTAATGGCTATGATTCATTACAAATTTGGGCAACAAATGATAACGGAGAAATCATAGAATTAGTATCTGAAGAATTGGCTTAAATATGTTCTTTTAGTAATTCATTGTTATTTATTTTTTGATCAATTTCTCTAGCGTATCAGAATGGTTTAAATGTTAAAATCACACAAAAATTTTTATGCCGTTCATCGATTATTGTAATGCGTTCAGCGTCAATAATTAAGATAATTTGTAAGAAAAAATTAATAAATCCTACCTTTTTTTGTAGGAAAGTATCATTAAAATATAATATATTTACCATCCAATCAGAAGTTTCGAATAGTTTTGTTCCCCCACAAAAGTTTATGAAATTCTATGTAAAGTACTTCTTGGGCAAGACTCAAAGTAGGTAATTATATAAGTATTAAAGGAATGAAAAATTCATTGAAAATTGCAGCGATTGCTTTTTCTTTATCAATTTTATTTACATTTTATTATTCTTACACTAGCATTGTTGATCAAGATGCTCAAGCTAACATCGAGCATTTTGATGGTAGCCTTAATACCGTGCAAAGTATAGCTGTTGCAGGTGTTTCCAATGTTTCGGCTAACGGTACTATTGGTAATGAAGACCTAAAGGCGGCAACGAAACAAACTTTCTTCAACGGCTTAATTTCCGCAATTACTTTAAAATATTTATCTGCTGCAGATAAAGACATTTAATCCCTTGTAAACAGCGTATCTAACTTGCTAAAACTTTTCGCACTCTAAGGGTTGAAATTGGAGCTGTTCATTGTATTTTAAAACCGTTTTCATTTTTGTAGGAAAAATATGAGTACGTACAAAACAACAACTTGTTTAGCAATTGAAATCTGGTATTCTAATGATTTACTTTTCAAGAGCCACAAAAGAATTTAAACATAATATATAGGTCTTAGAATGGTGGGTATAATAAAGCGCTTAGCTAATTTTGTTTTCAAAAGAATATAGCGTAATTCAATTTGTAAGGGTATTAATTAAATTATTCTTCAACGTATTAAGCATCAAATATTTAGTCTCTTAAAGTTCAAATTGTTTAAAAACTTACGTTACATTGTAAGAATCTATCCACGTGAATTTCCTAACTTTCGGCATTATATAAGTAGTTGCAAATAGTTTTGTTCCCCCAATAAAATTTATGAAATACTATGTAAATACTTCATTATCAAGGCTCAAAATGAGTAATTATATAAATGTTTAATTTAATTTTTAAAGGAATGAAAAATTCAATGAAAATGATGGCAATAGCTTTTGCTTCATCAATTTTATTAACTTCTTGTTATTCTTACACAAGTGTTGTAGGTAGTGGCGCACAAGGTAACAGTCAAAAAACAGAGTGGAACCATTACGTAGTTTACGGTTTGGCTCCTGTAGGTGTTTCTGATTCTAAGGCTATGGCCGGTGGTGCAGAAAACTATACGGTTACTACAAAACAAACATTTGTTAATGGTTTGGTATCTGCTCTTACTTTTGGTATTTATACACCAACTACAACTACAGTTACTAAATAATTATATTACAAAAATGGAGGTTGCTTTTTAGCAACTTCCATTTTATGATTTTATATATCATGAAGAAAATTATCTTTTACATTGCTGCAATTATCGCCTTCTTTATGCTGATCAATATTGCAAGTATTCTAATATCTGATTTTAGTAGGCTAACCGACTATGGTTTTGGCTATTTGGCAGGTAAGGTGATATTGTTTTTCATTTTTACCGCTGTTGCTATATTTTTGCGAAAAGAGGTGATTCGCCCTAAAGAGATTTCTTAGAAAATAATCTATTCCCAATTTTTATTATTTATTGAAGTAGCTAGAATTTTCTTTTAGTTACTATCTCCCTAATACCCTAATATCCACCAAAAAGTACACAACATTCGAAAATGTGTGTAAGTCCTAACGGCATCTTGGCACATACCTTTGTCCTATTCTTTTAGACATTTAAAAAATAGGCGATATGAGTACAACACAATTTGGTAAAAAAGGGTGGACCCCTGATAGAATCAAAAGCCTTAAAGGCAAAACATATATAATTACCGGAACAACCAGTGGTACTGGTTTTGAGGCGGCAAGAATACTGCTGAAAAAAGGGGCTAAAGTGGTAATGCTGAACCGTAACCCTAAAAAGGTTGCCGATACGTTGACAACCTTAAAGCAAGAACTTGGCAATGCCATACCGGTAAGCAATATAGAAATGGACTTGGCATCATTGGCATCGGTTAGGAAAGCTGCGGAAGAAGTACTGAGAACCGTGCCACAAATAGATGCCCTTATGTGCAATGCCGCCATTGCGCAAGTACCCAAACAAACATTTACGGAAGATGGTTTTGAAAGTCAGTTAGGGGTAAACCACTACGGTAATTTCTTATTGCAGGCTTTACTGTACCCGCGTATAGAAGAATCAAAAGGGCGTATAGTGACAGTGGGCAGTATGGGTTATAATCTAGGTATTAAGACCATACAGTTCAATGATATGAACTGGGACAAGAATTATAACCCCAACGCGGTATATAGCCAAAGTAAGCTGGCACAGATTATGACTGTTTATGAATTACAGGATAAACTGAAAGCAGCGGGAAAAACTGGTGTAAAATCTTATGCCTGCCACCCTGGAGCTTCTTCAACATCATTGATCAAGACCAGCGGTAGCTTGTTGACAAGATTTATTTGGCAGATCATGAAATTAACACCCATGGTACAATCTGCAGAGAAAGGGGCATACCCAGAATTGATGTGTGCCATCGAGCCAGATTTGGATCAAACCGCATTTTATGGACCAACAGGTAAAAACTATTGGACAGGTCCGGTTGGGGAATGTAAACTAGAACCACACGCAAAAGACAAGCCGGTTATGGAAAAGCTTTGGGAGCTTTCGGAAAAGGAAACAGGTGTAACGTGGAATTTGTAAATTAGTAAATGACCAAAATTATAGATATGGATATTTTAAAAGAAGCTACAAATTGGGCAAAGGCAGAGTTGTTTTCAACTCCGTTCTTCATGCTGTTCGGTTTAGCATTTTTAGTGGCAAGCTTAGGGTTTTGGCAATTGGGCAAAACAGATATCGCCAGAGCGTATATAATTCCTACATTGGTAGCGGGCAGTTTACTTTTGATAATTGGGTTGGGATTGTTCTTTACCAATAAATCAAGAATTCCCCAATTTGAAAAAGCCTACAAAACAGATGCACCGGCGTTTGTAGCATCAGAATTGGAGCGTGCCGAAGCTACCTTAAAAGAATATGATACTATTGTATTTAAGGCGATACCCATCATAATTATAGCTTGTGCCATAGTACTGCTATTTGTAAGTACACCGGTTTGGAGAGCTAGTATGATTACTACCATAGCCATGCTGACGGTTATTTTATTGGTAGATGGTACCGCCCATGCCAGAATAGATGGGTATAATAAACAATTACAATTTGCAGCTAAAGAAATGAACAAGTAGTATGCAGCATTTTAAAACATTATCATCCTATATAGCGTATTTGGAACTACCTGGTCCGGAACACCCTATGTTGAGTGTATTTTCGGCAACGGGAGATGGTTTTTTACCATGCCCCAAAGAAAGTTCGCCGCCCATTACCAACGATTGTTATACCATTAGTTTTAAGAAGTTTGTACAGGGTGATTTAAACTACGGTCGAACTAAGTACGATTTCAATAACGGAGCGCTATTTTTTATAGCGCCAAGGCAAGTATTGCAATGGAACGAGGCAGCGGTATTTGAGCAAAAAGGTTTTTCGATCAGCTTTCACGAGGACTTTTTAAAAGGAACGGAGTTGGCGCATCAAATCAAAAAATATGGTTTCTTTTCCTACTCGGTCAATGAAGCATTGCACCTTTCACCAAAAGAAGAAAAGCAGATAGAATCCATTGTCGAGAATATTGAGGTTGAATATCAAAATAACCAAGACGAGTTCAGTAAGGACATTATTATTTCTCAATTGAGCACCTTGTTGAAATACGCCAATCGCTTTTATGAGCGACAATTTTTGAACAGAAAAGAACTTTCTACAAGTTTGTTAGAACGGTTTAATACGCAGTTGTTGAAGTACGTAGAATCTGGTCAGCTACAGGAAAATGGAATACCTAGCATAGAACAGATTGCTGATAAAATGGCAATTTCGCAACGTTATCTAAGCGACACCTTAAAAAAGGAGACCGGTAAGACCACCACGGAAAATTTGCAATTGTTGTTAATAGATGAAGCTAAGAATATGTTGCTGCATCCCAGTAAAAGTATTGCTGAGGTAGCATATGAATTAGGTTTTGAATATCCACACTATTTTTCAAGGTTGTTCAAAAAGAAAGAAGGTATTAGCCCAACGGCTTATCGTGAGAAGTTTAGTGTGAACTAGTAATAAATTTTCTAATTTAGAAAAATGAAAAAGCTTAATACAGTTCAGATTATTGCCATAGTTGTAAGTGTTGCAGGTGCAATCATGGTCATACTTAACGCTACTATTGAAGACATTACATATAAGGAAGTATTAGCTTTTGATCAGCTGGTTTTTTGGTCAGGTATTTTGTTATGGGGTTTTGGTGGTATGCTTGCCCATAAAAGAAAATCAAAAACAATAGAGGAGGATTAAATAAGCCAGTTTCAATACCGGTTATTATAAAAATTTAAAGGCATTAGTGCTAATTCTTTACAGATATTGGTCATAATTCATATTAAAGAATAATGAATGTTTTAAATCAAATACAAAGCCCTCACTAAATTTATAATGAGGGCTTTTTAATTAATTTATGTCTAACAGGATGCTGTTTTATTCTTTCACCAACTCCTTGCTCAGTTCCTCTAAAGAAACCCCTTTGGTTTCTGGCATTTTGGTTATAGCCCATATAAGTTGCAATACCATCATGCCACAGAAAAAGTAATAGATATACCATACCTGGTCTTTCAATACACCTTGTGCAGAATCTAAGAAAAACGGAGTGATCAGTGTTATAATCGCTGCAAATACCCAATGTACACTAACACCCCAAGATTGCCCGTATGCACGAACGCTATTAGGGAATATTTCTGAGATAAATACCCAAATAACCGCACCTTGCCCAATGGCATGAGAAGCAACAAAAGTACAGATGAAGGTAATGGTAAGTGTAGATCCTAAATTCATTTGAAAACAAAGACCCACCATAATTAAACTAATAATGTAACCTATAGATCCAATAATGATCAATTGTCTTCTACCTAATTTATCCAATAAACGTATACCAATAAAGGTGAATACAAGGTTAACGATACCAATGGCAATAGAATTAAATAAAGATTCTTTACCACCTAACCCGGCCTGTTCTAAAATTTCTGGTGCATAGTACAGCACAAAATTAATACCTGATAATTGATTGAAAAATGCAATAAAGAAAGCCAGCCAAAGCACCTTTGAGTATTTCTTTTGAAACAGTTTTTCGCTTTTGGTGGTATGTTGCAAATCGGTCTTTATTTCAGCTAAATGTTGAGAAGCCTTTTCTTTAGGGTATATAATCTCTAATATTTTCAATGAAGCTTCATCGTCTTTTTTATGTAAGGCCAACCATCTTGGACTTTCTGGTACGGTCAATACCATTACCGTGTATATCAACGCGGGTATGGCTTCAACACCCAACATCCAACGCCAATCGTTAGCACCATCAAAACCTTTTAATAACCAGTTAGAAACAAAGGCGATTAAAATACCGAATACCAACCAAAACTGATAGAGTCCGCCAAGCTTACCACGATTCTCTTTAGATGTAATTTCAGAAATATAAATAGGAGCGGCAACAGATGAAATACCAACACCAACACCGCCAATGAAACGAAATACGGAAAAGGAATATGGGTCTTGCGCCAAGGCAGATCCCAAGGCAGAAACCAAGAATAAGATACCTACCCAAAGTAAGGTCTTTTTACGTCCTAAATTTTTGGTAGGAATTCCACCAAAAAGAGATCCTACAACTGTTCCCCAAAGTGCCATACTCATTATAAAGGTACCGTGAAATAGGGGTGAGGTGTTCCACAACTGTTTTATGGGTTCGTTAGCGCCACTGATAACAACGGTGTCAAATCCGAATAAAAATCCTGCAAGCGCTACGGTTATAGACCAAACGATAATTCTGTTCATTGTTGAGTATTAAGTTGTAGTTAAATATAATGAATGAAATCCGTTAATTCTTAATCTAAAAGAACAATAAAAAAAATAGAGATTTGCTACCTTGTGGTATAATTAAAAATTGAACCATGAAAGATTTAAAAAATAAAGTAGCCTATATAACAGGAGGCACCAAGGGTATTGGATTTGCTGTTGCACAAACATTGTTAAAACAAGGCATGAGAGTTGCCGTTAGTGGTCGATCTCAAGAGAGCGTAGATCAGGCGCTAAAAGATTTTGATAACGAAGCGGTTTTAGGTATTGTTTCTGATGTTGGCAAGATAGCGGATGAAAAGAGTGCAGTAACTAAAATTATGGAGAAATGGGGTCAGGTAGATGTGGTTTTAGCAAATGCCGGAGTTGGTAATTTTGCGCCCATAGATGAGATGACAGATGATGAATGGCATCAAATGATAAATACTAACCTAAATGGAGCTTTCCATACATTGAAGGCATCTGTTGAAGAGTTGAAAAAGTCAAAAGGATATTACATAACATTGGCAAGTTTGGCAGGTACCAATTTCTTTGCAAAAGGAGCTGGGTACAACGCTTCTAAATTTGGAGTAGTTGGCTTTACGCAAGCGGCAATGCTAGATTTAAGACAGTATGATATTAAAGTATCTACTATTATGCCGGGATCTGTGTCCACACATTTTAATAACAACGAACCAGATGAAAAAGATGCATGGAAAATTCAACCAGAAGATATTGGTGAATTGGTATTGGATCTTTTACAAATGAACGAAAGAACCTTACCTAGTAAAATAGAGGTAAGGCCTACAAGACCGGACAAGAAATAGTATTACACTTCTTTCTCTGTAAAAGGAATGTCAGCATTACAGATTTCTGTAATCAACTGACCAAGTATCTGCTCGAAATCAGAAATTACCTCATTATTTATAATGTGATTTTTTGGTCCTCGAGCAGCTTCTTTTTGAGCGAATAGCAAAGTGCCATCGGCAAAATTCTTAAGGGATATAATACCTGCTTGTATGGTTAGATTTTCTGTGGGATGCGTTTTGAAAAACATTAATCCGTAGCAAAGTAATTGAAACGCTTTGCTGAATTGGTACTCATCTGTCAAGACATCCCAATCCATTAGTTCAACATTACGGCGTTCTACCTTACCTGTTTTGTAATCTATGATACGGGTTATGCCATCATATTCATCTACGCGATCTAATTTTCCTTTTAAGATAATAGGGAAATCTAACCCTGGTACAGTTAATGGTACAGACAATGCCTGTTCTAGCGCAATAATTTTAATGCTATGGTCTTTTATAGCAGCTATTTCAGCATCAATAAACGTTTGTATGTATTTCAGGATAACATGAAAAGAAATATAATTTTTACCGGAACTTATGTTTCCTTCTTTGTACGTTTTCTCAAAATTACGTGCTACTGATGTAGAAACGTTTTTACGAATATCGTTCAGTAATTCTTTGGTTAAGGTTTTTCCAACTAGCGGTGTGTATAGCTCTTCTAAACTATCATGAACAATGGTGCCAAAGGTATTTGGTGCCAAAGTTTCCTCTACTTGCATGACTTCATTGATATTCAATAAATTCTGCTTATAAAAATCAATAGGGTTTCTAATATAATTACTCAGTGAGCTTGGTGAAAAGCCTTTTCTTGCTTTCTCACGAATAAGCTCCATTAAACTTTTTGTCTTATCAACCTGCTCTATTTCTTTTGTAATAGGCTGAATAGTGGGTGTGGCAATAAAAGATTTTATATCTGTTCTATTGTCGTCAGTTAATAGTTGGGTAATTAACCTACTTCTTTCGCCACCTTCTAAAGCATCTGGTTCTGTATTATAAAGAACGTATACATTTTTGGCACGTTGCAGTAAACGATAAAAGTGATAGGTATAAACCGCATCTTTCTCTTTATATGTAGGTAATCCGTTTTTTATTTTTAGGTCAAAGGGTATAAATGAGTTATTAGATTTCCCTGATGGTAAAACCCCCTCATTTACAGAAGTAATAATAATTGTTTCAAAATCTAGCAATCTACTTTCTAACATCCCCATAATCTGGATACCTTCAATAGGATTCCCCTGAAAATCTAAAGTTTCTGAACTCAATAATTGACTAAACAGATGCTTAAGACTTTTTAGATTATTGATGTATGTAAAGCTTGTGCATAAATCTTTTAATTGATTGAATAGGGTGAAAAATTTATATAACTGTTCTAATAGTAAAGAATTCTGTTTTACAATTTCTATAATTCTGATGGACTGAATAAGTGCCAGAAAGTTATCTATAAGCTTGTTTGGATTATTCTTTACATCTTCAAAAAGTAAATGTATAGCCGCATTTTCTGGTAGCAGTTCACGTATTTGAGTATTGGTGATGTAAGACCAGTTATTCGTTTTGATTTTTGAAACTAAACGCTCTGTAGAGACTTCGTTAGCATCAAATAGTAATACAGCATATGAATGTGTCAAAAGATTCAGTAAATGCTTGTAGAACCATCCCTTTTCGGTTTTTTGTTCATGAAACTCAATAAGGTTGGTAAAAAAGCTAGCCAATGTTGTAGATTCTAGCTTTTGCCCCATGGTAATATTCGTGGCAGGAATATTGTCAGGAATAGAATTCAACAACGGATTCAATAATTCTTCATTACCTAGAACAATAGCAGCGTTACGCAAGGAGTCTGGGGATTCATTTTTTATGTTGTACAGCAAGTCACCCACATAATTGACTTGTGAGATATTTTTAGGAACACCAATAATTTCAATATTCTTTTTGGTATTGTAGTAATTGGTGAGCCCTGCAAGAGGTTTGTCTTTTAAAATATTCCAAGTGCTTTGGTAGTTGCGTATAAAAAAACCAGCATCATGAATATTGTCTTGTAGAAAGTAAGGGTCAATATCCCAATAAATAGAAGCATCTGTCTTTTCAAGAATGGTTTGGATGAGAATACTTTCTGCCGTGTTCAGTGCATTAAAACCTAAGAACACATGTTTTTTGTTGGTGTTGCTGAGGTAATTTGGTAATTCTGAAACCGAGGTTTTGTAAATAAGACCCTGGTGTCCTAGTCCCTGTTCAAGTAACCGGTTATTAAACTGATGGTATATACCCTCAAGATACCTCCAGAAATGAAGATAATTTTCAATCATCTCAGAATTATCTGTATTTAATGACCAGTGGTTTACCTCTTGTATAGCGGCTACATTTTGGTATAAGGTAGATGCGTCAACTAAATAACGATCAACTTCATTAAAATCTTGTAAAAGTATTTGTCCCCATTTTAAGAAAGAATCGAAAGATTCTTTTTCATAGTCCCCTACTTTTAAATAGGCATTATAGAGTTCAAATAATTGCGTGGTAGTATTTGCGGTAACTAAGTTAGAAACCTTTTCTATGAAATCTTCTATACTATAGATTTCTGGAGCAAGTACTGTTTTGGTAAGAGATTGCGATAATATTTTTTTAAGAAAAACACCTGCACGTTTACTGGGTAGAATAAAAACTACATTACCAGTATCTGGGTTATTCTTTATTACTTCTTGTACTACATCTTTTATAAAGCTCTGCATGGTGTAAAAATAAAAAAGCTCCGCAATATTGCGGAGCTTTTATTTATTAAAACACTTAGGTTTTTATTAAACTTATTTTACTAAGTTAATTTCTACCCTTCTGTTTTGAGCTCTACCAGCTCTTGTATTGTTTGTAGCCATTGGCTTAGACTCACCGTAACCTACAGCAGATAATCTAAACTCTTCGATTCCTTTGTCTACTAAGAATTCTTTTACAGAAAGAGCTCTTGACTCAGAAAGGCTTTGGTTTAATTTTTCGCTACCTACGCTGTCAGTATGACCTTCAACAGTAAACTTAGCGTTAGGGTATTCTTTAAGGATTGTGATAATGTCAACCATTACAGAAGTAGATTCAGCTTTGATAGAAGATTTACCTGTATCAAATAAGATAGTTCTAGCGTAATCGTTCAATTGCTTTTGAACTTCTTCAGTTACTTCAGGACAACCAGCGTTAGCTACTGTACCAGCAACATCTGGACATTGATCATCTTTGTCAAGTACACCGTCACCGTCTTTATCAGCCCAAGGACAACCTTTGTTTTCAGCAGGACCAGCTTCAGAAGGACAAGCGTCATCTTTATCAGCAACACCGTCACCATCAGCATCAGGACAACCAGCTAAAGCAGGAAGACCAGCTTCGTTAGGACAAGCATCATCTTTATCAGCAACACCGTCACCGTCAGCATCAGGACATCCGTTCATTTCTTTAGAACCAGCTTCGTTAGGACAAGCATCTTTGCTGTCTTCGATGCCATCACCGTCAGAATCAGGACAACCGTTGAATGCTTCAAGACCAGCAACTTCTGGACAAGCATCATCTTTATCGTAGATACCATCACCATCAGTATCAGTACCACCAAATTTAACTGAAATACCAGCTAAGTGTTGGAAGTGAGGAGCTAAGTAATCTTCGAAAGCATGCTTGTAAGAAGATTGTAATGTAAGACCTAAGTTTTCAGAAAACCAGATGTTTACACCAACACCACCATTTGCAGTACCAGCACCGATTTCATCGATCCAAGTATAACCACCACCGATTTCTACGAAAGGATCGATAACAGTTTGTCTTTTTATGATATCATATTTAATTGTACCATCTATAGCGTAGTGAGATAAATCGTCAACGCTAGTATCACCTAATTTGCTGATTTTGTTAAGAGAACCTCTTGCACCAACAGAGAAACCATCTCCAATTGACTTAGATACTCCTACGTAAGAGATAGAAGGTAAAATGTTCCAGTGATCGTTCACATTGAAGAATTCGTTACCGAAAGAACTTACATCCGAAGTTGGATATACGTCAATGGCATTAACCCCAAATTGCACTTGCCAAGGGTTATTCTCGTCTTGCGCTTGTATGCTGTTGATACCTACTACAAGTAGGGCAACCGCCAATAATTTGCTAAGATGTTTCATGTATTAAATTTTAAGTTTAAGTGTTTATTAGCTGCAAATGTAACTTGTTAAATATTATTAACAAAATCAATTTCCTATTTTTTTTAGCGCTTTTAATAGATTAAATGCTGCATTTAAACGATTTTTAATTCTTTTCCAACTTCTGTAAACGCCTTAATGGCCGCATCTAAATGTTCTTTAGAATGTGCCGCAGATAGTTGAACCCTAATACGGGCCTTGCCTTTTGGCACTACCGGATAGAAAAAACCGATAACATAAATGCCCCTTTCCAACAATTTGTTGGCCATATCTTGCGATAATTTTGCATCGTACAACATTACGGGGACAATGGCAGAATCTCCATCAACAATGTCAAAGCCTGCGTTTTTAATGCCTTTTTTAAAGTATGCAGTATTTTCTTGCAACTTATCTCTTAAAGAAGTGTCATTCTCCAGCATGTCAAACACCTTAATAGATGCCCCTACAATTGCTGGTGCCAAGGAGTTTGAGAATAGATAGGGTCTAGATCTTTGTCTTAATAAGGTGATGATTTCTTTTTTACCTGTTGTATATCCGCCCATGGCGCCACCTAATGCTTTACCTAAGGTCCCTGTAATAATGTCAATTCTGCCCATTACACCTTTTTCCTCTAAGGTTCCTTTACCTTTCTCACCTATAAATCCGGTTGCATGGCATTCATCGATCATTACTAAAGCATCATATTTATCGGCTAGATCACAAATCTTATCTAACGGAGCTACAATACCGTCCATGGAGAACACGCCATCGGTAACGATAATTTTAAAACGAGCTCCGTCTTCGTTCGCTTTTATCAGCTGCGCTTCTAAATCTGCCATGTCGCTATTTGCATAACGGTAGCGCTTTGCTTTACACAAACGAACACCGTCAATTATAGAAGCATGGTTTAAAGAGTCAGATATGATGGCATCTTCTGCAGTAAGCAAAGGTTCAAACACTCCGCCATTAGCATCAAAGGCAGCGGCATATAATATGGTATCCTCTGTGCCATAGAAATGTGCAATCTTTTGTTCTAAGGTTTTGTGAATATCTTGTGTACCACAGATAAAACGAACAGAAGACATACCAAAGCCATGCGTATCCATAGCATCTTTAGCGGCTTGTATAACATCTGGGTGAGATGAAAGACCTAAATAATTATTGGCGCAAAAATTTATAACCTCTTGTCCTGTATTAATTTTTATAACGGCATCTTGTGGAGAAACAATTACCCGTTCCTCTTTAAAGAGTCCGTCATTTTTAATGTTCTCAATTTCTTGCTGTAAATGTTCTTTGATTTTTCCGTACATATTCCTTTATATATAATCTAATTCTATTTCTGTGTTTATGTATACAATGATTTTGTGATCAATTGTGTAGCCCATATTTGAAAAACTCTGGGCATATGCATTTATTTGATGATGGTATTTGGGGTTTTGTTCCCCAGTTTTATAATCTATAATGGTAGCGTGGTTATTTTTAATCACTACCCTATCTGGTCTTTGAACGGTACCATCTGCAAGTAATAAGTCGCGTTCATTTAATACCTCTACATCACTTTGGTAAAACTGGGTCAAATCTTTATGAAAGATGACCTTTTTTACAATTTCCTTTATCCCGTTTACTTCTTGCTCTTTGATCAGTCCTTTTTGTAGTGCCATTTGTACTGCTCTATCTAAATTTGAAGTCGTGTAAATAGCTCCTAATATATAATGTATAACATTACCTTGGTTAATGGCAATATCTAAACCCTCATCCCATAAAGTACCTGCTAGTGCAAGTATCTTAAAATCGGGTCTATTTTTATTAGTATATATATAAGGTATAGTTAATTGGTCTGTACTAGTTTGTTCTTTAGTGCTTTGTAGCGGTAATTCTCCAAAATCATATGATAATTTATCTTGTTGATATTCGTCAATACTCTTTAAAAAATGAATGAATAGCCCAGAGTAGTAATTGGTATTGTGTTCGCCCTTTTTATCTAGTTTGTTGGCGCTAATGATAAACAGTGCTTTAACCGCTCTGGTAAGTACTACGTACAAAAGGTTAAAGGCATCTAGCTGTAATTTTTGATGGTCTATTTCATACAGCAATGATTCTAACTCGCCATATTCTTGTACTTCTTGTTTTTTATTGATGAGAACTTCAGAAAAACCGAGAAATTCCTTTTTATTTACCGGAAGCCATAATTTAGGATCAATTTCTTCATAAACGTTAGAATCGGCATATGGGAAAATAACTACCGGAAACTCTAAACCTTTAGATTTGTGAATGGTCATGATCTGTACCGATTCAATATTTTCTGGTGTACTAATGCTTGCCGAATTACCTTTCTTGTCCCAATAATCTAAAAAAGACTGCATATCTGAACCATATTTCTGTTCAACGTCAAAAACAAGATCCATAAAAGCAGAAAGGTGAGCGTCAGAAGTAGGGATTAAGTCAAAGGTTTTTATGGCATAAGCTAATCCATCAAACACCGAAGCCTGTCTAAGTTTAGAAGCGTCAAATCCATATATTTCTAAAAGGTGTGCATCTAGCTTGCCTAGGTTCTCATAGATGTAGGCGTGCTTATCATTTTTTCCTTCAGATAGAAAATTTAAAATCTCATATTGAATCTCTTGTTCAGTAGGCTGAACCATATATCGAATAAGCTGCACCAAGAAAATTGCTTTTGCACTTTCGCTTAGTAACAAAGAGTCAGACGAAACAACAGGTATTTTATGCTGCATTAAAAAATCTGCCAACAGTAGACCATGCTTTTTCTTTCTAATGATAATACAGATGTCACTATTGGTGTAGCCTTGGTCTAAGCATTGCTGAATAGTAGTTAAGGTGTTTGCAGCATATTCGTCATCGTTATCTTCTTCTAATAGGGAAATATGTACATAGCCACCTTCTTTCTGATTGGTTTCTTGGGTATTTCCTTTTTTAAAGAACTCTTGGTAAATGTCGTTCTCTAAAAACGGACTTATACTTTGAAAAAAGTTGTTGTTGAAATTGATGACTTCTGCATAACTTCTGTAGTTTTTGGGTAAAGTTACCAGGTCTGATGCTATGGTAAACGGATGCGTTTGGTGTGTTGCCAGTTCTAGAAACTGTTCGGCCTTACCACCACGCCATCTATAAATAGCTTGTTTTGGGTCGCCCACCAAAAACAAGGAGCCGGTACTACCTAATTCATCTTCACCTTCCATGGCACTCCCAATTAAAGGAATGAGGTTTTCCCATTGCATTTGTGAAGTATCTTGAAATTCATCTATAAAGTAATGACGGTATTTTTCTCCAAGTCGCTCGTAAATAAACGGTGCAGGTTGATCCTTGACCTCTTTGGCAATTAGGGTGTTGAATTCTGAAATAGACAATTGGTCTTTTTCTTCTTGAATAATCTTCAGCTCTTTTTGAATGGCGTTCAACAATGCAAAAGGGATAATGTTTCTATTGATATTGGCATAGAGTCCCCTTTTATAAATCAATTGCTTTATGGCTTGGTAATGCTGAAGTAGTTGTGGTGCTAAATCTTCTGGTGCATTTTTAACAGTAGCTTTTACAATTTTGCCTTGAATTAAATTATCCTCTAGTTTGTTATTGTAAAGTTGGGTAGGCGTAAAGTTGCCGGCTATTATTTTCTTAAAATGATTAGGTAATGTTTCTCTTGGGAAATCTTTAAGGTCTAATCCTGTTGCAGTGATAGTATCAATAGAAGCAGAGGCTAGTTCAATAATACGTGCCTCTAGAGTTTTTGTTTGTTTTTTAAGATGGGTTTGTAATTTTAGGAAGTCGCCTAATTCAACATCTTTTAATTGCTTTAAATGTTCAGCATTGTTTTCATCGAAAATGAGTTTACCTATTTTTAAAAGATCAAATCCAATATCCCAGCTACGGTCATCTTCAATTTTTTCTAAAGCAAAATCTAAAAGCACCTTTGTGAATTCTGGGTCTTCACCTGCTTTACTGATTACACGTTCAACGGCTTCTTGTAAAAGAAGATCCACATCAAGTACCACCTCAAAATTTTGCGGGATCTTTAAGTCTTTTGCAAAAGTTCTTATTAGTCTGTGTGTAAACTTATCAATGGTTGAAATATCAAAAAATGCGTAATTGTGTAATATTTGTTTTAACCGAAGTTTGCTTAGTGCGGGTAATTCTTCAAAAGTATAACTAGTTTCATTTAAGATGTCATTGAATAACGGATTTGCATCTTCAATAGACGTAGTATTAGAGAATTCGAACAAGCTGTTCAAGATTCTATGTTTCATTTCATTTACCGCTTTATTGGTAAATGTGATAGCTAAAATCTTTCTAAAATTTTGAGGAGAAGCCAGTATAATTTTCAAGTATACCTTGGCAAGAGCATAAGTTTTGCCGGATCCCGCAGAAGCATTGTATATGGTAAAAGAATTACTAGACACAGATTTTTACCGCAAATTAAGGATTCCTGTACAGTTCTTAACAAATTATTACGTGAATATAAATGTTAAAATCCGTAACTTTGAAATACAATTAATATAAATCTAAAAATACATAAATTATGGCTTTTGAACTACCAAAATTGCCTTACGCTTATGATGCTCTTGAGCCTCATATTGATGCAAGGACAATGGAAATACATCATACAAAACATCATAACGGTTATACAACGAAGTTAAATGCTGCTATTGAAGGTACAGACCTTGATGGTAAGTCTATAGAGGATATTTTAACTGGTTTGGATATGAGTAACGGTGCTGTTAGAAATAATGGTGGCGGATTTTATAATCATTCTTTGTTCTGGACTATCTTATCTCCAAACGGAGGTGGAAAGCCAAGTGGAGAATTAGCAGCTGCAATTGACAGTGCTTTTGGTTCTTTTGAAGAATTCAAAAATAAATTTACTACAGCGGCAGGTACTAGATTTGGTTCTGGTTGGGCATGGTTATGTGTTCATGAAGGTGGTAAAGTAGAGGTTTGTTCTACGCCAAATCAAGATAATCCTTTAATGCCAGGTGTTGAATGTGGAGGACAGCCAATCTTAGGATTAGATGTTTGGGAACATGCATATTACTTAAATTACCAAAACAAGAGACCAGACTATATTGAAGCATTTTTCAATATCATTAACTGGGATGAGGTGTCAAAAAGATACGCAAGTAACAAATAAGAAAGAGTAGAAATATTCTTAACTATCTTGTAAGAAACCACTTATGAATTATTCATGGGTGGTTTTTTTGGTTTTAAAATAGAAAAGGGCGGAGAAGTCTCCACCCTTTTCGTCCCAAATCTTACCATAAACTTAACCTACTTATGCTATGGCAAGACTAAATTACTGGTATTGAGTAAATAAAAAAAGGATTTTTGAGAAAAAAATTAACTTTTATTTAGATGAAGATGTTTTTATAGGGGTGGGTTGTAAGGGGTAACTAGCTGTTTTATAAGCCAATTGGTATAAAATAAAAAGACGAAG
>NZ_JARKMR010000003.1:43907-393768 GCF_029350975.1 Maribacter zhoushanensis
CATAGCTCCGTCTTTTCCCCAAATCTTACCATGAACTTAACCTACTTATGCTATGGTTCTGTAAATATATATGCATTCACTGTTTTATTAAAAGCTAATCGTTGTACGTCACAAACTTAGGTTGTACTACTGGAATTGAAAATTGAAGATGGTTTTAGTGTGATTGTGAAGACAGAAATTGGTATAAAATAAAAAGACGAAGCATAGCTCCGTCTTTTCCCCAAATCTTACCATGAACTTAACCTACTTATGCTATGGTTCTGTAAATATATATGCATTTAATGTTTCGTAAAAAGCTGATCGTTGTACGTCACAAACTTAGGTTGTACTACTAGATTTAAATATTATGGTTGATTTTAGTGTAATGGTGGAGATAACAATGGATATAAAATAAAAAGACGGAGCATAGCTCCGCCTTTTTCCCCAAATCTTACCATGAACTTAACCTACTTATGCTATGGTTCTGTAAATGTAATCTGCATACTAATGAATGTAAAAGGTATTGGCTGAACGTCTCGTAATAACGTTAAAGAGGGTAATGTGAAGAAACGGATTACAATACTGTACCGTATGAAATATTAGAAAATAAAAAAGGCGGAGAAATCTCCACCTTTTTTGCCCCAAATCTTACCATGAACTTAACCTACTTATGCTATGGTAGCTCTAAAAGTAAAGCTGGTTAAGTCAAATCGACCATTCAGTCGATAAAATGCCATTTTCGTCGATGAAATACACAAAACAAGTGCATTTCATCGATATATTATTTAATAAGCGCGTTCATTGTTTCCTTCGTAAAAGTTTATGAATGCTCTATTAACTACTCTGTTTCCGCCTGGTGTTGGGTAGTTACCGGTAAAATACCAATCTCCTAAATTCTTAGGGCAAGCCTCGTGCAAGTTTTCAATAGTTTGGTAAATAATAGAAACTTCTGCTTTTATTCCGTCAGGACTTAATAATTCACCTGTCTTCTTAGAAATTTCCTTTGCCGTAAACGGAGCATAGAATTCTTTCACGTAGTTGATGACATCATTATCATGACTATCAACTTGAGTTAAGCATTTTTTATAAATATCCTCTACAATGTGCATTGTGTTGTTGTCTTCATGTAATGCTAATGCTGCTTTGAAAGCAATAAAGTCTTCTAATTTTGCCATATCGATACCATAACAATCAGGGTATCTTATTTGTGGTGCAGATGATACCACGATAATTTTCTTTGGTGATAATCTGTCCAATATTCTTAGAATACTCTTTTTAAGTGTTGTGCCACGAACAATACTATCGTCAATTATAACAAGGTTGTCCCCTTTTTTTACTGAACCATATGATATGTCATAAACATGGGCTACCAAGTCATCTCTACTACTATCTTGAGTAATAAATGTTCTCAGCTTTGCATCTTTGATGGCAACTTTCTCTATTCTAGGTCTTACATCTAATATTTCGTGTAATTGTTCGCCGGTAATACCAGTACCCAAAGCTAATATTTGCTCTTCCTTTTTCTTGTTCAGGTAGTTTTGAGCTTCTTTCACCATACCGTAGAAAGAAGTTTCTGCCGTATTTGGTATGTATGAAAACACGGTATTTTTAATATCCTCGTTAATAGATTCTAAAATCTGAGGAAATACCAATTTACCTAAAGCTTTACGTTCTTGGTAAATTTCTTTATCACTACCTCTAGAAAAATATATGCGCTCAAAAGAACAGGCCTTACGTTCTTTAGGTTCTTGAATTTGTTTAATATCGCTTGTACCATCTTTTTTAATGATGATTGCGGCACCTGGATCTAACTCTTTAACTTCTTCATAAGGCACATTGAAAACCGTTTGTATTGCTGGTCTTTCTGATGCTACTACGACAACTTCATCATCTCTGTAGTAATATGCAGGTCTAATTCCGCTAGGGTCTCTAAGTACAAAAGCATCACCATGACCTAATAAGCCCGCCATAGTATATCCACCATCAAAATTTTTGGCAGCTCTTTTTAATATTTTATACACCTTTAAGCGTTCGGCAATTATTGGGGAGGCCTCTTGTTTTGTGTAACCTTCTTTTTTTATTTGCTTGTATAATTTAGCTACCGCATCATCAAGAAAGTGACCAATCTTTTCCATTACCGTAACGGTATCTGCCATTTCTTTTGGGTGTTGCCCTAACTGAATAAGATTGTCGAACAGTTCATGAACATTGGTCATGTTGAAATTACCTGCAACGATAAGGTTACGGTGCATCCAATTGTTCTGTCTTAAGAATGGGTGTACACTTTCAATACTGTTTTTGCCAAATGTACCGTAACGTACATGTCCTAAAAGTAGTTCTCCTATATAAGGTATATGCTTTTTTTGCAATGCCACATCATCTTCGTACTCCGGATGCTCTTTAAGTTCCGTATTAATACGATCGTTAATCTGGGCAAAGATATCTTGTATAGGTTGCTGCTGACAAGAACGTACGCGGCTCATGTAACGTTCCCCTGGTTTAACATCTAATTTAATACTGGCGAAACCCGCACCGTCTTGACCACGATTGTGCTGTTTTTCCATCATTAGATACATTTTATTTACACCATAAAATGCTGTTCCATACTTTTCCTTGTAATACTCTAAGGGTTTTAACAACCGTATTACAGAAATACCACACTCATGCTTAATTGCGTCACTCATTGTTTTTGGTATTAAAAAAACCCCAAAATATTTTGGGGCTAAGGTATTATTGTAATTCTATGTCAAACTGAGTCAGCTTTTTAAACTGATGCAGCCTCTCTCTAATTTCTTTTCGATCTAAATCAATCATTCTTTCTGTGCCAAATTTCTCTACACTAAAGGATGCTAAATTAGATCCATGAATAATAGCCTTTTTCATATTTTCAAAAGAGCTATCATTGGTAGCTGCCAAGTATCCTGAAAAACCACCTGCAAACGTATCACCTGCACCTGTAGGGTCAAAAACCTCTTCTAAAGGTAATGCCGGTGCAAAGAAAATTTGGTCTTCGTTAAATAATAAAGCGCCGTGTTCTCCTTTTTTGATTACCACGTATTTTGGACCCATGGTAAAAATCTTCTGTGCCGCCTTAACTAAAGAGTATTCGCCAGTTAATTGTCTAGCTTCCTCATCATTAATAGTTAGTACATCTATATGTTTAATAACTTCCATTAAATCATTTAGGGCATTATCCATCCAAAAATTCATGGTGTCCAATATGATTAATTTAGGTCGTTTTTTCATTTGGTTGATCACACCTAATTGAACAATTGGGTGAAGGTTGCCCAGCATTACAACATCTGCATCATTGTAATTTTCAGGAACAACAGGGTTAAAGTCTTCTAAAGTATTTAGTTCTGTGGCTAAGGTGTCTCTAGAATTTAAATCGTTATGGTATTTACCTTTCCAGAAGAATGTCTTACCACCTTTTACGATTTCTAAAGCAGAAATGTCAATACCTCTATCGGTTAAAAGATCTAAATATTCTTGTGGTAAATCATCACCGACTATAGATATAATGGCAGAATCAACCTCGAATTGAGATGCGGCTAATCCAATATAGGTAGCTGCGCCGCCTAAAATTTTATCTGTTTTGCCAAAAGGAGTTTCGATGGCGTCAAAAGCGACAGTACCTACTATTAAAAGCTTGCCCATAAAATTGTAAAAATTTAAGCTGCAAATATACGATTTTGAAGGGCTAATTAAAATGGTTTTTCAAATACAAATTGTAATAGTTATCAAAGGTGAATTGTTGATATAAAATGCCAATTATTTCCTACCAAAATCAGCAGGAATTTCTCCCCAAGCCTTCGTTTCCCATTTTACTATAACGGTAGTGTATTTGTTTTTCTTTAACCAGTCTTCAGCTCTAGCTATAAGCTCAAAAAGATTTTTGTTTTTAGCAGATGCTGTTAATTTGGTATTACATTTCTTTTTGCGCACCCAACTCATGGCAGTTCTAGAATCTGTGTAGATAATGCGGTCACTATTGCGCTCTTTCAAAAATGCTAGTCCGTGAACCAGTGCTAAAAACTCCCCAATATTATTGGTGCCTTGAGGAAAAGGTCCTTGTTTAAATAGTTTTTTACCTGTTTTGGTATCTACACCTTGGTATTCCATAACTCCGGGGTTTCCACTAGAAGCCGCATCAACAGAAATGGAATGGTAATTTGGCAAACCTATTTTTGCCAATTCTTCTTTAGATAAGGTAGAAGTGTTTTTTTTCTTTCCTTTAAAATCGGCATAATTACCATTGTAGGCTTTTTTGGCGACTTCAAAAGATTCAAAAGATTTGTATTCTGCACCGGCATAGTTGGCAATAGATTTTTTGCATTCCTTCCATGAATCAAAGATGCCTGGCTTTTTACCTTTCCAAACAACATAGAATTTTCCCTTTTTCGCCATTATTGTTTCGCTAAAATTTCGTCAATAACTTTTGGGAAGTACTCATATTCTAGTTGATGAACTTTGGCAGCAATATCTTCAGCAGTATCGTTATTGGTAAGAGGTGCTTTTGCTTGTTTAATAATAGCCCCTTCATCATAATGTGCATTTACATAATGTATGGTAATACCCGTTTCGGTCTCTTTATGCTCTTTGACTGCATTATGAACGTTCATGCCGTACATACCTTTACCGCCATATTTAGGCAACAGTGCAGGGTGAATATTTATAATCTGCCTTGGGAAAGCATTAGTGATAGATTCTGGTATTTTCCATAAAAAACCGGCCAATACTATAAGGTCAGGTTCTAAAGACTGTAACATATTTAGAATAAAGTCGCTTTTAGAAAAAGCCTGTCTATTGAAAAACAAGGCATTAATTTCAAGTCTGTTACAGCGTTCAATGACTTTGGCATTGCTTTTGTTAGTTAATACACAGCATATAGTAACATCTTTGCGGAGTTTAAAATAGTTGGCAATGTTTTCAACATTAGATCCAGAACCTGAGGCAAAAAGAATAATTTTTTTGGTTTTCAATAGAAGTGGTCTTTTTAAGAGAGCGAACAATGAAATTAATTTCGGCAAATAAAGCAAATTTAAAGCTTGTCAGAATTTAGAAAAAAACGATTACCATTTATAGTTCTAATACCTCACTACTTTTCAATACCTTTTATCAACGTTACCGAAACAAAATATTAATATGGTAAAATTACAGCACATGTCTTTAATTTTATTAAATTACCATACATTTTAACGACAATTAGTGTAATTAAACCAAAGTTTTTTATTTTTGCCTTCAATTTAAATTTTTAAAACAAATATTATTATGTCAGACATTGCATCAAGAGTTAAAGCTATCATCGTTGATAAATTAGGAGTTGATGAAAACGAAGTGGTAACCGAGGCTAGCTTTACTAACGATTTAGGCGCAGATTCATTAGACACAGTAGAGTTGATAATGGAGTTCGAAAAAGAATTTGATATTCAAATTCCGGACGATCAAGCTGAGAATATCGCAACTGTTGGTCAAGCGATCAGCTATATAGAAGAAGCGAAGTAAAGCATGTTTTCTTAAATAGAATTCAAATTATCCATGTGGTAAACGCTCCGCATGGATAATTTTTTTTAATTTACGCTTGGTTTAGATTTAAACAAATAAAAGTTAAATGCAGTTAAAGCGAGTTGTAGTTACAGGTTTGGGGGCACTTACCCCAATAGGTAATAATATTGAGGAGTATTGGAATGCACTGGTCAACGGTAAAAGTGGCTCAGCACCAATTACTTATTACGATACAGAAAAATTCAAGGTAAAATTCGCATGTGAGCTAAAGGATTACAAGACCGAAGATCACTTTGAAAGAAAAGAAGGCCGTAAGCTAGATAGATTTGCACAGTATGCACTTGTATCTTCTGACGAAGCTATTCTTGATTCTAAATTAGATTTAGAAAAAGTTGATAAATTTCGTGTTGGTGTAATTTGGGGAGCAGGAATCGGAGGATTGGAAACTTTCCAGAACGAGGTCATGAATTTTGCCAATGGTGATGGTACGCCAAGATTCAATCCATTCTTTATACCAAAGATGATTGCTGATATAGCACCAGGTAACATATCTATAAAACATGGTTTTATGGGTCCTAACTATACAACAGTTTCAGCTTGTGCCTCTTCGGCCAATGCAATGATAGATGCCTTGAACTATATACGTTTAGGCCATTGTGATGTTATTGTAACCGGTGGTAGTGAAGCGGCTGTAACCATTGCAGGTATGGGTGGTTTTGGAGCAATGCATGCATTATCAACAAGAAATGATAGTCCTGAAACGGCTTCAAGACCTTTTGATGCAACCAGAGATGGTTTCGTTTTAGGGGAAGGAGCAGGAGCTTTGGTTCTTGAAGAATATGAGCACGCTGTTGCTAGAGGAGCAAAAATATATGCAGAAGTAGCAGGTGGCGGTATGTCAAGTGATGCTTACCATATGACTGCACCACACCCAGATGGTATAGGTGTAGTTAGAGTAATGGAAAACTGTTTAAGAGATGCAGGTATGTCAATTGAAGATGTTGATGCCATAAACACACATGGTACTTCAACACCTTTAGGAGATGTAGCGGAACTTAAGGCAATTACCAAGGTATTTGGTGAACATGCCAAGAAAATAAATATCAATTCTACCAAGTCTATGACCGGTCACTTATTAGGTGCGGCGGGTGCTATCGAAGCAATTGCATCGATATTGGCAATGGAGCATGGTGTAGTACCACCAACCATTAACCATACTACGGTAGATGAGAATATAGATCCTAGTTTAAACCTTACATTGAACAAAGCTCAAAAACGAGATGTAAAAGTTGCCATGAGTAACACATTCGGTTTTGGTGGACACAATGCATGTGTGGTTTTTAAGAAAATTGATTAATTAGTTTTATGTCATTTCCCACAAACTTATTTAATTCCCATCCAAAAGAGGATGGGGATTTTTTTTTGGGAATAACCAAAATTTTAGGTTTTAAGCCTAAAACATTATCCTTTTATAAGAAAGCCTTTCTTCATAGGTCAATGAATAAAAAGGATGAAGAAGGTAATGCTATGAATTATGAGCGCTTAGAATTTTTAGGAGATTCTATGCTGGGTACCATAATTTCCAAGCACCTTTATAATGAAGTGCCAGAAGGTGATGAAGGTTATCTAACTAAAATGCGCTCTAAAATTGTAAGTAGAGAGCATTTAAACGAGTTGGGTAAAGATTTAGGTTTGATTAATTTTGTGGAAAGCAGAATACCAAAATCACACTTTGGTCAAAATATACATGGTAATGTGTTCGAGGCACTAGTCGGCGCAATTTATCTAGATCGTGGTTATAAATATTGCGAAAAATTTATCTATAAGAGAGTAGTTGATCCTTACGTTGATATTGAACAATTAGAAGGTAGGGTCATAAGTTACAAGAGCTTGGTGATTGAATGGTGTCAGAAGAAAAAGAAATCTTTTGATTTTGATGTTTATGAAGATACGGGCAATGATCCTTTAAAGCATTTTGCCGTTAGATTATCAATTGGCGGTGATGTAGTCGCTAAGGCTAGGGCTACCTCAAAGAAGAAAGCTGAAGAAAGAGCTTCAAAAAGAGCCTTTTTTGCCCTACAGGATAAAATGGGGAATTAATCATTTAACAAAATGATAAAAAGCTAACATTTTAATAACTTTTAATGTGTTTTTATCAATTTATCTAACTAGGCTTTATAGCTTAGAAGTTCTATATTTACCGTTTTGTTGAAGTATGGCTACGACTTATAAAATAAATGATGATTTTTATGATGAATCTTTTAGCCTTATAGCTTTACACACTACCTTAGAAGATTTTGCATTGGCCTACGGCCTAAATAAAACTATTAAGGCAAAATTTGTAAGAGCAAAAAAAAATTTTATTCTTGATGAGAATAAATCGTTTCCCATATTTGAATGGGAAGATGAGTATAATGATATGTATTGGGTGTTAATTGCCAATCATAGTACTGAAAAAGAGCTCATAGTTCATGACGATTTATTTAAGGATGAAACAACATATAAAATGCCTAGGCTCATACCTGAGTATAAGGATGTTGACTATCTATTGAAAATAGAAACAGAGAAGGATGTTGATATCAACTCCTTGATAAAAAACATATTAATGTTGCCCAGAGTTATGGCAGCATATGAAATAAGTACTGACAAACTAAAATCAAAGAACAATCTAATTTTTTAAATATGCCAACTGTAAAAAAGACGAAAATTGTAGCGACATTAGGTCCTGCAACTAGCAAGAAAGAGGTACTCAGGAGCATGATTGATGCAGGAGTAGATGTATTCAGAATTAACTTTTCTCATGCAGATTACGATGATGTAAAAGAGCGCGTAAACATGATACGTGAGTTAAATGATGAAATGGATACGTACACATCTATTTTAGCAGATTTACAAGGACCAAAGTTACGTGTAGGCGTAATGGCAGGTGACGTTGTAGTTAGCCCAGGTGATGAAATAACATTTGTAACAGGAGAGCCTTTTGAAGGTTCTGCGGAACGTGTTTACATGAACTACAAAGAATTCCCAAGAGATGTAAAAGCTGGGGAGCGTATTCTTTTAGATGATGGTAAATTAATGTTCGAGGTTGTTAAGACTAACGGAGAAGATGAGGTTCTGGCTAAAGTAATACAAGGTGGACCGTTAAAATCTAAAAAGGGTGTTAACCTACCAAATACAAATATCTCTTTACCGGCACTTACCCCAAAAGATATCAAAGATGCAGAGTTCGCTATTTCTTTAGAGGTAGATTGGATCGCACTTTCTTTTGTTCGTTTCAGTCAAGATTTAATTGATCTTCAGAATATTATCAATAAACATTCTGAACATAAAATTCCGATCATTGCTAAAATTGAAAAGCCAGAGGCTGTAGAGAATATCGATAAAATTGTTGCGTATTGTGATGGTTTAATGGTAGCTCGTGGAGATTTAGGTGTAGAAGTTCCTGCACATGAGGTTCCGTTGATTCAAAAGCAATTGGTACTTAGAGCTAAGAAAGCTAGAATACCGGTAATTATTGCTACTCAGATGATGGAGACAATGATTACTAGCCTTACGCCAACCAGAGCTGAGGTAAATGATGTTGCCAATTCAGTAATGGATGGTGCAGATGCAGTAATGTTATCCGGAGAAACTTCTGTTGGTAACTATCCTGTTCAGGTTATCGAAAAAATGTCAAGTATTTTGGAGAGTGTAGAAGGGTCAGATTTAATTCATGTACCGCACGATCCACCACATATTCGTACCAAAAGATTTATTACTAAATCTATTTGCTATCATGCCGCTACCATGGCAAATGATATTAAGGCGAAAGCAATTTCAACTTTAACGAATAGTGGGTATACCGCCTTTCAGATTTCTGCTTGGAGACCAAGTGCACATATTCTTGTATTTACATCAAACAAAAGAATACTTACACAATTGAATTTATTATGGGGTGTAAAAGCTTTTTACTATGATAAATTTGTGTCTACAGATGATACTGTTGATGATGTAAACCGTATAGCGTTCAATAAAGGATATCTGCAAGTGGGCGATATGATTATTAGTCTTGCTGCAATGCCTATTAAAGATAAAGGTATGGTAAATACCTTAAGGGTTAGTGAAATAGAGTCGGGCGATATTTAGTCTGTTTCAATACAAAGTATAAAAAAAGGGTCGCTATTAGCGACCCTTTTTTTATAAACACTTACATCTTAGGCAACCTCTTTTTCAAAAGCTATAAAGTTGACCATTTCACCTTTTTTATCAAATATAGGATGTCCTTGAATCCAACAATTATATGTAGATCCATCTTTTCTATAGTTGACTACTGTAACTTCAAAAGGTTTCTTTTCTTTAACGGCATTGGAAACTATTTTCAAAGTAGATTGGGAAGTTAAATCACCTTGAAACATCTTAGGATTTTTACCTATAATTTCTTCAGGATAGTACTGACTCATATTCCACATGTTTTTGGTTGCAAAAACAATATTTAGTTGAGCATCTGTTACTACCACAATATTCTTATCAGATTTTAATTTGGTATCCAATATATCCGTATCAAAATCCCAAGAATTGGCAGAAACTAAACTTAAAAGTGCAACAGAATCCTCTTCGGTCTGTTTTATTACTTCGTAATTAGGAGCATAAAAGTCCCACGAAAGTACAGGTAGCAAATTGTAGTTTAAACTGTTTCTAAACTTGATTACGGCATTATCGTAATCTTTTAAATCTATCATTATGTGTAGTTTAGAGAGATAATTAAATTTTCTTTTTCATAGCAATTGGTGATAAAGCTAAAAATTTACCCATAATGATTAAAATTTTAAGGTGGGATTAGCATAAATGTTTAAGTCTATGTTACTTATACTGTAAAAACTAATTGGAAAGGTTGAACACTAAAATGCTTTTTTTAACAGAAAAATGATCAAAACAATAAAAAACCCTAACAGTATATATACCTGTTAGGGTCAAAAAAATGAAGTTTTTTTACTTGTAATCAGCTTAATTCCATCCGCCGCCTAAAGCTTGGTAAATATTTACCCGGGCCATAAGTTGGTCTTTTTTGGTTTCTACCAATTCCATTTTAGATTCCAAAGCTTCGCGTTGGGTGAGCAATACTTCTATATATTCAATTCTTGCAGATTGAAATAACCGTGTAGATAGGTCTATAGATTCTGTCAATGCTTTCACTTGGTTTTCTTTCAGATTATAGCTCTGTTGAAGGTTTTTCATTTTAGAAAGCTGATTTACCACTTCTATATATCCGCCCAAAATAGCTTTTTCATATTCATATACAGCTTGAATTTGTTTCGAATTTGCCGTGTAATATTCTGCTTTAATAGCATTTCTATTGATTAATGGACCAACAATATCCCCAACTGCGCTGTATAAAAGTGACTCGGGTGTTTCTGTCAGATATTTTGCTTTAAATGCCTGTAGACCAATACCAGCTTTTAACCCTATAGATGGATAAAAATTTGCTCTTGCAACTTTGATGTTCAACTTGGCAGCTTCCAGCTCAAATTCCGCTTGTCTAATGTCTGGTCTATTTAAAAGCAACTGTGAAGGTAAACCAGCATAAACAGTGTCCATTTGTGTATCTATGAATGCGTCTGAATTACGGGCAATATGTTGTGGCTGTCTACCGATTAAAAAATTGAGTTTGTTTTCGGTTTCAACAATTTCTTGTTTTACCTCAAATTTGTGGCTTTGGTTTTTTAATACCTCTGCTTCAAACCTTCTTACGGCTAGCTCTGTGGCACGTGCAGCTTCTTTTTGCAATCGTACCATTTTAAGGGCATTGCCCTGTAGCTCTAAGTTTTGCTCAATAATACCCAGTTGATTGTCTAAGGCTATCAATTCATAATAAGAATCGGCTATCTCTGCAATTAATCTTGTTACCATAAAATTTTTACCTTCAATGGTAGATAAATATTCAAGTGTGGCAGCCTTTTTAGAGTTGCGAAGCTTCTTCCAAACATCAAGTTCCCAGGTGGCAAAAAGTCCGGCTGAGTAATCTGTTAAAGGTTCAGGAAATTCTTCACCATCTTTAATATCCAGATTTTGCTCTACCGCACCATCACGAGTATATTCGCCTACTTTTTCAATTTCTGCACCTGCACCATAATTTACAAAAGGTAGGTATTCTCCCTTTCTAGCTTTCACTTCGTTTTGGGCAACATCTATCTGTTGCATCATTATGCGTAGTTCTTGATTATTTGCCAAGGCGGTATCAATTAGCTTGGTAAGATGTTCATCTTTAAAGAAATCTTTCCATTTCAATTGAGCGCTATTGGTAGTATCCGCCAGTTGCTGTGCATAATTATCTGGCAAATTTTTGTTTGCTTTTTTTAATTCTCTTGTAGGTACGCAAGAATAGAAAAAGCCAATTTGCATTAGAAGCACGAAAAGTAATTTTCCATGCTTCATGGGTTTTATAACTTTAATCATTGTCTTCTTTTTTGGTTAGTTTTTTAATCATTTGTTTTATCTCACGGAGCTTTTGTCGTGTTTTACTTTCCCCTTCGCTTATACGTACAAATTCTTCGGAAATAGGCTCGTCAGACTCTCCTTTTATAAGTCCACGACCATCGGCCATTCTTGCAAATATGTAATATAGACCAGGTATAATAAGTACCCCTATCAAGGTACCCATAAGCATGCCGCCCATAGCAGAACCACCAATAGTTTTATTGGCAATAGCACCGGCGCCATGTGCAATAACTAAAGGTATAAGACCTGCAATAAATGCAAATGAGGTCATTAAAATAGGTCTAAAACGCACTTTTGCCCCTTCAATGGCAGATTCTAGAATAGTGCTGCCTTGTCGTCGTTTTTGTACGGCAAATTCAACGATAAGCACGCCATTTTTACCTAGAAGACCTACCAACATAATAAGTCCTATTTGTGCATATACATCATTGGCAAGCCCCATGGTCTTCAGCATAAAGAATGAGCCTAGCACCCCAATAGGTAATGATAGAATAATAGCAAACGGCAGTAGAAAACTCTCATACTGTGCAGCTAGCACAAAGTACACGAAAATTAGAACCACCAAGAAAATGTAAATAGATTCATTTCCTCTTTGCGCCTCGTCATACGATAACCCTTCCCAAGCCACATCAAAACCTCTTGGCAGTGTTTGTTCAGCAACTTCGTTAATAGCGTTGATGGCATCACCACTAGTATACCCGGCTGCCGGAAGTCCTCTAATGGAGGCAGAATTGTAAAGGTTGTATCTTGTGATTTCATTAGGACCTAGTTTTTTCTCCATTGACATAAATGCAGAATATGGCACCATTTCACCCTCTTCGTTTTTTACGAATAGCTTTTCTAAATCTGAAGGCAAAGCCCTGTATTCTGGAGCTGCTTGGGTATATACTTTAAAAAATCTACCAAAACGAATAAAACCTTGCTCATAAGTACTACCAATTAATATATTTAGGTTTTCCATGGCTTTATCTATGGAAACCCCTTTTTGCATGGCAATTTTATTATTGATTTTTAACTCGTACTGCGGATAGTTGGCGGAGTAGAAAGTAAATAACCCGGTAAGCTCATCACGATTAGATAAAGCTTCCATGAATTCGTTGTTTATCTTTTCAAACTCGTGATAATCCGTTCCATCTGTTTTATCTAAAAGACGCATGGAAAATCCGCCAGAAGAACCAAAACCAGGCACGGCAGGCGGTTCAAAATATTCAATCACGGCACCAAGGTCTTTTGTTTCCTCTTCAAGCTCTTCCATGATTTCATGAACCGAATGATGGCGGTCTCCCCAAGGTTTTAAGTTAATTAGAACAGTACCGGCATTGGAGCCACGACCCTCGGTCATAATTTCATACCCTGCTAAAGAAGAAACCGACTCAACACCATCGGTCTCCTCACAAATCATTTGTAGTTTTCTGGCCACATCGTTAGTACGCTCTAGCGTTGAACCAGGCGGCGTCTGAATAATGGCATAGATCATACCTTGATCTTCGTTAGGTATAAAACCTGCAGGTAAGGTTTCATTTGTAAAGAATATACCAACACAGAAAGCAGCTAGAATACCAAAAGTAAGTACCCTTCTGGCAACAATTTTGTTTAGAATCTTAACATACCTGCCCGTAAGTTTTTCGAATCCTCTATTGAACCAATCTATAAATTTATCGATAGGAGATTTTTTACGTTCTTTACCGTGATTGTTTTTAAGAATCATGGCACATAGCACAGGTGTCAATGTCAATGCAACAATGGCTGATAGAATAATAGATCCTGCCATGGTTATGGAAAACTGTCGGTAGAAAACACCTACCGGTCCTGTCATGAATGCGATCGGTACAAATACGGAAACCATCACCAAGGTAATAGCGATAATTGCACCACCAATTTCATTGACTACTAATTTTACAGCGTCATACGGACCCAAGTGTGTTTCTTCCATTTTGGCATGAACCGCTTCTACCACCACAATGGCATCATCAACCACAATACCAATGGCGAGAACTAGGGCAAAAAGGGTTATTAGGTTAATGGATAGTCCAAATAGTTGCATGATAAAAAATGCACCAATTAAGGACACAGGTACAGCTATAATGGGGATTAGCGTAGAACGCCAATCACCTAAAAAGAGGAATACAACAATTGCAACTAATATAAATGCATCTCTTAAGGTGTGTAAAACTTGCTCTATAGATGCGTTTAAGAAGTTAGAAACGTCATAGCTAATTTTATAATCCATACCACTAGGTAATTCAGATTTTAGCTCTGCCAGTTTATCTTTTACCTCGGCAATTACATCACTGGCATTACTACCAAAAGTTTGTTTCAAAACAATAGAGGCAGAGGGCTTACCATCTAGATTAGAATAGATATCGAAAAATTCACTTCCTAATTCTACATCGGCAACATCGCCTAAAGTCAAAATTTCTCCTTCAGGGTTTGCCTTTAGAATAATGTCTTTATACTGCTGCGGTTCATCATACCTATCTTGGTAGAGTAGCACATATTCTAATGACTGTGATGTTTTACCCGAGCTTTGCCCAATTCTACCAGGGCGTGCCAATATACTCTGCTCTTCCATGGCTTCAAGAATTTCTTCGGCAGATACATTGTAGGCACGCATACGGTCTGGTTTTAACCACACACGCATGGCATATTTACGGCTACCTAAAATTTGAGCACTTGCAATACCATCTATTCGCTGAATTTCAGGAATCATTTTAGTGTACGCATAGTTGTAGAGAAACAGCTCATGGTCATCACTATTGTCACTATAAAGGTTTACGTACATTAACATACTTGGCTGTACGGGGGTAATGATAACACCTTCTCTTTGTACCAATTCTGGTAATAATGGCATTACCTGATCCACTCTTGTTTTGACCCTGACAACTGCTTGATTGGGGTCTGTGCCGGGTTCAAAAATAATACGGAGTGTACCTTCACCGGCACTGGTAGCATCTGATGCTATGTAGCGCATACCTTGAACACCGTTTATGGCGGTTTCTAAGGGTATAAGTGTAGATTTCACTAAAACATCTGCACTAGAACCCGGGTATGCAATAAAGATATTGACCGTCGTTGGCGCAATATCTGGGAACTGTGAAATAGGTAATTGCTTTATAGAGAGCAACCCCACAAATACGATTATCACCGATATGACAATAGCCAATACCGGTCTTTTTATAAACTTACTGAACATGTTTTTTTGTTTTTAGATTACTCGGCGTAAACAGCCAATTTTGACATCACCTCGTTTGGTTCAGCAAATTCAGTTTCAATCTTCTCGTTGTTTTTGACCATACGGATTCCATCAACCAGAATTCTGTCTTTTGGGTTTAATCCTTTATTGACAACAAATAGGTGAGGGAGTTCTGCAACAACTGAAATTTCTGTTTGGTGCACAACATCATCTTGGTCTAAAACAAACACGTAACGCTTGTTCAATATTTCAAAAGTTGCTTTTTGGGGGATGATCAAAGCATCTTTAAATGGTATGGTCATAAGAACACTGCCAGTTTCTCCATGTCTAAGAATTTGATCAGGATTAGGAAAAGTTGCCCTAAAAGCAATGTTACCGGTTTCATTATTAAATTCTCCCTCAATGGTTTCAACGATTCCTTTTTGGTTGAATTTCTTATTGTTCGCCATTAAGAGCTGTACCTCTTTTTTATCATCTTTATCGGTGCTTATGATGTAGTCTAAATATTCAGCTTCTGGAACATTGAAATACACCCACATTTTAGAGTTGTCTGACAATGTGGTCAATAGTTCGCCTTCGTCTAAAAGACTACCTTCTCTTGCGTGTAAGTGATCCATGATACCATCAAAAGGAGCGCGTATGTTCGTGAAGCCTAAATGTGTTTGTGCTAATGAAACTTCTGCATTGGCTTTATCAAAATTAGCTTTTGCCATGGCTAGTTCATTTTTAGAAACAACATTACCATCTGTTAAAAGCTGAGTATTTTGTAGTTCTATTTCGGCAACTTTAGCTTCAGCTTTTGCTTTTTGCAAATCCGCTTCATAGATATTAGGCATAATATTGAACATTTTTTGCCCTTTTTTCACCAGTTGACCTTCGTCTACGTGAATTTCCTTCAAATAGCCTTTCTCTAGGGCTCTTAGCTCAATATGCTTAAAGGAATTTATTTGACATACATAATCTTTAGTTATTGATGTGTCTTTTTTAATGGGACTAGTTATAAGGAACTTGGTGTGCTCCTCTTTTTTTTCTTTTTTGGAATTACAGCTTGCCGCAATGAATATGATGCATGCGCTAGTGATCAGGAGGATTCTCTTGGTCATAAAATGTATATTTAATTGATTGGAAAAATGAAAATTAAAAATGCGGGGACATACAAATTTTAGGGCTAGTAGATTAATGAATCTAAATGGGCTGTTGCCTAAAAAGTGATGTCAGGTCAAAATACTATCTTGACCAAAAGAAATTTTAAATACGAAATACCTGATATAGGACAAAGCGCCTATTTGCTATGGGTAGAAAATTAAATAGCCTGGGTAGTGAATTGCTATTTGTAAAATAACTGAATAAGAATAATATGGATAATAAGTAAAAGGAAATAGAGGCTTGCTGGCGCTCAGTATCTTTTTTAAAGAAAGTTTGTTCGCTTTCTTCTTCCTCAATTCCTACAGCTTCAATTTCTAGAACCTTATCTATATTATTGAGAGTGCCTTTAAGAGTTGCATTATGAATAACAACCGATTCTGAACTGTTATCTAATGAATGGGTGTGTTGCTGGATAGTATGAAAAGAAGTACCCTCTATGTTGTTGTTAGCAAATAGAGGACTGTATATACCAGAAAGTAATATACAGATAGAAAGAAGAAATTTTAAAAAACCTTTTTTCATTTAAGTGAACAAAACTATTCTAGCTAATTCTGCTGTACAAGTTATTGCCGTTAATTTTTGTTAACACTTTAGATTATTAGTTTAAATAGTGAAAATGAACGTTGAATATTTAGAAATCGAATTTTAATTGCACTAAAATTGATTTATCATCAACTTTTTTAGTTTTCTTATCTTCTGTATTTAAGTTAGATAAAGATATTCCTAGAAGTCTAACCGAATTTTGTAACTCTTCTTGATACAAAAGGTCTTTTGCAGTTTCTAGAATAAGGTCTTTGTCAGCAATAAAATAGGGCATTGTTTTACTCCTTGTGTTCAAGGTAAAATCGCTGTATTTTATTTTGAGCGTAATAGTTTTGCCTGCTACCTTAGATTTTGTCAATCTCCTTTCTAGTTCTTGGGCTATATGTTCCAGTCGTTCAAGCATAAAAACTTCGCTGCTTAGGTTTTCATTGAAGGTACGCTCTGCACCAACAGATTTAGGTATGCGGTGTGGTTTTACTTCGCTATTGTGAATACCACGAACTACGTGATAATAGTAAGGTCCGCTTTTGCCAAAATTTTCTGCAAGAAATTCTATTGATTTGTTTTTTAAGTCAATCCCTGTAAAAATACCCAGCTTATACATTTTTTCAGCAGTGACTTTACCCACACCGTAAAACTTACGTATATCTAATTCTTCTAAAAAAGGGATTACCTCTTCTGGATTTACTGTTTTTTGTCCATTGGGTTTATTGATATCACTGGCGACTTTGGCAATGAATTTATTGATAGAAATACCTGCGGATGCATTTAAGCCTGTTTTCTCTAGAATACGCTGTCTAATTTCAGTGGCGAGCATGGTGGCAGATGGGTTTCCTTTTTTGTTAATGGTAACGTCTAAGTAAGCTTCATCTAGAGATAGCGGTTCTACTAAATCTGTATATTCAAAGAAAATAGATCGTATTTGTTTTGAAATTTCTTTGTACCGTTCAAAACGAGGTTTTACAAAGGTTAAGTGCGGGCAATTCTTTTTTGCTTGAAATCCGCTCATGGCACTACGTACACCAAACTTACGGGCTTCATAGTTAGCGGCGGAAACTACACCTCTTTTTTCACTACCGCCCACAGCCAAAGGTTTACCCTTTAAATCTGGGTTATCCAATTCTTCTACAGATGCATAAAAAGCATCCATGTCAACATGAATAATTTTTCGAAGAGGCATTTCATTGGGCATAAGCAAATTTAAGACTTATCTTAGTTTATGGATAGTAGTTTTAACCATTCATATGATAGAAATAGAGCGTAAGTTTTTAGTAAAATCCAATGATTACAAATCTGAGGCAAGGTCTAAGACGCGAATTGTTCAAGGTTTTTTAAATACGGACCCTAGTAGAACGGTAAGAGTAAGAATAAAGGGCGATACAGGATTTATTACGGTAAAAGGAAAATCTAACGCGTCGGGTACTTCTAGGTTTGAATGGGAAAAGGAAATTTCTGTTATGGAGGCAGAAAGTCTTTTAAAGTTATGCGAAAAGGGAATACTGGATAAATACAGGTACGAAATTGTTATTGGTAATCATGTTTTTGAGGTAGATGAATTTTTTGGCGATAATACCGGGTTGACCATAGCTGAAGTAGAATTGAAAAACGAACACGAAGAATTTGAAAAGCCCAACTGGTTGGGTGTTGAAGTTACTGGCGAGGTAAAATACTATAACTCGCAATTAAGCAAAAATGCGTTTTGTGCGTGGTAACAATCTTAAATAGAAAACTCCGAAATTAGGTGATAAACAAAATTTCGGAGTTTTAATTATATATAGGTTGAGCAATGGTTATTGCCAACCACCACCAAGAGATCTATATAACTCTACCGTTGCAGAAAGTTGAGAAAATTTGTTGTCCACTAAATTCAATTCTGCGTTCAATGAATTTTCTCTAGCAGTTAATAAGTCCAAATAGGTTAAATACCCACTATTCAGTAATTCTTCAGAATTACTTTCGGCTCTTTTCAATGCCGATACTTGCTTAGAGATGAAAGCTTCTTTTTCAACAGAAATATTATAATCGTATAATGCTTCTGAAACTTCTTTACCAGCAGTCAATAGAGCTTTTTTGAAACTTAATACAGATTGTTCTTGCTGCGCTTGGGCAACTTCGTAAGCAGTTCTAATCTTTCTACCGTTAAATATGGGTTGTGTAAGACCGCCTACAAGATTTGCAAAAATGGAACTAGAATCTATCCAATTATCAAATTCTAAACTCTGTAATCCACCTTGAGCAGAAAAAGTTATTGAAGGATAAAAGTTACTTCTAGCTACATTTGTGAGCTCAAAACTATTTATTAGACTATATTCTGCCTGCATAATATCAGGTCTGTTACGTAATAACAAAGCAGGCACGCCAAGTTGCATTTCAGGAGATAAGTTTTGCTCATCTAAACTACCGCGAGCATAATCTTGTGGTTCTTCACTCAACAAAATACTTAAGGTGTTTTCTACTTGATACTGAGCATTTTTTAGATCTAACAATTGATTTTGAGCACTATACAATTGTGCTGCAGTTTGATCTACACCAACTTGATTTTCTTGTCCCGCTTCTTTTAAGGCCTTAATAGTCTCTAAACTCTTTGAACGTGTTTCAATAGTTTCTTCGGTTACGGCAATCTGTTTGTCTAAAGCCAATAATTGATAGTATGTGGTAGCAATTTGTGCCACCAAACTGGTTTTTACCGCTCTGTGGGCAGCTACAGTTTGCAAGTAACTGGCATCACTGGCACGTTTAGAGCTTCTGATTTTACCCCATATATCGGCTTCCCATGATACCGTACCAGACATTTCAAATTGATTGAAGGGCTGTGTAAAAAAACTACCAAATTGACCGTTCTCACTAGTTCTGGCAGTTCTAGTAGCGCTTGCCGCACCGTTCAAGGTTGGCAGATAACCTGCCTTACCTTGTTTTACATAAGCTTCTGCGGCAGCAATGTTCTGCAATGCAATTCTTATATCTAGATTGTTTTGCAATCCTTTTTCAATGTACGTTTTTAAATAAGCATCTGTAAATAGTTCTGTATATGAAACCGATGCAAAAGAAATACTGTCTTTAGGCAGGTTATCCGTTCTATACAGATTTTCTGTTTCAATACTGGGGCGTTCATATGTCTTTGCAGTAAAACAAGATTGCAAGAATAGCGGCAGTATCGCTACCAGTATAAGTTTGTTAAATATTAATTTATTCATGATTTCTATAGTTCTTTTATTCTTCAATAACTTCTTGTGGAGCACCTGTAATGCGCTCTTGAATGGTTTGGAAAATAACATATAGTGCAGGTATAACAAATACACCAAATATGGTACCTATCAACATACCCCCAACAGCACTCATACCAATAGATCGGTTACCTACCGCACCAATACCAGTTGATAATGCCAGTGGCATTAAACCAAGAATGAAAGCGAACGATGTCATTAATATAGGTCTAAGTCTCGCCTTAGCACCATCTATTGCAGAGTCTATAATAGACATACCATGCTTTCTACGTTGCAAGGCAAACTCTACGATAAGAATGGCATTTTTAGACAATAGACCAATAAGCATGATCAATGCAATTTGGAAATAGATATTATTTTCAAGACCTGCTAAGCTTACAAAACCAATAGCACCTGCAATACCTACCGGTAATGAAAGTAAAATTGATAATGGTAAAATATATGATTCATATTGGGCACTTAACAAGAAGTACACAAATACCAAACTCAATATAAAAATGATTATGGTTTGGCTGCCAGCACTATTTTCCTCTTTTGTCAAACCAGAGTATTCATAAGTGTAATTGTTAGGTAGTACCTCTGCGGCTACCTCTTCAATTGCCTTAATGGCATCACCAGTAGAATACCCAGGGTTCATAGCACCATTAACTTTCACAGAGTTTAACAAGTTAAATCTACTAACCACCTCAGGACCGTATATTTTATTCAATGATACAAATTGAGATACCGCTACAGATTCACCATTGGCATTGGTTACAAAAATATGATTCAATGAATTTTCATCTGCCCTATCTTCGGGTTTTGCCTGAATCATAACTCGATATTGCTTACCGAATTTATTAAAATCTGTAGTATATAGACCACCATAATATCCTTGCATTGCACTAAAAATATCGGTTACGGCCAAACCTGCCATTTTAGTTTTTTCGGTGTCTACTTCTAGTTCATATTGAGGGAAGTTGGCATTGAAATTGGTTATAGCATACTGTACTTCTGGTCTAGCATTTATAGCAGCTAAGAATTCATTGGTTACTTTGTTTACTGTTTGCCAATCATCTGCATCTTTGCTCTGCAAGTTCATTTCAAAACCGGTAGAGTTACCAAAACCTCTAACACTTGGCGGAGTAAAGAAGAATATTTTGGCATCTTTAAGTCCCGCTGTTTTTGCAAATAAACTACCAACCACTTCTTGTACAGACTCACCTTCTCCTTTTCTTTCGCTCCAATCTTTAAGACGAAGAACAGAGAAACCGTAAGAACCACCATTAACACTATTTAAAATACTGAAACCGGTAATATTCATTCTAGCTTCAATTATATCCATAGATTGATAAATAGAATCTAATTTTTTCACTGTCTTTTGGGTCTGTTCTAGAGTTGTGCCAGGAGGCATTGTAACATCTGCAAATACGATAGCTTTATCTTCATTAGGAATAAAACCGGTAGGTGTAGATTGAAATAACATAAAAGCTATCACACCAAAAACAGCAAGTGAAATCCATGTTACCCATTTTCTTTTGGCAATGAATTTTACCGAACCAACGTATTTGTCCGTTACGGCATCAAAACCAGTGTTGAAAGCGGAAAAGAAACGTTTAATAACACCTTTTTTCTTTCCTTCGGATGTATCATGCGGCTTCAGTAATAGTGCAGCTAAAGCCGGACTTAAGGTTAAAGCATTTACCGCTGAAATTAAAATTGCAATTGCCAATGTTATACCAAATTGTTGGTAGAAAACACCAGACGAGCCACTAATAAAAGACACCGGAATAAATACCGCGGACATAACCAAGGTTATAGAAATAATAGCACCTGATATTTCTGACATTGCAGATTTGGTAGCTTTTTTTGCATTGGTTGCACCCTCTTCCATTTTAGCATGCACCGCCTCAACTACCACAATGGCATCATCTACGACAATACCAATGGCGAGAATCATTGCGAACAAAGTCAACATGTTGATGGAGTAGCCAAATAAAGACAGGAAAAAGAATGTACCAACAATTGCCACTGGAACGGCAATAGCAGGAATTAATGTTGATCTAAAATCCTGTAAGAAGATAAATACCACTAAGAAAACCAATAAGAAGGCTTCTATTAATGTTTGTATAACGTGCTCAATAGAAGCACTTAAAAAATCTTTTGTGTTATAAGGTATAACGTAATCTATACCCTTTGGGAAATCTGCTTTGCTTTCATCAAGAATAGTTTGAATCTCATCTATAATAGCATTTGCATTTGAGCCAGAAGTTTGGAAAATACCAACTGCGGTACCGGGCTTGCCCATACCCTCATTCTTGGTACCATAATTAAAAGCACCCAATTCAACTTCTGCAACATCTTTTAGACGTAGAAACTGCCCATTTTCTTGAGCTCTAATTATTATATCCTCATATTCCTCTGTTTCAGAAAGACGGCCTTTGTACTTTAATACATATTCATAAACCCCGTCTGCATTTTCACCAATTTTACCGGTCGCAGCTTCAAGATTTTGTTCATTTAATGCGGCTTGTATGTCAGATGGCATAAGCTTGTATGCAGCCATTTTTTCTGGATTTAACCAGATACGCATTGAATAATCTTTGGAGCCAAAAACAGTTACATTACCTACACCTTCAATACGTTGTAGTTTTGGTACTATATTAATTCTTGCGTAGTTTTCTACAAATGTTGCATCGTACTCATCATTATCAGAAAATAATGAAAAGAATAGCAAAGCACTTGTTTGCGATTTTTGTGTAATTACACCGGTCTGTATCACCGTTTGTGGTAATACACTATTTGCTCTAGCAACTCTATTCTGTACGTTTACCGCTGCAATATCTGGGTCGGTACCCAATTTAAAAAATACGTTAATGGTAGATGCACCATCATTACTTGCCGTTGAGGTCATATATAGCATGTCTTCAACACCATTAATTTGCTCCTCTAAAGGAATAACAACACTGTTCAGTACAGTTTCTGCATTGGCACCAGTATAAGTACTTGTTACCTGTACCGTAGGTGGAGCAATTTCAGGATATTCTTCAATAGGTAAGGCCGTTAGACCTAAAATACCGAGTATGACTATAATGATCGATATCACTGTAGACAGTACAGGACGATCTATAAATCTTTGAAACATTGTTCTTTATTTATATGTTATAATAAATTGCGGATTACTTTTTGACTGGGCTAATAGTCATTCCGTCTTTTAATTTAGATACACCTTCGGTTACAATATTTGTACCCGGTTCTAATCCTTTTTGTACAAGAAATCCTTTTTGTGTATTTGCAATAATATTCAATGGCATAGTAGTTACCGTATTATCATCTTTTACTACGTATACGAGTTTTTTACCTTGTAAATCTATAGTAGCAGTTTGGGGAATTTCAAATGCATTTTCGTAAACTGTAGGTAATTTAATTTTACCTGTACTACCACTACTTAATAGGTTGTTTTTATTCTCAAAATCTGCCCTAGCGGTTACGCTGCCTGTAGTACTGTTTATAATAGTATTGATCATGGCAATTTTACCAGGTTGAGCATACTCTTCACCATTGATCATAATTAATGTTACCTCAGGTGCATTTTTTAGGTCCATTAAATTATTGTCATTTTTAGGCATTGACTCCTTCAATTTTAAAAGTTCCTTTTCGTTTAAGGAAAAATAAGCACGTACCTCACTAATATCTGAAACTGTAGTTAAAGGCTTTACCATACTAGAGCTAACCAAAGCACCTACTTTAAAGGGTATTTCGCCAATGTAACCATCAACCGGACTGGTAATACGAGAATAACCAATATTAGATGTTACACTATGGTAATTAGCTTCTGCTTGAGCTAGTTGTGCTTTTGCAGTTTCTAATTGAACCTCACTAATAATTCCTTTTTCAACCAATGGCTTAAGTTTATTTACTTCTACTTTTGCTACATTGACCGAAGCCTTAGCAGCATTGGCATCTTGATTTAAAGTTTGAGTTTCTAATTTAAATAGCAATTGCCCTTTTTTAATTTTTTGACCTTCTTCTACGTAAACCTCTTGTACAAAACCAGAAACTTTGGGCCATATTTCAACATTTTGTTTTCCTTCTAGGGTTGTAGAGAATTCATTAAAAATAGTAACCGTTTCAGGTTTAAGAGTGGAAACCTCTAGACTTGGAGGTGGAGGTGCAGTTGCCCCTTGTGCAGGTTTTTCTGATGTTCCAAAGCAGGAACTCAAAATAAGAGTTGCACTTAATATTCCTATAATTGATAACTTTTTCATTTTAGATGGATGTTTACTTGTTTTAAATAGTCGTTATTTTCCTGTTAAGGTTTTGTTAATTCAGAAGGTTCGGTAAAAAACGAACCTAATTATCAAATTTTTTTAAATTAATTTTTTTAAAGCCTCTATAGTTTCTTTATATGTACTTTCATTTTGGTCTAAACAATGCATATATGCTTCAATTTTAGCTTTGTTAGATGCGTATTTTTCACTGTTATATTCTTTATCGTATGCTGCAACTTTTTGTATCATCTTAGATTCGTTAGCTGCTTTCTTCAGTGCTTGTTCTAATTTTCTGATGAAGAATGTACTCTTGTCCGAAATTTTAAAATATCTTCTTCTATCACCAGATTTTGTAAAGTAGGTTATCATACCTAATTGCAATAATAAATTCAGAGATGTAGAGATTGAGCTTTTACTGGCTCCTCTTTTATTTTGACAATCATCGAATGTTAATCCGATTTCTTCGGTAACCACAAGATTTCCAAATATTCTAGCAGCCAAAGGAGGTAAATTATATTCAGCTTCAAAATGAACACCTAGTTCTTCTATTAACCTTTGTTTACGTTCTTCTTTTTCCATAGTTCGAAATTTGAAGCTACAAAGGTATAGTTAGTTCGGTTATAAACAAACCAAAAGAACTTAAATTTTGTTAAAACGTGTTAATGATTTGTTACTGAAACAAAAATACAATGTAACTATTTGAAAATTAGTTCTATAAAAATAATTATTGACGATATGTATTTTGCTAAAATGTAAATACATTTAAAACCAATTGTGACTAAAGAAAGTAGAATAGCTTGGATAAAACCTGAAAAAACAGCTTATTTCGCGTAAATACCTTCTTTCTCAATTAAAGGAATAACCCTTAGGTTTGATTCGGTCACTGTATTTTTTTCAAATACAAAGCGTTTGTCGTGTAGTGTACCATTTGCAAAGAAGGTGACGAAAAACTCATTGTTCAATGTTAAAACATCTTCTTGGACCACTTCAATTTTTTTAGAAGATTTTGGTTCAACAATACCCAAATTATGTCTCATGATAGATGTTTTGCGATTACCGTCATAACCTTTAGAAACAACCATGGTCATTTCAATAGCGGTATCCTTATCATTTATAACATAAGCATTCCAATCCTTGTCCAAGAATTCTTCGTTCCATTCGCGAATAATGGCAACGTAAACGTCTTTAACAACAGGTATTTCAATATCTTTTTTCACAAAGTGATTTTAAAGGGCACTTTTAAATTGCTCCAAAAAGCGTAGATCATTTTCGCTTAATAAACGAATATCGGTTATTTGATGTAATAGCATTGCAATACGGTCAATACCTACACCAAAAGCAAAGCCAGAATATATTTCAGGATCAAGACCACAATTTGTAAGTACATTTGGGTCTACCATGCCACAACCACCGATCTCTAACCAACCAGTGCCTTTAGTAATTTTGTAGTCAGTTTCTGTTTCAAGTCCCCAGTAAACATCAACTTCTGCACTAGGCTCTGTGAACGGAAAGTAAGAAGGTCTTAATCTAATTTTAGACTTTCCAAAAAGCTCTGCGGTAAAGTATTGAAGTGTTTGTTTTAAATCTGCAAAAGAAACATCTTTATCAATATATAAACCTTCTACTTGGTGAAAGAAGCAGTGCGATCTTGCCGAAATTGCTTCGTTTCTATATACTTTACCAGGAGATATTGTACGAATAGGAGGTTCGTGGTTTTCCATATAACGTACTTGTACAGATGAGGTATGCGTACGTAAAAGGATATCTGGATCTGTTTGTACAAAGAAAGTATCTTGCATATCTCTTGCAGGATGATACTCTGGTAAGTTCAATGCTGTAAAATTGTGCCAGTCATCTTCAATCTCAGGACCTTCAGAAACGTTGAAACCAATTCTTGAGAAAATGTCAATTATTTTATTCTTAACTATAGAAATAGGATGACGAGAACCTAACTCAATAGGGTTGCCAGGTCTGGTTAAATCTCCATATACCTGTTCATCGGTTTGGTTGCTTTCTAAAGCCTGTTTTAAAGATTCTACTTTTACTGTAGCAGCATTTTTAAGTTCGTTAATAGTTTGACCAAACTCTTTTTTCTGGTCATTAGGTACATTTTTAAACTCCGCAAAGAAGTCGTTAAGAATACCTTTTTTTCCTAAATACTTTATACGAAACGTTTCAACGGCTTCCAAGTTGTCAGCTGTGAACGATGCTACTGTAGAAATTTCTTCTTTTATCTTATCAATCATGAATGTTGATTAAAGCCGCAAATTTAAAACTTTTAAAACAGGTATGATATGTTTTTGTTGCTAAAGATGAATTAGCTATTGGCAATTTTATCTTTTACATTAGACTTTACCCAAGTTAAACACTCATCAAATGATTTAAAAATATGTTCTTCTGGAATTAAATCAGGAATAACACCAACACGTTCCATCATATAGCGTGGCTGTTTAAGTACATCAACAAATAGAATGTTGATTCCAGACTTTTTTTGTTCAAATAGAACATCTTCCAAAGTATATAAACCAGATTGATCCATGTATTCCATTCTACCCATTCTTATGATTACGGTAGATGCAGAATTAGGTATTTGATCTGCTAGATGTTGAAACTCACTCGTAGATCCAAAGAATAAAGGGCCTTTTAGGTGTTTTATAAAAACTTCTTCTTGTAGACTTAATGGAAAAGCGGCTTCATCTGGCCAGTTAACTTCTTTCTCCAACGATTTTATATTTGAACGCTCTGCGGTTAAATCGCCCATTTTTTTCATGAACATTAAAGAAGCGATTACTAGACCAACACCCACGGCGTAGACTAAATTCCATATAGAAGAAAGCACTAATACTACTATCATTATAATCACTTCAGAACTAAATTTTAGAGGACCAATGCTCAAATCTTTAGGTAAACTTGGTATAGCCTTAAGACCTTTATAATCCATAACACCAATACCAACGGTAACAAGTATACCCGCTAGAACTGCAGCAGGAATTTTTGATGCAATAGGTCCAAGGGCTAAAAGAACAATAAGCAAAAGAATACCGGCAACCATACCGGATAATTTGGTTTTACCACCAGCATTAATATTTACGACCGTACGTATAGTAGCGCCTGCACCTGGTATACCACCAAATATTGCAGCAATACTGTTACCTATACCTTGACCTACCAGTTCCTTGTTGGGCTTATGCTTGGTTTTGGTCATATTATCTGCAACAACAGAAGTAAGTAAAGAATCTATAGCGCCAAGTAATGCTAAAGTGAGTGCGGTAAAAATGTACGGAGTTACGGAGTTTAAATCAAACGCTGTAAAGATGCCCAGATTTGGCATCGGAAAATCACTAGGTATTTCTTCAATAGGTCTATAATTCAACCCAAAACTGTAAGCCACACCAGAAACTACAATAAGGGCAACCAATGCACTTGGTATTGCCGTGGTAATTCTTTTGAAGCCATAAATAATTACGATGGTAGAAAGCGCAAGAATAAGTTCTAGCCAATTAATGTTATTAAGTGCTCTTGGTAAAACCTTGATAGCACCAATTACGCCAGATGCTTCAGAGTTTGCCAATGTTTGCGCCTCCTTTAGTTTATCTGCTTCGGTTATTTCTTCAGCTCTGATAATTGTTTCCTTGAAATCATTAAGAACCAATATACCTTCGCCAGCTTCCTCTTTTAAATAGTTTTCTAAAATTATCTGTTCTGCCATGGGCTTGTAGTTATTTACAAACTCGGCATCTTCTTTTGGGTAATAGCCAATGGCAGGTAAAATTTGTGTCACTAATATGATGACTCCAATTGCAGTCATAAAGCCAGAAACTACGGGGTATGGAATGTATCTTATGTATTTACCTATGCCTAAAAGACCTAAGCCTATTTGTATAAGACCTGCCAATAGGAAAACCACAAGAATAGCTGGCAATGCTTTATCTAAGCTACCATCGTTTACAGCTACGATACCGGCTATTACAACCATACTTACTGCGGTCATAGGTGCAGTAGGACCTGAAATTTGTGTGTTGGTGCCACCAAAAAGCGCAGCGAAAAAACTAATGAAAATAGCACCATATAATCCGGCACTGGGTCCCATACCTGAGCTAACGCCAAAAGCTAATGCCAATGGCAGGGCAACAATACCTGCGGTAATTCCGCCAAATAAATCACCTTTAAAATTTGAAAATAGATTCTTCATACAATTAAATTAATCAATTTTAGTGAGATAGAATCGCATCTTTTGATGACCGACTCATTTCGTTTTTAAATAAAATATTCGTTGGCTGCGAATAATTGATTGATTCTAGGGTATTATAAAACCGATGTAAAGACACCGGTTTTATGAATACTATTTTTCTTTTAGCTTCTAGTTGTAGAATTCGACTGCACCTGTAGTAATATCATACATGGCACCTACGATCATAACTTCACCGTTACTTTCCATTTCGGCTAAAACCGGACTTTGAGTTCTAATGTTGTCTATGGTCATCTCTACATTTTTAGCAGAAACCTCATCTACGAATTCTAAGTTTTTAGAATTTCTTAAACTTTCATCTGCTGGTTCTTTTACTGCATCGACAGCTGGCTCTATTTTGTTGATCAAGGCAGTTAAATTACCCAATCTAGCATGGTCACAAGCACCTTTAATAGCACCACAACTTGTATGGCCTAAAACTACTATTAATTTGGTGCCGGCAAGTTTACAACCAAACTCCATACTACCCAAAATATCTTCATTTACAAAGTTACCAGCAATTCTAACACTAAAAATATCTCCTAGTCCTTGGTCAAAAACCAATTCAGCTGAAACTCTAGAATCTATACAGCTTAATATTGTTGCAAAAGGAAATTGACCTTCACTAGTATCGTTTACTTGTTCTAAAAGGTTTCTATTTGCTTTTAGGTTACTCTGAAATCTCTGATTCCCTTCCTTCAAAAAATCTAAAGATTTCTTAGGGGTCATAGACGCTTGTGTTTCTTTAGTATGTGCTTTCATATTATTTTTTATTAAAATATTTTTTAACTGATGTTGTAAGAACAGTATTAAGTTTTTTATAATTTTTAGCTTAAGCTTAGATCTGATTTTGGTCGCTGCTCAAAGAACTGAATGTAACTTGGCGGGTTTTCCACCACGCCTCGCTTAGAAATAAGCTTAATGTCAATATTTCTTTCTTTGGCCTTTAGACTAAAATCTTCCAAAATTTCTATGATATCATAATCTAAAAATCTTGTTTTTAATACATCTAGCTCTAAGTAGGTGTTATCAGGTAAACTGTCCAATTCTTTTAAAATAGCACCTTTGTTAAAGAAAGTAACTTCTTCTGCCAAGGTCATTTTAATTTTATGTTTACCATCACTATTATCTTCAATATGAAGAAAGTGAGAGTTTTGGTAGCTTTTTAATAAAATAACAACGATACCTACAGCAAGACCTAAACTAATACCTACCAATAAATCTGTAAATACAATACCTAGAACGGTTACGAAGAATGGTATGTATTGTTTCCATCCTAGTTTATACATTTTTATGAATAGAGATGGTTTTGCTAACTTAAATCCTACAATAAATAGAATAGCGGCCAATACCGATAAAGGAATCATATTCAGTAAGGTAGGAATCAATATTACAGAAATCAGTAAAAGAAAACCGTGAATCATTGCTGATAATTTTGTTCTACCACCAGATTGAATGTTAGCAGAACTACGTACAATTACTTGGGTAATAGGAAGACCACCTATTAAACCAGAAACAATGTTACCTGCGCCTTGGGCAAGAAGTTCTCTGTTTGTAGGCGTTACATTTTTATGCGGATCCAATTTGTCTGTTGCCTCAACACAAAGTAAGGTTTCTAAACTTGCAACTAGGGCAATTGTAAAGGCGGTAATCCAAACTTGCGGATTGGTAATTGCGCCAAAATTTGGAAAGCTAAACTGACCAATAAAAGAAGAAACATCTTCTGGTACAGGTACACTTACCAAGTGTTCTTTAGAAATAGCCAATACTTCGCTATTTTGAGTTAGTATGTAAAATATAATACCAACTGCAACCGCAACCAAAGGGCCTTGAATTATTTGAAAGACTTTACCTTGCTTAGAAAGTACTTTATCCCAAAGTAGAAGTATAGATAAACCTATAATAGCGATTAAAGTAGCGCCAGGACTAATGTTATTAATGGTATTTAAAATTTCTGAGAATGTATTTTCCCCGTCTACTTGAAAAAATGCCCAGTCTCCTTCCGGATCGGGATCATAACCAAAAAAGTGAGGAATCTGCTTTAAGATGATGATGATACCAATACCGGTAAGCATTCCTTTAATTACAGAAGAAGGAAAGTAGTAGCCAATGACTCCTGCTTTTAAAACCCCAAATACAATTTGGATCGCACCTCCTAATACAACAGCAACCAAGAAGTTTTCATAACCGCCTAAAGTTCCAATTGCGGTAAGTACTATTGCAGCTAAACCTGCAGCAGGACCACTAACACCTATTTTAGAACCACTAAGACCACCAACTAGAACACCACCTATAATACCGGCAATAACTCCTGAAAATAAAGGGGCACCACTTGCTAAAGCAATACCTAAACATAATGGTAGTGCAACGAAAAAGACAACAATACTCGCGGGAATATCGTTTTTGATAAATTTGAACATGTAAATAATATAATTATGCCCTAAAGTTATCTTAGGACAGATTAGTTAATCGATAAAAACTGAAAATGATTAAATAGCCAGGTCTGGTGGGGGGGATAATACATCAAATGATAAGTCCTGGTAACCTTTCATATTAAAGTTGCTGATTGTTGAATTTACATGAATAGCAACTATGGAGAAATCTAATGAGTTTTCTTTAACGAATTTTTCTTCGCCAATTGATTTTTTACCCGATTCTTGTTCCTCTTCGTTTAAATTGGTAATTACAATTGGGTTTTCAACATCGCACAAGGTTATGATGCTTGGTGCAGTAACTGCAAAAAGCCATAACAGTAGTAAAGTAATGCGTGCGAAAAAAGTCATATACTAAAAATCAATCGTAAAGATAGCACGGAAACAGTTAAAAACTGTTAACAATCTTCTAAAAATCCTTCAACAGTTTAAGTTCGTTGTTTTGAATCCATCCAGTTTTACCATCTGTCAATCTTATTTTGTTCCAATCATCTAATTGGTCTAAAACATTGACCTTGGTTCCTGCATGAAGCAAAAATACTTGTTCACTTTTATTATTGGGTTCAGATTTAACAGTGCTTTCTTCGGCAAATATTATTGCTGGTTGATGTTCGTCAAAATCTTTACGTTGAACAAAAGCAAATAAAACAGATAGTATACAAAGAAAAAGGGCAAGTAAACTACCAATAAATGTAAAACGTTTTCTAGAAGCGTAATTTGAATTATAAAAAAGGATATACAAAAGTACAAATAGGAACATGAAACCAATGGCTACATATGCCCATTGATCAAATGTTAGTTTACCTGTTATGCCTTTATAGAATTTAGATAAACCCGTTTCTGGCATAATATCTATGGCATCTATGGTCATATTCTGAGCATAGCTAAGGTTTGTCTTTATTTCTTCGTCATTAGGAGAAAGCAATAATGCCTTTTCGTAAAAGTAGATGCTTTCGGCAATGTTGTTAAGTTTGTAGTATGCATTACCTAGGTTATAATAAACAGCGGCCGAATGTTCACCGTTATCAAGTATATCTTGGTAATAGATTATAGCCTTGTCATACTCACCGGCATTGTATGCTACTGTAGCCTGCTCAAACAATTTGGTGTTCTGAGCGGTACAAAAGAGAACCGTAAAAAGACTAATTATGGTGGCTAACTTTTTGAACATACTTATAATTGTTTATCCATTATAGAAATTACCTCACTGGCCTTATCATAATCGGCTTGCATTTGCACGTCAGAGAATGGGCTATATCTTGCAGCTTCACAATTTTTAAGAAGCGCTATAAAACTATCTACGGTAATGTCGTCTATTTGCTTTTGCTTAAGCAGCTCTGTAATTTTATCTTTACTAAATTCAGAAGTCTCTATCTTCAATTTTGCTTTTAGATAGTTATGTAGCGCTCTTTCAAGTGCAACATAAAAAGACTCTTTGTTACCAAGTTGTTTTCTTGCTGCAGATAAGTATTTACGTGCAAGTCTATTTGCTTTTCTAATTTTATTACCGACAATATCACCGGCAATAGCATCTCTTTTCTTTCTAAAAATAATAGCTATAGGAATTAATAATAGCGGACATAATAACCACATGTAAAATGATGTGGAACCAAAAAAGTAAGAAATAGATTTGTTCGTTAAATTAGGGTTTAGCTTTAAGAAATTAAATTCATTGCCGCTGCTTACTACAGATTGCTTATTGCTGTTTGATGCTGTATTGGCGTTAGAAGAAGCACTTAAAGGACCTTCTAAAACATTTATTACGATTTCATCAGATGTTAGTGTGGTATATTTTCCGGTGGATGGATTAAAATAACTAAAGCTCAAAGGTGAAATAGGATATTTTCCCCTAAAAGAAGGTACTATGGTGTATTGATTGCTCACCTTGCCTTGCATACCCGCTAAAGTGGTTCTTACACCCTCTGTAAATTCAGGTTCATAAACTTCTAATGCGCTAGGCAATTCCAGTTCCGGTAGTTTAAACAATTTTAAATTTCCTTTACCACTCACCTCAACGGTCGCTTGTAAAGATTCTGACGCGTTCAAGCTTGTTTTACTTGTAGTCACTGAAAAATCAAAATCACCAACTGCACCATTAAAATCTGCAGGTTGGTTGTCAATTGGTAAAGCTTTTACATTGATTGTTCTTCTGCCTGCAGAAACCGTTTTGTTCGTTTGGGCATACATTTTTTGACCAAAGAAATCTCGTCTACCAGTTGGTACATCTACAGTTACATCAAGGGAAAGGGGCTCAATGTCTAATTTTCCAGATTTTTGTGGATAAAGAACAACACGTTTTAATATGGCATAGCGGTAAGGCTTGCCTTTATAAGTGCCATTTTGTGCACTAAGTCCGTTTACCTTAATATCTTGGCTCCAAAAATTATTGTAAGTAGGGTTATCTAAAGGTTGATAGTTAGATACGCTAATATTTGGACTAACATATAACTTATAGATGACGGTTATAGCTTCGTTCAAATACGGATTCGTTTTTGAAACCTCGGCAACCAAATGTAAATTTTCATCGGCTACATCATCTGCGGTCATTTGATCACTAGGCTTGTCCACGGCTGCAGTAACTACAACATCTTGTGCTAAAGATTTATAGGTTTCACCATCAATTACAATAGAAGCCTGTTTTATAGAGAATTTACCTTTAGCGGTTGGTGCCAGTGTATATGAATATGATTTAGAATAACTTCTTACGCCATTGATCCATGAAGAGCTTATAGATTGAGAAGGTCCCATAATAACTTTAAAACCTGCAAAATCTGGCGGACTAAAATTATCGCCATCTCGGTTCATGGTAAAATCAACGCGTAATCTTTCGTTTAGACCAAGCTTTGGTTTACTTAGTTTCATTTCAAAAGTGACTCCGCTGTTATTTTGACCCATCATCAAAATAGATGATAGAAAAACGGTTAATACTAACCCAAGTTTTGTTATGGATTTAAAGTCTACCAATCTTTTTCGGTTTTAATTTTAGCACCTTTAACTTTTTTGGCATCAATTTTATCTTGAACCTTTTTTTCTGCATTTTGCATGGCTCTCAATAAATTCTCAACCTGCTGCTTAGAGAGTTGATTAGGTTTAGGTTGTTGTTGATTCTGCTCATTATTACCTTCTCCTTGTTCAGGTTTTTTCTTTTGATCAGATTCATTGTCCCCTTCACCATCTTTGCCATCATCTTTTTTCTCTTCATCTTTATCGCCTTCGTCGCCCTTGTCACCGTCTTCGCCCTGATCTTTTTTATCTTCGTTGTCCCCTTCGTCCTTTTGATCTTGGTCTTTGTTCTCGTCCTTATCGTCTTTATCCTTGTCCTTGTCGTCTTGGTCCTGCTTGTTCTCGTCTTGATCTTTTTTCAAGAGCTCTTTGGCCAAAGCTAAATTGTAACGTGTTTCTTCGTCGGTTGGATCGTTACGTAAGGCTTCTTTATATGCCTCAACCGCCTTGGCATAGTCTTTACGCTTCATAAACACATTACCCATATTATGGTAAGCTTTATGTTTATCCGCTTTAGAAGTAGAAGCTTCACCAGCCTCTTTAAACCTACCAAAAGCTTCATTATAGGTTTCATTTTCGTAATAGGCGTTCCCTAAATTATAAGGGGCTGCGCTATTATCAGGACTTTTAGAAATTGCTTTTCTATAATCTACCTCAGCCGTAATGAAATCATCTTCTGATAATGCTTTGTTGGCATCCCAGGTATAGTTCGTAGAAGACCTTAAGGCCTTCTCTTTTTCTTTCTCATCAACTTCTTGAGCAAAAGATGACAAGCAAACAAAAAACAATACTACTACTGTGCTTATTCTATTCATTTCTTTTCTCATTGAACAAATTGAGTTTCTTTAACCAGCTTGTCTTGCGGTCCAAGATAAAAATATCTAAAAAGAGAAGCAACAATGCCCCGCCAATAAACCATTGAAACTGATTTTTATATTCAGCGAATTGTTTGGCTTCAAATTCCTTCTTGTCCATTTTTAACAATTCTTCTTTTATATACTCTACAGCGGCATCTGTGTTAGAACCGTCTATATATTCACCATTACCTTCACTTGCAATATCCGCTAAAACACTTTCATTCAATTTTGTGATTACCGTTTCACCTTGGCTATCTTTTTTTAGACTTTCTAAAATGCCGTTTCTCTTAATTGGTATTGGTGCACCTTTTTCTTTACCTACGCCTATAGTGTAGATGATAATACCTTCATCAACAGCATCTTCTACGGCATCTAATGTAGACCCCTCAGAATGGTCTTCACCATCAGAGATTATAAACAGTACACGGTTAGTCTGTTCTACATCGTCATAATATGTTGTGGCCAATTCAATAGCCTGGTCAATTGCGGTGCCTTGAGACGTAAGCATATCTGTATTCATGCCTTGCAAGAACATTTTTGCTGCGCCATAGTCTGTTGTTATGGGTAATTGTGGATATGCTTGACCAGCGTAGGCAATAATTCCAATTCGGTCACTCGCCAATTGATTTATGATTTCAGAAACCAATCTTTTAGCTTTCTCTATTCTATTGGGCGCAATATCTTCAGCTAGCATACTTTTACTAACATCTACCGCAAATACAATATCTACACCTTCTCTCTTTACGGTTTCTAGTTTTGTTCCAATTTTTGGATTGACCAAACCTATAATCAATAATGCCAAGGCAAGGATGAAAATTACCAATTTTAAACCTCCTTTGTTATATGAGCGGTTAGGGGTTAGCCTTTTCAATAGCTCAGAATCTGCAAATTTCTTTTGCGTTCTTTTTTTCCATACCAATAACAAGAGGAACAGCACTATTATCACTGGGATGATAAAGAGTAAGTAAAAATATATTTTTTCGTCGTACTGTATCATATTATACAAAGCTTCTAAAAAGCGTGTTTCTTAAAATCCATTCTAACAAAAGCAATCCTCCTGCTAGTAATATCCACATTCTAAATTTTTCTTCGTAGCGGTAGTATTTAAATTCTTCTACCTCGGTTTTTTCTAGTTTATTAATTTCATCATAAATTTCTTCTAGAGACTCGTTATCCGTAGCTCTAAAATATCTACCGCCTGTAGTATTGGCTATATCTTTAAGTAAATCTTCGTCTATTTCTACTTGTCTCATTCCAAATCTAAAAGAACCATCGGGATTATATGAAACAGGTGAAAGTGCGTTGCCATTTGTACCAAGACCAATAGTGTACGTCTTAATACCGAATTCTAGTGCCAGGTCAGATGCTGTTTGCGGTTCAATAAAACCAGAATTATTTACCCCATCGGTCAATAAGATGATGATTTTACTTTTTGCCTTACTGTCTTTTAAACGATTGACAGAAGTTGCTAGCCCCATACCAATGGCGGTACCGTCATCTAATTGTCCGTATGAAATTTCTGAAAGTGCATTGAGGACAATGGCTTTATCTGTGGTAATAGGCGTTTTGGTGTAACCTTCGCCTGCATAAGCAACAATACCTATACGATCATTAGGTCTATTTTTAATAAAATCTGCCGCCACATCTTTAAGTGCGGAAAGTCGGTTTGGTTTTAAATCTCTTGCCAGCATACTAGAAGAAACATCAATTGCCATGACAATGTCTATACCCTTTGTAGTTTTAGAGCGCGTAGAAATATCCTCTGTTTGTGGTCTTGCCAGAGCTACAATAATTGCAGCTAATGCCAGTAAGCGTAATATAAACAACGCTGGTTTAAACTTAGGTAAAATGCTATTGTAGCTAAACCCTTTAACACTTGATATACGTAATGATGCGGTTTGCTCTTTTTGTTTAAAGATATACCACACAATTGCTAATGGCAGTAATAAGAACAGCCAAAAGAAATCAGGATTTGCAAATGATATATTCTCGAACATTTATGCTTCTGTTTTTACTTCTACCGATGCTAAGATTCGGTCAACTATTTCTTGTGCGTACGTGTCATCTTTAAGCCAAGTAAGAATTACATATTGTTGAAATCCTTTACCGCCAAAAAGTAGCACTGTATATTCACCTTCTGTTAATTCTTCAGAACCGGGCATTGGAAACTTACCGCTACCAAAAACTTTAACTCCTTTAACACCGCTTATGGTGCTGAACTCTTCTTGTTTGGTGATGATATTCTTTGCACCCTGACCCTCAAAATTAGATAAGATCTGTTCTATGGTCTTGTCAAACTCTGGGTCTACTTCTTTTTGTGCCAAAGTAATACTTGTGGTACCCATATTAAACAAACCAATAGGACTTCTGTATTCAAAAGCCTGTATATCTTCTATGGCAGCTTTGGCTTCAGCAGGTAGTTTTATTTCCTGTCTTACCAGAACTTGTGGAGACTCTAATTGTATTGGTGGAAAGCCATAGCTACTACGTACCCATTCTCCTTCTAAAAGTTCTTTGGTAGGGTGGCCTAAAACAGTATCTTTTAAATAACCGAATCCGAATTTTACTCCTGCAATGGTAATGCCTATTAGTAGTAGGGCAACGGTAGATATAATGCCTATTTTAATTTTTTTCTTTTTCGCCCTGCGTTCAAGTTCTTCTTGATATTCTGCTTGCTCTAGTAACTCTTCTTCAGTTGGTTCTGGTAGCGCTTCATGCGTTTTTTCAACAATCTGCTCAACCAACTTTCTGTCATGTTCGGCAACAGATGTAGAAGGTTTGTTTTTAGCGAATTTCACTAAATCTGCTGTCTGTAATATTTGTTGAAATTGTTTTATAGTGTCGTTATCTAAATTTAGTTCACCGGCATCTTTCAGTAACTCTAATTTTTCGATCAATTGACCTGTGGTACTTTCCAAAGCGGTTACATTAGCATCTTCTTCTAGGTAAGAACGCACAATGGTAGTCAGTTCAGAATAATACTCTTTGTATTCGTCTTGTATTAAATATCTAGAATTTTCTAATCGTTTTAATTCTAATAAAGCTCTGTCATAAGGTGGTAAAAGTGCCACCTTTTCTTCTTCGGTTAGTGGCTTTTTACGGAATACAAACCAGTAAAGGAGTCCGCCAAAAATTAATAATACCAACAGACCTATAAGTAAGTACTTCCAAAAAGCATAGTTGCTCTTTTCTACATTTATAAGTGGTTTGATGTCATACATTTTCTGATTCAAGGTATCTACAGGCACAGTAGCTACATTGATCATTGAAGAATCTGTCATAAAACCAACCCCGTTAATATCAATTCTTTGTGCAGGTAATTTATATGCTCCAGAATCGAACTGGGTTAGGGCGTATATTTTTTGAAGTGTTAGTCTATCTTTTTTTCTAGTGGTATCAGTTGCAAAAGCCTCTACGGTTTCAAGGGGAGAAAACGTTTGCCCTTCAGGAAAAATGACAAAATCTGTAGAATCGATATCCACTGTAATCTTCCATTGTACTTGCTCGCCAATTTTAATGAAGGTAGTATCTACTTCAGTAGTAATTTTTGGACGTTCTTGGGCAGAAAGTTCAAAGATGAACAGCAGAAATACGAATAGAGGTGAAATTCGTTTACACCACGAAGCACATTTTTCAATTGTTTTATTAGTAATAATCATTCGTATCAACCTCTTCTTTTAAAATAGCCCAATAATTTTTTTACATAGCTTTCATCTACCCTACAATCTAAAACTCCGCATCCAGATTTTGTGAAAGATTCTTTAAAGTAAGTAACACGGTTTCTATGAAATTCTGCATAAGCGTTACGTACTTTTTTAGACTTGGTATTTACCAATTGTAATTTTCCGGTTTCAGCATCCTCAACTTGTACCATGCCTAAATTTGGTATAGATTCTTCACGTTCGTCATACACACGAATTCCGGTTAAATCATGTTTGCTACCAGTAATTTTTAGTGTTTTTTCGTATCCGTCGTCTATAAAATCAGATAGAACAAAAACAATAGCTTTCTTCTTCATGACACTACTCAAGAATTTCATGGCTTGGGCAATATCTGTCTTGTTGCTTTTTGGTTTAAATTCTAATAATTCTCTAATGATACGCAGAACATGTGTCTTTCCTTTTTTAGGCGGAATAAAAAGTTCTATTTGGTCAGAGAAGAGAATAACACCTACTTTATCATTGTTTTGAAGTGCGCTAAAAGCTAAAGTTGCCGATATTTCGGTAATGATTTCATTTTTAAATTGATTAGTAGTACCAAATAACTCAGATCCACTAATATCTACCATAAGCATCATGGTCAATTCTCGCTCTTCCTCAAAAACCTTTATATAAGGTTCGTTATAACGGGCGGTAACGTTCCAATCTATATTTCTTACATCATCACCAAATTGATACTGTCGTACTTCACTAAAAGTCATACCACGACCCTTAAAGGTAGAGTGGTATTCCCCACCAAATATATGGTCAGAAAGACGTCTTGTCTTTATTTCAATTTTCCGTACTTTTTTGAGTAGCTCTTTAGTATCCATTCTTTAGTAAACAGTTTACAGTCTCCGTTAGCAGTAATATGATATTCGGCATTCAATAAATTTGATTGCAGAATACTGTAACTGGATTAAGGTACTTCTATCTCGTTTACAATTTTGTTGATGATATCAACAGAAGTAATATTCTCAGCTTCTGCTTCATAGGTAATACCTATTCTGTGTCTTAAAACATCAAGTACAACGGCACGTACATCTTCTGGAACCACGTAGCCTCTTCTCTTTATAAAAGCATAACATTTTGCAGCGGTACCTAAGTTGATACTACCTCTAGGAGACGCCCCAAAACTGATCAAAGGTTTTAAGCTTTCTAAGTTATATTTCTCTGGATATCTTGTAGCGAATACAAGGTCAAGAATATATTTTTCAATTTTTTCGTCCATATAAACTTCACGAACTGCTTTTTGTGCGCTAAGTATTTGTTCTATGGATACTACGGCATTTACAGTTTCATAGCTGCCTTTTAAATTTTGGCGCATGATCAACTGCTCTTCGTTAATTTTTGGATAATCTATAACGGTCTTCAACATAAAACGATCCACCTGTGCTTCAGGTAACGGGTACGTTCCTTCTTGCTCAACCGGGTTTTGGGTTGCCATTACCAAGAAAGGCTTATCAAGAATAAAAGTTTCGTCGCCAATGGTTACTTGCTTTTCTTGCATGGCCTCTAAAAGTGCAGATTGTACTTTGGCAGGTGCACGGTTGATCTCATCTGCAAGAACAAAGTTGGCGAAGATTGGACCTTTTTTAATGGAGAAATCATTCAGTTTCATGTTGTATATCAAAGTACCTACAACATCTGCCGGAAGTAAATCTGGCGTAAACTGAATTCTGCTGAAGCTACCTTTTACAGCCTTAGAAAGGGTGTTTATTGCCAAGGTTTTTGCCAAACCAGGTACACCTTCCAGCAATATATGGCCTTGTCCTAAAAGTCCGATTAATAATCGTTCTACCATATATTTTTGGCCAACGATTACTTTATTCATTTCAAGCATCAGTAAATCGATAAAAGCGCTTTCTTTTGCTATTTTCTCATTAACAGCACTAATGTCAATTGAAGTATTTTCTTCCATTTAAAACTATATATTATTGATTGTTAAGGCTTCTAATTTTAACAGTTACGCAAATTGAAAATTTATTCATTCAGTCGCTGTTAATGATAGGTTAAAAAATTGGAAAACCCCTTATTTTTATGAAGGTTTTAAGGGATTTCTTTTTAATTTCATTATTCAAATAATAATACATTGAAATATTCTAGAATAATTGCAGGTACTATGACCTGGGGTAAATGGGGCAAACAACATGCTACCAAAGATATGATATCGCTTATGAATCATTGCATAGATAATAATATTACGACTTTTGATCATGCAGATATTTATGGTGATTATACCACTGAAGAAGATTTTGGAAAGGCGTTCAAGGAAAGTACAATAAAAAGGGAGAATATTCAATTAATCAGTAAATGTGGAATTCAGTTCCATGTAAAGGAACGATCAAATAGGGTGAAGCATTATGATTATAGCAAAGACTATATAATATCATCTGTAGAGCGATCCTTGAAAATGCTACAGACAGATTACTTAGATATGCTTTTGTTGCACAGGCCTAGTCCTTTAATGAACCCATCAGAGGTTGCTGAAGCTATAGATAAGTTAAAGAATGATGGGAAAATCAGGCAATTTGGAGTGTCAAATTTCTCACCGTCTCAAATTCAACTTATAGAAAAGGAAATACCCGTAGAAGCAAATCAAGTAGAACTTTCATTGTCTGCTAATGGGGTAATGAACAATGGTACTTTGGACGATTGCATTACTTATGACAGACTAGCCATGAGCTGGAGTCCGCTTGGCAGTTATTTCAGAGAAGACTCTCAGGCAAATACACGGATTAAAAAGGTATTGGCAGATTTCACTAAAAAATATAATGCCACAGAAGATCAACTTTTGCTGGCTTGGATTTTAAAACATCCATCTAAAATTCACCCAGTGGTAGGTACGGCAACACCAAAACGATTGAAAATGGCAATGGATGCTGTTTCAATTGATATGGATATACAAGATTGGTTTATCTTGCTAGAAGCCAATGAAGGCCATGAAGTTGCATAATTAAAATTGAAAATGACAAAAACAGCGTTTATTACAGGAGCTACTAGCGGAATAGGAAAATCAACAGCTATTCTTTTTGCCCAAAACGGTATAGATTTGGTATTGTGCGGTAGACGCCAAGATCGATTAGATGACCTTAAAGAAGAACTGGGCAAAGAAGTACAAGTGCATACCTTGAATTTTGATATTAGAAATAAGGATTCTGTCAGAGAAGCGGTTGATTCGTTACCAAAAGAATTTGCAGAAATAGATATTCTGATAAACAATGCTGGTAATGCTCATGGAATGGATACCATTCAAGAAGGAAGCATAGATGATTGGGATGCTATGTTAGATATCAATGTAAAAGGCTTGTTGTATGTTTCAAAGGCAGTTATTCCGCAAATGATAGCGCGTAAGTCTGGTCATATCATCAACATTGGTTCTACGGCAGGTAAAGAAGTCTACCCGAAAGGAAATGTGTATTGTGCCAGTAAACATGCAGTAGATGCCATAAATCAAGGAATGCGCATTGATTTTAATGGTACGGGGGTTCGTGTTGGCGCAGTAAACCCCGGATTGGTGGAGACAGAGTTCAGCAATGTTCGTTTTAAAGGAGATGAAGATAGGGCAGATAAGGTGTACAAGGGATTTCAGCCCTTAAAACCAGAGGATATTGCAGATATCATTCACTTTGTTGTAACGAGACCTTATCATGTGAATATTGCAGATTTGGTGGTAATGCCAACAGCACAAGCGTCTTCAACCATTGTAGATAAAAATTAATGCTATGAAAAGATTTTAGAATAAAATCTTTAAAGCCAAAAGCCAAAAGCCAAAAGCCAAAAGCCAAAAGCCAAAAGCCAAAAGCCAAAAGCCAAAAGCCAAAAGCCAAAATTATAACCTATGATTAATAAACGCCTATTGGTAAAAAACTTGCTCGCACACAATGACGAAAATAGTTTTTATGATAAAAAGCGTTTTATTTCAATAGGGGAGAAAGAAGGTAAGGGTAAGTTTTTAAAGCACGTTTGTGCGTTGGCAAATAGCAATCCGGCAAATAATTCGTTCATAGTAATTGGTGTTGAAGATGAGGATAATAAAATAGTAGGCGTAGATTTTTTTGATGATAGTAAAATTCAAAATCTAGTGAACGCTTATTTAGATAATCCGCCATTAATTTCTTACGAAAATATTCCATTTCCGCATTTACCAGAAGGTAAAGTAGTAGGTTTAGTGACTATAAAATCTATTGGAAAAATATGTTCATTGAGAAAAAATATATGGAAGTACTATGGTGGTTCTGTATTTTTTAGAGAAGGTAGTATTAGTTTGCCAAAGGTCTTTGAAATTGAATTGAAAGATAGCAATTCAGAAGCTGTTGCTACCATTGAGCAACATGCCAAAAATAATATTGAGCTGACTTTAGACGGTGTCATCGATTTTATAAATCACAGGCATAAAGATTTAGAGAGCGATTATAAAGTGTTCAAGGAGCAGTTTGTAGTTTGTTGGGCCGGTAATAAAAAAGTGGTCAATGGAGAAACTTATTTTTATAGGGTAGATATTGAATTGATCAATGAGCAAGTAAAATTATTCTACTCTAATTTAGATGAGGTAACTATTACCTATGACAATGATTCATTCACCACAATTGAATATGTGCAGCTTGGTCTGGCTGCCAAGCAGAAATATTATCCGTTAGAAAAGGTGGTTATTAAATTCAGTGAAAATGGCACGTATCAAATTACGAGCGATTTACTTTTTGAGCCGCCAATACATGATCATGAAGAGCTAGAAAGAATTTACAAGAGCAATAATGCTTTGGTGGCAAAGGCTAAGCAGAATACTGAATTGACGATACCCGAAGTGAAGCAATTAAAATATTTGGCAGATTCTTATTTGATATGTTTTCTTAACGGTTTTGAAGAGGCAAAAGAACTAATGGAAAATGCAAGGCAAGTCTTAAAGCCAAAATATCCAAGGGTAAATGCTTCACTTAAAGAAGCCCTCCGTGTACTTAGGAAGGTTAAATATTCTTGATCCAAATTTGTTCAAAGGGTTTTAAAGGCAGCTCGTTATGAATAAGTTCAAATGATTTTCCTGTAAGCAAATCAATAGAGTTTTTACCCGCATGAACACCAATAGAAAGCAGCCAACTTATATTTAAAGTTTCTGTAACTTCATTAAAATTAGACAACACCCAAATACTTTCATTTTCATGTGTTCTTTGATAGACAAATACATGCTCGTTGGGGCAACTATGAATTTTAAGATTGTTCGTATCGGCAAATACGCTTTGCTCTTTTCGAAGGCAAATCATATGCTTTAATCCGTTAAATATAATAGCTGACGGGCTGTCCTTTTCTTTTTTTAATGTAGAGACAACACTCCAATTCTGCATGGGTCTATTTACCCAACGATTGTCATTTACATGATCTTCGTTTTCTTCGTAAGAATAGTCGTTTAAGGTAGCAATTTCATCTCCGGCATATATCATTGGTATACCTCCGTAGGTTAAAATGATACCGTGCATCATCAAGATTTTGGTGATAGCATAGTCAATACTACTCTTGTTGTTTTGTTCTAAAGCGGTTTCTAGCCCAAGTAAAGAGGCGGCACTACCTGTAATTCTACCATCTCCGTTCTTAGGATTATACATAAAAATTAACCCTTTGGCGGGAGACCATTCTAATTTTCCGCAGTAATAGTTTAAAATAAATTGTTTGTGGGCACTAGGGTCATAACCCGTAGCGCGTACGAAGTCATCTTCATAACCAAGACCTATATCATCATGGCAACGAATGTAATTGATCCAAGTGGCGTCATTAGGTTTTGCGGGAATTTCAGTTACACTTTTTACTAGTAAAGATGCTTTTTTAGTAGCAATAGAATTCCATAATAAAGCCATTAACGAAGCGTTGTAAGCTACTTCACATTCGTTACCTTCTGTAGTGTCTTCACCAAAGTATTTTATGATATTTCTGGGGGCTACAATGGCTTCTGCCAAAAGAATTACACCTGGTGCAATTACTTGCAGGCACATTCTAAAAAGTGAGATGAGCGTATGCGCCTCGGGTAGGTTTTGTGAAGATGTACCTAGTTTTTTCCATAAAAAAGCAAGAGCATCAAAACGGATAACGTCTACGCCTAAATTTGCGAGGGACATTAAATTACCAAGCATTTCTATAAACACTTCAGGGTTTCTATAATTTAAATCCCATTGATAGGTATTAAAACAGGTCATGACCCATTTTTCCATTTCTGCGTTATAGGTGAAATTGCCCGGAGCAGATTGTGGAAATATTTCAGGAAGTGTTTTTTCAAACTCGTCAGGTATATGACGGTCAGAATAAGTGTAATAGTAATTTTGATGGTGCTGGCTACCTTCCTTAGCTTTTTTTGCCCATATAAACTCATCAGACGTATGGTTAACAACAAAATCAAGCATTAAGAACATATTGTTCTCACGAGCTTTTTTACTGAAAGCTAAAAAGTCTTTTTTTGTGCCGTATTTAGGGTCAATTTCATGATAGCTGTTTACTGCGTAACCACCATCGTTTTCACCCGTAGGTCTTGTGGTTATGGGCATTAAATGGAGGAAATTAACACCTAAATCTTCAAAATATGGTATTTTTTCTTTGAGTCCGTTTATGTCTTTATTAAACCGATCAACATACAACTGCATACCGGTCATTTGTTCGCTTTGATACCAGTTTCCAGAATTTAACCGTGCAATATCTTGTTTTTGTAATTCGGTAGGTCGGTCCTTAAAAAGCGATTCTAATTTATCTAAAAGAGTATAGAAAAATGCTTTATGCTCTTTCTCTGTGTATAATGAAAAAAACTGTGTTTTAATAAGTGAAAGATTGGTAGCCAATCTTTGCTCATATAACGCGGTTAACGGTATTCCACCTTTTTTGTTTTGACTTTTTAAGGCCAATAATCGGTGTAACTCAGCCTGGTTCATATTAAGAGTCTAGTTGTTGTAATGTAGGTAACGATTGTATTGCCCCAAAATTCTCTGTTGTAATGGCACCAGCTTTGTTTGCTCTAGATACCATGTTAGAAAGAAGGTATTCGTTTACCAAAACATCATCTATTTTAGAGTGTTCTGCAAGTTGCTGTAAAAGACAACCAATAAATGCATCACCTGCACCGGTAGTATCTTTTGGTGTAACTTTTATGCTTGGTATAGTTTTGTAGAAATCTTTTGTACTAAGTAAAGTTCCTTCGCTTCCCAGTGTAACAACGATTACTTGGGTTCCCATTTCATGAAAGAACTGGCAAGCATCTTCAAGCTTGTCTTTACCTGAAAGTAGTTGTGCTTCCTCTAGGCTAAATTTGCATAAATGAGATTTCTCAATAAAAGCATGGCATTTACGTATAAAAACATCCTCTTTGTTTTTCCAAAGATCTACTCTGTAATTAGGGTCAAAACTGATGAACGCATTTTTGGTCAATCCGTCAAATAAATATCTATTGTAGGTCTCTTCAAGAGCGCCACCTAAAAGAGCAGTGGCTGCGCCAAAGTGAATAATGTTATTTTTAAAATTAGATTTTAGCGATGAGTCATAGGTAAGTTCTTTATCCGCCCCACGGCTAAAAACAAAGTCTCGTTCACCATCTTCATCAATAGAAACAAAAGCTAAGGTTGTAAACGTATCGCATTTTTGGGCAAAAGAAATATCAACTTTTTCATTTTCAAGAATGCGAAGCAAAAAAGTGCCAAAGGGGTCATCGCCCACGGCACCAACGAAAAGGCTGTCACCACCTAACTTACTAATTGCGCAGGCCACATTGGCTGGTGCACCACCTGCTTTTTTAGAAAATTCTTTTGCTTTCGATAAATCTTTACCTTGATTTTCAGCAACAAAATCAATTAGCAACTCTCCAATACAGAATACCTTTTTCATAGATCTAAAAAGAAAATTAGGAAGTCTAAGTTAATTAGAAAATACACCTACTTCCTAAATAATCTTAAGGAAATATTAAATTATGAAGGTTCGCATATTATTTTTATGATTTAATACCCTTGGTATTTTGGGTCTATTACTGAATTGCATATCTTGAATTACACATTTTAAAACATATACTGACCATGAGCATATTTGATGAGATTAAGAAAAAGTTAAGCCACGAGTTTATTGATATTATTGAATGGTTAGATAATACTGACGATACTATAGTATATCGTTTTGAACGTTACCAAAATGAAATTAAGAACAATGCCCAGTTAATAGTAAGAGAAGGGCAGACCGCAGTTTTTATTAACGAGGGTCAATTGGCAGATGTTTTTAAACCGGGCACATATACTTTAAATACTCAGAACCTACCTATTTTAACGACTCTGAAAGGTTGGAAATATGGATTTGATAGTCCGTTTAAAGCTGAGGTATATTTTGTGAACACACGCTTGTTTACAGATGAAAAATGGGGTACTAAAAATCCGTTCATATTAAGTGATGACAGATTTGGTTTGGTAGAAATTCGTGCTTTTGGTACATATAGTTTTAGAGTTAATGATCCAGGTAAGTTTGTTGTAGATGTTGTGGGTACAGATGGTAATTTCACAAGCTACGAGGTTAATGAGCATTTAAAAAGCTTAATTGTAACCCGTTTTACAGATACGGTGGGCGAGGCTAATTTACCTATTGAGTTGTATGCCGCTAATACAAGTGAACTGTCTGAGACTTGCCAGGTAGTAATGCAGCCAGAATTTAATAGGATAGGTATAGAGCTAGAGAAATTCTACATTGAAAATGTTTCAATGCCAGAAGAGCTTAAAAAGGAAATATTTGAATACAGCCGATTAGATAAGTTGGATATGGGCAAGTTAGCTCAATTCAAGGCAGCTAAGGCAATGGAGTTGGCGGCAAAAAATGAAGGAGGAACAGCCGGTGCCGGTATGGGCATGGGTATGGGTTTTGTATTGGCACAACAAATGGGGGGCTTAATGGGGCAACCTTCGGCACAGCCCTTAGGTGGTCAGGCAGCACAGCAAACACAGGCGCCACCGCCAATACCTGCACAAATAACTTATTTCTATGCAGTAAACGGTCAACAATTAGGTCCCGTTACTTATGATAAGTTAAAAGAATTATTTGCTAGTAGAACCATTAATAGAGATTCGTTGATCTGGAAACAAGGTATGCCTAATTGGACTGCATTAAAAGAGATAGAGGAATTAAAATCTTTCTTGGGAGGTAATACGCCACCACCATTACCAACAGCATAATCTTAAGCAATACCTTTTTAAGGTAAGGGATACTTTCTATGGATGATATTCAACAATCGGAATATAAAAAAGCATGTGCCAATTGTGGTGCTGAGCTAAAGTTTAAGCCAGGTTCACATCAATTGACGTGTGAGTACTGCGGGTATGAGGAGTTTATTGAGGCATCTAAAACTAGTTTTGAAGAGTTAGAACTGGAGCACTATTTAAAAATTGTTGGTGAAAATGCCTATACCGAAACTATAGAGCTATTGCATTGTAAAAATTGCGGCGCCAACCAGCATATAGAGGAAAATTACAAATCGCTTAACTGTGTGTATTGTAGCGAACCCTTAATACGAGAAGATGTTGAGAAAGAAGGTTGGATATTGCCCGGCGCCCTGGTTCCGTTTCAGTTGGATGCTACTAAGGCACAAGCAATATTTAAAGCTTGGGTAGATAAAATTTGGTTTGCTCCTGATAAATTGAAAAAAGCTGCTCTAGATCCAGAAGGATTGCATGGGTTGTATGTACCATATTGGACTTTTGATGCTAACCTTTTTGCATCATACCAAGGGCAGCGAGGAGATTATTACTATGAAACACAAACCTATAACAGTAATAAGGCAAGAAGAACTAGACGTGTTAGAAAAACCAAATGGACATATGCCTCTGGCAGAGTAGATGGTTTTGTGGATGATATTTTAATAAATGCATCAAAAAAGAAACGAAAAGAAATACCGTCTAAAGTTGCCTTTTGGAATTTAAAAGACTTGGTAGCTTTTAACTCTAAATATTTATCTGGTTTTGTAACTGAAAAATATACAGTCTCTTTAAAAGAAGGGCACCAAAAATCTTTTCAAGAGGCGAAGAATATTGCCTATAATTGGATTAAAAGAGATATAGGTGGTGACACCCAAAGGGTGGCAAACGCTGACATTAAACTATCAAACGAGAAATTTAAGCATATTTTACTACCCATATATCTAAGTTCATATAGATATGATGGTAAAGAATTCAATTTTTATATAAATGGGCAGTCCGGCGTATTGAGCGGAAATAGACCATACTCGTTTTGGAAAATATTCTTTTTAGTGATTTTTATCCTTGCCATGATAACCATAATTGCGATTTTTGCTAAATGAGTACAAAAAGAACATTGGTTGTAGGTGATATTCATTCAGGGTTACAAGCTCTAAAGCAAGTACTTGAAAAAGCAGCTATAACGGAAGATGATACTATAATCTTTTTAGGAGATTATATTGATGGGTGGAGCGAAGCTGTTGAAACTATAGACTATCTAATACAATTAAATGAAAAGTACAATTGTATATATCTAAGGGGTAATCATGATGAACTTTGTTATGATTGGTTAACCGGTAAGGCAGATAACCCAACATGGTTTATGCATGGTGGCGAGGCAACTTCAAATTCTTATGGCAGAGCTTCTCAAGAAACAAAAGATAGGCACATTAAGTTTTATGAAAGCTTGGAGAACTATTATTTGGACCCAGAAAACAGATTGTTTTTACATGCAGGTTTTACCAATTTAAAAGGTATAGAGCATGAATATTTTAAGAAGACCTTTTATTGGGATCGCACGTTATGGGAACTTGCACTTTCTTTAAACCAAGATTTGGATAAAGACCATATGCATTACCCAAAGCGATTAAAGAATTATTCTGAAATCTATATAGGGCATACTCCTGTTACCAGAATAGGCAAAACAACGCCACAAAATGCGGCAAATGTTTGGAACATTGATACAGGTGCAGCCTTTAAAGGACCTTTAACTGTCTTTAATGCAGATACAAAAGAATATTGGCAGAGTGATCCAGTATATACCTTTTATCCTGATGAAACGGGCAGAAACTAAGAAAACCGTTAACTTTACTAAAAAATAGATTGTTATTTTGGCAATCATTGAAAAAACTAAACTATGTCTACTAAAAATATAAGATTAGAAGTGATGCAGGCTTTAGAGCCTAAAGTAGAAAGTTTTATGGAGTCTTTCCTTATAAAACCAGAGGATATATGGCAACCAACAGATTTTTTACCAGATTCTGAAAAAGATACATTTTTACAGGAAGTAAAAGATATTCGTGAAGAGTCTAAAGACTTGGGTTACGATTTTTGGGTTACAATGGTAGCGGATACCATTACCGAAGAAGCATTGCCAACGTATGAATCTTGGTTAATGGATGTTGTTGGTATTGATCAACATGGTGACTATAAAACAAATGGTTGGGCAAAATGGGTTCGTGCTTGGACGGCAGAAGAAAATAGACATGGAGATGTGTTGAACAAATATCTTTATTTATCTGGAAGGGTAAATATGAGGGAAATTGAAATAACTACGCAACATTTAATATCTGATGGTTTTGATATTGGTACCGATCGTGATCCATATAAAAACTTTGTATATACCTCATTTCAAGAATTAGCTACCAATATTTCGCACAAGCGTGTTGGGCAGATGGCCAAGAAGAAAGGAAATGCCTTATTGGGTAAAATGTGTACGATCATTGCCGGTGATGAAATGAGACACCATTTGGCGTATAGAGAATTTGTGAAGACTATTTTAGGTGAAGATCCATCTGGTATGATGATTGCCTTTGCGGATATGATGAAGAAGAAGATTGTAATGCCAGCGCACTTTTTGCGTGAGTCTGGTGGTACAATAGGTTCTGCTTTTGAGAACTTCTCTAACTGCGCACAACGTTTAGGTGTGTATACTGCACAAGATTATGTTGATATTTTAAGTAAGCTAAATGCATATTGGGAGTTAGATTCTGTTCGTTCTTTGAACGAAGAAGCAGAGAAAGCTCGTGACTACTTAATTAAGTTGCCTGCAAGATTGGAAAGAATTGCAGAGCGTATGAAATTTCCGGAAGATCAATATCACTTTAAGTGGGTAGAGGCAAACGGAGCATTATAAAATAAAAAATCCCGATCAGAAATGATCGGGATTTTTTTTGCTTTGAACGGTAGATTATAGTTTACCGTGCTTGTGCTCGTCTTGCCACTTAACAAGTTCTTCCCACTTGCCTTCATAACACATTTTAGCTTGTAGCGGCCAAGATGCAGGATCATGAATCTTGTATCTAGTTCCACCAGTATCCAATATTTTTTGACATGCTTCTAAGCTAGCCTCAGAAAGTTCTTTCCAGGTTTTAATACCGTGGTCTTTGAACATACCTTCAATTTTTGGACCAATACCTTCTACAAGTTTTAAATCGTCTTGCTTAATGGTTTTTCCAAATGCAGCCTTAGCAGCAGAGCCGTCAAAAGCTAGAGCGCTACTTGTAGCGGCACCGGCAGCAAAAGAGGCTGCAGATGCACCTAAATTAGTGCTTGGGGCACTTGGCGCAGCAGGGGCAGGTGTTACGACCTTGCTTGCAGCAATTACTCTTTGGTTACAAGCTTCTAAATCAGCTTTTAATTTACTGTTGCTTGCTTTAAGATTGTTTAAATCTGACAATTCGCCTTTAAGCTTCGTATTACTGGCAGTAAGACTATTGATTTCAGCAGAGTTGTCAATTACCTTGGCAGAACGGCTACCAAGTAGATAACCTAAAATACCGCAGATAAGACCTACTAATAATGGAATTATCCAGCACCAAATGTTCATATTTTCAAAATTCATGATTTTACTTATTTATAGGATTAGTGTATGTTTTATTTTAATGTAATAACTGTTCGTCTATTTTTTACTCTGCCTTCTTCTGTGGCATTAGTAGCAATTGGTTGCGTTTGTCCTTTAGACGTAGCAATTATTTTGTCTGCAGCTATTCCGTTTTGCATTAAGTAATTTTTTGCGAATTCTGCTCTATCTTGACCTAGTCTCATATTAGTGCTTGCTTGACCAGTTGCATCTGTATGACCAACAACGCTTGCCTTAGCATCAGAAACTTTATCTAAATATCTAGAAATATCGGCAACCTTTTGTCTCTGAGCGGCATCTAAGTGAATTGATGCTTCTGCAGTGTTGAAATATAGAATTAACGGATCAGCATTTATTTTTTCATACAAAGCCTTAAGATCATCGTCTGCAGTGGCAGATTTTTCTACCAGTCCAAATGAAGCAGCACCCCAATAGGTGTTTTCTTTTGGCACCATTTCGTCCATGAGTTTTCCTTGCGTATTAATTTGTGCAGTAGAGAAACCTCTAGAAGCCAAATCGTTTTTAATGGAATTTGCTCTTGCAAGTCCTAAATTAGGAAATGCCGTATTGTTCTCTTCTTCACTTGTATAGTATCCTGTTACGTTAATAACATTATTGCTATTTGCATCTAAGTGACTCTTAAGACCAGATACTCCTTTAGTCAATTCAGCACTTAAAGGCATTAAAATCTCTTGTGAAGAAATGTTAAAATTATAATTGTCATTGGTATTGTAGGCAAATCCGTTTCCGTCAATTGCGAATGGATACGATGTTGCCGAGGGCTCTTTTACGATTACCTTTTCAGTAGTGGGCTCTGTACTTGTAACCGCCGCACCACACTCGCTGCAACAGGTTATAAAGAAGTAAGTACCGACTACAATGGTAATCAACATCAAAAATAAATACTTGATTGTTCTTGTCATTGTACGTAATGTTTAGTGTTTAGCGCACAATTTATTAAAAAAATCTTAAAAATGTTAAAAGATTGTCACCTAATTACCTTACAATCAATCATTATGTGAAATCCATATATGTAAAATACTAAACAAACTATACAATCTAAGAGTTAGATGATAAAAAAAGTGTATGGAGCGACAACTATTAATTGCATTTTTGCGTATGTATTTAAACGGTATACATCTCCCCACAAAGATTGGGCATTGATGGTATAATTTCAAGTTTGAGTTAGTTGGTTAAAAAATCCTGTCTTCATATGTCGACAGGATTTTTTTATGCTTAAAAGTGAAGTGTTCTAGAATCCAACTATACAATAATTAGGTATACCTGTACAGAAATTATTGAACCAAGTGTAATATTTTACTAGTTTGTTACAGAGGATATTACACTGCAAAATGAAGAAAAAAATAAAAGGTATTATAAATTTCCTTTGCATGTTTATTGTTCTGGGCTTACAAGCGTTGCTTCATGGTAGTTGGTCAAGTGAACCATCCAATTCAAAAGCTGCCTAGAGCATTGTTATAAACATGCAAAGAAAATTTTGAGTTTATTATAGATCAAATTTTATACCCTGTGCCAAAGGAAGTTCAGTGGTATAGTTGATTGTGTTGGTTTGTCTTCTCATGTAAACTTTCCATGCATCAGAACCACTTTCGCGACCACCGCCGGTTTCTTTCTCACCACCAAAAGCTCCACCAATTTCAGCACCAGAAGTACCTATGTTTACATTGGCAATACCACAATCACTTCCCCAAGCAGAAAGAAAACGTTCAGCTTCACGTAGATTATTGGTCATTATAGCAGAAGACAATCCTTGTACTACGCCATTTTGAATAGCAATTGCATTTTCAACATCACCGGTATATTTTAATAAGTAAAGTACAGGTGCAAAAGTTTCGTGCTGTACAATTTCAAAATCATTTTCAGCTTCTGCAATGGCAGGTTTTACATAACAGCCACTTTCGTAACCTTCACCTTCTAACACACCGCCTTCAACAATTAATTTGCCACCTTCTTTTACTACTTTTTCTAAAGCCTTGTTGTATTGTGCAACCGCATCTGTATCAATCAATGGACCCACATGATTGTTTTCATCTAACGGGTTACCAATTCTTAATTGTTGATATGCCGCAACAACCGCATCTTTTACCTTATCATACATAGATTCATGAATAATCAATCTTCTAGTGGAGGTACAACGTTGCCCTGCAGTACCTACGGCACCAAATACAGCACCTATTACGGTCATTTTTAAGTCGGCATCCGGTGTAACTATAATTGCATTGTTTCCGCCAAGTTCAAGCAAAGATTTTCCAAGTCTGGCAGCAACAGCCTGTGCAACTATTTTTCCCATTCTAATTGATCCGGTAGCGGATACTAACGGTACTCTTTTGTCTTGGGTCATTAATTCACCGATCTTATAATCGCCATTAATTAAGCAAGAAATACCTTCAGGTAGATTATTGGCTTTCATTACCGATGCAGCTATGTTTTGGCAAGCTACGCCACATAAAGGAGTTTTTTCTGATGGTTTCCAAACACAAACATCCCCACAGATCCAGGCTAAAGCTGTGTTCCACGCCCAAACGGCAACAGGAAAATTAAATGCAGAAATAATACCTACAACACCTAATGAATGATATTGCTCGTACATTCTATGGCCAGGCCTTTCAGAATGCATTGTTAATCCATGTAATTGGCGGGAAAGACCTACTGCAAAATCACAGATATCTATCATTTCTTGAACTTCGCCCAAACCTTCTTGGTAACTTTTTCCCATTTCGTAAGAAACAAGTTTACCTAGCGGTTCTTTTAATTCTCTTAGTTTGTCGCCAAACTGTCTAACAACTTCTCCACGTTGCGGTGCAGGTTTTGTTCTCCATTCTTTAAAAGCTGTAGTTGCAGTAGACATTACTTTTTCATAGTCAGCTACTGTTGTGGTTTTGACCTTTGCAATTAATGAACCATCTACAGGTGAGTATGATGAGATAACCTCTCCAGATGAAAATTGGTTAGACCCCGTTGAAGTACCTTCGTTGATATCTTTAATTCCTAATGCTTTTAGGGCATCATGTATTCCGAAATCTGCTGCTATTTTTGACATTTTATAACTTTTTACGTAATTAATGTTAGATATATTACAAAAATACAAAGAATTTTATCCTTGTGTAGAAGAAATTGTGGCTAAGAGAATTTAATAATTGACCACAAAATGATTCCTATTGATGCAGGTATACTTTGTACTATGAATATCTTTTTGCTCACGGTTAGTGCGCCATAAGCCCCAGCAATAGCAACGCAAGCTAAAAAGAAGAGGGCAACATTTGCAGACCATTGTATATCTGTTATGAAAAAAGACCAGATCAACCCAGCAGCTAAAAAACCATTATAAAGCCCTTGGTTTGCTGCCATTGATTTGGTAGGTTCAAATAAGTCTTTTGGAAAATTCTGAAAAACCTTTCTACCTGTTGTTGTCCATGCAAACATTTCAAACCAAAGAATATAAATATGGATCAGGGCTACAAGAGCGGTAATTATTTTTGCTATTAGTATCATTCTTCTTTAGATATAAAACGTTCGTCTACTGGCATAACCGTACCACAGTTATCACAAGTTCTTAATTCTTTTGAGCTGTAAAAATATTTGAAGTGAGATAAGAAATCTTTTTCAATGTCATGAAGGGTAAAATAGGCTTCATATAATTTGTGGTTACAATTATCACAAAACCATAATAGTCCGTCGTCCACGTTCATATGATCACGTTTGCGCTCTATGACCAGACCTATAGATCCTTCTCTACGAACTGGGGAATGTGGCACTTTAGCTGGGTGCAAATACATATCTCCAGGTCCTAATTGCATAGTGCGTTTTTTACCGTTTTCTTGAATATGCACTTCTATGTTCCCTTCAAGTTGATAGAACAGCTCTTCCGTTTCGTTATAATGATAATCTTTTCTCGCATTTGGTCCGGCAACGATCATGACTATGTAATCGCCGGCATCTTTGTATAAATTTTTGTTCCCAACAGGGGGTTTTAATGAAGCTCTGTTTTCTTCAATCCATTTATTAAGGTTAAATGGTGCTTGTATACTCATTTCTGTGAATTTAAGTGAAAGTTAAAGAAACGCTTTTTTTTCACCTAAAAGGTAAGCATAAAAAAAGCCTTTGGGTTGCAAAGGCTTTTATAAAGTATAGATAAACGTTTTAATTACCTTACAAATATTTGAGTGAAATAATAATCTCCATTACTACTTTGAACAATACTGATAGCTGAGTAATTGTATTCGCCTTCAATATTTTTTTTGTGTCCGGGGTTTTTTAACCATGCAGCAAAAGCATCTTCAATGGTTTCATAGTTACGAGCAACATTTTCAGACACAAAATCGGCGTCTAATCGTTCAGAAATATATTCTGCGCGTTTACTAAAATTATCGTGGCTTGTACTTTTTTTAGAAATCATATAATTGGTATGAAGGCTAGCATAGTAATAGGTAGCATTTTCAAATACCAACTTGTTCAATCCTAAATCAGTTCTGTAATTATTTATTAGTTCAAAAAGTTCAGCTTCAATGGTATTGTGATTTTTAGAAGAGGCTAATGTATATTTTGTTAGTGTATATTCAGAATTTTCTTCGTAATCTGTAAAGTTTTGGTTTTTTGAACAAGATGATAAAAGGGCTAAAATTAGAACTGAATAGATGAAGGTGGATTTCATGTAGGGAAACTATTTTTTAGTGAGTGCCAAAAATAGTCTTGTTGATTAGCGCTAGTATTAAATCATCTACACAGGGTCTTAAAAATTCGTTAAGCTACCCATAATGGTGATATTCAGGTCTCTCGCTAAATTGTATTTAAAATTACACCGTAGAAAAGTGCATTTCATGTAATTTATTGCCTTCATCTACAATTAAACCTCTCAGCTATTTAACTATAGTAGAGCCTTTAAATAGGTAGAGAAGTTATATGGGTTTACTGCTTGTAGAAAAGTTGGGTAAAATAATAATTGCCAAAGTCATCTTTCTTAACACTAATACCGGTGTGGGTAAAATCGCCCTCCATAGTTTTTTTATGGCTGCTACTAATGTACCATCCTTCAAAAGCCTCTAAGGCAGTTTGGTAATCTTTGGCTACATTCTCGGCAACCATTTCAACACTTATTTCAGAATCAATGTTAGATGCTCTTGAGCTAAAGTTATCATGGCTAATACTCCCTTTAGAAATCATGTAATCTGTATGAAGATTGGCATATTTATAGGCTACATCACTAAAAGCTAACGCATTGGTGTTTAAACTTAATCTGTGCTCATTAACAATGTCCAGTAGGTCCTGCTCTATAGTTAAAACGTTTTCAGCTTCAAGTACGGGCGCTTCATCAAGAGATTCGCTTGTACAAGAACCAAGAAAAAGCAATAAAAAGACAGGGACCGCGTAAAGCAATCTCATTTTCATATAAGTGTCTTTTAATTAAATAGCCTCTCGGCGTAGCGAAGTAGGTAAAAAGTTAAGAGTGTTCTAAGCTCTCGTATTCGATTTGGGTTATCGATGGAGTAATATTATAGAAAAATTAAACGCAGGGTGTCAAGTAAAATGCTTATTCGATAAAGTGTGCAAAAAGTAAGATTAGCGGGCAATAGGGTTTAGATGATTATCGGTTCGTCTGATACATTTTTTGAAGGAGCTTCACCCACCAGTACAGTGTCAAAAATTAAGGCTCCAATATCTTTAATAGGTTGATACAGAATAGATTTCTCTTTAGTCTCTTCCGTAATTAAATTGAAGGTGTTGTCTATGCGGTCAAAGAATATAAAAGCAGCACCCAATAATATAGCAACTTTTAAAGCACCGAAAATACCACCGGCAATTTTGTTTAAAGTACCCAACATAGCAAAGTTGGCAACTTTTGTTAAAAGCTTTCCGGCCAAATTGACAATGATGATGATAAGCACCAGTGTAATTATGAAGGCAATGATACTCATGTTGCGTTCATCCCAATGTAAATGCTCAGATAAATATTCTCCCGTGATATATGAAAAGTGAATCGCTCCAAAAATACCTGCAACAAGTGCAACAATAGAAGCAATTTCCATGAAAAGTCCGTTTTTATATCCCTTCCATAGACCCCATATTAAAGGTAATCCAAGTAAAATATCTAAAAGTCCCATTCGTAAAGTGTTTTAACAAATATAGAACTTTGATTTGTACCTTTGCAAGGTCTGTATCATACTACAGTTGAAGTAAATTATATGGCTAGGGATATACAATTAAAAGAACGATGGGATTTATTGGTAGAAAAGCTTTCGACAAAGTTTTCTGACGGAGATCCTTTAGAGCTAGATGCAATTATTTATTTGGTGGGCGTTCAAGAATTAGGACAATACCATAGAAAATATAAAAAAGACGATAAGTTAGATTTAATGCATATAGCTATTTGTCGTCTTTTGGAGCCATACGGGTTCTATGAATTCAGTTTTTTTGATGAAGATGGCTGGCCTCATTATAATGTAGTTGAAGAATTACCCTCTTTAAAGGCAGGGGAGCAATCTGTACTGATGAAAGAAGCGATTGTTACATATTTCATAGAAAAAGACTTTATACAATAAACCATGAAGAAACCCTATTACGCTGTTATTTTTATATCTACTAGAACAACAGGTGATAATGGATATGGCAAAATGGCCCATTTTATGGAGCAATTGGCCAAAAAGCAACCTGGTTTTATTGGTATAGAAAGTGCCAGGGAAGAAATTGGAATTACCGTAAGTTATTGGGAGAGCTTAGATGCAATTCATGATTGGAAACAACAGACCGATCATTTATTGGCACAACAAAAAGGGATAGCAGATTGGTATAATTCATACACTGTTCGCGTTTGTTTAGTAGAACGAGAATATAGTTTTAATAAAAACCATTAAGTCTTCCGGTCTTTGCAATCAGCTTTAATTCCGCTATATTTAGGAAAATAACTTAAAGCACATGTCAAGGCAATTTATAGTATCATTAGATCAGGGAACTACAAGCTCTAGGGCTTTGTTGGTAGACCATGACGGTACCATTAAAGGAATGGTCCAAAAAGAATTCAAACAAATTTTTCCAAAATCTGGCTGGGTAGAACATGACCCAAAAGAAATACTGTCCTCTCAGATGGCTGTTTTAAAAGAGCTTCTAGAAAAAGAGAACGTAAAACCAAACGAGATAGTTGGTATAGGGATCACTAATCAAAGGGAAACAACGGTAGTTTGGGATAAAAATACGGGAGAACCTGTATATAATGCCATTGTTTGGCAAGACAAGCGTACGGCAGATATCTGTGAGCATCTGAAGAAAATAGGACTTACGGAGCACGTAAAGAAAACTACGGGGTTGGTTATTGATTCCTATTTTTCAGGAACCAAGGTAAAATGGATATTAGATAATGTTGATGGCGCAAAAGAGAAAGTCAAGGCAGGAGATTTACTTATGGGTACTATAGATACTTGGTTGGTCTGGAATATGACAAAAGACCACAATCACGTAACCGATTATACCAATGCATCACGTACCATGGTTTATGATATTGTTAATCTGAAATGGGACGATAAACTGTTAAAAGCGCTAGGCATACCTAAAACAATGTTGCCAGACGTAAAACCATCTTCTGCAGATTTTGGAGATTATGAGTTGGATGGTGTTAAAATACCTATTGCTGGTATTGCGGGTGACCAACAAGCAGCTTTGTTTGGTCAGGCTTGTTTTAAGAAAGGTTCCGCAAAGAATACGTACGGTACCGGCTGTTTTATGTTGATGAATACCGGTGAAAAACCTCAGTTTTCTAAAAACGGACTTTTAACAACAATAGCCTATGGTTTAGACGGTAAGGTCAATTATGCCTTGGAAGGAAGTATTTTCATTGCAGGAGCTGCCATACAGTGGTTACGAGATGGTCTAGAACTTATTAAAGATGCCAAGGAAACTGAAGAATTAGCAAATTCTATTGAAGGGGAAAATCCAGTATATGTGGTGCCAGCTTTCGCGGGTCTTGGAGCACCGTATTGGGATATGTATGCCAGAGGAGCCGTTTTTGGTTTAACAAGAGATACAGGTAAAGCACATTTGGCAAAGGCAACTCTAGAGGCGTTGGCATATCAAACCAAAGATATTTTAAAGGCAATGGAAGATGATTCTGGTATTCAGCTTAAGAATTTAAGAGTAGATGGCGGTGCATGTGCAAACAATCATTTAATGCAGTTTCAGGCAGATATTTTAGATTCTGAAGTTCACCGACCAGAAATTATTGAATCAACAGCAATGGGCGCAGCATTTCTTGCAGGAATTCAAGTTGGTTTTTGGGAACAATCAGACATTGATCAAAGCCGACCGATGAATCAAATCTTTAAGCCAACTTTTGATCGAGTGAAAAGAAAACGTTTGTACAAAAAATGGCAAAAGGCTGTAGAACGATCAAAAGGTTGGGAAGAAGAAGAGTAGCATAAATATCAATTTTACAATTTATTAATTTTATAGAGCATAGAATAGCATAACACTAGTTCTATCTTTGCTTATAAATGTTAGGTTTTGGTCTAATTGCGACCTAAATAATCGTTTCAAATAAAATAGACATCTACTGATGAAGAATATAAAATTTACCAATTTAGAACGTCAAAAAACAATAGATAATTTAGCATCTGAGGATTTTGATTTGGTGGTTATAGGAGGGGGGATTACCGGTGGCGGTATTGCATTAGATGCTGCATCGCGTGGCTTAAAAGTAGCGGTGTTAGAAAAAGGAGATTTTGCTTCTGGAACCAGTAGTAAATCAACGAAACTCATACATGGCGGATTGCGATATTTAAAGCAGTTCGATTTTTGGTTGGTGAAAGAAGTAGGCTCAGAACGTGCTATTGTACATAAATTGGCGCCACACTTGGTTTTACCTGAAAAGATGTTATTGCCATTAATAGAAAATGGATCTTATGGTAAGTGGTTAACATCTATTGGTCTTAAGGTGTATGATATTCTAGCTCAGGTTACGGGTGATGATAAACGAAAGATGCTGGAGAAAAAGGAAGCCTTGAAATTAGAACCTTTATTGCCTAAAAAGATTTTGAATGGTGCAGGGTATTATGCAGAGTACAGAACAGATGATGCTCGTTTAACCATTGAAAATATAAAGACCAGTCTTTTGTTCGGTGCCCAAGCATTAAATTATGCCAAAGTGAATGAGTTTGTATATGAAAATGATAAAGTTGCCGGTGTTAAAGCAATAGATACGGTTACGGACAAAGAATTTACCATTAAATCTAAATACGTAATAAGTGCAGCCGGTCCGTGGGTAGATGAGTTAAGAAGTCTTAACAATTCTAAAAAAGGAAAACAGCTTCATTTAACAAAAGGTGTTCACTTGGTGTTCCCTTATGAAAAACTACCGGTTAAGCAATCTTGTTATTTTGATATACCAGATGGTAGAATGATGTTTGCTATTCCAAGAGGTAAAATTACGTATGTAGGTACTACGGATACCAATTATAATGATAATAAAAATAAGGTAAGGACAGATCTTGCAGATGCTATTTATTTAATATCTGCGGTTAATAACATGTTCCCGGATATTAATCTTGAATTGGAAGACATTGTTTCTTCTTGGGCAGGTTTACGTCCGCTTATTCATGAAGAAGGTAAATCTGCTTCAGAGCTATCTAGAAAAGATGAGATTTTTGTGTCAGACTCAGGTTTGATCAGTATTGCGGGTGGTAAGCTTACAGGCTATAGAAAGATGGCCGAAAGAGTAGTGGATCGCATTGCCAAGAAAATGGAAGAGAAACATGATACTGTTTTAAAAGAGTGTTTTACAGAGAAAATATTTCTGTGTGGTAATGTTGATTTCAAGAAATTTAAACATGTTAAAAAGTACATTGATGAGGTGTACGGTCTAATTAAGGAAGATGGTTTTACAAAGCACGATGCTTGGTTTTTGGTAACCAACTACGGTAAGCAAACAGAAACTATTCTTGAAAATTACAAGGGTATAGTAGAAGCCGATAAATACGTACGTTTAGCCAAGGCAGAATTAGCATTTGGTATAGATTATGAAATGGTGCAAACCCCTATGGATTTCTTCATTAGAAGAACCGGTAGGCTATATTTTGATATAGATAGCATAAGAACGCTTATGGAACCTTTACTTGCAGAGTTTAAAACTAGGTTTAAGGTTACTGATGACGTAATCGAAGAATGGAGAACAACCTTGAATGCAGAATTGAAAGAGCATTCAGATTTTTCTTTAGAGAGACGTTAATCTAACTGATCGGTTAAATCAAGAAATACCTTTTTAGGATTCTTATTTTCATAGAGAACTTTATAGACAGCGTCAATAATTGGAGTTTTGACCTTTTTTGTAAAGTTCTCTTTTATTTTATAAGCACTTTTTGCGGCATAATATCCTTCGGCGATCATACTCATTTCCATTTGGGCACTTTTTACGGTGTATCCCTTGCCAATCATATTGCCAAACATTCTGTTACGGCTAAATATAGAATACCCGGTCACCAATAAATCTCCTAAATAGGCAGACTTGTTAATGTTGCGATCTAATTTATGAATACGTTTGGTATAACGCTTCATTTCTCGAATAGCATTACTCATCAAAACACTTTGAAAGTTGTCTCCGTAACCTAGACCATGTGCAATACCCGCTGCAATGGCATAAATATTTTTCAGCATAGCGGCATATTCGGTCCCGATGATATCTTTACTGATACTGGTTTTAATATAAGCACTAGCTAGGTTATTGGCTACTAGTTCTGCCTTTTCAGTATCTGCACAAGCAATGGTCAAGTATGATAGACGCTCCATGGCTACTTCTTCAGCATGGCATGGACCGGTAATAACACCAATATGTTCAAAAGGAATTTCATACGTATTATGAAAATGCTCCCCAACTATCAATCCTGATTCTGGTACAATACCTTTAATTGCCGAAAAGATAATTTTATCCTTCAAACAAGCCGTTAATTTTTCTAATTCTCCAACTAAAAAAGCAGAAGGTATCGCGAAAATTAAAACATCTGCATAATTGACTGCTTCGTTAATATCATTCGTCAAGAACAGTTGCTCTGATTTAAATTCTACCGAAGTAAGATAATTTGGGTTGTGTTTTTGAGTTTTAATGTGCTCAATAGCATCGGTATTACGCATGTACCAACCTATCTCTTCTTGATTGTTAGTTAGCATTTTTACAATAGCCGTAGCCCAACTTCCTCCACCTAAAACCGCAAATTTCGCATTCTCGTTCATAGTGTAAATTTACCAATTATTTGCATGATCATAATATGATTAGAATCAGTCTTGTAAAATTTTGGCATGGAGATTGTTTCTAGGTAGATAACCTATTAAATGAAATCTTATGAAAACACTAAAACTACTTACAGGATATTTCCTATTGGCAACTTTAATGGTTTCTTGTTATACAGAAGTAATTATTGAAGATGATTTTATAGAAGAGTCGGCATTTAATACCGACCAAGTTTTACAGAGTTATGATTTATGGTATGTAGATATTAATGCTACTAGAGGTAATGGTGAAGTACCATTTCTACAAAGGGCATTTACGGTTTCTTTTGACCGGGGAGTATTGTATGCAAATAATAATATTGTAGGTATTGGTAAAACAGGTGGCGGCTATGGTATTGATGTAGGAACTTATGGAACGTTAAGAGGTACTGTAGATATAAATCATGATATTGATGGCTCTTGGTTTTTAGAAGTTTATGCGGTAAACAATAATACCATAGAGTTGTATGATGCCAGTACAGATACTTCATATTACTTAAAAGGGTACCAAATAAATAATTTTGATTATGACATGGTTTTCTATGATAACATAAATTATTTCATTCAAGAATATGATGCTTGGGAGAAAATTTATACCAGTGAAACAGGTGCGTTAAATGATTTTGATAATGAAAATTATTTACAGTTTTTACCAAGATATTTTAGGTCTTCTTTAAATGCACCAAACTCTAGTATTTCAAATCTACGATGGGATTTTGAAGGTGATTACCAAGTCTTTAATGTTCAAGGGGATAATTCATTGAAAACCCTGACTTTGGATTATGATTTCTTTGGTAATGACTATTTTGAATTATACGTTATTAACGATAATACCATAGAATTATATCATCCAGAAAGTGGCACAATATATGAGTTTAGAGGTAGAGGGTATCAAGAATATTTGAAGTCTGGAAAAGGTACAGAGAGTAAGAAAAGAATTAAAACTTCTAACCCTACAATGAACGTAGAGCGGAAGAAGGCAAAATAGTTTTTAGGTTGATTGTCTCAAGAGTGCCCTGTCAAAATATTTGCAGGGCACTTTTTTATGCGTCATCCTTAACATCTTCCATAATTATAGAATCTACTTCTCTAAGCGTATCTGTGTGAAGAACAGAAATATCTCCCGTAGTTTCAAATACCACGGCTTTTACTTCAGAAAGCTGTAAAACATTTGCTTCACGTAATTTCCCCATTAAATCAGCTTGGCTCACTAAAGCTTTCTTTAAATTGTTTTTTAAGATAGTGCCATTTTTCATTAACAAAATAGGGGTGTTGGTCATAACTTTCTGTGCAGAATTAGATGATGACAGTAATTTGGCGAACAATGCTTGTAGACCTGCAAGTAGGGCAATAGAAACCATAGCAGGCATTAAGCTAGATACTGGCTTGTTAACCGCATCTGCTAAAATTGATCCCATGGCAATAGTTACGGCAAAGTCAAAACTTGTCATTTTTGCAAAAGTTCTTTTACCGGTTACCCTAGTAATGAACATCATGTATAAATAGATGAAAACTGCTGCAATACAAATTTGAAAAACAGTTTTGAAAGTAAGTGGGTCAAAAATTTCCATGGTTGAATTTTAGAGGTTGTACACTTTATTTAAGAGTTGAAAAAGTGCATGCATTATGCTTTGCTAAAATTAACACGGTATGGTTTTAATTGTTTCCTCTATTGATTATAATTCTATTGCAATTAATTAGTTTGAAGTCTTTTTTTAAATGCAGATGGATTTTCTCCCGTTACCTTCTTAAAAGTTCTGTTGAAGTAAGACAGACTTTCAAATCCGCATTCAAAACAGGTTTCGCTCACATTTTTTCCGTTTAGTAATAAACGTTGCGATTGGCTGATGCGATATTGATTTAAGAATTCAATAAAAGTACTACCGGTCGCTTTTTTAAAGTAGCGACAAAAAGCAGGTTTGGTCAAGTTGCAGAACTTAGCAACTTCATCTACAGATATTTTACCCTGGTAACGTTCATCGATCAAGGCATAAATATCACGAATTCTACTTTGCTCCTTTTTACTGTACCTGTTCTTATAAGGTTTTTTATGTAGTAGTTCAAATTCATTGCTTTGAGAAAGTCTTTTAAGAATATTCATGATAGCCATAAAATATTCAAAAGGCTTTAGGGTGTGAAGTTCTTTTAATAATTCGCCCACCACTTTTTTAGTTTCTCCGTGAAAAGCAATTCCGTATCTGGATAGATCCAATAATCTATTCAAGTTTTTCAATTCAGGAATAGGGTCTACAAAAGTATCTTTAAAAGTAGGTTTAATATGTAAAACCTCTTCGCGATAGGTAGTCTTAACACCGTAGTCAAAATTTAGATGTGGTATGTTAGAACCAATAAGAACCAAATCTGTTTCTTCATACTCAGAAATGTGGTCTCCTACATGTCTTGTGCCGTTGGCGCCTTCAATATATACCAGTTCATATTCCGGATGAAAATGCCAATAAAAAAGATGGCTCAGCTTGGGGTCGTGTAATAGCCTAAACGGACTTTTAGAAGCGGGGTCAATAGTTTCTAGTTCTACCTTCATAAGATTAAATGTAACAAAATTGCAGTTAAATTTAATGAGGCGTGCCTAAAAAATCAATATTGTTCAAATTATGGTCAATATTACGGTAGTTCAAGTTGCTAACGCTCAGTAGTTTTATAAAATACTTCAACCTTAAATTTTATACGATGCAACAGACAAATAATAAAGTTGAGCAGGGAAATAAAGCACATAAAGATAAACCCGGTAATCCATCAACAGCAACCAGTAGTAAGAAAAAATTGAACGATAGATCAAATGGTAAACCACTTCGAGCACTCAGCGAAGAGGATTGGAAGTTTTGGTTAGAGAATGGTTATATAGTAATAAATAATGCGGTGTCTTTAGAGCAAGCAAAGGCAACTGCAGATTTTCTTTGGGAGTTTGACGAAAAGAGCCCTACGGATTCTTCAACCTGGTACGCTCCACCAAGGGCAGAAATGAAAATGAAAGAACTAATGGGAACGGGAATGGTTGAGGTTTATAACCATCAACATTTATGGAACAATAGACAGACCCAAAGAGTATATGATGCTTTTGTAGATGTTTGGGGAACAGAAAAGCTTTGGGTTACAATAGATCGGGCAAATTTAAATTTCCCGTTACCACCAGGAGTAGACAAGAAAGGATTTATACATTGGGATTATGATCCGGAAACCAAGCCACAAAATGTCCAAGGAGTATTGGCATTAGCTGACCAAGATGATGAGAATATGGGAGGCTTTCAATGTATACCGTGGTTGTATCGCAATTACAATTCTTGGAAACTGACACAACCAGAAGACCGCGATCGTTTTCAGCCTTCATTAGATGGTTTAGAAGATAAAATTGTAAAAGTGAAAATGAAGGCTGGCGATCTGTTAATTTTTAACAGTACGGAACCCCATGGCATTAGACCAAATAAGTCTAAGGATAAAGTTAGAATTGCACAATACATTTCAATGATGCCTGCCGAGCCAGAAAATGAAGAAATGCGTAATTGGAGAGTTAATTCTTGGAAGAACAAAATTGCACCAGAAGGATATGCTTTTCCGGGCGATCCACGTAAATGGGAGCAAACCAAATATGATACTGCTAAATTATCACCTTTGGGAGAGAAATTATTGGGATTAAAAGCCTGGTAGACAGATAATATGGTAATATTATGTTAGTTAGTGGCGAGGCCGGTAAATATGACTTATTTTTGCGCCCTTAAATTCATCGAGCATGCAGAAGTACCTCAATATTTTCGATTTCAATCAGAAAGTAGATTATAAAAATGAAATTTTAGCGGGATTAACGGTTGCAATGACAATGATTCCAGAATCGTTGATGTTTGCCATACTTGCAGGGTTTTCACCATTGGTAGGTTTGTACGGTGCATTTATAATGGGCTTGGTGACCGCAATTTTCGGTGGAAGACCTGGTTTAATTTCTGGTGGAGCAGGAGCTACCGTAGTTGTTTTAATGGCATTAATGAACTCTCATGGTTTAGAATATGTTTTTGCGGCAGTTGCCTTGGCAGGTGTTTTTCAATTGATTGTAGGATTTTTAAAGTTAGGAAAGTTCATTCGTTTGGTTCCACAGCCGGTAATGTTTGGGTTTGTGAACGGTTTGGCCATTATTATATTTATGGCGCAAATGGATCAATTTAAAGTTGGTGTGGGTGATGCTGCAGTTTGGCTAACAGGTGCTACATTGTATACTATGGTAGGTTTGGTGTTGTTCACTATTGCAATAATTGTTTTTGTTCCTAAACTTACCAAAGCGGTACCCGCTTCGTTAATAGGAATCATTGTTGTGTTTCTAGTAGTGTACTTTTTAGATATTGAGACCAAACAAGTAGTAGATATTATAAATCAAGATACGTTACCAGGAGAAGAATTAAAATCGCTTAGTGGGTCTTTGCCATCTTTTCATATACCAACTATTCCCTTTACGTTAGAAGCCTTTAAAATTATATTGCCATACGGGTTAATAATGGCAGCTGTAGGTCTTACAGAAGGTCTATTGACCTTGAACTTGGTAGATGAGATTACCAATACAAAAGGTAATAGTAACAGAGAGTGTTTGGCACAAGGTGGTGCAAATATATTGAACGGTTTCTTTGGTGGTATGGGTGGTTGCCCAATGATTGCACAGACTTTGGTCAACCTATCAGCTGGTTCTAGAGCGCGTTTATCAGGTATAATAGCTGCCTTGACCATATTGGTGATTATATTGTTTGGGGCACCGGTAATAGAATTGGTACCCATAGCTGCATTGGTTGGTGTTATGGTTATGGTTTCTGTAGGTACGTTTGAGTGGGCAAGTTTTAAAGCTTTGAGAAGAATGCCTAGGTCAGATATTTTTGTAATGATTTTAGTTACTTTAATTACCGTAGTACTCCACAATTTGGCATTAGCGGTATTGATAGGGGTAATCATATCTGCATTGGTATTTGCTTGGGAAAGTGCCAAGAGAATTAGAGCTAGAAAGTATGTAGATGAAAACGGGGTAAAGCATTATGAAATTTATGGACCTTTGTTCTTTGGTTCTACTACGCTTTTTAATGAAAAATTTGATGTTCAAGGTGATCCAAGCGAAGTTATTATCGACTTTAAAGAAAGTCGCGTTTCAGATATGAGCGGTATAGAAGCTTTGAATAAGATTACCGAACGTTATGCCCAAGTGGGTAAAAAAGTTCATTTACGTCATTTGAGTAATGATTGTATACGTTTATTGGCAGCTGCAGATGATATTATAGACGTAAACGTAATGGAAGACCCTACGTATAAGGTAATGGTAGACAAGCCTCTTTCCAAATCAAAAGTAGATGAACCAGAAACTAAAAATCCTTTTAAGTTGTGGGGCTTATAAAACTCAAGATTAGGAGTTAAAATAATAGATGGCATAGAATGCACCTATAACAATAGTTATGGAAAGAATGTAAATCCCGACCTCTTGTATACTATCTTTTTTAGCTTGGGCTATTATTCTGTCACGCACCATTTTGCGTTCAAAATCGGTAAGTTCTTTGAAGTGTAACTTTGTTTCTTTTGTATAATCTAAATAATCTTTGCGAAGCTCTTTAAAGCTTCTACTTTTTTTAAGTAAGGCCCTGTTCGCTTTTATTACTTTCATTGGTTGTCCTCCGTATCCCATCGTTCTGTCTTTCTTATATGTAGTAAATTCTAAGGTTTTGTTACATAGAATTGAATTATTCTTATTTTTTGGACAATTCTTTTATACATTTATTGATTGTAATAGAAGATTGATTTTCCTTTTTGTACGGGAGAATTTTAATAGATTAGAGTATTAGAAATATGAAGAGTAAAGTTAGTTTGCTTATCGCAATTATTGGGTTGATTATTTTAAACAGTTGTAAGGTGGAAGAGTCAAAAAATGAGGAAGTTCTTTTTGTAGGTACCTATACCGATAATGGTAGCGAAGGTATTTATAGATTCCATCTTAATTTAGGTACCGGTGAGTTGACAAACCAAACTTTAGCAGCCAAAATTAAAAGTCCATCATATATCGCATTTTCTCCAGATAAAAATTCTTTATATGCAGTTAGCGAGGTCAATGATTATAAAAAAGATGATGGTTCAATTACCACATTCAGGGTAAAAGATACCTCTCTTGTTTATGTGGAAGAGCAATCTACACATGGTGCACACCCATGCTTTGTTGGTGTAAGTAATGATGGCAAGCTAGTGGCTGCAGCAAACTATACCGGGGGTAATGTAGCGGTTTATAATGCTTTAGAAAATGGAAATCTAAAACCTTCTCCACAGATTATAGATCATAAAGTTTTAGATACGACGAGAAAAGCCCATGCGCACATGTCTTCATTTTTAAATGGCGAATTAATTGTGTCTGATTTAGGTCTTGACCGAATAAAAAAGTACATCTTATCTAATGGAAAATTTATTCCAAGCAATCAGAAAGAATTAGTGGTTGCGGAAGGTGCAGGACCTAGGCATTTTGTAAGCTCTAGTGATGAAGAATTTCTTTACGTCATCAATGAATTGAATTCTACGATAACAATGTTTCAAAAAGAAGAGAGCAAGTATTATGGAAAGAAAACCTATGATACCGTAGCATCGGATTTTGAAGGGGAGAGTTTCTGCGCAGATATTCATTTATCCCCAGATGGCAAATTTCTTTACGGTACAAATAGAGGGGAGAATACTGTAGTAATATTTAAGGTCGATAAAACTACCGGAAACTTAGAATTAGTAGGTAGGGAGTCTGTAAAGGGCGATTGGCCAAGAAACTTTACTATTGACCCTACGGGTAAATATGTACTGGTAGCAAATCAACGTAGCAACAATATTGTTGTTTTTAATAGAAATGCAGAAAATGGCACTCTAAGTTTTGTGAGCCAGGTTGATTTGCCTAGTCCAGTATGTTTAAAATTCTATTAATTAGATTTAATAATCTGTAATAAATCATTTTTAGGTACTACACCAGATTGTCTCCAAACCTGTTTACCGTCTTTAAAAAGAATCATAGTAGGTACACCTCTAACTTGATATTGCGAAGCTAGAGTTTGATTTTTATCTACGTCTATTTTAACAACTTTGATAGCGTCACCCAAATCTCCTTTTACATCTTTTAAAATAGGAGCTAGTGTTTTGCATGGTCCGCACCAGTCAGCAAAAAAGTCAACTAAAACTGGAGTGTCCCCTTTAATGATATCAGAAAATGATGATTTCATATCTTTTGTTTTATAAATTAATATTTTCTTTTAGCTAATGTTAAGTTAGCAAATTCCTGTTGATGGATCACAACTATCACCTGTGGCAATTATTTTTAGTGGAGCCACTTGTTGAAAGGCTTCTAAAAATGCAGCAGGTGGTTGTGCACCGCTTATACCGAATTTATCGTTGATGATAAAGAAAGGTACACTATTTACACCTCGTTGCTGGTAATGTGCTATTTCTTGCTTTACCGCATAGGCAATAGCATCATCATTTAGAGTTTTTTCTGTTTTTTCTGAGGACCAATCATATTCGGCCATAATAGCACTTAGAACGGCAACATCGTTTAAATGAAGATTTTCATCAAAATACGCTTTCATAAATCGTTCTTTTAGAGCGTCTTTAAAACCTTCTTCCCCGGCAACGTGTAAAAGTTGATGTAAGGGCAATGTGTTTACCGCCAACCATTCTTTTCCGAAGTTGAAATTAATTCCTTCTTCTTTGCCACTTTCTTCTAATCTTTTGGTCATTTCAAGTGGTCCTTCTACACTGCCAAATTTATTAGTGAGATAGGTATCTCTATCTAACCCTTCTTTTGGTATGTTAGGGTCTAGTTGAAAAGGATGCCATTCAATTTCTATCTCTGCTCCGTCCCATTCTTTTATTGCTTTTTCTAATCTTTTCTTACCAACATAACACCATGGGCAAGCAACATCAGAAACTATATCTATTTTTATTTTATCGTTTTGCATATATGTATCGTTTAATATTTAATTGGTCGTAAAAAGTCATGAAAACATACGCTTAAAAGTGACCATTAAAATGAAGTAAAAAAGAAAACCCTTTCATGTACATGAAAGGGTTTTCGGTATTAGGTTGGCGTTTAACTCTAAAGAGTACGTAAATATTCTGCTATGTTACGTGCCTCATCTTCTTTTAAGTTTTGATTAAGCATTATGGCATTGTTGTATTCTTTCAATAATGCTTTTGCAATAGGGTCTTCTTTCAACATTTTATCAGGGTTGATAATCATGTTCATTACCCATTCTGGACTTCTACGTTCGTAAACACCTTTTAGTGCAGGTCCGATCATACGTTGTTCTGCCATATGACAAGCAGTACAAATTGTTTGGAATTTTTCTTTACCTGCAGCGGCCATTTCTTCATTAACAGCGTCATCAAAAGTAACACTGGTAATAGGACCAACTCCTTTATTATCTAAATCAACTGGCACGCCTTCACTTGCCGTTTCTGTTTTAGCTTCTTTTTTGGTTCTGTTCATTTCAAAACCATCTTTTTTCTCTTCCTTCTTCTCGCCACAACTAATTATCATTGTGCCAAGAGCTAATAAGGTGAATAATTTGCGCATACGTAACTTTCTTTTAAGTGTTGTCAGTAAATTGAGCGACTAATATATGAATTTTTGCGGGTAGAAGTGTATATAAACAAGTAACCATTTTAGTTTTTAACTAATAATCTAAAGTAAGTAACAAATTAGATGAATGTTTTTGTATTTGTTCAATAAACTTAGGCAATATTATCTAAAAATTCTAGTGTACGCCTTTCTGTATAAGTGTAGTTATTGTTTCCGTAAAACCCAACATGACCGCCATATTTAGGCATTTCTAGAAAAAGCTTGCTATGATGTTTTGCAATCTCTACAGGGTAGCATTCAGATCCTAAAAAAGAATCATTCAGTGCATTTATTATTAAAGTAGGTACTTTAATATTGTCTAAGAATTGAAGACTGCTGCTTTTTGCATAATAGTCCATTGCATCATTAAAACCATGGGCTTTGCTAGTGTAAAAATCATCAAAATCTTTGAGAGTCTTAATATTGCCGATATCTGTATCGGAAATAAGCTCAGGAAATAATTCTTGTTTTAATCTCAGTTTTTTAATAAGATTTCCCTTGAACCGTTTGGCATATATGGCATTCTTGAACTGAAGTAGCTGGTGCAGTGAGTCTGCTAATTGGCAAGGTACCGAAATGGCAACTGCTCCTTTAATTTCATTGACCCTTTCTCTTTTCTCGCCTAAATATTTTAAAAGTAGATTACCGCCAAGACTAAAGCCATGCAGATATATACTTTTGTATTCATCTAAATGTAAAACATGTTCAATAACAGCTTGTAAATCTTCGGTAGCCCCAGAATGGTAAGATCTAAATAATTTGTTGGCAGTGCCACTGCAACCTCTTAGGTTAATGGCACAAACATCATAACCAGATTGTGTTAAAACTTTGGCGCTACCCTGTATATAAGCTCTCTTAGAGCTCCCTTCTAGACCATGAATTATAATCACTAATTTTTTAGAAGGAGCTGAAGCATAGCTCCAGTCTGTATCTAAAAAATCAGAGTCAGGCAGGGTAATACGAATGCGTATTTGCTCTAAATCACCTACTTTTCTAACCAACCCGGAATATATGGTAGATAGGTGTCCGCTTTTAAAAAATAATGGCGGATTGTATGTAGAGTCAATTAAAGGCATCTATTTGTAAAAGCTAAAATTATGTTTACTTAGGGTATGTTTCTAGAACCTTCATTTGTTCTTCTATAGCCTCTTTAAATTCCGCTTTTAAGTGTGATACCAGTTCGGTGACAGCTATAGAGTCATCTATTAATGCAGAGCCTTGACCTGCGGACCAAATAGTTTTCCAAGCTTTTGCCTCAGTATTCATTTCTTTGCCGAAATCTATTTTGACATCTTTTTTAAGGTCTTCTTCTGTTATACCTGCCGCTTTTAAACTGGCGCCAAGAAAATTGGCATGTACACCAGAAATAGAAGCAGTATAAACCACATCGCTAGCGCCTGCATCAATAATCATTTGTCGATATTCTGGTGTGGCCTTACTTTCATTGGTATTAATGAATCTTGTACCCATATATGCTAGATCTGCACCCATTTGAAGGGCAGAGGCTATGTCTCTACCAGTACTGATACAACCGGAAAGGAGAATAGTTTTATGGAAAAATTTCTTTATTTCGGCAACCAAGGTCATTGGGTTGATGGTACCTGCATGACCGCCTGCACCGGCAGCAACAAGAATTAATCCGTCAACACCTGCTTCGGCCGCTTTTTCTGCATGACGCTTTTTAATAATATCGTGAAAAACCAATCCGCCATAACTATGTATAGCATCTACAACTTGCGAAACAGCACCTAAAGAAGTAATAATCAATGGTACTTTATGTTTAACGCATAGTTTTATATCTGCCTCTAATCTAGGGTTTGTTTGGTGCACGATTAAATTTACACCGAACGGAGCCGCTTTTTTTCCGGTCTCTTCTTCAAATGCCTTTAAGGCAGATTTGATTTCAATAAGCCATTCTTCAAAACCTTCGCTGGTACGTTGGTTCAATGCAGGGAAAGTACCAACAATGCCATTCTTGCAACATTCTATTACCAATTGTGGTCCAGATATTAAAAACATTGGTGCTGCAACTGCAGGCAAGGATAACTCTTTGATGAAAGCGGGTTTGTTTGACATAGTGATGTAAATTTTGAACGTGACTTAAAAATAACTATAAAAAACGATGTTCTTTAGTTCTTACATTTCAAAACTATGGTATTTTTATAAAGTATTATGCATGCATAGCAAAAATTATTAGAATGTATACAAAGGATTTTGAAGTACGGTGGAGTGATATTGATGCAAATCGTCATTTGGCAAACTCGGCATTTGTTAATTTTATGAGCCACACAAGATTGGCTTTTTTAATGGAGCTTGGTTTTAACCAAAAGACAATGGTAGACTATAAAATAGGTCCTGTGGCTTTTTATGAACATATGTATTATTTTAAGGAAGCCTTTTTAGGGAATAATATTAAAGTCTCTTTAGAAATAAAGGGACTAAGTGAAGATGGAAAGTTTTTTGAATTCTATCATGATTTTTATAATGATAAAGGAGAAAATATTGCTCGTTGTGAGATGATGGGCGCATGGATCAATTTAAAATCAAGAAAGCTAACGGGGCTGGCAGAAGAATTGCTAAGTAAATTTAGTAACATTGAAAAAGCAGATGGTTTTAGGGTTTTGACGAAAGAAGACACAAGGCGCTTTTTGAAAATTCCTAAAAATTTATAAGAATTGTAATGTTAAATACTTTATTTTTAAGTGACACAATGAATTACAGTTAGTACCCCCCTCTTTGACTGTTAAGTTATAATAACCACCAATACTAACATTTATATTTAATGGTCAGCCTACCAGAAGAAATTTTTAAGGACACTTACGGTAAAGTAAAAAAGTTGATTGTAACCAAAAAACTGGTTCCTGGTCAACTCATAACAGAACATAGGCTGTCCCATACTTTAAATATAAAAGACGACACTGTTCCGGTAGTGTTGCTACAATTGAAACAAGAGAGTCTTCTAGTGGGTAGTTTGGACAATGGTCTTACCGTTAGAGAATTAAGTGAGCAAGAAATCTCAGAAATGTTTGACTGTAGAATTGCACTGGAAACCATGGCTGTAAAACTATTTACCCAAAATGCTCCGCAATCTAAAATTGACGATTTAAGAAGTCTTTTGGTGCCATTTGAAAATGGACCTAAAAACGGTTATGTTTTCTATAAAATTGATAGATATTTTCACGAATTCATAATTAAAAGCTGTGGAAATAGAACGTTGTATGAAATGTACAAGTCTGCGAAAATATTACCTTTTATGGATTTGATGGGTTTGAATAGACCTTTGCATTTAATTTTGAAAATGCATCTTGACCTTGTTTCTGCCATGCATCACCGAGATGAAAATAAGGCTGTAGAAATCTTATCGATGAATTTAGAAAATGCTAAAAAATCACATATTTATTGTCCCTGAAGTTGTCTTTTAGGTTTTTTGCTAGAAAGATAAACACCAACTAATACAAAACAAGCAGCAACAATTTTTACTGTTGTAATGGTATCTTGACCAGTAATAACTGCATAAGCTATACCTAATAATGGTTGTACATAAACGAAAGCACTTAAAGTAGATGCCTTAAGCTGGGTAAGAGCAAAAATATTGAATAGGTAAGTGCAAAAGGTGGTCCCTATAATTACAAACCCAATCCCAAAATAAGCTTCAAAAGGTAAGGTACTCCACGAAATATCTATAAATTCTTGATATCCAAAAGGCAAACAGATAAGCACGCCTAAAGAGAAAAGCCATTTCATAAATGTAAACGGATGATATTTGCTAATCAATACTTTTACCAGTACTAAATAAGATCCGTAAAACATAGAGTTCAGAAAAATCAGGAAGTTACCTAACGGAATATTTGGAGCATCCTGTCTAACTTCTGCACTAAATAGTATTAAACCTAAAGCGCCTAATAACCCTATCCCAATACCAAATATTTTTCTGCCAGAAATCTTTTCCTTTAAGATTACGGCAGACAGTATAAGAACAATAATTGGTGACGTTGTAATCAGTACTGCGCTATTAATAGGAGTAGAAAGAGATAGACCTTTAAAGAATACTAACATGTTGAAAGCCATACCCAATATGGCACAAACTAACATTCTAAGATAATCTTTAGGGTCTATATGTTCTTTTGGTCCTAAAGGTGATATCAGCCAAAATAGAATTGCAGCACCCAAAACCCTAAGAATAATGAATCCAAAAGGTTGCACATAATGTGGCATAACACCTTTTGCAATAGTATGGTTTAAGGCATATATCGTAGTCGCTCCAATGGCGGCAAGTATGGCTAATAACCTTTTGCTCAAGGGTGTATTGCCATTTTAGCGGCTTCAACCACTTTTTTGCTATTACCAATAAATATTTGTTCGTCAACAATAATTACGGGGCGTTTTAAAAAAGTGTATTGTTCTAAAATCAACGCTTTAAAATCGTCTTCAGATAAGTTTTGTTCTTTAAGATTGCGTTCTCGGTATAAAACAGCTCTTTTACTGAAAAGAGCTTCATAACTGTTAGAAAGTCTATGCATTTCTTCAAGTTGAGAGGTAGTAATAGGTTCTGTTTTTATGTCTTGTAATACAAAATTAGTAAGAGGTTGCAGTTCTTTAATAATACGTTGGCAAGTAGTACAAGTACTTAAATGATATATTTTTTTCATGTGTATGATTGTAAGGAAGATGTTTTTATGTCTTTCTGAAAGTAAAACACCTTAGTTAGATGTAGACTTTAGAAATACAAAGAAACCTAAATATCATTAATTGTGCTATTTTTACAAACCTTAAAATGTGAAATGATGACAGAGAATTTATTTGGTATTATGTTGCAAAATCGTAAAAATCTACATGCGATATTAACAAAGACTCCTAAAGAAAAATTGCTTAGAATACCTGAAGGATTCAATAATAACGTTTATTGGAATATTGCACATACAGTAGCAACGCAACAACTTCTTATCTACAAGTTAAGTGGTTTGCAAATGCGTATACCAAATGAATTAGTTGCCAAATTCAGTAAAGGTACCGTGCCAGATGGTACAGCAACCGAAGAAGAGATGATGATGGTAGCAGATTTTTTAATTTCTACGGCAGAATGGCTTATTGAGGATTATAATACGGCACTTTTCCAATCATTTAACGAGTATACAACAAGTGCAAAGGTTACGCTTAAGAATGTTGACGATGCTATAGTGTTTAATTTATTACATGAAGGGTTGCACCTTGGGCAGATTAGTCTTTTGTTAAAACAGTTGTCTTAAAGTTCTTTGGGGTACTTTAAAAAAGTATTTGCCTCTGTGTAAGGTATAGTCAGTATGATTGGACCATCTGCAAAAGATGCTATTTCGTAAGGTTCATAATATAGTAGTAGTCCGTTTTCTGTATACCCCATGTTATCGGGTAAATAAAAACGCTCTGTTTCGAACATAAAACCGGTGTCGTTAATGGAACCTTCTGCAGGTATGTTTTCTTGTTTTCTAAAAAGTGTTTCGGTGAAGGTTTTAAATTCTTCTAAATCGGTGAATAAATCTTCTTGATATAATTCGGTGCCGTTAAGTTTATCAAAATTTAAAAATCGGTTGGTACCATATCCGTGTGCCCCACCAGTATAGATGTAAGATTCTAATTTAATGGTGATGATGCTTTCGTTTTCAAAAGTGATATTCCCTTCAACAGTAGCTTCCCAAGGCATAGATTCTTCTGGAAATTTTCCGTTTACTTCTTTGTAATCATCTAGAAATGTCTCTTTTGCTTCTTCAAGATTTTGTGCGTTACTTTCCTCATAAAAATTCAGCAATGCTATAATTTCACTTTCTAAGGCTGCGTTGATGGTTTTGCTGATTTTTGTTTTTCCGTTTGCTTGCGGAATTTCTATGCGTACAGAAGTACAATTTTCGCAAGAATCTGTAGCGATAGTTAATGGTTCAAAAGAAAGCGAATTCTTGTTATTACAGGCAAGTAACAGAAAACAGATAAGTAGGCAGGTAAGCTTAGATTTCATGAAAAGATTAGATTTATTGTAAAAATACAGCTTCATTGTATTCCCCGAAAGATAACGATACATTTGTGTTATAAATACTTGAATATGGCTTCTAAAAACTTAAAATTTAATACCAAGACCATACATGGAGGTCAGCAACCAGATGAAGCTTATGGTGCAGTTATGCCGCCAATTTATCAGACCTCTACTTATGCCCAGACTACACCGGGTGGTCATAAGGGATTTCAATATTCTAGAAGTGCAAACCCTACAAGAACAGCGTTAGAAAATTCATTGGCAAGTATAGAAGGAGGGGAATATGGTCTGGCTTTTGGCAGCGGTATTGCGGCAATAGATGCAGTCATTAAATTATTGGAACCAGGAGATGAGGTAATTTCAACCAATGACCTTTATGGAGGAACCTACAGAATATTCAAAAAGATTTTCGAAAAGTTTGGTATTGTATTTCATTTTGTAGGGATGCAAGGAGCAGATGCCGTACGTAATCAGATAAATTCAAGGACAAAATTAATTTGGGTAGAAACACCAACTAACCCAATGATGAATATTATAGATATAAAGGCAATAGCTGATTTAACTATGAATTCTGATATTTTGCTAGCGGTAGATAATACATTTGCTACGCCATATTTGCAAAAACCTTTAGAATTGGGTGCAGATATTGTTATGCATTCCGCTACTAAATACCTTGGTGGTCATAGCGATACAGTCGTTGGGGCATTGGTAGTTAAGGACAAAGAATTGGCAGATAAACTCTATTTCATACAAAATGCCAGCGGTGCGGTTTGCGGCCCCATGGACAGTTTTTTGGTGTTAAGGGGAATAAAGACCCTACATGTACGCATGCAACGCCATTGCGAAAATGGTAAAGCAATAGCAGTGTATCTTAAAAACAATCCTAAAATTGAAAAGGTATACTGGCCCGGTTTTGAAGATCATCCTAATCATTTAATTGCAAAAGAGCAGATGAAAGATTTTGGAGGTATGATTTCATTTGTGCCAAAAGGAGGTAGTTATGAAGATGCCGTTAAGATTGTAGAAAAGTTACAAGTATTTACATTGGCAGAGTCTTTAGGTGGTGTGGAAAGTCTAGCAGGTCACCCTGCAAGTATGACCCATGCAAGTATTCCAAAAGAAGAACGACTTAGTAGCGGTGTGGTAGATGCATTGATAAGATTAAGTGTTGGTATTGAAGATGTTGATGATTTAATTGCAGATATAGAACAAGCGATAGGATAATGCCCTAAATGTTAAATTAAATGTAGCAAGTATAGGTAGTTTGTTGTCAAAACAACAATTTTTATCGAATTTTAAAAAAATAAGCAATCAAATTACACAAATAGCATAATTTTGACGTTATATTTTGAAATCAATAATTTAAATAAGTTTAAATAGCTTTATGGAGAATAAAATAAAAGCATTTATGGACGAGGTTATCTCCAGAAATGGACATGAGCCAGAATTCATTCAAGCGGTGCAAGAAGTTGCAGAAACAGTTATACCATATATTGCAAGTCAAGACATATATAATGGTAAGAACATTCTTTTAAGAATGGTTGAGCCAGAGCGTTTAATTTCTTTTAGAGTTGCTTGGGTAGATGATGATGGTGAAATTCATGTAAACCGTGGTTATAGAATTCAAATGAATTCTGCTATTGGGCCATATAAAGGTGGTTTGCGTTTTCACCCTACCGTAAATGCAAGTATCTTAAAATTCTTAGCTTTTGAGCAAGTATTCAAGAACAGTCTTACAACATTACCTATGGGTGGTGGTAAAGGTGGTTCTGATTTTGACCCTAAAGGTAAATCTGATGATGAGGTAATGCGTTTTTGCCATGCCTTCATGTTAGAGTTGAATAGACATATTGGTCCAAACACAGATGTTCCTGCAGGTGATATTGGTGTTGGTGCTCGTGAAATAGGTTTCCTTTTTGGTATGTACAAAAAGATAAGAAATGAGTTTACGGGTGTATTAACCGGTAAGGGTCTTTCTTGGGGTGGTTCTAAAATTAGACCAGAAGCAACAGGTTACGGTACCGTATATTTTGCACAAAGTATGCTTAAGACAAAAAACGAAAGTTTTGATGGTAAGACTGTAGTAATTTCTGGGTCAGGTAACGTTGCACAGTACGCTGCTGAAAAAGCAATTTTATTAGGTGCAAAAGTGGTGACACTTTCAGATTCTAGTGGTTATATCTACGACAAAGACGGCATCAATGATGAAAAGCTTGCTTTTGTAATGGATCTTAAGAATAATAGAAGAGGGCGTATTTCTGAATATGCAGATAAATATCCTTCTGCAGAATTTTACGCAGGTAAAACACCTTGGGAAGTAAAATGTGATATTGCATTACCATGTGCAACGCAAAACGAGTTAGATCAACAAGATGCTAAAAATCTATTGAAAAATGGATGTATGTGTGTTGCAGAAGGTGCAAATATGCCTTGTAATACAGATGCTGTTCATGAATTCAACAACGCAAAAATATTGTTTGCACCAGGTAAAGCTTCAAACGCCGGTGGTGTAGCAACATCAGGATTGGAAATGTCTCAGAATTCATTAAGAATTAGCTGGACACGTGAAGAGGTAGATGAGCGTTTAAAAGATATTATGGAAGATATTCATGATTCTTGTATTGAATTCGGTAAAGAAGAAGATGGTTTCTGTAACTATGTAAAAGGAGCCAACATTGCTGGTTTCGTTAAGGTTGCAGATGCAATGCTTGCACAAGGTGTGATCTAGAAATTAGATTAGCTAAAGCACATATATTTATAATGCGAGGTTCTATAGTGGAGCCTCGCATTTTTTTATACCTTTTCGTTACCAAACTTCAATCAACTATCTTTGTTTAAACAGATGTTATAATATGCAGGTAACCACAAAGGCGATAGTATTTTCTGCACTAAAATATGGCGACACAAGCCTTATTGTAAAAGCCTTTACTGCATCTGACGGAATTAAATCTTATCTATTACGTGGTGTTTTGTCTTCAAAAAAAGGGAAATTGAAAACTGCTTATTTTCAGCCTTTAACACAACTAGAGATTGTTGCAAACCACAAAAACAAGGGTACTTTAGAAACACTGAAAGAAGCCAAGGTGTTCTATCATTACCAAACATTATATGCAGACATGGCAAAAAACGCCATGACTTTGTTCTTGGCAGAGCTGTTGAGCAATAGTATACGTGAAGAAGAAATGAATGAAGATTTGTTTCAATTTCTAGAAGCATCGTTGCAATGGTTAGATATGCATAAAGATGTTGCTAATTTTCATCTCTATTTTATGTTGTCGTTGACACGGTATTTAGGTTTTTATCCAGATGTATATCAGATAGATAAGCCTTATTTTGATTTGTTGGAAGGTGAATTTGCAGCAGTAGAATCATTGAACCCTATGTTGAGAGGTGAAAATATTTATTATTTCAAGACCTTATTGGGCACAAATTTTGATGCAATGCATACCGTAAAGATGAAAAAAACCAATCGCCAAGAATTACTGAAATCCCTAATACTTTATTTTGAATTGCATTTACAGGGATTTAGGAAACCAAAGTCGCTTGCCGTTTTAAATGAAGTTTTCAATACCTATGTATAAGTATTTAGTATTAGCACTTTTTTTATGTTGTTGTCTTGGCAATGCTCAAGAGATTATCGTTTTAGATGCCGATAGTGGAGAAGAGATTTCCAATGTTGCCGTGTATAACAAAGACAAATCTAAAATTGCATTATCAAATTTTGATGGGGTTTTTGATGCTTCGGTATTTATGGCTAAGGAGCGCATCACCCTAAAACATATAGGGTATCAAGAATTTAAAACCACAAGATTACAACTACAAAGGCAAGGTCAAAGAGCTTATTTAATTATGAAAGTCCAACAATTAGATGAGGTGGTCATGTCGGTTTCTAAGTGGGAACAGCAAAAGAGAGATATTCCAAATAGAATTATTTCTTTAGATGCTAGGTCAATAGCATTTTCTGCACCCCAAACTTCTGCAGATTTACTCCAAAATAGCGGAAAGGTCTTTGTGCAAAAAAGTCAGATGGGTGGTGGTAGCCCAATGATACGTGGTTTTGCAACCAATAGATTGTTGTTGTCTGTAGATGGGGTAAGAATGAACAACGCTATATTTAGAGGGGGTAATGTGCAAAATGTAATTTCTATTGATCCTTTTACCGTTAAGAATACAGAGGTAATATTTGGACCGGGTTCAGTTATTTATGGCAGTGATGCTATTGGAGGGGTGATGAACTTCTACACTAAAAAGCCTATGCTATCTGAGAATGATAGTCTTTTGGTACATGGTAATGCAAATTATAGGTTTGCATCAGCGAACATGGAAAATACAGTTCATGCAGATATTAACCTAGGAAAAAAAACATGGTCGTCACTAACGAGTGTTACCTATAATAATTTTCAAGATTTAAGAATGGGTTCACATGGTCCAGATTCTTATCTAAGAAATACTTACGTACAAACTACTAATGGTGTTGATGAACTAGTTGAAAATGCTTCTCCCAAAAAACAAGTGCCAACAGGGTATGACCAACTAAATTTAATGCAAAAATTCTTGTACAAGCCTAATGCTAAATGGGATGTAAACTTGGGAGCATACTATACCGAAACTTCAGACTATTCTAGATATGATAGATTTATAAGACCGGCAAGTGATGGTTTAGGGTTGCGCTCGGCAGAATGGTACTATGGTCCTCAGAAATGGTTTATGGGAAATGCCCAAGTACAGAAAAAAGGAAACGGAAAGGTGTATGATGGTTTAAAATTAGGTTTGGCTTATCAGCATTTTGAAGAAAGCAGAATTAATAGAGATTTTCAAGATGAGATCAGAAATTCTACAAAAGAAAAAGTAGATGCCGTAAACTTTAATATTGATTTTGAGAATAAGAAAATTGGAAATTTTAAGCTTTATTATGGTACCGAATATATTTATAACAAGGTAAGGTCAACAGGAAATGATTTTAATATTGTAACTGAAGAAAAAACAAATGCAGCTTCCAGATATCCAGATGGTTCTACTTGGCAAAGTTTGGCAGGTTATGCAAATGGGGAATATAAGGCAAAACCTAATTTTACGATTATGTCTGGGTTAAGGTATAGTCATGTCTGGGTAGATGCAGTGTTTGATGATACTTTTTATGATTTTCCGTTTGAGACAGCAGATTTAAGTACAGGTGCATTAACGGGTAGTTTGGGCTTTAGTTGGTTTCCAAGGGCAAATCTTCAAGTGACATTAAATGGTTCAACAGGTTTTAGGGCACCTAATATTGATGACGTGGGTAAGATATTTGATTCTGAACCTGGATCGGTAGTGGTTCCTAATCCCGATTTAGAACCTGAATATGCCTATAATGCCGAAATAGGGGTGCAACGTAATATTAATGATAAGATTATTTTAAAGGGAACGGCTTATTATACCTATTTAGTAGATGCCTTGGTGAGAAGAGATTTTAGCTATAACGGCATCTCTGAAATTGAATATGGAGGCGAATTGAGTAATGTGCAGGCAATTCAAAATGCTGCTAAAGCTTATGTCTATGGTTTTGAATTTGGGTTAGAGGCTTATTTGACAGAGCAATGGTCGTTATCATCTAACTTAACATTGACAGAGGGCGTAGAAGAGGAAGATGATGGATCTGACACTCCTGCACGTCATGCGGCACCAACATTTGGAGATTTTCATATAGTATGGAAAAATCAACGATTACGAACAGATGTATTCTTGAATTATAACGGAGAGATAGCAAACGAAGATTTGGCAGTATCAGAACAGGCTAAGGAATATATTTATGCGGTAGATGAAAACGGCAATCCGTTTTCTCCATCTTGGTATACTTTAAATTTTCGATCGCAATATGATGTTACCAATGATCTTAAAGTCACTACGAGTATAGAAAATTTAACTGATCAGCGTTATAGAACTTATTCATCTGGTATAGTTGCACCAGGTTTAAATATAATTCTTGGAGTAGGATATCATTTTTAAATAAAAAAAGACCCGCTATTAACGGGTCTTTTAAAATTATAAAAAAAAGGGTTATTGTTAGTGTTTAACCGCATTTTTTACGTCTTCAGCTTTTTGAGCTGCTTTGTCAGCCGCACTATTAGCAGCATCTTTTACGTCATTACCTGCTTCTTTTACAGCGTCCATACCATCTTGACCTGCTTTTTTAGCGGCATCCATAGTATCTTCACCTGCTTTTTTAGCAGCATCCATACCTTCTTGACCAGCTTCTTTTACTGAATCAGCAGCTTCACCAGCAGCATCCATTGCTCCTTCACCAGCTTCTTTTGCTGCATCCATACCTTCTTGACCAGCTTCTTTAGCAGCATCCATTGCTCCTTCGCCAGCTTCTTTTAAATCGTCACCAGCATTTTCTAAAGCAGCTCCTGCTTCTTCTGTTGCAGATTTTGCTTTATCAGCTGCATCTCTACAAGAAACAGATAAACTAAGTGCTAAAATTGCTAATGATCCTAAAATTACTTTTTTCATTTTTGTAAACTTAAATGGTTATTTGTTCGTGGTAATATACGTAGAAATTTAACTTTTGGATGTTTATGACGTTAATAAATTCATTAATACATGGTTTATAGGTATTTCAGTACGGTCAATACGCTCCTTTTTGATCAAAATTTTATAATTTTGCAGCCTTTTAAACCTAGTACCATAAGCATTTCGTATGAAGTTCACAGAATATCAAGGATTGAATTTACCAAAGGTCGCAGAAGAAATACTTGACTACTGGTCAAAAAATGACATTTTTGAAAAAAGCATCGCTACTCGTGAGGGTAAAGACAGCTATGTTTTCTATGAGGGTCCGCCTTCGGCAAATGGTATGCCGGGTATTCACCATGTAATGGCTAGAACCATTAAGGATATCTTTCCAAGATATAAAACCATGAAGGGTTATCAAGTTAAGCGTAAAGCTGGTTGGGATACTCATGGTCTTCCAATAGAATTGGGTGTTGAAAAGGAATTGGGTATTACAAAAGAAGATATTGGAGTTAAAATCTCTGTAGAAGAATATAATGCCGCCTGTAAAAAAGCGGTAATGAGATATACAGATGTTTGGAATTCAATGACCGAACAAGTTGGCTATTGGGTAGATATGGAAGATCCTTATATCACTTACAAGTCCAAATATATGGAGACGGTATGGTGGTTGTTAAAACAAATCTATTCTAAAGATTTAATTTATAAGGGGTATACTATACAACCATATTCCCCTAAGGCAGGGACAGGTTTAAGCTCGCATGAGCTAAACCAACCAGGTACATACCAAGATGTAACGGATACTACGGTGACCGCTCAGTTTAAAGCCGTAGAAGAAACCTTGCCGGATTTCTTGCAGAATGAAGGAACGATATACTTTTTGGCCTGGACGACAACACCTTGGACATTACCTTCCAACACGGCATTGACAGTAGGACCAAAAATTGACTACGTGCTTGTAGAGTCTTATAATCAGTACACTTTTGAGCCAATGAATGTAGTGCTTGCCAAGAATTTGGTAGGTAAACAATTCTCAGGTAAGTTCACGGAGGTAACAGAGAAGTCGGCATTGTTGGAGTATAAATCTGGCGATAAAAAAATACCTTACTACGTTGTTAAGGAATTTAAGGGAAAAGATCTATTGGAAATAAGATATGAGCAGTTATTGGATTATGTATTGCCATATGAAAACGCAGAAAACGCTTTTAGAATTATTGCAGGAGATTTTGTTACCACTGAAGATGGTACGGGTATTGTTCATACCGCGCCTACTTTTGGTGCAGATGATGCTTTTGTAGCAAAGCAGGCGGTTCCTGAAATACCGCCAATGTTGGTGCTAGATGAAAATGCCAACTTAGTGCCCCTTGTTGACTTACAAGGTAAGTTTAGGCCAGAGTTGAAAGAATTGGGCGGTAAGTACGTAAAGAACGAATATTATGAAGATGGTAAAGCGCCCGAACGTTCAATAGATGTTGAAATTGCCATTAAACTAAAAGAAGAAAATAAGGCCTTTAAGGTAGAGAAGTATGTACACAGTTACCCTAACTGCTGGCGTACGGATAAGCCCATATTATATTATCCTTTAGATTCTTGGTTCATTAAAGTGACGGATGTTAAGGATAAAATGTTCGGTCTTAACCAAACGATCAACTGGAAGCCAAAAGCAACTGGTGAAGGTAGATTTGGTAATTGGTTGGCAAATGCAAATGATTGGAACCTTTCTAGGTCACGTTATTGGGGTATTCCATTGCCGATCTGGAGAACAGAAGATGGTAAAGAAGAAATTATTATAGGTTCTGTTGCTGAGCTAAAGTCAGAAATGGCGAAGGCAGTTGAAGCGGGAGTATTGGAAAAAGATATTTATGCAGACTTCGTAGTGGATGATATGTCTGACGAGAACTATGATAAAATAGATTTACATAAAAATATAGTTGATCAAATAACATTGGTTTCCGCTTCTGGAAAACCAATGAAACGTGAAAGTGATCTGATTGATGTTTGGTTTGATAGTGGTTCTATGCCATATGCACAATGGCACTATCCTTTTGAGAATAAAGAATTGATAGATGAAGGAAAAACGTTTCCTGCAGATTTCATAGCAGAAGGGGTTGATCAAACACGTGGTTGGTTCTATACCTTGCATGCAATCGCCACTATGGTCTTTGATTCTGTTGCGTATAAAAATGTGGTATCTAACGGGCTGGTTTTAGATAAGGACGGTAAGAAAATGTCTAAGCGTTTGGGCAATGCCGTAGATCCGTTTGAAACAATGAACGATCATGGTGCAGATGCTACAAGGTGGTATATGATCAGTAATGCCAACCCTTGGGATAACTTAAAGTTTGATACAGAAGGTATAGTAGAGGTTAAGCGTAAGTTCTTTGGTACTTTGTATAATACATATTCATTTTTTGGATTGTATGCCAACTTAGATAAATTTACGTATGCTGAGGCAGATGTACCAATGGCAGAACGTACAGAGATTGATTGTTGGATCCTTTCTGAGTTGAATTCATTGATTAAAACAGTTGATACAGCTTATGAAGAATATGAGCCAACACGTGCTGCTAGGGCAATTTCAGAATTTGTTCAAGAGAACCTGAGTAACTGGTATGTACGTTTGTGTAGAAGACGTTTCTGGAAAGGTGAATATGCTACAGATAAAATTGCGGCATATCAAACCCTTTATACCTGTTTAGATGTAGTGGCTAAACTTTCTGCGCCTATTGCACCGTTTTTTATGGATCGTTTATATTTAGATTTAAATAAAGCTACCGTAAAGGATGGTTTTGAAAGTGTGCATTTAGCAGATTTCCCTGTGGCAGATGAGTCACTTATTGATGAAAGCTTAGAAGTGAAGATGCATAAAGCACAGGTAATATCATCTTTAGTACTGTCTATTCGTCAAAAAGAGAAGATAAAAGTGCGTCAACCTTTGCAGAAAATCATGATTCCTGTGCTTGATAACAAGGATAGAGAAGAAATTGAAGCAGTTTCAGAATTAATTAAATCTGAAGTTAACGTTAAGGAAATTCAATTGTTAGATGATGCTTCTGGAATATTGGTAAAACGTATTAAGCCTAATTTCAAGACTTTAGGTCCAAAATTTGGTAAAGAAATGAAGCAAATTGCTCAAGTTGTCAATGGTTTTGAACAGAATGACATCCAAAAAATTGAGCAGGATGGCGAATTAACAATCCAATTAGAAAATAAAAGTATTACTTTACAGTTACAGGATGTAGAAATCTCTTCTCAAGATATTGAAGGTTGGATGGTAGCGACCTCTGGTAAATTAACCGTTGCATTAGATGTAACTATTAATGACGAATTGAGAAATGAAGGAGTTGCAAGAGAGTTGGTAAATAGAATTCAGAATATTAGAAAAGATTCTGGTTTTGAGGTAACCGATAAAATTGCAATTGAAATATTGAAAGATGGTTTTGTTGAAGTTGCTGTAGAAAATAATGTAGAATATATTAAAGCAGAAACATTAACGGCCGAACTTAATTTTGTAGAAAAGTTGGAAAAAGGCATAGATATTGCTTTTGATGAGGTAAAGACTAAATTGTTTATTGAAAAACATTAAAATATGGCAGAAGATTTAAAAGTGAGGTATTCTGACAAAGATTTGGCAGAATTCAAAGTATTGATCGAAGAAAAGGTTGAAAAGGCAAAAAGCCATTTAGAGCTATTGAAAAGTGCTTACATGAACGATGGTAATAATGGTACGGATGATACGTCTCCTACCTTTAAAGCTTTTGAAGAAGGTTCAGAAACTATGAGTAAAGAGGCGAACACGCAATTGGCTATTAGACAAGAAAAGTTTATTCGTGACCTTAAAAATGCCATGTTACGTATAGAAAATAAAACTTTTGGTATATGCCGTGTAACGGGTAAGTTGATCAATAAAGAACGATTAAAACTTGTGCCGCATGCTACATTAAGCATTGAAGCTAAAAATATGCAATCATAATTTAAACGCCTTTAGGGGCGTTTTTTAATAGCCATAATTTTGAGAGTTTCCTTGTTATGTTTCGTGCTTCTATTTTCTTTTGGCCTTAGTGCTCAGAAGAAGGTTTACAAAAATATATTAGCAGATCATATTAGTTTAATTCAGGTAGATGCTGCCAATTGCTTTATTGTTGAGCTACATACAGGTGATAATAATGAAATCAGTGTTGAAGCTGAAATGGAGGGCGAGTACAGTCAAGACTTGGATTTGGAAGTTTCAACAAACGGGTCTACTCTACTTGTAAATGCGGGCTTTGCTCCTAGCTTTAAAAATCCAAATGATAAATTAAGTGCCCATAAAGTAGTTTCTATTTTATTAAGATTAAAGGTGCCCTCCTATAAGAATTTAGAAATTTTTGGAACTAATACCAGGGTACTTTTAGATGGTAAGTATAATAAATTACAAGTGTCTTTATCAGATGGTACATGTGTACTTAACAATGTTATTGCCAATGCAAAAATAAAAACGCAAAGCGGAAATATTAAGGTTTTTTCAGCCGCCGCTACTATTGATGCCGTTAGTAAGTACGGTTCAGTTTCTTCAAACGTAATACCGGCAGGAAATTCATCTTTTAAACTACAAACCGTTACCGGAAATATTGATCTCTCTAAAACCGAATAATATTTATATTTTTGCGCTCATTGATTAAAGCCCATGAACATTAAAAAATCTGTACTATTTATTCTGTTGATATTGATTATTGATCAATGGAGTAAGATTTATATAAAAACCCATTTTGTATTGGGAGAGTCAGTTGAGGTATTTAACTGGTTTAAAATTCTATTTATTGAAAATGAAGGTGCTGCTTGGGGTGCAAAATTAAGTGATGTGTTGCCTATTTCAGATAATATAGGAAAGCTGGTATTGACCGTATTCAGATTATTTGCCATTTTTGGTATAGGATATTGGCTTTTTGATGTCATTAAAAAGAAAGCTTCAAATACTTTAATATGGGCAGTTTCTTTAATTTTTGCAGGAGCATTGGGTAATATTTTGGACTCGGTTTTCTACGGTGCTATTTTCAATGAAAGTTATAACGAAGTAGCAACGCTGTTTTCTGACGAACCTTACGGTAAATTGTTTTATGGTAAAGTAGTAGATATGTTATACTTTCCTATGGTAGATTCTACTTGGCCAACTTGGATGCCTATGGTGGGCGGACAAAATTTTAGGTTCTTTGAGCCTGTTTTTAATATTGCGGACACGGCAATAAGTACAGGTGTTGGTATCTTATTGGTTTTTAACAAAAGAGCTTTTAATAAAGAAGAGGAGTTGTCAACTGAAGAAACCGAGACTTTTCAGGATTAAGAGGTTTTGAAGGAATAAACGTTTTGGGGAGTAATGCAGTAGTCTAAGGGAATATCTGTAGTATCTACATCTTCTATGTTACTTTCGGCTTCAAAAAATGATAGCCCAATTTTTATAACATCTTCTTTGCATTCACCAAGAAAACGGTCATAGTATCCTTTTCCATATCCTATTCTGTTTCCTTGCTCGTCGAAAGCTAAAAGAGGAATAAACACAACATCTAATTTTTTAGCTTCTATAGTAATACCATCCACAGGTTCAGGGATGTTTAAATTATTGGTAGTGAATTTAGTGTTGTCGGTAAGAAGATAATGTTCTAGTGATGTATCTGAAATTATTTTAGGTACAATTACATTTTTGTCTAAACCGAGTAATATTGAAATGATACCTTCTGTGTCTATTTCAGATTTTTGCTCAATAGGAAGAAATATGTGGAAATAAAGATTATTCCATATAGGTAATTGCAAAACTGAATTTGCAATTGCAATACTTTGTGAAGATACTTGAGAGGTTGTTAGGGAACTGCGTAGTCTTAAATATTTTATGCGTAAATCTTTCTTCAACATAGTGAAGTGATTTTAACATTATGATATTTCAATTTATTCTTTACCTGCAACAGCAAAAAATACCTTGAAAAATAACATTAAAATAAGGTAAGTTCCTAAAGTGATGATGTAGCTATCCATGATGTATAATTTGTAAATGAGCCTATAATTGTTGTTGTTGAGTTAAATTTAGGTAAAAAAATTAATAAAACATCCTTTAAGTGCACTTTTTTGTCGTTGAAATGCACTTTTTTATAAAAAAATTAACAATTTCATTCATATAACGTAGCATGTAATCAATTAATTGTCTGAAAATCAAACTTTTAAATATATGGATATATTTTTAGATTATTGATACCATAATAATGATATGTTTAAATTATTTAAAAAGAAATAATAGGCATGTAAAAAAATCATATTCATAATTAGTTAGAAAAAGTCTGTCTTTAGATTTAACTAAGTTGACGTATTTTAAAATGGCATTAATAGACTAATTTAGTAGTATTAAATTATGACAGAAATTCCCATTAAAATACAATTAAGCGCATTGCCTACCAGTCCGGGGGTGTATCAATTTTATGATAGTGATGACGGTATACTATATGTAGGTAAGGCAAAGAATTTAAAAAAACGTGTTTCATCGTATTTCAATAAAAATCATGAATATGGTAAAACACGGGTTTTAGTTAAAAAGATTCGTTCTATAAAGCATATAGTGGTACCTACAGAGTCAGATGCTCTTTTGTTAGAGAATAACTTGATAAAGGAATTAAGGCCTCGGTATAACGTATTATTGAAGGATGATAAATCTTATCCTTGGTTATGCTTAAAGAATGAAAGGTTTCCAAGATTGTTTCCTACGAGAAGGGTAATTAAGGATGGATCAGAATATTTTGGTCCATACACCAGTATGAAAACGGTACGTGTGCTGTTAGATTTAATTAAGAGTGTTTACCCGTTGAGAACCTGTAATTATGATTTGTCTGCAGAGAAAATTAATGCGGGTAAATATAAAGTGTGCTTAGAATATCATTTAGGTAATTGCAAAGGACCTTGTGAGGGCTATCAATCTATAACGGAATATGATAGGCAAATAGATGACATACGTGAAATAGTAAAGGGTAATTTCAAGTCTTCGATTACTTATTTCAAAAGTCAAATGAAAGCATTGGCAGAAGAAATGAAGTTTGAAGAAGCTCAAGAAATAAAGGATAAAATAGATGTTTTAGAGAATTACCAGGTTAAATCAACTATTGTAAACCCTAAGATCAGTAATGTTGATGTGTTCAGTATAATATCTGATAATGCTTTTGCCTATGTAAATTTTCTTCAGTTGGCACATGGTTCAATTATAAGGTCTCATACTATGGAGATCAAGAAAAAACTTGAAGAGAAAGATGAAGATTTGCTTGAGCTTGCTATTGTGGAAATTAGAGATAGGTTTAAGTCAGATTCAAAAGAACTTTATGTGCCTTTTAATATTGCCGTATCACCAGGCTTGAAAGTTACGGTGCCTAAGTTGGGAGATAAAAAGAGAATTCTTGATTTGTCTGAACGAAATGCTAAGTTCTTTAGGCAAGAACGTTTTAATCAAATTAAGATTATTGATCCAGATCGCCATACAAATAGGATAATGGCGCAAATGAAAAAAGATATTCGTTTATCTGCCGAACCTAGACATATTGAGTGTTTTGATAACAGTAATATACAGGGTAGTAATCCTGTAGCGGCATGTGTAGTATTTAGAGATGGTAAGCCTTCAAAAAAAGAGTATAGACATTATAATATAAAGACGGTTACCGGTCCAGATGATTTTGCGTCAATGGAAGAAGTGGTGTATCGTAGGTATAAAAGATTGCAAGAAGAACTACAGCCATTACCGCAATTAATTGTTATTGATGGTGGTAAAGGTCAATTATCATCGGCTTTAAAAAGTTTGGATCTTTTAGGATTGAGAGGTAAAATTGCTATTGTAGGTATAGCAAAGAGGTTAGAGGAAATATACTTTCCAGAAGACCCTATACCTTTATATTTGGACAAAAAATCTGAAAGTCTTAAAATAATTCAATATTTACGGAATGAAGCCCATAGGTTTGGGATTACATTTCACAGAAATAAAAGAAGTAAAGGAGCAATTAATTCTGAATTAGAAGGAATTGATGGTGTTGGTGAAAAAACGGCACAACAACTATTGAAGAAATTTAAATCGGTAAAACGTATTAAAGAAGCTTCGGTAGAAAGTTTAAGTCAAGAAGTGGGAGCTTCAAAAGCAAAAAAGATATATGAATCTTTTCGTAAAGAATAATTTCAAAAAAATACCAATGGTATTAGCGGTGCTTTTAGTGAGTACCGGTTCTTTGATTGCTCAAAATATAGGTGAACAAAATAAACCTAAAATTGGCTTGGTGTTAAGCGGTGGCGGTGCAAAGGGCATGGCACATATTGGTGCGTTAAAAGTAATTGAAGAAGCAGGTGTCAAAATCGATTATATTGGTGGCTCAAGTATGGGGGCAATAGTAGGCGCGTTGTATGCTGCAGGTTACACTGCTAATGAGCTAGATTCTCTATTCAAAGTAACCAATATAGGATCGTTAATTCAGGATAATCTACCAAGAAGTGCTAAAACCTTTTATGAAAAAGAAGATTCTGAACGATATGCATTAACATTACCTTTTAAGAATTTTAAGGTAACGGTGCCTCCTGCAATTTCTGGAGGTCAGAATATTTATAATGAATTTGTTAGGCTCTTATACCATGTAAAAGATATTAACGATTTTAATAAGCTACCTACCCCGTTTGTATGTATTGCAACTGATATAGAGACAGGTAAACAGGTAATCTTAAATTCAGGGTACTTGCCAGAGGCTATTTTAGCTAGTGGAACCTTGCCGTCATTATTTGAGCCTACTGTTATTAATGATAGAGTCTTAATAGATGGGGGCGTAGTTAATAATTATCCAATAGATGAAGTTAGGGCAATGGGGGCTGACATTATTATCGGTGTAGATGTACAACATGATTTATCTGATCGAGATGCATTGTTATCTGCCACAGAAATTTTATTGCAGATCAATAACTATAGAACGGTTGCGGATATGGAAGTGAAGTCTAAAAAGACGGATATCTATATAAAACCGCATATAGAGGAATATTCGGTAATAGATTTTAATAGACTGGACGAGATTGTTAAAACAGGGGAAGTTGCTGCAAATTTAAAAAAGGAAGAACTTAAAGAACTGGCTACTGATTATAGAAAAAGTGAAAATTCAATTTCTATTATAGGTGCAGATGATAAATTGACCATTAATAGGTTGTTGATAGACGGTAATACCGATCACACCAGAGGCTATGTAAAAGGTAAATTAAGATTCAGTCTTGATGAACCTACGAATTTTGAAAGGCTTCAACAGGGTATCAGTAATTTATCTGCAACGGGTAATTTTAGAACTATTAAGTATAAGTTGTTGGATAATATGAATGGTGGTGAAGACTTAATTCTTCCACTTGATGAAACTAAAAACACGTCTTTTTTACGATTAGGTGCTCATTTTGATGATTTATATAAAAGTGCTGCACTTATAAATATTACAAAGAAGAGAATATTGTCAAAAGATGATGTAGCCTCTTTTGATTTTATATTAGGGGATAATATCAGATATAATTTTGAATACTACTTGGATAAAGGTACTTATTGGAGTTTTGGCATTAATTCTAGATTTAGTGATTTTGAGCAAGAAATTGACTTTGAATTAATAGAGGGTAATTTTGAAGTTGGTACAGGAACGGCGCTCAATAGAATTAACTTGAATGTATCTGACTTTACCAATCAACTGTATATACAAACGGTAGTTAAAGAGGAGTTTGCGTTTACCCTTGGTGGCGAGTTCAAGCATTTACAATATAGTACAAGAACATTTGGTGACACTCCAGATGTTACAACGCCCGGCACAACATCTAGTAATGGTAGAACCTATTTTGAGCGAAGTAATTATATCAGCGCTTTCGGGTCATTAAAACTAGATACTTATGACGATAAATATTTTCCTTCAAGAGGTTTATATTTTGATGGTGATATGCATTATTATGTGCTTTCGTCAGATTTCAATAATAATTTTAAAGATTTTTCAGTGTCTAAAGCTCGTATTGGCATGGCAATGCCAATAATCAATAAGTTGTCTATAAATATTGAAACAGAAGGTGGTTTTAAATTAGGTACCTCAAATGTAACTTCGTTCGATTTTCTTCTTGGTGGTTATGGTACTGACTTCATAAATAACTTTGTGCCATTTGTAGGGTATGACTTTATTAGTCTGCCAGGAAACAGTTTTGTAAAAGCATATGCTAGGTTAGATTATGAATTTGTACAGAAGAACCATGTGCTGTTCAGTGCAAATTTTGCCAATGTAGACGATGATCTTTTTAGAACGGGAGATTGGTTCAAAGCACCTACATATTCTGGTTATGGAATAGGGTATGGCTTAGAATCTTTTTTGGGTCCGGTAAACCTTATGTACTCTTGGACACCAGAAATTGACAAATCTCAATTTTTTGTAAGCATTGGTTATTGGTTCTAGTTTTTCTTGTTTAAAACTACCGTGGTAAAGGGTCATAATTAGTCTATATTTCTTAATAGTTTCCCAATTATTAATAGGAAGTGTGAATAACTGTTAAGGTTATCCTTAAAGTAAGTTAAACAGTAGTACTGGTAGAATAATGTGCCTTAAATTTACATCAGCTAAGGGGTGGTTCCCTTACAACTTTAAGTAGTGGTTTTTCATAATTTAAAGTTTGGTTGGTTATTTAGGAAAAGCCCAGTTTTTAAGCTGGGCTTTTTTTATACAACAATACTTTGGAATAAATTTTGTTTAAGATATTGTAACGAAAGTTATAGAGAGCTATCTATTACTATTTTTACAATAAACTACTGACTATGAAAAAATATTTTTTACTTGCCCTGGTCTTAACATATTTTGGTGTACAAGGTCAAAATACTAAGTCAGCTTTTAAGACAGGAGAATGGTTGAAGTTTAGAATGCATTACGGTTTTTTAAATGCAAGCTATGCTACACTGCAAGTTAATTCAACCACTTTAAACAATAAGTCTGTCTACCATGTAGTGGGCCATGGTGAAACTACCGGTGTGGCCAGTTGGTTTTTTAAAGTAGATGATACCTATGAAAGTTATTTTGACAAGCAAGATGGTAAGCCATATAAGTTTGTTCGTAAAATTAACGAAGGGGGTTATAAAAAAGATGTAGAGATAAACTTTGACCATAATGCATCTAATGCAGAACTTAATGATAAGAAAAACAAGAAAAAGCTTAATTTTACATTAGAGAACAATATACAGGATCTAATATCCGCTTTTTATTATTTGAGGAACAACTATAAAACAGAAGACCTTGAAGTAGGAAAAGCAATTACCCTGAAAATGCTTTATGACGATGACGGTATTTTCAATTTTAAACTTAAGTATTTAGGTTTAGAGGTTTTAAATACAAAATATGGTAAAGTAGAATGCTTAAAATTTAGGCCTTTGGTACAATCGGGGCGTGTATTTAAAGAGCAAGAAAGTTTATCATTATGGGTTTCGAACGATGACAATCGAATTCCAATTAGAATTAAAGCAGATTTAGCCGTAGGTGCTATAAAAGCAGATATTGATGGGTATAATGGTCTTAAGCATCAGTTTAAAATTATAATGGATTAGACCCTAAATGGAAGATAGAGAGAAGATCAAATCCCAAATATCTAAACTAGAAGAAAAATATAAAGATTCAGGGCAAGATCTTAGCTCTTATTTAGATGGTCTATTGCACCAGCGTTATCTTACCTATTGGGACTATATACATTTAGACACCCTATTAAGTCTACAAGTACCAAGAACTCATTTTCCTGATGAAGAAATATTCATCATGTACCATCAAATTACCGAATTATACTTTAAATTGATTTTGCACGAGCAAAAGCAATTGGTAGATGATAAAAGTGACAATTTAGATTTTTTTATAGAAAAGGTCAGAAGAATAAATAGTTACTATAAAGTTCTAATATCTTCATTTAGTGTAATGATCAAAGGTATGGAGCGAGAGCAGTTTTTGCAATACCGTATGGCATTGTTGCCTGCCAGTGGTTTTCAGTCTGCACAGTTTAGAATGATCGAGCTTTATGCCACGCCCTTAGAAAATTTGGTTCATGTATCGGAAAGGGCTCAATTCTCATCAGAATCTACGATCGAAGAGTTATACGAACACATTTATTGGAAAAAGGGTGCTACAGATAAAGAAACGGGCGAAAAAACATTGACATTGAAACAGTTTGAATATCGTTATACGCCCAGGCTGATAAGAATAGCAAAACAGGTAGAGAATACTACAATATATCATAAATACTTAAGTTTGCCCATAGAGCATAGAGAAGATGCGGTATTAGTGGAGGCGTTAAAGACTTTAGATGTAAATGCTAATATAAATTGGCAATTGATGCACATGGGTTCGGCTCATAGATATTTAAGAAAAGAAACCGGTGATATAGAGGCAACAGGTGGTACCAATTGGAAAGAATACCTGCCGCCTAGTTTTCAAAAAATTGTATTCTTTCCAGAATTGTATACAGAACAGGAATTAAATAATTGGGGTAAACAGTGGGTAGACCATATGTTGAATCCAGATAAATCAAGAGTAGAATAATGCAGAAATATTGGGGGGTATTATTGGCATTGACAGTAATTGCATCATGCAAGGACGCCGGTAGTGAGAAGAAGGATATAGCTCAAAATCTCAAGGTTATAGAAGCACCTGAAGTCAATGAGAGATTTGGTTTCAATTTAGATGAATTTAACGTTAAGTTAGATACTGTAAGGTATGGGGATAGTTTTGGTGAATTAATGCAGGATAATAAAGTAGATTATCCAAAAGTTTTAGCTATTTCGGAAAATTTTAAGGATAGTTTTGATGTACGTAAAATACGCGTGGGCAGGCCATATGCTATTTTACAATCTAAAGATACTACTGCGCAAGCTCAGGTGTTTATTTACGAGAACGATCCAATAAACTATACCGTAATAGATTTGCGGGATAGCGTAAAAGTCTACAGGGATAAGAACAAGGTTAAGTTTGTTCAACGAGAAGTTTCGGGGGTTATAGAATCTAGTTTGTCCGAAGCTATATTAGAACAGGGCGTAGATTATAATGTTACGCACAACCTGGCAAATGTATATGCGTGGACAATAGATTTTTCAAGATTACAAAAGAACGATAAGTTCAAGATCATCTATAATGAGAAGTTTATAAATGATACGGTATATGCAGGTGCCGAACCGATCGAAGCTGCATTTTTTGAGCATAATGGCAAACCTATTTATGCCTTTGCCTATGAAAATGATTCGTTAAAAAGTTTGGTCGATTATTTTGATGAAAATGCAAATAATCTAAGAAGAACTTTTTTAAGAATGCCCGTTGAATATGGTAGATTATCTTCAAGGTATAATCTTAAGAGAAGAATAAAATACTACGGTTATAAATTACGCCCACATAAGGGTACTGATTATGCTGCCCCTATTGGAACACCAATAATGGCTACGGCAGATGGTACGGTGGTAGAATCTACACGAAGAGGCGGTAATGGTAAATATGTAAAAATTAGGCATAACGGTACGTATTCTACCCAATATTTACATATGAAAGCCCAAAAGGTGAAAAAGGGTGAGTTTGTGCGTCAAGGAGATGTAATTGGTTGGGTTGGTATGACTGGTAATACCGGAGGGCCACACGTATGCTATCGTTTTTGGAAAAATGGAAAGCAAGTTGATCCATTAAAAGAAGAATTGCCACAAGCAGAACCATTACATGATTCGCTTAAAGAAGAATATTTTGCATATATCTCAACATATAAAGAACAGTTAGATTGTATAATCTATCCTAAAGTTTTAATTGAAGAAGAAGACGAGGATTTACTAACACTTAATCAAGAAAATGGCACTAAATAAAATAAACCCACAGCAAACCGATATTTGGAAAGAATTAACGGCGCATTATGAAGCTACAAAGGGAGAACATCTTAGAAGTTTGTTTTCTTCGGATGCAAAAAGAGCTGAAAAATTTACGCTGCAATGGAATGATTTCTTGTTCGATTATTCAAAGAACAGAATTTCTGAAGAGACCATGCAATTACTGCTTAAGTTGGCTGATGAGGTGAATTTAAAAGGAGCTATCAAAGATTATTTTGGTGGAGATTTAATTAATGAGACTGAAGGTAGGGCTGTGCTACACACGGCATTGCGTGGTAAAGAAGATGATGAGGTTTTGGTTGACGGTGAAAATGTAATGCCAGAAATCTATGAAGTAAAAAAACATATAAAAGAATTTACAGATTCGGTAATTAACGGAGATTTAAAAGGTTATACGGGTAAGGCTTTTACAGATGTGGTAAATATTGGTATTGGTGGTTCAGATTTAGGTCCGGCAATGGTAACCGAAGCATTAAAGTTTTATAAGAATCATTTGTCTATTCATTTTGTTAGTAATGTTGATGGTGATCATGTTCATGAAATTTTAAAAACGTTAGATCCTGAGACAACTTTATTTGTGGTGGTTTCTAAGACCTTTACAACACAAGAAACTTTAAGTAATGCTACTACTATAAAGAAGTGGTTTTTAAATCATGGAACACAAGAAGATATTGCAAAGCATTTTGCAGCGGTATCAACTAATAGTGAAAAAATAGCTGAGTTTGGTATTGACGCCGCAAACGTATTCCCTATGTGGGATTGGGTTGGTGGAAGATTCTCATTATGGAGTGCGGTTGGTTTAACAATTGCATTGGCGGTTGGTTATGACAACTTCGATGCTTTATTAGATGGAGCCAATGAAACAGACGTGCATTTTAAGGAAACTGATTTTTCAGAGAACATTCCGGTTATTATGGCATTGATAAGTGTTTGGTACAATAATTTTTATGGTGCTGAAACAGAAGCTATAATTCCTTACGCACAATATTTAAGTAGATTCTCTGCCTATTTACAGCAGGGTATTATGGAGAGTAATGGTAAAAGTGTAGATAGAGCAGGTAATACTGTTAGTTATGAAACGGGTACTATAATTTGGGGCGAGCCAGGCACCAATTCTCAACATGCCTTTTTCCAATTGATACATCAGGGAACTAAATTAATACCTACAGATTTTATAGGCTTTAAACATTCTTTGCATGGAGATAAGGATCACCATGACAAGTTGATGGCAAACTATTTTGCGCAGACAGAGGCTCTAATGAACGGTAAAACTAAAGAAGAAGTAGTTGCAGAGTTAAAAGAAAAAAATCTGTCACAAACTGATATTGATAAATTAGCTCCCTTTAAAGTATTTGCAGGTAATAAGCCAACCAATACCATATTAATAAATAAGTTATCACCTAAAAGTTTAGGAGCTTTGATAGCGCTTTACGAGCATAAGATTTTTGTTCAAGGTGTCATTTGGAACATATTTAGTTACGATCAGTGGGGGGTAGAATTAGGAAAACAGTTGGCTGGGACTATTCTTGACGATATTAACAATTCAGATATTTCTGATCACGATAGCTCAACATTGCGACTTTTGCAATATTTTAAGAAATAATCTTAAATCCAATAAAGATTATTTAAAAAGGATAACTATTTCATTTCCAAGTAAATTATGTGAAGTTTTTGGGTATTTTTGAAATGCTGATTTAACGTTGTCTTAACGTTGGAGGTTTTAAAATATAAGACTTTTGCAGCAAGTTAAAATAACTAACAAATACTCGAAGAAAATGAAAAAAATGTATTTTGCATTAGCGGCATTTTTAATGACCGTGACTGCTTTTTCACAAGGACCAATTACAGGTACTGTATTAGATGGCGACACTAACACTCCGTTGCCAGGTGCTACAGTAATGGTAAAAGGTACAACTAATGGAACATCAACTGATTTTGATGGAAATTTTACAATTAATGCAAGTGCTGACTCAGGAACTTTAGTAGTTTCTTACATCGGTTTTAACTCAAAACAAGTAGCTTTCACTTCAACTGGTAGTATTGGTTCAATAGTATTGGAACCTAATGCAGAGGAATTAGAAGGTGTTGTTGTAACTGGAATTTTAGATATAGCAAAGGATAGAGAAACTCCTGTTGCCGTTTCAACTATTAGAGCTGCTGAAATACAAGAGAAATTAGGTTCTCAAGAATTGCCTGAGATACTTAAATCTACTCCTTCAATATATGCTACTAAAACAGGTGGTGGTTTTGGTGATGGTAGAGTTAATGTAAGAGGTTTTGATTCTAGAAACACTGCTGTAATGGTAAACGGTATACCTGTGAACGATATGGAAAATGGTCGTGTATTCTGGAGTAACTGGTCTGGTTTAGGAGATGTAACTACTGCTATGCAGGTACAAAGAGGTTTAGGTTCTTCTAAATTGGCAATATCTTCTGTAGGTGGTACTATTAATGTTATAACAAAATCTACTGAAAAAGAAGAAGGTGGTGCTGTAACTTTAGGTGGTGGTAATGATGGCTACTTAAAAACTACTGTAGCATACAATACTGGAAAATCTGATAAAGGTTTTGCTGCATCTATTTTATTAGGTAGAACTGCTGGTGATGGTTACATTCAAGGAACAGAATTTGAAGGTTACAACTATTTTATTGGTTTAGGTTACGAGCCTAATGAAAAGCATAATTTTCAATTCGTATTAACAGGTGCTCCACAAGTTCACAACCAAAGAACATCAAGTTTCTTTAATGTGGCAACTTTAGCTGATCATTTAGAATACGGTGCTAAATACAATTACAACGGTGGTACTTTAAATGGTGAAGAATTTGGTTGGAGAAGAAACTTCTATCACAAGCCTATTACTTCATTAACTTGGGAATGGAAGGCATCTGAAAAATCTACATTATCAACTTCTGCTTACGCATCTTTTGGTCGTGGTGGTGGTACAGGTGATATTGGTTCTGGACCAAACTTTGGCTTTGCTAGTTCTAGCAGGTATAGAATACCAGAAACAGGACAAGTTGATTACGATTTAATATCTCGTTTTAACGGTGGTGAAGCGGTTACATTTTATGATGGTAACGAGTACCAATTATCACCAAACGGTGATGGTGAATATATTACTACTGGTTTCGGAGATGGTTTAGCTAGAAGAGCATCTATTAATTCACATAACTGGTTCGGTGTTATTGCAAACTTAAATACACAAATCAATGAAAAATGGAGCTATGATGTTGGTGTTGACTTAAGAAGTTACAAAGGTATACACTACAGAAGAATGGATAACTTGCTAGGTGCAGATGGTTATTTAGATGATGATGATATTAACGATCCAACTCATGTAATTCGTGAAAGTGATGTAATTGATTCTGATTTTAGTTCTATTGTAAACGTATTTAAGAGTATTGACGATGAAGAAAAAATTGATTATTACAATGATGGTCTTGTAAGATGGACAGGTGCATTCGGTCAAGTAGAGTATACTGATGGTGTAGTATCTGCTTTTGCTCAAGGTGGTATTTCTAATCAAGGATTTAAGAGAATAGATTATTTTAACTATTTAGATTCTGATCCTTTACAAGAAACAGATTGGGAAAACATCTTAGGTGGTAACATTAAGGGTGGTGCTAACTTCAACTTAAACGAAGCGAACAACGTTTTCGTTAACGCTGGTTATTATTCAAAACAACCTCAGTTCGATGCTGTTTATATCAACTTTGTAAATGAGTTGAATCCAGATTTGACTAATGAGAAAGTTTTAGGTTTAGAAATGGGTTATGGTCTTAATCTTGGTGATTTTAGAGCAAAGGTTAACATTTATAGAACAACTTGGAAAGATAGATTCGTTAGTATTGGTGTTGAAACTCCAACAGGTGATGAAGGTAATGCAAACATTAACGGTGTAGAGCAAATTCACCAAGGTATTGAAATTGAAGCTGACTACCGTGCATCAGATGTTGTACAGTTTAGAGGTATGTTATCTTTAGGTGATTGGGAATATGCAGGTAATGCAACTGGTCAAGCTTTAGATGATGACAGAAATGTTATTGATCCAGATGTTACGTTGTTTTTAGATGGTGTAAAGGTAGGTGATGCTGCTCAGTTCACAACGAACTTAGAAATGATCATTAGACCTATTGAAGATCTTAAGATTAGCGCAAACCTTTACAATGCATCAAGATTATATGCATTCTTAAATGCTGAGGATTTTGATTCTGCTGATAACCAAGGTTCATTACGTTTACCAAGTTATACGCTTTTTGACTTAGGTGCATATTATACTTTTGGTTTTGGAGGAAGCAACAAACTAAGTATTGCTGCTAACGTAAACAACCTTTTTGATACAGAGTATATTGCTGAATCTTTAACAAACACGTTTGCAGAAGGTAATGGTGCTACTTATGAAGGAATTTCAACTGATAACAAAGTATTCTTTGGTTTTGGAAGAACTTTCAACGTAAGCGCTCGTTACAGTTTCTAAGTATTTAATTACAATAAATATTAAACCCTGACTGCGAGGTCAGGGTTTTTTTATGCTCAAAATTCAGTACATTTAAAACTTAAAATTAGAACTATGTACGAAACTATTCAGATGCTACATTCATACTTGGCTTATATTGCATTGGCTATATTGATATTAGCAGTTATTAATGCTATTACAGGGCTTGTAGGTAAGCGAATCTTTAATATGGGAAAAGACCTTAGATTAAGTCTTTTTGCACTTATTCTATGCCATATTCAATTATTGGTAGGGTTAATTTTATACTTTGTTTCACCAAGCGGATTAAGCGCAATACAAGAATTTGGTATGGGTGGTTTAACTTCTGCCGCACGATTATTGGCAGTTGAGCATCCTTTCATTAATATATTAGCAATTGCATCAATAACCATTGGTTGGTCAAGACATAAGAAGTTTGTTGAGGGAGCTAAAAAATTTAAGAGCATTGCTATTTTTTACACCATAGGTTTACTTCTTATTCTAAGTAGAATTCCTTGGGGGCAATGGTTTAATTAAATAACAGTTCACAAAAAATAACGAGCCAAATTAATAGTTGGTTCGTTATTTAATTTTGTTTTTTTATAAGGTGTAAATAGACAGGGAGGTGGTCGCTGTATCCACCAACATAACTTCCGCCTGCGTAAGTCCGCAACGGGTAACCTTTATATTTACCTTTTGGGTCCATTAAATAAGAAGGGGAGAAAATACCAACCTTCCAGTAGCTATAACTTTCTCTTTCTTTATTTATAAGAGTTGATGTCATATAAAGTTGGTCAAATAAATTCCACTTGTCTCTATAGGCTAAAGAACCTCTTCCTTTTTTGTAAAGTTTTTCCATAGGTCCGTAAAGACTTAAAGAGTCCAAATTGTTATAATTTTTTTCAACTTGTAATATTTTTTTAAAACTAGGGTCTATGGGATCATCGTTAAAATCTCCCATGCTTATAATCTTAGCTTTAGCGTTTTGTCTTTGAACAGAATCTATAATACGCTTATTTAGTTTTGCAGCCTCTAATCTAAAAGGTCTACTTCTGGCTTCGCCTCCACTTCTAGAGGGCCAATGATTTACCATAAAGTATATCTTTTCATTATCTAATAATCCTTCAACTATAAGCTGGTCTCTTGTGTAATCTCGTTTTCCTTCTAAGTTAAAAAGTAGTAATCTATGGCTATTAAAATTTACAGGAACAAATGCATTTTTCTTATATAATAAGGCAACATCAATACCTCTTTCATCAGGTGAATCAAAATGTATAATTCCGTAGTTGTATTTTGACAGGTTTTCATGGTGTATTAAATCTTCAAGTACGTTTAAGTTTTCTACTTCACAAACGCCAACTACGTCTGGTGCAGTTTTGTTATCCGCTGAACCAATTTCAGAAATAACTTTGGACATATGTTCTATTTTTTTCAAATAGCGTTCTTCTGTCCAATTATCTTTTCCTTCTGGAGTTCTATCATTATCGTAAATTAAAGAATCATTTTTTGTGTCGAATAAGTTCTCAAGATTGTAGAATGCAATTGTTCTAATTTGATAGGTGTCAGCCTTTTGAGCAAAGGTTAATAGAGGAAAAAATAGTATGATGATAAATGATATTCGCATTATAAAGGGTATTTTATCTTGATTTTCAGTGAGTATGCAGAATTTCCGCGTTAATTATTTCTTAAATATTATCTTAATGGCTCAATATTAAAGCTTTAAGTTTTAGAATGATTAAGCATCTCCTGTTTTTATTACTATTTATTAAAATATGTTTCATTAATGCTCAAAGTACTATAACAATATCTGGCCTAATTAAAGAAAAAGTTAGAAGTGAAGTAATTACAGATGTAACTGTTGTTTTAGAAGGCGCATCGATATCAAGTAAAACGAATGAATTAGGAGAATTTCAACTTATCGTTTTCAATAAGGGAGAATTTATACTTCAAATCTCTTCCACCGATTATAACGCTAAGAGAATACCAGTTTATCTCAGTGAAAGTAATATTGATTTAGGAGTTATCTTTTTAGATAGAGATATAACCGTAGAGAAATCTATAAACTTGATTAATATAACCGATGATGAATTATTAGATGATGAGATAAATTCTAATGCGCTGGCTTTATTACAATCCACAAAAGATATTTTTCTGAATAGGGCGGCGTTCGATTTTGGTCAGGCATTTTTTAGGGTTAGAGGGTATGATTCTCAATATGGCGAAGTTCATCTTAATGGATTGCCCATGAATAAAATGTATGACGGCAGACCGCAATGGAACAACTGGGGAGGGTTAAACGATGTAATTAGAAATCAGCAATATGCAAATGGCTTAGAGGCATCTGAGTTTACTTTTGGTGGTGTTTTAGGAAATACAGATATAGATTTAAGACCATCTGGTTTACGACCTGGTACAAGATTATCATCTTCAGTATCGAATAGAACATATCGTGGTAGGTTAATGGCAACCTATAATTCTGGAGTTAAGGATGAAAAATTCTCATATTTAATTTCTGCTTCTCGGCGCTGGGCAAAAGAAGGGTACATCAATGGCACCTTATATGATTCTTATTCTGTTTACGGTACCATGGAGTATTTGTTGAATGAAAAGAATACGTTTTCGGCGACTGCAATGGTTGCCTCAAATAGAAGAGGGCGCTCGTCTGCAATTACAGAAGAGGTGCAAGAGATACAAGGAAATAGATATAATCCGTACGCAGGTATTCAAAACGGAAAAATTAGAAACTCCAGAGAAAGACATATTCGTGAGCCACTATTTCTTTTAAATTACCATCACGAATCTAAGAACCTTCAAATTAAAGCTGGTATTGGTTATCAAACAGGTATATATAAAAGAAGTCGGTTAGGGTATTACAATGCTCCAAATCCAGATCCTACATATTATCGCTACCTACCAAGTTTTTACTTAAACTCACCAATTGGGGTTAACTATGAAAGTGCAATACAGGCAGAGGAAGGTTTTCTGGAACATCCACAATTTGATTGGAATAACATATATAATGCGAATACAAGTTTAAGCCAAAACGGTGAAGCCGCTTATGTACTATATGATGATATTACTAAAGACAATCAATTAACTGTTAGAACAAAGGCCAATATTAATTTTAATAATCATTTAAGATTAGATGTAGGGTTAACTCACCGCCAACTATACTCTAATAACTTTGCTAGAATAGATGATCTTTTAGGAGCGGAGTATCATAAAGATATTGATGTGTTTTCAGAAACATTAAATAATCTTTCAACTGAAGTTGATAAATTAGAAGGTGAAATTTTTAATTATCATTATGATTTAACCGGAAGTAATACAGATATATACACTCAAATAAATGCACATTATAATAAGGTTAAAACATTTGTCTCCGGTAAATATGAAGTGGTAAATTATCAAAGAAAAGGCTTGTTTCAGAATGAGCGATTTATTGATAACTCAATAGGAGAGAGTGAAAAGGCCGAGTTTTCTAACTGGTCGTTAAAATCTGGAATATCTTATACAATTACGGGTAGGCATTGGGTTTCTCTTCATGCAGGCTTAATAAATAAAGCGCCAGTTTTACAAAATGTATTTATTAATCCTAGGGAGAATAATACTATTGTACCCAATTTGCAAAGCGAAACCATAACTAGTGTAGACGCTAACTACTTTCTTAGAATGCCAAAATTGACGGGTAGATTTACTGGGTTTTATACACGCTTTCAAAACACCACCGATGTTAATTTCTTTTTTGTTGATTCTGGGGTAGGTTCAGATTTTGTGCAAGAAGTAATCACAGATTTAGACAAATTGCATTTAGGTATTGAATTAGGCTTAGAATATCAGTTGTCTAGTGCGGTTAAATTATCATTAGTTACCTCTGTTGCAAAACATGAATATGCTAGCAATCCTTTTGTGACCATTAATTTTGACACTGCAGCTGAAGATTTGATTGATATATCTGGTTCTAAATTTTTAGGTCAGTCCAACATTAAGGGGTATAAGCTGGCGCAAGGTCCGCAAAAAGCAATTGCAGCTGGTATAGAATATAGAGATCCCAAATATTGGTGGATAAGTGCTTCTGCGAACTATTTAGCGAACAATTATGCTAATATTTCTACAATAACTAGAACGCAGAGTTTTCTTATAGATCCAGAGACGCAATTAAGGTTCACTGATGCAACAGATGAAAATGTGCAGAAGCTTTTAGAACAAAAACCACTTGATAATTTCTATTTATTAAATATGGTTGGCGGTAAATCATGGCTAAAAAAAGGAAAGTATATAAGTGTATTTGCCAGTATTAATAATGTTTTTGATACCACTTTTAGAACAGGGGGCTATGAGCAAAGTAGAAACGGTAATTATGGTCAGTTAAGACAAGATAATTTAAGTGGTAACCCGTCTTTTGCACCTAAATATTGGTATGGTTTCGGTAGAACCTATTTTTTAAATTTTGCTTTTAGTTTTTAAAAATCAAGTAATTGAAATGAATAATAGTGTCAGTAAATATATTGCGATAATGACTATTGTCATCATGCTTTTCTCATGCGTGAAGAACAGAGAATTTGATACACCTGAATTAGCTTGCTCGGATTCTGAATTTTCGTTCATAAGTATATCTGAATTAAAGAGTTTGTATAATGGAGAAACCATGCAGATTCATGAAGATTTGTTTGTTAAAGGTTATGTGATTTCGTCAGATAAAGAAGGTAATTTTTTTAATACTGTACATTTTCAAGATGAGTCAAGCAATCCTTCTGATGGTATGCAGATAGAATTGGAATTAAGAGATTCTCATTTGTTCTTTGATGTAGGTCAGCAGATTATCATAAAATTAAAAGGATTGTATTTAAGCAAATCTAATGATGTGTATAAAATTGGAGGTGTGTTTACCTCTTTTGGTAATCGTAGTGTTGGTAGGTTGCCTAAAAATGTTGTCTTTGATCATGTTTGGATGTCTTGTGAATTAAATAGCGGCATAGAACCTACTTTGGGTGTAATCTCAGAATTAAACGATTCTATGTTGAACACCCTGATTACACTAAACAATGTGGAAATTAAACAAGAAGAACTAGGAGAAACTTTTGCTGTTAAGGAAGAGGAAACATTACGTACTCTTGTAGATTGTTTAGATAATGAATTGGTTATGGTAAACAGTGGTTATGCAGATTTTCAATCAGAAATTCTACCAGATAAAATGGGTACAGCTATTGGGTTGTTAACTAAAGATAATAATCAATATCAATTAATTCTCAGTAGTAAAAATGACCTTGTATTTACTCAAGAACGCTGTAAAAATTTAATCGATGAGTTTACGTCTTCATCAATTTTAATATCCGAGATTGCCGATCCAGATAATAATGCAGGGGCACGTTTTGTAGAACTTTATAATACATCAGAAGAGACTCTGTCTTTGAAAGGGTGGAAATTGAAACGCTATACCAATGACAATATTGAAGTTAGTTCAAGTATAGATTTATCCAATTATGAAATACCTGGCAAAGGGTTTCTAATAATTTCACCCAATGCAGAAGAGTTTAAAAATATATACGGTTTTGACTCCAATATCTCTGTAGGAACTAATTCACCGGCAGATTCAAATGGTGACGATACTATCGTGCTAGTAGATCCCTTTAATTCTGTTGTAGATATATTTGGTGTTATAGGTGAAGATGGTAGTAATACCAACCATGAATTTGAAGATGGTAGAGCCGTTAGAAAAATAGAAATAAATTCTAATAATACTGTTTTTGATCCTGCTGAATGGTTAATTTATAACGATACTGGGGGTGAAGGTACTATTAACCAGCCTCAAAATGCTCCGTTAGATTTTACTCCTGGTTTTAGATAATATTACATCTTATCCTTAGAATCTATAATTTTTTTGACCGCACTTTCTGTCAAAGGTTTTACAATATAGTCTTTGACTAAATTATAATCTTTAGCTTTCTCCATGTATTTAGGACTAATAAAAGAGCTGGTAATATAAATTTTAATGTGACTTATTTTATCTTCAGGAAGGTCTTTAAATTCTTCTAGAAAAGACCAGCCATCTCTATTGGGCATATTTAAGTCTAGAAAGATGATATCTGGTAATTTTATATTTTCAACCAACAAACCAATAAGTCCGTCAAGCGCCTCTTGGCCACCTGTATAGTACAGAATGTTATCACTAAAGTTATGATGCTTTAAAATATTCTTACTACTAACTGAAAAAAATTCGTCGTCATCAATAATACAACAACTAGAAAATATACTCATTTTTAATTATTTCAAAAGTAAATCTTGATAAGATTTTGGGTTGTTAAGTCTGTAATCATTTACAATTGACTAAGTTATGTAATTTATTGATTTCTAATTGTTGATAATAATAAGTTTCACTTATTGTTATCAACAAAAGTATTCTTAAAATTTAGGAGCATTTATTTGTATTAACTTTCTACTAATGCTCCTAGTATTTTAGTTAAATCATCTGGGGTAATAGGTTTAAGAATATAGGTGTCGACCTGGTCATAATTTTTAACCCGTTCTAAGTCTCTTGGATCTACAGAAGAGCTAATAATGTAAATTACAATTTTTTTTGATCTTGGACTTTTACAGTTTTTAAACTCGTCTAAAAATTCCCATCCGTTCAAAATAGGCATATTAAGGTCTAAAAATATGACGTCTGGTAATGGTTCGTTGGCGATACATGTTTTCATGAGTCCGTCAAGAGCTTCTTGTCCGTTGTTATAAACGATAACAGAATTTGCAAAATCTACCTCCTTTATAATTCTTTTGGTACCATATACGAATATGGGGTCATCATCTATAATACAGCAAATTTCAACTTTTTTCATAATCAATTTTAGTTTAGCTCTGTTTAAGTTCTATGAATATAGTGGTGCCTACATCTACAATACTTTCAATAGTTATACTGCCGCTCATTGCTTCTATTTGGTTTTTTGTAATAAATAGACCTATACCCTTGGCATCTTTGTGTTTGTGAAAGGTCTTGTACATGCCAAATATTTTATCGCCATGTCTATCCAAATCTATTCCCTGACCATTATCAGTAAAAGTTATGAGAACATGATCTTTTTTTAATATTGATTTTATCTTAATTGACGGGTTGCGATTTGGTGAACTGTATTTTAAAGCATTTGTAAGAACGTTTAAAAATATACTTTCTAAATAAGCCGGTACTGCATTAACGAAATGAGATTTTGATACATCAATATTTATGGTTGCTTTTTGCTCTTCAATCAACCCATTTATACTTTTTGTTATTTGGTTGATAGTATTTAGAACACTAATACTCTGTAGTTTTTCAAGAGCTCCGGTTTTAACCTGTACAACGTCGTTTAAATGTGCAATTGTCTCTGTTAGACTTTCTGTGGCACTGGTTATCATTTTGTTTAAATTTTTACGCTCGTTCTCATCCTTTTCTTTATTTAAAAATTTAGTCAACATGGTCATATTCGTAGAATGTGACCTAAGATTATGAGATACTATATGCGCAAAATTAGTTAGACTTTCATTTTGGCTTTTAGTGACGTCGACTAATGTCTCAAGTCGTCTTTTTGAGTCTATGCTATCTGTAATGTCTAAGAATTGGGTAATTGCATGACTAGGTTTTCCTTTTAAATCTTTTACAGGGGTAACACCAATAATGGCGTGTACTATTTTTCCATTTTTATGAAAGTATCTTTTTTGTAGCTGTAGGTTATTTTCTTCGTTATTAAAAACTTTAGTCTTAAAAGCTTCACTATCGGTTAAGTCATCTGGATAGGTGATATCCGTAGTTTTCATATTTAATAATTCTTCTTCTGTATAGCCTAAGCTTTTAGATAAACTCCTGTTTACTTTTAGCCATTTAAGTTCTGGGCTAACTAATGCCATACCAATGGCAGAGTGTTCAAAAGTCTCTGCAAATAGTTTGGAGTTTTGTTCAAGTTTAAGCTCTGCACTTCTTAAATCTGTAATATCCCAATTGGCACCGGTCATCTTTACAGGATTACCGCTAAAGTCTTTTATAGTTTTAGAAATACCTTTAATATGCCTAATTGACCCGTTTTGATGATATATTCTATATTCTTCGTCAAAATCCTTAATTCCGCTAATTGCATTTTTGGTGGCAGTTACCGTTTTTTCTTTGTCATTAGGGTGTATTGTTGATGACCAAGCTTCAAATACACCTGAAAATTGATCTTTTTTTACATCAAAAATCCGATACATTTCATTATCCCAAACCAGTTTGTCTTCTATTAGGTCATAATCCCAAGTTCCAATTTTTGCAGACTGATTTGTAATTTTTAAGCGTTCCGTAATTTCTTTATGTGCTAATTCAATTTTTTTGCGTTCATCTATGTCTTGAAATGTACCAACAATTTTTATGGCCTTGCCATTGACTATTTCTACTTCTCCTTTTGCAGCCACCCAAATCTCATTACCCTTGGCGGTAATAATTATTAATTCGGTATGAAATGATTTTAAGTCTGCAATAGCAGTACTTACTAGGTGGGTAATATTGTCTCTATGAATTCCTTCTTTGTAAAAATTAATTCCATCCTCCAGATTAGGTTTGAAATTCTCATCTACTTCATGAATGTCTTTTGTTGTTTTGGTCCAGTTAACTAATCCTGTATTAAGATCAAGTTCCCAACAGCCAATTCTTGCTACTTCTTCAGCTTTATGAAGAAGTTCAATTTCTTTCTTATAAACCGTAATATCATCTAAGAATATTATAACTCCGTCAAACTCATTGGCTTCAAAAGTTGCAGGTAAGATTTTCCATTTTAGCCATAATGTTTTGCCGCTGGGCAAAGTAAATTTTTCCCCTGTATTAATATTTTTTTCCCCCTTTATTCCATTAATAATGGCAGTTTTAAGAGTTTCAGGTAATTCAACGGTAACGTCAAAAAAGTGTTTATTCGTTATATCGTTACTGTTTAAGGTAAATTTTTGTATCCACTCGTTAGAGTAGCTAATAAAGTTTAACTTAGTATCCACGATAGCGATTGCATTGGGGGATTCTCTTAAAAGAAAGTCAACAGCTAATGTTCTCAAAGGTTCTTACATTTAAAATTAAAGGTACGTATTTCATATTAAGTAAGGTAATATTGTTTATAAGTAAGAAAATACAACCTAATTTAATTTTGTTATCTTTTTAAACGCTGAGTGTAATTTATAAGATGAAACCATGAACGAGTTTTTTTTCAAAGGAATAAGAGAGGGTAGCTTTAATGAGGTCAAAGCAATGCTCGAAAAAAATCCATTACTAGTGAATAGTAAGGATGGTAGAGGGTCTACTCCCTTAATATTAGCCACTTACTATGATGAGAAAGAGATAGCTTTGTTATTGTTGGACCATGGTGCTAAAATAGATGCTGTAGATGAATCTGGTAACACTGCATTAATGGGTGTTTGCTTTAAAGGTTATACTGATATAGCCAAGTTGTTGATTGATAAAAAAGCTGAATTGAATAATCGTAATGCTATGGGTGCCACATGTTTAATCTATGCTACACAATTTAATAGATTAGAGATTGCAAAATTATTGATGGCAAATGGCGCCGATAAAACGATTAAAGATAATAGGGGGAATAGTGCATTAGATCATGCTAAGACACAGGGCTTAAGTGCTTTTATTGATATGTTGGAATAAGAAATGAAGGAGAATCTAAATAAGAGTCTTAAAATTGCCTTGATTCAATCTATTTTACATTGGGAAAATCCATTGGCTAATAGAGAGATGTTCGGTAATAAAATAGAACAGATTGTCGAATCTGTTGATGTAATTGTTTTGCCAGAAATGTTTACTACAGGCTTTACCATGTCACCTGGTAATATTGACAAAAATGAAGGGTTGATTACCTTGGATTGGATGAAAAAAATGGCATCTACTCATAATAGTGCTATTACAGGTAGTATTGTATTTCATGACGATGGCAAGTATTACAATAGGCTTTTTTTTGTGGAACCAAGTGGTGATTACCAAAGTTATGATAAGCGTCATACATTCACATTGGCAGGTGAGGATAAGGAATATACAGCAGGTACAGATAGGTTACTATTGCTTTATAAAGGCTTTACTATTTGCCCGTTAGTGTGTTATGATCTTCGTTTTCCGGTATGGAGTAGAAATACAGAAAATTTTGATGTATTGCTGTATATCGCAAACTGGCCAACACCAAGAGTTAATGCTTGGGATGCTCTTTTAAAAGCAAGGGCTATTGAGAATATGGTCTATTGCATTGGGGTAAATCGTATAGGTGAAGATGAGGTAGGGCATAAATATCCTGGGCACTCAAGTGTATATGATCCTCTGGGAAAGTTAGTTCTACTTTCTGAAAAAGAAGAAACATCAATAGTTGAAATTTTTAAAAATGAAATTGATGATGTTAGAAATAAACTTCGGTTTTTAGATGATAGAGATGAGTTTACTCTATTAAATTAAAGACTTCTATTTTTTCCCAATTAGCTCGTAATTCAATCAAGTTTGGGTAGTAACTAATTTTTTCTGGTTGCCTTTTCTCTAAAAAACTACCGGTATCCCATTTACCGTTACCATTCGTGTCAAAAATAACACGTGCTTGGTATTTGCCGGGATCAAGATTGTCAAAAACATATACTTGCGATTCTGTTGAAAAAATTTCACGTTGTAAATCGCCCTTTTCATTGGTTAATTGCACAATTATAGGATACACAATATTACTACCATTTAAATTTAAAGTAAGATTGCCATAATCAGCTAAACCTTTAGTTCTAAATGAATAAGCGACTGAGTCATTAGAAGTTTCAAAAAAATCTGTGACTGCGCCTGGTATTAATTCCATTCTATAGCTTTGGTCCGGGTCAATTTTGAAATCAAAATTCAGCAAATTCTCTAAGGTGTCTAGTTTTAATTCGTAAGCTATTTCAACAGAGTCCTTATCCATTAATTTAATTTTGGTACTGTCATAGCTTACTAGTGGTGTATTACTTAGAAGGTTAATAGGCTTATCCATTTCTATATTTCCATTTTGGCTCATAGAAATTTTCAACGAGTCAAACCCAACTTTTCTGTTCTTCACTTTAAATGTGTCTTGTATTTTTAAGTTTTCGTTGGTAATTGTAAATAGAAGAGAATCCATTTGGTAGGGTGTAAACCAAAAATTCAATGTATCCTTTTCTCTTTCTTTTGTAATCTTTGTTTTAACGCTATCAGGTATTTGGGTTAAAGTTTCAATTTTAATACTGTCACCTTTACCGTAGTATCCAAAACTTATTCTATTGCTTGCTTCCATGCTGGGCACAGCTACACCGTAATCTTGTATTTCTTTGAAAAGATTTAAAAGGTAAATTGAATCTGTTGGTAAGCTAATGGTATCTTCTACAAATCCTATTTTATCTGTTTTCTGATCAAATAAGTTATTGCTAGACGCATCTTTAATGCCAAATAGGGCATATTTACCTTCTTTTAGATTTTTAAGTTTAAATATTACGGCACTATCTAGCGTATTTGTAATATAATTGGGAGGTCTTTTGTAAACCGTAGAATCATTATAACTACTGTCAATTTTATAAAGCATAACGCTTATAAAATCATCTGCTTTTTTGTTGAAAGCATCTTTTACTACTCCTGTTAACTCTAGTGAGTCAATATAATCACCGGTAGAGAATACATAAGTGAAAAAAGAATTTGGATTTTCTTCATTATTATCAACAATACCTTGACCAAAATTAAAAGTGTAGGTTGTATTAGGTTCTAGTGTATCCTTAATGGTAATTTCTACATATTTATTGGCATTGCCAATAGGGGAAAGTACCGGGGAATTTTTTAAAGGCGGAGAAATGATAAGTTGTTTTTGAATATCATTTAACTTCACCAATTCATTAAAATATAATCTAATTCTCTGCCCTTTAAAATTGGTGGTTAAATTAGGGGGTTCTGCTTTTGTTAATTTTGGTGGAGTAATATCTTTTGGTCCGCCAGTAGGTGTACCTCTTTGTGCACATTGGTAAGAAACCAGTACAATGACAAAAATAAATATTAAACCTAGAATTTTTCTGCCCATTAGTGTATTTATCGACCGCAAAGAAACAACATATTTTATAGAAATCTAATACTAAGGAACAACGGCCATGCTAGAAATATAAATCTGAATACCTTCAATATCTTTGAAAGTGTTGGCGCAAATTTCCATAGTAGCACCGGTAGTGATTACATCGTCTACCAAAAGTATGGTTTTGTTGGCTAGTATTTTTCCATTTTTAATTTCGTACAAGGACCTATTATCATACCATCTACTTAGTCTATTCTTTTTGGTTTGCGTTTTTGTATTAGCGGTTTTTACTAAAATGTTATCACTGTAATCTGCGTTAATATGAAAAGCAATTTGTTTTGCAAAAAGCGCTACTTGGTTATAACCTCTTTTTTTGAGTTTTTTTCGATGTAAAGGAACAGGAATTACAAAATCAATATTTGGTAAATGATTTTGTTCTTTTATTATTTGACCATGCCAATCTCCTAAAAACTGTCCAATACCTTCTTGGTTTTTGTATTTTAAAAAATGTATTAAGTTTTTTACGATTCCAATTTCGGTAAAGAATAAGAATGAATTTGCTTTTTTTATGTTAATTCGACCATAAAAAATACGGTCAACTGCATTTTCATCGTTAAAGGTGTACTCGGTAAGTGGTAATTGATGTCGGCAAGATGTACAGAGAAGCACCTCTCCTCTATATAATCGTGCATTACATCCAAAACATGATATGGGTAACAGTATGTTGGTAACATCCTTTAGTATATTTGAAATTCTGTTTTTCATCAAATTTTACAGATTAAACAACCTACAGCCCGCTTTTTAAATGGACAGTCAAGATAATAAATTCAATTATAAAATAATACTGGCAGCATTTGTTGCAGTTCTATTAGCGTTATTAATTGCGTTCTACTATAGTTATGCCCAGTCAAATGCTCAAATTGACTTTTTAGAGCAAGAGAAAGAAATTTTGGTAAGAGATCTTACCCTTATGAAAGCAGATGTAGACCGTTTGTCCGCAAAAAGCGAAATGAACGAAATTGAATTACAAGATTCTAAATTTAAGGTACAAGAGCTTTTAGATTCTGTTGGGCGATTAAATTTTACAGTTCAAAAACTGAGAGAGTTTAAAACAGAGTTACGTAGGTTAGAATCTAAGAATGATAGTTTACTTCTAAAAAACAACTTCTTACGTTACAATAATATGTTACTTACAGATAAGTATGACGAGTCTCGTAAGCAAATTGAAAATCTAAGGGCAAATAGCAATTCTTTGGCGGAGGCAGAAGCTTTGCAAAGAAGGAAAATATTAGAACTTAACCAGAAATTAAAGACCAAAAGCTATTTAAAAATGGCTAATTCTGAAGGTAGTGGTTTTAGGTTGATTCGTGGTACAAAGCCTACCAAAACAAATAAGGCCTCTATAATTGAAAAGCTTAGAGGTTGTGTAACGGTTTTGGCAGATGAGAGCGAAGCTAACAACGAAAAAGTGATTTATCTTCAGTTCTTAGATCCTAATAAGCAAATTATTGAAGATAATGCCAATACAATAACTGTAAATGGTAACGTATATAGCAAAAGAGTTGAATTTGTTTTTACAGGTACAGACCAGTCTTTATGTGAAGCTATTACAATACCAGAAGGTTCATTAGAGCAAGGTATTTATACCTTGAACGTGTTTGAAGATGAACGATTAATTACTTCTTCTGAATTTGAATTAAAATAATTATTATTTTTTTAGCCTATTGTTCTATTTTTGCCGCATGGCAAAGCAAGAAGATGATTTTAAGCGTGTAATCTCACACGCAAAGGAATACGGATATGTATTTCAATCTAGTGAAATTTATGATGGTTTAAGTGCTATTTATGATTACGGTCAAAATGGTGTTGAACTTAAAAAGAATATACGTGACTATTGGTGGAAAGCCATGGTGCAGCTCAATGATAATATTGTTGGGTTAGATGCGGCAATTTTTATGCATCCGTTAACGTGGAAAGCTTCTGGGCATATAGATGCATTTAATGATCCGTTAATAGATAATAAAGACTCAAAAAAAAGATACAGGGCAGATGTTTTAGTAGAAGACTATGTTGCTAAAATTGATGCTAAGATTGAAAAAGAGGTAAAAAAAGCAGCTAAGCGTTTTGGCGATGCTTTTGATAAAGAACAGTTTCTACAGACTAATCAACGTGTAGTTGATTATCAAGAGCAAGGTAAAGCAATCTTGAGCAGACTGGGTAAATCTTTACAGAATGAAGATTTAGCCGATGTAAAAGCACTTATTGAAGAATTGGATATAGCATGCCCAATGTCTGGCTCAAAGAACTGGACAGATGTAAAGCAGTTTAATTTAATGTTCGGTACTAAATTAGGTGCCAATGCAGACAGTGCAATGGATCTATATCTTAGACCAGAAACTGCACAGGGTATTTTTGTAAACTTCTTGAACGTACAGAAATCTGGTCGTATGAAGCTTCCTTTCGGAATTGCACAGACTGGTAAGGCATTTAGAAATGAAATTGTTGCAAGACAGTTTATTTTTAGAATGCGTGAGTTTGAGCAGATGGAAATGCAATTCTTTATTCAACCAGGTACACAAAAAGAATGGTATGAGGTTTGGAAAGAGAAAAGAATGAAATGGCACTTATCTTTAGGTCTAGGTCAAGATAACTACCGTTTTCATGACCATGAGAAGCTTGCACACTATGCAGACGCTGCATCGGATATTGAATTTCGTTTTCCGTTCGGATTTAAAGAGTTGGAGGGAATTCATTCCCGTACAGATTTCGACCTAAGCAGCCATGAGAAATTCTCTGGTAAGAAATTACAATATTTTGATCATGAGGTGAACAAAAATTATGTTCCTTACGTTTTAGAAACTTCTATTGGTTTAGATAGAATGTTCTTGGCGGTATTCTCTAACTCACTAAAGGAGGAAGAATTGGAGAATAATACAACAAGAACAGTACTTAAGCTTCCAGCTGTTTTAGCTCCGGTAAAAGCGGCTATTTTACCTTTGCTTAAAAAGGATGGTTTACCAGAAATAGCACATAAAATTATAGATGACCTTAAGTGGGACTTTAATGTAATTTATGATGAGAAAGATGCTGTAGGTAGACGCTACAGAAGACAAGACGCCAATGGTACACCTTTTTGTATTACTGTAGATCATCAAACATTAGAAGATAACACAGTTACCATTAGACATAGAGATTCTATGGAGCAGGAACGTGTTGCTATATCGGCATTGAACGGTATCATTCATGATGCAGTTGATATGAAAACATGGTTGAAGAAAATGGAATAGTTTAAAGGGTGTAATTCAGCTTTACACCACCATAATAGTTGATATTGTTCCCAGGGTAGAAATACCTTGGGGCATTTCCTCCAAATCCTGTAGCGTTAATTAATACGGACTGTGCGTACTTTTTATTAGTAAGGTTATTGATGCCAAAATCTAAACCTAAACGTAGTTTTTCTGTTATTTGTTTTTTATACCCTGCCTTTATATTTAATAAATTGAAAGAGTCGCTATAAAGGGAATTCGAATCTGTCAACGGTATTTCATCTACAAATTGATGGGTGATATTTGCAAACAGCCCATTTCCAAGATTAGTTTGAATCCCTGAGTTTACTTTGTTTTTTGGAACTCCTGTTAAAGCATTTTCAGAATAGTCTTCATCAGCTTCCTCATCTGTAAAATCAATAAATTTATGGTTGCTGTAGGTATAGCTTATAAATGGTGAAATCGTTATTTTATTGGTTAAGTTGATGCGGTAGCTCCAATCTAAATCAACACCTTGATGTTTGGTTTTACCTGCATTACGTCCAATATATTGGTTATTTCCAACACGTTTGGCAACTAATAGGTTTTTAATGGGCATAATGTAGGCGGCCACTTCTAAATTTAGTCTATTGTCTTTGCTTTGATGTTTTATGCCAATCTCATAATTTGTTCCTGTCTCTTGAGCAATATCTGGATTAATGATACCGTCAGGAGTAAGTGTTTCTTCTAAACTAGGGTTTGAAAATCCGCGGCTAATATTCGCAAAAAGTTGGTTTGTTGGTGTAATTGTGTAGTTAATATCTAAGCTTGGTAGAAAAAGGGTCTTAAAATTTCTATTGGCACTTGTATTGTTTTCGCCCGAGTTTAATAGGTCTCTAAAATCATATTGAGTTTTATTGATATTTAGACCCAATTGTGCGGTCAACTTGGGAGTAAAAGAATATGTTGCCGTAGCAAAACCGTTAATTTGATTTCTAAATTCTTTGTTTTTAGATAATCTACCACCTTGTAAACTTCCGTTGCCATTGTTTTCTTGATAAAGATTTTCAAATGTTCCCCAAGAATATTCATCTTTATAAAGTTCGCCACCAAATGTATAAGTGAGCGTATTTTCAGAAATAGCTGCATTTCCAGAGAACAAGGTTCTAAAACCGAATCCATTTGTATATTCATCTAAAATATTAAACGGTGCAGGTTCGTAATGGTCTAAGTAAGTATAAAACAAACTGGTAGTATTTTTTAATTTTGAATTTGCGTAATAGGTGTGAGAAAGACCAATAAGACTGTAGTTGTTGTCTTCATAACCTTTAGCAGAATTCCAAGTAAACGCAGCTTGTGTTGGGTCTTCGTCAAAATCTTCTTGGCTAACGGAACTGGCTATTTGGGCAGAGTAATCAATATGATTTACCAATAGCTCAACTTCACTTTTTTCTGAAAGTTTAAATATGGTGTTTAAAAGAAACCCATCACGTTCAAATCTGTTATTATCGCGATAACCGTCTATTTCCATATGCCCGTATTGAAAGGTCATATAAAAATCTTCTTGTGAGTGTGTAAATCCTAGACTGTTTTTAAACAGTCCGTATGAACCTATGGTAGTGTTGTTAGTGAATTTAGTGGGTTGGTTACTTGTTTGCTTGGTGTTTAAGATAATTGCGCCACCTAAATTGGTTCCAAAACCAGTTCCCTTTGGTCCTTTTATTACTTCTATTGAAGTAAGGTTTTCTATATCAAAAGCCTCAATGGTAGAAGAACCTGTTCCGTTGGTAATTGGAATATTATTGTAATAAAGTCTAAGCTTATCAGTGCCAAATAATGTCCTGGATCCAACACCTCTAATAGTAATTCTATTAGTATTTAGTGCTCCTGATAGTGCGTAAAGTCCTGAAACTTGATTGATGGAGCTTATGAAATCTACAGGACTATAATTGGCGAAAGTAGTAACGCCAATAGTTTGTGATGGTATAATGCCAATAGCATTTTTTGCTGTTAGCGTATCTATGACAATAACTTCGTTTAATTGGGTTACACTATCTTTTTTAATAGTGTTTTGTGCAAAAAAACTTAGGGTAAATGATGCAAACAGTAATGTAGAAAGTAATTTTTTCATAGGAGGATAAACCTCAAAAATACCTATTAAAAGCGGTAACCTAAAGATAAACCGGCTTTGAACATGAAATCATTCTGAAAATCTTCTGGATTAATATTTCTACCCAGGCCTCCATTGAGTTCAATGGTGAATTTTTGACTTCTGGTAGCCCATTTATATCCGCCTCCAAGACCAAGTGCTATTGTAGAGTAGTCATAATTTCTATTTCCCAGGTTTGCAGTGTCTACATCATCATCTTCACCAGTGTAATATAGTCCGAATACTTCGGCAAAAAGACCGCTTTTTGGTCCGTAACCAAAATATGCCCTTAAATTAGGCCCTATTCCAAAATTACCGTTATAATCAGTTGATTTTCCATCAAAATATAGTGTGCCACCAATACTGGTGTCTTCGTTTATGTAATACTCATAGCCAAATTCAACCGTAGTGGTTACCAAAAATTGACCAATGTTTAGTTTTACTTCATGGCTATTTTCATCGTTGTAATAAGCTTGAGAAAAAGAAGAAGTGGTAAAAAAAACTAAAAGAACTGAAAAAATAAACTTGTTCATGATATGCGTTTTAAAATGCAAATATTTTTTAAAGCTGTGAAATTATGATTTTAATAGAAAGTATGCACCCATAATCCTTAACTCTTTTTATTTTTAAACAAAAAAATAGATGAAAATCATATCCTACAATGTTAATGGAATACGTGCGGCAATAAGAAAGGGTTTTTTAGATTGGTTGAGCGCGGTATCGCCAGATGTTGTTTGTTTGCAAGAAATTAAGGCAAATGAAGATCAACTAGATCTTTCGTTATTTGAAGAGGCAGGTTATAAATATAATTATTGGTATAGCGCTCAAAAAAAAGGGTATAGCGGTGTGGCTATACTATCTAAAACAAAACCGGACAATGTAGTTTTTGGTACAGGTATAGATTATATGGATTTTGAGGGAAGAAATATACGAGCAGATTTTGGAGATATTTCTATCATGAGTATGTATTTGCCTTCAGGTACCAATATGCAGAGGTTAGATTTTAAACTTACGTATATGGCAGATTTTCAAGAGTATGCTAATGTTCTAAAAAAAGCTAATCCTAATCTAATAGTTCTTGGTGATTATAATATTTGCCATGAAGCAATAGATATTCATAATCCTGTAGGTTTAAAAAATGTATCGGGCTTTTTGCCGGTAGAAAGAGAATGGATAGGAGAATTCATGAAAAGCGGATTTATAGATAGTTTTAGAGAATTTAATTCTGAGCCAGATAACTATACGTGGTGGAGCTATAGGGCAAATGCAAGAAACAATAACAAGGGTTGGCGTTTAGATTATGCTATGGTAGCTTCATCGTTGAAAGACAGGTTGTCAAGATCTGTAATTTTATCAGAAGCAAAACACAGTGACCATTGCCCTATTTTAATAGAGGTAGAGAGTTAACGAAATAGACACCATCACACTGATTATATTTAGTAATTTTACATTTAAATATTGAAAATTTTAAGCTGAATGATTTATACCAATTTACCACATACAGATATTGAAGTAAGTAAAATATGTTTGGGTACAATGACTTGGGGTAATCAAAATACCGAAGAAGAAGGTCATGAGCAAATTAATTTCGCCATAGATAAAGGCGTTAATTTTTTAGATACTGCTGAGTTGTATCCTGTTCCTGCACATAAAGATAGATATGCTGCTACCGAGAAAGTCATAGGCAATTGGTTTAAGAAAAACGGTAATAGAGAAGATATCGTTTTAGCTTCTAAAATTGCAGGAAAAGCCGATATGACGAAGTTTATTAGAACTACGGGGTTTACTAGAGAGTCTATTATTGATGCTGTAGAAGGAAGTTTGCAGCGTTTGCAAACAGATTATATAGATTTATATCAACTGCATTGGCCAGACAGAAGCACTAATTATTTTGGTCAAAGAGGATACAAGCATGATATAGCAGACCACTGGGAAGATAATATTCATCAGGTTTTAGAAACCATGCGCGATTTAATTCGCGAAGGTAAAATTAAGCACGTAGGTATATCTAACGAAACTCCTTGGGGTACTATGCGATTCTTAGAAGAAAGTAAAGTTCATGGAACACTACCAAGAACAATAACCGTTCAAAACCCTTATAGTTTATTGAATAGATTGTTTGAAGTAGGCATGGCCGAAATTTCAATGAGAGAGCAAGTAGGCTTGTTGGCATATTCGCCAATGGGTTTTGGTGCCTTGAGCGGAAAATACTTAGGTGATAGAATGCCAGAAGGCTCTCGTTTAAGTCTATTTCCTCAATACAATAGATATATAGGTGAAAGCGCTGTTGAGGCTACAAAAAAGTATTATGAATTAGCGCAGGCCCAAGGTCTTAGCTTAGCGCAAATGGCGTTGGCATTCGTAAATACAAGACCTTTTGTAACCAGTACTATTATTGGTGCTACAAGTATAAAGCAGTTAGAGGAAAATATTGGTAGTATTGATGTTGATCTTTCTGAAGATATTTTAAAAGAAATAGAAGCTATTCATAATTCAATACCAAACCCTGCGCCCTAAAATGGAAAGTTTAGTATTTTTAAAAGTCGGATTTGGGCAAATTGTACTTATTCTAGTGGTAATAGTCATTATAATGGTATTGGCTAGAATAATGAGAGATAAGCGCTAGCTAAATAAGTTTGCGGCTACCTCTTCAATCTTAGAAGCCAATAAAATTTTGATTTTGGTTGATTTGAGACCTATTTTATTGCTTTTTGATACAATTATGGTGTCGTAGCCTAATTTTTCTGCTTCAAGAATACGTTGCTCTACACGCTGTACGGGTCTAATTTCTCCGGCAAGTCCAACTTCGGCCGCAAAACAAATTCCTTTATTAATAGGTATGTCTTCATTACTTGATAAAATAGCCGCTACGACTGCCAAATCAATAGCTGGGTCGTCTACCGAAATACCTCCGGTAATATTTAAGAAAACATCCTTAGCGCCTAATTTAAATCCTGCACGTTTTTCTAGCACTGCCAATAACATATTTAATCTTTTGACATTATAGCCTGTTGTAGAACGTTGAGGTGTTCCATAAACAGCTGTGCTCACCAATGCCTGAATTTCAATGAGTAAAGGGCGCATGCCTTCCACTGTAGATGCAATTGCGGTGCCGCTTAAGCCTTCATCGCTTTTAGAAATCAATACTTCAGACGGGTTGTTAACTTCACGCAGACCACTACCTTGCATTTCGTAAATACCAAGTTCTGCGGTAGATCCAAATCTATTTTTTAATGATCTAAGAATACGGTATACATAATTACGGTCGCCTTCGAACTGAAGAACCGTGTCAACCATATGTTCTAAAATTTTAGGTCCGGCAATTGATCCGTCTTTGGTAATATGTCCAATAAGTATAACAGGTGTATTAGTTTCTTTTGCAAATTTTATAAGCTCAGCTGTACACTCTCGTATTTGAGAAATACTACCAGCAGCAGATTCAATATAGTCTGAATGAAGGGTTTGTATAGAATCGATAACGACAATATCAGGCTCTGTAGCCTCAATCTGTTTAAAAATGTTTTGTGTTTTTGTTTCCGTAAGAATAAAACAGGTTTTACTGTTTGGCTGAATTCTGTCGGCACGCATTTTAATCTGTTTTTGGCTTTCTTCACCAGAAACATAAAGCGTTTTGTAAGGTAGTTTTAATGCTATTTGAAGTAGTAGTGTGCTTTTACCAACACCGGGTTCACCGCCTAATAATACTAAGGCGCCAGGAACAAGACCGCCACCAAGAACTCTATTGAATTCAAGGTCAAAAGTATTTAGGCGTACTTCTTTTTCAATACTTATTTCATTCACTAAAAGAGGTTTAGAAACTCTTTTGGCTGTTTGTGAAGGAGTTTTCCAACTGGTCTTTTCTTCCTTTTGTACCACTTCTTCAACAACGGTATTCCATTGTTTGCAAGCAGAACATTGTCCTACCCATTTAGCATATTGAGTGCCACAATTTTGGCAAAAAAATGCAGTTTTAGTTTTAGCCATCTTTAGCTTTTATCGATAAAAGCTAAAGGTAGCAAGAAGTTTGAAATGATAGTGTTTTAGAATGAAATTAGAGTTTACTTTTCACTGGATCTTTCTTTTTTAAAAGCACTAAAGGCGAGGAAAAATGATGCCCACGCCATAAATAGGGCAATTCCGTTATAGGCTAAGTTGAACTCTCCCTTTAAGCCAAAGTAAGTAAAGAGCACTCCGGAGAACACGAAGTACATTGCGTCAATTTTAATCATAATTAAGTAGGTTGGGCTAATTTGGGACTAGCCGTTTATTTAATATAATAATTTTTAAAAACCGAAATCGGCTTTCAGTGCATCCATTTTTTCAAGGGCCATTTCTTTAGTTAAAAAATCTATTTCTTCCATTTGAAACGACTTTTCAAATGTTCTTAATGCTTTTTTGGGCTCGCCAAGTTGTTCGTAGTACTCAGCTTCAAAATAAAAACCTAACATAGTTTCTGGGTATTCCTTTTTGCAAAGGTCAGATAAAGGTTTTAGTGATTCAAAATCTTCTTTTTTCCTAGAAGCGGCATATATAGCCATAATATCGTTTAATTCAACAGGCTTACTAAAACCAAACATATCTACAATTCCTTGGTATTTATTTTCTAAATAGTCATAAACCGGCTCTTCACTGGTTAATATTTGAGTTTTGTATTCCTTAGGGCTAATAGGCTTGAACATGCCAAAGATATTATCGAACGCTTTTCCAATGCCATAGGTGGCAACAGAAATATGATCGGCGTTTGAGTACTCATCAAAGAAATAATGTAAAGATTCTTTTTTAACAGCTTTTAAATCTTTATCCATCGTTAAAATTCGCTGCTTGTCTTTACTTGCTTCACCTTCAACAATTAGCTGATAGAATATTTGGTCTTCAATAACACCTAAACGCATAGGTACTCTGCTTTCCATCTCTGGGGCAAGAGTAGGTGAGATGCTTACGTAACCATCAAAAATAGAATTGTCTTTGAACAACCAGTAATTCATAAAATTTGCGGTAATATCATACCCTACAATCATTTTAAAAGGTGCTGTGCTGTAGTTAAGGTCTAGGTAAGGAATAAGTTCCATACCAATAAATTCATAAAAACTTTTTCCTTTTTCAGATGGGAGACCGTTATCTGGGTCAAATGCGCAATCTTCATATCTTAGGTCATTCTCGCTTTGGTTAATACCTACAATTATACTTTGTGGCATACCATGAAATCGACTGTAGAATTTTGAATTTGCAACTACTTGTTCAAACAGGTATTCACCGTCAAGTACAATGATTAAAGGGTACTTTTTAGTTTCATCCATGTTTTCAGGAAAGTAGTAGTTTACATCTCTTCGTTCTTGAAGTTTAAAAGATTCGAAGATTTCTTGTGTCACTTGAGCATAGGAGGTTATCCCAAATAAAAGTGCGAATATTAACGATACATAACGCATAAGAGGTAATTATAAGTTGAAAGTAACTATTTACTACTGTTCAATAACGGTAATAAAAGAAAAGATATTGCACCAAAAACAACTATCATAAGAGTCTGTGCTATCCATATTATCCATCCAAAGGCATCACCAGATACCGCACTGATGCCAAAGATCGCAAGAGCGCTGCTTACGGCAATAGGATAAAGACCTATGCCACCGTTAGTAGTTGCCATTGCAAAAGCCCCAGCTACAAAGGCTACCAAGAGTTGGCTAAGTGTAAGCGATATGGTTTCTGGAACCGTAAATTTTATAATCCAAAGCATACCAATATAGCATGCCCAAATGAAAAAGGTATGAAAAATAAATAGCCATTTATTTTTCATTTTAAAAATACTGAACACTCCATCCAGAAGACCTTTTACAAAGGTTCTTATTTTTTGAGCAAATGCACTCTTAGATTTTTTAATGATAAATATAAAAGCAAGGAATAAAGCTATTCCGCCTAATGCAAGAAATATGAGTCCGGTAGCATTGAAACCACGTTCTTGAAGAATATCCATAATAACATCTGTCTGTAATAAAAATGCAATGGTTACTACAAAAAGAAGCATGATTACATCAATTACCCGCTCTGTTACAATGGTGCCAAAACCCTTTTCAAAAGGTACATTTTCATATGTAGTTAGAGCTGTGGCCCTTAATATTTCGCCAGTTCTAGGTATACCTAAATTAGCAAAATAAGAGGTTAGGATAATAAGAATGTTGTTGATGAGTTTTGGCTTGTATCCCAGAGGTTCAAGAAGGTAGTTCCATCTAACCGCCCTAGAAATATGACCTAAAATACCTAGAAGAATAGAAAGTGACACATAAAGCGGATTAGCCTCTTTAATATAAAAGATTATTTGCCTTCTATTTTCTGCTGTGGTAGAATTGTAAGAGTACCAAACTAAAAAAACTCCCAAGGCTATTGGGAGTATGATCTTAAGATTTTTTTTTAGTGTATTCGTCAACTTTAGGTTAAAAGATTGTTCTCTTCATTAGGGAAAACTAATGAAGGGTTAAATTTCTTGGCATCTTCAATATCCATCCAAGTATAAGAAATTAAAATTAGAATATCACCAACAGCTACTTTTCTTGCTGCCGCGCCATTTAAAGTGATTTCACCGCTTTTTCTTGGACCTGGTATAATATAAGTTTCTAATCTTTCACCGTTATTATTATTAACGATTTGAACTTTTTCGCCACGAATAAAATTTGCGGCATCCATTAAATCTTCATCGATAGTAATGCTGCCAACATAATTAAGATCAGCACCGGTAACTTTTACTCGGTGTATTTTTGATTTAACTACTTCTATTTGCATATCTTATTTTAATTTAGGGCTATGTTATCAATTAGCCTTACGTCTTCCACATAAACGGCAATAAACGCCCTGTATTTTAAATTATTTAATTTATTCTTTATTGGGGTCAATGTTTCAACATCGGTAATGTCAAAATATTCTAATTGAAAATCGTCATTATTTTTAAATTGATCAATTACCCAATCTTTTACATTCAATGCATTTTCCGTGCCAAATTTATTCTTGGCAGTCTTTAAGGTTTCGTAAATAAAGGAAGCTTTTTGTCTTGTGTTTTTGCTCAACCTTTCATTTCTGGAGCTCATAGCTAAACCATGGTCCTCTCTAACAATCTCGCAGCCTATTATTTCTACGGGAATTTTCTGTATTTCAGTAAGTTTTTGAATAATGCGTAATTGTTGAAAATCTTTTTCTCCAAAATATGCTCTAGAAGGTTGTACAACATTTAGTAATTCTTCTACTATAGTGCCAACTCCATTGAAATGGTCATCTCTAAATTCACCTTCCATAACCTTGTCCAATCCTTCAAAATCATAAATTTTTGGAACAATCGTGTCTGGGTATATTTCAGAAACTTCTGGAGTGAATATGATTATTTTATCTGAGATGGCAGAAATCAGTTGTATGTCTGCATCAATTGTTTTTGGATACTTGTCTAAATCTTCTTTGTTGTTGAACTGTGTGGGGTTGACAAAAATACTTACTACTACATTTTCATTTTGTTCAACAGCTTTTTTAATAAGCGATGCATGCCCTTTATGAAGTGCGCCCATAGTGGGTACAAGACCTAAGTCTTGTTGATTGCTTAACTTATTAAGTGTTTCTTTTAGCTTGGTTTTGGTCTGTATTACCGGCATTGAAAAGTTCATTAGCGAGCAAACTTACTATAATTACTGCTAATCTCTATATTTTTTGTAATTTTGCAGTTGCGTTTCAGTGAAAAATAAAATATAACCTTTATGAATGGTAAAAAGATATTATTTGTATCTTCTGAATTAGTTCCTTACTTACCCGAAAACGAAGTTTCCCTAATGTCTTATGAAGCACCTAGAATGGTCAACAGCAATGGTGGTCAGATTAGGATTTTCATGCCTAGATACGGGAACATTAATGAGAGAAGGCATCAATTACACGAAGTAATTAGACTATCAGGTATGAACTTGGTAATTAATGATATGGATATGCCATTGATCATTAAAGTAGCGTCTATACCAAAAGAAAGAATCCAAGTTTACTTTATTGATAACGAAGAGTACTTTAAGCGTAAAGCTACTTTTACGGATAAACAAGGCAATTTGTTTCCAGATAACGACCAACGTGCAATCTTCTTTGCAAAAGGGGTTATGGAGACGGTTAAAAAATTAAATTGGTCACCAGATATTATCCATGTTCATGGGTGGATGGCAAGTTTATTACCATTGTATCTAAAGAAATATTACTCAGATGAACCACTTTTTGCAGATAGCAAAATTGTACTTTCGGTTTACGGCAAAACATTTGAAGGTTCTTTGGATAAGGATATGATCAAGAGAATATCTTTTGATGGTATTCCAGAAGAAGAAATTGCATCTTTAGGAGAACCTACCTATAATAATTTGTTAAAGGTAGCTGTTGATTATTCTGATGCGGTTATTTTAGCTTCGGAAGAAATTCCTGATGAATTAGAAAACCATATATCTAGCCAAGAAAAACCAGTGTTGCCATATGTACCTGTTCAAGAATTTGAAGAGGCATATGCTAATTTTTATAACACCGAAGTTTTAAAATAATCTGAATGAATTTTATTGCTAAGTCCGCTTTCCCTAAGTTTTTAGGGTTGTTATTGATATTGGGTATTTTGGTTTCATGTGAGCAAGATTTAACTACTGTTGGGTCTGGTGTTGTTGGTAACGAGCCTTTTACTACCGGTACAGAAGTGTATGATGTTTTTGTGTTCAACAAGAACATTGAGGCGGTTCAGACCAATAAACTTGATATTTATCAACTGGGTACATATAATGATCCTATTTACGGTAAAACAGAGGCATCTGTAACTTCGCAATTATATTTAAGTACGGCTAACCCTTCTTTTGGAAGTTTTTCTCAAGATAAAGAGGATAGGGCGGGTACTACAGATGAGGCAATAACCACCGTTCAAGAAAATGAAACTATAAAAGAAGTTTATCTGTATATACCATTTTTAACAAACACTAGTTCTTTGGATAGTGATGGTGATGGTGTGGTAGATGAATTTGATTTGGATCCAGACGATAGTAGTAATGACAATGATGGCGATGGTGTTTCAAATATTATAGAGACGGCATCTAATACGGATCCTTTGGATGGTTCTAGTGTTGATGAGGATCGTGATGGTGTTAATGACCTTGACGGATCAACGATTTTTTCAGATAATTTCGCTGAAAAAGTAGAGATAGATAGTATTTATATTAATGGTATAAACTATGATAATGTCTCTAAAACTCCAATACCTTCTTTTAATTTAAAGGTTGAGCGTTCAACTTTTTTCTTGCGAGATTTAGACCCAAATGCTAGTTTTCAAGAAGCACAACAATATTATTCAAATCAAGTATTTTCTCCTGATTTTGTTACTGGTGATCCACTATTTGAAGGTCTAGTTGAAATTATTGATGAAGAAATATTAATTCAGAATGAAGACGATGATTCAACTGAGGATGTAGATGAGTCTTTAACTTTTACAAAACTACAACCGGGTATTAGGGTTGCGTTGGATAATGAATTTTTTCAGACCAACATTTTGGACAAAGAAGGAAGTTCAGAATTAATTAGTCAAGCTAACTTTACTGAATTTATTAGGGGGCTTCATTTTTCTATAGAAGATGAATCTGGTAATGATGTGCTTTTTATGTTCAACTTGAATAGTTCCAACATTACTATGACTTATAGTTATACCAACTATGATACTAATAGTACTACTGATGACACTAGTGATGATAATCCTAATAATATATTGGAAAAGGATTTTACCTTTTCATTTTTAACATTGAGTACAAGTGGTATTGTTTCTGGTAATGCTGTAAATACCATTTTAACAGAGGAATACGGTCCTCAGATTATTCAAACTTTAGATAACGGTGAAAATGCTTCTAGAATTTATTTGAAAGGAGGCCCGGGTACTTATGCTGAAATTAATTTATTCGAAGAAGATGGTGGTGAAAGTATTATTGAACAAATTAAAAGTGAAAATTGGGTAATTAATGAAGCAAATTTGGTTTTCTATATAGATAGAGATCAGTTGGATGCTGCAGGTAGTACATTAGAGCCTCCAAGATTATATTTGTACAATTCAGAAAATAAATTTCCTTTAATAAATACGTCTACAGATGTGGCATTTGCCGAGACAGGGACTCCAAATTTATTTGCATTTTATCCAGATTATGATGGGGTTATAGAGAAATCTAGCGGCAAAGGAGTTCGGTATTCGGTAAAAATTACGGATCATATTAATAATATGGTGGTAAGAGATTCTACGAATGCTACTTTAGGCTTAACGTTAACGACGAATATTCAAAATTGGAATATAGCAGATGCTAAAGTTAATGACGGTGAAGAAGAATTGCCAATAACTTCAACGGTAACTCCATTAGGTACTGTATTGTTCGGTAGTAATATAGATGCTGCTGATCCTGATTTTGATAAAAGATTAAAATTAGAAATATCATATACTAAAGCCCAGTAAACAATTAAATAATCGTCGTTGTCATTATATTTAGTTTATGACATACCACTTCTACATTATTAACGTTGTATTACTTAAATGATATATATCTTTATGTTTACTTTTTAAGCTAAAGGTTTTAAAATAAATATTTTCAAATAGAAATATCAATATGTGCGGAATTGTTGGTTACATAGGTCATAGGGATGCTTATCCTATTATTATAAAAGGACTTCAAAGATTAGAATATCGTGGTTATGATAGTGCGGGTATTGCATTATATGACGGTAATCAAATCAATCTAGCTAAGACAAAAGGTAAGGTTGAGGATTTAAAAAATAAAGCTAAAGAAATATCTCAGGCAGGGAGTATTGGTATCGGGCATACACGTTGGGCAACACATGGCGTTCCAAATGATGTTAATTCTCACCCACACTATTCCAATTCAGGAAACCTTGTTATTATACATAATGGTATCATTGAAAATTATGAAGCCATTAAGCAAGAGCTGACTAAGCGTGGATATACATTTCAATCAGATACAGATACAGAGGTATTGATCAATCTTATTGAAGAGGTTAAGAAAACTGAAGGCGTCAAACTTGGTAAGGCAGTTCAGATTGCATTGAACCAAGTAGTGGGTGCTTATGCCATTGCGGTATTTGATAAAGAAAAACCAGATGAGATTGTGGTTGCCAAATTAGGTAGTCCATTAGCTATTGGTATTGGTGATAACGAATTTTTTATAGCTTCAGATGCTTCACCATTTATAGAGTTTACTAATAATGCCGTTTATCTTGAAGATGAGGAAATGGCTATTATAAGGTTGGGAAAAGAGATTAAGCTTAGAAAAATTAAAGGAGATGCAGTTGCATATCCAAGAATTTTAGAGCTTCAAATGAATCTGGAGGAGATTGAAAAAGGCGGTTATGATCACTTTATGTTAAAGGAGATTTATGAGCAGCCTAGAGCTATTAAAGATACTTATAGAGGTCGTTTGTTAGCTGATCAGGGTCTGGTAAGAATGGCAGGGATTGATCTTAATATGGAAAAATTCTTAAACGCTAATAGAATTATTATAGTAGCATGTGGTACTTCATGGCATGCTGGTTTAGTTGCTGAGTATATATTTGAAGATTTGGCAAGAATACCTGTAGAAGTAGAGTATGCTTCAGAGTTTAGATATAGGAACCCTGTTATTACAGATAAAGATGTTTTAATTGCAATTTCGCAATCTGGTGAAACTGCAGATACCTTGGCAGCTATAAAATTAGCTAAAGAAAAAGGAGCATTCGTATTCGGGGTTTGTAATGTTGTAGGTTCTTCTATTGCAAGAGAATCAGATGCAGGAGCTTATACGCATGCGGGACCTGAAATTGGGGTAGCTTCTACAAAAGCATTTACGACTCAAATTACAGTTTTAACCCTTATGGCTTTAAAATTAGCGAAGGCAAAAGGTGTTTTCTCTGAAACAAAGTATAGAGAATATTTGACAGAGCTAGAGACGATACCAAGTAAGGTAGAGAAATCTTTGGAATCTAATACGCTAATAGAAATTATAGCTGATGTGTATAAAGATTCAACTAACTGTCTTTATTTAGGTAGAGGATATAATTTCCCTGTAGCATTAGAAGGTGCACTTAAATTAAAAGAGATAAGTTACATCCATGCAGAAGGGTATCCAGCAGCTGAAATGAAGCACGGTCCGATTGCATTGATTGATGAACAAATGCCAGTTTTTGTAATTGCGACTAAGAAAGGGCATTATGAAAAGGTTGTAAGTAATATTCAAGAGATAAAATCTAGAAAAGGTAAAATTATAGCAATTGTTACAGAAGGTGATGAGCAGGTTAAAGATTTAGCGGATCATGTTATTGAGGTTCCGGAAACTTTAGAAAGTTTAACTCCGCTTTTAACAACAATTCCTTTGCAATTACTTTCGTACCATATTGCAGTAATGAGAGATTGTAATGTAGATCAACCTAGAAACCTAGCTAAATCGGTGACGGTAGAATAAATAAATTATTATTTAAGTTATATAAGGGGGCATGATTCATTTCATGTCCCTTTTTTTATATGTTTATGTAGTGTAAAATGTAAATAATACTATCGTTTTTAATAGTATTTGCAGGTTTTTGTTCAATTTTCAGTGAAATGTTATTTAAAAGTTAATTGCGTATATCCCAATAAATGAATCGTTTAATTATCAAAATAATACTATGCGTGCATAATTTTTTTCAAATTACTATTATCCATGTGAAATTATCTGTATCTTAACCCTCAACTAATTTTAAACTTTGATAAAGAATGAGAGCAATACTTCTTTTAGCATTGATGATTGTGGGTACTTTAGGGTACTCTCAAACCAATATCAGTGGTAATGTTGTTGACCAGAACAACTCGCCCATCCCAGGGGCCAATATTGTTATTGTTGGCAAAACCATTGGAACAGTAACAGATTTCGATGGTAATTTTAATTTGGCTACATCCGAAGTGCCACCTTTTAAGATAGAGGTGTCTAGCATTGGGTATACGAGTACTACAGAAAGTATTACGAGTGCGAGCCAAAAAATCACAATAACCTTAAACGAATCGCAAACCTTTTTAGATGAAGTTGTTATTTCAGCTTCTAGAACACCAGAGCGTATTTTTGAATCTCCTGTAACCGTAGAGAGAATAGGTATTTCTGAAATTAAGAATACTACGGCCGCTGATTTTTATGGTGGATTAGAGAATTTGAAAGGGGTTGATGTAAATACGAACAGTTTAACGTTCAAGTCGGTAAATACCAGGGGTTTTGCATCTTTTGCGAATACCCGTTTTATGCAACTTGTTGATGGTATGGATAACTCCACACCCGCGCTAAACTTCCCTATTGGTAACTTGGTAGGTATGGTTGAAACAGATGTGCAAAGTGTAGAGCTTTTGCCAGGTGCTTCTTCTGCGTTATATGGTGCAAATGCTTTTAATGGTATTTTGTTTATGCGTAGTAAAAGCCCGTTTGATTATGAAGGTATAAGCGTATCTATTAAACAAGGTATTACGTCGCAACAAGCGGCTGGTGATAATTCTTATACCGATTTTGGTATTAGAGCGGCTCATAAGTTCAGCGATAAATTTGCGGCTAAAGTTAATTTCGGTTATTTGAAAGGAACAGACTGGGCAGCTAATAATACAGATGATAAAATAACGCCTGGTGGAACAAGAGCAAATTTAAACTATGATGGTGTAAACGTTTATGGTGATGAGGTTTCTACTAACATAAAAGAAGTAGCGCTTACCTTAGAAGGGTTAGGAATTTTGCCTTCTGGTGCAAATGCATTGGTGCCTTCAGAAATTGTAAGTAGAACAGGTTATAATGAAAGTGATCTTACCAATTATAATGCAGAAAGTATAAAAGCTGATTGGGGTTTATATTATAGACCTATAGAGGATAATAGTTTGGAGCTTTCATATGTGGGTAAAGTAGGTACTGGTAATACAATTTACCAAGGTACTAACAGATATAACATCAAAGGCTTCTTTCAAGAACAGCATAAACTTGAAATCAGAAACGATAACTTCTTTGTAAGAGGTTATGTTGTTGGTGATAAGTCTGGTGATTCTTATGATATGGTGTTTACAGGTATTAATATCAATAGAGCTTGGAAAGATGATAATACATGGTTTGGTGAATATACAGGTGCATATGTACAAGCTACATTATCTGGAGCTACTGATGAGCAAGCACATGCTGCTGCAAGAGCTCAGGCAGAATCTGGTAGATTTTTACCAGGTACACCAGAATTTGAAGCTGCTTTCAACAGAAGTGTAAATGATCCAGATTTATCTACAGGGTCTAAGTTTCAAGATGCATCAAAATATTACCATGCAGATGGTAACTATAACTTTAGTCATTTAATTGATTGGGCAGAAATTCAAGTAGGTGGATCTTTTAGAAAATATGATTTAAATTCATCTGGTACTATTTATACAGATTTTGACGGACCAATTAGATATTCGGAATTTGGTATTTACTCTCAAGTTCAAAAAACAATTCCTTTTGAAAGCGAAAAGAGTTTAAAGTTAACAGGTTCTGTTAGATATGATAAGTCAGAGCTCTTTGATGGTTTTTTCTCTCCTAGATTATCTGCAGGTTATACCTTAAATAGAAACCATAATATTAGAGCTTCTGCACAAACGGGCTTTAGAAATCCTACTACTCAAGATTTATTTATTGGCTTAAATGCAGGTAGAGCTATCTTAGTGGGGTCTGCAGAAGATAATTTAGATCGTTATTCAAGAGACTATGAGATAAGTGCTAGTGGTCAACTTTTAGGTCAACCTTCAGAGATTACCCAAACTGGTGGTGCTGCATATACTAATTCTTATTCTGCAGCTTCTGTTACGGAATTAGGTGAAACAGGCAATCCGGCGGTATTAGAAGTTTCTAATCCAGATTTGATCAAACCTGAAAAAGTGACCTCTTTTGAAATTGGATATAGAGGTAAGGTAGATAAACTGGTTATTGACTTTAGTACCTATTATAACAGCTATGAAGATTTTATATCTCAAGAAGTGGTTATTGCTCCTTTCTACGGGGAAGTTGGTGATGGCGGACTTTCTGTAGCTGCAATAGCAAATGGAGATTTTCAGGCATATAGTGCTTATACAAATACAGATGCTAATGTAAATTCATATGGAGCTTCATTAGGTCTGAATATGAAAGTACTTGGTAATTTTGATCTAGGTGGTAGTTATACATTTACCAAGTTGGATTTTGACCGTGAGGCAAATCCTGATGTAATGTTGAATTTCAATACACCTGAACATAAGTTCAAGGCATCTTTCGGTAACAAAGAATTGTTCGAAAATTTCGGATTTAATGTATCCTATAGATTTAGTGATGATTATTTCTGGGAAGCTACTTTTGGTAATGGAGTAATTCCTGAATTCCATGTTGTAGATGCTCAAATTAATTATGATGTTCCAAGTATTAAATCTTCTTTCAAATTAGGAGGTACAAACCTTACTAATAAAGAATATTATACGGCTTTCGGTACTGGCTTCATAGGTTCTATGTACTATTTATCTTGGACAATTAACAACTAATTAAAATCAAAAGTTGAAATGAAAAACTTAAAATATTTATATATTTCTTTAGGTATATTTGCTTTTACGGCTTGTAATGATCCTGAAGATGTTGATCTTGAGCCAGAAGTAATGGCAGAAGAGTTACCGGCATTAACAGCTGGTTCGGCAGATTTCTCTAATTATGTTTCTTTAGGAAATTCGTTAACGGCAGGTTTTACTGATGGGGCATTATTTCAAGCCAGTCAGAGTCTTTCTCTTCCTAACTTATTATCTCAAAAATTTAGTCTTGCAGGCGGCGGTACATTTACACAGCCATTGACTAATGATAATATTGGTGGTTTGGCACTAGCTGGAACAAGAATTCAAAGCCCAAGGTTAGTTTTTGGAGGTGCGGGTCCGGTTCCTTTAGAGTCTGTAATTGGTGATGTTACTGTAACCACGGATATTGCACTGAACAACCCAACAGGTCCTTTTAATAATTTAGGTGTGCCTGGTGCCAAGAGTTTTCATCTACTGGCTCCTGGATATGGAAATATAGGTAATGTACAACTAGGTCTAGCAAATCCATATTTTGTAAGAATGACTGGTGCAACACCAGATATAAGTGTGTTAGAAATGGCAGTAAGCCAAGCGCCTAGTTTTTTCTCTCTATGGATAGGTAATAATGATGTATTAGGTTATGCTACTACAGGTGGTGACGGTACTGATCCTATTACGCCTGTTTCTGGTGCGCCAGGTCAAGGTTTTGATGGTAGTTACGGTGCTTTGATAGCAACGCTAACAGCTGGTGGAGCACAAGGTGTAGTTGCAAACATTCCTAATGTTACAGATGTGCCTCATTTTACTACCGTACCACATAATCCTCTAGATCCAACGGATGAATCTTTTGGAGCTCAGATTGCTACATTAAATGGAATTTTTGGTCAATTAAATCAAGTTTATGCATTTTTAGGTGTGCCTGAGCGTTCCATTGAGTTTTCAGAAACCCAAGCAAGTGAGGTAATTATTAAGGATGAAGAGTTAACTGATTTATCTGCTCAGATTGCTGCTGTGTTAGGTGGTAGTCCAACATTTCCAGCTTTTGTACAATCATTTGGTTTACCGGCGGAAGCTGCACCTTTAGTAGCTGGATTATTAGGAAGTGTTTATGGTCAATCTAGAGAAGCAACAGCAGATGACTTGTTCGTTTTACCTAGTTCAACGGTTATAGGAACGGTAAATGTAGAATCAGTAGGCGCGTTAATGGCTGCAGGATTGCCACAGGCATTAGCTGGTCAGTTTTCGGTTGAAGGTATAACGCTTCCGTTAGAAGATAAGTGGGTTTTAATACCTGAAGAGCAACAAGAGATTGCCGTAGCTACTGAAGCTTTCAATCAAATTATTGCGGCTACAGCTAGCCAAGCAGGTTTGGCATTGGTAGATGCAAATACGTTATTGAATCAATTGGCAAATGGTGGTATTACAAGTGGCGATTTCACTTTACAATCAAATTTAGTGACCGGTGGAGCCTTCTCTTTAGATGGTATTCATCCTACTGCTAGAGGTTATGCATTATTGGCAAATGAGTTTATGATAGCAATTGATGCTACTTATGGTTCAAATTTTAAAGAATCAGGTAATTTGTTAAATGTGGGTGATTATCCTACCAACTACCCGGCAACACTTCAATAAATGGGTTTAAAATATTAAGATTTACAAGGCACTTTTTAAGTGCCTTTTTTCTTTTTTAAAAAAGAAAAAAAACAATTTTTCTTTAAAATTGAAAAGAGTATCTTTGCAGCCTGAAAATGAGAGTATTTTTCAGGTTTTATAAAACGCAATAAATAAACATATAAGTAATGTCAAAAGTTACAGGTAAAGTTTCGCAAATCATTGGACCCGTAGTTGATGTAGAATTTCAGTCAGGTGCAGATCTTCCTAAAATCTATGATTCCTTAGAAATTGAAAATAAGGATAAATCAAAATTGGTCTTGGAAGTACAATCTCATGTTGGCGAGAATACGGTAAGAACTATTTCAATGGATTCTACCGATGGTCTAAGTAGAGGGGTTGATGTAGTTGCTACAGGTAGTGCGATTCAAATGCCGGTAGGTGATGATGTATATGGTCGTTTGTTCAATGTTATCGGTGATGCTATTGATGGTTTAGGTGATTTGCCTAAAGCAGGTAAAGATGGTCTTCCAATACACAGAGAAGCGCCAAAATTTGAAGATCTTTCAACTTCTACCGAAGTATTATTTACAGGTATTAAAGTAATCGATTTGATCGAGCCTTATGCAAAAGGTGGTAAAATTGGATTATTTGGTGGTGCCGGTGTAGGTAAAACGGTATTGATTCAAGAATTGATTAACAACATTGCAAAAGGTCATGGTGGTCTTTCTGTATTTGCAGGTGTAGGTGAAAGAACTCGTGAAGGAAATGATTTACTCCGTGAGATGTTAGAGTCGGGTATTATTAAATACGGTGATGATTTCATGCATTCTATGGAAGATGGCGGATGGGATTTGACCAAAGTTGATAAAGAAGCAATGAAAGGTTCAAAAGCGACATTCGTTTTTGGTCAAATGAACGAGCCACCAGGAGCACGTGCTAGAGTTGCCCTTTCAGGTTTAACGATTGCTGAGTATTTCCGTGATGGAGCAGGTGAAGGTCAGGGTAAAGACGTACTTTTCTTCGTAGATAACATTTTCCGTTTTACACAAGCTGGTTCAGAGGTATCGGCATTATTAGGTCGTATGCCATCAGCGGTAGGTTACCAACCAACTTTGGCAACAGAGATGGGTGCTATGCAAGAACGTATTACATCAACAAAAAGAGGTTCTATTACATCTGTACAAGCGGTTTACGTACCTGCGGATGATTTAACGGATCCAGCACCGGCAACAACGTTTGCTCACTTAGATGCAACAACCGTATTATCTCGTAAAATTGCTGAGCTAGGTATTTACCCAGCGGTAGATCCACTAGATTCTACATCAAGAATTTTAACTGCGGATATTTTAGGTGATGAGCATTACGCTTGTGCACAAAGAGTAAAAGAGTTGTTACAACGTTATAAAGAACTTCAAGATATTATTGCCATTTTAGGTATGGAAGAATTATCTGAAGAAGATAAGTCTGCGGTAGGTAGAGCAAGACGTGTACAACGTTTCTTATCTCAGCCTTTCCACGTTGCAGAGCAGTTTACAGGTATACCAGGTGTTTTAGTAGATATTAAAGAGACTATTAAAGGATTTAATATGATTATGGATGGTGAATTAGATCACTTGCCAGAATCTGCTTTTAACCTTAAAGGTACTATCGAAGAGGCTATAGAAGCTGGTGAAAAAATGTTGACTGAAGCTTAAACTGTTATAAGTTTGTGGCCGGGTTTGTTAAAGAATAAACCAGCAACGAACAACGAACAACGAACAACTAGAAAAGTATGTATTTAGAAATTGTATCACCAGAGGCAACATTATTTGCAGGTGAAGTAACTTCGGTTACGGTACCAGGTATAAATGGTGAGTTTCAAATGATGAAAGACCACGCCCCAATTGTATCATTGTTACAAGAAGGTAAGGTAAAGGTTGCAGGTAATATCACTTTAGATGAAGAATATGCCTCTAAGTTCACTAAAGATGCTAACGGAAATACAGTATTACAAATTTCTAGCGGAACTATAGAGCTTAAGAATAATAGAGTAATTGTACTGGCAGATTAACTAGTACATTTAGTATAAATTAAAAAGGCTATACTTTTAAGTGTAGCCTTTTTTTATTCCTTTTTATAAGCAAGAATATCTGCAGGTTGGCAGTCTAATGCCTTACAAATAGCTTCTAACGTAGAAAAACGAATTGCTTTAGCTTTGCCTGATTTTAGAATAGAAAGGTTGGCTTCTGTAATGCCGATCATTTCTGCGAGTTCTTTACTCTTAAGGTTACGGTCTGCTAGTACAGTATTTAAGTTAACGACTATGCTCATGGTTATATGGTTAAGTCGTTTTCAGATTGTACGTTAAAGCCCTTTTGAAACATGTAAGTTAGAAACAAGGAGATCATTCCAAATATAATCAGCAGAATAAGATTGTGAATATTTCTAAATTCAGTCTTATGCATTATTGGATAATGAATTAGAAAGTATAAAACAGGACCAATAATTAAATTTAGGATGGTTAAGAGTTTTAAATTTTTAATGATGCCTTTATTAAATATGACAGTTTTTTTTAAGGCTTTAAAAATGTTAGAAAGTAAATAGAGCAGTAGAATTCCAAATATGAGAATTAGAGTTATAGTTAGTATATCACTAGAGTGATAATTGCCATCAATAGAGCTTCCTGTCAAAGGAATTTTCATATTAAATCTACCGTCTGTGATCGTAAATCTATCGGTAATAAAAGCAAATTCCATATAGGTTAGAAAAGCCAAGAGTACAATTGTAATACTTCTAAATATATAGTAGAAGAATGCTGAAAGTGATTTTGGACCAAATATTTTCATGTTATTCTTTTTATATAGTTAAGTCGTTTTCTTGTTTTAGACGATAGCCTTCTTTAATTAATTGGGCTATAATAAGTAGAAAAATAGCGATTACTAAAAGTGATATTCTTCCGCTTAGTGCCGTTCCAAAATTTTTGCCTAAGGTATATGATGCTGAAACACCATATTCTAAAGTTATTTCAAAGGATTTTTCTATTAATCTTATAAAGAAAATTAAAACAGAATAGGTTATTAGTCCGTTACCGACCTTTCTAAAAATAGCACTATTTTTTTCTGTAAATATTGTATCGGTTTTAAATCCAGGTATTACTTTTCTTAATTTAAAAAGAAGCCAGAATATATAACCTTGTAATAAAACAGTTAGTAAAGGAATTAGAAGCATTAGTATCCAGCTATTTTCTTCGCCGGAATATTGGAGCAAATCAAATTTTGTAAGAACGTATTTTGATAAATCACCTAAGTTTAAAATTATAGATATTAGTACGGAGAAAATTAAAAAATTAATAAGCCATTTGAGTGCAGTAAGAAGACTTTTCATAATATAATTATTGTTTAACGATAACAAATATATAAAAATTATCGAAAAACAATAATAAATTACAAGATATATGGTTTTATGAAGTCTTCAAAGAAATCAATTCCCAATCTTGGCCCAAAGAACTGTAAGTGCATATTTTTTCAAAACCTACGGCATAATGAGCACCTAAGGATCTGCTGTTAGTGGCGTCAACTTCTGTAATAATAGCATCGTAAGTTGGGTAGGAGGCAATTTTCATGGCGTTGTAAAGTCCGCGGAAAATTCCCATTTTCCTATGGGTTTTGGCAACACAAATTTGCCCCATAGTAATGAAATTTTGAATGTTAACGTTTTCCATTTCTGAAAACATTGGTCTTAAAACAGAGATTTCATCTTTAAAATCTTCGGTCATTGAAAGGGCATAACCAACTACCTTATCACCATCTTTCGCAATAATATGTGGGCAGGCGTTATTCATTCTGGTAAGAATATCTAAGGTATGGTGAACGGTAACAAAACCCTCTTGTTCCATTTCTAAATCAGAAACAGTTGATTTTAAGTTCATCTGTTGTAAAGAAAGAATCTGTATTAATTCTTCATTGGTTGTGGCGGTCGTATATATCAAATTCATTTAGTCAACTTTTAACCAAGCTTTACGAGCTTTTAATACCTTTTTTGAAGGAGCTTTTTCATTTTTCTCAACTAAGCTGATGGTATAATTTGGATCAGAGCTTAAGGTTACCTCTGCTTTTCTTTCTATACCATCTCGTAAAAATGTTATTGAAAGAATATCTTCTGGTTTAAATTCATCTTTGATAAACGTACTAAATTGAATACCATTAGGGAATGATTTGCCATTTATTGAAGTAATGATATCACCTTTGTCTAAGCCGGCAATATAAGCCGGACTCCCAATTTTTGTGTTGCTTCTAATTTCGCCGTTTAAATCATCTGTAATAGATACAGCAGCGCCAAAATAAGCCACTTCTGGGTCTTGAGATAAACTTACGCCTACCATTTTAAATAGTTCGTTATACTGCGGCATTTCGCTTTTGCGAATAAAACGGTTGAAGAAGTTATTGCCGAATGTTTCGCCGGCATACATGTTCAAAGTTTGGTTCAAATTTTCAATAGTGTATGGATTTTCCGTTTTACCGTAGGTAGTCCAAACCAGTTTCATGAAATCATCTAAATTCAATCCCTTTTCACGTAAAGAAAGGTCTAGCGCAAGACCAAGAACACTGCCGTAAGAATAATAAGAGATAAATGTATTTTCTCTGTTAACCGGGTCTACAGAAGTTGCCGCATCAACAAAAGGAGCTTGATGACTCATTTCTATGGGGTTGAAAAATTTTCTGGCAGGTGAATTCCAAACATAGTTAAAAGTACCTGTTAATCCTTCTACATATTTTTCTGGAGTGATCAATCCTGCTCGGCATAAAATTAGATTGGTGTAATAACTGGTAAAACCTTCTGCAAACCAAAGCTCGCCACTCATATTGGCTCCTTTAAAATCAAATGGTTCTAAAGATTTAGGTCTAATGCGTTCTACATTCCAGCTATGGAAAAATTCATGGGATACCGTACCAATATTTCTTTCCATACCGCTGTTTGCTAAAGTTCTGGTACTGGTTAAAATAGTAGAATTTCTATGCTCCATGCCATCGCCAGAGACATTTGGCATGTAACAGGCTAAAAAGGTATAAGTGCCGTAATCAAATTTAGGAAGCTCCCCAAAAACATCTTTTTCTGCAAGCACAACTTTTTTTACTTTTTCAAAATAGGTGTCGGCTTCTTCTTCAGTACCTGGGTCTAGTAATGCTAGTGTAATGGTTTGCCCATCTACCTCAAATTCCCTCACTTTATGATTGCTTAACAGCGTTGGGCTATCCATAAAATAATATAGATTGGGTGCGCTGTAGATAGTACCTTTTACATGTGGTAATTGGGTGGCTATTTTCCAGTTTAAGTCCGCTCTTATTTTAAAATCTACCGTAATATCCCTGTTGCTAAGCTGTGGAGCGTACATAAATGTAGCAGGTATATTTAAGTGTGCATTGGTTTCATTAATTTGCGAATAGGTGCCATCTGCTCTATTTGCAAACAGGATGTACTCAATTTTTACGGTGCCGTCATGTCCATAAACCTTCCATTCATATGGGTTTTTTCTTGAAACCTTTAATGCATTACCATTAGCATCAGTAGCTGTAAAATTATACACATTTTTGGCAAATTCATGAAGTGCATATCTGCCTGGCGATGTTCTACTCATTCTAAGAGATAGCGTATCTGAAGTTATATCTGGGAATGTAGCTGAAATATTAGCTTCATGATGAACGGCATTTTCAAAAGAGATTGTGTAAGAATTAGTCTGTGCAATTAGTTGAACAGCGTGTAGGGTAAAAAATAATATAAATAGGAGATAGCGCATACAATGATTTTTAGCTAAGATAATGAAGCTATTTTATGTATGAATCTACAAAAGTAAAATTAGAGAAAAGTGGATTATATGATTTGATTTTTTTCAAACCTATCTTCAATACTATCTTTTATTCCTTTTAATAAAAATTCTGTAATTGGTTTGGTAACAAAGTCGGCTACTAAGGCTTTTTTCTTTAATTTTTCTATATCATGCCTATAGGCAGATGAGGTAAGAACAAATACCATACAATTATCAGTAGAAGCAAAAGATTCTAACTGGTCCATAAATTCCCAACCGTTCATTACAGGCATATTTAAGTCTAGAAAAATAATGTAGTTTTTCTGGTCTGAATATTCGTTTGTCAAATATTCTATTGCAGGTTTTCCATTAGAAAAACTTATAGTCTCGCCTTTTAAATCTGCATGTTTAATTCCTTTTTCTAGTAAAAAAGTGAATATAGGGTCGTCCTCAATAAGTAATATTTGGTAATTCATTTAATATCTTCTATCTCAATTGCGTTAATGGTATTTTCAACAATGTCTTTAATGACATGGTCAATTTCATCTGCAGAGGTGATTATATAATTAAGAACTTGTTCTCTTTCTTCTGATTTTAATTTCTCTTTGTCGTCTCTTAAAAGATCTACTAAGCCCATTAATCTAGCAACGGGAGCTCTTACTATATGAGACTGGGTCCATGCTATTTTTTTAAGTTGGGCATTTTGCGCTTCTATAGCCCTTAAATGTTGCACCTTGGTGGTAACATCTTTAGAATTGACGACGATACCTTTAATGGTGGGCTCATCTATTTTATTGGTTATAGCGGTTTCTAACCAAACCCAATGACCGGCACCGTGCCTAAATCTAAATGGTTTAATGTTTATATGTGAAGAATCTATAATCTTTATAAATTCATTGTATACATAATCATGGTCATCTGGATGTACATAGTCGAAAGCATTACGCCCAACAAATTCTTCTGGTGTGATCTCTAAAATTTTGGTGGAAGTTGGGCTGGCATAAGAGAAAACAGCATTTTCATCAACTATACAGATCATGTCGCTGCCTTCTTGAACTAAAGTTTTATATCGTCGTTCGCTATTTTCTAATTGTTTTTCAGCCTTTTTCTTTTCAGTAATATCTCGTGTAGTAACTACTACTCCGCTTATTGAAGGTTCATTGAGTTGGTTGGTTACTATGCTTTCAAACCATTTCCATTCACCATTGATATCTCTAAATCTAAACGAATCTATTTCAATAGAATAATTATCTATTATAGAGTTAAATTTTTCTTTGACCCTTTCTAAATCATCTATATGTATATAGTCAAATGCGTTAGTGCCAATATACTTTTCTGGAGCGGCACCTAGTATTTTTGTTGTACTAGGGCTTACATATGTAAAATTACCTTCTAAATCTATAATAGATATAATGTCACTACTTTCCTGTACTAAGGTTTTAAATCTACGTTCACTGTTTTCAAGCTGAAATTCGGCTTTTTTCTTTTCGGTATTATCTTTTGCAATACAATAAAAAACACCCTCATTTTCATCCCAGTTAGATGACCAAAGCATGGGTACTACATGCCCGTCTCTATGAATATATCTATTTTCAAAATTCAACACTTTCTTGCCAGAAGTAGCAGTGGCGGCAGAATTTTTTGTACTAGGCTTATCATCTTCATGAACTAGCTCCATATAATTGGTGCCAATAATATCTTTAGGGTCATATCCCCAAATAGCTTTACTTGCTTGGTTTACACTTAAAAAATACCCTTCTTCGTCAATAGTACAAATAATGTCTAAAGAGGTATCCATTATCTTTTGCATTTCTTCTTTGGCACTGATCAGTACCTGTTGTGATAAAACTTCTGAAGTAATATCTTTTGAAAAGCAGGTAATACCAGTTATTTCACCTTCTTTATTATACATAAGATCAAAAGAGGTAAGACCATAGGTAGTCCAAAACTTTTTTGGGTTTTGAATTTTCTGTTTTACCGAGAACCTACCGTTGGTAAGTGCTCTCTGATAATATGATTTCCATTTATCTGTTACTTGTTGAGGTACGGCATCAGAAAAAACAGGGTCACCTTCTTTAAAAGGATGTCCTTGAATTTTTTCAACTAAATCATGAAAAGCGGTATTTGCAGTAATAAGATTAAAATCTAGATCAATGGACCACATTAGATCACGAGAACTGTTGATCATTGCATCTTGATTGTTTTTAATCCTTTGAAGTTCTTTGGTGTAACTTTTCTTTTCGGTAATATCTTGTACGGTACCGTACATTAATTGTGGCTTTTTATCATCGCTCCATTGAAGTACTTTTCCAATTTCTTGAAGCCATTTGTAATTGCCATCATTTTGTAGCATTCTGTATTGTACGCTACAACCTACCGAAGGGTAGGTAAAACAAGCTAACATTTTTCTTTTTACTTCAGGTAAGTCTTCATCATGTATAAGATCAAACCAAATATCAGTATTAAATTCTGATAAAGAATCTCTGTTAATTCCATAAATTTCAAGAGCTTGATCATTAAGGGTAAGCAGATCTTCATTTAGATTTCGCTCCCATATGCCAATTCCCGTAGCATTGACAATATTGTCTAAAAGTTTTCCTTTTCGTTCTAAGTCTAATTTTTGATCTTCTTCTGTTTTTTTAGATTTACGAAGTTCAAATAATTGTACAACTTGTTTTGCAAGTGTTTTTAGACTGTCAATTTGCTTTTCGTTAATCTGCCTTGGTTCATAATCTAGCACACAAAGCGTTCCAAGTCTTTCTCCATTTTCTGTAGTTAAGGATGCACCTGCATAAAAGCCAATATTGGGGTCGTTTTTAACCATGTTATAGTTAGAAAACCTTTTGTCTTTATGCATGTCTTCTACAACTAACGTATCTATATCATCTATAATAAGATGCTTGCAGAAAGAGTCCTTTAAGGGTGTTCCGTTTATTTCTACTCCTAAATGAGATTTGAAGAATTGTCTTTTATCATCAACCAATGATATAATACTTGCTGGGGTGTTGCAAATAGAAGATGCCAATGATGTTATCTCGTCATAGATCGCTTCTGGAGGCGTATCCATAATGTCGAAAGACATCAATGCATTTAGTCTATTAGTATCTAAGATATTATCCCCTTTCATCTAATCCTGGTCAAAACACAATTAAGTTAATCTAATACTTTAACGTCAAAGTAGGAAATTTCTTTAGAAAAAGAGGCAAAAATATGCTTTAAGTTTGTTTTGCACACTAATTTATCGATTTATTTTTTAATAATTAGGCATATTTTAGTCTTTGTAAGTGATTATTAATCAATAATATAAATATAAAATTAATAGTGATTTTAAGAAAATACCGATATTTTTTTACTTGAACAGATATAACGCTGAGAAAAAATATTGTAATTCGTTAATAATATGAAGATTCATTTCATAGAAAAGCTATTTTTGCGATATGACCCAACTGCCAAAAAAATTGCTGAGCGTACTAGCAACCCGTAAAAAAGAAGACACGTTTCGCACATTAAATTCTATAGAAGGTTTAATTGATTTTCTTTCCAATGATTATTTAGGTTTTGCCACTAATGAAACTTTGTTTTCTAAAACGTTTCAATTGTTGCTTACAGAAAGTGTAGCTTCCAATGGTTCTGGAGGATCAAGGCTTTTATCAGGTAATCACAAATTGTATATTAAGTTAGAGTCCTTATTGGCTAGTTTTTACAAATCTGAAGCCGCTTTGGTCTTTAATTCTGGCTATGACGCCAATATGGGTTTGTTTAGTGCTTTGCCCCAAAGAGGAGATTTAGTGTTTTATGATGAATTTGTTCACGCTAGTATAAGAGAAGGTATAAGAATGAGTCATGCAAAAGCATACAGTTTCTCACATAATAGTTTATCGAGCTTAAAAGAGAGAGTAGCATTGAATATTGCTAGAAACGAATATGAAGATAGTGCTGTGTATGTTGTTACGGAAAGCGTTTTTTCCATGGATGGCGATACACCAGATTTAAAAGCTTTTGTAAAATTCACAAAAGCTAATGGTTATAACTTCATTGTAGATGAAGCGCATGCCGTTGGTATTTTGGGGAAGAATGGAGAAGGGTTAATACCGCAATTAGGTCTAGAAAAAGATGTTTTTGCCAGAACCGTAACTTTTGGTAAAGCCTTTGGCGGTCATGGAGCATCGGTACTTGGTGCTGAAAATTTAAAAGATTATTTGGTGAATTTTGCCAAGCCGTTCATTTATACTACAGCGTTAACGCCACATACGCTAGCCACAATTATTACCGCTCATGAGTATATGGGCGAATTAGGTGAAGATCCAAAAGAGCTATTAAAAGGGAATATAGAATTTTTTAAGGAACAGTTAGGTATGCATAAAATTGAACAGTTTTTTATACCTAGTGATACTGCCATACAAGGGTGTATTGTTTCTGGTTCTAAAAAAGCGAAACTGGTGTCGAAAAAATTAATCGATAAAGGTTTTAATATTAAAGCAATTCTTGCGCCAACCGTACCAGAAGGTCAAGAACGATTAAGAATATGTTTACATAGTTTCAATTCTAAAGAAGAAATAGGGTTGTTGGTAAAATTGTTGGCTGGTTTTATTTAAGAATATGGAAGATAAATTTTATCAGTTGGCATCTTTTGAATATGTTGCCGATGTACAGATTGTAAAAGGTAAATTAGAGTCTGAGGGTATACCCGTATTTCTAAGAGATGAAAATACCTTAAATTCTGATCCGTTAATTAGTAATGCCATTGGTGGTGTTAAATTACAGGTGTATACAAGAGATAAAGAAAGAGCTATTGCCATTTATGACGATATAAGAGCTTATGCCGTAGATATTGATGGTGAGGCTATTATTTGCCCAAATTGTAAGGCTAAGAAATCAGAACCATATTATAACAGCACAGGATTATTTTATAAACTTTTTCCATTTTTTGAAAAAAGAAAATATAAGTGCCTAAATTGTGGCATGATCACTAATTCAAAGTAATAAGTAATGCAGAAAATATTTGTAACAGGAATTTCAACTGAAGTGGGTAAAACAATTGCATCGGCAATTTTTACCGAGGCATTAAAGGCAGATTATTGGAAACCTGTACAAGCTGGTGATTTAGATAATACAGATACTGATAAGGTAAAAAGGCTCATATCAAATGATACCTCAAGATTTCACGAAAGTAGTTATAACCTAAAAGCGGCTATGAGTCCGCATGCTGCAGCGGAGATAGAAGGTATAGAAATAGATCGGTTTCATATTGTTGAGCCAGAAACAGAAAATAACTTGGTGATCGAGGGTTCTGGAGGTATTTTGGTTCCGTTAAATGATGAAGACACTATGTTCGATATCATTATGCCCGATTATAAAGTAGTGGTAGTTTCTAGAAATTATTTAGGGAGTATAAACCATACACTTTTGACCATTAAGTGGTTGTTGCAAAAAGGATATGAAGTTTCGGTACTGTTTAGTGGAGAGGCCAACCCGCATACAGAAAATATTATTCTTCATAAAACAGGAGTGTCTTTAATTGGTAGAATAGACGAAGAAAAAGAATTTACCAAAGAGGTCATTAAAAAATATGCAGATAAATTTCAAGGAATATTGAAAACACTTTAACCAAGTTTTATTCTGCTTTTTTAATGTTAAGAATTTCCATATTTAAAACTTGATCTTCTTTTTGAACATATTGACTTCAACATTTTTTTAATTTGATGGTTTTCTATCGGTACTCTAGTCTTTAGAAGGTGTAAAATCTGCGTAATCCCTTAAATAGTATCATAAAAGATTAAAAGCCGTGTATTAAGTTGAAATGCGTATTAACTGTCTTGTTATACCTTTGAAGACAAAAAATTTCTATTGACATAGAAATAAAAGGCATTTTTGTTTCTTTCTACAGCACTTATTTATTGCAGTTTATTTCCCGATCTTTGTAAGATAGATAAAATGAAGAATTATAAATTCTATGAAAGTGGAAAATCTATCGAGTCGAGATAAAAAATATTTATGGCATCCATTAACCCAGCATAAGTTGGGCAAGCCACAGTTACCAATAACTAGGGCAAAAGGTGCTTTATTGTTTGATGAAGAGGGGAAAGAATATATTGACGGAATTGCATCTTGGTATACCGTTATGTACGGTCATGCAAATGAAGATATAATCTCGGCAATGACCCAGCAAATGCAGAAGTTAGATTTTGTAATGTTCAGTGGCTTGACGCATGAGCCGGCAATAGAATTGTCTGAAAAATTAATGGAAATTTTACCTGGAAATCAGGCAAAAATATTCTTCAATGACAATGGTTCTACAGCTATTGAGGCGGCAATTAAAATGTCACTTCAGTATTTTCACAATAATGGCGAAAAAAGAGATACGTTGATAGCTTTTGAAGATGGTTTTCATGGCGATACGTTTGGGGCAATGAGTGCATCTGGTTTGTCCTCTTATAATGGTCCGTTTGAAGAATTTCTTTTAAAAGTCGTTCGAATTCCTGTTCCACAAGAAGATAATTTAGAGGAGGTTAAAAGTATGCTTTCCCAAATTTTAAATGAAAACGAGTGCGCAGCTTTCGTATTTGAGCCTTTGGTACAAGGTGCCGCAGGTATGAAATTTCATAGCACTGAAGGGTTAGATGCTTTAATTGGACTATGTCAGAAATATGAGGTTTTGTGTATTGCCGATGAAATAATGACCGGATTCGGTAAAACAGGAAAGAACTTTGCTTCTGATAATTTAACCAACAAACCCGATGTAATCTGCTTAAGTAAAGCATTGACCGCAGGCATGTTTCCTTTAAGTATTACAAGTTGTTCGCAGAAAATATATGATCGCTTTTTAAGTGATGAGGTTCATAAAGGCTTTTTTCACGCACATACGTTTAGTGCACACCCATTAGGTTGTGCGGCGGCATTGGCAGGAATAAAACTATTGAATTCTCCAGAGATTTTAGAGAGAAGAGCTGATATTGAAAAATTACATAACTCATTCGCTGATAAAATTAAAGATCACGAAAAAGTGAAAGATGTTCGCGTCAAGGGTGTAATTTTAGCCATAGATCTCAATATTGAAACGGAACGCTATGGTAATTTACGGGATGAGTTGTATGGCTTCTTTTTAGAAAGAGGGGTATTGCTAAGACCGTTAGGTAATACAGTTTATGTGTTACCGCCATTTGTTATTACAAATCAAGAATTACAAAAGGTTTACGATGCCATTACAGAGGCATTCAATACATTTTAGTCAAGAAATTGAAAGAAAAAATATCTATAACATCCATAGCTTCGATTTCTCCATTAGGGAGCACATTAGAAGAAACGTGGAAAGCATATCAGAATGACAATCATTACTTTTCTTTATCAGAAATAAATGGTTCTAAAACTTGGGTGGCAGGCATATCTGCATCTGCAAAATTAATGGTAGATGAACTAAGAGAATCTGATAGTAAATATCGAAAACTAGATGATAGTGTTTTATTTGCTATGGTGGCATCAAGAATGGCAGTAGCACAATCTGGTTGGAAGAATACTTCAGAATTCGGAATCAATATGGGGTCCTCTAGAGGGGCTACAAAATTGTTCGAAGCCTATCATTCAGAATTTCTGGAAACAGGAATTTCATCGACCTTAAGTTCACCTACTACCACACTTGGTAATATATCATCATGGGTTTCTCATGATTTAGGCGCAACCGGACCAGAAATATCGCATTCCATTACCTGTTCTACTGGTTTACATTCGGTTTTGAATGGTGTGGCGTGGTTAAATAGCGGAATGTCAGGCAAGTTTTTAGTAGGTGCCAGTGAAGCTCCGCTGACCAATTTTACCATTGCCCAAATGAAGGCATTGAAAATTTATGCTAAAGCACCGGAGTCAAACTCGGGATTGGTAGTTGATGTTTCAAAGGTAACTGAGCGTAGCCAAAGTTACCCGTGCCAGTCATTGAACATGGAAAAGGAATATAATACCATGATATTGGGTGAAGCGGCATCTGTAGCTTGTCTAGAGGCAGGAGTGGTGGAAAATGCATTAGCAGTGATTGAAGGAGTGGGATTTGCCACTGAAATATTAAAGCATAATACCTCTATTTCTGCAAATGCAATTTGTTTTCAAAAATCCATGAATATGGCTTTGGGAAATATCAATTCTGCTGAGGTAGATGCAATAGTTATGCATGCACCAGGTACTATAAAAGGAGATTCATCAGAATATAATGCCATTAAAGAAGTTTTTGGCGATGATATGCCTCAATTGACCACAAATAAGTGGAAGATTGGTCACACATTTGCGACGTCAGGTATGCTGAATTTAGAGTTGGCGGTTTTAATGTTGCAGAACAATAAGATGGTTTCGGTTCCTTTTTTAGAGAAGAAATTCAAAGAAAGAAACCTTAGAAAAATACTTGTAAACGCTGTAGGTTTTGGTGGTAATGCAGTCAGTATTTTAATAAGTAAAAATGAATAAGTAATTGTAACAGATGATGGAAATGAGCGGTAAGTCATTATTTTAAAAACATCCAATTATTTTTTCAATTTAAATTCCGTTATTTTTGAACTCTGGTAACAACCTAAGATTATATGAGCGAAGCAAGACATAATTGGTCAAAAGAAGAAATCCTAGAAATATACAATAAGCCTTTAATGGAGCTACTTTACGAAGCTGCAACTGTACACAGGAAAAATCATGATCCTAATACGGTGCAGGTTTCTACGCTGCTTTCAATTAAAACAGGCGGTTGTCCAGAAGATTGTGGTTATTGTCCGCAAGCTGCACGTTATCATACGGATATTGAAGGTAATGACCTTATGGCCGTTTCTCAAGTAAAAGCTCAAGCGTTAAGGGCAAAAGCATCAGGTAGTTCTCGTGTATGTATGGGTGCTGCATGGAGAAATGTAAAAGATGGTCCTGAGTTTGATCAAGTATTAGAAATGGTGCGTACCATTAACAAGCTTGATATGGAGGTGTGTTGTACCTTGGGTATGATTACGGAGAATCAGGCAAAACGTTTGGCAGAAGCTGGTTTATACGCTTACAATCACAATTTAGATACTTCAGAAGATTACTATAAAGATGTTATTTCTACACGTGCCTTTGAAGATCGTTTAGATACTATTGAAAATGTACGTAAAAGTAATGTAACCGTTTGTAGCGGTGGTATTATTGGTATGGGTGAGGCATTAGAAGATAGAGCAGGTATGTTGGTAGCTTTAACTTCATTGAATCCGCAACCAGAATCAGTGCCAATTAATGCATTAGTTGCCGTAGAAGGTACACCAATGGAAGATATAGAGCCAGTTTCTATATGGGATATGATACGTATGGTAGCTACAACAAGAATTGTAATGCCAGAAACTCAAGTTCGTTTATCTGCAGGTCGTACAGAAATGAGTAGAGAAGGGCAGGCAATGTGTTTCTTTGCGGGAGCAAATTCAATTTTTGCTGGCGACAAGTTGTTGACTACTCCGAATCCCGATGTAAATGAAGATATGGCCATGTTCAAGATGTTAGGTCTAAATCCGCAAAAGCCATTTACAAAAGTGTCACAGCCAAAAACGGTAGAAGCAGAAGATTCTCAACTAGATTCTTTGGGTGAAAAACCAAAATGGTCTAGACCGGGTCATTCTATTGAGCGTAATGAAAATGCGAAGCAGAAAGCTAAAGTTGTTGAATAATACTACATTATTACATTTTTAAGAAATTATTTTCTTAACGTTAATTACCTTTGGCATCCCTAAAAAACCATTTGTAATTGAAGTTAGCAGATATCCCCAGGGTAAAACATATTACCAAGGACACTTTTATTAACGACTACTTTAAGCCTCAAAAACCTGTTGTTTTAGAACAGGCAATTGAAGATTGGCCTGCTTTTAATAAGTGGAACCTAGATTATATTAAAGAAGTAGCCGGAGATATAATTGTGCCTTTGTATGATGATAGACCGGTACAACATAAAGATGGTTTCAATGAGCCACATGCTAAAATGAAGATGGCAGCTTATGTTGATCTATTAAAGAAGGAACCTACTAAGTTTAGAATTTTTCTTTGGAATATTTTAAAGGAAGTGCCTGCGTTACAGAAAGATTATAAGTTCCCTGACTTCGGGTTAAGGCTTTTAAAAGGTGTGCCTATGATGTTTTTTGGCGGACGCGACTCGTACACTTTCATGCATTATGATATTGATCTGGCGAATATTTTTCACTTTCATTTTGATGGGGAAAAGGAAGTAGTGTTATTTCCGCAGTCAGAAACCAAAAAGCTTTATAAGGTTCCACATTCTCTAATTACACATGAGAGTATTGATTTCTCAAATCCTGACTATAATAAGTGGCCGGCGTTAAAAAATGCAAACGGATTTAAAACGACTTTATCACATGGTGAAGTATTATATATGCCAGAAGGTTATTGGCATTATATGAGATACAATACGCCTGGTTTTTCAATGAGTTTAAGAGCGTTGGCACGTAATCCTAAAAACTTGGCAAAAGCATCGTATAACATACTTATAATGCGTTATTATGATGTGTTAATGCGTAAGCTAAAAGGGCAAGATTGGATAGATTGGAAAAATAAAGAAGCTATTTCTAGAACAAATAAGAACAATAAGGTTTTAGTAGAAAATTAGTCAGACTTATTTTATAAGTTCTTGCAGTTTCTCATACACCAAATGACTTTCCCAGCCTCTGTATAGAAGGTAATCTGCTAGTTTTTTTCTGCGCTTTTGAATATTGGTTTCGGTGATCTGTTCTAGTCTTTTATGAGCTAAATCATCTAAGGTAGTTAAGTATGCTTCAGGTTCAATCTCTTTTAGGGCAGTGGTAATATTGTATTTAGAAATATTTCTAAACTTTAGTTCTCTAACAATTCTAATTTTTCCCCATTTTTTAATATTGAATTTACCACGGGCAAAGCTTTTGGCAAAGCGTTCTTCATTTAAAAATCTGTCTTCAATAAGCTGGGCTATAATGGTATCTACCGCTAAAGGGATCATACCCATTTCCTTTAATTTTGAAACCACTTCTTTGTGGCAGCGATCTTGGTAAGCACAATAGCTTTCTATTTTTTTGGTGGCTTCTTGAACAGTGTAGCCTTTTGATTTTGAAGTAGACAAAAGTATATTTATTATAATTGAGAATAAACGTTAGGTAAATTTACCATAACTTATCTATATGTTGAAATTTTATAATATTTTGGGCGATTGCGAGTTTTATAATAAATTATTGAAGATGAGAAAATTGCTATTGCTAGTATTTGTTTTTTCGATGTTGACTGCTTGTGACGAAGAAGAAATAATAGTTAATGAAATAGAGTTAAATGATATTACAAGTAACATATTAATAAATAACCCTATTATTTATGAGTCAACTGATGTCAATATCACAGTTGAAAATAATAGTGGTGCAATAGAATCTATAATAGTTTATTTTAATGATGAAATTATTTTGAATTTAGAGAATAATTCAAATGTCAACTTTAGTTTCAATCCTGAACTATACCCAACTGGATTAGCAAATATTAAGATTGAAATAATTGAAAAATCTGGTGGGGTTATTTCAAAAATTTATCCAATTACAATTCATAGAAAGTTATTAGACGTTGAATTAGATAATTACTTTTTTCGTAAAGGAAATAAAGATTTTATGATTTTTGCATCAGCATTTGATGGTTCACTGTTAGCTACTAGGTTGATTGATTCTACTCCAATATCGTTTGTTTTGTCTACTGAAGTAGATATAGATTTAGAAACACCTTATATGTTCACTATTGCCTCAAGAAACGAATTCGTAGATATAGAATATGCAAATTTATATACTGTAATGGATGTAACAAGGTCAGGTTTTAATGAATTTAGACCAAAATCTCCACGAAGAAGTGAGTATTCTAAACAATATAAATTAAACACTATTGGTTTTTCGGAGGATGTAATAATTGAAGGATCAATCAACCCAGGGTATTCCACAGGTTATGATCATTTGGATTTTTCTTTTTCTTTAACAAAGTATGAATATTTAAACGAGGATAATAATATAGATACTTATTATATCAACGCTTATAATCGAAATACTAGACAAGTAAGTCACATGTGGATTAACGATGATACTTTGTTAAATAATCAAGAATTAAATGCGAATGAATTATCTACAGAAGACCAGATTGAAGGTTTTGTAGATACAACTTATTCTGATGGTTTAGAGAATGATCATACTAGAATGCTTCAAATAAGAGGATACCAAAATGAAAAAGATTTTAAAAATGATAATCATCATGAAATTTGGCGAAGTGGTCATACCACAACGCAATCACCTGATATGTACATTCAGCCTATAGAAGATTATGTGTTAAATACATCATTTTATAAATATTCACATTTCTTACGTTTAGAGGATTATATAACAAATAGGGCTGGTATCCCTTTTGAAAAATATAATATACCAAATTGGGATTTAGATTTTCAAATTATTGATAGGCAAATAAATTTAACAGTCAATGGAAGTGGTCATAATGTAGGTAAATTGTTAATTTCTTCAGGAAATTCGGCTGATGAAATCCCTACTGTTGAAGGTAAATTAAACCATTATACTTGGAACATTAATTTTGATAGTAATAAAACATCAATAATTACACTTCCTGAGGTTCCTCAAGAAATTAAAAATTGGAGTTTTGGAAAATTTTATAATTCATCTAGTCTAAATGTTAAATGGTTTAGAGTAGAGAGGTATGAAAATATAGAAGATTATGATAATTATTTAAATCAAATTATAAGGGAGAATAAAATTCTATTTCAAGTAAGCCCTTTATTTGAGGCAAAATTTATATCTAACGACAATTATAGTGATTTTATGTTCGATTCAGGTACATTTTTTGATTAACAATTTTAAAAAACATAAAACCAAAAAAAGCGACCCTGTTGAGGATCGCTTGGTATTTATTGTTAGTGCAATACAGCACTACTTTAAATTATCGCCTATTATAAAAAGTTATAGCCTAGTACCACAGAAAGTACTTTATAACTTGATGATATTGCAGCGTAGTTGCTTAATAATTCTCGTCTAGGGTTATAGTTTAATTTGATACTTGCATTTTTATGAGCAAAGCCTATCCCAAAATTAAATGAAGTTCTTGGTTTAATTTCAAAGTCACTACTAGATTCGAAATCTATTTTTGAATCTAAAGCTGTATCTATTTGAAATGCTGAATTTATGAATATCCTGGAGTCTGAATTAAGAAAAAAGTAGTGTCTTAACCCTAAAGATGTTTCAATAGATTTATAATCTACTAATACTTTTTGAAATTCTAATTGTTCTTCACCTTCAAAACTTTGATATATAGGTTGAATAAATAATGACCATTTGTTTTTATTAAAGGGAAGTATAGCTTCAATTTCAACTCCGAATCTTACACTAGAATTATTTTCAAGTTCAAAATTAGTACTAGGTTGAGGAGAATTAAAATCCATTGAAGCAGAATTAAGTCCGGCTCTAATACCTACATTAAAGGCATCACTCTTTTTCTTGTTTGAAATTCTAGAATCCACATAGTTAGGGTCTTTGCATTGATTGTATAAGGTAAAAAATGAGAGTAGCTCAGTTTTTTTGTAATCAGTTGCTTTTACCTTATCAAGGGATAAATTTTCACATTTAAGATTGTCCCAAAGCTGCTTTTTGTATTCAGTATTCTCTCCAATGAGATTGTTTTCATTAAGATATTTTTTATAGACTAATTGTTTGGTTGTATTGCTGTTCAGATTGTAAAAAAATCTTATTAAGTTACTATCTTCATAATAATATAAATTAGCGTCTCCTTCAGTTAGTTGTTCAAGAAATAAAGTTTCTGATTTAAACTCAGCTTCTTTGGTCTTACTCAATCTCTTAAGAATGTTTTTAGACCTATCGATTTCTACTTCTTTTCTTATAAACTTTTTGCCGTTTTCAATTGAAAATTCTGCTATGTTGTAAATGCTGCCCTCCTGAATTTCAGCATTTAAATCTTTTTTAAATTCAAATGTAGTTGGGTTATTTTTCCAACCATTGTTTTTAATAAGGCAATACTTCTTTTCACCAGTATTATCAACTATGTATCCTGATTCAAATGTGATTTGGGCAAATGTGTTCAAACTTATAAAAAGCAATAAAAATAAAGATAGCGTAGATTTCATTTGGTCTTTGTATTGGTTGTGATTAATAAAGTATGTCCGTTAATTTTCGGCAACAAAAAAAGCGACTCCGTAAGGAAATCGCTTTTTTTATTAATATATTGTTTTGCCGTCTTTATTTTTAAAACGGTATTCAAGATACGTATACGCATCACGCGGTTGAATTTTTATCCACTTTTTATACTCTAAGAACCATTTTGTTCTCATTGATGGAAAACCTTTTGTAATATAGGCTGCTATAAAAGGGTGTATATTTAAAGTTATACTGCTATCCTTTTTAGGGCCTTTAAGAAGTTTTTCAAGGTCCGCTGTAATTTTATCTATTAAAACAATAGGTGCTTCCACCTGTTTCCCTGCATTGTTAGGGTCCTCTTCAGTTGTTTTAATATTCATTTCAGGTCGTACCCTTTGTCGGGTAATCTGAATTAAACCAAATTTACTAGGAGGTAGTATTTTATGCTTGGCACGATCATCTTTCATCTCATCTCTAAGATGTTCAAAAAGCTTCTTTCTGTGTTGTGGTTTTAACATGTCGATAAAATCTACCACTATAATTCCGCCCATATCACGAAGACGTAGTTGTCTTGCAATTTCAGATGCGGACAAGAGATTTACCTCTAGGGCAGTATCTTCTTGATTCTTAGCTTTGTTTGATCTGTTGCCACTGTTAACGTCTATAACATGAAGTGCTTCAGTATGCTCTATAATTAAATAGGCGCCTTTACTCATAGCTGCAGTACGGCCAAAAGACGTTTTAATCTGTCTTTCAATACCAAACTTCTCGAAAATAGGTACGTTAGTGTTATAGTGCTTAACGATGCTCTCTTTTTCTGGAGCGATCTCTGCCACATAATCCTTAATTTCATTAAATAAGGTGGCATCATCTACATGTATTCCGGTAAAACTATCATTGAAAACATCTCTTAAGATAGAAGATGCTCTATTGAGTTCTACAAATACTTTTGATGGTGTTTGAGCACGATGTAATTTTTTACACATTGCTGTCCATTTGTTCAGCAAGTTTTCTAGATCTTTGTCCAGTTCTGCGACTTTTTGTCCTTCTGCGACTGTTCTAATGATAACACCAAAACCTTTTGGTTTAATGCTTCTAACGAGTCTTTTTAACCTGTCTTTCTCTTCTTTGCTACCTATCTTTTGAGATACGGATACACGATCGGAGAAAGGAACCATTACCAAGTAACGCCCAGCTATTGATAGCTCAGAACTAATTCTTGGTCCTTTAGTAGATATAGGTTCTTTTACAATTTGAACCAATAATGATTGGTTCGCTTTAATGACATCGGTAATAACACCATTTTTGTCAATATCGGTTTCGAACGGGAAATTTTCTAAAGTGTAATCCTTTAGTTTTCCTGTACTCACTTGTTTAATGAACTTAAGCATTGAAGATAACTGCGGTCCAAGGTCATGATAATGCAAGAATGCATCTTTTTCATAACCAACGTTTACAAACGCTGCGTTAAGACCGGTTACCGGTTTTCTGATTTTGGCTAGAAAAATATCGCCAACAGAAAAGTCGTTACTGTTTTCCTCTTTATGTAGTTCAGTGAGTTTTCCGTCCTTTAATAAGGCAAAGTCAACAGATTGGGAACTAGATCTTACGATTAATTCTCTATTCACCTGAATATATTTTTAGTCGTTTACCTAAAAAATAGGTAACGAACTGATTAAACAATACCATAGACAAATACAAATGTATCTGCCGAAATCCAAACTCTGGATCTCTATGTCAATGAACGTATTTTAAAAAGAAAAAGTAGTTATAAAACTACTTTTTCTTGTGTCGGTTAGCTCTTCTACGCTTCTTGCGCTTGTGTGTAGCTACCTTATGTCTCTTTCTTTTCTTACCGCTTGGCATAAAGTTCTTTTTTTAAGTTAATTATTTTACGTGTACGTTGCTCTTAACTCCTTCTACAAAAACCTTTGCAGGCTTAAATGCTGGAATGTTGTGAGCGGGTATTTTAATAGTTGTGTTCTTGGAAATGTTTCTACCGGTTTTTTCGGCTCTAGTTTTAATGATAAAACTACCGAAACCTCTTAGGTAAACATTATCACCACTTTCTAATGATGTTTTTACCTCTTCCATAAAAGATTCAACAGTTGCCTGTACATCTCCTTTTTCAATTCCCAGCTTATCTGAGATCTTCGATACAATTTCCGCTTTCGTCATCTTTCAATATTAGATTTTCTGTATGTTTTTTCGGGTTGCAAATATATAAATTAAATTCAATCTTTCTTTCTAATGGGTTAATTTTAAGTGTATAAACTGCTACTTTTATGACTTAGTATTTAAGAGCATGTCATTTTCGGGTAAAATATTAGATTGGTATCATACAAATAAGCGCAGTTTACCATGGCGCAAGACTACTGATCCATACAAAATATGGCTGTCAGAAATCATACTTCAGCAGACACGTGTAGCTCAGGGAACCCCGTATTACCTAAGGTTTATTGAAAATTTCCCTACGGTAAAAGATCTTGCCGATGCAGAAGAAGAGAAAGTTTTAAAACTTTGGCAAGGGCTAGGGTATTATTCTAGGGCAAGAAATCTACATGCTTCTGCTAAAATGGTAGTAGAACAGTACAATGGTGAATTTCCTGACAATTATAAGAAACTTTTAACACTAATAGGGGTAGGTGACTACACCGCTAGCGCCATTTCATCTATATGTTTTAACGAGCCGCATGCGGTGGTAGATGGAAATGTCTACAGAGTACTCGCTAGATATTACGGTATAGATACACCTATTAATAGCACTGAAGGCATCAAATATTTTAAATCGTTGGCTCAAAAAGTCATGGATTCAGAAGAAATAAGAGACTATAATCAAGGTATTATGGAGTTTGGTGCAATACAGTGCTCGCCCAAAAAGCCTTTATGTTTGCTTTGTCCTTTAAATGATAGTTGTGTGGCATTGGAAAAAGGCTTGGTAGATGTCTTGCCGGTTAAGTTGAAGAAGACAAAAGTGCGCAGTCGATACTTCAATTATCTTATACCTATATATAAGGATACGGATGGAAACCAATTTACAAGGTTAAATCAAAGAACGGGTAAAGGTATTTGGCAGAATCTGTGGGAGTTTCCTTTGTTGGAATCAAATGATATATTAGAAATAGATGATATTACTATAAGGTATAAAGGAACCCTACATGATATACAGTCTAATGAAGTGTTGTCATTTAATGAGAATTCTATAGTTCATAAATTGTCGCACCAGCATTTGCATACAAAGTTTTGGTTGGTCTATACAAATGATGATTTTAATGATATGATTCCGGTTGAAAAAATAACCGATTTTCCTGTACCTGTTTTAATCGCAGATTTTATCAAAGCATTTAAATTTTAGTACTTTTGATTTTTATATCTTTAAGTTATGAGCGGTACATTAAATAAGGTGATGTTAATTGGGCATTTAGGTGATGAAGTTAAAATGCATTATTTTGAAGGAGGCGGTAGTATTGGGAGGTTTCCAATAGCTACAAATGAGACATATACCAACAAATCTACTGGTGAACGTGTTACAAATACAGACTGGCACAATGTAGTGGTTAGAAATAAAGCTGCTGAAATTTGTGAAAAATATCTAAGCAAAGGAGACAAGGTATATGTAGAGGGCAGATTGAAAAATCGTCAATGGCAAGGTGAAGATGGTAATACCAGATATTCTACTGAGGTACATGTACAAGAATTTACATTTTTGACTACTAAGAAAGAAGGTATGCAGAATAACGGTGGTTCAGCTCCTGCTGCTCAAAAACCGGCAATTACTGAAAATAAAGCACCATCTAAAGCATCTGCCCCTGCACCTACAAGTTCAGAGGATGATGATGATTTACCATTCTAACAATATTTAAATAACAACTATTGGACCCAGAACCCTTACCGTTATTAATGACAACATTGGTTGTAAACGGTGTTTTTGCAATGAATATAGTTGTACTATGCGTACTACTTGTTTGCTCAGCGCTGATTTCTGGTGCTGAAGTAGCTATGTTCGGCTTATCTACGACAGAAATAAAGGAGTTGCAAGATGAGAAAACTGCTAAAAGTTCTATTTTAATCAAACTTCTAGAACGACCAAAAAAGTTGTTGGCCACTATACTGATAGCCAACAATGCTATAAATATTGGTGTGGTTCTATTGTTCAGTGTTATCGGTGATACACTTTTTGAAAATATCAATAGAATATGGTTCGGTGTACTTTCTGAGCGGTTTCTATTAGAAGTTGTAGTAGCTACTTTTTTAATTTTAATGTTCGGTGAAATTCTACCAAAGGTTTATGCCAATAGAAATAGAATGAGCTTTGCCCATTTTATGGCTTACCCTTTAAGAGTGTTAGATTTTATTTTTTCACCGTTGAGTTTACCAATGCGTTCAGGTACATTGTTTCTGTACAATAAACTTGGTAAACAGAAATCAAGTTTAAGTGTGGATCAATTATCACAAGCTTTAGACTTAACTTCTCAAGGCGATACTACCAAAGAAGAAAAAAAGATTTTAGAGGGTATTGTAACTTTTGGTAATACTGACACCAAGCAGGTAATGCGACCTCGTATAGATATTTTTGCCCTTAATGAGCAGATGAAATTTCCAGAAGTGCTTGGGGAAATTAAAAAGCATGGATATTCAAGAATCCCGGTTTTTGGCGAGAGTATAGATACCGTAAAAGGAGTGCTGTATGTAAAGGATCTTTTGCCTTATCTAGATAGAAAAACTTTTAATTGGATGTCCCTGATAAGAGAGCCTTATTTTGTTCCTGAGAATAAAAAATTAGATGATTTGTTAGGTGAATTTCAAGAGAAGAAAAATCACTTGGCTATAGTTGTTGATGAATACGGTGGAACCTCTGGACTGGTGTCTTTAGAAGATATTATTGAAGAAATTGTAGGTGATATTAGTGATGAGTTTGATGATGAGGATTTAATCTTTTCTAAACTAGATGATTTCAATTATGTATTTGAAGGAAAAACACCTCTTAAAGATTTTTATAGAGTAATTAAGCTAGAGGATAATGAATTCTTTGAGGAGAATAAAGGAGAATCTGAAACCCTGGCAGGCTTTGTATTGGAAAAAGCCGGTAGTTTTCCAAGACGTGGAGAAAAAATAATATTTGAGTCTTATACCTTTGTAGTGGAAGCAATGGACAAGAAAAGATTGAAACAAATAAAAGTAACCTTACCACATGAAGAGTAAGTCATTCGTTAAGTTTTTTGTAGTGTTTTTGTTAATAGTCAGCTGTAAAGACGAACAAGTGCTGCCTAAGCCGAAAGCAAAAATGCGATTAGAATATCCGCAGGGTAAGCTGGCAGATCTAGAAACTGAGAATTTCAGTTTTAAATATAATCAACTGGCAAATGCAGAGCCAAATGGTGATCAAGCCTATACGATTTCTTATCCAGAGATGAAGGGAGCTATTTTCTTAAGCTATAAAAAGATTAACGGTAATTTGTCTCAGTTGATTAATGATTCTAAAAGACTTAGTTACGAACATGCTGCAAAGGCAGATAATATAGTAGAACAACCATATGTAAATGCTGATCAGAAAATATATGGTTCTTTATTTGAGGTTCAAGGTAACGCGGCCTCACAATCGCAATTTTTTGTAACCGATAGTACAGAGCATTTTTTAACAGGTTCCGTTTATTTTTATACGAAACCTAATTATGATTCTATTTTACCTGCGGCATCATATCTTCAGAATGATATAAGAGGGATTATTGAAACCCTAAGGTGGAAAAAATAAAGAGGTATGATGACAAAACAAGATCTATTAAATTGTCATAAACGAATTGCTCCATTTGTACACAATACACCCGTACTAACATCAAGGCTGATTGATAAGGAAGTCAATGCTCAGGTATTTTTTAAGTGCGAAAATTTTCAAAGAGCAGGGGCTTACAAAATGCGTGGCGCTACCAATGCTATTCTACAGTTATCAGAAGAGCAAAAGAAAAGTGGAGTAGTAACCCATTCGTCCGGTAATTTTGCCCAAGCCTTATCGTCGGCGGCTCAGAGTATTGGTGTAACGGCACACATTGTAATGCCAAATACAGCGCCAGAAGTTAAAAAAGTTGGGGTCAGGGAGTATGGTGGTAACATATACGAATGCGAGCCAACGGTAAAAGCAAGACAATCTTTAGCAGATGAAATAGGAGAGAAAACGGGAGCAACTTTTGTGCATCCTTCAAATGATAATGATGTTATTCTGGGTCAAGGTACCGCAGCATTAGAATTGCTAGAAAAACAACCCGATTTGGATTTTATATTTTGCCCTGTTGGCGGTGGCGGTCTTATTGCCGGATCTGCGTTGGCGGTAAAATATTTTGGTCATAACTGTAAAGTATATGGAGCAGAACCTTTTGAGGCAGATGATGCCTACCGCTCATTACAAAGTGGTAAAATAGAAAGTAACGAAACCACCAATACCATTGCAGACGGATTAAAAACAATGTTGGGAGATAAGAATTTCCCAATTATAAAGGAGCTAGTAAGCGGTATTGTTAGAATTACCGAAGATGAGATCGTAACCGCTATGAAATTGGTTTGGGAGCGTATGAAAATAATCATAGAACCCTCTAGTGCTGTAACTGTGGCTGCGGTTTTGAAACAATCAAAAGCACAGCCAGAAGTTTTTCAGGATAAAAAAATAGGTATAATAATTTCAGGCGGCAATGTAGACCTTTCTAAATTGCCCTTTTAGTAAAAGTTTGTTATTGCTTGCTAAGAATTTCTTCAGCACGTTCAATACTAGAATTGATGTTCTCTTTTACTTGTTGAACTTTCTCTTCTTCTTCATTTAGCCATTCTTTCTTTTCGTCAGAAAGTTCTTTGCCGTTCATGATCTCATCAGCATCAAAACGGTCGCCAAAACCTTGCATCCAATCCATCATTGATCTATTGGCTTCTTGAAGATCTTTCATCGCTTTTGCTTCAACTGATTCAGCTCCTAAAGAATCTGCCATTGGTTTTAATTGTCCTACCAATTTACCCAATGTTCCCATTTTTGGCATTACTTCATCATGAATGCTCATTACATGCTCCATTTTAGAAGGCTCCTCTGTTTTTTTAGTTTCCTTGCATGCTATAAAGGTTAATAATGTAGCTATAGTAATTGTGTAAAGTATCTTTTTCATCTTAATTGTTTTTAGGGGTAACAGCTGTAATAGTTTTAGTAGATGTAATGGTATAAACGTAATCTTTTACTTTGGTGTCGGTAATTATTGTCTTTACCTCTTCAAGAGTAATAATGTTATGGTCAAAAGTTATTAGACCGCTTTTGTTTTTAAAACTGATATCAGAAGAAACAACGCCTTCACTCTCCATTAAGTTTGATGATATTTTATCTGCGCAACCTTCTTGGCAAGCCATACCTTCTATGGTAAGTAAAATGGTGCTGCTGTCACTAACTAAATCTTCGACAATTATAGTTTCGCCTTCTTGAGCTAAAGAAACTTGTGTTGTCAATGTAAATATGGAAACGAATAGAATTAATATTTTGAACTTCATTGTTTTAGATTTACTATATGCTTGATAAAAGCAAATATGTTTATAGTGTAAAGATACCAAATATGTAAAATGCTTTAATCAATGAATTTTAAAAATATCTGGTTATCAGGTTGGTTTGATTAGAAAAAAGCTCACTTTTGTTTTAAAATCATCGGCATTGAAGAATATAGATCAAAAATGGATTTACCTAGTAGTGCTATCGCTTATATGGGGTTCTTCATTTATCTTGATCAAAAGATCTTTAGTGGGGTATACGCCTTTGCAGGTAGGCGGTTTAAGAATTGTATTTGCATCGGTGCTGCTATTTATATTGGGTTTTGGATCTTTAAAAACACTTTCAAAAAAAGATTGGAAATGGGTGACTGTTGCTGGACTGTGTAGTTCTTTTTTTCCACCATTTTTCTTTGCCTTGGCGCAAACTGAAATAAGCAGCGGTATAACTTCAATTTTAAATTCTGTAGCACCTTTGTTTACTACCTTGGTAGGGCTAGCACTTTTTGGGCTCTCATTAAAGGGTAGACAGGTTCTTGGGGTTTTGATTGGTTTGTTCGGTACCGTGGTTCTTATTGCAGCTGGTATGGAGAATAATGTAGATCAGAATTATTGGTACGCACTGTTCATTATTGTTTCCGCTTTGGGTTATGCCTTCAATATCAATATCATTAAAAAGCATTTATCTCATTTAACCTCTTTGGCTGTAACTACGGCTAGTTTTGGGGTGGCCTTTCTTCCTGCGTTAGTAATATTGGTGTATTCTGGCGTGTTTCGGCAGTTTGTGGGTAATAGCGCTATGCATGAAGCTGTTTGGTATATAATGGCATTGGCATTTTTAGGTACGGCATTGGCAAATATTCTGTTTAATAAATTGATAAAATTATCTAGTCCGGTATTTGCGGCTTCCGTTACATATTTAATACCACTTGTTGCCGTTTTATGGGGTTTCTTAGATGGTGAGAACATAAATATTCTACAGTTGTTAGGTGGTCTCATTATACTATTTGGGGTATGGCTGGTAAATAGAAAAAAGACAATAGTTCAGCAGAAATAATTGTTTCTACTGTAACAAAATGATTTTTGGCTTGTCTTTGTATAGAACTAATCAAAAAAACGGAAATCATGAAAAAAATTATAGGAGCACTATTGGCGGTAATATTGACGGGTGGTGCTATTCAGGCACAAGAAAAAACTATCAACGTAAAATCTTTTGATAAATTGATTGTTAGTCCGCACATAGCAGTAAATTTAGTGGAAGGTGAAGAAGAAAGTGTGGTCATTGAAAATGCAAAAATTTCTTTAGATAAAATAAATGTAGAAGTAGAAGGCAGAACTTTACGTTTGTATTTAGACGGAGCCAAAGTAGTAACAAAATCTGAACGAATTTCAACTGATCAATGGCGTGGTAGTAAAGCACTTTATAATGGCACAATGGCAACTGCAACCGTTACCTATAGAAAGTTGGAAAATTTATCAATAAGAGGAGAAGAGGTCGTGAAATGTAAAAACCTGTTCACAGCAGATGATTTTAAAATGTCTTTGTATGGCGAGGCAAAAGTGTATTTTGATTCGGTTTCTATAGATGAGTTAACAGTAGCTATCTATGGCAGCAGTTATTTAGAAATAGGCGAAGGTGCTGTGGCTAGACAGGTATTTAGAGCTTATGGTGAAAGTGAAGTGAATACGGTAGGGATGATGGCAGAAGAGACTAAGATTACCGCTTATGGCGAAAGTAATTTTAGAGTTAATGTAAAAGATAGGTTAAAGGTAACGTGTTACGGAGAAACCAATGTAAATTATATGGGCAGCCCAGAAGTGGATAAAGGATTAATTTTTGGCGAAGCAACTATTAGAAAAATAGGATAAACTTAACCTGTAGATTGGAAAACAAAAAACCCGCTTATAAGCGGGTTTTTATTTTTAAGCTAAATTATTGTTATTCAAAATCGGTAGGTGATACACCGTCATTGACTTTGATTTCAGAAACTATAAATTCAAAAGATTGAGGACCTACAGTTTGTATTATTTTAAAAGGAAACATTATACCTGAAACTTCTTTGTAATCTTCAAAGTTAGAAGTGCTAGAAATTTGTTGTCCTTGCATTTCGGTTACGGTAATCTCTTGTAGTTTAAGTCCGGTTTCGGCATCGAAGAAAGCAGATTTGTTTTCTCCAATTTTTAATTTGTAAGCATTTTTATCACCTACCATTTCCATGCCTTCTATCGTTACAGACTCATCGTTTACTAATTGCAGTTCAGTGAAAGGAGCAGATTCTTTTTTAATGGCATCCAGTTCCTTTTCTTCAAGATCTTTACGTTGGCCTTGCATTATCATATAACCGGTATCTCCATTTAGAACTTGTTTGCTTACAGAGTTGCCCATCATTTGTACATCTTGCATAAGTTGGTCGCTAGATGTTTTTTTGACATTTAAGTCTAGCTTCATTCCCTGCATTTCTGCAGCGGCCATCATGGCCAAGGTGTTTACGCTCTCAAGTTTGTCTTTACCGCCAATAGCTGTAATGTATTTTTCAAGTACCGATTGCGCAGATACATCTGTAGGCACAGCAACATTGTAATCAGGGGTTTCAACTCTGTCGGCAGTTTTAGAATAGGCAAGAACCGGAAGTTTCTTTCCTTTATAGTCTATGTTTTGTAGACCTGAAAGAATGTCACTTCCTTTGCCAACAACTATTACTCTAGCATTATCTACATTAAAATACTTTTTTGCGGCAGCTTCTACTTCTGCTTTACTAACCTTGTCTAACTTCTCAAGAAATGATTTGTAAAAGTCTTTAGGTAGATTTTCTTTTTCGATATTCAAGGCGTATCGAGCAATAGTTTCTGGATCTTCTAGTGCCATTATGAAACTGCCGGCATAAATCGCCTTGGTAGTTTTTAATTCGTCTTCTGTTACGGGCTTAGTGATAATTTGTTCAAGCTCTTTCAATATTTGAACTACAGAACTATCTGTTACCGTATTTCTTACCTCTACAGAAGCGGCAAATCTAGAAGGACCGTATTTGTCATTTCCTAAAGAGGAATATGCGCCATATGTATATCCTTTATCTTCCCTAAGGTTGAGGTTTAATCTACTATCAGAACCACCACCAAAAATTTGATTCGCCAATAAAGCAGCGATAAAATCGTCATCGCTCATTTTTAGGTTTACAATATTCTGTACCGTAATTTCAGATTGTACCGCATTTGGCATATCTACAAAGTTGATTTGCGTATTGGGTACGTTCTTAGGTTGAGAATAAGAGAAACTTGGTGGTACGGCTTTTGTCCAAGAAGTAAAATATTTCTCGGTTAATGACTTTACTTCTTCAAGGTTGACATCGCCAATTACAATTAGGTATGCATTTGCCGGCACAAAGTATTCTCTGTAAAACTCTTCAACATCACTAAGGGTTACATTGTTTACGGTCTCTTCGGTAGTAAATTCACCATAAGGATGATTTTTACCATAAGCTAAAGCTCTTTGAACTCGGCTAGAAATTGATGAAACTACTTTCTCTTCAGATTTCAACCCTGTAATAAGTTTATCTTTTTCTTTATCAAATTCCTCTTGTGTAAAATTTGGATAAATAGCGGCATCTGCCATTAGCTCCATCATCCTTGGAAAGTATTTAGAAAGCGATTGGGAATATGCAGTTTGAGAGCTAAAATAAAGTCTGGCTCCTAAAAAATCTATTTCTTCGTTGAAAGCTTCTTTCGTAATATTTTTAGAACCTAGCCCTAAAAGACTTCCAGTTAAACTTGCTACACCAGCTTTGTTGCCTTCTAATATTGGCGGGTTATCTATAGATAATTGCATAGAAACCCTAGGTAGTTTGTGATTCTCTACAACAAGTACCTTTAATCCATTGTTGAGGTTGAATGATTGTGGTACTCCTAAATTAATTTCGGGAGCTGGTCCTGGTTTGGGCATGACCGTGCGGTCTACCTGTGCTTGTACGGCAATAAAGGAGAATAGTGTTAATAGTAATATATATGTATTTTTCATAATCATTTTTAGTTTGCAGAATTTTGTTCAGGTAAATATTCTAGAACCAATCTTTGGTTGGGCTTTAAATATTTGTTGGCTACTTCTTTAATTTCTTCTCTTGTAATAGATCTGTAAACTTCTATTTCTTTATTAATAAGAGATGTATCTCCATAAAGGGCATAATAATCAGCAAGCGATTCTGCAATACCTTCAATACTAGAATTACTGTTTACAAATCGGTTTTCAAACTTGTTCTGTAGTTTTTGATAATCATTTTCAGAAATAAGTTCATTTCTTAATTTCTCAACTTCAGTTTCAATAGAAGTATTAAGTGTGCTCAAGCTGGTTTCACCCACCGGAAGTGCAAAAACAATATACATACCGTAGTCTTCTAAGGTTACCGGTATGGCACCGATTTGTAATGCCTGCTTTTCTTCATCTACCATTTTCTTGTAAAGTTTTGAAGAAGGTCCGTCAGATAAATAGGTAGAAATCATTTCTAGTACTTGGCTATCTCTATTTTTTAGACCGGGAGTTCTATAAGCGATCATAGTAGCCGGTATTTGAATGTTAGAGTCGTAAGCCTTTGCATTAATTTCTGTTGTGATAGGATTTTCTTTTGGAAAGCTTCTTGTAATTTCTGCTCCCTTAGGGATATCCTTAAAATATTCTGAAATCAACTTTTTGGCATTTTCGGTTTCAAAATCTCCTGCAATAACCAAAACGGCATTGTTGGGAGAGTAGAATTTTTTCTGGAAAGCTTTGAATTCATCTAGAGTAGCGGCATCTAAGTCTGCCATTTTTCCAATAACAGTTTCTTTATAAGGATGGCTTTTAAATAGATTCTTTTTAATGTTTTCTATGAATTTGCCGTAAGGAGAATTATCAACGCGAAGTCTTTTTTCTTCTTTGACTACTTCATTTTGCGTGTCAACACCTTTTTGGTTGATAACGGGGTGAAGCATTCTTTCAGATTCTAGCCAAAGACCTAATTCTAAATTGTTAGAAGGAAAAACTTCATAGTAGTAAGTTCTATCTTCATTGGTAGTGGCATTGCCTGATCCGCCGTTTGCGGATACTATCTTATCCCATTCTCCTTTTTCAATATTTTTTGTACCCTCAAAAAGTAGGTGTTCAAAAAAGTGTGCAAACCCTGTTCTTTGTGGGTCTTCGTCTTTAGATCCTACGTGGTAAAATACAGAGATAGAAATAATAGGGGCGGTGTTATCTTGATGTAGAATAACGTGTAAATCGTTTTCAAGGTTGTACTCTTCGTAGGCAACTTCTTGTGCGAGTCCGGCAAATCCAAAAACGGATAGTGCCGAAACCAGTAGTAATTTCATTTTCATTTAAACTGTTTTAAGTTAGTGTTCACTTGTTCTTTCTTGTTAGTGTGTATTTAGATTAAAATGTTACACTCATCAACAATTTTGTAAGAACAATCTTCAATATATGAATTCTTTAACAGTTATTATTTTATTATGTTTTGTTTATTGATTATCTTAAAAGTCTAAACAAAAATATATTCGTTATGAAAAATTATGCCTTACCTCTTAGATTTGGTGTTGCCGCCAGTGGTTCTTTAATTGCTTATTTCCTAATACTATCGTTACTTGGTCTACATGTGAATGTTTTTTATAGTTTATTCAATGCTGTAATCACAGGTTTTGCCATTTTTGAAGCGATCAAGTATTATAAGTTAAAAAAGGGTAGTGAATTTAGTTATGCAGGTGGTTTCATGGCAGGTTTGATAACCGGTGGTGTAGCAACGTTAATTTTCACCATCTTTTTTGCGTTTTATTCTACTGAGTTGCAGCCAGGTTTTTTAGAAGAATTATCTACAAGATGGGCAAACACATATAGAAGTTTTGAAGCCATTGTTTTTTTGGTCGTAGCAACTATGGGTTTTACCAGTAGCATTGTTTTGACCCTTGCATTTATGCAACTATTTAAGACTTCGAACACTACATTGGTAAAGAGTGTTTAAAAATCATAAAAAAGACTTGTAAATTCACGATTAAAATCTATATTTGCACCCGCCTATGGAAAAAATCCATCAGGTTTAATCATTACATTTAACAATATGTACGCAATTGTAGAGATGGCAGGGCAGCAATTTAAAGTTGCAAAAGACCAGAAAGTGTACGTTCACCGTTTACAAGCAGAAGAAGGTAAGAAAGTTACTTTTGACAATGTTCTTCTTTTAGCTGATGGATCGAACGTTACTATCGGCGCCCCGGCTATAGACGGAGCCGCAGTAGAGGCCAAAGTCGTTAAACACCTAAGAGGTGACAAAGTAATCGTTTTTCACAAGAAAAGACGTAAAGGTTACAGAAAGAAAAATGGACATCGTCAATCTCTTACGGAGATTGTAATCGAATCTATTATTTCTAAAGGAGCAAAGAAAACTGAAACTAAGAAAGCTGAACCAAAGGCTAAAAAAGTTGAAGAAAAAACAGCTCCTGTAGCAGCACCAAAAGCAAAAGCAAAGAAAGCTAGCGCTAAAGGTGATGATTTGAAGAAAGTTGAAGGTATCGGTCCAAAAATCGCTGAGACTTTGAATAATGCAGGTATTTCTACTTTTGCTGAATTGGCAAAAACAGACGCAGCTAAAATTTCTGAAATTATAGCAGACGTTCGTGGAAATCACGTAACTGACACATGGCCAAAGCAAGCACAATTAGCTGCTGATGGTAAATGGGACGAGTTACAAAAATGGCAAGACGAATTAGACGGTGGTGTAGCTAAATAAGCTAAATCATTAAAGTATAATAATATTTAAAACCTCAGACAATGGCACATAAGAAAGGTGTAGGTAGTTCGAAAAACGGTAGAGAATCAGAATCGAAACGATTAGGAGTTAAGATTTATGGTGGTCAAGCTGCTATCGCTGGTAACATTATCGTTAGACAGCGTGGAACAAGACACAATCCTGGTGAAAATGTTTACGCAGGAAAAGACCATACATTACACGCACGTGTAGATGGTTTAGTAAAGTTTACTAAAAAAGCTGGTGGAAAATCATTTGTTTCCATAGAGCCTTTTGAAGCATAAGCTTTAAACAAATTATTTAAAAAACCCTCTTCAGCAATGAAGAGGGTTTTTTGTTAGCAATGGGTTAACTTAATGTAAATATCTATTAAAATTCAAGATATCTTAAAATAGCCTTAAAATTAAGGCAACACTATTTCAACTCGTTTCTAATTTCTTTGTGGCCCAATAACAACCACATAGAAAATGAAAAAACCAGTATTATTCTCCTTGCTCTTATTCTTGCCTTTTATTTTACTTGCCCAATCTGGTAACATTCAGGGCGTCGTTACCGATGAAAATGGATTGTATTTACCCGGGGCAAATGCTATTATCCCTTCATTGTCAAAAGGTTCAATTACAGACTTTGATGGGAAATTCACAATAGTAGATGTTCCAGAAGGCACTTATTCTATAAAAATATCTTACCTAGGATATGCAGATTTATCACAAGAAGTTACCGTAGTTGCTCACCAAACCGTTAGTATTAGGTTATCTGTAGAACAGAAAAGTGTGGAACTTGAAGGTGTTGAGGTATCTGCTTATGGGTTAAGTGGTCAGTCAAAAGCCTTGAATACCCAAAAGACCAATTTGAATATAACCAATGTAGTATCAACTGATCAAATAGGTAAATTTCCTGATGCAAATATTGGAGATGCGGTAAAAAGGATTCCTGGTATAACCATGCAAATGGATCAAGGTGAGGCAAGAAATGTAATTGTTAGAGGTTTATCACCTCAATTAAATTCCGTGACATTAAATGGTAGCAGAATACCCTCTGCTGAAGGCGATAACAGAAATGTTCAGATGGATTTGATACCTGCTGATATGATACAATCTATAGAAGTAAGTAAAGCAGTTACACCAGATATGGATGCAGATGCATTGGGTGGTTCTGTAAACTTGATAACAAGAACATCTCCGCAAGGTTTTAGACTTTCTGCAACATTGGGGTCAGGTATTAATTTCATTACAGATAAACCCATTTTAAATGGCTCGGTTCTTTTGGGTGACCGCAGTAAAAATGATAAGTTTGGTTGGATGATTTCAGTCTCTGGTAATGATAACGATTTTGGCTCTGATAATGTAGAAGCAGAGTGGACAGATGAGTTCGAATATAATACTGGAATTGAAGATGGCGATGGAGAACCAATTTTAGAAGAGGTAGATGTTGATCCTTACGTAAATGTCTATGAGCAACGAGAATATTTGGTACAGAGGATAAGACGCAGTTTTTCAGCAAATTTAGATTATAAATTCGACGCTAATAATACTGTGTTTCTAAAAACAATGTATAATTGGAGAGATGATCGTGAAAACAGATTTCGTTTAGAGCATGATATTTTAGATGCAGAAGATATTGAAGAAAGCGACTTTATTATAACCGACGGTGTACCTACAAGATTCCCTGTAGAAGTCAAAAGACAATCTAAAGGTGGTATTGATAGTGGTAGAAATAAAAATCGCCGCTTAGAAGATCAACGCATGCAAAATTACAGCTTAGGGGGAAATCATCTTTGGGGTAATTTAAAAGTAGATTGGATGACTTCTTTTGCTAAAGCATCTGAAGAGCGTTTAAATGAGCGTTATGCAGAGTTTGAATCTGAATATAGTATTAATAATGATGTATTAAATTCTAGGTATCCAAGATATTCGGTAGTAAATACGGCAGATGCTGCTTTAGAAAATTTCGAGTATAGTGAGGTTACTGAAGAAAATCAGTATACAGAAGAAGAAGATTTAAACGTATTTGTAAATTTTGAAATTCCAGCAGATATTTTTAGTCAAGGTGAAGGCAGCGTAAAATTTGGTGCAAGAGGTAGATTTAAATCCAAATTAAGGGATAATAATTTTTATGAATTTGATTTAGAAGATGATTTTCCAACCTTGGCAACAGTACCCGTAAAAGATTATAGTGACCCTGATTATTTGGCAGGAAGTCAGTATCAAATAGGTTCATTTGCGAGTGAGGCTTGGCTAGGTGCTTTAGATTTGAATATTGCAGATGGCGAGTTAATTGTAGATGAGTTTGCGCCAAGCAACTTTAACGTAAATGAAGATGTGCTTGCTGGTTATGTAATGCTAAATCAAAAGCTATCTGAAAAATTTAGTGTTTTGGTGGGGGTGAGATTAGAGAATACGAAGCTGGAATCTAAGGGTAATAGAGTTATTTATATAGAGGAAGATGAAGATGCTGGTATAGATGAGGCTGTGCTGGTAGAAGAAGTAATTGGTGAAAATTCATATACAAATGTGTTACCTGGTGTGCATTTAAAATATGATGTATCTACAAATACCATATTAAGGTTTGCATGGACCAATACATTGGCAAGACCAAATTATCAAGATTTAATTCCACGTGCAGAAGTAATTAATGAGGACAAAGAATTGGTTTTAGGAAATGCAGATTTGAACCCAACTACATCTATGAATTTTGACCTTATGGCAGAGCATTATTTTGAAAGTGTAGGTTTAATTTCTGGAGGTTTGTTCTACAAGAATATAGATGAGTTCATTTATACATTTATATATGAGGCACCAGATGATAATTTAGGTGCAGGAACAGAAGGCTATGATGTTTTTCAACCATTAAATGGCGATAGCGCTACAATTTTCGGGATGGAATTTGCATTTCAGCGTCAGTTGGATTTTCTACCAGGTTTTGCTAGAAACTTTAGTCTTTATTTGAACTACACTTACTTATCATCTTCTGCCGATGGTATACGAAATGAAGATGGCGATGAGCGTAGCGATTTAGATTTGCCAAATACGGCACCCAATATGTTTAATGGGTCTTTAGGTTATGCAGATAAAAAATTCAGTGCAAGATTATCGGCAAATTTTTCTGATAGTTATATTGATGAAATCGGCGGTAACGATTTTGAAGATAGGTACTACGATACTCAAATGTTTTTAGATTTTAATGCTACTTTTCAGATTAATAAAAATCTTAGTGTGTATGCAGATTTAAATAATATTACCAATCAGCCATTGCGTTATTTTCAAGGAGTTAAAGAGCGTACACAGCAAATCGAATTTTATGGACAGCGTTTTAGCTTAGGCTTAAAATACGACCTGTTTAAAAAATAATTCAGTATCCACGTTAAATATTAAAAATGAAAAATATATCATATTTACTAGTACTTACAATTGTTATGGTTTCTTGCAGACAAAGTAGGTTGCCAAAAATTATACCTGATGTTATCACAGAATTTACGTTGAACGATACCGATGATCCAGCTATTTGGGTTAACCCTAAAAATCCTGCTGAGAGTATTGTTTTTGGAACCGATAAAAAAACGAATGGTGCTATCTATGCTTTTGATTTGAACGGAAAAATTATTCAGGATAAAACTATTAGAGATATTCAACGCCCAAACAATGTCGATATTGAATATGGCTTTCAGTTGAATGATTCTACGGTAACCGATATTTTGGTTTTTACAGAGCGTGAGAAACAGCAAATAAGAATGTTTTCTGTACCTGATATGAAGCCTTTAGACGGTGGTGGTTTTAAGGTATTTGAAGATGAGGAATTAGAAGAGAATAAATTGCCAATGGGGGTAAGTTTATATAAGTCATCTAAGGATGCAACTGTATATGCTATTGTAGGTAGAAAAACTGGTCCTGCAGATGGTTATCTGTACCAGTATGCTCTTAATGCTGATAGTCTTGGTGTATCCTCCAATTATGTTAGAAAATTTGGCAAGTTTAGCGGAGTCAAAGAAATTGAGGCAATTGCTGTAGATGATGAAAATGGTTTTGTTTATTTCTCTGATGAAGGTGTGTGCATTAAAAAATATCATGCAGAACCTAGTATGGGAAATGAAGAGATTTCTTGTTTTGGGGGTAAATATTTTGATGAAGATATAGAAGGTATTGCTATTGCATCTTACACAGATGGACATGGTTATTTAATTGTGTCTAACCAGCAGAAGGGCGAGTTCAATATTTTTGATAGGGAAACCAATGCCTATATTAATGCTGTGAATCTTTCTACCACCGAAACTGATGGTTGTGAGGCAGTAACTGTGCCGTTAAATGATACATTCAAAAATGGACTTTTCGTCGCAATGAACGACGAAAAGAACTTTTACTTTTATGACTTGAAGAGATTGGGGTTACAATAATTTTTCTCCAATCTCAAACCACGTATTCACACGTTCAAATCCTTCGGTATTTACATTGTGTGGTGAGGTGAATTGAAGGCTTCTACCATTGAAATTCTCTAAATTGAAACTACGGTCATCTATTAGGATATCTCCCTTTAGAATGTGTTTATGACCGCAAAGAATTCTATTCTGCCAAGGTAAAAAAGGAAAGTGCTCATCTAGCCATTCACTTTTTTCTTCTAAGGAATTTGGGAATTGCATGGCGGCAGATGCTATGTAAACTTCATGTTTATCGGCAAGTTGAGATAAAATTTCTTGACTGCCTGCAATAGGTTTTAGATTTCTGAAAAAGCCTCTTCTGGTGGCGTGTTTGCGAACACTATCTTGATGTGCCTCTGGCACCATACGCCATACTTCTGTACCAGAGCATAGATCTTTAGTAAGTTCTCCGTTAAATTCCGTATTGTAAAGTTCTATATGGGCGCCATAGGTATCTGCAATTACCTCGTCCATGTCAACAAATAGTATCATAAATATTTTTTCGATTTAAATGAAAGGAAAGCTTTGGTGTAAAAAATCAACTTTCCATTGAAGAATTAAAACTAAGAATTTAGAAATTAAATGTATAGACAAAAACATCTATAGGGTTAATAATAAAATGTTTAGGAGAAAGCTTAAGGATAGTCTCACTCTATTTTGCGAATCTAATTCTAAAGATTTAAAATCATGAAAAAATCAGTTATCTGTGTTGCAATGGCAAGTACATTATTATTCTCTAGTTGCTTAGGTTCATTCAGTGCCTTCAATAATTTAAAAGATTGGAATCAAGGACTGTCTGAAAGTAAATTTGTGAACAACCTTGTATTTTGGGGCTTAAATATTATACCTGTTTATGGCTTATTCTTTTTAGGAGATGCCGTAATCTTTAACGTAATAGAGTTTTGGGGCGGTTCTAACCCAATTGCGATGGAAGAAGGAGAGTCGGAAACTCAAATGGTTGAAAGAGATGGTAATACCTTTGAAATGATCGCAACTAAAAATAGAATGCAGGTAACCGTAGTTGACGGACCTAAAAAAGGAAAGAAAATTGATTTGGTCTACAAGCCAGGAGATAAATCATGGAATGCCGTTAGACCTAATGGTGAGATTATTAAACTATCATCTTTCGAAGAAGGATTTTATATAGTTTATATGCCAAACGGAAAAGAAGTAAAAATTAATCCGTTAAGTTCCAAAGAAGAAGGTTTAGCTCAAATTAAAGAACAAACAGATTGTTATTATTTAGAAGGTATGTTGGCAGAGAATAACTAATCCTAAGAAATAAAAAGCATAAAAAAGGTCCTGATAAATATCAGGACCTTTTTAGTTTCTAAAACTAATGTTTTAGTATCTGTAATATTCCGGCTTAAAAGGACCTTCAACGGTTACACCAATGTAATCGGCTTGGTAATTCTTTAACTCGGTCAGTTCAGCTCCTAAACGAGATAAGTGAAGTTTAGCAACCTTCTCATCTAAATGCTTAGGTAACATATAAACTTCATTCTTATAATTGGCACTGTTTTTCCAAAGCTCTATTTGAGCTAGTGTCTGGTTTGTAAATGAGTTACTCATTACAAAACTAGGATGACCGGTAGCACAACCTAAGTTTACTAATCTACCTTCGGCCAATATGATTAAATCCTTACCGTTGATAGTATATTTATCAACCTGTGGCTTAATTTCATCTTTAGTATTACCATGGTTTTTGTTCAACCACGCCATATCAATTTCATTGTCAAAATGACCAATGTTACAAACGATAGCTTTATCCTTTAGAGCTTCAAAATGTTCAGCTCTAATGATATCTTTATTTCCTGTAGTAGTGATTACAATATCAGCGTTACCAATAACGTTTTCCAGTTTTTTAACCTCAAATCCGTCCATACAAGCTTGTAATGCACAAATCGGGTCAATTTCAGTAACGGTAACAATAGAACCGGCACCTTTAAAAGAAGCAGCGGTACCTTTACCAACATCGCCATAACCGGCAACAACAACACGCTTACCAGCAAGCATAGTATCTGTTGCTCTACGTATAGCATCAACAGCACTTTCGCGACATCCGTATTTGTTATCAAATTTAGATTTAGTAACAGAATCATTAACGTTTATGGCCGGCATAGGTAAAGTTCCATTCTTTACACGCTCGTATAAACGGTGAACACCTGTTGTGGTTTCTTCAGAAAGACCTTTGATCTCCCCTGCCATTTCAGGATATTCGTCCAATACCATGTTGGTAAGGTCACCACCATCATCCAAGATCATGTTTAATGGCTTTCTGTCCTCACCAAAGAACAAAGTCTGTTCAATACACCAATCAAACTCCTCTTCGTTCATTCCTTTCCAAGCATAAACAGGAACACCTGCAGCTGCAATTGCCGCTGCGGCTTGATCTTGGGTAGAAAATATATTACATGAGCTCCAAGTAACATCTGCACCAAGAGCGGTCAATGTTTCTATAAGAACTGCAGTTTGTATTGTCATATGAAGACAACCGGCAATACGGGCACCTTTAAGTGGCTGCTCATCTTTATATTCTTCTCTTAATGCCATTAGGCCTGGCATTTCAGCTTCTGCTAACTCAATTTCTTTTCTTCCCCAATCGGCAAGGGTGATATCCTTAACCTTATAAGGCACATACGGAATAGTTTTCGTGCTCATATCTTTATTATTTTATACTTTCGTTTATCTGTGTACAGCAATTTTTAATTCTTGCAAAGGTACGAATAACACGAAGAAACCCATGCCGCTTTACAAAACTATAACAGTAAATGAAGAAACCTCCTTAGCCATTTGGAAGGTTGAAGAGACCGAAGAAAATCTTTGGGAGGGTATTGAGCTTACGCCTTATTGTCAAAATAGATTTGACGGCATGAAATCTGAACTTCATCGTAAGGCGTTTTTGAGTATTAGGCACTTGCTTGCCAAATATGGTTATACCGATGCAGATTTGATCTATGATGAAAATGGTAAGCCACATCTAAAAGACGGTAATCTTATTTCTATAACGCATTCCCATAATTTTACCGGCATCATCATAAGTTCAAGTGAACATGTAGGTATAGATATTGAAATGCAGCGCGATAAAATACTACGTATAGCACATAAGTTTACTCCTTTTGAGGAGTATAAAACTTTAGCGAATACGGCCGCAGTGGTTAGAAAGTTGACCATTGTATGGGGGGCAAAAGAATCGCTCTATAAAATTTATGGACACAGGGGTGTTAGTTTTTTACATCATATTAATGTGCAAGACTTTAAGTTTGATGCTAATAAGACTACCGCTCAGATTATTTTTCAAGGAAATTTGTCCAATTATAAGATACGATTTCTAGAATTTGAAGCGTTTACATGCGTTTATGCTACAAGAGATAAAGAATAAATAAATATAATATAGCTTACTTTAAATGGATATATCAGTAGAATTGACATTTTCACCATTGCAAGATGATTTTGAACAACACATTATAGATTTCATAAAAAAACTACGGGAGTCTGGCTTAACCATACTTGAGAATCCGTTAAGCACACAGGTATACGGAACTTATGACGAGGTAATGACAGTTTTAAATACCGAAATCAAAACAGCGTTTGAGCTTATGGACCGCGGACTCTTGTTCATGAAAATAGTTAAATCTGATAGAAGCGACTATGAGCCCCATTTTTGATTATCTCTTTGGTCAATATGCCGAGTATGATATGTTAGATGTCGTTCTAGAAATAGTAGCGGTAATATTTGGTTTGCTATCGGTTTGGTTTTCCAAACAGAATAAAATTTTAGTGTACCCTACTGGTTTGATCAGTACTTCTATATTCGTGTACCTGTTATTAAAATGGGGGTTGTTAGGTGATATGATGATCAATGCCTACTATTTTATAATGAGTTTATATGGTTGGTATATTTGGACAAGAAAAGTAGATGCCGAGCACTATACGCCAATAACAAGGGTGACCAGGAAAGAAAATATTACCTCGATTTTCATTTTTATAAGTACGATTGTTTTTGTTTTTACGGTATATCAAGTTTTTGATAAATGGAATAGCTGGACGGCTTATGTTGACACCATAACAACAGCTATATTTTTTGTGGGTATGTGGCTGATGGCCAAAAGAAAAGTAGAAAATTGGATATATTGGATTATTGGAGATTTAATATCTATCCCATTATACTTTTATAAAGGATTTACGTTTACTAGTTTTCAGTATCTCATTTTTACAATATTGGCCTTTTACGGGTATAATGCATGGAAGAAAAATACAGACAAGAACCTTCAGATGTCTTAAAAGTGGTTCTTTTTGGACCAGAATCTACAGGTAAGACAACATTGTCAGAGCAATTGGCAAGGCATTACCATACAGTTTGGGTGCCAGAATATGCTAGGGACTATTTGCAAGATAAATGGAACAATGAGCGAAAAACTTGTGAACCGCACGATCTGCTACCTATTGCTGCAGGGCAAATGCGTATGGAGAATAATTTGACAAAAAAAGCTACGGATATTCTTATTTGTGATACGGATCTTTTAGAAACCAAGGTTTATTCAGAGGCGTATTATATTGGTAATTGTGATCCGGTATTAGAAAAGTATGCTTTGGAGAATACATATGATCTCTATTTGTTGACCTATATAGATATTCCTTGGGAAGCAGATGACTTAAGGGATAAGCCAGATGAAAGAGAGCAAATGTTCAATTATTTTAAGGACACTTTAGAAAAATACGGTAAAAATTTTATTACCTTGAAGGGGAACAAAAAAGAACGTTTACAAAAAGCCATTAACCATATAGATAAGTTATTACATAAATGATTGAACTTACAGATAAAGATTTAAAACAATTAGAGGAAAAAGGAATTTCTAAAGAGCAAATGTTGGGTCATATCAACACGTTTAAAGAAGGTATTCCTTTTGTGAAATTAGAGAATGCCGCGGTAATAGGTAATGGTATTCTAAAGTTTTCTGATGCAGAAGAGAAAGAACTCATTGCATTTTATGATTCAAAACTAAAAGGACTTGATATTTTAAAGTTTGTACCGGCTTCTGGTGCTGCTTCTAGAATGTTCAAAGCTCTGTTCAGCTTTTTAGGAGCTTATAATCCTGCTAAAGAAACGTTAGATGCATATTTGTCAAGAACTAATGACAAGGATATAAAAAAGTTTTCTGAAGGCTTGGAGCGCTTTCCGTTTTACCAAAAGGTGATGGATAGAATAGCTGTAAAATCTGATTCTCAAGGAGAGAAAGTATTTAGTTTCATTTCTGAGCTTTTAGGTGAGAATGCACTGAACTATGGTTTTTATCCAAAAGGATTATTGCCGTTTCATAAATATGAATCTTCTGCAGCAACGCCTTTTGAAGAACATTTAAAAGAAGGCGCTTTGTATGCAGGTTCTAACGGTAAGGCAAACCTACATTTTACAATTTCAGAACAGCATGAAGAAATGTTTGGTGAAGAATTTAAAGCCTCTGGACCTAAAGTTTCTGCCGATACAGGTATTACCTATAACGTAGACTATTCGTTTCAGAAACCTTCTACAGACACCTTGGCAGTAGATATGGATGATAATCCTTTTAGAAATGAAGATGGTTCTGTGTTATTTAGGCCAGGAGGTCACGGCGCATTGATCCAAAATCTAAACGAGCAAGATGCCGATGTTATTTTTATAAAAAATATTGATAACGTTGCCGTTATGAAAGATGCTAAGGCGGTTGCCGATAGTAAAAAAGTTTTGGCAGGTGTACTTTTAAAAGAACAGGAAAAAGCTTTTGAATATGCTGCATTACTTGATAAGGAAAATGTAGACGATGCACAAATTGAAGAAATCAGAAACTTTTTGGTTACGAACTTGAACGTTCGTTTCTCTGATGACTTTGATTCAAAATCTAACAGCGAAAAAGTAGCTGTACTAAAAGATAAGATCAATAGACCTATTCGTATTTGCGGTATGGTAAAGAATGAAGGTGAGCCAGGTGGTGGTCCGTTTTGGGTAACCAATGGTAAAGGAGAAGTTTCTTTACAGATTATAGAATCTGCCCAAATAGATATGGATAATCAACAACAGGCAGACTTACTAAAGAATTCTACGCATTTTAATCCGGTAGATTTGGTGTGTGCTGTTCGTAATTATAAAGGTGAGAAATATGACTTGTTGAAGTTTGTTGATGAAAAGCAAGGTTTTATAACGGGTAAGACTAAAGATGGTAAAGAGTTAAAAGCTCTTGAGCTTCCCGGCTTATGGAATGGTGCAATGGCATTTTGGAATACAATTTTTGTAGAAGTGCCTTTAGTAACCTTCAACCCTGTAAAAAGTGTAGTAGATCTTTTAAAAGATTCACATCAGGCTTAAAACATAATATCTAGTATCGTATAAAAAAGTGTGTAGTTTCTACACACTTTTTTTGTTTACACACATTTTTACCCACTACATAAAATAATTGAATAAACATAAATAATTGATATTAAGTATTTTACGAGTAATGAGAAGGTAAATTGTTCAGTGGCACAGTTTTCCTAATATACTTTACAAGAATGTTTAATTTAATATAAGTAAATATGAAAAAATTAGTTTTTGCCACAGCTTTAGCCATCGGTAGTTTAACAATAGGTACTGCCGCTACTCCAATTATATTTCACGACGGTATAATGGAAGATATCTTTTTACAAGACTACACAGAAGTAGCTGCTTCTGATCTGCCAACACCAATTGTAAATGCTTTAGCAACAGATTATGAAGGTGCAATGTTGAACAAGGCATATGTAGATGATGAAAATAATTACAAATTAGAAATTACTACACAAGACGGAGTTTCTAGTGTACTTTATGCAGATGCAGAAGGTAACTGGTTAAAAATGTAGTAATTAGGAGTTTGAGTTAGTTGTTTGTAAAAAGCTGCCTAGGCAGCTTTTTTACTTTCAAAAATTTAAAATTTCGTTGATTAATAATCCATATGTAAGATTACTCCGTAAGTATTCTAAGATTGAGAGTTGTTAACGATTAAAATATTAAGCATGAAAAATTACGCATTACTAGTATTCTTAACTTTAGGAATAATGTTTAACGCAACTGCAAAAGCTAGTTCAGATATAGTTAAAGCAGAAATTATAATTCATACGGCAGACGAATACGTAAAAATAAAATCGAGCGAATTAACACCGCCGGTTATCGAAGAGATATTAAAGCAGTACCCAACATCTAAACTAGGTGGTGCTTTCAAAAATGATAAAGGAGAATTCAAATTAATCATGGTACTTAAAAGCGGAACAAGAAAGACCGTATACATAGACCAGTACGGTAATTGGATCAATAAAAGATAGTCTGCATTACAGACAGAAATAAAAAAAACTGCTAAATGCGGTTTTTTTTTATTTAAAATGTGACCTATCGAAAAATGTTGTGTCTAAATAAGTGAAGCAAGTTATGAAACAATGGTCACATTAGTATTTATTTTAGTCTTAAGCACAGTTTTGATTTTTTCATTAGGTGTCATATCAAAATTATGTTATGAGAAATAAATAATTAAAATATCACTTTCGCGTAAACACTAACCGTTAACTATGAAAGTGCCACCAAATAATTGTAATTGAAATAATCCCCCGGATTAGCATAGCCCAATTTTAGTTGTTGTTGAATTGATTGAGGTGTTGATTTAAAATTTTAAGACAAGAGTTTGATAGGTGGTTTGAGGGGGGCTGCAATTTGCAGCTCCTTTTTTTTGTCTTCAATAAAGTTCCAGAATCGTTTTTTAGTCGTAAACGAATTGAGTAAAAATTACACAGTAGTAATCATTAGGTACAACTTTACACAGCTACTTTAATGATGAACAAAATTCAAATTACTGATAATCAGTAGTATTGTTGTCTAACCTTTTTTTGGCATTCTTTTTTCTTTGTTAATATTATTGATATGTATTATTAACTTAAATATAAAAAAGATGAAGACTTTATTTTTATTAGGAGCAATGACAATAGGAGGTTTTGCAATGAATGCACAGGAAGCTTTGATTTCAGAAAATGGTATTCAGCATAACCACATAAGTGAAGTTTCAATAGTTACAGAAGATTTTAAAGAAATTTCTGTTTCAGAAGTTCCACAGGCAGTATCAGATGCAGTATCTAAGAATTTTCCAACGGCAAATTTAGATAAGGCATACACAAATGAAAAGAAACAATATAAACTAGTATTATCTCTGGAAGACGGTACACAAGGTACCGTGTATGCTGATGAAGAAGGTAATTGGATAGATATGTAATTATAGAGAAACTTGTTTGTTCAAGTTGGTTTGGTCAGGAAAGGATAGCTCAATGCTATTCTTTCCTTTTTTTATGTCCTTTTTAAATTAAAGCTGTAAAGCTTTATGATAATTTTAAAACACAAATAATCGGCTTATGGTATTTTTACGTAGATACTAAGAATACTTAACTGACTATGACAAAAATACTGATCATTGAAGATGATACTTCATTTGCTCAAATGCTTCAAAAGTTTTTGGCAAGAAATAGTTATGATGTAGTATTAAGTCATACCGGGTTAGATGGTGAAAAACAGTTAAAAGAACAAGATTTTCAATTAGTGATTACAGATTTGCGTCTGCCGGATTATGACGGAATTAAATTGGTTTCTAAGCTAAAAGGACAAACACCCGTTATTGTAATGACAGGGTATGCAGAAGTGTCTACAGCAGTAAAGGCAATGAAGATGGGGGCTTATGATTATATCTCCAAGCCATTTACACCAGATCAAATGTTGTCGGTTATTGATGGAGCATTGAATTCTAGACCAGTAATTGCTAAAGAAGCCACTAAAGAAAATTCTAAAGCCAGTGCGCCAATTGAAAAAAGTGGAGCTAATTCTGAACATTTACTTTTAAGTAGTGATGCCACTCAGAAACTAGAAGAGCATATTGTTCTGGTTGCACCTACAGATATGTCGGTTTTAATCATTGGTGAAAGTGGTACGGGTAAAGAGGTTACGGCGAAGGCTATTCATCAGAAAAGCACAAGAAATGAAAAGCCCTTTATAGCACTTGATTGTGGGGCAATACCAAAAGAATTGGCTGCAAGTGAGTTTTTTGGACATATAAAAGGAAGTTTTACTGGCGCAGTTGCTGATAAAATAGGGAGTTTTGAAGCGGCAAATGGCGGAACATTATTCTTAGATGAGGTAGGTAATTTATCTTATGAGAACCAAATACAATTATTAAGAGCTTTACAAGAACGAAAGATTAAAAGAATAGGCAGTAATACAGAAATACAGGTTGATGTTAGAATTTTATCGGCTACAAATGAAGATTTAAAGGCAGCAGTTGAAAAAGGTACTTTTCGTGAAGATTTGTACCATAGGTTAAATGAATTTTCATTGCAAATTCCTGCTTTGAAAAACAGACATGGAGATTTACCGGTATTAGCCAATCATTTTTTAGAAAAGTTCAATAAAAAGCTGAACAAGCAAATCTTAGATTTCTCAGATGAGGTCTGGGATATTTTTAAGGCATACAACTGGCCTGGTAATATACGTGAGTTGCAAAATGTCGTTCAACGTGCGGTATTGCTGACCACAACTGATAAAGTGCAGGCAAATACGTTACCTTCAGAATTAATAAATCCTGTTTTAGAAACAGTGGAATTAGGTAGTCTTTCAAAAGCAGATTTTGAAAAAGAGCAAATTGTAAATGCCTTAAAAATAACTAATTATAATAAATCTAAAGCAGCAAAACTGTTACAGGTAACCAGAAAGACACTGTATAATAGAATCAATTATTATGATTTGGATTTGTAATTTTTTTTGAAAATATATCAATTAGATTTTCAATTCCCTTCTCTAACTTTTTGAATTTTTTCATTACTTCATTATGACTAATTTCATCATTTTTCATTACTTCAAATACCTCTAAAATAGGTATAGCGTTTTGTATTTCTAATTGACGAAACATTGGAAGCATTTTATGGGCAATTTTGTTCAATTGTTCAATGTCATTACCAGTTGCAGCAGTATGAAGATATTGAAGGTTTTCTTCGGTATCTTTCCTGAAAATAAATAACACTTCGTCAATAGCATTTTGGTCATCACCCAAAAACAATTTTAAGTTATTTAAGCTGAGTAATTCGTATTTATCGTCTTCAAATACACTTGGTGAATAGCTTTCAAGTTCAGTGGGTTGATTAAATAAATTATTTAATTTTTGAACTAATTCGGTATTTGAAAATGGTTTGCGTAGAAGGCTGGTAAATCCTTTTTCTGTGAAATGCTTTAATGATAAATCTCGTCTACCGGTCATTGCCAAAATGGGTTGATTATGGTAGTTGTTGTGCAAGCCAGATTTTAATTGGTTTACGATTTCATAACCGGTAACGTTTGGCATTTCTATATCTGTCAAAACCACATCGAATTCAAAATTTTCTTGTGGTGTAAATTCGTTAAAATCTGAAAATAACTTAGCTTCGATTCCTATAGATTTTAGCATTTCACCAATAAGTTTTAGTAGTGATGCATCGTCATCAAAAACAATCATTTTAATATCTTCTAGTACTATGGTTTCTTGAGGTGTTTCTTCTAATTCTTTACCAAATTCAATAGGTATTTTAAGAATGAAAGTACTGCCTTTGTTAATATCACTTTCCAATAAGATGGTGCCTTGAAGTAGTTCTGTGAGTTTTTTGGTAATGGTAAGTCCTAATCCGTAACCGCCATATTTTTTATCGGTATCGTTTTCTGCTTGTGTAAACTCTTTAAAAATCAGCTCTTGCTTCTCTTGAGAAATCCCTATTCCTGTATCGGCTATTTGTAGTTTAAGGTATTTACGTTTTTCTTTATCCACTATGCTTCCAGTCAAGGTAATAGTACCTTTTTCGGTGAACTTGTACGCATTTCCTAAAAGGTTAGATATTATTTGTCTTAAACGAAAAGCATCCGAAATTACAGTTTGTTTTAAAGGATCATCCAGATTTAAAATCAATTCAATATCCTTATTTAGGTATTGCGTTGAAATATTTTTAGAACTTTCTTGTATTAATTTATCGGCTCTAAATGTGTCGTGCTTTGTAACTATTTTACCAGCTTCTAACTGAGAAAAATCAAGCAAATCATTAACTAAGTTGTTTACGTATAAAGTGGCAGATTTTATATGTGAAATATATTCTTTGTTATCCTTAGGATTATTACTTTCTTCAATAATATTGGTGTAGCCACTGATGGTATTTAAAGGGGAGCGTAAATCATGGCTTACAGTAGCAATCAACTGCTCCCTACTTTTTAATAACGATTCTGAGTATGACTTTTCTTTTTCTAGTTTCTCTCTATATGCGTTAGCTTTCCAAAAATCTCTATTGAGAATAAATGTAAAGATTCCCACTACTAAAAAACCAAGAATAGCAGCAATAACAGCTAGTCTAATACTTCTTTTCAATAGTGTTTCTTTTTTTATCGAACTTGCTAAGCTGTTCATGATAATCTCTTGCTCAAAAGAAGAAAGAATAGTGCGCAATTGCTGAGAGAGTTCAAAATCTGTTCTATTAATGTTGGTTTCACGAACCGCTAAAGAATTTTCATTAATGGTGTTTTCTTGTTGTACATCTTTTAATAGATTTTTAGAGACTTGAACAACACTGTCCATAGTCTGTGCATTCTGTTTAGGGTCGCCATCTGCAGGTACATTGGCATTTAAATAATCCGCAACCTTTTTTATGGCGCTTTGTGCTTTTGGTGAAAGTTCTTCAAAGTTTGGTGCTAGCCCTTCAGGTTTAATAATACCCAAAGATTCCTCTAGCTTATCAAACTCCTTTAAGGCGGAATTTATGGCTGTACCTGTTTGATCTTTAAGTCTAATGGAGCGTAATGCATTTATATTGGTTACTTTTTTGTTGAGTAAAGAGCTTAAGCTATCTAAAAGTCCACGTTGATGTTCACTTTCTGTAAGTGCTTTTAATTCTTCAATATGGGTGTGTAGCGAATCTATCTTATTCTCATAAGCTTTAAAGTTGATTCTGCTTTTTGTTTGTAAGGCGAGTTTAGACAGGCTTTCCGCTTCATACAATTGTGCAAGAAAAGAGTTGGTTTTAAGTAGTTTGTTGTCATTTTCAGAGGTTTGTTCAGTGGCAATATAATCTTGTACCTCATTGTAGATGTAATAAGAGGCTATGACTCCTAGAACAATCAGTAGCAAATAGCTGATGGTAATCTTAAGTGTGAATTTATTTTTATTTGAATCCATATAGTCTTTTTGTACTGGTATAATAAATACGATAAAACTGAGGGAAGAAGTTCTAAAATGATGTTAATTAAACAAGTTGTTATTTTTTTAGATTTATTTATGAGAGTTTAAATAACTGCATTACATTTGCCGCATCTCAAAGGGGTGCCGAGTTCTAATTTTGGAACAAAGCTGAGATTATACCCAAAGAACCTGGGCAGGTAATGCTGCCAAGGGAAAGTCCAAAAAGTTTATTTTAATTTTTTGGAATAAGATGTAGTATGAACATTTTGCTCATATGTAATCTTTTGGAAATGGAGCTTAGTTGCTCAAAAATCAATTTTAATTTTAGAATAATAGCCCCTTTTATTCGTATTTATTTTACGAATGAAACTATCTATTTTCACAATTGCGGCGTTTTTAGCGCTAAGTATGGGTGTCTGTGCCCAAGAACAGGAAACTGACTCTTTAGAGGGTAAAAAAGTGGTATTGGACGAGGTATTCGTCTCGGCAATTAGGGTAACCAAAGAATCTCCGGTTACATTTTCAAATCTTACAAAAGAGGATATTAAACCTAGAAATTTGGGTCAGGATATTCCCGTTTTAATGAATTTTTTACCATCTGTGGTAACTACTACAGATGCGGGTGCAGGTGTAGGGTACACTGGTCTTCGAGTAAGGGGTAGTGATGCTACACGAGTCAATGTGACCATAAACGGTATACCTTACAACGATGCCGAATCTCAAGGTACGTTTTGGGTAAATATGCCAGATTTTGCTTCTTCAACAGAAAGCTTGCAATTACAGCGTGGGGTAGGTACGTCAACAAATGGTGCAGGTGCTTTTGGGGCAAGTTTAAATGTATTGACAGACGGATTCTCACAAGATGCATATGCACAAATATCCTCTTCTATAGGCAGCTATAGTACCTTAAGAAATAATATAAAATTTAGCACGGGTCTTTTAAATGACCATATTGAAATTTCGGGAAGATTGTCTAAAATAAAATCTGACGGATATATAGACAGAGCTAGATCTGATTTGGAATCTTATTTTTTGCAAGCAGCTTATAAAGATGATAATACCTTGATTAAAGCATTGATGTTTGGTGGTCATGAGGTTACGTACCAAGCATGGTATGGTATAGACGCTCAGACATTACAAGATAACAGAACTTTTAATCCTTCAGGTATTTATACAGATTTAAACGGTAATACTCAATTTCATAATAATGAGGTTGATAATTACAAGCAGGATCATGCTCAGTTACTGTGGAATGAGCAGATATCTGATTTTTGGAGTACCAATATTGCATTGCACTATACCAGAGGTAGAGGGTTTTTTGAGCAATATAGAGAAGACGATGATTTTTCTACCTATGGTTTTGAGCCTTTAATAGTTGATGGAGCAGAAGTGAATTCTACTGACCTTATTAGAAGACGCTGGTTGGATAATGATTTCTACGGAACCGTTTTTTCTGCAAATTATAAGAAAGACAAACTAGATTTAATAATTGGTGGTGGTCTTAATAAGTATGAAGGTGATCATTTTGGTGAGGTAATTTGGGCTAGATATGCAAGTAACAGTAGTTATAGAGATCGTTACTATGATGATAGTTCATCTAAAACAGATTTTAACCTCTATACAAAAGCAAATTATCAATTAACTGACCAATGGTCGTTATATGGAGATTTACAATATAGAACGGTAGGTTACAAAGCAAATGGTGATGAAACAGGTTTGGTAGATGATACTTTTAACTTCTTCAACCCTAAGGCGGGCGTAACATTCGATTTAAATGCAAATAACAATTTCTATTTATCATATGCAGTTGCCAATAGAGAACCAAATAGGAATGATTATGAAAATGGAAACCCTAAGCCAGAGAAATTGAACGATTTTGAATTGGGATGGAGGTACGTATCTGCAGATGTACAGGTGAATACAAATCTTTACTACATGAAATATAAGGATCAATTAGTGGTTACAGGAGAATTAAATGATGTAGGTGCACCATTGAGAGAGAATGTTGGTGATAGTTACCGTTTTGGTTTAGAAGTAGATGCAAATATTAAATTGGGAGACAAATTTAATGTAAGGCCTAATGTTGCTATCAGTGATAATAAGAACAAAGATTTCTTTATTGATAGAGATGGTCTATTACAAGGTTTAGGAGATACAAATATTGCATTTTCACCAGGTTTGGTAGCGGGTAATATCCTTAGTTATATGCCTTGCGATGCTTTAAGTCTTTCGTTGTACTCAAAATTTGTTGGAGAGCAATATTTAAGTAACACAGATACCGAGGCATCTAAATTAGATTCTTATTTCACGAACGATTTCAATATCACCTATGAAATTGAAATGAATAACGTAGTAAAATCTATTGTATTCTCTGGTTTGGTGAATAACATTTTTAATGAAAAATACGTATCTAACGGTTACACTTATGTAGATAGCTGGTCTACACCCGGTAATTCTTTTGAAGTACAAGGCTATTATCCACAGGCGGGCACTAATTTCTTATTAGGGGCAACGGTAAATTTCTAATGCTCAGAAAAGTTAATTAGGTTTTTCAATATTAGAAATATAAGTTTTCAGCTAGGGTGTAGCTTTGCAAAAGGTTGCACCCTAGTTGTTTTAATTTATATGGGAGATAAAAATAGAAACTATGTTAAAGTTCTTAATTGGATATAATTACGCTGCCACCACTTAAAACTGCACGATATTCTAGCATGTCATAATAACGATTTTCATCATCGGGTCTATTCAATAGTTGACCGGTAAATAGGCTATATTGATAATCTTCACAGGAGCAAATAGCAATTTGACCGTCAAGTTCCATTGTTGAGCAATCATTTGGAGCATGATTTGGGCAGCTACCTTCAAAAGCTCTAAATTGATCAAATCCAGAGTTTATGACAAAAACACCTCTGGTACCAGCAAGATCACTTGGTATATAGATAGCGCTACCTGTATTTGTAAGAGGACTGTAAGAAGGCAGGTTCAAATTAGCTTCAAAACGAAAACCGATTTCCTGTAAAAACGGATTTCTGTTTGTGCCATCATTGCTACAAGCAGTGATAATCAATATAATTACGATGGTTAATCTCTTCATCATGCTTAAAATTTAGTTTTAAAAAACTTCAGCAAATGTGCGTAAAAATTATGTATATTTGTGTTAAATCCTCGCTTAAAAAGCCGAATTAATAGGCAATTGCAGAGGATTTGTTTATTTATAAAACGAGGAAGTTATGAGTAATATATCATACTATACTGCAGAGGGGTTAAAGAATCTTAAAGCAGAGCTAAATCATTTACGTGATGTGGAGCGTCCAAAAGCGTCTCAAGCAATCGCAGAAGCAAGAGACAAAGGAGATTTGTCAGAAAATGCTGAATATGATGCCGCAAAAGAAGCACAGGGACTCTTAGAGATGAAAATTTCAAAGATGGAAAATACAGTAGCAAATGCACGTTTAATTGACGAGTCTCAATTAGACACTTCAAAGGTGTTGGTGCTTTCTACGGTAAAGCTTAAAAATCAAAATAACGGCATGGAAATGTCTTATAAATTGGTCGCTGAAAGTGAGGCAGATTTAAAAACAGGTAAAATCTCTGTGAATTCACCAATAGGTAAAGGTCTTCTAGGTAAAAAGGTTGGTGATACTGCTGAAATAGTTGTGCCAAGTGGAGCTATTAAATTTGAAATTCTTGAAATTACAAGAGCTTAAAATTTTAAATAACTATATTTAATCCTATCCTTTTCATAAGGGTAGGATTTTTTTATTACCATTAAATACGAATTACTATGCCGACAATTTTTACGAAAATTATTAATGGTGAAATTCCATGTTACAAAGTAGCTGAAGATGAAAATTTCTTGGCTTTTTTAGACATCAATCCTAATGCAAAAGGGCATACGCTTTGTATACCTAAAAAAGAGGTGAACAAGATTTTAGATTTGGATGAAGAAACCTATTTAGGGTTAATGTCCTTTTCAAGAAAAGTAGGTTTAGCTTTAGAAAAAACGGTTAATTGTAAACGAGTAGGTATGTCGGTCATCGGTTTAGAAGTACCACATGTTCATGTTCATTTAATCCCGTTAAACGAAATGAAAGATGCTACTTTTCAACATAAGGTAAAATTAAGTGATGAAGAGTTTATTGAACTAGCCGAATCAATTGGTTCTAAAGTTGAATAGCTCCAGAAATAAATAAGTATACTGCACCGGCTACCAAAGCTATTAGAACCAAAATAAGGCTATAGAAAAGTAATGTTGGTTTAGATGATTTTTTAGTAGGTATTGCGGTTTTTTGATAGTAATTGAACATGCGTTCAATATCATCTGTCCAGGTTACTGGGTAAATTGTAGAATGGCAGGTATTACAGACCAATTTATTGCTTAATTCACCTGTAATTTTATGAAAGAAGATCCCGTAAGTATGTTTTTGATAAAAAGTAAGGTTTAAATCTTGATTAAAACACTCAGGGCAGTTATTCGTCAGTTTGGCTTCCTTAATAACTTCTAATTTTTCCTTCGCCATAATTAGTGAGACACTTTTAAAGAAATTTGCATTATAGTTCCTTCTTTGCCAGATGATAACACCTTTATTTTTCCATCGTGATATTCCTCCACAATTCGCTTAACTAAAGAAAGACCTAAGCCCCAGCCTCTTTTTTTTGAGGTAAAGCCGGGTGTAAAGATACTATTATAGTTGCTTTTAGAAATACCGTGCCCGGTATCGGCTATTAAAATGTTGACAAATTTGTTGTCCTGGACAATTTCTATGGCAATACTACCCTTGCCTCTCATGGCATCAATTCCGTTTTTGACCAAGTTTTCTATCGTCCAATTGTATAAAGAACTGTTTAGCATAACTGGCAGGTGGTCAATTTTTGTACTAAAAGAAAAATGTATGAGTTTAGAGCTTCTACGCTTTAAGTATTCAAATGCATCTTGTGTTTCTTTTACAATATCACTTTCAACAAGTTTAGGTAGCGAGCCAATTTTAGAAAAACGTTCTGTAATAGTTTGTAATCTGTCAATATCCTTTTCTATTTCTTTGGTAATACTAGGGTTGATCGCTTCAGATTTTAAAAGTTCGTTCCAGCCTAAAAGAGAAGAGAGTGGGGTACCTATTTGGTGCGCGGTTTCTTTGGCCATACCTGCCCATAATTTATTTTGTTCAGAGGCTTTATTGGTTCTGAACAGAAAATAGATAACTGCAGCAAAAAGAAAAATAATAAGAAGTAGCGCAATAGGATAAAATTTCAACTTGGTTAATACATCAGAATTACCGTAATATAATGTCGCTAAATGCTCACCTTGTTGATCAATAGATATAGGTGTGTTTTCGTCCTTAAATTTTCTGAGTTGGCTTTGTATATAAACAGAGTCTTTAGACTTGTTGGGCGGAAAATTATTTACCCTAATAGATTTATCCTTATTAATAAGAATCATTGGGGTAGAGGTGTTGTTTTGAAAAACCTTTAAGTGTAAGCTACCTAAATCTACGGTTTCAGAAGATTGTAGAAACTCTGATTGAGCGGTTGCCCAAATCTCCATTTTAAGGCGTTCTTCTTCTTTAAATTGTTTAAAAAAGCTATTGGTATTCCATAAGATAAGACTCACTACTACAAACGAGCCTATCAATAGAAAAATGTTGGAAATTTTGTTTTTAGGAATAAAGTTCATCCAATAGTTATCTAATACTAAAGATAACCCTAATTGTGAATAATTGTTGTGTTGTAATCGTTGTACCGTGTTTTATAACAACATCATTTTATGTATTTTTGAACTCTATTGTAAAAAGAGTTCAAGATGGAAATAGAAGGTAAAGTAAAATTGATAGGAGAAACCCAAACTTTTGGGTCTAATGGCTTTAGAAAAAGAGAATTGGTAGTTACTACAGATGAGCAGTATCCACAACATATTATGGTAGAGTTTGTTCAAGATAAATGTGATTTATTGAACAGCTACGGTGTAGGTCAAGATGTAAAAGTGAGTATTAACTTAAGAGGAAGAGAGTGGACAAATCCTCAGGGTCAGGTAAAGTATTTTAACTCTATTCAAGGATGGAGAATAGAAGGTGCATCGCAAGGAGCTCCAGCAGCAGGTATGCCACCGGTTGCACCAATGGAAGCTTTTGAGCCTGCAGATAATTTAAACGAAGAGGATCATGATGATCTTCCTTTCTAAAAATTGCAAATAGTTATTTAAGACGATAAGTCTTTATAATAATAAACTTGTTTAGCTTTAAATAGTTAAACAAGTTTTTTTGTTTTATGACCTTTAATTATTTTGAACGAAAATTTAAAAGCCTTAATTAGTCATGTATTTTTTGACCGATGAACTTATTTTTCCATCAGTAGAGAGTGCCAATGTAGAAGGCTTGTTGGCGGTTGGTGGTGATCTATCTCCAGAACGATTGCTATTAGCATACCAGAGCGGCATATTCCCGTGGTTTGATAATGATTCAATAATTTTATGGTGGAGTCCTGATCCTAGAATGATTCTTTATCCTAATCAAATAAAAATCTCAAAAAGCATGAGAAAGGTTATTAGTAACGATCAGTTTCGATTAACAAAAAACACGTGTTTTAGAGAAGTGCTAGAATATTGTTCATCTGTACCTCGTGAAGGTCAAGAAGGCACTTGGATTACTCAGGATATGAAAAATGCATACATAGAATTACATGAGAGAGGTATTGCAAAATCATATGAAGTTTGGGAAGGCGATACTTTGGTAGGTGGTTTATATGGAGTTGATCTAGGTAATGTTTTTTGCGGTGAAAGTATGTTTAGCTTAACATCTAATGCATCTAAATTTGCGTTTATTAAGCTAGCGGAAGAATTACAGGCTAAAGAGTATAAGGTTATAGATTGCCAATTGCACACTGACCATTTAGAGAGTATGGGTGCTCACGAAATATCGAGACAAGAATTCATGAAGTTTTTAGATTGATATGACCAGACTGTTCAAGAAAAAGAAAACGTGCTCTGTGCTTTCTGTATAATTTTCCATTCTAAATTGCACCCCTAATTGCGCTTTTAGGTGTTGCGATATAGACCATCCAATTTGTGAGGTTAGTCGTTGGTCATACATAGGCCTTATACTTTTACCTACACTCAGTAAAGATTCTGTAGTAGCTACTAAATAAGGTTCACCAATATCCATTTTTAAACCTTTTAATGGAAAATCTATTGCAAAACGATATCTAAAACGATGCACAACGTTAGAAGGTTGAATGCGTTGCTCTATTCTAAATCGGTTTCCAAAACGAGCACTATTCACTTTTTTGGTAATATTGAATTGTTGGGTTAGCCTAAGTTCATTTTCCTTATTATTTTCAAAAGCTTCCCTAAATCTATATTGAACACCTAGACCTATACTCTTATAAGGGTCTATGGTCAAAGAAGAAAAATGAGCAATCTCTATTTGTCGTATGTTTAGCTGTGCTTTGTTGTTATGATACGTATAATTTCTATTTGATAATGAAAAATTCTGCTTCAATAATGGGGTTACTCTATAGTTTAAAGCAACTTCAGGTTCCCAATAGGCAGTCGTATTATTTTGTGAACGAGCATAATGGGCGCCTAACAATAGTAAGACTATAATGAACCGAACTTTAATACAGTACGTGATCATAATTTGGAGGAAGAGAAGTTCTTATATTTTTAAAATTTCCATCAGCATCAAATAGAATTTCATAATCTAAATAGCCTTCATCTTTTTTGCCAACAATAACTATTTCATAATTGTTAGCAGGTAGAATAAGATTTTGAAATGCATTTTTGAAAATTTCTTCTGCTTGTTCTTTATTTGAAGGATATTGCTGTTGAAGCCTCTTTATTTTATATTTGGTGAAATTATTGTTCAAATAACCCACTATTTTGTCATAGGTGTCATTGGGTATATCTGTAGATTTAATAAGTATTTCTATATCTTCCAATATGCCTTCTTCATTAAATTCTATACTGTACCAAAGCTTGTCTTTTTTAAGTTTTGCCTCATAACTAATTTTAGTGCTATCTGTCTCTTTGTAGAATTTAATACGCTTAAAATCTGCTACATTTTCATCAATGGTCGCTATTGCCAAAGCAGGAAACTGAGATTTAAGAATACGATGTTCCCTCTCGTATTTGTATTGAGAATGACCAAACTGAAAACAGAATAGGCAAGCGATTAAAGTTATTTTTATAAAATGATTTTTCATAAGAGTTGTAATGGGTTCATATTATACTTGATTGTACCTAAAACAATCTACTTGATGATCGTTTACCATACCAGTGGCCTGCATGAATGCATAAATGATTGTGCTCCCTACAAATTTAAATCCGCGTTTTTTTAAATCTTTGCTAATAGCATCAGATATAGGCGTATTTGCTGGAGCCTCTTTGTAATTTACTACTGCATTCTTAATAGGTACGTTGTTCACAAATTTCCAAATATAACTGCTAAAACTGCCAAACTCTTTTTGAATTTCTTGATATGCTATTGCATTGGTAACCGTAGCACGAACTTTTAATTTGTTTCTGATAATTCCTTCATCCTGCAGTAAAGACAAGATTTTAGTTTCAGGGTATTTGGCAATTTTCTTGTAATCAAAATGGTCAAATGCAACTCTGAAATTCTCTCTTCTTTTTAAAATGGTAATCCAGCTTAACCCAGCTTGAAAGGTTTCTAATACTAAAAATTCAAAAAGGAGACCGTCATCCTTAACGGGAACGCCCCATTCTTGATCATGATATGCTTCGTAAAGCGTATCACCCTTGCACCAGCCGCACCTGTTTTTCTCCATAAAATAAAAGTACTATTAATTGAGTTCTGTTCAAACTAAAACCAAGTAACAATACATAAATACAAGGGCATACCCAAAGTAATGTTGAACGGAAATGTAATTGCCAAGGCCATAGGTAAATATAAGCTGGGATTTGCTTTAGGTGCTGCTAACCGCATAGCTGCAGGCACGGCTATATAAGAAGCACTTGCCGCTAAGATGGCAAATAAAAATCTATTTCCTACACTTTCGGTAAAAATGGTGCTGACCATAGCGACGATACTACCGTTTATAAGAGGTATTACTATAGCGAAAATAAAAGCAAACCATCCTTTTTTAATAAAATCAGCCAGTTTTTTACCGCTGGTAATACCCATATCTAAAAGGAAAACTGCTAAAAAGCCTTTGAAAATATCTGTAGTAAACGGTTCTATGCCTCTGGCATGTTGATCACTGGCCAAAAAACCGATAATTAAACTACCGATTATTAGAAGTACACTACCGTTTGTTAAAGAATGCCTTACTACGTTGGGTAGAAAAATTTTGTTTTCTTTGTTTTTTTGAAAATAAGACATCAACAGTACGCCGATAATAATAGAAGGTGCTTCCATAAGTGCCATTACCGCGACCATATGACCGCCAAAATCTATCTGTTCCATTTCTAAAAATGATACAGCGGTGACAAAAGTTACAGCACTTACTGAACCATATGATGCGGCTATAGCACCAGAGTTTGCGACACTGAATTTTCTTCTTAAAATAAAATAAGTGTAGAATGGTACGAACAAAGCCAAGAAAACACCGAATAACAAAGACCATAGAATTTCTATGTCGAGATTGCTATGCGAAAGTTCTAGACCACCTTTAAAGCCAATAGAAAACATTAAATAAAGGGAAATGAACTTTGATGAATTTGGCGGAATTTCTAAATCACTTTTTAATTGAACGGCAATTACCCCTAAGAAGAAAAAGAGCAGGGCCGGGTTGGTCAGATTATCTAACAGTAAATGTAAATCCATAAAAGTTTATTTGTAAAAAGGTTAAAGGGAGTTACTTGATCTAAATGTCATAACATAACTCCCTTTTCTAAAAGAAAGATTGAATATTATTACAGGGCGTTCAGTTTTCGTTCACCCTGGTCTTAATGAATAATATTAAAGTGATTATACTACAAGAAACTAAGATTTGGGTTAAAAACAGCCCATTGTTTTTGTAGGAAAGTAGGATAAGGGTTCCCATAAATAGAATGGTGGCTAACAAGGGTAGACTTACTTTTTTAAACATAATGTTTTTTTTAAGAAAGAAATTAAGACTATTCGTTTATGGTTATTTCTAGTACACCGTTAATTGTAACCGTTACGTTTTTACCAAATTGATCTCTAAAAAACTCATTTGAGATTTTCTTGTCATTTTGAAGTTGACCTATTCTACTGTCAGGAAATTCTGTGTTTGATTTTGAAAAACCTTCGCAAAGAGATAGGCGTTGTAATTTGTGAAAGTTTATTTTTTCATTGATGAGGTTCTTTACGATATCATTAGCCTCAGAAACTGTAAACTCACCATCTACGAGTTGAATGTTCTGTTTTTTGATAGTTTTTTTGACTTCGTCTTTAACTTCTGCGTTCATAATATTTAGTTTATAGAATTTGATTCGGGTGCAAATCTTATATTTTTTATTCATTTAATTTTATTTATATTTATTATGTCATACATAAAAATATTTTATGAATTATACATTGCATCAATTAAAGATATTCCTGCAAATATCTGAAAGTGAAAGCATTACAAAGGCTTCTGAAGAGTTATATCTAACACAGCCAGCAGTGTCTATTCAGTTAAAAAATTTTCAAGATCAGTTTTCTATTCCTTTAACAGAAGTTGTAGGGCGAAAGCTTTATGTAACTGATTTTGGTAAGGAAATTGCAGTGGTCGCCAAAAGAATACTCCAAGAAGTAGATGCTATTAATTATAAGATTCTATCCTATAAAGGAGAGTTGGTGGGTAAATTGAAATTTTCTGTAGTATCTACCGGAAAGTATGTAATGCCGTATATGATTTCAAATTTTTCACACCAGAACAAGGGTGTTGATTTAGTAATCGATGTTACCAATAAATCTCAAGTAATAGAAAGTTTAGAATTGAATACGGTAGATTTCGCCATGGTGTCCGTTTTACCTAAAAAGCTGAAGGTGGAACGTGTAGAGCTTATGCAAAATAAATTATATCTAATTGCCGGTAAAAATGGATTGGGGAGCAAAACCCTTTCTAGAAAGAAAATATTTGAGCAATCACCATTAATTTATAGAGAGGCTGGCTCTGCAACAAGGGCCGCAATGGAAAATTTTATAACTAAGAACAAATTCGAGGTTCGTAAAAAAATTGAACTTACCTCTAATGAGGCCGTAAAGCAGGCGGTAATTGCAGGTCTGGGTTTTTCGATAATGCCTATAATTGGGCTAAAGAATGAACTCAAAAATAAAGACGTGCAAATTATACCGATCAAGGGTCTGCCTATAGAAACCAAATGGAATTTAATTTGGCTTAAATCAAAAAAGTTATCACCCACCGCTTTGGCATTTTTAGAATATTTGGAGGAAGAAAAAAATCAAGTAATTGAAGATAATTTTAGTTGGATAGATGCTTACTGAGTTTTTTAATTTTTTGCTGTTTGATCTCGTAGTAATTGAATTTGTTCATCATTCATGTAAATAATGGGAACGGCATAGATCAATGGCATGTTTTCAAAATACTTTTGCCTTAATACCTTGTTGATCGTAGTAAATAATAGCGCTTTTGTTTTTCCTTCTATGATCGTTTTCTTCTCAAAAGTGATCTCTCCGTTCTCTTCATTTTTATTGAAAGCTTTATTGCTTATGATGTTGGCGCTATATATTAATTTTTGAGTTAAAAGTAGTCTCGCAATTTCTTCTGCCTGTTTTTTTGTCTTGACAATTATACGTGCTAAAACCATATGTATAAATTCTATTGATTTCGATTATTTAAAATAAAACCCAATTTTTATTTTCATGTTGCAAAGTAAATAGTACGGGGGTAATGAGAGTTTTTAGTTCGTAAAATACGAATGTAAGGGCTGTCAAAAAGGTGTTACTATTATAAATTAATGTTAAACTATTAAGATATGATAGTAATACTATTATATTTGCAATCGACTTAATTAAAATAATATGGATAAGCTATTACAAGGGGTTCAAATAAGAATCAATGAGAAGCTTTACGTGAAAGATCCGGAGTCTTCTGGGCTTGGTAAAAAGATTATTGAATTTAGTATTCAATTGATCAATGATATAGGCTTTGAAAGTTTTACCTTTAAGAAGCTTGGTGTTCAAATAGGGTCTAATGAAAGCTCTATTTATCGTTATTTTGAAAACAAACACAAGTTATTGTTATATCTAACATCATGGTATTGGGGTTGGATGGAGTATCAATTGGTTTTTGCTACCAACAGCATTAAAAATCCTAAAGAGAAGTTATTAAAAGCCATATTTATTATGACTAAGACAACTAAAGAAGATTCGGATTTTTCTCATATCAATGAAATATTATTGAACAATATTGTCATAAACGAATATTCAAAATCTTATTTGACCAAAGAGGTAGATGCAGAGAACAAAGAAGGGTTCTATGCAATTTATAAGAGATTGGTAGGCAGGTTGGCAGAAATGATTATAGAGGTAGATGCTACCTATGAATACCCTACTAGTTTAGCCAGTACTATATTAGAAAACGGTTTACATCAACATTATTTAAAAGAACATTTTCCGTCACTAACAGATTGTACCAATAAAATAACGCCTACACAGTATTTGACACACCTTGTGTTTAACACCCTAAACAACACCATAGATGAATAAAAATATACTAACCGCCTGGCAACGTTTTCTGGGTCTTTTGAAATTGGACAAGAAAGATATATTTCAGGTATTTTACTATGCCATCTTTGCAGGTGTTGTTAACCTTTCGTTGCCTTTAGGTATACAGGCGATCATCAATTTAATGCAAGGCGCTCAGATAAGTACATCATGGATTGTATTGGTAATAGGGGTAACCATTGGTGTTGCGTTTGTAGGTATACTACAATTAATGCAAATACGAATTATTGAAAACGTACAGCAAAAGATATTTACAAGAGCTTCGTTTGAGTTTGCTTATCGTTTCCCAAAGATTAAAATGAGTGAACTTCATAATTACTATCCACCAGAATTGGCGAATAGGTTTTTTGATACCTTGACCATTCAGAAATCTTTATCAAAGGTTTTAATAGATTTCCCTGCTGCACTGTTACAGATTGTTTTTGGGTTATTGCTATTATCTTTTTATCACCCATTTTTCATTGTTTACGGCATGCTTTTACTTCTATTAATTTATGTAGTATTTAAATTTACTGCTCAACGTGGTTTAGATACCAGTTTAGATGAGTCTAAGAGTAAATATAAGGTAGCGCACTGGTTACAAGAGATTGCACGTTCAATAGTAAGTTTCAAATTATCGGGTAAAACCTCTCACGCTTTAGATAAGAACGACACTTTAGTGATTGAATATTTGAATGCAAGAGAAAGTCATTTTAGAGTAATTGTATTGCAGTTTATTCAAATGATTGGCTTTAAAGTTTTGGTAACGGCCGGGCTTCTACTAATTGGTGGTTTGTTGGTGTTGAATCAAGAAATGAATATTGGGCAATTTGTAGCGGCCGAGATTATCATTCTTTTGGTGATTAATTCTGTGGAAAAACTAATTGTTGGTCTAGAGACATTTTATGATTTATTGACATCGTTAGAGAAAATGGGACAAGTGGTAGATAAGGAATTAGAAATTCAAGAAGGAGAAAAACCATTTATTGAAAACCAGGCATTTACTGTAGAGTTAAGTAATATTTCTTATAGTGTACCTGATCCAAAAAGAAAGATTATTTCTAATTTAAGTTTAACCATATCACCTACATGTACAATTCTTTTAAGAGGAAATAGTGGATCTGGTAAGAATACTTTGTTGAGACTTATCGCAGGAATCATTCAACCGGATAGTGGTGGTGTTTATGTAAACGGTGTATCTCTAAAAGGGATGAATTTAAATTATTACCGTTCTCACCTTGGTCAATCTCTGCCAGAAGAATCACCTTTTGAGGGTACTATTCTGCACAACATCACTTTTGGAGATAAAGAAACTACAAATGAGCAGGTGTATTGGGCGTTAGATAAAGTAGGACTTACAGATTTTGTTAAGCAACAACCAGATGGGCTCAATACGGTTCTCTATCCAGAAGGAAAACAAATTCCGTATACGGTTTCAAAAAAGATTGTTCTGGCAAGAAGTATTGTTCGTAAGCCAACACTTTTAATTTTAAAAGACCCATTGGATCAATTCAATAATGAAGAAGCAGATAGAATTCTTAACTTTTTAAGTGATCCATCTAATGGTTGGGCATTATTGGTAGTAAGTGAAAATGATAAGTGGATTAAAAAATGTTCACGGATCATAACCATGGACAAAGGACAGATTATTAACGAAATCGCAGGAAAAGATGCTTAATATATCTCATAACAAACTAAATCAAAAGGTTTCAATTGAGCGATTTAAGTCGGTTCAAAAAGTAAACCATCAAAGGCATTACAAGCATTTTAATAGATTTCTATTTGCATTTGCAGTAGTAGGGGTTATCGTTTTGTTTTTGCCTTGGACACAGACTATTAACGCAAGAGGCTTCTTAACCACCCTTACCCCAGGCCAAAGACCACAAACTATTCAATCTCAAATTCCGGGTAGAATAGAAGAATGGTATGTACAAGAGGGTGATTATGTAAAAAAGGGAGACACCATACTATTTATATCTGAAGTAAAATCAGAGTATTTTGATCCAGATTTGGTAGAAAGAACAGGGCAGCAATTAAAGTCAAAAGCATCTTCTGTAACCTCTTATGAGGATAAGGTGAAATCTTTAGATAATCAAGTAGCGGCCTTATTCAATGAAAGGCGATTAAAGTTAGAGCAAGCCAAAAATAAATTGATGCAGGCAAAACTAAAGGCACAAAGTGATAGTATAGATTTTGAGGCTGCAAAGACAAATATTCAAATTGCGGAGCGTCAATACGAGCGTACCGCTCAGTTACAAAGCGAAGGTTTAAAGGCAGTGACAGATGTTGAGGCAAAACGTTTAAAGCTTCAAGAGACACAAGCAAAATTACTCTCTCAAGAAAACAAATTATTGGCTGCTAAGAATGAGATTATAAATGCTGAAGTAGAAATCAATAGGGTGCAGGCTTCGTATACAGATAAGATTTCAAAGGCGCAGAGCGATAAGTTTACCGCAATGTCCAATCAATTTGATTCAGAGGCACAGGTTAGTAAATTAGAGAATGATTATACCAATTACCAAATGCGAAGCCAGCTTCGTTATATTCGGGCGCCACAAAACGGTTACATCAATAAAGTGCTTACTGCAGGTATAGGTGAAACTTTTAAAGAAGGTACCCCGTTAGTGGGTATTATGCCGGCTGATTACGATATGGCGGTTGAAACGTTTGTAGATCCTATAGATTTACCCTTGATCCATTTAGGGGAAAGCGTACGAATACAGTTTGATGGTTGGCCTGCAATTGTTTTTAGTGGTTGGCCAAATGCATCTTACGGTACATATGCGGGTAAAGTAGTGGCTATAGAAACCTTTATAAACCCTAATGGAAAATACAGAATATTGCTGTCGCCGGATAAAGATGATCAAGCATGGCCAGAAGCTTTACGTGTTGGGTCTGGTGCAAATACCATAGCCCTGTTAGAAGATGTGCCAATCTGGTATGAACTATGGCGTCAACTTAATGGTTTTCCTGCCAATTACTATCAACCGGAAGGGGCTCAAGATAAACCTGTAAAAAAATAAGAATGAAAAGAATTATTATCTTTTTCTATCTATTATTTGGGTTAGTGGTGAGTGCCCAAACTGTAGATTCTGTACAGCTAAATTTCAGGGAATATTTGGGTTACGTTAAAAAGTATCACCCGGTGGCCAAACAGGCAGAAATGGTGATGAGCGTTGGTCAGGCAAATCTGATGAAGGCACGTGGTGGTTTTGACCCTAAAATTGCGGTAGACTATGCTACAAAGGAATTTAAAGGATCAGAGTATTATGATTTATTGAATTCTACCTTTAAGGTTCCTACTTGGTATGGTATAGAATTAAAGGGTGAATTTGAGCAGTATTCTGGCGAGTATTTAAATGCGGAAAGAAACGTGCCAGATGACGGTTTATATAGTGCCGGCGTGGCTCTTTCTTTAGGTCGTGGCTCTTGGATCAATGAAAGAATGGCTACCGTTAAAAAAGCAAAATTTTTTAGGGAGCAATCTAAGGCAGATAGAGATTTATTGGTCAATCAAGTATTGTTCGATGCCTCATTGGCATATTTTAATTGGTTACAGGCGTACAGAAATAGTTTGTTGTTCAATGATTTTTTATTGAATGCCAAAGTAAGGCTAAAGGGTGTTAACCGTAGCGCACAAGCAGGTGAAATTGCCGCCATAGATACTGTTGAGGCAAAGATTGCGGTTCAGAATAGGGCGTTAGAAAAAGAGCAGGCCAATGTAGTTTTGCGTAATGCCAGATTAGAACTTTCTAATTACCTATGGATGGGTGAAAACATTCCTATGGAACTACAATCGCAAGTTGTTCCAGACACTTCTTTAGATGCTGAAATTGACCAAGCTCTGGAAATCTTAGGAAAACCGTTAGATAGTTTTGTGTTAGAGAATCATCCAAAGCTAAAATCACTAGGTTATAAAATTGATGGTTTAGTAGTTGATAAGCGTTTAAAAACGAATAAGCTTTTACCTAGAATTGATGTGGAGTATAAGTTCATTACAGATGAGCCCAGATATTTAAACTCATTTGAAACACAAAATTATAAAGCTGGTTTAAATTTTGAACTCCCCTTATTTTTGAGAAAAGAGCGTGGCGATTTAAAATTGGCAAAACTGAAGTTAAAAGATGCTCAATTTGAGCTTGATAATGCTGAGGTGCAGATTCAGAATAAAATAACTGCTATTTATAACGAGTTAGATTCTTTTCAGAATCAGAATGTTCTAATAGATGATATTGTGTCTAGTTATGAAGCGCTGTTAGCTGCTGAAGAACGAAAATTCAGTTTTGGCGAAAGCTCACTTTTCCTGATCAATTCTAGGGAAAGTAAATTGATAGATGCGGTGCTGAAGCAAAACCAAGTGGAAAATAAATATTTTACGGCAAAGGCTAAGCTATTTAATAGTCTGGCGGTGAATCCTGAAAATTTGTAAGCATTGTACTTTTATTACTACTAAATCGTTCAATTAGAGATTGTAAAATAGTAAGCGCATGGAATTAGTGATAGATGATTTAATAAAAAAGGGATTACAAACCGGTTTTAGTTATGCTGAATACAGGACTTTGGTGGCTGATTTAGCTGAAAAAGGAGAAGCAAGTGGTCCTGAACAGTCAGAAGCTTTAACACAATACACGCAGTTAAACAATAGCCGTATGCGTAGATGGGATAAAACCTTAAAGTTTAGTGATGAAGCTGTGGCTAAAATTAAATCTATAGACAAGAAAATTTCATGGTTGGTATTCTCTGAAAGCTGGTGTGGTGATGCATCACCTGCATTACCTGTTATGAACAAGATTGCAGAGCTTAATCCTAATATTTCTTTATCTATAATTCTTCGCGATGATAATTTAGAGGTGATGGATCAGTTTTTAACTAACGGAGGCAGGTCTATTCCTAAATTAATTGCTGTTGAAGAGGATAATAGTACCGTAGTTGCCACTTGGGGACCAAGATCGGCAAAAGCAACAAAATTGGTTGAAGATTATAAGACAGAGCATGGTAAGTTAACCCCTGAGTTTAAACAGGACCTTCAAATGTTTTACAATAAAGATAAAGGTCAAAGTATTTTAGAAGACTTACTACAGTCGCTGGATAGTCTGGTATAAAAACAGGGCTTTTTATCTTGTATTAGATTACTTCCCTTGAAATAAATAAGTGATCGTTCCTTTTTGAGAATCTTTGGTAGAAGAATTAAATCTTGCTTTTAACGCATAGTTGATGGCGTTATCAACAAGGCATCCGTTAGAAGTGCCTGAGCTTTTGGCATTATAATCTGCTTCGGTAACATAGCCTAAAGCATTTACCTCAATATTAATGACCACTTTACCGCCTTCTATACACGTGTATATTGGTGGTGGTAACTTATAGTTGTTTCTGTCAACTAAAGAGTAAGAAACAGAAGTTCTCCTTGCGGCCAGGTTGTTGGTGAATTCTTTCTTTTGAGCTTCCTTTTCTCCTAGAAGTTGTTTTTTTTCTTCTCGTTTTTTTGCCAGAGCTTTAACTCTTGCGGAATAACCGTCATCAGAAATCATATTTTCTGTTGGGTCGCCATCGCTCATTTCATTGCGCTCTGCCATTAACTCCTCTAGTGTTTGTAGTGGTTCTGGATTGCCATAACTGGGCTTCGCAGTTTCGTTAAAGGCTAAATGACTTTTAATAGGGTCAGATTCTACTTGTTCCTCTTGTGGTTCTTCCTCTTTTAAGATTTCTTCTAGAACCTCAGGATCAATAACCATTTCAACAACATAATCTTCTTTAGATTCTTCTTGACTACCAAACTGAATATTATACAATACCAACACTACAATAGACATGCTAAAGACAGTGGCAAGTAATGATAATTGTTTTCTGTTCAGATTCATGGGTATATAACCTTAATAATACCAAAATATTTTAGAAGATCGATAAATGGTAATCAATTGTTTGTTACCTGCTTTCTTCTGTATCTAACAAGATATTGGCAAAAACCAAAGGGTCTTGAGCATTATCTACGTTAAAATCACCTATTTTGGTTCTTCTTAATGCTGTTAAATGCGCTCCAGATTTAAGTGCTTTACCAAAATCATGTGCCATAGACCTTATATAAGTTCCTTTGCTACATGCAATTCTAAAGTGAACATTCAATCCTTCAACAGCTGTAATTTCAAAAGTGCTTACATTAACTTTGCGCTTTGGTATATCTACTGTTTTACCTTCCCGTGCCAATTCATACAACCGCTTTCCATCTTTTTTAAGTGCTGAAAATACAGGTGGCGCTTGTTCTATGTCACCTATGAATTCATTGGTGGTGGCTGTTATAAGCTCTGTTGTAATATGATCTGTGCTGAAGGTTTCATTTATTTCTGTTTCAAGGTCATATGAAGGCGTTGTTGCCCCTAAGGTGAAAACACCTGTATATTCTTTTTCCTGCCCTTGGTATTCCGTGATTTTCTTAGTGAATTTTCCAGTACAGATAATAAGAAGTCCCGTAGCTAGTGGGTCTAACGTACCTGCATGTCCTATTTTAAATTTCTTTAAACTGAATTTCTTTCTTATAGCCCATTTCAATTTATTGACCGCCTGAAAAGAGGACCATTCTAGTGGTTTATCAATCAATAATACCTGACCGTTTAAATAGTCTTCTTTGGTCAAATCTTTCATGAATTTGGGTGTTTTTTAGAACTACGGATTAGTGAATCCGTATATAACGGCTATCAATCCTACAACAAGACAGTAGATGGCAAAATAGGATAGCTTGCTTTTGCGAACGAGTTTGATCATCCAAGTACAAGCGGCAAGACCGGCAACAAAGGCTGCAATAAAACCGGCGCCCATGGCTACATTATTTTCTCCGTCAAAAGTTAAATCTCCGCTCATTAGGTCTTTGGCAATTTTACCGAATATTAGTGGAACGACCATTAAGAAAGAAAATCTTGCAGCTTTTGATTTATCTACACCTAACAGCACAGAGGTAGAAATTGTAGCTCCACTTCGTGAAATTCCTGGTAGCATGGCAATTGCTTGAGAAATACCTACAATAAAGGCATTACCAAAACTTACTTTCTTATCAGTGTCTTTCGCTTTATCGGCAAAATATAAAAGTACTGCTGTAATGATTAACATGAAACCAACAAATCTAATGTTGCCTCCAAAAAATGCTTCTAACTGTTCTTCAAAAAATAAGCCTACAAATACGGCCGGTAACATTGAGATGATAATTTTAGCGGAAAACTGACTTTCCTCGTTCCATTTAAACTGAAGCAAACCACTTAAAATTTCCCAAATGTCTTTTCTAAAAACAACAATGGTACTTAACGCAGTAGCAAAGTGAAGTACTACGGTAAATAATAAACTTTCTTCTTGTACAGAATTATCTCCTAAAATGGCTTTACCCAGTTCTAAATGTCCACTTGATGAAACAGGTAAAAACTCGGTTAATCCTTGAATAATACCGAGAATAATAGCGTCTAAAGTATCCAATTAATCTTTCTTTTTGTGTGGGTTCAATAAAATGGCATAAATTTCTATACCTAAGCCAATAAGCACTAAAGTTGGTGCAAGTCTTATTCTTCTAAAATTATAGATTTCAGGATTAAAAACGTTGGGGTCGTCACTACCACCACCGCTCATTAAGATAAAACCTATTGCAATACAGGCAAGACCAATAAACATGAACATGTAATTTTTCTTCTGAAAAATAAATTCTTGTTTAGAATGCTGTTCCACTTTGTTGTTTTTACTCATGCCGCAAATTTAATAATATAATTCGTCCGTTCTAAGATTTAAGAAGCGTTGGGTCGCGAAATAGGTGCTAATGAACGAAATAAGTATTCCCAATAGAAAAACGCTAACAAATAAAATAACCAAAATATAAGGTTCATCAAATAATCCTAAATCTTGAAAATTAGTATTTACATAATACACAACACCGCCAATAGCCAATAAGGCAATAGCGGCACCGATCATACCAAGTTTAATGTTTTGCCATATAAATGGTCTTCTGATAAAGGTCTTTGTAGCCCCAACCATTTGCATGGTTTTAATGATAAATCGTTTAGAATAAATAGATAATCGTATAGAGCTATTGATTAATAACACGGCAATAAAAGTAAATATGGCACTGGCAACCAAAATCCAAAATCCTATTTGTTCTACGCTCTTGGCGACCATGCTTACCAGAACTCTATCATAGCTAACCTCGTCTACGAAGGTCTTTTCTGAGAGGGTGTCGGCAATTTCTTCAACTTTTTCAGCAGTAACAAAATCGGCATTTAACTTTACGTCTATGGAATTTTTAAGCGGATTGTATCCTAAATAATCAACAAAATCTTCGCCAATATCTTCACTGTGTTGCTTGGCTGCTTCTTCTTTAGATACATAGGTAGAAGATTTGGTGTATTCAGACATAGCCAAAGTCTTTTGAAGCTGTTCAACTTCAATTTCTTTGGTATTTTCTTTTAGAAAGACAGAAATGGTTATTTGTTCTTTAGAACGATCTGCCATTTTTTTAGTGTTCAAAACCAGTAAACCTAAAATGCCCAATAGAAATAAGACTAATGCAATACTTAGCACCACAGAAAAATAGGAGGAGATGAGTTTGCGTCTTTGATAATTTTCGAAGGAGTTTGCCATAAACTTAAAATTCTCTGTAAAAATAACAAAGTAACCTTATACTTTAGTTTTTATTTAGTTTAGGAAGCGTTAAAGGTTTAGGAGCTGGCGGAATTCTTTTTCTTAATAAAAGCATTTGACCAAGATGGCTTGATTGATGTTCCATTACATGAAACCATGAAAAGTGATTGTTAATGTTTGATCCTGGGTAAACTTCTGCTAACCAAGCATCATCTCTAGCTTTGAAATTTTCTTTAGTTTTTGCTCTAACTTTTTTCCATAGATTAAAATAGTAACTAGCTTCTTTTCCGTTAATACTGTTACGTGCACCCTCTCCAAGAGCCATTGCTATATCTAACTGTTTAGTGTCTTCCTCATCATATTCCATTTCATCAAAAGTTAAGTTTTGGTAATATACTTCGGTAGCGATCAAGTGCATGATAAGTGCCCCTATAGAATTTGCTTCTTTATCCATGATGTGATCTAATTCCCTAACATCTAGGGAGCTCATTTGCTTTTCTATTCTAATGCTTAAGTTGTCTAGCATGGTAACTAAAGTGCCTATTTGTGGTGTAAATCCTTCAATAGGTCCTATAAGGTTCGATTTATCTTCTACTACCCCTTCCCCAACTATTATAATGGCATTTTTCCCGTCAGCGGTATCATCGGTGTTTGTAAAAGTGAACTCTTTTATTTTAACTGGGTTCTCCTCGCTTATCCCATTGGACCAACCAGAAATCCCGCTTTCGGTTAAAGTTTGTTCAAAACTTGGGTTTTTAATATCCAATTTTTCAAATGAACCATCTGGCTTTTCTGTTTCAACAATAAAATTGTCATAAAAGAATTTTCCATTGCCACTACATAGTCCTCCAAAAACTAATGCTTTTGCATTTTTGTCTATTTCACCTTCAATGGTATATGTTTTCCATTCATTAGAAAGAATAGGGCGATCACCCATATTATCAAAAAAGCCATTTTCTCCATCTTTTGTATCTGCTCTTGCCCAAAGACCAGACCAACTACTATCCTCATCAGTAATAGTTTTAGCGGATGCTGTTACCCTAAACTTAATTTTTTGGTCAGTTGTAATTGTAATATTTTGAGCAAAGGAGGTCCAATCACGTGATATTTCTTTTTGTGCGATTAATGTCGCAGTTGATAGGATAAGAATTGTTGCTATAAGTTTGGTTCTCATTACTTAAATTTTCTTCTAAGATAGAAAGTTTATACTAACGTTTTAAGCTAAAGTGACCCTTAAATTGCTCCGAATCAGCCTCAATAAGGTACCAATAATCATCTTCTGGCAATCGTTCACCTTGAAAAGTGCCATCCCAAGATGTGGAATTTGTATTTCCGAATTTTAAGAGCTTCCCGTAGCGGTCAAAAATTGAAATCGTAACAGTGCTAAACACCTCTAATCCGTCAGGTTGAAACAAATCATTGATAGTATCTCCGTTAGGTGTGAAGAATTTTTGAATGACCAAATGATAAAACTCTTCGGTTACCACACCGCAATCTGTATTATCTCGTACGTAAATAGTATATAATCCTCCGTCAGCAGTCTCAAAAACATTACTGGGTTGAAACGTAATTCCGTCTAAAGAATATTCAAAATTTCCATTGTTTGAAGTTGAAACTACTATTGATGGTCCGTCAGATCTAATAGTATCAATTCGTGGTAAATCTATCTGTTCAACCGTAAAGCTTCTTGTAGCTGAGCATCCATTTGTGTTGGTGACGATAACATCGTATTCACCAGGTTGGGTAACATCTATAAGTTGCGTTGTTGCGCCGGTAGACCATTGGTAGGTGACATTTTCCACATCGGCATCTAAGGTGATAAAAGAATCTTCACATAGAAAAACACTAGCGTCGTCAGGTATTATCGGTAATGGATTAACGATTAAGCTGACTGCTGTTCTTGTGGTAGATGCACATTCAATTTCTGTTGCATTAGCTTCGGCATAATAAGTACCTGCATCGTCAACTTCTAATCTACGATCATTCGATAAGACTAAATTTCCACCAATAGGGGCGTCATACCAATTTATGGAGTATGCCGATGGGGTGTTCATTGATAAAATTCCTACTTCACCTTCGCAAATTTCAACATCTCCATTACTGGTTGGAGCAGGCGGAATGGGTAATACGGTAATATCGAATACATCGGAAACTACATTACATAAATCATTATTTACATTAACAATATCCTCTGCTATTTTTGTTCTAAAGTAAGTAGTTGTGGTAACTGAAGGTGTGTTTAGAATAGCACTGTTTTCACCGGGTATATCTGTCCATGTTTGTTGATCCGTGCTCTGTTGCCATTGGTACGCATGAGAACTAAAAACAGAAGAATCTGGTGTTGCGGTAAGCGTTCTTGATACTCCGCCTTGGTCTTCACAAACAACCAAGCTAGCTTCATTAGCAGCGGTAGAAATGGTGACATTGTCGCCGCAAGAACGAAATAGGATATCGTCTATGGCCAAATCGTTTCCGCAACCTCCATTACTGTTGTTTCTCATTTTGAGTATGACCGATGTTTGTCCTGGTTCGGTTTTAAAAACCAAGGCATATTGTTCCCATACGGTAGTACCTGTTCCTGGTATACTGCCCGTATCACCCTGGGCAAGCATATTGGTGTCTGTTCCATCCCAAATTTGAAAGCGTACATTTACAGGTATACTATTGCCTTCACAGCTACCTGCAGGCTGTAAGTTTATTAACCATGATGAAAATTCATAAGTGGTATTCTCACATAGGCCACTTACCTCTCTTTGATAGAACTGCCCGGCTGTAAAGCTGGCGTTTACAATAAATGCTTTTCCGTTAGTATCCCCTGGTGTATGGTCTTGTAGTGATAGCCAATCAAAATAGTTTGTGGTGCTAGATATGGTATAATCGCCATCATTGGGTGTGCCCGTAGTAAATTGATATGAAGTGGTACCGGCTGATAGCGCCGGTCCGTCGGTGGTGCCAGACCCAAAATCTTCAATAAAAATGGGGTCACCGGAATTTCCACCGCAAAATCCAAGTTGTGCCTGCAGTGTAGCTATGCTACAGCAGGTGAATACTATGGAGAGTAAAAAAAGTTTGGGGCACCTCATAATCTAAGGTTAAAGATATACTTTTTAAAAAGATAGATAGTTATAGTTTAGCTTTGATCATGTTACGGTGCTAAGAATGGTATTTTTACGATAATGAGAACTTAACCCTATTGTATGTTAAATGTATTGGATTTAAAAATATCCAGACCCGGACTTTGGTTTCCTACTATCTGGATTTATTTAGTTCCTTTTGCCAATCAGGTTGATTACTGGCAGTCTTTTAATTTTTGGCTCGGACTATTTTTTGTCACCTTTCCCTTAAACTATTTGGTCTACGGTCTAAATGATTTTAATGATGTTAGTGCAGATGCGGTAAATGATAGAAAAGGAAATTTTCTGTTTGGTGCAAAGGCTTCAAAGTTGCAACTTAAAGGTGTGCTAACTAAAATTACCATACTCACAACGGTATTTGTAATTGCGTTCACCTTTATATCCGGATTTAAAATGTTCTTACTGTTATTGTTTATGGTAGTCGTAAACATTCTCTATAATTTTAAGCCGTTTAGAATAAAAGAGCGACCACCGTTTGAAATTCTAATTCAGGTAGGTTATGTAGTAACCGTATTCTTCTCAACGGAGCTTAATAACCTAGAAACGCTACCATGGCAGACATTGGTGTATTTATCATTGTTTGCTTTTCAGGCACATATTGCTGGCGAAATAATGGATATAGAGCCAGATTTGGCTTCTGGAAAAAGAACCACCGCAACCTTGGTTGGGCGTAAAAACTCAAAATTGTTGATGCTTTTGATTTTGGTGTGCGAATCTGTTTTGGTTTGGTACTGGTTTCAAGACATCGTTTTAGCTTCTTTTCTTGGTCTTTTCTCAGCGTTTATGGTGTTAGATATTTTTGTAATTTTTAAAGGTAGGGCGTATACGCTGCCACAGATGAAATTGTTTGGTTACCTAATTAACATATCGGCATTGGCTTCAATGCTTTGGGTGCTGTATAGCGGTAAATTGATAATGGCTTAGGTCTATAGTTATCAATTGGTTTAAACTTTTCCCTTTAGCAGAATAAACCTATTTTTGCGACTTACAGAAAAGAAGTAAATATCATGCAATACAATTTCAACGAAATTGAAGCCAAATGGCAAAAATACTGGGCAGAAAATCAAACATTTAAAGCGGAGAACGATTCTGAAAAAGAAAAGTTCTATGTGCTGGATATGTTTCCTTATCCTTCTGGTGCGGGGCTCCATGTTGGGCATCCTTTAGGGTATATTGCCAGTGATATTTATGCGCGCTACAAAAGGCATAAAGGTTTTAATGTATTGCACCCACAAGGGTATGATTCTTTTGGTTTGCCTGCAGAGCAATATGCTATACAAACAGGTCAACATCCCGCAGTTACTACCGCAGCTAACGTAAAAACCTACCGTAGACAATTAGATCAACTAGGTTTCTCTTTTGATTGGAGCAGAGAGGTGCGTACTTCTAGTCCTGAATATTATAAATGGACACAATGGATATTTATTCAGATTTTCAATTCTTGGTACAATAAAGATTCTGATAAGGCAGAAGATATAGAAACTTTGATTTCTAAATTTTCTTCGGATGGAAATGCTAATGTAAACGCCGTTTGTGACGATGATATCATATCGTTTTCCGCAGATGATTGGAATGCTTTTTCTGATGTTAAAAAACAAGAAATATTATTACAATATAGATTAACGTACTTGGCGGATACTGAAGTAAACTGGTGTCCGGCGTTAGGTACGGTATTGGCTAATGACGAAATAGTAAACGGAGTGTCAGAACGTGGTGGTCACCCGGTTGTTCGTAAAAAAATGACCCAGTGGAGTATGCGTATTTCTGCATATGCACAACGTTTATTAGATGGTTTGGCAAAAATAGATTGGCCACAGCCATTAAAAGATTCACAAACGAATTGGATAGGTCGTTCACAAGGAGCTTCGGCGGTATTTAATGTAAAGGGGCATGATGAAAAAATAGAAGTATTTACGACAAGGCCTGATACTATCTTTGGAGTGTCGTTTATGACCTTGGCGCCAGAGCATGAATTAGTAAGTGAAATTACTACCGCAGAGCAGAAAGCTGAGGTAGAAGCATATATTGAGGCAACAGCAAAACGTAGTGAGCGTGATCGTATGGCAGATGTAAAAACCATTTCTGGTGCATTTACAGGCGCTTATGCAGAGCACCCTTTTACAAAAGAACCTATTCCAATTTGGATCGGTGATTATGTGTTGGCGGGTTATGGTACAGGTGCTGTAATGTCCGTGCCATGTGGTGATCAGCGCGATTATGATTTTGCAAAACATTTTGATATAGATATCCCTAACATATTTGAAGGTGTGGATATTTCTGAAGAAGCTTTTGCTGACAAGGAAAAAACGGTTATTGCCAATTCTGATTTCTTGAACGGATTACCGTATAAGAAAGCTATGAAATTAGCAATCTATGAACTGGAGAAAATAGGACACGGAGAAGGTAAAATAAATTACCGTTTACGCGATGCTGTTTTTAGTCGCCAAAGATATTGGGGAGAACCTTTCCCGGTGTATTATGTAGACGGTATGCCGCAAATGTTGGATAAAAAATTCTTGCCTTTAGAATTGCCAGAGGTTGATAAATATTTACCTACGGAAACCGGTGAACCACCATTGGGTAATGCAAAAGAATGGCATTGGTTGCAATATGGCGATGAAGGCAAAGTGGTATCTGAAGAAGAGTTTAATAATTCCTCCCCTTCGGGGAGGCTAGGTGGGGCTCTTGAATTGAACACCATGCCAGGTTGGGCAGGTAGTTCACAGTACTTTAATAGGTACATGGATCCACATAATAATGAAGAGATATTTTCTAAAGATGCTATTGATTACTGGCAAGATGTAGATTTATATATAGGTGGTAGCGAGCACGCAACAGGTCACTTATTGTATTCTCGTTTCTGGCAAAAATTCATGTTTGATAAAGGTTTGGTGCCTAAAGATGAGTTTGCTAAAAAACTTATTAATCAAGGAATGATTACTGGGACTAGTGCTTTTGTTTATAAAGTGCTATGGGAAATAACTCAAGCTGATGAACATTATAGTAAAGATGAAATTGTAAAGTTTCATTCCGAGTTGATAAATAATAATCAAATTTTTATTTCTAAAAGTGTTAGAAATAAACTTGTTCATTCTGAGAATCCTGATGATTTTAAGGAGTTAATTGATGAGGTAAAAGGGATACTGAATAAGTTAGAAGAGGTTGCGCAAAAGAGGTTTCCTAAAACTGAAATAATACGTGTCGAATTGGATTTGGGTAAAAATTTCGCAATACCTATTCATGTTGATGTATCTATGGTTAATGGTTCTGATGAATTAGACGTCGAATCTTTTAAAAAATGGAGAAGTGAATATAAAAATGCTATTTTGATTGGTGAGACAGGTAGAATTATTCAAGAAAAGAATGACAAATACATTGTAGGTCGCGAAGTCGAAAAAATGTCCAAATCCAAATACAACGTAGTAAATCCAGATGCTATTTGTGAAGAATATGGTGCAGACAGTCTGCGTTTGTATGAAATGTTCTTAGGTCCGTTAGAGCAATCTAAACCTTGGAATACGGCAGGTATTACGGGAGCACATGGTTTCTTAAAGAAATTGTGGAAATTGTACACGCCATTTTTAGATGAAACCGCGATCGCTGAGCGTAGCCGAAGTGGAGAAGAACCATCTAAAGAATCTTGGAAAACATTGCATAAGACTATTAAAAAAGTAGAAGAGGATATTGAAAACTTCAGTTTTAATACATCGGTATCTACTTTCATGATCTGTGTAAATGAACTTTCAGCTCAAAAATGTGTCAGCAGAAAAGTGTTGGAGCCATTGGCAATATTGGTATCGCCATATGCGCCACATATTGCGGAAGAGTTGTGGAGCAAATTGGGTCATTCAGATTCTATTGCAACGGCACCTTTTCCAAAATTTGAAGAAAAGTATATCAAAGAAAGTGATAAAGAATATCCTATTTCCTTTAACGGTAAAATGAAATTTACCATGCAGTTGTCCTTAGATTTAAGTAAAGATGAAATAGAGGCTGCGGTCATGGCACATGAAAAAACCCAACAACAATTGGCAGGGCGTACTCCTAAAAAGGTGATTGTAGTACCTGGTAAAATTGTAAATATTGTTGGTTAACTCTTAAATAGTATAACTGGAAAAGAGGCAATGAGAATTGCCTCTTTTTTTTGCATTAATTATTTATCAAGGTTATGGTTAAATTGAGGGGTATAATTTAAAAATTAATATAAAAATGAAATATACCCCCTAAAAAATTAGGGTATGTTTGTGATAAAATGATAATTATAACACAATACCCCTGTGTTTTGTCGAATTAATGTTTGATATGTTATTAATTAGTTTCAATTTTGCAATGTAACATTAAATGATAAATCATGATTGTTGGTATTCCAAAAGAAATTAAGAACAATGAAAGCAGGGTAGGTATGACACCGGCCGGAGTTTTCGAATTGGTAAAGAACAACCACAAAGTATATGTACAATCAGGTGCTGGTGAAGGAAGTGGTTTTTTTAATCAAGATTATCAACAGGCAGGTGCTGTAATACTAGATACTATTGGTCAAGTATATGCTATGAGCGAAATGATCGTAAAAGTAAAAGAGCCTATTGCAGAAGAGTATAATTTAATACAGGAAGGTCAAATACTATTTACATATTTCCATTTTGCGTCAAGTGAGGCATTGACCAAGGCAATGATCAAGCAAAAAGCGGTTTGCATAGCATATGAAACGGTAGAGGATGAAGAAGGAACATTGCCACTTTTAACGCCAATGTCAGAAGTTGCCGGTAGAATGGCCATACAACAAGGTGCTAAATATTTAGAAAAACCTGTAAAAGGCCGTGGAGTGTTATTAGGTGGTGTGCCAGGTGTGGCCCCGGGCAAAGTTTTGGTGTTAGGTGCCGGTGTTGTGGGTATACAAGCTGCTAAAATGGCAGCAGGTTTAGGGGCTCATGTAACTATATTAGATGTGAATATGAAGCGTTTGCGTTATGCAAACGATGTAATGCCACCACATGTAGTAACTGAATTTTCAAATGAGTTTAATATTAGAAGACTTATAAAAACACATGATCTTATTATTGGTGGTGTTTTATTAAAAGGAGCTAAAGCTCCAAATTTGATTACAAGAGACATGTTGAAAGAAATGAGACCTGGAACTGTAATTGTCGATGTTGCTGTGGATCAAGGCGGATGTGTAGAAACTACCAAGCCTACCACACATGAAGATCCTATTTATATTATTGATGACGTGGTTCATTATTCGGTAGCAAATATGCCGGGTGCTGTACCTTATACGTCAACTATGGCTTTAACGAATGTAACGTTGCCCTATGCGTTAAAGCTTGCTAATTTGGGTTGGGAAGAAGCATGTGAAAAAGATGCACCTTTAAAGAAAGGATTAAATATAGTAGAAGGAAATGTAGTGTATCAAGAAATTATTGAAGCCTTTGGTTGGGAAGAGATAGTTGCTTAATCTGTACATTTTGTCAATAAAATATGCCTCGCCATATCCGAAAGGAATTTGGCGGGGTTTTTGCTTTTATAACAATAGATTCTTAAAAAAGTGGGAATCTTTAGTATATTTAATCGATTTAAAAATTGAAACATTATGATGGGATATTATATATTGATCGGAGCAATTGCTTTGGTCAGCTGGTTAGTGAGCAGTAAATTAAAAAGTAAATTCAAGCATTACTCTAAAGTACATTTGCAAAATGGAATGAGTGGTGCGGAGATTGCGGAAAAAATGTTGGCCGATCATGGTATTAGAGATGTAAAAGTAGTTTCTACACCAGGTATGCTTACCGATCATTACAACCCTGCTAACAAAACTGTAAATTTAAGTGAAGGGGTGTATAATCAACGAAATGCAGCTGCAGCAGCAGTTTCTGCACATGAGGTTGGGCACGCCGTACAACACGCGCAAGCTTACCAATGGTTAGGTATGCGTTCAAAATTGGTACCTATAGTTAGTGTAACATCTAGCATGTCTATGTGGGTCGTATTTGGTGGTTTGGCATTAGGTGCCGCTGCCGGAGTTGGTTTTGGTTATTGGGTAGCCGTTGCCGGTCTGGTAATGATGGGTATGGCAACTTTGTTCAGTTTTGTAACGCTGCCAGTAGAATATGATGCTAGTAATAGAGCATTGGCATGGTTGAAGAATAAAAATATAGTTACACCAGAAGAATATAAAGGTTCTGAGGATGCATTAAAATGGGCTGCACGTACCTATTTGGTAGCTGCAATTGGTTCATTGGCAACTTTAGTGTACTGGGGACTTCAAGTTTTTGGTGGTAGAGATTAAGTTTAAGCTAATATTGAATAAAAAAAACCTTCCCAATTTGGGAAGGTTTTTTTTATATACTTATTTGTCTGTCAATTTGTTGGGCTAAAGAAATAAAAGTTTCTGTTCTTGAAACCCCTTCTATGGCTTGTATTTCTTTATTTAATACCTGCATTAAATGTTCATTATCTCTACATAGCACTTTAATTAGAATAGACCAATTGCCTGTAGTGTAGTGGCATTCCAAAACTTCGGGTATTTTTTCAAGCTGCTTCACGGCCATGGGGTTGCTCATTGCCTTGTCAAGATAAATACCGATGTATGCCATAGTGGTATACCCCAAAGATTTAGGGTTGACAATGAACTTGGAACCAGACAATAATCCTGATGCTTCTAGTTTTCTTAAACGTTGATGAATGGCAGCACCGGAAATTCCAATACTTCTTGCAATTTCAAGTACTGGTTTACGGGCATCTTCCATTAAAAATCGTAAGATTTTTTTATCGATTCCGTCAATTTTAGCCAAAGAAGTAGGTGTTTTCATGTTTTCTCAAATCAATTACCCCGGTCTAAGTGTCTGAGGTATGCTTATAAATATATATGTCATTTTAAGGCAAGCCTTGAGTAATTAAACCCTCAATGAGGAATTAAAACATAAATGTACTTATTTGGTTTCAATCTGTTAGTTAAAATATACTAGTTGACTACAGAATTAGGATTGTATCCTAAGTACGGTATATCGTATTCCTTGAAGTTGACTCCGTAATCTTCAAGTTCTTTCAATATAGGTTCGTACACTTCTTTTGTAGTAGGTATTTGTACCCCAGGCGTAGTAATTTCTTTATTCAGTATTTTTAAAGCCGCCATAGCAACGGGTAGCCCTACTGTTTTTGCCATAGCTGTAAAGGTTTGGTTTTCCCCTGTAACAACTAGTTTAGAATCTATTTGTTTTTTTTCACCATTCAGTTCATATCCAAATTTATGGTACATAACGATCATATCTTTCTCGTCTGCTTTTAGCGTCCAGCTGTCTTCAAGAATTTTCTGAAGTGCTTGGGCGGGTGTGGCATTTGAGATACCGATGAATTTATTTTGGTCAAAAATGTTCAATTCTAGTAATTTATCCCAACGGATATCGTCTTGATCTAATTTTAGGTAATGTCTAAGTTTTAGTTCAACAGAATCTGTTGGTGAATAAGGTAGAAATAGATTTATAAATTCGCGATAACTCATATTTTCTGAGTTTTCTATTGAATAAGAATCATCTGTAGCCCCTAATTGTATAAACATGTTCCAGGCTTTGGAAAACCCTACGCGGCGCATGGTGCCTCTATAAATGGTCAATGCATCCTGTAATTTGTATGCTTCACGATAATTCAAGGAATCGCGATTGGCATATCCTTCAAAACGGCCATATTCTTCAATTTCAAAAAATTCTGTACGCCTAAACAAACGGTGATAAGGTATGTACTTATATGTGCCCTCTTGTATGAATTTGGCTGTGCCGCCTTGCCCGGCAAGAACTACGTTTCTTGGGTTCCAAGTGAATTTGTAGTTCCAGAGGTTGTTGTCATGTTCAGGAGCAACAAGACCACCGCAGAAAGATTCGAACAATATTATTTTTCCACCTTTATCACGTATGCGATCAATCACTTGCATGGCACTCATGTGGTCTACTCCGGGATCTAAGCCTATTTCGTTCATAAAAACTAGTCCCGCTTCTATTACCTTTTCATCAAGTTCAAGTAACTCTGAGCTAACGTACGATGCCGTAACCAAATGCTTTTTAAGGCGAACACAATCTTTGGCAACCTTAATATGAAAACGGGCAGGGAGCATTGAAATTACGATATCGGTATTTTCTATTGCTTTTTGTCTTGCGGCATCATCAAAAATATCAAGAGCTATTACAGTGCAATGCGCATGTTCGGCAATGGAAGATGGAATACCAGCCGGATTGATATCGCCAATAGTGATTTCTAATTTTTCGGCTTTCGCTTTTTTTAATAAATAATCTAATAAATAGGAGGTTGATTTACCTGCGCCTATAACAAGAATTTTTCGCATCATACGATTTCAGTATTTTTGATTGGTAACGATTTACTAAGGTATCAAATTGTTACATTTATAAAAAAACTTATCGTAAAAGTTATGGAAAAAACAATTTTAGCTACTGCATGTCTTCTTGGAATGTTAGCTGTGGTGTTCGGTGCCTTTGGAGCACATGGTTTAAAAAATTTAGTTGATGCGCAATCTGTAGCCACTTTTGAGACAGGTGTACGCTACCAAATGTACCATGCCTTTTTCTTGTTTGCGCTTGGGTTATTGCCTCTTGAGTACGTAAAATCTAAGAAAACTATTTATATATGTACGGTAGTTGGTGTTGTGCTATTTTCATTTTCCATTTATCTGCTATCATTAAATTCATTGGTAGCTTTTGACTTTAAAATGTTCGGTATAGTCACTCCGATCGGTGGTTTGTTCTTAATAGGAGCTTGGGCAATTATGGGTTATGGAATAATAAAATCAAAATTTATAAAATAGCGGTCTAATAAATCAATTGAGCGTATAAATAGCGTATTTTCAACGCATCAATGGCATTTTCATGACTAAAACAAAATTTTTAGGACTAGTCTTGGGTCCTCTTTCATTTGTAATCATTCTTTTATTTTTTCATCCGGACGGACTTTCAGAACAAGCAAATGCTGTTTTGGCTTCTACGATATGGATTGCAATTTGGTGGATTACCGAAGCAATACCCATTGCAGTAACGGCATTATTGCCATTAGTGTTATTTCCGCTTTCTGGCGGATTGGATTTATCATCTACCTCTGGATCTTTTGGTCATAAATATGTATTTCTCTATATGGGTGGTTTCATTATTGCCATCGCCATAGAAAAATGGAACCTGCACAGAAGAATAGCCTTAAATATTATCAACCTAATAGGTTCAGATGTTAGAAAGATTATTCTTGGTTTTATGATGGCGACCGCATTTCTTTCTATGTGGATTTCCAATACGGCAACTTCTGTTATGATGTTGCCAATAGGTTTGGCGATCATAAAGCAATTACAGGATAATCCGGATACTGTGGAAGATGAAAACCAAACTTTTGGTAAGGCATTAATGTTGGCAATAGCTTATAGCGCATCTATAGGTGGCGTGGCAACATTGATAGGTACGCCGCCAAATTTAGTTTTGGCAGGTGTGGTTTTAGATACTTATGGTTATGAAATTACCTTTATACAATGGTTTGCCTTTGGTTTGCCCATATCTATTATTCTAATTTTTATTTGTTGGAAATATTTGACCAAGTACGCCTTTACTTTTAAGCAGAAATCTTTTCCGGGTGGTAAACAAGAAATTAAACGTCTTTTGACCAACCTTGGCAAAATTTCATATGAAGAGAAAGTAGTGGCATTTGTATTTGCGTTAACCGCATTTTGTTGGATCACACGTTCATTTCTATTGCAAAAGATATTACCTGGCTTAGATGATACTATCATTGCTATATTTTTTGCTATTGTATTGTTCTTGATTCCGTCAAAGAAAAAAGGAGAGCAACTTATTAATTGGGAGGAAGCCGTTAAAATGCCATGGGGAATCATTCTTTTATTTGGTGGTGGTATGGCTTTGGCGAAAGGTTTTGAGGTTAGTGGGCTGGCGGTATGGATCGGCGGTCAAATGACATCGCTGTCTGGATTGCCAATAATTATTTTAATTTTAGTGCTGATAGCAGCGGTAAATTTTCTTACTGAAATTACATCTAACCTTGCAACTACGGCAATGTTACTACCAGTATTGGCACCAATGGCGTTGACTATAGATGTGCACCCATTTGTTTTGATGGTTGGTGCTGCGGTTGCTGCATCATGTGCTTTTATGCTGCCGGTTGCTACGCCGCCAAATGCCGTAGTCTTTGGTTCAGGATACCTAAGAATACCAGATATGGTGGGTAAGGGCTTCTTTATGAATATTATTTCTATTATTATATTAACCTTTTTTGTATATTTTGTACTCCCAGAGTTATGGGATATTACTATAAATAGTTTCCCCCAGAAATTTAAATAGATGAAGCTATTACTTATTCCGGATAAATTTGATGGTTCCTTAACAAGTGAATCATTTGCTAATGCCTTTGTTGATGGTATGAAGAAATCGGGCGTGCCTTTTACCTCCCGATTTATTAAAGCAACGGATGGTGGAGAGGGCTTTTTGAAAGTGATTGGAAAATATAAGCCCTGTATTTCGGTGGAGGTAATTAGTGAGAATCCGCTAAGAGAACCCATTAGGTCCTATTATTTATACAGCCAAGAAGATAATTCGGCATATATAGAATTAGCAAATGCTTCTGGTCTTGAATTATTGCCTTATGATGAGCGTAATCCCATGTTGACCACTACATATGGTACGGGTATTGAAATTAAAGATGCTGTTGAAAAAGGTGTAAAGCATATTTATGTAGGGCTAGGTGCAAGTGCTACAAACGATGGTGGTATTGGTATTGCAAATGCTTTAGGTTATATTTTTTTAAATGAAAAAGGAGAGGTGTTGCCGCCGCTTGGCTCAAGTCTACAATTAATTAGGTCTATTGATGATTCACATGTGTCTGAAAAAGTAAAGCAGGTGAAATTTTATACGGTTCATGATGTAATCAATCCGCTATTCGGTAAAAATGGAGCAGCTTATGTATATGCTAAGTATAAGGGAGCTACAGATGAGGTCATTGCGGAGCTGAATAAAGGTTTGATACGATTGAACAAGGTAGTTTCAGATAAATATAATGTGTACTATAATGATGTACCGGGTGCTGGTGCCGGAGGTGGAGCTGCTTTTGGCTTAAAAACCTTTTTAAATGCAGAGTTCTTAGGTGCTATGGATTTTATTTTGAAATTATCTGGTTTACGGGAAATATTGGATGAGGAGAGTTTTGATTATATTATTACCGGTGAGGGTAAAATTGATGAGCAAAATCTAAATAGTAAATTATTACAAGGTGTAATAGCTTTGGGTAAGGAATATGAAATTCCTGTCATTGCCATTTGCGGAACGTTAGAAATCTCTAAAAAAGATTTAAAAAAGATAGGTGTTTTTGATGTATTCGATATTAAGGATGAGCATAAAGATCTTGAGCATAATATGAAGCACGCAGCCCTGCTTTTAACTACAAAAACGGCTGAATATTTCTCTAAAATGTAAAAATTGGCTATCAAAAAAATGGCTCTTTTTTTATTTATTTCTTAAAATTTTAAGCCCTAAATAACAATAATGTATTTAAAATGCGTTATCTCCTTATAATGTGTATTAAAAGGAATAAAGTGTCTGCGAATATTTTTTGTTTATGGCGATTCTTTAATTGAATTCGTATTTCGACGAGAAATGGCGCTAATTGAGCATTGAAAATCAGTGGTTCAGCTTTTATTTTTTTAGTTTTACACGAACAAATTTTCTAAAGCATGAAAAGCTCAATGACAAATGCGAATACCATATCCCTAGAAAACTACGGGATTACACACGCCAATTTTCATTATCAGGAAACACCGGAAAATCTCCAAAAAGCCACTCTAGAAATGGATATGGGAGTTGAAACTAGCAATGGAACACTTGCTGTCAATACTGGTGAATTTACAGGTAGATCCCCCAAAGATAGGTTTATCGTAAAAGATGATATAACCAAAGATAAAATTTGGTGGGGAGATATAAATATTCCATTTGAAAAGGAAAAGTTTGATGCCTTATATACTAAGGTAATCAGTTATTTAAACGAGAAAGAACTTTTTGTTAGGGATAGTTATGCCTGTGCTGACGAAGATTATAAGTTGAATATTCGTGTGATCAATGAATATCCTTGGTCAAATATGTTTGCTTATAATATGTTTTTAAGACCTACGGAGAAAGAGTTAGAAGACTTTACGCCAGAATGGACCGTTATCAATGCGCCAGGTTTTATGGCCGATGCAGCGGTAGATGGTACAAGACAGCATAATTTTGCAATCTTAAACTTTACGGATAAAATTGCATTAATAGGCGGTACAGGATATACGGGAGAAATCAAAAAAGGTATTTTTTCTGCATTGAACTTTATTTTACCAGTTTACAAGGAAACCTTGCCAATGCACTGTTCATCTAACGTTAGTAAAGATGGCGATACTGCAATCTTTTTTGGATTATCTGGAACAGGAAAAACAACCTTGTCAACAGACCCAAATAGAAAATTAATCGGTGATGATGAGCATGGCTGGACGAGTAGGAATACCGTTTTCAATTTTGAAGGAGGTTGTTATGCCAAGGTGATAAATTTATCTGAAGAGCAAGAACCTGAAATTTATGGAGCTATAAAACCAGGTGCAATACTTGAAAATGTAGTTTTAGATGATAAAGGCAATGTTGATTTTGCAGATACTTCTATAACCCAAAATACAAGAGTTAGTTACCCAATTCATCATATAGATAATATTCAACAACCATCTATTGGTAAGAATGTCAAAAATATTTTCTTTTTAACGGCAGATGCTTTTGGTGTGCTGCCTCCAATTTCTAAGCTTACACCTAGTCAGGCTGCATATCACTTTATATCTGGTTATACGGCTAAAGTAGCAGGTACAGAAGCAGGTGTTGTAGAACCTGTACCATCATTTTCAGCTTGTTTTGGTGCGCCATTTATGCCATTGCATCCAACAAAGTATGCTGAAATGTTGAGCAAGAAAATGAAAGAATCTGGTGTAGATGTTTGGCTTGTGAATACAGGGTGGACAGGCGGACCTTATGGCATTGGAACGCGAATGAAGCTAAAGTATACTAGAGCAATGATCTCAGCAGCTCTTAATGGAGATTTAGGTTTGTATTCTTATGATAAATACCATATTCATTCTGTTTTCGGTGTTGCACAGCCAAGGGAGTGTCCTGGTGTACCAACTTCGGTACTTAGTCCTAGAGCCACTTGGAACGACGATGAGAAATATTATAACACTGCATTTAAGTTAACAAATGCCTTCAGGGAAAATTTCAAGAAATTTGAAAGTTATGCCAGTGAAGAAATAAGAAGAGGCGGACCGCAACGGTACGCATTTTAAGACAATAAAAAAGCCTTGCATTGCAAGGCTTTTTTTATATCGTTATTGTGCGTTTTATTTGTTTACGCTTATAATATATTTCTGTAACGCCATAGTCATAGAAGGCGTTTCTGGTGTTGGTGCTTTAATGTCTATACGTAAACCGGCATCTGTTGCTGCGTCTACTGTAGAGTTTCCAAATACTGCAATTCTAGTGTCCTTTTGATCAAAATCTGGAAAATTTTGCAATAAAGATTCAATTCCTGATGGACTAAAAAATACCAAAATGTCATAATATACATTACGAAGATCGGAAAGATCACTAATTACGGTTTTGTAAAAAATAGCTCTTTTCCAATTAATACTTAAAGAATCTAAAGTATCGGGAACATCTTGTTTAAGCACATCTGAAGAAGGAAGTAAGAATTTTTCGTCTTTGTATTTCTTGATCAATGGTACTAAATCTGTAAATAATCTTTTACCTACGTATATTTTACGTTTTCTGTAAACGACGTATTTTTGAAGGTAATAGGCTACCGCTTCTGATTGGCAGAAGTACTTCATAGAATCTGGAACTTTAAATCGCATTTCGTCTGCAATTCTAAAGAAATGATCTACTGCATTTCTACTTGTTAAGATAATAGCAGTAAAATCATTCAAATCTATTTTTTGCTGTCGCACAGTTTTTGCGTCAACTCCTTCTACATGAATGAACGGTCTAAAATCAACCTTTACTTTCTCTTTGTCGATCAACTTGGAATAGGGGGAGTTTTCCATTTTTGGTTCCGGTTGAGAGACCAAAATCGTTTTTACTTTCATATGTTGCGCTATTTTAGAAAGCTTCCCATAATAACTAAGGGTGCAATTTCGAGTGCGCAAAGGTACAAAATAAAATAGAAAAAATAGGTGCTTATGAATTTTTGATAATTCCTGAGTACTGTTATCCAACCAATTATATTAATAGCGGCAAAGAGAATTAGTGCAATAGTTATCACAATTTCTGAGTCTATAAAAACATATGCTAAAAATATATTGGCAATAAATAAAACGATACCTGCGTAATTTAAATATGTTAGTTTCTTAAAAATCAACTCATTAAAGGTGTTATAAGAGTTGAATATGAAACCATTTACTAACTGAGACATTGTTTTCGCAGTTATAAATAAGAAAACACCTGCAAGAAGTAAGGGAAAAATATATGGGTTTTTTGCTTCGGTAGGATTTAGGTATGCTCTCCAAATAAAAAAAAGAAATAACGTTGTATTTATGATTTGAAACACACTCATTAGAAAGTGAAACCAATTAAATAGCTTTTCTTTTTTAGTGTACATGGTTATGTACTTGTTGTTAAAAGGTAAGATTACAAAGTTTAAAAACCTAGGGTAATAGATGCTTTTGGCGATTAGTGGAAATAACAAACTAACCACAAGTGTTATGGTAATCCAATCGGTTTGCTCAAAAGTTCTTGAAATAGGTTCCATTAGTTTATACGAATTGCTTTTCCGTTTAAACCATATAATAGGTCGTTTTCAGAAATTACTACTCTAAAGTAACCAATGTTTTCCTTTTTTGTCTTTGGGAGCTTAAATATAAAATGAGTAGTGTCTTGTTGTTTTAAGAACGTAGTTCCAGAATGGATTGGTTCTGGTGTCATCCGCAGCGTTTCTTGTGGAATTTTGTAGTTGTCCATATAACTTACTGCAAATTTCAATTTTTTAAGATCAATAGCTTTAATGTAAGGATTGTAGACCTCAAGTTCAATTTGTTCCTCAGTATTTAAGGTCACAGGTGTATCTTCAATAATACAATCTAATTTTCGATACGATTGAAAATTAGAAATATACTTGCCTTTATAAAGACCGCCATCTTCTCTTGTGTAGGTAAAAGTTGGGTTGTTTAAATATTTAGACACATATGCTACGTCTTTACCACGAACTTGCTCTTCAGAATCATTAATTGAGTATTGGTTTTTACGATACATGAAGTTGTTTAGGGAAAAGGTAGGCGTAGCATCAGTATAAAAAGAATACATTGGTGCATTTCTATACGAGTTTTCAAAAACCACTGGTATATTCCCTACTTCTTCCTGAATAGCTTCTGCCCATTCTTTGTTACCGTGACTTTCATAATAAAAATTAAAAAGTAACGGTTGATAAACAAGTCCCATTCTTAAATAAATAATTAGAACCGTGTTAATGAGTCCTAATCTAAAAATCCAAGTTAAAGCCTGCTTGTTTTGTAGCATGTAGTTAAAAGCGATAATTACTAGAGGTATGCAAACAATAATAATCCACTGTGTTTGTACCCTTCTATTAAAGCTTGAAACGAAAAAGAAAATCAATACTCCATATGTGAGATAGATAAGCGCTTTGTTGAACAAGTCGTTTCCTTTCGTTTTAAATAAAGCTTTGTATATAAACGGAAAAGTCAATCCAAAAATGGCAACCAAATTCACCAAGAACCCTAATGTGTATTTTTCAAACTTATATGCGCCGTTAGGACGTTCATATAAATGATATTTTATAGATACAAAGTCATTTTCGTATAGCCAATAAAAATGCGGCGAATAACAGCATAATGCAATTATTACTGCAAGCCAAGCATATTTGTTGGTAATAAGTTTAAGGTTAGATAGTAATACAAAAAATATAACAAGCACGGCATGGTACTTACTGTACATTAATGCAGCCATAATTATACCTAAAAGAACAGCTAAACTTGCGGTCGGTTTTTTTATGAAATGCTTGTAGGTAAGCAAAAAGCAACTTGTAAAAAATAGCAATGGGGTATCTGGCAATGTGAAAAAACCATAGGCATTTAGCAAGGTCATTGAGAAAACCAATACAAAAAAATGTTTGATATAGTCGTTCTTCTTGGGGTTGTCTATCATTAACCAAAGAAGCATAATATTAATGGCAGATAGTATGCAGCTCATAAACCGTACGCCTAATTCACCATTAAAAAAAAAGCTGCTGATTTTCACTAAAAGAGCCACCATAGGCGGGTGGTCAAAATAGCCCCACGCCATGTTTTGACTGTAATACCAGTAATAGGCTTCATCAAAAATGAGTTGCGTAAAACTAGATTGAATAAGATTTAAAATGAATATGACAGCTAAAAAATAATAAAACTGCTTTGGTATTTTAGTCAACATTTGCATAGGTTACTAAATGGCAAAATTACAAATTTAAGGGGAGCTAACTATTTTAAAAATTTCATAAAGATATTGTTGCCCATTTTAAACGATTATTAAAACCTTACTTTTGTCAAAACACCTATAAATAACATATGTCTAGTAGTATCGTAATCATACCTACGTATAACGAAATTGAGAATGTAGAGGCTATAATTCGTGCGGTATTTGATTTGCAGAAAGAATTTCATGTACTCATCGTAGATGATAATTCGCCAGACAAAACAGGGGACTGCGTTCGTGGACTTCAAGAAGAGTTCAAGGATAAATTATTTTTAGAAACTAGATTAGAAAAATCAGGATTAGGTACAGCTTATATTCATGGTTTTAAATGGGCCATAGCCAAAGCGTACGACTATATTTTTGAAATGGACGCTGATTTTTCACATACGCCGTCAGATTTATTACGACTGTTGAAAGCTTGTGAAAATGGTGCTGATTTAGCTGTAGGTTCAAGGTATAAAAAAGGGGTAAACGTTGTAAATTGGCCATTACATAGGGTATTATTGTCTTATGGGGCTTCTATTTATGTAAAGCTAATTACCGGTATGCGCGTAGATGATCCTACTGCAGGTTTTGTGTGTTATAAAAGAAAAGTGTTAGAAGCTGTAAATTTAGATTCTGTTCGTTTTGTAGGTTATGCATTTCAGATAGAAATGAAGTTTAGGGCACACTTAAAGCATTTTAAAATAGAAGAAGTTTCTATTATTTTTAGAGATCGAGTATTAGGAAAATCTAAAATGAGTTCATCAATTATAAGTGAGGCTATTTGGGGCGTATTTGTTATGAAAATGAGAAGTCTATTTTTAAAAAATAAGTTTTAGTTATGGGTAAAATTTTATTGAAAAACGGAATAATCGTTAACGAGGGAGTAACACAAGAAAGTGATATTCTAATTGTTGATGATGTTATTGCTAAAATAGGCAAAGATATTTCTGATGCAGATGCAGAGGTTATTGATATTTCTGGGAAACATATATTGCCGGGTATTATAGATGATCAAGTTCATTTTAGAGAACCGGGTCTTACCCATAAAGGTACCATTGCAACAGAAAGTAGAGCGGCACTTGCGGGTGGTATTACTACATTTATGGAGCAGCCCAATACAACACCGCAAACAACAACAATAGAAAAATTAGAAGAGAAGTTTGCTACAGCAGCAGATTCTGCATTTGCCAACTATTCTTTTCTATTTGGTGGTACCAATGATAATTTAGAGGAATTAAAGAGGTTGGATAAAAACGCTTGTTCAGGTATCAAGTTGTTTTTAGGTTCTTCTACGGGGAATATGTTGGTAGATGATGAAAAGGTAATAGAGAATATATTTAGTAATACTGAAATGGTCATCTCTGCCCATTGTGAAGATGAAACCACCATTCGTGAAAATTTGGCTAAGTACAAGGCTAAGTATGGAGATAATATTCCTGTAGAATTGCATCCAATCATAAGAAGTGAAGAGGCTTGTTATCTTTCTTCGTCTAGGGCAATTGCTTTAGCTAAGAAAACAGGTGCTAGATTACATGTATTTCATTTATCCACCGGAAAAGAAACAAACTTGTTCCGTAATGATATTCCGTTAGAACAAAAGAAAATTACAGCAGAGGTGTGTATACATCACCTTTGGTTTTCTGATGCCGATTATGCAAATAAAGGAACTTTGATAAAATGGAATCCGGCAGTAAAAACGGCTAAAGATAGAGACATGCTTTGGGATGCGCTGTTGGACGATAGGATAGATGTTATTGCAACCGATCACGCACCTCATTTATTGGAGGAGAAGGACAATGTATATACAAAGGCTCCATCTGGCGGACCGTTGGTGCAACATGCATTAAATGCAATGTTAGAGAAGGTGAAAGAAGGTAGGATTACCTTAGAGAAAATGGTACAGAAGATGTGTCATAATCCGGCAATACTATTTCAAATAGAAAAGCGTGGATATATTCGTGAAGGTTATTATGCAGATTTGGTAGTGGCAGATTTAAATAATTCTTGGACGGTGACCAAAGAGAATATTGCTTATAAATGTAAATGGTCTCCTTTTGAGGATACTACATTTTCATCTAAAGTGGTACATACGTTCATAAACGGACATTTAGGCTACAGTAACGGAGAGTTTTCTGAAAAACGAAATGCAAAAAGGCTAACATTCAATAGACCATGAAGCACTTATTACTTTTAGTAACTGTACTGTTATTGGTAACATCGTGTGCAGAAGAATTAATAGAAAAGCCCGATAATTTAATACCAGAAGATAAAATGGTATCTATTATTAAAGAAATGGCTATTGTTAATGCTGCAAAAGCTACTAATTTGGGTAAGCTTAGGGAAAATGGGGTAGAGCCAACAAATTTTATATTCAATAAATTTAAAATAGATAGTGCCCAGTTTGTGGATAGCGACAGGTACTATGCCTCTAAACCTTTACGATATGAGAATATGTACAAAAAAGTTGAGGCTGAGTTAGAGGAGCAACGTTTGGCATTAGAGGCAGAGAAAAAAGTTAGAGATAGCTTAAGTGTAGCTGAGAAATCTAAAAAGGACATTGATATTAAAAAGAAAGATTCTGTAGCCACTAAAAACGTTCAGAAATAAAGAGTTTGGAAGAAAATTTTATTTGATCTTCTAAACTCTCAAACGCCATACCTAAAGCATTTTTGATTTTATCATTGCTAAATGTGGTTGGATGTTTTAGTCCGTAAATGGTATTTTTTGTGATTGTTCTTGGACTACCGGTTATAAGATTTCTTAGTCTGTCTGCAATCTTTCCAATATATAATTGCCAGAATTTCAAAGATTTCGTCGGTGGTTTTTTGTTCATCGACAAAGCTATTTTTTCCAATATTTGTTGGTAGGTTAAATTTTCGGCTACCAGAATAAATCGTTCGTTATAAATATCAGAATTCATAAGGGCGATCATAATGTTGGTAACGTCATTAATGGTAACAAAACCTGATCCGCCTGGTGGGTAGTATTGATATCCTTTTGCCGCGGTTTTGAAAAAAGAGCCACTACCACTATTCCAAAATCCTGGACCAAGAATAACACCAGGGTTTACGATGACCACGTTTAATTCTTCTTGAGTACCACGCCAAACTTCCATTTCGGCAAGTTGTTTTGTAATAGCATAAGGGTTGGCATTTTGGCGTGTCCATTCGGTTTCTTCATCAGCTAATGCACCATTTGTCGTTCTTCCTATAGCACCAATGGTACTTACATGGCACAATTTATCGACTTTATTTGCAATGCAGATATTTACAATATTGGCAGTGCCTTCACGGTTTATGCGTTCAAGCTTTTTAAAATCTGACGGATTAAAAGAAATATAGGCGGCACAATGATAAACATTGGTAATACCTTGGATTGCATTTTCTAAAGAAGGTATATCTAAAATATCACCCTGTACCCAGTCAATCAGGTTAAATAGAGTTTCAGAGTTATCAGAGTAATAAGAAAATATTTTTTTTACCTGAACAAGCTTGTCTTCAGTTCTATACAAAGCCCTGACCTTTGTATTGTTCATTGTTAATTTCAGTAGCAAATGCGACCCCACCAACCCTGTGCCTCCTGTAACTAATACCATAATTCAAATTTAGGGAATACAGGTGGATAAATTCATGCTTTAATCTACTGTGTACTGGCAAGAATTCCATTTATATTTGCAATTCAATTAAAATTCAGGAAGAGATGACAAATTTTGTCAAGGAGTTACAATGGCGAGGAATGTTGCACGATGCAATGCCAGGTACAGAAGAACATTTATTAGAAGGTATGCAGTCTGCTTATGTAGGTATTGATCCAACTGCAGATTCTTTACATATAGGTCATTTGGTAGGGGTAATGATGCTTCGTCATTTTCAATTGGCAGGGCACAAACCATATGCTTTAATAGGTGGTGCTACAGGTATGATCGGTGATCCATCTGGTAAATCTGCAGAGCGTAACTTACTTGATGAAAAAACGCTTCGTCATAATCAAAATGCCCTAAAAGAGCAGTTATCTCGATTTTTAGATTTTTCTGGAAATGAAGAGAATGCGGCGGTTTTGGTCAATAATTATGACTGGATGAAGAATTTCTCTTTCTTGGAATTTATTAGAGATGTAGGTAAGCATATTACAGTGAACTACATGATGTCGAAAGACTCGGTAAAAAAACGTCTTTCATCTGAAGCTAAAGAAGGTATGTCATTTACCGAATTCACCTATCAATTGGTACAAGGTTATGATTTTCTTCACTTATACCGTGAGAACAACTGTAGCCTTCAAATGGGCGGTAGTGATCAGTGGGGTAATATTACTACAGGAACTGAATTGATCAGAAGAATTGCCGGTGGTAAAGGGTATGCATTAACGTGTCCGTTAATTACAAAAGCAGATGGTACTAAATTTGGTAAGACCGAAGGTGGTAATGTTTGGTTAGATGCAGAAAGAACATCACCTTATAAGTTCTACCAATATTGGTTGAATACGTCAGATGAAGATGCAGATAAATACATAAAGATATTTACATTTTTAGGTCAACAAGAAATTGAAGATTTAATAAAAGAGCATAAAGAAGCTCCACATTTAAGGTTGCTACAGAAGAGATTGGCAGACGAGATTACGGTAATGGTGCATTCACAAGAAGATTTGGACAATGCGGTAAAAGCCAGTCAAATTTTATTCGGAAAATCTACGGCTTCAGATTTAAAAGGGTTGAATGAAAAAACCTTTTTAGAAATTTTTGATGGCGTACCACAAGCAGAACTTTCAAAATCTGAATTAACAGATGGTCTTGATATGATTGGTGCATTAGCTGCTAAAACTAACTTTTTAGGCTCTAACGGAGAGGCAAGAAGAGAGTTAAAGCAGAACTCCATTTCAGTAAATAAAGGGAAAGTTAAAGAGGACTTTTTAATTACTGCAGATGATTTGATCAATGATAAATTTGTCTTATTACAAAGAGGTAAGAAAAACTATTTTGTATTGGTATTTAACTAGTTAGATTGTATTTAAAACAGGTTTATTTTATGAAGTTTCAATTTGTAGCAATACTATTTTTGTTATTTATTTCTTGTAGTGATGACGACCGCGTAATAGAGGATCTTGCTTTAGAAGGCGACTGGACACTCTCTAACGTTGCTTGTTATTGTAGTTTTGAGGAAGATGTAGATTTTTCTTTGACTACAATTAATTTTGATTCAAGCAAGAGTATGGTCACAGTTTCCAATAAAAGCGAATATGTTTTTTTTAGAGAAAATGGAGAACATTTTTATGGTGGTCAAGTCAATAGGATTAATTTTTCTGATGGTGCTGTATTTTTTTTCGAGACAAGAGGTGATCAATTGACACTTACGTATGAAGACAACCCTGATATTGCTGATGATGAGGTTACTTTCGTATTTAATAGATAGAATAAATTTCGATTAATTTTAAAAATATTTCTTGCAGAAAGGCGTTTGCTAATTTAAAACCCTAATTATGTTTAAAAAGTATATCGCCATTGCTTGTTTTTTTGCATTGTTTACAGCTTGTGATAAGCTTGATGAGTTGACAAAATTTGATATGGAATATAGCCAACGCGCTACCATACCTTCTTCTGCAGGGATTGATTTGCCTTTTGATGTTTTTACTCCTGAAGTAGAGACAAATTCAGAGTCTACTTTTGAAGTCAACGATACCAGAAAAGATCTTATTGAAGAGATTAAATTGACTGAATTGGAAATGGTCATTATCTCACCAGATGGTGCTGATTTTAGTTTTTTGAATTCGATAGAAGTATATATTTCTGCCGATGATTTAGAAGAAATTAAAATTGCATACTTAGAAGAAGTCCCTGAAGATGCAGGTAATGTAATTACTTTAGATACCTCTGATACTGATTTAAAAGAGTACATTAAAAAAGATGAATTTAGCTTAAGATTGAATACTGTTACCGATGAGTTAATGAGTACGGATCATGAGTTGGAAGTAAATTCTACCTTTTTTGTAGATGCTAAAATCTTAGGATTATAATTTAATATTGACTTAACGCAACTATTTTAGTGGTTGGGTATCTTGTAACTAGTTAAAAGACTTGGTTCTATGAAAAGATATTCTGCGTTGTTCCTATTTTTGGTGTTTCTTGCTTCTTGTGCAAATGATGATGATTACGGATTAGAGTCTACTCAATTCGTGTTCTCCGAACAAAAATGGGAACTAACTCAAATGTCTGGCAATTTTCAGAATTCAGAAACTACGGGTTTAGATATGGAGTGGCAAGAATATTATATCTTCTCTCCAGAAGGTACTTTTGTAAAATCTAGAACTGTTGACGAAGAAGTTACTGAGGCTACCGGTACTTTTGAGGTCGTAGAATATGATAATGACCTCAATCACTATTTAGAACTTACTTTTGAAACCGAAAATGAATTAGCGGGCAACTGTACAGGTGATAGTAAAGAGCTTTTAATCTACAGAAGTTCTACAGTGATGTCAAGTCTATGGATAGCTTGCGATGGTCCTGGATTGGATTATCAACTTACCAAGAATTAAAGCACCATTAAATTACACCCTCTAATATCAGAATTATCGAATCTGCCTATAATTTCAAAAGTGCCATCTTGGTTAATTTTTCCTAAATCTTGAGTGGCGATGAAAGAACAGGAATTTATGTTTGCCAAATCTATAACATTGATTCCGCCAGATTTACCATTGTTTAAATAGCTTAAAGGATCTTCTGTGTCGCGTACTAGAATCTTCATCCAAGTAGGGCAGTCAAAAACTCCGTTGCCTTTAGAATAAGCTTGAGAAAGTAGCTCTGTCATTCCGTATTCTGAATGTATTTTTTGTACACCAAACCCTTTTGATAATAGCTCATGTAATTCTTGACGTACAATTTCTTTTCTTCTTCCTTTCATACCGCCAGTTTCCATAACAATAGCGTTAGGTAAAGACATGTTGTATTTTTCGGTAAACTCTAATAAGGCAAAAGAAACGCCAATGATTAATATTTTGGTATTTGTTCTTTGAAGTTTAAGAAGTAGTTGGTGCAATTGTTCATATTCATTTAAAAAGAAACCACTTTCTGGGTGATTAGATTTTTTAATTAAATCATCTGCCATATAAATCAAAGAAGACCCTGTGCGTTCTAAATAAGAAGGTAAAAGTGCTAATACACAATAATCCTTAATATCACCGTAAAAGTGTTTAAAAGCAGTCAAATAACTCTGTTCATAAAGGCTTAGATCGGTAACAAAATGTTTGCTGGTTTCACTACCTGTGGTTCCACTACTGGTAAATGTTATCTGGGGTGTAGCTATAGTACTAAGAACATCTTTAGATTTAAAGAATTCAATAGGTAAAAAAGGAATTTGTTCTAAGGTATGAACGGTATTTGGGTCAGTATTAAAATAAGAGCAGAAAGATTGGTATACCTGGTTATTATCGTATTGAAATTTAAATATACGCAATGCTTGGGTTAGAAAATCCTCTTCTGTTTGTATATTAAAAATAGCATTTTGCTCCATGTACTTAACCAATTATGGCAAAGGTACTGAACCAAATTATTTTAATGGTTTTGAGAGGAGAATATGTAGGTATTTTATTTAACCACTAACTTACGGGTAATAGATTTTTCATTTTCGGTTACTTGAACCACGTATACTCCGGGAGATAGTCTTGAGATATTCATTGCCTTTGAAGACAGTTTCTCGGTCAAAACCAGTTCTCCAAAAACATCATACACCCTAACTTCTTTGTTATGATTCTTTTGTGTGGTTACATAAACAACATCTGCACTTGCAGGATTTGGATATAATTTAAATCCGCTAATTTCATCGTTACGTAGGTTGTTGATATCTATGGTGTCTTGGGCGTATAGACCGGCGGACACTACCATAAATAGCATTAAGTAGATTTTCTTCATTTGGTTATTGATTTGGGATCAACACCATAAAGGTAGATATAAGTGTAAGCTGAACACTGAAAATGTTGTGAAACTTAAAATTATGTAGGTCAATGAAATACGCGAAGTATTTCGTCGTAAAAACATGTAGTTAACCGATCAAGGTTATTTGAATAATTAGAAGTAAATAAGGATTGTGTGTCTACTTTACAATCAATTTACGTGTACACATCTTGTTTTTTTCAAGAACACGTAAAACGTAAACGCCAGCATCTAAATCAGAAAGATTTAATTCTTTGCCTAAGATTGTAGTCTTTAATAGCAATGTTCCAAAAACATCATATATAAAGATTTCCTTTGGGGCGTTAAGGTTGGTAGAAATATAAACTTTACCTGAAGTAACCGGATTTGGATACATACTAAAACCATCAATGTCTCCATTACTTTGAGCACTTTGCCCATAGCTTAAGGAAATTACAAAAAAGAAGAGGATTAGGTAAAGGTGCTTCATATATAGCTGGTTACAAATGCTATGCCACAAATATAGGAATTTAACACTCCCTTATGTTTTTGTAAGACGAGATATTGTGAAAAGATCGATGAAATGCATAAAGATCGATGAAATGCACTATTTCTAGCCTGAACTACCAGTTTTGTTGCGCTTTATGTAGAAGTGTAGTCCTAAATTATGAAATGATTTTAATCAAAAAAGCCCGCAATTTGCGGGCTTTTTATCTAAAATATGAAACTGTTTATTAGTTGCCAGTTGCCCAAGCAAAAATTGCAACATCAACAGCAGTTCCGTTGAAAACATCATCTTCGGTTGTTGTAAGAGCTGTTTCATCAACAATTACATTTTCTAAAGGACCATTGTCTTTCATGTCTACATTTGTTGCATAACCAACTAAGCTTACATTTGTTAACGTAGCACCAGAAGTGGCTTTAAATTGTAAAGCAGTACCACCAACAGTAGATACAGCGGTAAAGTCAATTAATTTAGGGTTACCGTTTGCTTTGTCAGCTTCAACTGCAGTTGAAAAACCTTCAACACTATGTAGTACGTAAGCAGTAGTTACTGTTCCGTTCCAACCTTCTGTCCAGTCGATAGAGTCATCTTGATTGTTTTCGAAATAAAGGTTAGACGCAGATACAGTTCCGCCAAAGAATTCAACACCATCATCTTCACCATCAATCATAGCAACATTATCAATAGATGTTCCAGAACCTACAGCATAAAGCGTAAGGCCATTGTATTGAGATTCCGCATTGATTTGAGCACCTGCATTTTTAATGATCAAGAAGCTAATAGATCCAGAGTTATCGGTATCATTTGTTCCTCCATATTTGAAATCGCCTACTTCAGCAGTAGCGTCTAGACCTTCGGTAGTAGTAGCATCTCCTAAAACAACTAAACCACCCCAATCTCCAGGGTTGTTATTAGTAGAAGTCATTACCACAGGGTTAGCTTCAGTACCTTCTACAACAATTTTACCTCCTCGCTGAACAACGATATAAGTTTCAGTTTCATCACCAGATTCAACTTGAGCGCTAATGGTAGTTCCTGCAGGAATGGTAAGGGTGGCACCGTCTTCAACACTATAGTTTTTTGAAAGCAAATAGTTGATACTTGCATCTAATGTAAGATCGCTAGTTAAATTACCGGTTAATATGCTGCTACCTACAGCTGCATCAGTATTTACCCAATCAAAAATTGCAACATCTACAGATGCATTTGCATTGTAGCTATTATCTGGATTACCAGCTTCACCTTCAATAATAACGTTAGCCAATGGGCCATCGTCTTTCATGTCAATTGAAGTTTCGTAACCACTTAAGGAAAGACCTGTAATAGTAGCTCCAGAAGTAGCTTTGAACTGTAAAGCCGTACCACCTACTGTTGAAACAGCAGTAAAGTTTATTAAACTAGGGTTTCCGTTTGCCTTATCAGCTTCAACCGCAGTTGAAAAACCTTCTTTTGTGTGAAGAACATATGCATTGGTAACGGTACCGTTCCAACCTTCTGTCCAATCGATAGAATCATCTTGGTTATTTTCGAAATATAAGTTGGTAGCAGATACTGTTCCGCCAAAAAACTCAACGCCGTCATCATCACCATCAATCATAGCAACGTTATCAATACTGGTTTCTGAACCTACTGCGTATAGTGTAAGTCCGTTGTACTGAGATTCAGCATTGATTTGTGCACCGGCATGCTTTATTATCAAGTAGCTAATAGAACCAGAATTGTCAGCATCATTAGAACCGCCATACTTGAAGTTACCAACTTCTGCAGTAGCATCAACGCCTTCTGTAGTAGTGGCGTCACCTAATAAGACCAAACCACCCCATTGACCAGCTTGGCCACCTGTAGATTGCATGATTACTGGTGCGGCAGCTGTACCTTGAATGTCTATTTCACCACCTCTTTGAACAACGATATAAGTTTCGGTTTCATCTCCAGATTCTACTGTAGCATTAATAACAGTACCAGCTGGGATAATCAATTTTGCACCGGCCTCAATACTAAAATTCTTTTCTAATGTATATGTTTGGGAAGCATCAAGTGTTCTTTCTTCAGTTAATGCTCCAGTTAAAGTTGTACTTTCTTCAGGGTTTGTTGCATCGCATGCAGTACAAGAACCGCCGCAATCAACACCTGTTTCATCACCATTTTTTATACCATCGGTACAGGTTGGTGCTACCGCATCAGGTCCATCATCTGGATCATTATCATCACTACTACAGCTGGCAAAGGTAATAGCCGCTGCTAAGGCAAAAACTTTTACAAAATTTCTTGTTTTCAATTTCATAATAAACATTTTAAAAGATTAAAATTAAAGATTAGTGATTATTGAGTGTTCCTATTAAAATTTGTAATTAAGCCCTAAGCTTATTCCCATACCTGTAGAATATGAGCTTACGGTTTGTTCAGTTTCTATTTCTGTTACGGGGTTTCTAATTAACTGAGTTTGTTTTATTTCTGGATTTAATAAATTCTTTCCTGTAAGACTTACTTTAATATGCTCGCCAAATTCTTTACTTATTTGGGCATTTAAAACAACGAAGCCGTTTTCAATGATAGCATCGTCATAAAATATATCTCTATTGGTCTGGTCTGTTGGTACACCTAAAGAGTAGATTTTGTCAGATGCGTAATTAGCATTTAAAGATGCGGCAAAAGGATTGTCGCCGGCAGAGTCAAAATTTAAACTAGTATTGAAAATCCAATCAGAGGCACCTTGTAGATCGGTTTCGGTAATTCCTTTATATTGAAAACTTCGAAGTAAGTTGCCGTTTTCATTATAGATTTCTTTTAAGTCTTGTTGGTGCCACATACGGGTTACATTTAATACCATATTTAAATTGTAACCAGATTCAGAACCATTGTCGTCGTCGTATGCAGGTGTAACTAAATCTATTTTAGTTTCTGCTTCAAGACCGAAAATTTCTGCTTTTTCGCCTGAATTGAAGTAAGAGAATATTCCTGCAGAACCTCTTTCTCTAACTCTGTTGATCGGGTCAGATATATCTTTGTAGAAAGCAGCGACAGAAACTAATTGACCTGCAGATGGAAAATACTCCCACTTTAAGTCCATATTAATATCTTTTGATGCGATCAAATCTGGGTTACCACGACTTATTTGTCCTGTTGGAGATACATAACTGAAAGGTGCAATTTCCTTAAATTCTGGTAATGTAATCGTACGACTAACCGCCAAACGTAATGCATGTAATTCGTTGATGGTATATTTAATATTTAGGCTTGGATAAAAATTACTGTAATCCTGATTGCTTTCTCCTGTTCTAGGTGAAAGGTTACCTATGTCATAGGCAACTTCGATTTCATCTCTTTGAAACCTAAGACCTGCATCAAAGTTCCATTTTTCGAGTCCTACATTAAAAGAAAAGAATGCAGCTTTAGAATCTAATGTACCTAAATAAATATCTTTTCTTTCTCCATTTGCATTTGAACCTAAAAGATTAATTTCTAAAAGTCCCGCATCAAAATAAGACTGACGAAAAATAGCACCAAGATCATCTATAGATGTTGGGTTTACGGCGTTAGTACTTACTTCTTCTACACCAACAAATTCAGAACTAAAATCACGCTCTTTATTTCTGTAAGAAACACCAAAGTTTAATTTGAAGTTTTTAGTCTCTTCATCAATGATTTTTAGCTCGTCTTTCAAATAGGCGCTGAATTCAGTGTCATCTATTTCTTGGCTAGATTTACGTTGTTGAAAACCACCATTTCTACCAAGTTGTACGAGAGTACCGTCTGGGTCAAAGTTTACTTCGTTTCTAATTCTATTTGGCTCATTGGCATTTAATATGTTGTAGCCAGCTGCCCATTGTAATGTATTTTTCTCACCAATTTGGTGTCTACCTATTAATTGAGTAACTAATAGCCTAGTTTGTTTTGTGTTTTGATCTCTAATGAATTGGAACAGACCTTCGCTTGGGCTTGTTTCTTCAAAAATAGTAGCCTCGCCATTACGTCCACCTTCAAACACATTTTCATCTAGTTTGTTTACGAAAAAAGTGCTAGATTTTATTTTATGTTTAGAGTTCGCTAAGTACGTAATATCTAATAATGCCGTGTTAACTATTTTCTTTTGATATGTTGTTGCATCGGTAATGGTGTCATCGATGAAGTTAGAACGGTATTGTCTAAATATACCTTCTCTATGTTCAAAAGATCTTGAATGTGATGCAGTGAAGAAAACAGCAAGTTTATCGGCAATTTTCTTACCTGCAGCTATAGACATTGAATAATCCATAGGATTTTCCTGTCTTAAAGTATTCCACCCTTGGTTGGTGATTAATTGTTGCGTAGAAAGACTTTGATCGTAGAACCCAAATGTAGTATTCTTAGAATTCTGTGATATTCTAAAGTTATCATATACTCCGCTTTTGGCTACATTAGAATTTACACCGCCAGAAACTCCAATAGCAAGTTCACTAGAACCTGATAATTCTCTAGAAGTAATGTTTACATTACCAGAAGCTTGATCGGCGGACCCTTCAACTCCGTAAGTTTTGCTGATACTAACATTTTGTAGAACACGTGTTGGGAACAAAGAAAGGTTTATGTTCTTCTTGTTGATATCATCAGATGGTACAGGTAAACCGTTTAATGTAGAAGATAAATATCTATCTCCCAATCCTCTAACGAAAACATCTCCAGAAGCTTCACTACTTGTTACACCAGATATTTTTGTGGTTGCAGTTGCAGCATCAGATACACCAATTTTAGCAAGTTCTACGGCACCTATACTCTCTTTTATTTCAATAGCTCTCTTCTGGTCTAGCAATAATGCCGTTTCAGAATCTTTACGAGCAACAGTAGTTACAGTTACTTCATCAAGTGATACACCTTGTGATGCACTTAAAGGAACATCTATAGTGGTAACCTTGCCTGCTGTAATCTCTACATTTGGTATTTCAACTGTTTCGTATCCTAAGTAACTAAAGGTTACTGTATATGTACCAGGCTCAATACCTGATATCTCGTATAACCCGTCAAAATCAGAAGTGGTACCCTTTGTTGTACCTTTTAATAATACGTTTGCAAATGGTAATGGTTCGTTGTTTAATTCTTTGTCTGTAAGTGTTCCAACAATGCTTCCTGTGTCTTGAGCACTAGAAATAATAGCGATAAAAAGGAATGTAAAAAATAGTAATTTGTTCATTAGATATATCGATTCTTTAATCAGCGGCAAAGAAAGAGAGAGGTTGTAATGTTCGGGTTAGATCCATGTTAAACATTTATTTTGTTAATGTTATGTAAACGTTACTACATTAAATCAATGTTAAGTGACGTTTCAGTAATAGTATTATCTTTACTTTTGAGCGAATCAATCTAATTTGAAAACCATGAAAAAGAAGGACATTAAGATACTCTTAGTAGATGATGAACCAGATATTTTAGAGATAGTGGCCTATAATTTATCTGCCGAAGGGTATGATGTATATACTGCCAAAAATGGTGCCGATGGTGTCGCTAAGGCAAAAAAGAAAATGCCACATCTTATTATATTAGATGTAATGATGCCTGAGATGGATGGTATTGAGGCATGTGAAATTCTTAGAAGAACTCCAGGTATGGAGAATACCGTAATTACTTTTTTAACGGCAAGAGGTGAAGATTATTCCCAGGTAGCCGGTTTTGATGCGGGTGCAGATGACTATATCACAAAGCCTATTAAGCCAAAAGTTTTGGTAAGTAAGGTAAATGCACTTTTAAGACGTGTTAAAAATGATGAGAATGCTCAAGAAGATATTACCAAGGTAGGAGATATCGTTATTAATAGAGAAGAGTATAAAATCATCAAAAAGGGGAAAGAAATTATTCTGCCAAGAAAAGAATTTGAACTTTTGGCGCTATTGACTTCTAAGCCTAGCAAAGTTTTTAAAAGAGAAGTGATTCTTGATAAGGTTTGGGGTAATGAAGTGGTTGTTGGTGGTCGTACCATAGACGTACATATTAGAAAGCTTCGTGAAAAAATAGGTGAAGACCATTTTAAAACCGTAAAGGGAGTAGGATATAAGTTTGTTCTCTAAATGGCAGCTAAAGTACATTCAAGAAAGTCATATCGTTTTGCATTTCGCTCATCGCTATATATTGTAATCATCGGCATTTCTGTGCTAGCGTTGTTACAATGGCGATTTAGTACCATAAATTGGGGTATTCTGTTATTTGCAGCGTTATTCTTTTTTATCATTTCTTTTATCACCTTACAATTAAGAATAGAAAAATTTATTTACAAGCGAATTAAGAAAATCTACGATGATGTAGAATTGTTAGAATCTAGCACAATACCCTCTTATCCTGTTACTACAGATATGAGGACCTTAACGCAAGAGATAGAAAAATTTGCGAAGGATAAGAAAATAGAAATCGACACCTTAAAAATTCGTGAAGAGTACCGTAAAGATTTTTTAGGTAATGTTTCTCATGAATTAAAGACACCATTATTTACCGTACAGGGTTATATAGAAACTTTGTTAGATGGTGCAATGGAGGATAAGAATATTCGTAAAAAATACCTTACTCGCGCCAACAAAGCGGTAGATCGATTAATCTATATTGTAAAAGATTTAGACTTGATCACAAAACTGGAAGTTGGCGATCTCAACCTTGAAAAGTACTCTTTTGATGTTATTGACTTGATCCAAAGTGTATTTGACCTTTTGGAGATGAAAGCGGCAAAGAAGAACATAACGCTAACTTTTGATATGGAATATGTGGATCCCATATTCGTTTATGCCGATAAAGAAAAGATTCAGCAAGTGCTGACCAATTTGTTGGTCAATTCCATCAAATACGGAAATGACAACGGTACCACAGAAGTAAGTGTAGAAGATTTGGTGAAAAACAAGGTCATTGTCAGGGTCACCGATAACGGCGAGGGTATACCTGCCGTGCACATTCCTAGACTTTTTGAGCGTTTTTACAGGGTAGATCAAAGTGGTAGCCGCCGTGAGGGTGGTTCTGGTTTAGGTCTTGCAATAGTAAAACACGTGATAGAAGCACATGGAGAAAAAATTTATGTAGAAAGTGCAGTAGAGGTAGGATCCGAGTTTTCTTTTACGTTAGAGAAAAGTATCGTTCAAATAGAGGAAGTACAATAATCGCTAACCCTGTCTTTTTTCTTAGATTTGCCGCAGTTTAGATGAGATAATTGTGGGAAGTAAGAATAAATTAAAAAGATTTCAGGAAAACGAGACGTTTTCAAACGTAATTCAACCAACAAGAGAAGAAGTTGTAGGCGGTTTTCCGTTGAAAGGAAAATGGAATACACACTTTAAAAACGATAATCCTATTGTCTTAGAATTAGGTTGTGGTAAAGGAGAATATACCGTTGGATTGGCAAAGAAATTTCCGAATAAGAATTTTATTGGTATAGATATCAAAGGAGCCCGTTTTTGGAAAGGGGCAAAAGAAGCCATTGAAGAAAAATTGCTAAATGTTTGTTTTATACGAACACAAATAGAATTGGTAGATCATCTTTTTGGAAAAGAAGAAGTTTCAGATATTTGGATTACGTTTCCTGATCCACAGATAAAATATAAACGCACCAAACACCGTATGACGAACGCTGTATTTTTAGAACGCTACAAACAGGTGCTAAAACCTGATGGTACCGTAAATCTAAAAACAGATAGCGAGTTTATGCACGGGTATACCTTGGGCTTGTTACACGGTCTTGGTTTAGAAGTACTGTATGCAAATCATGATGTGTACAAAAATGAAGGTAGTCCAGAAGAGGTTTTGGAAATACAGACTTTCTATGAAAATCAGTATCTTGAAAAGGGAAAACCTATTACTTTTATTAGGTTCAAGGTAAACTGATTCAATGCAACAACTGCCAATCTTATTTGTATTTACCTTTGGTGCCGCTTTTTTAGCATCCTTACCGCCAGGACTCCTTAATTTAAATGCTGCGAAAACCAGTGTTGAAAAAGGTAAAACAAACGGTTTGATCTTTGCTTTAGGTGTTGCACTAGCAGTTATGTTGCAAACCTACATTGCTGTACGCATTGCAAAATTAATTTCAAGAAACCAGCATGTAGTTGAAATACTGTTGCAATTGGCATTGGTCATTTTTTTTGTTTTGGCAATCGTATTTTTTTTTAAAGGCAAAAAACAAGAGAACAAGCCATTGGTGCTTGTAGAGACTAAAAAACGAAATAGTTTTTCTAAAGGTATTTTTCTGGCGCTAATCAATTTATTAGCAATTCCATACTATAGTGGTTTAAACACTGTTTTCCATTCTCAGGGCATTATGAGCTATAGAATTATAGATGAGGTGTTATTTATACTTGCAGCCGGCAGTGGTACTTTTCTAGCCATGTATCTTTATGTTATTTATTTTAATAAATGGGAACACAAAACAACATCTTTTTCCAAGAACAGTAACTTTATTTTAAGTGGATTGATGATGTTGTTGTTCGTAATTACCGCTTTTAGATTGTACAATTAAACCAAGGATTAAAATGAAGCCTGAAAATGAAAATTTCTTTGAAAGAGTATATCAGGTAGCACGGTTAATTCCTGAAGGGCGCGTAACTTCTTACGGGGCAATTGCCAAATATTTAGGTGCGGCACGTAGTGCAAGAATGGTTGGCTGGGCAATGAACGCATCACATAATATGGATGATATTCCGGCGCACAGGGTTGTCAATAAAGCCGGATTATTAACCGGTAAACATCATTTTGACGGTACAAACCTAATGCAACAATTATTAGAGGCCGAGGGGGTAATCATAAAAGAACTTCAAATTGTAGATTTTGAAAAATACTTTTGGGATCCTTATACAGAACTTAAAGTAGAATTATAGTACTACTGAAAAGTAAGTGTAAATGTAGTTTTTTCGTTTGATGTTACACGAATAGATCCACCATGCATTCTCATAATTTGCTTGCTTAAACTAAGCCCAATACCAGTACCAGTGCTTTTAGTGGTGAAAAATGGCACAAAAACTTCATCTAGCATTTCAGGAGAAATTCCCGGTCCGTTATCGGTCACCGTAATAAACTTTTTTCCTTGGTTACCTATACCTGCTTTTATGACAATACTACCCTCATCGTGCCCCTCTAACGCCTGTTGGGCATTTTTACCAAGGTTTAAAAGTATTTGTGTAAGTTGTTTTTCATCAATATAAAGCTCCAGATTCTCGGGCTCAGATGCTACTTCTAAAGTGATATTGTGACCATTGGTGTATTCTTGTAATAACAGACGTACTCTTTCTAAAATTTTGGTTGCAGGAATTAATTCCCTGTCTGGCTCTGGTACACTTAAAAAGGTTCTATATGATTGTACAAAACTCATTAAATCATTTCCTTGCTCTTTTATAACTTCTAAACCTTTGGCAGAATTTTTAATCTGCAGTTCACCAAACTCTTCTGGAGTAGAAAGTTCGTCTCCTTTTTTAAAGTATTTTAAAATAGATTCAGATATTGAAGTAATTGGTGTAATGGTATTCATGATTTCGTGGGTAAGTACTCTAATCAACTTTGCCCAAGAATCGGTTTCTCTATCATCTAATTCTTTTTGTATATCATGAATTACAACCAATAACAGTTGTTTTCCCTCAATAGAAATAGGCGTACATTTTAGGGTGAGTTCTTTTTTGCCGCGTTCATTGCCTAAAGAGTAAATGGTGCTTGGAAAAGGTTCAAGAGACTCAAATAAACCATAAAGTTTGGGGTCTATTTGTTTCAATTGCTTTACATGATTTAACGGTCTGTAATTAAGTAAATCTTGTACCGTAGGGTTGGCATATAAAATGTGCCCCTTGTCATTTACGGTGAATATGCCAATATCTGCTTGGCGTAAAATTTCTTGATAGTACTGTTCTTGTGCCTGTTTTTTAAAATGAATATCTTGAATCATGGTATTCAACATATTCAAGCTTTGGTTTAGTTCCTCAATAGATTTTACACTCAGTTTTTCTGGAAAACGCAAAGTGAAATCTTCATTTTTAATGGCATCAAAGAAGTACGCAATTTTTCTATTGGTCTGGTTTACGTAATGTATAAGTCCGTATGTCTGTCCTATAAAAACTAGAGCTAAAATTCCACCAAGTAGATAGTGCTCTTTAGCAAATAAAAAAGCGGTAAGTAGGGCACATATAGCAATTAAAACTATCCTAAAAACCAGTTGGTAATAAATACTTTTGCTGACCATTACTTGCTAGATTTTTTAAGTTTGTTGTATAAAGTCTGTCTAGAGATACCAAGCTGATCTGCTGCCGCACTATAATTACCATCATGGTCGTGTAGTGCTTTGGTAATCATAACCAATTCCATTTCTTCCAATGTTTTTGGTCCACCTTCTATACTAACAGATGTTTTGGTATCTAAAAGAAAATCGGCAGGTTTTAAAACATTTCCTTCAGAAAGTATCACGGCACGTTCCATGGTATGCAGAAGTTCTCTAACATTTCCTGGCCAAGGGTAGTTCATTAATTTATCTTGTGCGGTCTGGTTTATTTTTAAACTTGGCTTACCATATTTATTAGCGAATTTTTTCAAGAAGAAATCAGATAAGATCAAAACGTCATTATCACGGTCGCGTAGTGCAGGAACCTGTACTTGGATGGTGTTGATTCTATACAATAAATCTTCACGAAATAGTCCGTCGGCCACCATTTGTTCTAGATTGCAATTGGTGGCACATACCAATCTAATATCAACGGCAATAGGTTTGTTAGATCCCACACGAACCACCACTCTGTTTTGAATGACAGAAAGTAATTTTGCCTGCATCTGTAGCGAGAGATTTCCTATTTCATCTAAGAATAGCGTTCCTCCGTTCGCAGCTTCAAATTTACCCGCTCTATCATCTTTGGCGTCTGTAAAGGAACCTTTTACGTGTCCAAAAAGTTCACTTTCAAATAAATTCTCAGAGATAGATCCCATATCTACCGAAATAAATACCTCATTATTTCTAGCGGATGATTTATGAAGCTCACGCGCAATGAGTTCTTTACCGGTACCATTTTCGCCGGTAACCAAAATATTAACATCGGTTTTAGCTACTTTTTGTACCAGATTTAAAACGCTGTTCAGTGCTTTAGAATTTCCTATAATGTAATTTGAATTCTGATTGATGACCTGCTTAAGGTTGCTTTCTTTCTGTTTTAAGTGCTGTACCTCTTTCTGCGATTTTCTAAGCTCGTATGCTGATTTTACCGTAGTTAACAATCGCTCGTTGTTCCAGGGTTTCAGAACAAAATCTGTAGCACCTTCCTTTATAGCTTCAACGGCTAGCTCAACGGCACCGTAGGCGGTCATCATGATAACGGATATATGCGATGCTTTTTTCTTAATTTCTCGTAGCCAATACAAACCCTCGTTGCCGGTATTCACTCCGGCAGAGAAATTCATGTCCAATAATATAATGTCGATCTCTTTTAGGTTAGGGAAAGACGTAAGCAGGTTCGGGTTAGAAATGGTTTGAACACTTTTATATTCAAACTGCAACAATATCTCTAAAGCGCTCAATACACTTTTGGTATCATCTACAACAAGTATTTTAGCATCTATCATGGTAACAATCTATTAACTCATTTAAATCTACACATAGCAATTTGTATTTTCATAGTAGTGTAAAAATATTTGACATTATCTGTACAACATTTTTACACTAAAAAAATATTCTATTCTTTTAAATGGATGTAATAAACTGTAAATCAATAAATTAAATTTGTGGCACGCATATAGTATAAAGAATGGCATACCAATTAAGAAATGAACAGAAAATTTAAAATAACGACACTTTTACTACTCTCTATTTGGAGTTCTATAATGGCTCAAGATAGTTGGACTTTAGATGAATGCGTTGCTTTTGCATTAGAACATAATTTGCAGTTAAACGATTTTAAATATACCGACCAAGCTAATAGAGAAACGTACAGACAATCGGTTCGTAATTTATTACCATCGGTAAATGCTTCTTCAAGCTACCTTATTAATTATGGTAGAGCAGAAGATCCAAATACCGGAACATTCGTAAATCAAGATTTCTATTCTAACAATTATTCTTTGGAGTCTTCCATTGATTTATTTCAGGGATTTCAGAAAATCAATGCAATTAAAGCTTCTAAGTTGTTGTACAAAGCAACACAGGAAGAAGTATTGCAGCAAAAATATTTGTTAGCGTTTAGAGTGATGCAAGCCTTTTACGATATTCAGTTTTTTGAAGGATTGGTAGAAATCTCTAAAGAACAACTAACAGTATCACAATCTAATTACAATTTGGTAGCAAAACAGGTAGAATTAGGGTTGAAAGCTGGTGCAGATCTATATGAGGCAGAATCATTACTGTTAACTGATAAGTTGAACGTAACACAAAGTAACAATCAATTGGCTTCGGCAAAGTTGACTTTGATTCAGGAAATGAATTTGGAGAATACCTCAGACATAACTATTCATAAAGACTTAGAAGAAATAGTATCGGAATTTAATAGCCAAGAAATAAAATCTGATTCTGTTTATACTGAAGCCCGGGAATTTTTACCACTAATAAAGGCGCAAGAATTTAGAACCAAGGCAGCTAAAAAACAAGTGGCAATTTCTAGAGGAAGGTTATACCCGTCCCTATCTTTCTTTGCTGGCATTGGTACAGGTTATTTTGAAACTACGAGAGATACTTTAGGCAATACGTTACCATTTAGACAACAGTTTAGAGATAACACATCACAATATTTAGGATTAAATTTAAATGTACCTATTAGTAATGGCTGGTCTGCAAGATCACGTATAAAGCAATCTAAAATTGAAAAGCTACGAGCAGAAAATAATTTAAAGACTCAAGAGCAAGAATTGTTTCAGACCATTCAACAGTTGGTGCAAGAGTATAACTCATTGTTGGTAGAACTGGTACAGAGCAATCAAAAAATGGAAGCTCAGAACTTGGCTTTCACCATTGCACAAAAACGATATGAAAAAGGATTAATAAATGCCTTGGAACTTTTTACTGCCAAGAATTTATATGCCAGTGCACAAAATGAAAACTTACAGGTAAAACTGCGATCAGAAATAAACAAGAGTACATTAGATTTTTACAGAGGCTTGCCAGTTTTCGATATCAATTAGAAATGGAGCTCTGAGATTAACGATTAAAGAACAAAGAATAAACGATTACGATGGATATAAAATTAGAAAAGAAAAAAGGATTGAAGCCAAAACACTTCGGCTACATCGCATTGGGTGTATTACTGTTATTTGTTGGGTATCAACTATTGTTTGCCAATTCAGTATCAACTTTTAGAACAGAAAAAGACAAGCTTTCGGTCGCGGAGGTTACTGCAGGTAAATTTGATGATTACATTACCATAAACGGAAATGTAGCACCAATAGCTACCATTTATATGGATGCCTATGAAGGTGGTCGTGTAAGTGAAAAGTTGATTGAAGAAGGTACCATGGTAAAGAAAGGCGACATTATTTTGAAGCTTGAAAATATGAATTTGTACGAACAAATTTTAGCTAGCGAAAGTAACTTGGCTTTAAAGCAGAACGACTTGCGTTCTACCAAATTAAGTTTTGATTCAAGACAGGTAGAAGGCAGAAGATCGTTGGCTACCGTAAGCACAGATTTACAACGATTAAAAAGAAACTACGAGCAGAACAAAGCTTTGTTCGATGAGGAATTGATATCTAGAGAGGCATATCAATTATCAAAAGAGAACTATGAATTATCTCAAAAGCAACACGAAATTGTGAAGTTACAGACAGAACAAGATGATGAGTTAAGAGAAACTTCATTAAGAGGGCTTGATACTGATTTGGCACGTATGCAAAAAACATTGGGCATGGTGTACCAAAGACTAGACCACCTAAATGTACGAGCGCCTGCAGATGGTCAGTTAGGATTTTTAGATGCGGAAATTGGGCAAAGCATATCGCAAGGGCAACGTATTGGTCAGGTAAATGTGTTGACAGATTATAAGATCGAAGCTGAAATAGATGAACATTATATTGATAGGGTTAAAAGAGATTTAGTAGCGGTTTTAGAGCGTAACGGTACCGAATTTTCATTACGATTAAGAAAAGTATATCCAGAAGTTAGAAACGGTAGGTTTAAAGTAGATTTAGTATTTACAGATAATAAGCCAGAGACCATTCGTTCAGGACAGAGCTACAATATTAAATTACAATTGGGCGAGTCTAACGATGCGCTTTTATTACCAAAAGGAAGCTTTTTTCAAAGTACCGGTGGGCAATGGATATTTGTTGTAAATGCTGATGGAGGTGAAGCTATTAAAAGAAACATTAGAATAGGGAAACAAAATTCAAGATACTATGAAGTATTGGAAGGCTTGGAACCTGGTGAAAAAGTAATAACCAGTAACTATGATAATTTTGGGGAAGCCGAAAGAATAGTGTTGAAATAGCTTCGGCTCCGCTCAGCTACCTATAAAGTTCAGTTTCGAACTCTGAGCGTAGCCGAAGGGTGAAAAGGACGAAAGAATAGTATTAAATAAACAAAACTGTCACATCTGAGAATTCTCGATGTCATTATAACAATCAAAAACAAAGGAAAATGATCACCATTACAGACCTTAAAAAGAGTTTTAGAACAGAAGAAGTAGAAACCTTGGCATTGAACAGTGTCAACCTAAAAGTAGAAGACGGCGAGTTTGTGGCTATAATGGGTCCGTCTGGCTGCGGTAAATCTACTTTATTGAATATTATAGGTATGCTAGACAACCCAACTGATGGTAGTTACAATTTTGCAGGTAACGAAGTTGGTGGTTTAAAAGAAAGCGAAAGAACACAATTACGTAAAGGTAACTTAGGTTTTGTATTTCAAAGTTTTAACCTTATTGATGAGCTTACGGTTTTTGAGAATGTAGAGCTGCCACTTATCTATTTGAAAATGGGTAAGGCAGAGCGCAAGGAAAAAGTTATGAAAGTGCTTGAGCGAATGAAAATAGCGCATAGGGAAAAGCATTTTCCACAACAATTATCAGGTGGTCAACAACAGCGTGTGGCAATATCTAGAGCGGTAGTAACCAACCCAAAATTAATATTAGCCGATGAGCCAACAGGTAACCTAGATTCTAAAAATGGAATAGAGGTAATGAACCTATTGACCGAATTAAACCAAGAAGGTACCACCATAGTTATGGTAACGCACTCTGATAGAGACTCGCATTATGCACATAGAGTAGTTAATCTATTTGATGGTCAAATAGTAACTGAAAGTCAAAACAGGGCAATTGGGGCTATGATGTAGATCCTCCATGCCCTCGAAGGGGTTGAAAAAGAGTTTATTCATCAATCAATTATTAGCTCTTTTAATTAAGAGGAGCTGAGGAATAATCAACCAAAAAAATAAACCTATCCCTTAATCACGGATAATAGAGTACCATCAATCAATCACCAAACCATTCTCCCTCCTCTGGAGGGAGCTACGGGGAGGATTAAATCAAAAAATCATGTTCAGAAACCATCTTAAAATTGCTTGGAGAAGTATAAAAAAAGATAAGTTGTTCGCTGCTATAAAAATTGGTGGTTTTGCCATGGGCATAGCAGCTTGTCTTTTAATAGCATTGTTCATTGGTAGTGAGGTAGGTTATGACCAGCATTATATCAAAAAAGAGCAGTTATATAGGGTTGTGCTGCAAGGTATGTATAAGGGAGAGGTGATGAAAAGCACACATTTTCAATTACCATTTGCCGATGCCCTACAAAATGATTTCCCTGAAATTCTTAAAGCAGGAAAAGTAAATAGTACCGGAATTTTTGGAGCAGGTAAACGTGGTGTTAGATTGGACGGCGCATCAAAAAACAATTTAGAAGATGGCTTTCTGTTGGCGGACCAAGAAGCATTTGATATTCTGGAAGTGGAATTGATACAAGGCAATACGGCAACGGCGTTAGTAAATCCTAAATCCATCGTAATTTCAGAATTAAAGGCGGAAAAATATTTTAAAGGGGCAACCATTTTGGGCGAAACCATTATTTTAGATAATGATGCCAGTGCTCTGTATACCGTAACAGGTGTCATGAAAGATTCACCAAAAAATTCTCATTTATCATATGATTTTCTACTTCCTATAGAAGATACCAATGCCAGTTGGACCAATCAGAATTATTTCACCTATGTTTTAGTAGATCCCAATACCGATATTCAGCAATTGGAGCAAAAGATGGTTTCCATAGTTGAAAAATATATCATTCCGGCACAAAGAGAGCGCGGGCGTGCGCCAGATTTTATAGATGTACTAAGAACCATGGAGTATAAACTTCAGCCCATTACCGATATTCATTTGTATTCTGATCTTAAAATGGCAGACGGACTAAAGCATGGCGATATTCGTTTTGTTTGGCTTTTCGCGTCAATTGCCGGTTTTGTATTGCTGTTGGCGGTAATCAATTTTATAAATCTTTCTACCGCAAAATCTGCCAATAGAGCTAAAGAGGTAGGGTTGAGAAAAACAATTGGGGCTTATAAAGGCAATTTGGTAGCTCAGTTCATGATAGAGTCAATGGTATTCAGTTTTATATCTTTTATTCTTGGTGTTGTATTGGCGTGGGCACTATTACCATCTTTCAACTCCATTGCATCAAAATCTATTGAAATGCCTTGGTCTGCTTGGTGGTTTGCTCCAATAATATTAGTTGCTTCAGTTTTAGTAGGTGCTTTGGCAGGGCTGTATCCAGCATTTTATTTATCGGCTTTTAAACCAGTGAACGTTTTAAAAGGAAGTTTGAGCATTGGTAATAAAAGTGGGAAATTAAGAAGCGGACTCGTTATTTTTCAATTCACCACATCTGTAATTTTAATCATTGCAACATTGATTATTTATCAGCAGATGGACTTTATTCTCCAAAAAGAATTGGGCTATGATAAAGAACAAGTAGTTATCCTTGAAGGAACAGGTGTTTTGGGTACCAGTGCCGAAAATTTTAAAGAACAATTACTGCAGTTACCTCAAGTTAAATCGGCAACAATTACAAATTATGTACCAGTAGATGGCGGTAGTAGAAATGGAAATACCTTTAGAAGAAAAGATGAAGGTAATGAAGGTAGAGGTATACCTGCCCAAATTTGGAGAGTAGATTACGATTATATTGAAACCTTGGGTATTACCTTAAAATCGGGCAGAGATTTCTCTAAGCAATTTGCGTCAGATTCTTTAAGTAGCATTATTATAAATACCAATATGCAAAGAGAGTTGGGCTTGGAGAATGCCGTTGGTAAAGAAATCAATAATAATGGTCAATTATTTACGATAATTGGGGTGGTGGATGATTTTCATTTTAAGTCATTAAAAGAAGATATTTCATCACTGTCATTGGTAATAGGTAAAGATTTAGGCGCTATATCTCTTAAATTGGAGAAGGGTAATGTGAATGAGGCTTTAGCTTCTATAGCATCGGTTTGGGATAGCAATGTTCCTAGTCAGTCTATCAATTACAGCTTTTTGGACCAAGAGTTTAGTAGTATGCATGATGATGTGGAACGTATGGGTAAAATATTCAACAGTTTTGCGCTATTTGCTATACTGGTAGCGTGCTTAGGGTTATTTGCATTGTCCGCTTTTATGGTAGAACAACGCAAAAAGGAAATAAGTATCAGGCTGGTTTTGGGGGCGCCGTTCAAGAGTATTTATCAATTGCTCACATTAGATTTTATGAAGCTTATTTTACTATCGATTGTAATAGCAATTCCTATAGGGGGGTATATGATGAGCCGTTGGTTAGAAGATTTTGCCTACCATATTACCATTGGTTGGAGCATTTTTTTTATGGCGGGTTTAATTGCATTGACCATTGCTATCGTAACCATAAGCTACCAATCTGTGAATGCAGCTTTAATACAGCCTTTAAAAAGCTTACGAAAAGAATAAAAATCACCAAACCATTCCCCTTCTTTTGGAGGGGGCTAGGGGGAGGAAAAAAACGAGAATCATGATTAAGAACTATATAAAAATAGCTTGGAGAAACCTTTGGAAAAATAAGGGGTACAGCATGTTGAATATTTTCGGTCTCGCAATAGGTATTACTTGTGCGGCAATGATTTTGCTTTGGGTAGAAGATGAGGTAGGTTATGATACCAACTTTGAGAAGCAGGATGTTGTGTATTATGTACCAACAAATCAACAATATGAAGGCGAGTGGCGTACATTTTTTCAAGCTACTCCCGGTCCGTTAGCACGGGTTTTAAAAGATGAGGTGCCAGGTATAGTTGGGTCTGCAAGAACAAAAGGTGAAGATTTTTTGTTTCAAGTAGAAGAAACATCTATTAATAAATTTGGACGATACGCGGATCCAGACTTTTTAAGCATGTTTAGTCTCTCATTTGTAGAAGGCAATTTAGAAACCGCTTTTAATGATGTGGATGCCATGGTTATCTCACAAGAAACGGCTACTCAATTATTTGGTAAAAATACTTCTGCTATTAACAAAGTAATTAAAATAAACAACAAAACAAGTTATACTGTTTCAGGAGTTTATGAAGATTTGCCACAAAATGTAACCTATAGTTTTGATTGGGTTGTCCCTTTTGAACGGTTTGCAAAAGATAATGAATGGGTGAAAGAATATGGTGCAAATTTTTCCGACACTTTTGTAGAACTTTCTCCAGAGGCAAATTTTGATGTTGTCAATAATAAGGTAAAGGCAATACTACCTATGAAAACGGAAGATGACGAAACCATAGCCTTTTTGTTTTCTATGAAAGACTGGCATTTAAGGTCGGCTTTTGAAGGAGGTAAAAATATAGGAGGGCAAATAACGTATGTAAGACTGTTCAGCCTAATAGCCATCATTATTTTATTGATTGCCTGTATCAACTTTATGAACTTGGCTACCGCTAGAAGTGAAAAACGGGCGAATGAGGTTGGTGTACGTAAGGTATTGGGCTCAGGAAGAAAAGGTTTAATATCTCAGTTTATGGCAGAAGCTATCATCACGGCAACATTATCTGCTGTACTTAGTGTGCTGTTGTTAAAATTACTGGTGCCACAGTTTAATATGATGATAGATAAACAGCTAGATTTTAGTTTGTTCAACCCTACTCATATGTTGACTTTGGTTGGCATTACATTGCTATGTGGTATTATTGCGGGTTGGTATCCTGCGTTCTATTTGTCTTCTTTTAAACCTGTTGATGTATTAAAAGGGGCAAGAAGGGCAAAAGGTAGCGCATCATTTATTAGAAAAGGATTGGTAGCTACGCAGTTCGTAGTATCTATCGTATTTATCATATGTACCATTATCGTCTACCAACAAGTACAACATGTAAAAGGGCGCGATTTGGGTTACAATAAAGAAAATCTGGTGAAGATTCCCGTTACCGGAGACATGATTAAAAATTTCGCTCCTATAGAGGAAGAAATGAAAGCTTCGGGGATTATAGAAAGCATCGGACTCATAAATTCCGATATTTTATCCGGAGGAAATAATACATCTGGGTTAAGCTGGCAAGGTGGTGTAGATACAGAAGACGTATTGGTTTCAGTAAGAGATATTACGGCAGATTTTTTCAATACCGCTGGTTTGGAGATTATTGAAGGGCGAGGGTTTAGTCACAATCCCGCTCAAGACAGTGTCAACATTATTGTAAGTGAATCGTTCGCAAAATTAATGGGTAGCGGTAGCGCAATTGGTAAAACTATTGAAGAAGATTACCCGGTAATTGGGGTGGTAAAGGATTATGTCTATGGTGATATGTATGGCTCTAGTGATCCGGTCATATTTTTTAATGACCCAAGCCAAGGGCGTTTTATGTATGTAAAAACAAAATCGGGCTTTGCAACAACGGCGGCATTGGCTACTATGGAAACAGCATTGAAAAAATTTAATCCTGCATTTCCTTTTGAATATGAATTTGTAGATGACACTTACGATGCCAAATTTAAAAGTGAGAAGCTGATAGGAAACCTCTCTCAAGTTTTTGCACTGCTTGCCATATTAATTTCTTGTTTAGGGTTGTTCGGATTATCAGCTTTCACTGCCGATCAGCGTAGAAAGGAAATTGGCGTACGAAAGGTTCTAGGTTCAAGTATAGCAGGTATTGTGGGCTTATTATCCAAAGATTTTATGCAATTGGTATTCTTGGCAATAATTATTGCGATACCTATTGCATGGTTGATAATGCAGAATTGGTTAGAAGGTTTTGCATACAGAACTTCAATTAATGCTTGGGCGTTCATAATTGCCGGAGCAGTAGCTATTGTGATAGCCTTATTGACCATTAGTTTTCAGGCTATTAATGCAGCAAGGGTTAACCCAGTAAAAAGTCTAAGAACAGAGTAGTGGCTTTGTAAATATATTGGACATAATCTGTCTAAATATTTGACATTTAGTATTTTGTGTATTTACATAAATAACTGAAAATCAATATTTTATATTTTTGGCATAGAAATAGAATTTGATATTCCGTAATCAAGCATCAAAAAACGAGAACCATGTTTAAAAACTATCTAAAAATCGCCTGGAGGAGTCTAAAAAAGCAAGCCTTTTTCACTTTTCTAAATACCTTCGGTCTAGCTATTGGTATGGCGGGGGCATTAATTATATCACTTTATATCTACGATGAGCTTAGTTATGATAAAATGTTTGCCGATGCGGATAGGATTTATCGTATAGATTCTGATATCAAATTTGGTGGTGCGGAAATTAAGGCAGGGGAAGCTGCCGCACCAATGGCGGAAACCTTAAAAAGGGACTATCCACAGGTAGAAGCTGCAGTGCGTTTTAGAACCATAGGTAGTGCTTATGTAAAGAAGGTTGGGGGAAACAGAAGTGCCAAGGAAAACCATATCACCTATGCCGATTCCACTGTTTTTGAATTTTTTGGGATAGACTTACTTGCGGGTGATGCCAAAACAGCATTAACGGGGACTAATTCATTAGTGCTTACTAAAACTGCCGCAGAAAAACATTTTGGCTCTACAGATGTTATAGGTCAAAATTTATTGTTGGATAATACCGATACCTATACGGTAACTGGAGTCATAGAAGACATGCCCAAAAATTCTTATTTCAATGATTATAGTGTCTTTTTGGCAATGGCGGGCAACGTGGCATCAAGAGAAGATAATTGGGGCGGTAATAACTATTTTACATTTATAAAGTTAATTCCCGGTGCCAAGACCGAAGATTTTCAAGAGCCCTTACAAGGTATGTTAGAGCGTTACATGTTGCCATGGTCACAAAAATATTTTCCAGGTATGACGGCAGAGTCGTTTGCGGCATCCGGTAATTATATTAGGTACCACACCATGCCTTTGACCGATATTCATTTGCATTCAGATAAAAACTCGGAAATGAGTGCAACGAGTAGTATTCAGAATATCTACATTCTTTCTTTTATTGGGCTGTTCTTGATCATATTGGCAAGTGTAAATTTTATGAATTTGTCTACGGCTCATTCGTTAAAGAGGGCTAAAGAAGTAGGGGTGCGAAAAACCTTGGGCTCAAATAAACTGAATTTGGTCTTTCAATTTTTAACCGAATCAGGATTAATTGCATTTGTGTCCTTACTTGCGGCACTATTGATTACACTGGTAGCTTTGCCGTTTTTCAATGGCTTTACAGGAAAATCAATTGAAATTCCGTTTACGCAGCCCTTATTTTGGTTGGCGTTATTGGGGGCAACTATGTTACTTGGGCTGTTGTCAGGAAGTTATCCTGCATTTTTTATGTCGAGGTTTACACCTGTTAAAACGTTAAAAGGTAACAGTTCTGAAAGTGTGGGCAATGGTAGGGTACGTAATGCCTTGGTAATTTTTCAATTTTCAATTTCGGTATTTCTTATCATCAGCACCTTGGTAGTATTTCAGCAATTGAATTATATACAGAATAAAGATTTGGGCTTCTCCAAGGACCAAGTATTGTTAATAAATGAATTGGGTGCATTAGGGTCCAAAACCAAAGCTTTTAAAGAACAGATTGCTAATATGGGTTTTGTAGAGAGTGCTACGTTGAGCAATTATTATCCAACACCATCTTATCGGTCAGATACTTCGTTCTTTGAAGAAGGTTTTAGAGATCAGGAAAGTGCCATACAAATGCAAGAGTGGGATGTAGATACAGATTATCTAAAAACTATGGAAATGGAACTGGTTGCCGGTCGTGATTTTAATCCCGCCTATGCATCAGATTCTACAGCAATTATTGTCAATGAAGCTACGCTGCCTATTTTAAATGTTACGGCAGAAGAAGCTTTAGGAATGCGCATATCTGAGGAAATAGATCAAGAAAATCCTACCTACTATACCATAATTGGGGTAGTCAAAGATTTTCATTATAGAACGTTAAGAACCAATATAGACGCTTTGGGAATGCATTTAAATTCAAATGCACAGAACATGGCGGTAAGAATGACTGGTGGAAATTATGCCGATAATATTGCTGCAATAGAAAATACGTGGAACACTATGGCACCAGGTCAACCTTTTGATTATCGATTTATGGATGAAGCCTTTAATACCACCTACGAAGCCGAACAAAAACTGAGTCAGATATTTTTCATTTTTACTATGCTGTCCATTTTTATTGCTTGTTTGGGATTATTTGGATTAGCTGCCTTTAATGCCGAAAAACGAACAAAAGAAATCGGTGTTAGAAAAGTGTTGGGAGCTACTGTAAGTCAAATTTCTTACCGTCTTACGGTAGATTTCCTAAAATTAGTGGGCGTAGCCATATTGATTTCTTTGCCCATAGGCTGGTTTGTCATGAATAAATGGCTTGAAGATTTCTCATACAGAATTGAGATTGGTGTTGGGGTATTCCTGTTGGCAGCTGTGCTTGCTATTATCGTAGCAATACTAACGGTAAGCTACCAAAGTATAAAAGCGGCAATTGTAAATCCTGTTAAGAGTTTACGGTCAGAATAAGTAAAGCATCAAACTTCATCAATCAAAAAGAACATCATGTTAAAGAATTATATCAAAATAGCTTGGCGTAATTTAATAAAGAACAAGCAGCAAACTATCATCAACTTATTGGGTCTTACGCTGGGTACCGTAAGCTGTTTAGTAATATTGTTATATGTATTTGCGCAGTTGGGTTATGATCAGCACCATAACCAGGCGTCATCAATTTATAGGGTGGAGACAATTATAGATCGTGATGGTCAAGAATCTTTTGATTCCGCCACCTCGTCGCCACCAATAGCATTTGCATTAAAAGAAGATTTTGCCGAGGTAGAAGAAGCAACCAGAGTTGTATTGACCGATGCATTTTACAGTCCACTAATAAGAGCGACAAATAGCAAAGATGCTTACTATGAACCAAGGGTCTATTTGGCAGATTCAACTTTTTTCAAAGTATTCAATTTTAAAATACTTGAAGGTGATGTAAAAACGGCTTTAGATGAACCCAATACCGTAATGCTGTCATCATACCTGTCCGATAAGTTATTCGGCAAAACCAGTCCTTTGGACAAAACTGTAGTTTGGGGCAGTGGAGAAAGTGCATTAACCCTTACCGTAAAAGGAGTTTATGATGAAAAGGCTTATAAAACGCATTTTAATCCTAGTTACATTGTAAGCATGAGTACCCCGGGAATGGGAACTTTTGTGCAGAACTTCCAGAGCTTTGCCACCAATAATTTTGCGTATAGTTATGTAAAATTGACCTCAAATGGTAGTGGCTTAGGTCTTCAACGGAAATTGCCCCAGTTTATGGAAGATAGAGGAGCGCAAGATTTAAAAGATGCCGGTATGAGCAGTAAGACGCTAGAGCTTACAAAGGTTACTGATATTCACTTGTACTCCAACGGTAGAAAAAATCAGCTGGGTCGCGTATCCAATAGTACCTACCTTTATTTTTTACTGAGTTTGGCATTTTTTATACAATTGGTGGCATGTATTAATTTTATAAATCTTAGTACGGCTAGGGCTAGTAAAAGGGCGCGTGAAATTGGGGTTAGAAAAGTAGTTGGCGCAGGTAAAAATGCATTAATGCGGCAATTTTTGGGCGAGTCTTTGTTACTGTCCATATTCGCCATGTTGATCAGTATTCCTATAGTTATATTGCTTTTGCCATTTGTGAATGAAGTAACACAGGAATCATTGACCTATACAAGTTTGTACCAATGGCAGATTTTGGTAATATTATTGGCTATAGGCGTAATTACAGGTTTGGCTTCTGGTGTTTATCCTGCTATTGTCCTATCTTCTATTAAACCGGTGAGAGCATTAAAAAGTTCGGCTATTTTACAATCTGGTAGCGGTACGTTTAGAAAAGCTTTAGTAGTATTTCAATTTGTAATTTCTATATGTTTAATAAGTACGGTAATTATTATAGGCCAACAGTTTAAATATGCCCAAACCAAAGACTTAGGTTATAAAAAAGATAACCTTTTGGCATTGCGGGTAGGGACCGAAGAATCATCTAATAAGTTTGAATCTTTAAAAGCATCATTTTTAAAAGTACCGGGCGTATTACAAGTGTCAAGTGGAAATTATTCGCCGTCGGAAATTATATTGGCAGATAATGGATTTTACTTGCCAGGCGGAAATAAGGAAAATAAAACAGTGGTAAAACGTAACGGCGTTAGCGATGGCTATTTTAACACCATGGGTATAGAATTGTTGAAAGGCAGGGATTTCAATGCTGCCGATACCGTAGACCAGATCATAGTGAACGAGGCTACGTTAAAGGCTTTTAATATTGATATTGAAAACGCGTTAAGTGCTACTTTGATGCAAAGTTATGGCGATGAAATTGACGAATTACGAATTATAGGTGTGGTAAAAAACTATCATTTTGCTTCCTTAAAAGAAGAGATTCAGCCTTTGTTCTTACATAAGGAAACGGAACCTAATTGGCTGTTTATTAAGGTAAACACAGAAAATTATGGTCAGTTGCTACAAGGTTTGGAACAACTATGGAAATCTACATTAAGTAACATTCCTTTTGATTATAGATTTGTAGATAAAGAAGTAGAAAAGTTATACGAAGAAGAAAAGCGTTTAGGGTTTATCTCTGTAGGATTTACCATTTTAGCAATATTCATAAGCTGCTTGGGCTTATTTGGACTTATCTCCTATATAGCGGAGCAAAAGAAAAAAGAAATAGGTGTGCGCAAAGTGTTGGGCGCAAGTGTACAGTCTGTGGTTAAATTACTAACGAAAGACTTTATTAAATTGGTACTCATTGCTTTTGTATTGGCATCACCAATAGCCTATTACTTTATCTCTAGATGGTTAGAGGGTTTTACGTATCGTATAGAAATTAAGTGGTGGGTGTTTTTGGCAAGTGGTGTACTTGTTATGGTAATCACATTTTTGACCGTGGGACTGCAATCATTAAAATCAGCAGCTGCAAATCCCGTAAAAAGCTTGCGTTCAGAGTAATTTTTGAAATGTATGGTCAAAACTTGGTTTTGCATTGATGACAATGGTGTAACATTCTAATTTTTAAGTAGTCATTGTAAATATATTGTACATCTTTTGTCAAAATATTTTACACACGAAAATGTACTTTCATTTTAAGTAATTGATAATTAGATATTTACTATAGTGGCACGGAATTAGTTTCATATTTTATATCATCAATCAATCAATGTTTAGCATCAACTAATCAACAATCAAAAAACGAACGATCATGTTTAAGAACTATTTAAAAGTTGCTTGGCGAAATCTACTTAAGAATAAGGGGTATACTGTTATAAATGTGGGCGGACTTGCCCTTGGTATGGCGGTAACTCTAATTATTGGACTTTGGATCCAAGATGAGCTGTCCTATAATAGCTACTTCAAGAATAAAGAAAGTATAGCCCAAGTTTTTCAATCGCAAACCTTTAATGGCGAAACAGGAACAGGACCTGCCATACCAAGACCTTTGGAGAAAGCCTTAAGAGATGGTTACGGTGATAATTTTAAGCATTTGGTCATGTGTTCTTGGACCAATGACCATTATTTAAAATATGGTGAAAAGAGCATATCTAGACCAGGTAATTACATGCAACAAAATGGACCTGAGCTTTTTGGTCTGGAAATTATTAAGGGAGAGCAAGATGCGCTACGGGAGATCAATTCCATTATGTTATCAGCATCAACGGCAGATGCCTTGTTCGGTAATGAAGACCCCATAGGTAAAACGGTTACCGTAAGTAATGAGCACAAGTTGAATGTAAGCGCGGTGTACAGTGATATACCTGTCAATAATTCATTTAACGATACCGATTATATTATTCCTTGGGAGAAGTATTTGGCAGTGAACGAATGGATAAAAAATGCCGAAGATCAATGGGGCAACAATTCATTTCAAATGTTCGTACAATTGGCAGATAATACAACCATTGAGCAGGTAACCAATAATATTAAAAACGTAAAGAAAGATTTAAACGAAGATACAGCTCAGTTTAATCCGCAGATCTTTTTGTTCCCAATGAAAGATTGGTATTTGCGTAGCAGTTTTGAAAATGGAAAACAAGAAGGTGGGCGCATAAAGTACGTGTGGTTATTTGGTGTCATTGGAGCTTTTGTATTACTGTTGGCATGCATCAATTTCATGAATTTGAGTACCGCCCGTTCAGAGAAAAGGGGCAAGGAAGTTGGCATACGTAAATCTATTGGTTCTCAAAGAGGGCAATTGATTTATCAATTTTTGAGCGAATCGTTTCTTGTGGTTGTTTTTGCATTTGTAGTAGCCATATTGTTGGTATTACTTTCCTTGAACGGATTTAATGAGCTATCTAGAAAAGAAATATCCTTTCCGTGGGATAATGGTATGTTTTGGATGGTGTCATTGGTGTTTATAGTGTTCACTTCCTTGTTGGCAGGTAGCTATCCGGCGTTATACCTATCATCTTTTAGACCGGTAGATGTGCTTAAGGGTACGTTCAAGACCGGAAAGTACGCAGGGTTGCCAAGAAAGGTATTGGTAGTAGTTCAGTTTACGGTCTCGGTAGCTTTTATTATAGGTACGGTGATTGTAATGCAGCAAATTAATTTTGCAAAAAATAGACCTGTTGGGTATGATAAGGAAGGATTGATCCAAATACCGACGTTCAGTCAAGATTTTGTGGGGAAATATGATTTAATGCGAACCGAATTCATAGGGTCCGGAGCGGTAGTGGAAATGTCCACTTCCAGTAGTCCAACTACCCAAATATGGTCTAATAGAGGCGGATTTACATGGGAAGGCAAACCAGAAGGTTTTCAAGAAGATTTAGCGTGGACAGAAGTTTCACCGGAGTACGCAAAATCATTGAATCTTAAAATTTTAGAAGGGCGCGATTTTTCAAGAGATTTTGCAACCGATTCATTAGGGGTGTTGATCAATGAAACTGCAAAGAAATATCTGGGTATGGAGAATCCTGTAGGGCAGTTATTACGAGACGATGATGAAGAAGACCCTAATCCGCCATTAAAAATTATAGGTGTTGTTCAAGACATGATCACCCAATCACCTTATGAACCGGTAAAACAAGGTGTTTATGTGTATGATAGGTTCAATAATGCCAGTTACTATAACCTAAGGTTGAATCCTAATAACAATGCATCGCAGAGTATTGCCACCGTAAAGAATGTGTTTAAGGAGCATTTTCCGGATATTCCTTTTGAATATGAATTTATAGATAGTGAATATGGTCAAAAGTTTGCATCGGAAGAACGTATTGGTACACTCTCGGGAGTATTTACGGCACTGGCAATTTTAATTAGTTGTTTAGGGTTATTTGGGTTGACATCATTTGTAGCCGAGCAAAGAAAGAAAGAAATAGGGGTGCGTAAGGTATTGGGAGCTTCTATTTTCAATGTATGGAATATGTTGTCCAAAGACTTTTTAAAACTGGTGGTTATCTCTTGTTTTATTGCCGTACCTATAGCTTATTTCATTATGAACGGATGGTTGCAGGAGTATCCGTATAGAGTAGTACTCAAATGGTGGATTTTTGCGGTAGCCATGTTGGGCGCAATGTTAGTGACCATTGCCACGGTTAGTTTTCAAGCTATTAAGGCAGCAAGGGCAAACCCGGTGAAAAGTTTACGAACGGAATAATTTTAAAAAATGTTAAGAAATCATCTAAAACTATCCTTTAGGAATCTTTGGAAAAATAGATTGCTATCCTCATTAAATCTTTTAGGTTTAAGTATAGGTATTGGTGGTGTGTTAACACTTATGTTTTCAGTGTACGCTTATTACGTGGCGGATAATATGATACCGGATCAGGAACATATTTATTATCTAAAGACACATTTGGCAGACGGCAATGATTATAATGAAGCGGTATATCCGTTATTGGATAAAATAAAAAGCACTTCCCCAGAAGTAGTTGCCGGCACACATTTACACGGTTGGGGCAATATTTGGTTAGAGGTAGGAGATAATGAGTTTCAGAAAACAACTACCTATGCCGATCCTGAATTTTTTAATGTTTTTGCCTTGCCATTAAAATATGGTAATCATAATTCTGCCCTAAATGAAAAGTATTCTATTGTTTTGACCGACAAGGTAAGTAAGCAATTATTTGGGGAAGAGAATCCTGTAGGGAAAAGTTTAATAGCGGCAGACACCTTAAATCTTACTGTAACTGGTGTGTTAGAGCCCATAAGTCCTTATTCTTCATTTCGTTTAGATGTTTTAATGCCGAATACGATATTAAAAGATAACATAGCATTTAAAAATCAAAACAATTGGGATAGTAGTTTTTCTCCGGTGTTTATGAAACTTCGTCCAGATGCCAACATTCAGCAATTTGAGAACCGTGTAGGTCAATTGGTGAAAGAAAATTATGAAGACCCAACTGTTATTTCAAGAATGGAAGTGATACCACATAATAATGTGCGTATTGATTCGATACCCGTAGTAGAAATAATTATAGCGGGTAATATTGCTACATCAATTTTTGTACTGCTTCTTGTACTTGTGAATCTTTTAAATTTAAATACCTCTACCATGTACCGTAGAACAAAAGATATTGCTGTACGTAAAATTTTAGGAGGTGGTAAAAAGGGAGTAATTACTCAGTTTTGCCTGGAAAACGGAATTTTGGTGTTACTCTCTATATTGATTTCCGGCGGACTTTTCTTTGGCTTTTTATTGCCGAAATTGAACGATATTTTTGGTGCTGAATTTGGTGAGATAAATTTTAGTCTGGCAAATGATTATCCAGTAGTAATAGGTGCTATTTTATTAGGTGTTTTGGTGACTTTAATAGTTGGTATTTTGCCAACATTAAGATTTATTTCTTTACCAGTTTCTCAAGGCATTAAAGGAAAAATAGATAGCACAAAAGGCAGTTTTATATTGCGAAATACATTTATAATTATTCAGTTTTCCATAGCTATTCTATTTATTTGTGTTGCCGTTATTCTGAACAGTCAAATCAGTTTTATGAAAAAGGCTGATTTAGGTTTTGAAAGAGAACACGTAATAGTGGGCAATATTGATCTTGATTATAAAAATTTAGACGCTGCTACTTCTAGTTTCAAGGCGCTTTTAAATGACCTAGAGGCAAATCCATATGTCACAAATGTTGCTACAAGTCAGGCAATACCATCAGATTACTACTTTAATTATACCCGATTTTATGATGCAAATACCGATAGGGATGTGCGTTTGCGTCGTTCATTTACTGATGCGGGTTATTTAAGCACATTAAAAATTCCAATAGTAAAAGGTAGAAATTTCAGTAAAGAAATGGATGGTGTAGAGGAAAGACCAGTAATAATTAATAGAACTGCTATGTCCGCTTTTGGCTGGACAACAATAGAAGGTAAGCGATTAAAATTTAAAAACGACGATTTTATCGGCAATCCTGTGGTTGGTGTCATGGAAGATTTTCATTATCAAGACTTGCAAAATGCTGTTGAGCCCTTGGTACATTATTATAGAAGTGAAGATGATTTGGATAAACATCGATATTTAACTGTTAGGGTAGTAGACAGTAAGGAAAAAGAGGTTAAGGATATGATAGCTTCCGCATTCTCTAAAATAGATTCTAGAAAAAACTATTCTCAAAGTGATCTTAGCGAAAAAGTAAGTGGACAATATCGTTTAATGGACGGTATGTTGAAAACGGTAAACGTCGTAGCCTTATTGACCATATTTATTTCATGTTTAGGTATGTTCGGTCTTATTTCTTTTATGGCAAAAAGAAGAATAAAAGAAATTGGTATTCGTAAAGTTCTAGGTGCAAGTGTGCTGAAAATTGTGGTATTGCTTTCCAAGGATTATATGATTTTAGTGGGCATTGCGGCTTTTGTTGCATTCCCTGTAGCTTGGTATATGATGAGGGCTTGGCTGGGCGGTTTTGCCTATAGTATTTCAATACAATTTTGGATGTTTGCCTTAGCCGGTTGTATTGCATTTTGCATAACGGCATTTACATTAGGTATTCAAGCTATTAAAGCAGCAAAAGCAAACCCGGTTAAAAGTTTACGAACAGAGTAGTTTAAAATTCATCAATCAATCAAAATAAAATCATGTTTAAGAATTATCTAAAAGTAGCTTGGCGAAATTTAATAAAGAACAAAGTGTTTACCGCTGCAAATATTGTGGGGTTGACTTTGGCTTTTGCTATTGCATTGTTGTTGACAATGACAGCTTTGTTTGAGTTGTCATACGACCAATTTCATGAAAATAAGAGTGCTGTTTTTCAAGTGTATTATACAAATCAAACACCTAAAGGTTCAGAAATTTCTACAGCTAATCCTGTTCCATTTGCTCCGGCTTTGAAAGAAGAAGTGCCAGGCGTAAAACATATTGCAAGGGCATTAAGTGAAAACGCACTAGTGTCTTATGGAGATAACGATTTTAATTTAGATGCAGAGTTTGTAGATGTAGACTATTTTTCCATTTTTAGTTTTCCTACACTTATAGGGGATACCAATAAACCAATGCCCGACCAAAACTCAGTGACCATTACCGAAAAGGCATCTGAAAAGCTTTTTGGTTCTACGGATGGTATTGGGAAAACAGTAAGAATTCTTATAGGTAAAGAAGAAAAACCCTTTACGGTTACTAGTATTCTAAAAAACATACCAGAAAATAGCAGTGTAAGTTTTGATATTGCTATTCCATTTGAAAGCCATTGGGATTATATGGAATATGTTGATGTTTGGGATTCGCAAAACCACCCAGTGTATCTTCAGTTAGAAGACGGAGTTTCTAAATCTCAGTTTGAAGAAAGTACCATAGAGTTTACACTTTTGCATAAAGGGGAGCAAATGGATAATATGAAGCGTGATGGTGCGCAGCCAGATGCAAACGGAAATTACAGTCAGCTCAACTTATTGCCATTTACGGACAAACGCTTTGCAAATTTTAATACGGGTGTACTTCAAATAAAAAGAACATTTCCTTATATGATTTTAGGCATAGCCTTTTTAATCATTTTTATTGCCTGTGCCAATTTTGTGAACATGAATATTGCCTTGGGTGAAAAACGCCTAAAGGAAATAGGTATGAGAAAAACCCTTGGTGCAGTAAAAGGGCAATTATTTGGACAGTTTTGGTTAGAAAGTCTAATGGTGTTTACTATAGCCATTGTGTTTGCATTAGTTCTTTCTAATGTATTAATTGATTCGTATAAAACGCTCTTTAATACAGATGCGACTTTTGCTAATTTAATGACGCCAACAATTCTTGGTAGCTTTTTGTTAGGCATATTATTGGTGACCTTGGTTACAGGCGGATACCCAGCACTACTTTTAAGTAAACTTAATACCTTAAAAGCTTTGAAAGGTAAATGGGAATTGGGTAAAAACGGAGTAAGAAATGCATTGATAGTCGTTCAGTTTGTAATTGCGATTGTGTTGATAACCGGTACTTTGGTCTTTCAAGGGCAGTTGCAGTTCATGCGCAGTAAAAATCTTGGTTTTAATAAAGAACAAGTGGTTTCCATTCCATTAAATGGAAAGAAAGATAGTTATCGTGTGGTAGAGCTTATGAGAAATGAGCTTAGCGGCAATAGCAATATTTTAAGTGTAACAGGTTCTGATAATAACCTTGGTAGGGGAAAAGATGGTAGCATGTCCATCAGTAAGTTTGGGTTTGAATATAAAGGTCGGGTAGTAAATAGTAATGTGCTAAATGTAGATTACGATTATGCTAAAACTTTAGATATTCAATTGTTAGAAGGGCGCATGTTTAGTAGAGAATATAGTGCAGATAGTTTAAGCATGGTTATTAATGAGGCTATGGTAAAAGAACTGAACGAAGAAGATAATCCGTTGGCAACAAGAATATATTTTGATGAAGATTCCGTAGCTTATAATGTGATAGGAGTGTTAAAAGATTACAACCATCAAAATATCAGTAAAAGCATAGAGCCGCTTACCTTTTTTCTTGATAAGAATTTTGATTTGTATTATGCTTACGTAAAAGTGGCACCTACAGATATGGCTAATTCTTTTGACGCCATTAAGAATGCTTGGCAAAAAGTAGAACCTAATGCAGAGTTCTTAGGTTCGTTTTTAGATGAAAATATTGATAGAACTTTTAGACGAGAGAAATCTATGGCAACAATTATTACCGCTGGTTCTGTTTTAGGTATTGTATTAAGCTGTTTAGGTTTGTTTGCTATGTCATTATTAGTGGTTGCCCAACGAACAAAAGAAATAGGAGTAAGAAAAGTAATTGGAGCAAGCACAGCTTCTATAACCATATTACTGACCAAAGACTTTTTAAAACTGGTTGGCATAGCGTTCATCATAGGAGCTCCAATAGCATATTTTGCTTTGGATAAATGGTTGCAGGACTATGCTTTTAGAGTGCCTCTGAGCATCTGGTTTTTTATTGGTGCAGGTGTATTGGCAGCACTAATTGCGTTGTTGACGGTAGGAGCTAGAACCATGAAAGCTGCCGCTGCAAACCCAGTAAAAAGTCTAAGAACAGAATAGTCAATAGCAGAAACTATGTTACGAAATTACATCAAGATTGCTTTTAGAAACATTTGGAAGAACAAGGTGTTTTCTTTGATTAATATATTGGGGCTTTCCATTGGTTTAAGTGCTTCATTCGTAATTGGTGCAATGGTTTTTTACGACCTTACTTTTGATAAATTTCATCCTGATGGTGATAGAATTTATAGAGTAACATCTTCGTTTCAAGGTACGTCGGGTGTGTTTTATAATTCGGGAGTAACGGTTCCTTTGGCACAAGAGTTAAAAGATTTGAGAATTGAAGAGATTGAAACGGTCGCTCCATTCTTTACTACGTATCCCTCACATGTAGAAAATCAACAAACGGGAAATAAATTCAAAGACCCTGATTTTGTGATTTATACAGAACCTTCATATTTTAAAATATTTGAATATGATTGGTTGGCGGGCAATTCACATAGTGCTTTGGTAGAGCCAAATATGGTGGTATTGACTAAAGAACGAGCCATAAAATATTTTCCAAATCAAGAACCAAGAAACGTTGTAGGAAAGTTGCTTGTATATAATGATAGTATACATGCTACTGTTTCGGGTGTAGTTGCTGGTTTTGATGGCCGTACCGATATTGTTTTTGAAGAATTTATTTCTTTGAAAACAGCGGCTACGCAAGATATGACCAATGCAATAAATGAATCAGGTTGGGACAATACAAATTCTGCCTCTCAATTATTTCTTAAGCTAACGGAAAATGCTACTGCTAGTAATATTCAAAAAACGCTGACAAATATTGCAGAAATACATGATGAATCAGAAGATTCGCATACAGGTGCTAGTAAAACTAAGTTCATGTTACAGTCTTTAAGCGATATTCATCTAAACCCTAATTATGGAACCTTTGATTTCAATGATAGCCGAACAACTATGGAAGCGCTGAAAAGCCTTCTTTTGCTAGCATTCATTCTATTAATATTAGGCTGTATTAACTTCATTAATTTAAATACGGCTCAAGCAATAAAAAGAGCTAAAGAAATTGGGATAAGAAAAACCTTAGGAAGTTCTAGATTGCAATTGGTTTATCAATATTTAGGGGAAACATTTCTATTGACCTTATCAGCAGCAGTAGTATCTATTTTTCTATCGAAATGGTTGCTACTTTTGTTTTCAGATTTTGTTCCTGCCGGATTAAGTTTTGACATTTTTTTAAATCCATGGGTATTGCTAGGGGTTTTTCTATTGCTTTGTTTGGTTACTATTTTATCTGGTTTTTATCCAGCGATAGTATTATCGAAATATAAACCTGTTGCCGTTTTAAAACAACAAATTACTCCTAGTTCAGATAAAGGTCTATTAAGAAAGTATTTGACCGTATTTCAATTTGTAATTGCACAAATTTTTATCATAGCCACATTAATGGTAGGAAAACAGTTGAACTATATCATGAAAAAGGATATGGGTTTCAATACAGAAGCAATTGCATATTTTAAAACTCCGTGGCAAGATACATCTGCAGTCAAACGAACAAGGTTTGTAAAAAGAATACAAGATTTACCAGGTATACCAAATACGGTCTTAGCAGGTAATCCTCCAGCTTCATTTACTACTATGACCATGGGTGTGAAGTTTATAAAAGATAGCACAGAAGTAAATTCATATTTACAACTTATGTATGGCACTGCTAATTATTTTGATTTATATAATTTAAAACTATTGGCTGGTAGAATTCCTTTAAATGATTCTATTAGGGAATATGTGGTAAATAAATCCTATTTGAAAGAAGTAGGTATAGAAAATCCAGCAGAAATAGTTGGTAAGAATTTAAAAGTAGATGATGAAAACCTACCTATTGTTGGGGTGATGGAAGATTTTAATCAGCATTCGCTAAAATATGGAGTATCTCCTATGGCATTTACTGGAAGTTCATATACAGGCAAGTGGACACAATTTAAAACAATTCATTTTAAGTTGAATCCAAGTGAAGTTTCTAGTTGGTCCGCAACTTTATCTGAAGTAGAAAGTATATGGAAAGATACCTATCCGGATTCTGATTTTAAATATGCTTTTATGGATGATACTGTAAAACGATTTTATGAAAGCGAACAAAAGACATCGACATTATTACAATGGGCAACGGGATTGGCAATTTTAATCAGTTGTTTGGGATTATTTGGTTTGGTTATTAATACCACGGAACGTAGAACAAAAGAGATAGGTATTCGCAAAATACTAGGAGCCAATATTTTTCAACTTAATATACTTTTGTCCAAAGACTTTTTAAAACTGGTATTGATCGCTTTTGTTATTGCTACGCCAATTGCATGGTATGGATTACATAGTTGGTTGGAGGAATTTGCCAACAAAACCGAATTGAGCTGGTGGGTTTTTGCTTTAAGCGGTATTCTTATGGTGGTAATATCATTATTGATTATGACAATTAAAACTCTGAATTCAGCGAATACCAATCCCATAAAAAGCCTGAGAACGGAATAATAAATAAGATTTAACCATTAACCACTAACTGACTATTTCACTAATCAACTAATTCACTACATAAAGATGTTATTACAATTAAGAAATATTTTCAAATGGGTACAGCAAGGCGGTCAACGCGTATTTTTGCTAAAGGATATTAATTTAGAAGTACAGGAAGGCGAATTCATTTCAATTATGGGTCCGTCCGGTTCAGGGAAATCCACATTATTAAATGTTATAGGCATGCTAGATACGTTTGATGAAGGTGAGTATGATTTTTTGGAGGAATCTGTACATACTTTAAAGGAAAAATACCGCTCTAATCTGTATAAAGAATATATAGGTTTTGTGTTTCAGTCGTATCATTTATTAGATGATTTAACGGTAGAGGAAAATTTGGAAATGCCTTTGTTGTACAAGAAAATAAAAGGCTCTGAACGTAAAGCGTTGGTGGCAGATATGTTGGATAGATTCAATATTGTAGGTAAAAAAGATTTGTTCCCAACACAGTTAAGTGGTGGTCAGCAACAATTGGTTGGTGTGGCACGAGCTTTAATTGCAAACCCAAAGTTGATATTGGCAGATGAGCCAACAGGGAACCTAAACTCTCAACAAAGCGAAGAGATCATGCAGTTGTTTAAGAAATTGAACGAAGAAGAAGGTGTAACAATTATACAAGTAACACACTCAGAAAAGAATGCGGAGTATGGTTCAAGAATCATCAATCTTTTAGATGGCAGACAGATTTAGTTTTTGAAATATATAAAAAAGACATTTCAAGCGCGCATCATTCAATTTTTTCGTTGAATAATGGGTGTATCGAGAACCTTTTGAAAACAGATAGTTCTCTAAGTTAATTGAAAAGTATAGTTTTCTAACAACTAACAACTAACAACCAACAACCAACAGCTACTAATCCGTATACCCTTCAGGATGCATCTCATCAAAATCAGTACGGTCTTGAAAAGCCTTTGCCAATAAAAGTATACTGGCTTCATCGTATAAATTACCAACTAAAGTTACACTTGTAGGATGTTTTTCTTTATCCAATCCCGTAGGTATCGCAATTACTGGATGACCGGTAAGGTTGGTAATGATTAACTGTCTGTTACCAAAAGTAGGGGAGATCAGAACATCGTAGTCTTTCATTATAGATTCCATTTTTTCAATCAAGATCTGACGTTGTCTATTGGCTTGAATATACTCTACCGCTGGTATAAATCTTGCTTGTCTTAAAGAGTTTGCTCTAGAGCGCTGGTGTTGTTCTACCATTTTGTCAACATCTTTGGCACGAACCATATCATCAAAGAAAGCACCTGCCTCTGCTCTTAAGATAACATCAAAACTATTATAGGGAACATCTTTTGGTAATTCTACTTCGTTAAGTGTTAAACCCATTTCCCTAAAAGTTTTCAATGCCTTTTCTAAATTGTCTTTACTAAGAGAAGAATCTTTATCAATGTCTTTTTTTAGATAACCTATACGTAGGGATTTATAATCTTTTACAGGTTCAAATCCGTCAGGGTAATCGGTAGTCATGCCGTCTTTAGGATCTTTACCTGCAATAACACTGTATACAATGGCACAATCTTCGGCACTTCTGGCCATAGGTCCTACCTTGTCCATGGACCAACTTAAACTCATTACTCCGTGTCTACTTACCCTACCGTAAGTTGGGCGTAGACCGGTAATTCCGTTTCTATTACTGGGCGATGTTATAGATCCCAGTGTTTCGGTACCTAAGGCAAAAGGTACTAATCCTGCTGAGGTAGCAGAACCAGAACCTGCAGATGATCCTGTAGCGCCTTGTTTGGTATCCCACGGATTTTTTGTTTTTCCATCGAACCAAACATCGCCACGTGCCAAAGAGCCAGATACTAGTTTGGCAACTAGAACACCACCGGCATCCTGTAATTTTTCAACTACCGTTGCGGTCATCTCAATTTGTTGGTCACGGTATGGTTCTGCTCCCCAAGTTGTTTTGTATCCTTTAACGGCCATCAAGTCTTTTACTCCGTAAGGAATACCATGCAGAATACCACGGTAATTACCTGCCGCCAGTTCTTCGTCCAATACTTTGGCTTGTTTCAATGCCATTTCTTCCGTAACGGTAATAGTACATTGTAAAATGTCGTTGTACTTTTTTAATCTATCAATAAAGAACTTAGTTAATTCAACAGAACTTATTTTTTTGCTCTTGATCAATGAGGCAAGTTGCGGAATGGTGTAGAAAGCAAGGTCTGCTTTTTTATTTGGTAGTTGAACGTCATTTGGAATAGTCCAATCTGGAAAACCGTTTTGTGCTTTGGGTTTAAAATTGAGTGGCAAGGGATCAAAACGAACCGCAGGGATGACATCGTTGTCTAAAGTGTATTTACGTAGCGAGTCAAATCCTTCTTTGTTCCTTTTTAAATATGGATAAAGCGTATCAATATATTTTTTGTCAAAATCTAACCCAATCAACTTTTGCGAACGTTTTACATCTTTTTTAGAAAATTCATTTTTAGAGCTAGAACAAGATGTAATGATTGATATAGTAAGTAGACTAAAAAATAAAAAGAAAGGTATTCTTTTTGTAGGTTGGTACATGTTGTTGGTTTTTAAGAAGATTCTAAAGTACGTCTTTTAGAAAATTTATGTTATTTGGTAAATCATAAAAAAATGTGAATTGAATTTCTAATAAAAAGAGGTTCTGTTTATAATGACATATTCATTTTCAATACGCTAGCTTCATAATCTAACAACTAAGGATTATCTTTGTTGTTTAGAATGAATTTATATAATGAAGATAGATAAAAAGGACGTCTTAAAAGCTTTAGAGAACATTACCGTACCTGGTGAAGGGCAAAATATGGTAGAGAGTGGTGCCGTAACCAATATTCAAATTTTTGGCGATGAGGTAGAGGTAGATATTACCATAGCTAACCCAAGTTTACAAGCACGTAAAAAGACTGAAGTAGAGATTTTAAAAATCATACATAAAGAGGTTTACGAAAAGGCTAAAATTAAAATTAATATAAAGGTAGATGCACCTGCTGCTAAACCAAAGACGAATGAAATAAAGGGGAGACCTATTCCTGGTATAACCAATGTTATCGCGGTAGCATCTGGTAAAGGTGGTGTAGGGAAATCTACCGTTACGGCAAACCTAGCGGTTACTTTGGCAAAAATGGGCTTTAAAGTAGGTTTGTTAGATGCCGATATCTACGGACCATCTATGCCAATAATGTTCGATGTCGCAAATGATAAACCACTTGCTGTAAATGTAGACGGTAAGTCTAAAATGAAGCCAGTAGAAAGTTATGGTGTAAAACTATTGTCAATTGGTTTTTTTACACAAAGAGATCAAGCGGTTATTTGGAGAGGGCCAATGGCATCTAAAGCATTGAACCAGATGATTTTTGATGCACACTGGGGCGAGTTGGATTTCATGTTGATAGATTTGCCACCAGGTACCGGAGATATTCATTTAAGTATCATGCAGTCCTTGCCAATAACTGGAGCAGTTGTAGTAAGTACTCCGCAAGAAGTTGCCTTGGCAGATGCCAGAAAAGGTGTGGCAATGTTTCAGCAAGACAGCATAAACGTTCCTGTTTTGGGAATTGTTGAGAATATGGCCTACTTTACGCCTGCAGAATTACCTGAAAACAAGTATTACATTTTTGGTAAAGAGGGCGCTAAACACCTTTCAGAAGATTTACAGGTTCCTTTTTTAGGAGAAATGCCATTGGTACAAAGTATACGTGAAGCAGGTGATGTTGGTAGACCGGCAGCCCTGCAAGAAGGTACACCTGTAGAAAAAGCTTTTGAAGAATTGACAAAGAAGGTTGTGAGTGAAGTTGTTTCTAGAAATAAGACAATGCCACCTACAGAGGCTATAAAAATTACAACAATGGCGGGTTGTTCGCCGGTTAATAAAAAATAGATATGACATCAGCAGAACTAAAATTGAATGTTGAAAAAGCATTAGAGGAAATAAGACCTTTTTTACAAAGTGATGGTGGTGATATTTCATTGATATCTATTGATGGGGATTCTTCTGTTAAAGTAAGGTTAGAAGGGGCATGTGTTGGTTGCAGTGTTAACCAAATGACTTTAAAAAGTGGTGTAGAAATGACTATCAAAAAATACGCGCCACAAATACAGGAAGTCATTAATATAGAAGCTTAAATTCTGACAATTATCATGATTTTAAAGACTATAGATTGATAATTTTGAAGCACCTTTTAAATAATTTCTTTAATGATTAAGACCGATATATTAATAATTGGCGCAGGACCTACGGGTCTTTTTGCCGTTTTTGAAGCCGGACTATTAAAACTTAAATGCCATTTGATCGATGCCTTGCCACAAGCTGGTGGGCAGTGTTCAGAAATTTATCCTAAAAAGCCCATTTACGATATTCCTGGTTTTCCAGAAGTATTGGCTGGTGACCTTGTTGATAATTTAATGGAGCAGATCAAATCTTTTCAACCAGGTTTTACTTTAGGAGAGCGTGCTGAGACTATTGACAAATTAGAAGATGGTACATTTGTGGTGACCACAAATAAAGGGACCAAACATCATGCGCCGGTAGTTGCCATTGCAGGTGGTTTAGGTAGTTTTGAACCACGTAAGCCATTGCTGGATAACTTATCCAAATTTGAGGACAGCGGTGTTGCTTACATGATTAAAGATCCTGAAGTGTATCGTGATAAAAAAGTGGTCATAGCCGGAGGTGGTGATTCAGCTTTGGACTGGAGTATTTTCTTGGCAGATGTGGCATCACAAGTAACCTTGGTACATAGACGAAATGAGTTTAGAGGAGCTTTGGATTCTGTAGAGAAGGTTCAAGAACTAAAAAATCAAGGAAAGCTAAATTTAATAACACCAGCAGAAATTATCGCGCTTAACGGTGATGATAAATTAGAATCTGTTTTGATCATAAAAATATCTGATGCTAAGGAAGAGATTCTTTTAGATGTGGATAATTTTATTCCCTTATTCGGACTTTCTCCAAAATTAGGACCTATTGGCGATTGGGGGCTGGAGATTGAAAAAAATGCCATTAAAGTAGATACGTTCGATTACCAAACAAATATACCTGGTATTTATGCTATAGGTGATGTAAATACCTATCCAGGAAAATTAAAGTTGATTCTTTGTGGTTTTCATGAAGCAACGTTAATGTGCCAAAGCGCCTTTCAAAAAATTCATCCCGATAAAAAATACGTTATGAAATATACCACTGTAGGTGGTGTAAGCGGTTTTGATGGAACAAAAAAAGAAGCTCCAAAAGCAGTGGTGAAGAAGATTGAGTAAAGTAAGTGAATTAGTTCATTAGTGAAATAGTGAAATAGTGAAATAGTGTGTTGGTGAAATAGTGAATTAGTGAATTAGTAAAGATGACTATACAACGATTTGAAGACCTAAAGGTTTGGCAGAAATCTCAGGATTTAGCGGTTCTTATCTATAAACAATTTAGAGATTTAAAAGACTTTGGATTTCGGGATCAGATTACTAGAGCTTCAGTATCTATTTCTAATAACATAGCAGAAGGTTTTGAAAGAAGTTCTAATGCGGATTTTAAACGCTTTTTATATTTTTCTTTAGCTTCCAACAGTGAACTAAGATCCATGCTTTATCTTGCGCAAAGATTAGCATATGTAGAAAAAGAAATGGCACTAGAATTGATAAATGAAACTAATCAAGTATCAAAAATGTTATATGCCTTTATTAAATCAATGAAGTAATATTTTTCACTAACCCACTAACCCACTAACCCACTAACCCACTAACCCACTGATTTATGACCGATATAAAAATTACAATAATTGACCGTGACGGAGTATCTCATGAAATTGATGCCCCAACAGACATGAATATGAATCTTATGGAAGTGGTTCGTTCTTACGAATTGGCGCCAGAAGGTACAATAGGTATTTGTGGCGGTATGGCTATGTGTGCTTCTTGTCAATGTTATGTATTGTCAGATACGGAGTTACCAGAAATGGGAGATGATGAAGAGGCTATGTTATCTGAAGCTTTCAATGTAAAAGATAATTCACGTTTAGGTTGTCAATTACATATCACGGAAGATATGGACGGACTAGAAGTAGAGCTAGCTCCAGAAGAACTTTAAACGTCATTACGAGAAAACAAGAGGTAATCAAGATTGACGAAGTAATCTGCTTAACTGATTTTAAAAGCTGGTAATAGCCTTATAATGGAAAATAAATTTTTATTTTCCAACAGCCAACAGCCAACAGCCAACAGCCAACAGCCAACAGCCAACAGCCAACAGCCAACAGCCAACAGCCAACAGCCAAAAAACTTATATCCTAGCCTGATACGTAAACAGATTATGGTACCTACCTTCTTTTGCAATTAACTCTTCATGAGTTCCTTGCTCGGCAATGCGTCCGTTTTCAATCACTAATATTTGGTTTGCTTTTCTAATAGTACTTAAGCGGTGTGCTATAACAAAAGTGGTTCTACCCTTCGTTAGTTCAGCCAAACTCTTTTGAATTAATGCTTCGCTTTCAGTATCAAGATTAGAGGTAGCCTCATCGAGAATTAAAATTCTAGGGTTTGCCAATACAGCCCTTGCAATAGCAATACGTTGTCGTTGTCCGCCAGATAGTTTTACGCCACGTTCTCCAATTACAGTATTTAATCCCTCTTCAAATCTGTCGGTAAATTCATCAACATATGCGGCTTTAATCGCTGATTGTAATTCCTCTTCAGAAGCATCGGGTCTTGGAAAAAGTATATTCTCTCTAATAGTACCTTCAAAAAGGAAATCATCTTGTAGAACAACACCTAAATACTGTCTAAAACTGGTAAGGTCAACTTTTGATAAATCTGTACCATCTATGGTAATCTCTCCAGAATCAGGATTCAAGAAACTGGCCGCTAAACCTGCAATGGTAGATTTTCCGGATCCAGAACTTCCCACAAGGGCAATGACATCACCGGATTTGGCTTCAAAACTAATATTGTGCAATACATCTTTATCCTCTTCATAGGCAAACGATACATCTTTAAAGATCATATCCCCTTTAATGTTAGAAAGTGTAATGGTTCTATCCTTTTCATCAGACTCGGCCACCTTGTTCATCAACTCCTCGGTACGGTCTAAACCAGCTAAAGCTTCTGTCAATTGGCTACCAATATTGCTCATTTGTACAATGGGTGCTACCATTAATGCTAATAGAAAAGTAAACTCAAAATATTCACCTGTCGTTAGTTCGCCTTGCATCATTTTATATCCTCCAAAGCCCATCATAATTCCGGTAGTTGCCAATCCTAACAGAAAAGTGGATGCACTGGTCATGAAAGCTGTTGCTGTTAAGCTCTTTTTTACATTTTGATATAATCTATCTACCCCTTCTTCAAAAACCTTACTTTCTTGTTCTTCGGCATTAAAACCTTTAATAACACGTATACCGCCAAGAGTTTCCGTTAACCTACCTTTAACCTCTGCATTAATTTTACCACGTTCCCTAAAAACTGGTCTAATGATTTTAAAAGCTTTCAGAGCAATAAAAGCAAAAAGGATTAAGGGTATGAAAGTCAAAAGGGTCATGGTAGGGCTTATTCTAAGTAAAAGCACAAGAGACACTACGGCAGTAATGGTACCACCAACCAATTGAACGAGTCCGGTACCAATTAAGTTTCTAACACCCTCCACATCGCTCATAATTCTAGAAACTAACGAACCTGACTTGGTGTTGTCAAAAAAGCGAATAGGTAGTGATAGCACTTGTTTTTGAACCTGTGCACGTAACTCAGAAATCATATATTGCGCCTGTATACTTAGAACTTTGGTGAGCAAGAATGACATTACGGCTTGTACCAAAAACGCCAATATTACTACAGCGACCAATATTTTTAATAGATCATAATTTTTATTAGGGATAATATCATCTAAAAAATAACGTAGAGATACCGGCGCAACAAAACTTGCCGCCTTACTGATAACAATAAGTAATAAGCCCAATAAAACCAGTTTTCTACGTGGCCATATAATTGTTTTAAAAGCGGTTAGTATACTTACTTTTTTCTCTGCCATAGGTGTTTAATCTAACTAATTACTGTTTAATTATTCTATTGTCCGGTTGAGCGCAGTCGAGAGCAATCGGCAATTAGTTGCAAGTTACTTCAATTCTAAAGTTTTACCGAATCTAGAATAGGTTTTGATATTGGCTAAGAGTATCGATAAAGGTTTTTATATTTGAGTATCCTGATTGCCGACCAATGCTTAGAAAAATCATTTTTCTTTTTTTATTAATCACGTTTTACACAAATGCGCAAGAACAATACTATGAGCTGCGAGATTTTGTAACGGATAGTGCTGGTATTTTCACTGCAACACAAATCACAGAGTTAAATCAGCAATTAGTAGCATTAGAAAAAAATACAACCAATCAACTAGTTATAGTAACCATTGAAGAGTTAGGTTTTGATACTATTGAGTCTTATGCAAACGGACTCTTTAACCAAAACGAAATTGGACAAAAAGAAAAGGATAACGGGTTACTTATTTTGTTTTCAAAATTAGATAGAGAAGTCAGAATTGAGGTGGGTTACGGGTTGGAACCTTATATTACAGATGCCGTTGCTTCAAGAATTATAAGAAATACAATGATTCCTAATTTTAAAGAGGAAATGTATTTTGAGGGAATTGGTAATGCTACAAATCAGCTCATTGAATTTTTAAATAACCCAGAGGTATTAGAAGAGTTTAAAAAAGAAATTGAAGACGAAGAAAGTAATAACCAGTTGATAGGGTATATATTTCTTGGTTTCTTTCTTTTAATTTTTGTTACCGTTGGCGGATTTTACTTTTACAAAAGTTACAAGAACGTAATTGAAGTTTTCCGTGGCGTATTCATTGGTAAGTTAGGGGTATTACCAGGTTTTTTTATGCTGGTTGCTGGTCTATTATCATCATTATTTGGTCTACTTTTCATGCTAGGACCGCTAACTGTTGTTTTCAGCATACTTACATCCAGCGAATCTATAATGCAGAAAATTGCAGAAGAACCAAAAATATTATTATTGGCATTACCTCTGTTTTTCGGTGTTGCCGCAATCATTGCATTGATAAAAGTAAAATTAAAGGGAGAGGAAGATTTAAATATTTCTTGGATTAAAAATGACAAGACCTATTACAGAAAAACATTTTCTTCTTCAGGTACACATTCCTTTGGTTCTGGCGGTAGCTCTTCAGGGGGTGGTAGCTCTTTTTCTGGTGGCGGAGGAAGTTCTGGCGGTGGAGGAGCAAGTGGAAGTTGGTAAAATTCAAGTACTTTTATATATCTCAAATATTCAAAAAAATAAGCATTCATGAACAGAATAATTTACTTGTTGGCATTTGTATTGGTTTTATCATGTAAGACTAATAAGCCAGAGAAGGGAGAAATAGAAAAATGGGAAGCCCAAGCTGCGAATGTTGAAATTATAAGAGATGATTTTGGAGTTCCCCATATTTATGGTAAAACAGATGCCGATGCAGTGTTCGGATTGTTATTTGCGCAGTGCGAAGATGATTTTAATAGAGTAGAGCAAAACTATATTTGGGCAACAGGTAGGTTGGCAGAAGTAGATGGGGAAGAGGCGTTGTATAGCGATTTGCGTGCAAAACTGTTCATGACGGAAGAAGAGGCAAAAGCGAATTATGAAAACAGTCCCGCTTGGTTAAAAGAGTTGTGTGATGCCTTTGCTGACGGGGTCAATTACTATTTATATACACACCCAAAGGTAAAACCTAGACTATTAACACATTTTGAACCGTGGATGCCAATGTACTTCAGTGAGGGGTCAATTGGGGGCGATATTGAGCGAATTTCAACAAAGAAAATTGCTGCTTTTTATGAAAGTGATATGGAATTGCCAAAAATGGAAGCCCTAGAGTTAAAAAAACAGAAAGAAGCTGAAGAGCCGCAAGGTTCTAATGGAATTGCTATTTCAGGTAAATTAACCCAATCAGGTAATCCGTTGTTATTGATAAATCCGCATACCTCATTTTATTTTAGGGGAGAAGTTCATGTGGTTTCAGAGGAAGGATTAAATGCCTACGGTGCGGTAACTTGGGGTCAGTTTTTCGTTTATCAAGGTTTCAATGAAAAAACCGGATGGATGCATACATCTACTTATACTGATGTTATGGATGAATTTAAAGAAAGCATAGTTAAGAACGATGATAATTTATTCTATCAATATGGTGAAGAGCTACGACCTGTGGAATCTTCTGAGATTACATTGAAATACCTTGATGGGAAAAAGCTGAAAGAGAAAAAATATCCGGCATATAGAACGCATCATGGTCCAATAACTCATGTTGCAGAAGGGCAGAGGACAGCATCGGCAATGATGTGGGAGCCGGTAAAGGCGTTAGAGCAGTCATTCATCCGTACAAAACAAAACGGTTACAAAGGATTTCGTGAAATGATGGACATCCGTACCAATTCTAGTAACAATACTGTCTATGCAGATGCGGAAGGCAACATCGCTTATTTTCATGGAAATTACGTTCCAAAAAGAGATGTTCAATTTGATTATACAGAACCGGTAGACGGCAGTAACCCTAAAACAGATTGGCAAGGCTTGCACTCGGTCGATGAAAACATTTTGGTATTAAATCCAGAAAACGGATGGATACAAAACTGTAATTCCACCCCGTATACATCAGCCTTAGAATTTAGCCCTAAGAAAAAAGACTACCCAAATTACATGTCTAAAGATCAAGAGAATTTTAGAGGAGTACATGCTATAGAATTATTGAAAGATAGAAAAGGATATACGGTAGATAGCTTAATTCAATTAGCACATGATCCATATTTACCGGCGTTCAAAGCATTGATTCCTGGTTTGGTAAAAGCTTATTATGCTAATGATGATCAAAACCCTAAGTTAAGAGAGCCCATAAAGATTCTAGAAGATTGGGATTACACAACAGGTGAAAATCAGGTAGCCATGACTTTGGCGCATTTTTATGGTACTGCCATGGGTAAAAAAGCCAAGCATCCAAAAAATATAAGTGACATGGAGCGCATGACTTATTTTGGTACACATACGAAAGAATCCTTAAAAATATTTGAAGAGGTAATTGATCAATTAACGGCAGACTTTGTTACATGGAATATGCCTTGGGGAGAAGTCAATAGATATCAACGTATAACCGGAGACATTAAACAAGAATTCGATGATGCTAAACCTAGTATCCCTATTGGGTTTGCTTCTGGTAGATGGGGAGCGTTAGCTGCTTATGGTGCTCGTTATACTACCGAAGGGGCAAAGAAAATATACGGTACAAGAGGTAATAGTTTTGTGGCAGTTGTAGAATTTGGTGATAAGGTACAAGCTAAGAGTATGTTAGCTGGCGGACAAAGTGGAGACCCGTCTTCACCACATTTTGATGATCAAATTATTAAATATAAGAATGTAGATTGGAAAGTGGTTCCTTATTATCGAGAAGATGTTTTGAAAAGAGCGGAAGAAACATATGCGCCTGGGAAAAGATAAATTGATATAAAAAATACACGATGGGATTATTGAATAAAATATTAGTTAATGCAAGTGAAGTTTCCGCGGAACAATTGTTGAATAAATATGGTCGATTATTGGTAGATGGCGAGCAGATTGAGTTGGGTTTTTCTTTATTACGTGATGTTTTTATGTTTACCAATAAACGTTTGATTCTTATTGATATACAGGGAATAACAGGTAGTAAAGTTGAATACAAATCTTTGCCTTACAAAAATATCTCTAGATTTTCTTTAGAGACTTCTGGAACTTTTGACTTGGATGCGGAATTAAAAATCTGGATATCTAGTGAAAATGTCCCTAGCGTAAGTAAAAAATTTAATAAGAGTATTGATGTTTATGAAGTACAGCGCTATTTGGCAAGTAAGGTAATGTAGAAGTGCTACATTGATTCTTTGGTAACAATCAATGTTGCCTTAGAGCCCGCGGATAAAAGCCATTTATTAGAATAGATTAGTTCCCCTTTGTCATTATAAACATCAACCTGTGCAGTGTTAGGTGCAGATGATCCGTGATTAAGCGCTTCAAAATCTAAACGGTTAAATCCGTCTTGTAGGTCGACATTGATTCCTTTAAATGCTCCTGTTAGTAAAAGGTTTTGTTCTACGACCATATCGTTCATGTATATTTTTACACGATCACCATCAACGTATTCATGATCTCTACAAACAATACCTATAAATTTTCCACTACTCTTTACATCACCTAGATATTGATCTGCAAAATATTGACCTGATCCGCCTAAGCGTTCACCTGGTGCAATACGCGGGTCTATTTTCATGCCTGCGCCTGCTTGAACAAGTTCCTCATCTCGTAACATTTTCACCGGGTTAGGGGCGGTCATGTCTACACTAGGCTGTTCTTTAATTAGATTAGGCATATTTAGAACAGATCCTTTATTTGGAGTACCACTAGAATTAATAGGGTTAACTTTATCGATTTTAAGCGGTTTTGACGTTGGCAGGTCCGTTTGCGCAGAAACCTTTACCGCAGAAAAGCAGAACAAGACAATAAAAAGAAATAAAAGGTTTCTCATCGAATTTCAAATATTGATGAAATAAAGATAACAAATACCCTGCCATGCGTACTTAAGGCTTCGTTAAAATAAGTATAGGATATTGTTTTTTCGATGAACGAGCTATTCTATTTTAAATTTCGTCTTAGAAAGTCAATGAAATTTCCGTTCATAATTTTCTCAATATCTAGTTTAGAGTATCCTCTATCTTCCAATAATCCGGTCATTTTTTGTAGATCTGCAATGGTATCTACATCGGCCGGACCTTGTTCCGTTCCAAAGCCGCCATCAAGATCAGAACCAATACCCACATGGTTGGCGTTACCCGCTAATTGACATATATGGTCTATGTTGTCTATGATTTGTTGTAGACTTACGTTTGCAGATAGCGGGGTAGAAACACCTCTTTCCCAAGTGGGTGTCATCATCCAAGCATCTAGAACAACGCCTATAACACCTTGCCTAGCTATAATTTCTTTCAATTGCTCATTAGTAAATTGTCTATGGTGATTTACTAAAGCTCTACAATTATTATGGCTTGCCCAAAGAGGACCGTCATAATTCACCATCGTCTCCCAAAAGCTTAAATCACAAAGATGAGTCACGTCAAGAATAAGTCCTAGTCGTTCTATTTCTTTTAGAAGTTCTCTTCCTTTGGTTCCAATACCGCCAACTGAATTTGTTCCGTGAGCATAAGTACCCGGACCATAATGTGCCGGACCTATAGCTCTAAGTCCAGAATCATATGCTTTCTGTAGGTATGAGATGTCAACGATAGAATCTGCTCCTTCCAGGCTTAGTAAATAACCAATAGGCTTTTTTTCTTCGTCCGTTTTCCAAAGTGCTAGGTGGGCATCAAGTTGGGTTTTGTTGGTGATCTGAACCATTTCATCAGCCTCTTCCATACTTTTGTACCATGCAAGTTGTCCTTGTGTATGTGCCCATGCCTGTTGCGGCGATTTCCATCCCGGTAGGGAATTGTCTTTATGCACATATCTAGCAATTTGAGTTGCCATACAGAGTCCTACATTTCCTTTGCGCATGGCTTCTAAAGAAACGGTATTGTTACCACGGCCAGGCTTGTCGGTTAAACCTTGTTCACTTTGTCTAATTTCTTCAATAGACCAGGTAAGGTCTCTATTCCAGTCCATCGCATTCATGGAAAGGTCTAAATGGGCATCAAATATAAACATGTTTAAATAGTAGATTTTTGAGTTCTGGCAGTTACCGGCCAATGATCAACAACGGTGTTGTTTTCTATCACGGTTAGTGTATCGTATTTCGCCACGGTTGGGCAAATATGCTTTGGTACGGCATAATGGACATCACCAACTTCAGGAATGGTAAGATCATCATACTCTACTACCAAATGCTCTTCAGACTGACTTATTTGTTTGCTGTGTTTTAAGTCTAAAAACTCAATTCTAGGAAAAGGCATTTCTGGAGCAATAGATTTATGACCAAGATCAAAACACAGAATGCCTGTTGTCGGTTTGCTTAATATTCGTGTGAATAATACAGCTGCAGGTAGAAATTTCATTTCAGGGAAAAGGTTTCCATATCCAGAATCCCAAAGCAGCGTAGTTCCAGGGCTAGCGTCTATATCTGTACGTTTACAATGAAATGGAAACGTTGGCGACCCACCAGCTACTATTTTTGGGCTAGGTATGTTTTTGTCTTCAATACTTTTCTTTAAGTTGATAACCGCTTCAAAAGCTGTATTGCAATTTTGCTCTCGTATTATGGGGTCTGAATTACGTAAATGACCATCGTAAACGTGAAGTCCTTCTGCAATTAAGTATTTAATTTCATGTAATTGATTATATAATTCTAAGGCGCTTTGATTGGGAGCAATTCCGGTACGGTTCATACCATTATTAATATCTATCCAAATCGGAATTTTAATGTTGTTGGATGCAGCTATGTCACTAAGAATAGTAAGCGTTTTAGAATTATCTATAAGGGTTGAGAACTTGGTATTCGGGTATTTTTTAATCAATTCAATAAAACGTTGTGCATTGGCACCAACAGGCTGCATGGCCAGTAATACGTCTTTCGCTTTGCAATCTCCAAGTAATTCTGCCTCGGCAATGGTAGCACATTTGAATTTATGAATTCCTGCTGCCATTTGCATCTTAATGATATTGGCGTTTTTGTATGTTTTAACATGCGGACGTAGTCTGTTTACGTCGCCGATCATAGAAATCATTAAATTAATATTGTGTTGAATTCTATCAGGATATACTAATAAAGAAGGGGAAATTACGCCATCAGGATTGTGAATAGAATACCAATTTTCGTTTGCCATAATTGTTAATGATGTAGTTCAAAATGAGCTTCGATCTCTACGGGAATTCCTCCTGGTAAAATCATTCCTACGGCACTACGAACACCTACGCCGTTATCAGGTCCAAAAATATCAGCCATAAGTTCACTGAATCCATTAATGACCAAAGGCTGTTGACCAAAATCTGGAGTAGAATTTACCATTCCCAATGTTTTTACGATTCTTTTGATTTTATCGATATCACCAAAATGGGTTTGTATGGTAGAAAACATAGTCAAGGCAACTTGTCTTGCGGCAACTTTAGCCTCTTCCATTGTCATATCATGACCGGCTCTGCCTACAATCAACGACCCGTCATTTTGCATAGGTCCCTGACCGGAAATATATAAAAAATGGTCAACGACTAAAACAGGCTTGTATAGCCCTGCGGGAGGTGGGGCAGGAGGTAAAATTAACCCTAGTTCCTTAATTCTTTCAGATGGCTTTTTTTGCATTTTTATAATTTTTTAGATGAAGGCGTTAATAGCCAAAACACCGATTAAGCCCATAATACCAACAGTAGTTTCCATTACTGTCCAGCTTTTTAATGTGTCTTTAACCGATAGATTAAAGTACTCTTTAAATAACCAAAATCCGCTATCGTTTACATGAGATAGCATTAAACTCCCTGATCCAATTGCCAGTACCATTAATTCTGGACTAGCACCCGTACCTTGAACAAGAGGCAGTACAATGCCAGCAGCTGTTAAACCTGCAACGGTTGCGGAACCAACACAAACGCGAATTACTGTAGCGATCAGCCATGCTAAAATTAAAGGAGAAATAGAAGATTGCTCTAAAATACCACCAATATATTCACTGACCCCGCTATCAATAAGAACTTGTTTTAAGGCACCCGATCCAGCAATAATCAAGAGTACCATGGTAATACCGGTAATAGCGCTACCAACAGAATCCATAACCTCTTTCATACTTTTACCGCGACCTAAGCCTAGCGTGTAAATAGCGACTAATACTGCTATGAGCATGGCAATAGCAGGGTTGCCCATAAAAACTAAAATTTTGGTAAGAAAAAAATCCGCAGGTAATAAGAGCTTGGCCAATGCCGAAATGGCAATAAGGATTACAGGTAAAAGTGCACTTATAATACTGTTTGCCATGCTGGGCATTTCCTCTTCTTTGAGAATTACAGGGTTTAGAAATTCTTTCAGGGGTGTAGCATTAATACCTTTTAGGGTTCTTGAAAGTAACGGTCCGGCAACGATAATTGCGGGTATGGCTACTATGATGCCGTATAACAAAGTTTTACCGATATCTGCGTTGAACATGGTTGCAAGAGCAGTTGGTGCAGGGTGTGGAGGTAGATAACCGTGTGTTACCGATAAAGACGCTAGCATGGGTAAACCTACATATAAAAGAGGTAAACCGGTTGCAGCTGCAATAGTAAAAACCAGAGGAACTAAAATGACAAAACCTACGGAGTAAAACATAGGTATACCAACAATGAAGCCTGTTAGTACTACTGCCCATTGTATGTTCTTTTTTCCGAATTTCTCTACTAATTTAGTGGTAATACGCTGCGCCGCACCACTATCGGCTACCAATTTGCCCAGCATGGCACCAAGACCTAAAATAATAACAAGAAAACCTAGAATGTTACCGATACCTTTTTGAATGGAATCAACAACGCTAATGGGTTCCATACCCTCAGCAATACCAACGAATAAAGAAACGATGATAAAAGTGATAAAGGCATTTAATTTGAATTTGGCAATAAGAATGAATAGGAGAAGAATTCCTATAATAACAATGAGTAGTGGCATATTTAATAGAGTTGTTTAGTTGATTCTCTAAATATACCATAAAAAAAAAGCTCATCATATTTTAACTAAATACGATGAGCGTAATCTTTAAAGTTCTATAATTTATCTGTCATTTCTGGTGAAATAGCTTTGTAAACCAATCCTGCTATAATAGCCCCAACTATAGGTGCCAGCCAGAATAACCAAAGCTGGTCTAAAGCCCAATCACCAACAAAAAGTGCTTGACTTGTACTACGAGCAGGGTTAACGGATGTATTTGTTACGGGAATACTGATCAAGTGAATTAAGGTAAGACAAAGTCCAATTGCCAAACCTGCAAAACCTCTTGGAGCTTTTGTGTAGGTAGATCCCAGAATTACGAATAAGAATATAAATGTCATTACTACCTCTATGATCAAAGCAGAAGTCATACCGTATCCTCCTGGTGAATGTTCACCATAACCGTTAGAGGCAAAACCGCCAAGAACGAAATCAGATTTACCCGAAGCAATAAGAAAAAGTATTGCTGCACCCGCAATACCGCCCATTACTTGGGCAACGATATAGGGGAAAACATCTTTGCCTTCAAAACGACCACCTATCCAAACACCTATAGTTACGGCCGGGTTTAAATGGCAACCAGAAATATGACCAATCGCATATGCCATGGTAACGACGGTTAAACCGAAAGCCAAAGAGACGCCAACGAAGCCAATACCCATTTCCGGAAATCCTGCGGCAAGTACGGCACTACCGCAACCACCTAATACCAGCCATAACGTACCGATAAATTCTGCAATAAATTTTTTCATTTTTATAAGGTTTAATTGATTGTATTAGTTTAGAAACTAAAAATTTATATAAGTCACAATATTTTGGATATATTTTTAAGAATTTTCATACAAAATACATATTGCACAAAAGTATTCTTATAAAAGAATCTAATTTAATATGATTATTTAAATATTTGATTTAGAAATGATAAAGCAGATAAAGTACCGCATTATGGTATACTTATTCTATATAATCTGCCAGTTTCTGAGGTCCTTCCAATAGAATACGAACAACGCGAAGAGTGCCATCATCGGTGGTGTTTATTTGCCATTTGATCAGAGAAATATTGCCATTTTCTATTTCAATACCGGTAATACTTCTTGGGTGAACGCAGCTGCCATCATTAAATAGGGGAATATCGCCAGGTTCAGGAAAGCGCGGTCTATGCGTATGGCCAACAACAGTAACTTTTGAGTTGTTCTTTAAAATCCACTTTTTTGTACGTCGTTCAACTTTTATAAGTTCGGTATAGTTTCTAGCGGGAGATGTAGGATCGGCTATACCCCAAACTTGAAGAGGTTTCCAAAGAATTCTCACTAAAAATCTACCTACTCGCCAAAACCTGTAATTCCACCAATCTGCTTGGTGCCCGTGGGTAAGAAAAACTTCTTGCTGCGTTTCTTTGTGTTTAAGAATAAGCGCTTCATGATATTTAATACCTTCAAAAAGAGATTTGTCTTTATCATCAATAGGCTCAAAGTAACTAGATAAATGCTTCTTTACATAAGCTTCATCTTTGTAGACCATATCATGATTTCCCCAAATCATATGCAATCTTTGCTCTAAATGAAATTGCTTTAAAAGCTTGAATACATTTTTATGAGCCTCAAAAATAGACTCGAAATGAATGTTCTCCCAAAGTTCATCGCCATCACCAAGTTCACAGTAGTCAAACCCTTGTGAGTGATAGAATTGTAAGGCGTGAAAATAGATGTTTCTGTTGTTAGCGAAATCATCGGCAAAACTGTTGTCTCCCCTATGGCAATCGCTAAAAAGTATGAATTTAGATGCGTCGTCAAACGGAATAACTTTGGCGTTTTTGTAAGCTCTATTAAGTCTACTATCCGATGACATGGGTAAATTTTCGTTAAATATCCGAAAATCAAGTCAACCATAGGGCTTAGTGCGCTAAAAAAATATGGTATGTTTTGTAACTTTACCTCAAATTAGTAGACTAACTCAACCATGGGAAAGCACGAAAGAAAGATAATGCCGGTAAAGCACCTCATTAGTTTTGAAAAACTTCTACAGAAGTATGATGAACATTTAAAGGGTGATGATCCTTTTTTGGCGGCTACCGCTGAGCGTATTTTATCTATTGAGAAGGGTTTTCCTGAACTACGAGATGGTTTTTCAGATTTTACATTATTAGAGAAGAACAAAGATCTTATAAATAAAATTCTACAAGATACATTTACAGAAGCTTTAAGTGGTAATGAGATAAAGGTAGCAACCTTGCCTTATCAAGATATGATCATAAAGTCTTCTAATCGTTTTCAAAAAATAATTGAAGAGGCTGGTAAAGACTATGAGCCAGAGTTAAGAAATGTAAGCGATGATATGGATTATATCATGAGCTGCGTAGTGGTCTTGAATTATTATTATGGTTATCATATAGATTTTAGCCGTCCCTATTTTTATGATATTCCAGATGCCAATGGGGTAATGCGTCATTACCGTATTTTGTACAATGCAGATTTTATTGATGTTATACCTACGGAGAGAGCAAAAGAAATTACGCAAAAAGATGTAGATGAGCTTTTGGCTAGTCCAAACGACATTAAACTGTGGATGGAGAAAATACCGCCAGAAAGTTTTATATCTAAAGGTTTTGTAATTGCCAATCTGTTCGATGTTACCATGGAGCAAGCGATTTCAAATATTAAGACAAAATTAATTTCTAAGGATACCATACAGCCTACAAACTTCATGCATGATCTGCAGGAAACTTTCAAGTCGTTCTTTAGATTGCCAAATATTAAAGTGGGTTTTGCTTCTTTTGATGCTAAAAAAGATGAATTTGAAGAGGTTGCAGGTATGGGGTTTGATAGCTTTCTGCTAGGTGGGTTGCACCATATGGATTGTAAAAGTGCATTGTGTGCAGATTCTTATGATAAGCTCATAGATCACAATTCATACTTTACAATCACAGATATGGACAGTAAGGTAGAGCAGTCAGGTAATATGAATCCTTATAAAGGGCTTAAAGAGCAAGGCATACAAAGTGCCATTTTTGCTCCTATAGCTTATGAGAATAACCTTTTAGGGGTTTTAGAAATCGTTTCTAAAAAGAAGGGAGTGCTTAATGGAGTAAATGCCCAAAAGTTAGATGACGTATTACCGTTTATAGTATCTGCCGTTGTACGTGCCAATGTTGAAGAGACCAATAGAATAGATGCTATAATTCAGAACGAGTGTACTTCTGTTCATTCATCGGTTTACTGGAAATTTCAAGAAGAGGCAAAAAAGTTTATGATTGATGAGGCAGAGGGGAAATCTCCATCGTTTAAAGAAATTGTTTTTAAAGATGTGTATCCGTTATTCGGTCAAATTGACATAAAAGATTCTTCCCAAGCTAGAAATTTAGCCATTCAGCGCGATTTAATGATTCAGCTTTCTGAGATAGACAATGTGCTTAACATAGCACAAAAGAAGTGGAATTTGCCAATTTATGAAGAGCTGATCTTTAGGGTGAACAATCATTTAGAGAGTATAAAGGAAATGCTTTATACGAATAGTGAACAGGCTATATTTGATTTTGTACATGAAGAAATATTCCCTGTTTTTGAGCATCTTAAAAAGTCTGACAAAGAAATAGAGAAGCATATATTAAAATATGAGTCTAAGATAGATATGGGTACGGGCTCTTATTACGATCATAGAAAGAACTATGACGAGAGCGTAACATTAATCAATAAAAAGCTTTCTTCGGTAATTGATAAAAGACAAGAAAGTGCACAGGCAATGTTTCCTCACTTTTACGAGCGTTACAAAACAGACGGCGTAGAGCATAACATGTATATTGGTTCTTCAATTTCTGAAAACAAAGAATACAATTCACTATATCTTAATAATTTAAGGTTGTGGCAATTACAGGTAATGTGTGAAATGGAAAATGCACATTATGCTTTAAAGCCAAAATTACCGGTACCGTTAGATGCAGCCTCTTTAATATTGGTATATAACACATCGTTATCTATTCGATTTAGAATGGATGAAAAACAATTTGATGTAGATGGCACGTACAATGCCCGTTATGAAGTTATTAAAAAAAGAATTGATAAATCTTATATAAAGGGCACCGATAAAAGGTTAACTCAGAAAGGTGTGCTGTCTATTGTGTATTCACAAAAGAAAGATGAATTGGAGTATTTAAGATATATCAAGTTCTTAAGGTCTAAAGGTTGCTTTACCAACAAAATAGAAATTGTAGAGTTAGAGGGGTTACAAGGTGTTTCTGGCTTAAAGGCTATACGTGCAGAGATTCTTTATAAAAGAGAGCAAGAACCTGAAAAGACATATACCTACCAGGATCTTATGGATGCCTTAAAAGAATAACACCTGGCTCAATAATTCTATTTTTCGGTCTGGACCAAAGAATTTAAACGAAACGGCAAATGCTATTACGGAAAGGATCATACCGATCATGAAAATGGTATAGGTCCAACGCAGTAATGAATACTTTCTGTTCAGTACAATACCAAGAAAATAAAGATCTTTGGTTAAAGATGTATAGATGTAATCTTTGTCCTTTAGCATTTCTTGAATAGCCCATTCATACTCACTTAAAGCCATTTTGTGAAAGTTGCCAAAAAATAAGAGGTTTACATTTTTGTTGGCTACATCTTCTTTGGTAAACTCGCCACTGGTAACGTTAGGTCTGGTTGCCAATACTGCCAATACCATAGAAACTACGCTAAAGAATACGAAAATTACAGTTGGGTAAATTAAATAATCGTTAGACGGGTTGTCTAATTTAGGGATAAGGTTAGATAGGGCTAATGATATGATAATGGCATTTACAGAAAGTAAAATGTTTGCTTTTGTGTCTGCAATATCACTTAGGGTTATATGGTTTTTAAGGGTAACTCGGTATAAGGTCTGTATACCACGATCCGGACTTTCGCTTTTGAACTGTGCTTTTAGTTTTTCTTTTTTAGCAAGTTTCTTTTCGGACTTTTTGTCTTTTATCAGCTTTCTTAAATTTTTGTCTTTTTTAGGTAGCCAATTCTCTTTAGCATAATCTGTATAATACTGGTGGTCTGTTCTAAAAACTTGAATATTCAGTTCTAACCAATCTTTTTGGTTGTAGTTTTTTAAACCGAGCAGTTTAAGTTCTTCACGTAAAAGATCGGAGGTTTCAAGATAGCTGCTTTGTGCAAAATGAGAAGAATCTGCATCGCGTATAATCTCGTCCATTAAATTGGTTGGCTGTGCATTCCATTTGGTGGCTAGTATGCAAGATTTCACCTTCTTTATTTTTTCTTTGTCATAACCTTCTTTTGTCAAAAAATTCTCTGAAATGTCACAGCTACTTTCTTCGTGATTGGCGGTGCCCTTTGTGTAGCCGGTATCATGTAACCAGGCAACTAATACAAGAAGTTCCTTATCCTGATCGGATAGAGAACATGATTCCAGTAATTGTTTAGTACTTTTAACGACTCTTTGGGTATGTCTTAGATTATGGTATAAAAACTTCTTATCCAGATGATTGGTAAGTAAGTCAGTTACAAACTGTTGTGTATTATCTAAGATTTTTGACATGGAAAAATTGGTTTCAAATACCCAAATTACAAAATTTTAAAGATGGGCAACGTTACTATGAAAAAATTATATGCATATCTGTCGGTTTTTATATTCATTACTAGCTGTGCTACGTATAATACAAAGTATGTAGATGAAAAATATGGTATAGATGTAAATGATGAAAAAGAGATATCACATACCTTTTATTTAATTGGAGATGCTGGTTTATCTCCTATGGGAGGAATGAATCCTGCTCTGAAAATTTTTAAGAATAGATTAGACAAGGCAGATGAGAATAGCACGGCCATTTTTTTAGGCGATAATATTTATCCTGCCGGTTTGCCTGACCCAAAAGATTCTACCGATGCCTATAGAACAGCTAAGAATCATTTAGATGCCCAGGTCAATACATTAAATAATTTTAAAGGAAGACCTCTTTTTATACCAGGAAATCACGATTGGTATACAGAAGGTTTAGTAGGTCTTGAAAGAGAAGAAAATTATATAAAGAAAGCACTTAAGAAAAAAGAAAAAGATCCATTTTTACCAGAGAACGGCTGCCCTATAGATGTTGTGGAAATAGGTGATGATGTTGCTGTTATAACTATTGATACAGAATGGTATTTGACAAATTGGGACAAACGCCCAGATATTAATGATAAGTGTGATATTAAAAGTAGGGCAAAGTTTTTCTTAGAACTTGAAGATGCTATAAAAGATTACCGCGACCGTACAACGGTTATTGCAATGCATCACCCTAGTAATAGTTATGGTGAGCATGGTGGGCAATATTCGATAAAAAAACATTTGTATCCTAAGAAAATGGCGGTGCCATTACCTGTACTAGGTTCGTTCATTAATATACTTAGAAATACTTCTGGTGCATCTGTAGAAGATGTAAACAATAAGCGTTATCGAGAATTAATGAATAGGGTAACTACATTGGCACAATATTCTGATCGCGTAATTTTTGCATCTGGGCATGAACATACATTACAATATTTTGTAGAAAATAATACTCCGCAAATTGTTAGCGGTTCTGGTGCAAAAGAAGGTTTTACACGTTTGCTCAACGGTTCTCAATTCAATACCGGTAAAATGGGATATGCTACTTTAGAAGTATATAAAGATGGTTCTTCTAGAGTTCGTTTTTATGGTGTAGGAGATGATGAAAACGAAGAGTTTTTATTTACTAATGAAGTTCTGCCATCAACTCAAAAAAAATATATTGGTGAATTTTCCAATGAATTTCCTGATAGTGTAAAGGCATCTGTTTATACAAAGGGCGAAATTGATAAAAGCGGATTTTATAAAGGAATATGGGGTGACCGCTACCGAAAGTATTATGGTACCGAGGTGACCGTACCAACCGTAAATATAGATTCTCTTTTTGGTGGTTTGGTACCAGTTAAAAAAGGAGGTGGTCATCAATCTAAATCATTACGTTTGCGAGCAAAAGATGGAAGGGAATTTGTGATGAGGGCTTTAAGGAAAAGCGCGGAATTGTATTTGCAGTCCATGGCTTTTCAAGATCAGTATGTGCTAGATGATTTAAAAGAAACATATACACAAGAGATATTACAAGACTTTTATACGGGATCACACCCCTATGGGCCGTTTACAACAGCAAAATTATCTGATGCAGTAGGTATTTATCATACCAACCCGGTTTTATATTACGTGCCTAAACAGCCAGCTTTAAAAGAGTATAACGAAACCTTTGGTGATGAACTGTATATGATTGAAGAGCATACTGGCGATGGTCATGGAGATTTAGCAAGTTTTGGGTATTCTAATAATTTAACGAGTACAGATGGTATGCTAGAGGACCTTCGTGATGATGAAAAGTACGAAGTGGATAAAGCCCTCTATTTAAGAGCACGACTTTTTGATATGGTTTTGGGCGATTGGGATCGTCATGTAGATCAGTGGCGTTGGGCAGAATTTAAAGACGAGAAGAAGGGCAAGATCATTTATAGACCTATACCTAGGGATCGTGATCAAGTGTTCTCTAAAATGGGTGATGGCGCGTTAATGAAAATAGCTACCCGTATTATACCAGGGTTAAGATTAATGGAAGGCTTTAATGAAGATATTAGAAGTGTAAAAGGCTTTAATTCATCACCAATGACCTATGTACTTGATTTGACATTATTGGGCGAAACAGAAAAAAGTCAATGGTTAGAGCAAGCTAGATATTTACAAGAAAATCTAAAGCCTAGTGATATAGATGAGGCATTTAAATCTTTTCCAGAAGAAGTGCGTGATGAAACGGTAGATGAAATTAAAAAGGTTCTATTGGCGAGATTGAGCCATATCGAAGAAACAGCAAATGAGTATTATAGAATATTAAATAAATATGCTGTAGTTGCAGGAACGGATAAAGATGATTGGTTTGAGATTAATAGGCTAAATGATGAAGAGACTGAAGTAAAAGTATTTAGAAATATAGGTGATAAGAAAAAACGACTATTCTATTATAAAGTTTTTATTAAAGAAGATACTAAAGAATTGTGGGTTTTTGGATTAGATGATGATGATATTTTTGAGATTAAAAATCCGTCTCACTATTCTGGTGTAAAGGTTCGTATAATCGGTGGTCACAATAATGATATCTATAGGGTAGAAGATGGTAGAAACGTTGCTTTATATGACTTTAAAAGTAAGAAGAACACATTTGAAGAAACAGGTGGTGCAAAAGTAAAATTGTCAGATGATTATGAGCTAAACACCTATCAGCCGCTAAAGTTGAGAAATAGTTTCAACCAGATTATACCCACCATAGGATTTAATCCAGATGATGGTGTTAGAATAGGTTTTGTAAATACATATACATATAACGGTTTTAGGCAAAACCCCTTTACCCAACAGCACACTTTTGCAGCATCTTATTATTTTGCTACAAGTGGTTTCGATTTTAAATATCAAGGAGAATTTGCCCACATATTTGAGAATTGGAATGCAGAACTTTCTGCTAGATTTACGAGTCCTAATTTTGCAATCAACTTTTTTGGTTTTGGTAACAATACCGAAAATTTCGATGATGATTTAGGTTTGGATTATAACAGGGTTAAATTACGGCAGATAGATTTTTTTCCTTCATTAATTTGGAGAGGACAATTGGGAGCCAAGGTAAAGTTAGGACTGTCATATGAAAATATCAGTGTTGAAGAAACGAATGACAGATTTATAAATACCTTTTACCAACAGAACGGAGAAGAAACCAATAGTGATTTTGTAGGGGCTCATGCTGCATATAATTATGAAAACAGGGATAATGAAGCTTTCCCAACCTTGGGTATGGGAACGTCATTAGAAGCTGGGTTTAAAGAAAATCTCTCTAAAGAAGGCGGTAGTTTTGGTTACATTATACCAAGTCTAAGTTTTGATTATAAACTGATCCCCAATGGTAGGTTAGTATTGGCGACGAAATGGAAAGCGCATTTTAATATTGGTGATGAATATGAGTTTTACCAAGCTGCCAGCATTGGCGGTTTAGATGGTCTTCGTGGATTTAGAAATCAACGTTTTACAGGTAAAACATCTTACTATCAAAATACTGATATTAGATTTAGCTTAAAAAAGAAGAGAACTAGATTATTGCCAACGGCAATGGGTCTCTTTGGCGGATTTGATTATGGTAGGGTATGGATGCCGGAAATGAATTCTGGTCGCTGGCACACTTCTTATGGTGGCGGATTCTTTTTAAATGCCTCGGATATTATCTCTGTAAATACTGCAATATTTGCGAGTGAAGACGGAGCAAGATTTACTTTTGGGTTAGGTTTTGGCTTCTAAAAAAGTTTTTTATTTTAAAGAATAGGTATATAGGTTTCCCCCTTCTCCATGAGCTTTCTCATCTGAGATGAGAAGGGTGTTGTCATTTAGAAAGCAAACAGATTCTAATTGCGAGCGTGCTCCTAAATCAATTTCTTGCATGTTACCTTTGGTAAAATCATCCCAAGTGAAATCTGTGAATATAAATAGTTTACCGTAACTGAGCGCTATAATTTTATCTCCTTTTGGAGAAATGGCTATAGAGGTTATTTGACAAATATTCCAATCTGAACACGGGGTAAAAGAACCAATCAGTTTGGCTTCATACTTTCCTTTGGTGTCCGGTACAGAATAGATATGAGCTTCTCCCGTAAAGGATTTTGATCTGTTTTTAGTTACAATATAAATCTTATTACCGTGGTGAAAAATGGCTTCAGAATCATAGAACAAAGCATTTTTTTTTGGTGGAAATTGCTTTTGGTCAGGGTAGTATAGTTCAATTTTTTCAGCGTCAATTTTGTCGCCGGGCTCTGTAGTAGGATTTGGGAGTTTTAGGATTTCCAAATTTTTACGTTTGTTGGCATTATTGCCAATATCAGCTATGTAGAGGTTACCAAAAGTGTCTTTTGTAAGATCTTCCCAATCATGGTTTTTACCATTTTTAACTTCTAAACTTTTAAGTATTTCTCCCTTTAAGCTAACTTGATAAATTTCATCTTTATTACCACCGTCTTCTATGACCCATACAGTGGAATCATTATAAGTAGCAAGACCAGAATTTTCAGATAAACTACCTGGTAAATCTGCAATTACGTTTAGTTGTCCATAATTGGAACAAGATGTAAGTGTAGAAATAAATAGTAATGTTGTAAAGATTGTTTTACTCATCTTGATCTGTTAATGGCATGAATATTTCAGCTTTCCAACGTAAAGCATCACCGCCCATGTTAGGATTGTTAAAGAAGAACTCTATGGGTTTTTTGTCGACATCAATATTCTTCTCTTTAGCGTAATCTAGTAAGGTGTACCAAGCCCTATCAGAGGTCATATAATTACCGTTATAAATTGCCTTTAACGATTTCATACCTATGAACTCTTTGTAAACAAGATCTTTAATTACTGGTAGAGAGTCGGTTTTAATGATAGGGTAACAGAAATTAAAACTAATGCTATCGTTCTGCATATTCCAATCAGTAGTCTCTATAAAAGGAACGCCATTCACTTGAATTCCGTTGCTGGCGATAACAGAATTCATAAAAGGATAACTTTCCATCATACCAAAGGCTTTATTACTTTGTGTGGTTTTATGTTCAACACAGGCGCAATAGGTAGACAGTAAATGATCTTCACCCATAAAAGTTACTTTAAACTCTTTTCTATGGGTATTTAAACTTTCTATAAAATCGGTAACCGTTTTTCTGGCTTGTTTCTCAAAGTTGGTGTCGGTAAAGGGAATGTATAGCTTATTTGTAAAGCTGTGATCCTTGTCCTTCACATTGACAACTAATTGAGAAGTTGAATCATTAATTGGGGTAATATTCCAATTATAGATATGTGTAGAATCGCCGGCAACAATCATTTGTTCTAGATGCGCTAAATCATCTTTTTGGCGTATAGAGGCTTCTTGAAGCGTTTTACTCCATGATTTTAATGCTTGATTAACTGTTCCTGTGTTAGACTTAGCTATAACTCTTATTTGGTAATCTTGCGGTTTTATGAAAAAATACCAGAGTAATGCAATAGATATGACCGCTATTATAATGGTAATGCCTTTTCTCATTGTTGTTTGTTATGCGTAAAATTTAATTATTTTTCATTTTGATTTTAGAATTCAATAGCTCACCAATTTTTCTACCTTGGCCAACACCCACTTCAACGGCAGCTCGGTAATGAATACCTCCATACATTCTACTAATAGCGGCTTCATCGGCAGCTTCGTTAAAAGAGTTAAACTTTCTAATAGGTAGACCATATGGTGTTTCGGTATCGTCTTCAAAACTGAAATTTTCACCAAAAATACTAGTTAGGGCAGTTGCAGCAGCACCTGAAACTACACTATGGCCACTGGTATATTCAGGAAAAGGGGGTGTTTGTAAAATAGGTTTCCAGTTCTCGTCAATATGTTGATTGATCAATGTTTCTGGTCTAATTAAATTACTGCGATATTTTTCATCCCAGCAGCTAATGAATCCGTCGGCAATTGCCATTGAAGTTTTTGTATAGGCGAATACCGTATCGTCGAAATCATTATTTACTTTTTTACTTGCAATTTTTGTGATTCCGATCCAATGCGCACCAGGAGTAATTTTCTTGGTAGCGAACATTAAGTGTCCTCTTGTTACTGAAACGTAGGGGTTACAGTCCCAAAATTTTGCAATGGCTACTTCGTCAGATTCATCACCATTTTTAGTAATATCATTACTAATGTTATAAACTTCTATAAGCTCTTTGTAGAAATCAGAATCTTTTTCCAGAGAAAAAGGTGGTGGCGGAATTGGTTTAAATTGTGATGCCGAGTCTATTATAAATGGTCTAATTTTATTCCAATGCGGTTCTATGCCATCCATATATGCCGGTGGGGTAGGTTGCCATCTTGCTGGGTCATCAGTATTTACAGTAAACTTAGGCATAGTACGGGTTTGGCTGTAATTATCTTTATTCATCCACGCTTTAATATGCTCTGCCACTTTTAATCCGTAGGTTTTAGATGCTTCAAACTCTGGTTCGTTCATTGTTTTCCACTGCGTGAAAAGGCTATCTTGTAAAACATCAAATTTATCTTCTGAGAAAATAAGTTGCTTGCTAATATTCATATGCGCAATTAAAGCGGATAGTTGAGGGTTAATGGTGGATACGGTATCAATTGCAGGTATTGGGGTAAGACCTTTCAATTGACCTGATAGTGTCGTGTATTTTGGATTTACCTGCGCAACAATCTCGTATGCCGCAATATTAGGGTAGGCAAATATTCTACTTGCTACCGGTGGTGAGAAAATATCATGAATCATAATATCTATGACATGATCAATAGAGTTATGTAATTGATCAGGAGATACTACTATAGGTTCTTTTTTCTTTTCGGTGCAACTCGCAAGTATAACACCTGTTATTATGATAAATAAATACTTCTTCATTGTACTAAGGTTTGAGTATGCTATACACTTCTGCAGCCTTATTGTTAAAGGTGAGTAAAATGTATTTTTTGTTGTTTGCGTTTAAAATATTCATGCTTCGAATAGATTTACCTGTAAGATCCAGTCCTATTTCATTGGCTAAGGTAACATTGTTGGTGCTACTAATCAATGCCCCGGGAAAAGAATCAAAACGACCGTGGTATGGTTTTACGCCAAAATAATTTCCTGCAGCCAAAACTTCGGTTTTAGTATCTCCGTTAAAATCAAATTCTAAGAATGCCATTATTGGTGCCAATTGTAGTTCATAGCTAAATGGTATAAAAGAAAACTTACCGCCATTGTTTTGTAAGTAACCAGAGCTTAAAGTATGTACTTCAAGAACTTCAGCATTTGGTAGCATATCTTCTCCTAATATTTCTTCCATTGATTTTCCTGCGAAAGAACTATAAGTATTGAATTTTTTGCGAAGAGCTACTAACTGGCTAGATAATTCTTTTAAACCGTCTACGGGATAATCTTTACCATCTTTATAAGTGCTGACAATAGTTTCTGTAGCTCCGTTTTTATCAAGGTCGCCATAAAACATTTTCATGGGGTGATCTTGCGTAGCGGTAAATTTAGTATTTAGCCCCCAGTTACCTAAAAGGTAGTCTTGGTCACCATCACCATCAATATCAAAACTGGTAATTGCTTGCCATAAACCGTTCGTGTTTTTATTTTCTAAGGGATGTATTTCTTCAAATGTTCCTTTAGAATTTTGAAAGAATCTTGGTGACATCCATTCACCAACAAATAGAATATCTTCCCAACCATCATTATTAAAATCTGTTACAATGGCATCGGTAACCATTCCTAAGTTCTCGAACGGACTTGTTGCTACTTTGAAATCACCATTTTCGTTATTTAAAAGATAGCTGTTGGGTTTGTTTCCATAATCTGCACTAATAGATTGGTTACAGATAATGATATCTAAGTCGTTATCATGATCATAATCTAATTTCAAAAGAACAGATGTATTCTCGAATAGGTCTGGAAATTCATTTTTGGTGAAAACAGAATCATTTGAAACGTAATAAGAATTGATGAGCGGCTTCATTTCATTGAAAAAATCTGCGCCACCAGTACCTACTATAAGATCATTTTTACCGTCTAAATTAAAGTCACCAAGAATAGAGGCAATGTCTTCCTTGATACTGTCTTTTTTGATTTCTTGATAATTTTTTGAATAAAATGTAGAATCGCCTTGAACGTATATTTGTGACGGAATATATTTAGCTCCACCAAAGAATATGTCGTCTTTTCCATCACCGTTTAAATCTCCAATACTTACCGCAGGACCTCTATCGGACATTTGATAAGGAATCAGTTTTTGACGTAAATAATCACTGTAAGCATCTTCCAAATGAACATAGTCTATGCCCAGGTTGTTTGAAGCTTTTTCAAACAACACATTTTCTTTCTGTTTAAGTGAGTTATAATTAAAAGGCTGAGTGTTTTCAGGATTTAGATATAGTGTTTGATTGACAGCAATGTTTTTAACCAACTGAATGTTTTTGTCTGGCCAAATAATTTTAAGGGAATCAATATTTTCAAGTTCTCCATACCCAAAATGTATAATCGGTTCAGAAGATGCTTGAAATCCGCGAACGGTGTACATTTCTTTAAACTGTTGAATTCCGTTGGCGTATGAGAATATTTTAGTACCAATCCCGAATGTATTATTCTTGGTATAGTTCAGTTTAATTTTTAGCCAATTACGTTGACTGTTCGTGGTATTTTCTTGAATTCCTGCTTTGCTGTATAAATTGTTGGTTATTAAATCTAAATCGCCATCATTATCTAAATCACTATAGGCGGTTGCTCCAGAAATAATGGTGTCTTGTGCAATCCAATTTTTAGATTCATCAATAAACTGAAGGTCTTTAGCTCCTTTAAAAATCATATTGCCAACAAAACCAGAAGGCATCATTTTAAGGGCTTTCTGGTCTACAAGATTGGTGTTATTGATTTTAGACCGAATGTTCTCGTTAGATATATAGTTGATGTAATCTAGGTCGTTAGGACGCTTTGGTATACCGTTGCTAATGTATAAATCTTGTTCGCCATCTTGGTTGAAATCACCAAATAAGGCGCTCCAGCTCCAATCTGTAGCCGCTACTCCGCTCTGTAAAGCTGTTTCTAAAAACTTGCCATTTGGCTGGTTTACAGATAGCATATTTCTAGTATATTGATTGTGATAACCAAAAGACTTGGTCTTCATTTTTTGAATTTGGACGTCGTCATCACCTTCAGAAGATTTTAAGACGATTTCGTCTTTGCTCAACATATCCAAAGAAATTAAATCTGGTAATCCATCGTGGTTAATATCTGCAACATCACTACCCATAGAAAAACGTGTAGTATGTCCAAATGCTTCCTTAAGACTTTCTTTAAAAGTACCATCGCCATTATTTATATAATAATAATCATCTTCATGAAAGTCATTACCAATATAAAGATCAGGATATCCGTCTTGATTAAAGTCTGAAACGGCAATACCTAAACCGTAGCCATTGACACCGCCATAAATACCGGCATCTTCACTAACATCTACAAATTTACCATTGTCATTTCGTAATAATTTATCGCCCGTTTCATAAATACGGTTGTGTCTTATTTGAGCATTTCCATAAGAATCTTGTGTATGAATGGCATGGTTTAGAAGATACATATCTAAATCTCCGTCCAAATCATAATCTAAGAAAGCTGCTGATGAGCTGTAAGATTCGAAATCTAAACCGTAATCCGCGGCACTTTCCTTAAATGTTGCATCGCCTTGGTTTATAAAAAGCTCATTGTATCCATTAAATCCATTTAGACCAACAACAGCACACACGTAAATATCTAGAAGTCCGTCACCATTTACATCGCCCATGATCGTACCCGTATTCCAGGAGCTGTCGCCAGCGACACCTGCTGTTTCTGTAATATCCTCAAACTGTAAATTACCTTTGTTTAAGTATAATTTATTTTTCACTTGATTTCCTGAAAAATAAATGTCGGGTAAACTATCGTTATTGATGTCGCCAATGGCAACACCGCCACCATTATAAAAATATAGGTAGTCTAAAATACTTAGGTCTTTGGTTTCGGTTAAAGTATTTTCAAAAGCGATACCTGTATCATTAGCATTGTGTTTTACAAATAACTCTCCTGAATTCTGTTTGCAACCAATGGCAAATACCAATACACATATGTACAGTAAATTATTCTTCATTTAATCGATACAATTTTGGAGTGTCATTGTTGATAGCTGCGATGATAAATTCATTTCCTTTTTTATCTTTTACTATTTGTAGTTGTTTTACTTCATTTCTTATGAAGAACCCGCTATCAGTATAGTTTTTCCATTCAAAATTCACCTTTCCATCACCAAGAAGAACGTTGCCGTAGTTGGCGTCTAATCGAGAATACTGAGGTTTAAATTCAAAATTATTACCTGCCATTACAAGGTCAAGATTACCGTCTTTGTTTACATCTAAACATTGAATACCGCAAATACAGGAAAATTGAACTTGAGGAGGTAAAATTTTAATAGTAAAATTGCCATTACCATTATTTATGGCAATTACGGTTTCAGCAATACTAGCTTCTTTTAGAATGGTGTTGTCAATAACATTTTTTGAAAATAACTCTTGAATTGTTTTTGAAGCGTATTCAGAAGCTTTAATGTTCTTTTTCTTAAGTGCTAATATTTGAGTAGTTAATTCCTTTTTTTGATGAAGAGGATAATCGCCGCCATCATAATTTTGTGTGGTTATTTGTTCAATGGTTCCATCATTATCAAAATCATTTACCCACATTTTCATAGGTTGCCCAGGTGCAGGTTTGTAATGAATGTTACTGCCCGTATTACCTAAAATTAAATCTTGGTCTCCGTCGTTATCCAAATCATAACCTTCTACGGCACCCCACCAACCACTAAGGCTGTCAAGAGAGCTTTTAGAATCGCTAAGTCTTCTGCCAGAGTTTTTATAAATTTTTGGGCTACCCCAATCAGAAACGGTTACTAGGTCATCTTTACCGTCACCATCCATATCTAGCCATTTGGCATCGGTAATCATCCCTGCATCTTTTAGGTCGTATGCAGAGCGTTCGGTAATATCTGTAAAAGTACCATCACCGTTATTTAAGAGAAATAAATGATCAGGGTTTATACCGTATGTACCAACTACACTTCTTGATCCTACAAAAACATCAATATCACCGTCACTATCAAAATCTGAAGGAGCGACAACGGCTACATTTTTGTTGATATTTGGTAGTTTGTTTGTACTTAAAGAAAAGTTGCCATTTCCATCGTTCAGATATAGTCGAATGCCATAACTGCCTTGCAAACCTAATTCATTACCCCCCGTACCGACCATAAGGTCTAAATCACCATCATTATCCGAATCAAAAAAGGAAGCAGTGGTGTCTTCTAATGGTGCTTCGGTTTTAAAATATTTTACAATAGGTTTAGAAAGTGAACCGTTGCCCTTGTGAAGATATAATGCACCAGTTTGATTTTTTGCGCCACCAATGAAAATATCATCATTTCCATCTCCATTTACATCACCAACTGCTAAGCCGGGACCTTCTTCTGCCAATGATTTAGAAATCAATCCTTCATTATCAAAGTCCATATAGTTGTTTTCTTTATGGGTCAAGAAAGTATTGTTATCTATAGATTTTAAAAGAGTAGGAGTTTCCGTTTTATTAATCTTAAATACTTCGCTAGCTTCTTCTTGATTAAATGTAATGGTCTGGTTAGCTTTTACATTGGTTAGCTTAGCAGTAGCGCCATTAGGCCATATAATACGAATGGAGTCTAATGTTGTTGTAGCTCCAAGACCTATGGTCATAGGATATTCAACCGAAGATTGAAAACCTCTTGAAGGCATTAAAGTCTGGTCGATAATATTATCTGGGTAGTATAAACGAGCAACCGTTCCAATACCGAACTTATTGCCGTCATTACCTTTAAATTTTAATTTGATATAGTTGTTTTCTGATTGCGAATCAGAATTGTTGCGATACACAAACGTCTCCATATTTACGTTGTTGACCACTAAATCTAAGTCGCCATCATTATCTAAATCACCGTAAGCAGAACCGTTTGAACGGCTAGGTATTTCAAAACCCCACTGTTTATTGTAGTTGCTGAATGTGATATCTCCGTTGTTTCTATATGCGTAGTTAGGTAAAGGTGTAACTGGCATTTTGTTAATGATAGAATCAATAGATTCTTTTCTGCCGGTCAAAGCCATTTTTTGAATGATTTCGTTGGCAAAGAAATCAACGAAATCTAAATCTGTAAGATCATGATTAATTCCATTAGTGATATAAATATCTTTTAATCCGTCATTGTCCATATCGAATAAAAGTCCAGACCAGCTCCAATCTGTAGCTTCTACGCCACTATAATAAGCGATTTCTGAAAAAGAGCCATTTCCATTGTTCAGCTGTAATGTGTTTTGAATGTATTGCTGGTGGAAATCTTTGCTCTGTTTTAATTTAAAAATATTGTAGCCTTCAAATTCCATTACAGATTTTACACGCTGATCTGGTTCAGGGAGCATATCGGTAATGAAAATATCTGTAAGTCCGTCATTATTTATATCTGCCATATCAACCCCCATGGCAGATAAACTCAAGTGGTTTGTCCATTTTTGAACCTCTTCTTTAAAGGTGCCGTCTTGATTGTTGATGTATAAATAATCTCTTTCATAAAAATCGTTAGAAACATAGATATCCGGGTACAGGTCATTATTGATATCTACGACCATAACGCCAAGACCAAAGCCAATAAGACTGCCATAAATTCCTGCTTCTTCACTTACGTCAACGAATTTACCATTGTCGTTTCTCAGAAGCATATCGCCTACGCCTCTAAAAATTTTAGGTACACCCTCCCAATCTTGAGCTCTTACTTCTCGCTGCTCTGCATAACCAAGGCTACTAACGGGAATATTACTGTTGTTTAATATGTAAGCATCCAGATCGCCGTCTTTGTCATAGTCAAAAAAAGAGGCATGGGTAGAAAAACCTGTTTCAGCTAAGTTGTATTCATGTGCTTTTTCAGTAAAAGTACCGTCACCATCGTTAATGTACAGATCGTTATCATGGTTGTTGCCTTCCATGTTGCCGGCGTTACTTACGTAAATATCTAAAAATCCGTCATTATTGATATCCGCCATCACTACACCTGTAGACCATGGCTTATTTCCTTTTATACCGGCAGTTTCTGAAATGTCTTCAAATGTCATTTCGCCTTTATTAAGAAATAGCTTGTTAGGTTCCATGTTGCCGGTCAAGAAAACATCTGCTAATCCATCATTGTTGATGTCACCTATGGCAACACCGCCGCCGTTGTAGAAATTACGGTATTTAAAAATGTTGAATTCTTTAGAGTTGGCAACTTTATTTACAAATGAAATACCGGTTTCTTCTGGTTGTAAAAGAGTAAATAAGGTAGGTTCTGTTTTTTCTTTTAACGTATTTGCATCTTCCTTAGAACCGCAAGAATATAATAGGGATAAAAATAAACCAAGGCAGCTTAATTTAAGCAAATTAAAGTTCATTGTTGAGTTTGTTAGAGATAGCACTTCTAGTTAATTTGTTAGCTATTAAAGTTGAGTTAATAACCTGTTTAATAGTTAGTTCAAAATTAATTTGCAATATAGCCAAATACCTACTATTTGTTAGGCTTATTTGGTAAAAGTCAACGTTAAAATTTAATGAAATCGTTATAGGCGCGGTCTAATAATATGAATAATGAGATTTAGTGGCTACTTTTTAGAAGTAATGGAAATAATCCAATATATTTAACCTTGACTAAATAACAAACAACTCAACCAATGATAGGAATTTTATCTTTTTTAGGCTTTACCATTTTAGTGGCGGTAATTGCATATCTAGCGACAAGATCAACCAATGAACAAACCTCTGATGGCTACTTTCTAGGAGGCAGAAGTTTAACAGCAGGAGTAATAGCGGGTTCTTTACTGTTAACAAACCTATCTACAGAACAGATTGTTGGTCTAAACGGTAACGCTTATAGTGATGGAATATTAGTAATGGCTTGGGAGACCTTGGCGGCTATAGCCATGGTAATTTGTGCCATTTATTTGTTGCCAAGATATTTGAAAGGTGGTATTAGTACAATACCGACGTACTTGGAAAGAAGGTTTGATACTACAACGAAAGCAATGACCTCTGGTTTGTTTTTAAGTGGCTATGCTATTGTATTATTACCTATTGTTTTGTATTCTGGTTCTTTAGCAATTAGTGGAATGTTCGATTTACCAGAGAAATTAGGGATTTCGGAATGGGGTTCAATTTGGGTCTGTGTTTGGAGTATTGGTATAATAGGGAGTATTTATGCCATATTCGGAGGCTTAAAAGCTGTTGCAGTTTCTGATACTATTAATGCCGTAGGGTTACTTATAGGTGGTTTGTTAATACCAATATTTGGACTATATGCAATTAGTGATGACAATAGTATTTTAGGGGGGGTGTCTAAACTTACTGCAGAGCATCCTGAAAAGTTTAATGCTATTGGTTCGGAATCTTCCAGTATACCATTTGCTACCATTTTTACAGGTATGGTGTTGGTGCAGCTGTTTTATTGGGGAACCAATCAACAAATAATACAAAGGGCTTTAGGTGCTAAAAATTTAAAAGAAGGTCAAAAAGGAGTAATGCTTGCAGCGTGTTTTAAGATATTAGGACCGTTAATTGTTGTTTTGCCAGGTATTATAGCTTTTCATATGTTCGATGGTCAATTGGATAGAGCAGATCAAGCTTATCCTAAATTAGTGGCGGCGGTGTTGCCTGTAACTTTGGTAGGCTTTTTTGCAGCGGTACTTTTTGGTGCTATTTTAAGTTCTTTCAATAGTGCGTTGAATAGTTGTGTTACTTTGTTTGGTTTGGATATTTATAAGGAGTACATAAATAAAGAAGCTTCAGAAACTAAAGTCGTTGCAGTAGGTAAGCGTTTTGGTGTTATGCTTGCATTATTTTCAATGATACTGGCTCCTTTTTTATATTACGCGTCAGATGGTCTTTTTGGTTACTTGCAACAGGTTAATGGAGCTTACAGTATTCCAATTTTATCGGCGATAGTTATTGGTTTTTTAACAAAGAGAGTGCCGGCTATAGCTGCGAAGGCGGGGATAATATTTGCTGTTGTTGTTTATGTTATTTACATATTCATGCAAAGAGGTCTTGGGGTTGAATGGTTGCCGCATATGTTGCATGTTCAAGCTATAACATTTGTTTTAACAATAGGTTTAATGTTGTTGATAGGAAAACTAAAACCTAGGGAGAGTGATTATGAGCAAGAATATACAAATGAAGTAGATATTACCAGCTGGAAATATGTAAAGCCTGTTGGTTTAATTATAACATTAATTGTAGTAAGTACATATATTATATTTAGATAAGTAGTTTTCAATTAACTATATACTTTTTTACTTATAAAGTGATACTCTAGCTGATAGTAGAGTTGATAGCGCAATATTTCTTACCGCTTCTGAGGTTAGAAATGTTGCGTTATTTGTTTATGATAATTCTATTTGATTAAGTAATAGTCTAGGTTAATTGCGGTAACAGTATTGCTTCGATTGAAAACAGTTGATGAATAGAAGTTAAAGGCTCTTTGATTCATGGTACTTATAATTATATACAGGAATACTTAGGGTTTTGGTATAGGTTTATTTAGTGATATTTGTTTTAATTAGGCAATTTGAATTAGCGTCTAATCGATAATCATTATTAATTTAGTTTAACTACTAGTTTTTAAAATGGTTAGGTATATCAATATTCAGCTCATATAGTCAATTTAAGATTTCTTAATTCTGTAGTAATTCTATTAAGTATGAGAATTAAAAAAGCCCCCAATAAAATTGGAGGCCTTTTCAACTTAAACTTAAAATTATATATCCTTAGTAACCTGGATTTTGAACCAAGTTAGGATTTGCAAGTAATTGTGCTGGTGGAATAGGGAACACATTGTAATCATCGTTGTTAATAGTTCCTTCCGCTTTAAATAACCAATCTCTACCGAATTGACCGAAACGAATTAAATCGTTACGTCTCCAAGCTTCTTGATATAGTTCTCTACCTCTTTCATCTAAGATATCTTGTTCAGAAACTGTTCCTAACAACTCTTGAGTGTTACGAATAGTTCTTAAGTCGTTAATCATAGCTGTTGGGTCACCACCACTTCTAAACATAGCTTCAGCCTTCATTAAGTGAGCATCTGCATATCTAAATACAATTTGATGACTTATTGAAGCTTCACCATTTCTAGCAGCATATTTTTGAATACGAATACCAGTTGTTTCATCATTATTAATAAAGTTAACAGCACCTGCACCATCTTTAAAGTCTCTTTTGAAAGTAAGAGGAGCACCTTGTCTGTCCTCTAACGGAGTACCATCAAGGTCATACTGTTGGTTGATTAAGAAACCATAACCAACATTTGAACCATTAACATATCCATCTAATTCAGAAGCATAAGGTTGATCGGCAAAATCTACACCTATAGTTGGTACACCACCTCTACGTTCTTCTTGTCCGTCAACTGGGTTTTGATCGGCATCTAATTCATTAGATTCAGAATCTCCTTCAAATAAGTCGTAAAACTCAGCAAGAGTACTAAACCCGTTCCAGCCACCACCTTGAATACTAGTGTTGTTGTAGTGAAGTCCCATTACTACTTTGTTAATAGTATTTGCTTCTAGCGACCAGATAGTTTCTGTGTCAGCGTCTGGTAAGAATAGGTCAAAATAACCTTCTTGTAACGCATAACCATCAGCAGTAATAGCATCAACCAAAGAAATTACTTCAGCCATATCACCAGCGTCAGGAGAACCGCCAAGATAAATATGTTTGTTCAAAAGAACCTTAGCTTTTAAATATCTAGCTGCAGCTTTGCTTGCTCTAAGATTAAGTTCACCGCTACCGGCAGATGTAGTTGGAGTATTGGCAATTGCAGTTTCTATGTCAGCAAGAATAAAATCGACAGCTGCTTGTCCAGATAATACTTCAGGTACTGAAGTAGAAGGCAATGCAGTGTCTCTATAAGGTACTTGACCAAAATTATCAAGTATTACCCACATACTGTATGCTCTAATAAAGCTAGCATCACCAATGTTTTCAGTAGACGGGTTACTTCTAGAATCTAAAACTTGAGAAGCTTGTAATTGGTTACCGTTCCATAACTGAAATACGTTAACTATAAAAGAATGTTGACCGTTCCAATCGTGTGTGTGCAATACTCTCCATAATCCGTTATCACCCCAGTCACCACCACGTGTTGGTATTAGGTGCTCATCTGAAGTAACTTCTTGAAGTGCAAAGTAGTTATCTTGACCAGCATATTGTCCTGCAAGTGAACCGTAAAGATTGGTTACTGTTGAAGACGGATCAGCTAATCCTTGAAATCCTTCAGAAATGATTGAATCTGTTTCTTCTATTTCTAGGTCGGTACAGGAAGAAACCCCTACCAACGATAGAATAGAAAGTGTTAAGATTTTAAAATTATTTTTCATGATATACAATTTTTTTTAATTAAAATGATGCATTAATACCAAAAGTAAAAGTTCTTGGTCTTGGGTAAGAACCGTAGTCAATACCTCTAGATGGTACACCTGAACCTAAATCACCGGTATTAGCAGTAACCTCTGGGTCTAATCCACTATAATCTGTAATTAAGAAAAGGTTTTGACCTGTTAAAGAGAAACGTAAAGAGTTTAATGCTCCTTCACCTGATAGTGGTACATTGTAGCCAATGCTAGCATTTTGGAACCGTACGAAATCTCCTTTTTCTAAGAAACGAGTAGAAGCATCGGCAGAAGCTCCTGGGTCCTCTCCGCTTGTTAGTACATTCTGAGTTACGTTTCTAGAGTTAGAAAGTGCTCCTGCAGTGAAATATGCATTTTCCGTATTGTTATATACAGAGAAGCCAAATTGACCTTGAAAGAAAACAGATGCATCAAAATCTTTAACTTTCAAGTTTAAGCTTAAACCAGTTGTAATATCTGGTAAAGCATCTTCACCTACGAAGGTTTTGTCTGCGAAAGGATCTCCTACACCGTTTCCATCAACATCTTGGTATGTTGGCGAACCTGCACTATCAAAACCGGTGAATATTGGTAAATAGTAAGAGTATAATGACTGTCCGGAAGCGAAACGTTGTGCAAATGCACCCGTTAAACCTGGTCCGTTAACCGCACCGGTATCAATTAAACCTTCGAAGTTTTGAACTTCGTTGTCGTTGTAAGCAATGTTAAAATCCGCAGAAAAAGTTGTTTCATCAGTTCTAACAAAATCGTAAGCCAAAGCAAATTCAACACCTTGGTTGATAATGCTCGCGTCTACATTTTGGAACTGGAATGGATCTACAGCAGGTGCAGCAGGTGGTGTCTGTAAAAGAACATCAGTAGTTTCAGTTCTATAAATATCAAAACTACCACTTAAGCGATCATTGTTAAAACCAAAATCAAGACCAGCGTTTAAGTTGAAAGAAGATTCCCATTTAAGATCAGGTCTATCAGTAGCTACAATTGCAGTACCATTAGCGTTGATCTCAAGATTTTGCTGAACAGTTAAATCAGAAAAACGTTGTCTTGCCACGAAGTTACCATATCCTAGACCATCTTGGTTACCAGTAATACCTGCACTTAAACGTAATTTAAGCGTAGATACGTTTTCACCAACAAAATCTTCTTCGTTCATTTTCCATGCAAAAGCACCAGAAGGGAAGTATCCGTATTGATTTTCAGGTCCAAATCTTGAAGAACCATCTGCTCTCATTGTAGCTGTAAACAAGTACTTGTCATTTAAAGTATAATTTAATCTAGCAAAGAAAGATTGTAACTCATCGGTATTGTCAAATGAATTAGTAAATACAGAAGTTACTGGGCTGTCAAGAGTTCTACCTAATTCTTCTTGAGCAACAACAGTTGGTAATAATCTATTGATTAATACACCATTTGTATTAGGAGCATAATAAGCTTGTTGGTAAGAACCAGAAACAGCATTCTGTAAATCATTTACAGCGCCTCTAAGGTCTCTGCCCATAGCATTTAAATCACTTGTTGAGTAACCTCTACCCCCAGCGTTGAAACCGTAAGTTTGGAAATCTTGATAACCAAAACCAACTAAGGCTTCTAAGCTAGAGTTTTCAAATTCTGTATTGTAGTTAACAGTGGCTTCAAAAGTTTTGTTATCTCTTTTTAAAACTCCGTAGTTACCACGACCTATATCGGTAACACCGTTTATGTTGTTGATGTCTCTCGAAATAACTGATGTGTTAGAAGCTTCAGCGATATCTAAACCAGCATTTAATTTAGCAGAAAGTTCAGATGTAAAATTATACTGAATAGAACCGTTTAATAAGTATCTGTCAGTGTTGGTAATATTCTGAGTATTGTCTAATGCGTTTTGAGGGTTTACATTTAAACCACCAGCATTAAAGTTAGAATTTGAAGGCCATGTTGGATTTGCTGCATAAGCACCACCTAAAACATCACCTGCTGCACCTGCTTGTGCACTAATTGGTGCTTGAGAATCATTAATTCTAGCGATCGACATTTGAAGACCAAGAACTAATTTATCATCTAAGAAACGTTGGTTAAGATTAACTCTACCGGTAATTCTTTCTAAATCAGAGTTCTCAACGATACCAAATTGTTTTCCGTATCCAAATGTTGCTCTTACGTTACCGCTACCATAGTTCTTAGAATAAGAAAGGTTTTGGTTTTGAGAAGCTGTAGATCTTAATACAACTTGTTGCCAATCTGTAGTAGCTCCAAAATTTACGGCATCTGCATTACCGCCAACAGCAGTAACACCAGCTAAAAATTCAGAAGGCTTAAGTAAGTCAAAAGTATTTGCTGCAGTAGCAATACTTAAAGAACTAGAAAAGTCCCACACACCTTGACCACTACCTTTACCACTTTTAGTAGTAATGATTACAACACCATTTGCACCACGAGAACCGTAAATAGCAGTTGCAGATGCATCTTTTAATATACTGATGCTTTCAATATCATTAGGGTTGATAAAGTTCAAAGGGTTTTTAACCGCACTTTGTCCAAAACCTGTTTCACCTTGTGGAGAAGTATCGCCACCACCTAATGGAACACCATCAACTACGAAAAGCGGATTGTTGTTTGCACGTACAGAATTAGAACCTCTAATGTTAATTTGGATACCAGCTCCTGGTTCACCACTAGTTTCCTGAATATTAACACCGGCAGTCTTACCTTGTATTAACTGTTCTGGTGAAGCAATGTTACCACCATTAAAATCTTCAGCTGTAACCGCAGTTACCGATCCGGTCGCATCTTTAACAGTTGTAGTACCGTAACCGATAATTACAACTTCTTCTAATGCTTCAGCATCTTCTTGTAATGTGAAGTTGATTGAAGTTCTACCGTTTACTGCTACTTCTTGAGTTTTGTAGCCGATATAACTAACAATAAGTACTGCACCTTCTTCAGCGGTCAATGTGTAATTACCGTCGAAATCAGTTTGCGTACCATTCGTTGTTCCTTTTTCAAGAACACTAGCTCCTGGTAAAGGTCCACTTGCATCTGAAACAGTTCCAGATACTTCTTGTGCCTGTATAGATCCAAAGCACAAAAATGCACCTAGAATAAACAGACTTTTTAGGAATGTAATCTTCATAAATTGTTAATTTAAGTTGAGTTTATTTAATTTCAATTGTTAAAAATATGTAAAAAGGTGTGTCAACAATGGTTTGGGCAATGTTAAAAAGTTACGAAAACGGTTTCGTGTTAATAACTTTTATTTTTTGCGAGTATAATGAATGTTAATGGGTGTTTTTATGATATTCTTAATTAGATACGGGGTTAAATATGAATATGTGATAATAATACAAATATATAAAAAATACTTTTTTCAATATATTTACCATTTACCTGTCAATTTTGAACTTTAACTTTTAGAATAATTTAAGTTCTTATCTTAAAACTTAAAATCCCTTTTTTGAAACCAAAAATCACATTAAAAGACATTGCTAGAGAATTAGATGTTTCTATTTCTACCGTGTCAAAAGCGCTAAAAAATAGTAAGGAGATTAGCAAAGACACAAAAGATAGAATTAAGGCATTTGCAAAATTCTATAATTATCGTCCTAATAATATTGCGCTTAGTCTTAAGAATAGGAGAACTAAGAATATTGGTGTAGTAATACCTGATATTGTGCACCATTTTTTCACCACTGTATTTAGAGGTATAGAAAAATATGCAAACAGTATGGGGTACAATGTTATTATTTGTATTTCAGATGAATCATTTGATAAAGAAGTCATTAATATGGAAATGCTTGCGAACGGCAGTATTGACGGGTTCATACTTTCATTAAGTGCCGAAACGCAGCTTAAGAATGATTTTACGCATTTAAAAGAGTTATTAGATCAAGGAATACCAATTGTGCTGTTTGATCGTGTTACTGAAGAAATTGCTTGTGATAAGGTAGTATTGAATGATGGGGTAATATCTACAGAAGCAGTTGAACATTTTATTAGTGCCGGGTCAAAGAAAATAGCTTTGATTACTACTGAAGATTTTTTCAATGTAAGTGAAAGCAGAAAAGAAGGCTACTTGCAAGCTTTGAAAAATCACAATATAGAAGTTGATGAAAATTTAATACTGACATTGCCACATGGTTTAGACCATGCCAACCTCATTACAGAGTTTTTTCAAAATAGGGAAATTGATGCAGTGTTATGCGTTAATGAGATTTTTGCTGTGCAGTGTATGAGCATAATTCAACATTTAGGATACAATGTTCCCAATGACATTTCCATAATTGGATTTACCGATGGGATTCTATCTAAATATTCGTCACCAAAATTAACCACTGTAGCGCAACATGGCGAAACTATGGGGGAAAATGCAGCAAAGTTTTTAATAGATAGAATGGAGTCTACAGAAATGGAAGAGGCACCTTTTAAAACCAAGGTTATTGACGCGACCTTAATTAAACGTGGTTCAACAATCAATAAATAAGAAAAAGAAAATGAAAAAAGTAGGTTTTATATTTGATCTGGATGGTGTCATTGTAGATACTGCAAAATACCATTTTTTGGCTTGGCATAAACTAGCCAAAGAGTTGGGCTTTGAATTTACAAAAGAGCAAAATGAACTGTTTAAAGGAGTAAGTAGAAAAAGGTGCTTGGAAATTCTTTTGGATATTGGGAATGTAAATGCGACACAAGAACAGTTTGATACTTGGATGGTAGAGAAAAACGTAGATTATCTTGCGTATATAGAAAAAATGGATGCTAGCGAAATTCTACCAGATGTTCCAAGGGTGCTTAAATATTTACAGAAAAAAAATATTCCGATAGCCTTAGGTTCTGCAAGTAAAAATGCAAAACCAATTTTAGAGAAAGTTGATTTATTACCATATTTTGATAGTATTGTTGATGGTAATAATGTAACAAAAGCAAAACCTGATCCAGAAGTATTTTTAATTGCAGCCAAAAATTTAAATGTTGACCCAAGCTCATGTGTTGTTTTTGAAGATGCGGTTGCAGGTATTCAAGCAGCTAATGCTGCAGGTATGGTAAGCATAGGAATAGGAGATGCTGAAATACTTAATGAGGCTGATTATAATTTTACTGACTTCACAGGAATAAGCGATGATTTTTTAGAATCATTGATCAATAAAGAACATAAAGGATAAATTAAGATAGCAGTATTTTAATTTCATTTTTCAAAATATCAATTCAATTTAAATTTCATGAATCAAGATTATATAAAACCAGATAATTGGAGCATTATCGAAGAAGGATTTGACAGTGAAAATGTAAAATCTTCAGAAAGTATATTTAGTATCGGTAACGGTGCTATGGGTCAACGTGCCAATTTTGAGGAAACCTATACAGGTGAGACTTTTCAAGGTAGTTATATTGCTGGTGTTTATTATCCGGATAAAACGCGTGTGGGTTGGTGGAAAAACGGGTATCCAGAATATTTTGCAAAGGTGCTTAACGCTCCTAATTGGATAGGAATCAAAATCTATTTAAATGATGAGGAATTTGACCTTGCAACGTGTAAAAAGATTTCAAATTTTAGAAGAGAGCTAAATATGAAAGAGGGTGTTTATACCCGTAGTTTTCAGGCTGTATCATCTAATAATGTAGAAATTGATGTAATTGTAAAGCGGTTCTTAAGTTTAGATATTGATGAAGTTGGTGCTATATCATACACTGTTAAATTATTAAAAGCCGATGCTAAAGTGGTATTTGAGCCATACTTAGATAGTGGTATTACCAATGAAGATAGCAATTGGGATGATAAATTCTGGAACACTACAAATGTTACTGCTGCCGATAATCGTGCTTTTATAGAGGCGCATACCATGAAAACTGACTTTAAGACCTGTACGTTTATGCAGGCATCTCTAGAGTATAATGGTAATGAAGTAGTAGGTGTTCCTTTAGAAAAGACAGATAATTTTGTGTCCTTAAAATTTGAACAAAACGTAAAAGCAAATTCAACGGTTACGTTGACCAAGTTTGGTGGTTATGTAGTTTCAAGAAATCACCCAAATGAAGAATTGATACAGGTAGCCAATAATAGTTTAAGTAAAGTAAGTGCTTTAGGTTTTGATGGCTTAATGCAAAAACAAATAGAAGCATGGGCTGCTATTTGGGATATGAGTGATATTGTTATTGAAGGTGATATAAAGGCACAACAAGGTATTCGTTTTAATATTTTTCAGTTGAACCAGACCTATTTAGGAACAGACTCTAGATTAAATATTGGTCCTAAAGGATTTACTGGTGAAAAGTATGGTGGTAGTACTTATTGGGATACTGAGGCTTATTGCATTCCGTTTTACATGGCCACCAAAGATGATAAGTTAGCTAGAAAGCTATTGAAGTATCGTTACAATCACTTAGAAAAAGCTATTGAAAATGCTGAGAAGTTAGGATTCTCTAATGGTGCAGCATTATACCCCATGGTAACCATGAACGGCGAAGAATGTCATAATGAGTGGGAGATTACGTTTGAGGAGATTCATAGAAACGGAGCAATTGCATTTGCCATTCATAATTACTTTAGATATACAGGTGATTATAGCTACATACCAGAAATGGGATTAGAAGTATTAATAGCTATTTCTAGATTTTGGCATCAGCGTGTAAATTTATCCAAGGATAAGAACAAATATGTAATGCTTGGGGTTACGGGACCTAATGAGTATGAGAATAATGTCAATAATAATTGGTATACCAACTATTTGGCAAAATGGTGTATTAACTATACGCTAACTCAATTAGATAAGGTTAAGAACGGTTATCCTGATGATTATGATAGAATTATAGGTAAAACCAAACTTACCGATAGGGAGTGCGAAAAATGGAAGAAAGTAGCAAGTAAAATGTACTTTCCGTATTCAAAAGAGCATGGTGTATTCTTACAGCAAGACGGTTTCTTGGATAAAGATTTGGTACGGGTTGATGAATTACCAAAGTCGGACAGGCCAATTAATCAAAAATGGAGTTGGGATAGAATTTTAAGATCTCCATACATTAAGCAAGCAGATGTTTTGCAGGGTTTTTACTTTTTTGAAGAGGATTTCTCTACGGAAGATTTAGAAAAACATTTCGACTTTTATGAACCTTTTACGGTTCATGAATCTTCGTTGTCACCATGTGTGCATAGTATTCAGGCTGCCAAATTAGGTAGAATGGAACAAGCCTATAATTTCTACCTAAGAACATCTAGGTTAGATTTAGATGATTATAATAAAGAAGTGGAAGAAGGTTTACATATTACATCTATGGCCGGTACTTGGATGAGTATTGTCGAAGGCTTTGGCGGCATGCGTGTTATCAATGATAAATTATCCTTTAATCCTCAAATACCTAATCAGTGGAATGCATATTCCTTTAAGGTCAATTTTAGAAATAGAATAATACAGGTAAATGTCACTGCAAAAAATACTACTTTTCAATTGATGGGAACTGAAGAAGTGACCATTCGTGTTAATGGAAAAAAAGTGGCGTTATCGCCAGATGAATTGACAACCGTATAATTAGTCATTAGTTTAGTGCTGTAAAGTTTAAAAGCGATTTGCCCCATGAATAGTAAGATTGTAATTTATCATGTATTTACCAGACTTTTTGGAAATACTAATACCAATAATAAACCGTGGGGTACTATTGAGGAAAACGGGGTCGGGAAATTTGCTGATTTTAATAAAAAGGCACTTACAGAAATTAAAAATTTAGGAGTTACCCATATTTGGTATACGGGAATTCCGCATCACGCGGTGATCAATGATTATACTGAAATTGGCATTTCTAATGATGACCCGGCAGTTGTTAAAGGTAGGGCGGGTTCTCCTTATGCGGTTAAAGATTATTACAATGTTAACCCAGATTTAGCTAAAGATCCATCAAAAAGGCTAAAGGAGTTCAAATCTTTGATTGATCGCACGCATAAAGCGGGTATGAAGGTGATTATTGATATTGTGCCTAATCATGTTGCTAGAAAATATGAAGGAAAAACGAATCCTAAAGGTGTTTCTGACTTCGGGTTTGGTGATGATACATCTGTGGAATATCAAAAAGATAATAACTTTTATTACATTCCCGGAACAGAATTTCAAACCCCTCAATGGCGAGATGGCTATGTTCCGTTAGGTGGAGATGTTCCAAATTTTTCCTATTCTAAATTAAAAGAGGTTCCAGCGAAATGGACGGGTAATGGTTCTCGCAGTCCGCAACCAGATATGAATGATTGGTATGAGACCGTTAGAATAAATTACGGTGTAAGGCCAGATGGCAGATTGGATTTTGATATGTTGCCAAATGATTACGGGGAGAAAGATTATAAGGAACATTTTAATTATTGGGTAAAAAGAGTGGTGCCTAGCTCTTGGCGAAAGTTTAGAGATGTTGCCTTGTATTGGTTGGCAATGGGTGTTGATGGTTTTAGATATGATATGGCAGAAATGGTTCCTGTAGAATTTTGGAGCTACATGAATTCTTCTATTAAAATGAATAACCCTAACGCCTTTATAATGGCAGAGGTGTATAATCCAGACTTATATAGAACCTATATCCATAAAGGTAAAATGGACTATTTGTATGATAAGGTAGATTTTTATGATGGACTAAAACATATTATGAAGGGGTACGGATGGTCTGATCACCTGCCTGTTGTTCAAAACGGTTTAAAAGATATAGAACATAACATGCTTCATTTTTTAGAGAATCATGATGAGCAACGTATTGCAAGTCCAGAGTTTGTGGGTAATGCTGAAATTGGTAGGCCCGCCATGGTTGTTTCTGCCACAATAAGTACATCACCAACAATGATATATTTTGGACAAGAAGTAGGCGAGCCAGCTGCAGAAAATGCGGGATTTGGTAGTCCGTCAAGAACTTCTATATTCGATTATATTGGAGTCCCTCATCATCAAAGATGGGTAAACAACAAAAAATTTGATGGTGGCCAATCTACACCTGAAGAAGCATCATTAAGAGATTTCTATAAAAGATTGTTGAATTTTACCATTGGCAGTGAAGCGCTAATGGGTGCTTATAGAGAGATTCATTTTTATAATAAGGAAATTACAGAAAATTATAATCATAGGGTATTGTCCTATGTACGTTGGTCTGAGGATCAAAAACTGATTATAGTATCAAACTTTGATGTAAACGACCACTTTTCGTTCGATTTAAAAATACCGGTAGATTTAATAAATTTATGGAAATTGAAAGAAGGTAGTTATTCGTTGAATGATAAGTTATATGGGCATGATAATACTTTGCGTATAGAAAATGGAGAAGGGCATATTACAATTGACTTAAATCCTTTAGAATCCTTTATTTTTGAAATAAATCTATAGAACATGTTTAAAAGAATTACCCTAGCTCTTATTTGTCTCACTTTAGCATCTTGTCAAATGAAAAAAGAACCCTTAGTAATTGGTCATAGAGGAGCCATGGGACATGAAACTGAAAACACCTTGCCGTCTATTCAAAAGGCAATGGATTTTGGTGTAGATATGATAGAAATCGATGTTTTTAAGATTAAAAGTGGTGAAATTGTAGTTTTTCATGATGATAAATTAGACCGGTTGACCAATGCACCGGGTAATATAGAAGATTATTATATTGTTGATTTAATGAAAGTCATTGTAGAAGGTGGTCATAAAATACCTATGCTACAAGATGTTTTAAAGTTAATAGACAATAAAGTAGCCCTTAACATAGAATTGAAAGGTGCCGGTACTGCAGATAAGGTCAATCATATTATGGAGTATTATATAGAAACGAAAAACTGGTCTCCAGATAATTTTATCATCTCGAGTTTTAATTGGGACGAGCTTAGGGAAATGCGTAAGCACAACCCAAATGTGGCTATTGCAGTATTGACGGAAGAAGATCCGGTAGATGCCATACCTGTTGCTAAAGAATTGAATGCGGTAGCTATAAACCCGTATTTCAAAAATCTAGATTTAGAGAAGGCAAATACTATTAGGGATGCTGGTTTAAAAATCTATACTTGGACAGTGAACGAACCTGCAGATATTGATGCCATGAAACGTATGTCTGTAGACGGCATTATTACAAACTTTCCTGAACGGGTTAAATAATGTATGATGTTTTAGTAATTGGTGGTGGTGCAGCAGGTTTTTATGCAGCAATTCATATCGCAGAGAAAAGACCAAATACAAAGATTGCAATTTTAGAGCGTGGTAAAGAGGTTCTCACTAAGGTTAAAATTTCTGGTGGTGGTCGTTGTAATGTTACCCATGCAGAATTTAATCCCGCAGATTTAAGCAAGAACTATCCAAGAGGTGAGAAAGAACTTTTAGGTCCATTTCATACCTATGCAAGTGGTGATACCGTTGGTTTTTTTGAAGAACGCGGCGTAGCCTTAAAAATAGAGGACGATGGTAGAATGTTCCCAATCAGTAATTCATCGCAGACCATAATAGACTGTTTTGTCTCAGAGGCAGAAAGGTTAGGTATTCAAGTAAAAACGCTTTGCTCCGTAACAGGAATAGAGCAAATAAATGAAGAACCGGGCAAAAAATGGAAAGTAACCATTGGCGACAGTTTTATGTACTGCAAAAAGCTTATCCTGGCTACAGGAAGCAATCCTAAAATTTGGAAATATATTGAGGGGTTAGGCCATACAATTGTTCCACCAGTACCATCATTGTTTACATTCAACATAAAAGATGACCGAATAAAAGATATACCTGGTGTGGCCACTCATGCCGAAGTGAAGGTAATACCGAAAAAGAATTTTGGTAAAAAGTCTTCAAAAACTAAATTTGATGCATCGGGTTTGTTTTCGGACGGACCGTTATTGATTACACATTGGGGAATGAGCGGACCAGCTATTTTAAAGCTCTCCGCATGGGGAGCAAGAATTTTGGAAGCGTATAACTATCAATTCAAAATTCAGGTGAATTGGGTTCCAGAATATCACCAAAACGGATTGCTGGAATTGCTTTTAAAAGTAAAACAGGTTGAAAAGAAAACTGTTCTAAGAACCAAGGTGTTAGATATTCCTAAACGTTTATGGGCAAACTTGGTAATGGCTTCTGGTATAGATGATACAACAACTTGGCCAGAAGTGTCAAAGCAGCAATTAACCTCTTTGGCAGAGCAATTAACTGCAGGTGTTTTTCAAGTAAACGGAAAAAGTACTTTTAAAGAAGAGTTCGTTACCGCCGGTGGTGTTGACTTAAAAGAAATCAATTTTAAAACTTATGAAAGTAAAATTTCACCTAGTCTATATTTCGCAGGTGAAATTATAAATGTAGATGCCATTACGGGCGGATTTAACTTTCAAAATGCTTGGACAGGTGGTTATATTGCTGCCAATGGAGTCGTTGAAGATTTAAATGCAAAAACGCATTTATCATGATAACTTACATCGCATTCTTGAGAGGGATAAATGTCAGCGGAAAGAATAAAATTCCTATGATTGAACTTCGAGAATTATGCGAAAATATAAAGCTACAAGACGTTCAGACTTATATTCAAAGTGGTAATATTGTTTTTAAAAGTGTAATTAAATCTACATCAGAACTAGAAAGGCTAATTGCAGCAGCTATTTTAAAGAGATTTGATCTTGAGGTACCAATTATTGTAAAAACAGTTGAGCAGCTGTCTGCTATATTAAACGAGAATCCGTTTGCATCTAATGATGAAAACATTAAAAAGCAGCTCTATTTCGTTCTTATCAATGAAAAACTAAATATTGAAGCGCTAAGTAAGTTTAGAGCGGAAGTTTTTACAAATGAAGAGTTTTCAATTTCTGACAGTTGTATATATCTAAAGTGTAGTGCTGGGTATGGCAAGGCAAAGTTGAATAATAATCTTATAGAGCGAAAATTAAAAGTGCGGGCAACGACCAGAAATTATAAAACAATGAATAAGTTGTTAGAAATGGTCGGTTAGTTCAGTTCCCAGATTTTAAAGTTCAAAGCGGTGGCAAAGCATACCCATAATATATACGGAATCAATAAATAAGCACCAATTTTGCTTACTACTCTAAACCACTTAAAGGTTAATATTAGAACTATTAATAGAGCGATAATTATTAAAAGTGCATAAAAAGGCTGCTTCAGACCAAAAAAAACAATGCTCCACAATCCGTTTAAAAGAAGCTGAAACCCAAAATGGTACAGTCCGGTTTTTACCCATTTATGATGAAATCCTTTTGCCCAGACCCAACCTACAGAAACGCCCATCATTACATAAAGAACGCTCCAAACAGGTGCAAAAACCCAGTTTGGGGGGTTAAAACTTGGCTTGTTCAATGTCATATACCAATCGTTTACAGAGCTTTGTGTAACAACACTGCTTAGAAAACCTATGGTAGAGCAGACAATAATACCAATAAAGACGTACGTTAATTTTCTTTTCAATTGGTTGGTGTTTAGCTCTAAAATAAGGATTTATTTTTATTGATTGCCCTAAAAACTATATTTGCACAAATTGAAAATTCAATGTCAGAAAAAGATTTTATTCCAGTTCCGTATACAACATTGAAAGAAGAGGGTACGGTTTCGTATTCTTCTCCCAGTAATATTGCTTTGGTAAAGTATTGGGGAAAGAGAGATAATCAGATACCTGCAAATCCATCTATAAGTTTTACCCTGGCGGCATGTGTTACTAAAACCAGTGTAAATTATAAAAAGAAGAATCAAAAAAGTGATGAGTTTTCTTTTGATCTTTTTTTTGAAGGTGAGGCAAAAGAAGAATTCAAGCCAAAAATAAATACCTTTTTAAAGAGAATAGAAATCTATCTGCCATTTCTAAAAGAGTATCACTTTGTAATCAATACCTCAAATTCTTTTCCGCATAGTAGTGGTATTGCATCATCGGCTAGTGGTATGTCTGCTTTGGCATTGTGTTTTATGGAGATGGAAAAGAAGTTTTTAGATACTCTTTCCGATGAACATTTTAATAGAAAAGTTTCGTTTTTAGCAAGGTTAGGTTCAGGTAGTGCATGTCGCAGTTTAGAAGGACCTTTGGTGCAATGGGGAGAAACACCTTCAATTGAAGGAAGTTCAAACTTATTCGGAATAAAGTATCCTTATAAAGTACATGACGTATTTAATAATTTTCATGATACCATTTTATTGGTTGATAAAGGGGAGAAGCAAGTTAGTAGTACGGTGGGTCATGAGTTAATGCATGGGCACCCATTCGCTAAGCAAAGGTTTGATCAAGCACATAATAATTTACAGAAGTTAAAATCTGTTTTGTCAGAAGGAGATTTAGATACGTTTATAAATATTGTGGAAAGTGAAGCACTTACATTGCATGCCATGATGATGACAAGCAATCCGTATTTTATATTGATGAAACCTAACACCCTCTCTATTATTAATGAAATATGGAAGTTTAGGCAAGTATCTAAGACCCATGTTTGTTTTACTTTAGATGCAGGAGCCAATGTTCATGTCTTATATCCTGAAAATGAAAAAGATATCGTTTTTCCGTTTATTAAGGAGAAGTTAGTGCCCTATTGTCAAAATGGGCAGTATATTTGCGATCGAATTGGTCTGGGTGCTAAGAAGTTGTAGGTGATTTAAGTACTATTTCTTTACAAAAAACGTTTGTAAGGGAATGATTCATCTAATTTGTTTAACCTTTTAGGGTAAAACGTTCAACTTTTTGTGAATCTTTGACTATATTTATATAAGTTTCAATATTTGCTTAGTTTTTAAAAAATGAAAGGACCTCTTTTTTATTCAAAAATTCTTCTCTTTGGAGAGTATGGTATCATTAAGGATTCCAAAGGATTATCAATACCTTATAACTTTTATAAAGGAGCTTTGAAGTCTGATGCCAATATGTCAAAAGAGGCAATAAAATCTAATGAGAGTTTAGAGTCATATGCTGTTTATTTAGAAGAGCTTACGGTAACTGAGCCGAATTTGGTTTCTTTTGATTTAGACCTTTTAAAAGCAGATGTTGCTGAGGGTATGTATTTTGATAGTTCTATACCACAAGGGTATGGAGTGGGTAGTAGTGGTGCTTTGGTAGCAGCTATCTATGATAAATACGCACAAGATAAAATAACGGTTCTTGAGAATTTAACTAGAGAAAAGCTATTGAAACTTAAAACGATATTCGGTAAAATGGAATCGTTTTTTCACGGTAAATCATCTGGTCTTGATCCTTTAAATAGCTATTTGAGCCTTCCTATTCTTATAAATTCTAAAGACAATATTGAGTCAACTAGTATTCCTTCTCAAAATGCAGAAGGTAAGGGGGCAGTATTTTTATTAGATAGCGGTATTATTGGTGAAACAGCACCTATGGTTCAGATTTTCATGGAACAAATGAAAAATGATGGCTTTAGAAGTATGCTAAAGAACCAGTTCATTAAACATACCGATGCTTGTGTAGAAGATTTCGTGAATGGCAATATTCAATCTTTATTCGGAAATTTAAAACAACTTTCGCATGTTGTTTTAGACAACTTTAAACCTATGATTCCTGCCAAATTCCATGCTTTATGGAAAAACGGAATCGATACCAACGATTACTACTTAAAGCTTTGTGGCTCAGGTGGCGGCGGGTATATATTAGGTTTTACAGAAGATTTTGAAAAAGCTAAAACTGCGTTAAAAGACTATAAACTAGAAGTAGTCTATAATTTTTAGGTAATTTTCATAAATGCTTAATAGAAGAAATAAACTCTTACTTTTAAAAGTACTGAGTCTGTTTTCAGTGGTTAGAGGGTATAACATTTTAGTTATAGCACTAGCCCAATATTTAGCGTCTATTTATATACTTGCACCAGAACTTCCGGTCCGTAGAGTAGTATTTGATATTAATCTCTTTGTTATTGTATTGGCATCTGCATTGGTTATTGCCGGTGGTTATATCATTAATAATTTTTACGATGCAGAGAAAGACCTAATTAATAAGCCACGAAAAAGTATGTTAGATCGTTTGGTGAGCCAACGGTTTAAATTAACAACCTACTTTGTGTTGAATTTTTTGGCGGTAGTTGTAGCTAGCTATGTTTCGTTCAAAGCGGTATTCTTTTTTTCATCCTACATTTTTGGTATTTGGATTTATTCGCATAAGTTAAAACGGATTGCGTTTTTAGGTAATTTCATATCCGCTACTTTGGCAATTACGCCCTTTTTTGTGGTGTTCGTTTATTATAAGAATATTCAGCCGGTCATATTTGTTCATGCAGTATTTCTCTTTTTATTGATACTGGCTCGTGAAATGGTGAAAGATTTGGAAAATATATCAGGAGATTTGGCTCAGAATTATAGAACCATTCCTATTATATATGGGTCTAGAACTTCAAAATTGCTAATTTCTTTTTTAATTTTTTTGACCCTGGTACCATCTTTATTGTTGATTTTCCGTTTTGATGTAGGGTATATGAACTTTTACTTTGTGTTGTGTGTGCTCTTAATGATTTTGTTCATTATACTACTTTTTAGAGCAAAAGCCCGTAAAGACTATGTTTGGTTACATAATATTCTAAAACTTATCATAGTTATGGGTGTTTTTAGTATACTTCTTATAGACGTACAGTTAGTTTTGAACAGAATACTGTAGTTGTGCGTAATATGTTTCATATAACTATTTGAACCGCAATGCAATTTCCTACCTTTGTGCAAAATTAGTACAGTTATGAGTAGGGATGATTCTAGTAGGGGAAAAAATGCTTCAGGTAGGCAAGGTGGTAATTTCAAGAAAAAGAGCTATGCTCGTGGTAATGCACCAGTTAAAAAAAATGCAGCGCCTGCCAAACCTAAAGATCCAAATTCTATTAGATTAAATAAATATGTAGCTAACTCCGGAGTATGCTCTAGAAGAGATGCTGATATTTACATAGCAGCAGGTAATGTTACCGTTAATGGAAAACCTATTACTGAAATGGGCTATAAGGTAAAATTGAGTGATGAGGTAAAATTCGATGGTCAATTATTAAATCCTGTGAAGAGAGAATATGTTCTTCTAAACAAGCCTAAAGATTTTGTAACTACCATAAGAGATGAACGTGGTAAAAGACATGTTTCTGGATTAATATCTAGCGCATCCAAGTCAAAATTATTACCGGTAGATAAATTAGAAAAAGAGCATACAGGTTTACTTTTATTTACTAATGATGGCAGTATGACCAAGGTGCTGAAGAGCCCTGTAAATGGAATGCGTAAGATTTATCATTTGGTTTTGGACCAAGAGTTAAGAAGTGCAGATTTAAAGAAGATACAAGAAGGTGTAGTTGTAGATGAAAAAGCGGTTCGTGTACAAGATGTTAGTTTCATAGCCGATGCTCCAAAAAGAGAGGTTGGTATTGAAATTTATAGTTCTAGAAATAAAATTGTAGAACGCATTTTTGATACGCTAGGATATAAGATTCAGAAAATGGATAGAGTTGTATACGGTGGTCTTACTAAAAAAGATTTACCAAGAGGACACTGGAGATATTTGACCGACCAAGAGGTGATAAACCTTAAGATGATCAAATAGCACACTGTCCCCTGTCTGTTAAAAGAGGCTGTAGGATATGAAATTATTTCAGTGTACCAATTGTAAGAATACAGTTGTTTTTGAGAACAATAAATGTTTAAACTGCGGTTTCAAACTTGGGTATTCTTCATATTATAATAAAATTGTTTCATTAGATCCTGATGCTACCGCATGGCAGGTTGACGAACTTGATGGAAAAACCTATGAGTATTGTGAAAACTATAAACACAAGGTTTGTAATTGGCTTGTAGATGTTTCTAGAGGTCGCAAGTTTTGCCTTGCATGTACTTTAAACAGAACTATTCCACATCTTTTAGATGAAGACAATTTAGAAAAGTGGAAACATATTGAAATTGCCAAACATAGATTAATATATCAACTCTTACGTTTTAGGTTACCTGTTGTTAGTAAAATTACAAATGACCAAAAGGGTTTTTGTTTTGATTTTTTAGACAAAGATGATTTGCCAGAAGGTTCCAAAAGTTTAAAAACGGGGCATGCAGATGGTGTAATTACTCTTATGATAGCCGAAGCAGACCCTGTTGTTCGTGAGCAGGTAAAACAGCAAATGGCTGAGCGTTATAGAACTTTGCTTGGGCATTTTAGGCATGAAGTAGGGCATTATTATTGGGATTTGCTTATTCGTGATAATCCAGATGTATTAGCAGAATTTAGAAACGTTTTTGGTAATGAATCCGAGTCTTATGCAGATGCATTGTCTAATCACTATAATAATGGTCCACAGGCAAATTGGCAGCGAAGTTTTATTAGTAAGTATGCATCATCTCACCCATGGGAAGATTGGGCAGAAACATGGTCTCATTATTTACACCTGACCGATGTTCTGGAAACAGCCTATAATTTCGGATTAAAATCTGACCCAAAGATTACGGCTAAGAAAAATCTGAAAATGAATGCTAGTTTTGACCCTTACAAAGAAATTAAATTTAAGAAGGTTATGGATACGGGTATACCGCTATTATTCGCATTGAATAGTATGAACCGTTCAATGGGCGAAGATGATCTTTATCCTTTTATAATTTCAAAACCTGTAGAGAAAAAATTAGAATTTATTCATAATTTATTGAGAAAGGTCTAGTCTCTACTAAAACCTTCTCCAAAACGGTAGGTTGCAATAATACCATGAGTATTACCTAATGGAGAATTGTTAGTTGCTACGTTGTAACTGTAAATTGCTCTAATATTTTTAAAAAGATATACTCCGGCTAATAGATTTAAAGATGAGTTTGTTCTGTAGCCAGTTCCTAGTTCAAAACGGTTTCTAAAACTTACCGATATATTCATGTCCGCCTGAAAAGGAGCGCCATTTTCATACTTTAGTAATACGTTAGGTTTAATCATTAATTCTTCAAATTTATTGGAGAAGAATCGGTAACCTAAGTATCCGTAATAAGGTACATTGATTTGAACATTATTATCAGAAACTAGCATATCACCAATTACATTGGGGGTTGAGAAGCCTACATAAACATCGGCAAGATTTAAAAGAAACCCTAGCCCGATAGTGGGTATTGTGGCATTTATGTTCATGGCAAAGTTGGGGTCGTCCATAATACCAAGTTCTAGTAAATTATCTTGATATTGCTGCACACCTGGTGATATAGAAAAGGATAATGAGTTGGGGGTGTATATTTGCCAATAAGGTCTGTTTTTTTTGGTATCAAAAAAGATTTTATATGAGTAAGTGGCAAAAGCACTTGTTGAGGTGGTAACTCCAACTTCATCACGAATTAACCCTGCGCCTAACCCAACTTTACCTCGGTTTAGAGGAGTATGAAAACTTAGGGCGAAACTTTTAGGACTACCTTCAAATTGATTAAAAGTACCGGTGTTACTAATGCCGATTTCTGCACTTGGAGCCAATCCTGCAAAAGCAGAATTCACTAGGTACGGGTTGTAATTGTACTCTGAGAAAGTAGGAGTTTGCTGAGCCAATACGTTATTGGTGTATGCAACAAGAACAAATGCTATTAAAGCGATATTTTTATATAAATTCTGCATGCTATTATCGCTTTAATACAAGATAACCTTGTGTTTTTCTTAAAATAGTTTCTCCTTCAATTTGAATGTTGAAGAAGTAGGTTCCCGTTGGTAGTTGGTCAGCTCCTAATTTGGTCTGCACATTTGCAGTACCTGAAAATACGTTAGATACATTATCGTAGTTTTCAATTTGAAAGACCATTGCTCCCCATCGGTTATAAATACTGACCACATTTTCAGGGTAGTAATCTATGTTTTCAATATGCCAATATTCATTAATTCCGTCGCCATCTGGTGAGAAACCGTATTTGGTTTCGTCTTCGGGAATCATAGTTGTAAACGATTGTAACTCGCAACCAATAGCTTCACCTACACTGTTGTAGGGTGTTATGGTGATATAGATTTCAGAATCAAAAGGAAGTTCTTCTCCATGAGTATAGCTTGTAGTATTACCCATATCAATAGTATCTAATATGTCATTTTCCTCTGCGGAAGTTCCTATGGAAATGTAATAACCATCTGTATGTTCAACTTCATCCCATGAAATAGTACTTTCTAATGATACATCAGTTTCACCGTTAGCGGGACTCATTAATACGGCGCAATCAGGTGCTATAATTTCAGTGGTGAAATTTTCAGAAATACACCCTTCTGCTATACCGGAAGAGTTGTAAGGGGTTATATATACATATATAAGAGTTTCGGAAGGTAAATCTTGACTTAAAGTATAACTGGTCAAAGATGCAACATCTTCATTGTTGACAATATCGGTACCGTCTTCCGTGGTACCTATTGAAATGTAATAACCATCAGCTTCGTTTGCAGCGTTCCATTCAATATCGGTAGAAACAGAAATATCATTGCCATTTTGTAACGAAGGTATTAGAGTTGTACAGACTGGTATTGGTCTTATGGTAATGTTCTCAGAAGTACAGCCAATGGCATCACCAATTTCGTTGAAAGGGACAATAGTAATCGTTACAGTTTCTCCAATATTAAACTCATAGGGGAATGTGTAAGTAGTATCTAAAATTTCCAGATTAGTAATATTATTCTCAATACTATTGCTTGATGTAATGGTTAGTCTGTAACCATTTGCATCTGTAACAGCGTTCCATGTAATTTCGTTCAATTCGGGAACAACATCACCATTTATTGGAGAAATTAGAGTAGTACAGTTAGGAACCGATTTAATAGTGAAACTCTCTGTAGAACATCCAATAGCTTCACCAGCGGCATTATAAGGAACAATAGTGACCGCAACTGTTTCTCCTTGCTCAAAATCGTTGGTAAAATCATGGGTGTTTCCAGCAGTGATATCTAATTCTAATACATTGTTTGCTATACTGTTATCTGCATTTACGGATAATACATAACCAACAGCCTCAGGTACTGGTGCCCATTCTAAATTAGTGTTGATGGCAACATCTACGTCGCCGTTGGCGGGAGAAATTAAAGTGGTGCATTGAGGAATTGCTTCAATAGTAAACGTTTCTGTATTACAACCGATAGCATTACCAGATTCATTATATGGAGTTATAGTAACTGAAACTGTTTCTCCTTGCGTAAAATCTGAATCAAAATCTATCGCAGTCGTTGTTGTTTTTCGGTCGATAAAGTTATTGGCAGTGCTATTGCTCGCATTCACGGTTACGAAATAGCCGAGTGCATCGGTTACGGCATTCCAAGAAATTGAAGTGCCTATGTCAACTGCTGTAGCTCCATTTAATGGCATGCTCAAACTAGTACAAGAAGGTACCGGTTTAATGGTAAATGATTCTGAAGTACAATCTATAGCTTCACCTGAGTTGTTAAAAGGTTTAATGGTAACCGTTACCGTTTCGCCTTGTATGAAATCATTGGTGAAATCATAAGAATTCGCGATGACATCTACTTCGTTTAAGTTGTTGTCTGTGCTTTCACTTGCTATGACAGTTAATTTGTAGCCAGTTGCATCGGTTACGGCATTCCAACTAAGATCTGTATCATTATCAACATTAACAGCATTATTTAATGGTGATATTAAACTTGTGCATGATGGTAATGGTGGTGGTATTATGGTAAAACTTTCAGAAGTACAGCCAATGGCTTCTCCATTATCATTGTATGGTTTAATAGTAACCGTAACTGTTTCACCTTGTATGAAATCATTTGGAAAATCGAACGTTGTATCCGATGTTATTTCAAAATCGGTCATGTTATTTGCAGTACTGTTGCTGCCAATAACGGTTATTCTATAACCATTGGCATCTGTAACTGCATTCCACGCTATAGAAGTATCTATAGCAACATTTGTATCGTTATTTGTAGGACTTATTAGTGTTGTACATTCTGGTGGACCCGCTGTTTCAAAAGTGTACTCTGTACAACCTGAAGAAGGACCATTAATGTTGTAGGCGATAATAGAAACGTGAATAGTTTCATTTTCAGGTAGGTCGCTTACAAAATCGTATGTAGTTTCATTGCCAAGATCACCTGTAAATATGTCTGAACCACCAGATGTTGTACCAACCGTTAATCTATAGCCGTCTGCTGAACCTGAACCATTCCAGCTTAAATTGGTATCTAAAGGAACTTGTGTGGCACCATTTGCGGGTGAATTTAAAATTGGACATGATGGCGGACTTGTAGAATCGCCAGTAGTAAAGCTTTCTTCGATACAGCCTGCCGCATCATCAACATCGTTATAGGGTATAATAGTTACATAATAAGTTCTACTTTCAAGTAAATCGTCAGGAATATCATATGTTGTAACATTACTTACATCAACATTATTTACTATTTCGTTACCACCTTCGGTTAGACCAACAATAACAAGATAACCAGTTGCTTCGGGAACTTCCGTCCAACTTAAATTTGTATCAATAGCCACATCTGTTTCTTGATGTGCAGGACTAATTAAATTAGTACATGTAGGTGCAACCGGTATTGTTTCTGTATGAAAAAATTCTTCGGTACAACTATCAGCAGGTCCTTGTTCATTATACGGTATAATAGTGATGAAAATATCACTATCTTCAGGTAGGTCTGTTACTAGATCATGTGTAGTAACATTCTCTACATCAAAATTATCTAAAATATCATTGGCTCCTGCAGATGTTCCTATCGTTAATCTATAACCGTCAGCATTAGATATTGCATTCCAGGTTAAATCTGTTGTTACTGGCACATCACTATCGTTATTGACAGGTGTTACCAAAGAGGTGCATTCTGGTATGGTAGGTAGTGTGTTTGACAGGGTGAAACTCTCTTCGTTGCAAACACCAGAGTTACCTTCATCGTTAAAAGGTACAATGGTTACATAAACAGTGTCGCCAGTATTAAAATCTGAAGCAAATTCGTATGAAGTCTCGTTGATTATAGTTTCATTATTTACAATATCGTTTCCGCCAGCAGTTGTTCCTACAGTTAAGTAATAGCCTTGAGCAAATTGAGCGGCATCCCAAGTAAGGTTTGTGTTAATGGGCACATCTGTTGCTCCATTTAAGGGTGAAGCTAATTGTGTACATTCAGGAATAGGACAATCTCGAACATCTTGGCTGAATGTCCAACCAAAATTATCTATCATAGACTGTCTTTCTTCTTGCGCATCACAATAGGGCAGACCTTCTGCTCCTAGGGTAATACCACTGTTTAATGTTTGTTCAGACCAAGCAATAAGGGTCGCATCGTAATTTTCTCTTACCAAAGCGGTATGATCTAACATATCACTCATATTAGTAACACCGCTTACATCCCATTCGGCAAGGCTTTGGTCTAATGAAGTGGCATTGTCGAACATAGCACGCATGCTTACATTACCTGGATTCCATGAATCCATAACTTGGTTATATGCAGATGCATTTTTAAACATATAATCCAAATTGCTTACACCTGTTATACGCCAATTGTTTATATTTTGGTTGAAAACAGTTGCGTCGCTGAACATTTCTTCCATAGTAGTGACACCTCTTACATTCCAATCTCCAATAGCTTCATTAAACGCAATGGCGCCTTTAAACATATCTTCCATGGTAGTTACAGAGGCTACGTTCCAAGAGTTCATACTTTGGTTGTAACTGGTAGCTTCGTTGAACATAGCTTCCATTGTGGTTACAAATGAAACGTTCCACGCATCAATGTTTTGATTAAAGGCGGTTGCACCACTAAACATTTCTTGCATAGTTAAAGCTTCGCCTGTATTCCAATTGGTAAGTGGTTCATTAAAAGCCAATGCGTTTTTAAACATAGCAGCAAAGTTGGTTACCACAGCTGTGTTCCAGTTGTTTAACGGTTGGTTGAAAGTTTCAGCGCTTTCGAACATGGACGGCATTAGCGTAACCGATGATACGTTCCAATTATTTAGTGGCTGATCAAACAATAGGGCATTTTTAAACATAGATGACATGTTGGCCACGGCACTTACATCCCAATCTATTAGAGGTTGATCAAAAACTTCTGCGCCATTGAACATTTCGGACATGTTTACTACAGAGTTTACGTCCCAGCTATTTAATGGCTGGTTAAAGCTTAGAGCTGAATTAAACATGGAAGACATGTCTGTTACATTTGTTACGGACCAACTATCTATGTTTTGGTTAAACTTTTGAGCATTGTAGAACATAGAACCCATATTGGTTACCGAGTTTACATTCCAATTGTTTAGAGGTTGATTAAATACTTCGGCATTACTAAACATATAATTCATAGTAGTAACCGATGATACGTTCCAATCATTTAAAGGTCTATCAAATGATTCAGCGCTTCTGAACATAGAGCTCATATTGGTAACTGAAGAGGTGTCCCAATCATTTATGTTTTGGTTAAATAGCTCCGTAGATCCAAACATTCTATACATAGAGGTAACCTTAGAGACGTCCCAATCTATCGGTTGATTAAATACTTTTGCATCATAGAACATTGAACCCATATTGGTGACATTACCCGTATTCCATGAATTTAGGGGTTGATCAAATTCTCTAGCGCTATAGAACATACTGGTCATGTCAGTAACATTGCTTACATCCCAGGTGTTTAAAGGTTCATTAAAAACATGGGTTCCTTTAAAGGTAGAATCCATGTTCGTTACATTACTAACATCCCAACTATTTAAATTACCATTGAATAATTTGGCATTTTCAAACATTTCGGACATATCGGTTACATGGGTAAGGTCAGGGATATCTGTAGCATTATACTCCATGTTTTCACATCCAAAGCAAGCTCTTTGCATGGATTGATACTCATGTGTTCCCCACTGGTCAATAGATATGACTTCATCGGCATCTCCGTAATAGTTATAAGGAGCGGGAAAATCGCCAATAATAGCTATCGTATAGATTCCAGGAGTATTGTATATGTGCGTAAGATTACCCGTAACATTATTGTTGTATTCGCTATCCCCCCAATCAACGGAATAATTGTAGCTGTAACTAGAGTTTCTTTGAATTCTAAAATCAAACTGATCAGTACCGTAAGCAGATCCAAGCCTAGTGTCAATCGTAAATTTATAGGCCGCTGGACTATTGACCCATGAAGGTACTACGGTAAAGCTAAATTCTTCACAGCCAACTGCCGGACCCTCACCATTATAAGGTGTAACGGTAATAAAAATAGTATCGCCTGGAGTAAATTCGTTGGTAAAGGTTAAAATTTGTACGTTACCAACATCATAATTATTTGCAGGGCTTCCATTGATATTTACAAAACTACGTACTCCACCTCTTTCAACTTCTAAGTCAATATAGTAACCTGTTGCATTTGGTGCGGCAGCCCAATGTATATTAGAATTTGCAGGAACATTTGTATCTCCTTCGGCCGGGTTTGTAATTGTTGTGCAGAACACATTTGAACAGTTAACGATGTCTCCCGTAATATTCCAATTATGGGTGTCAATAAGTTCTTGTCTTGCAAGTCTACCATCACAATATTTTAAGCCAGTAGCTCCTAGTTCAACATCATCTTCTACTTCTTGTGTGGACCAACCTATTAAAGTAGCATCATAATTTTCTTCTGATAATCCAGCGTTGGATAACATAGATGACATATACCTAACAGATGTAATATCCCATGGAGATAAATCTTGATCAAAAGCACTTGCATTGGCAAAAGTACTTCTCATACTAGTTACTGCTGCAGTATTCCAATTATCTAAAGATTGATTAAACAGGGGGGTATTTGCAAAAGTATTATCTAAATTGGTAAGCGAAGTAATTGACCAATTGTTAAGTGGCTGATTAAATTGCGTTGCGTTATCGAACATACTACTCATATTCGTAACATTAGAAACGTCCCAGCCTTCAATATTTTGGTTAAAACGTGAATCATGAAACATATTACTCATGTTGGTAACACTGCTTACGTCCCAAAGGTCTAGTGGTTGGTTATAAGCAGTTACATATGTAGATGCCCAACCGGCAAACATATTGCTCATATTGGTTACGTTACTAACATCCCAACCATTTAGTGGTTGATTAAAAGAAGAGCTTTCAAACATACCCGACATGGTGGTTACATTACTAACATCCCATTGATCTAAAGGTTGGTTAAAATCTTTTAAGCTACCGGCACTACCAAATGTCCGGTTCATGTTGGTTACATTGCTAACGTCCCAATCATTTAAAGGTTGATTAAAACTATTGTTTTGGGCAAACGTACTGGCTAAGGTGGTTACATTACTAACATCCCATAAATTTAAGGGCTGGTTGAACGAACTATTTTGGAACATTCCAGAAATATCCGTCACATTGCTAATATTCCAATTATTTATTGGTTGGTTGAAGGGTGTTAGGTAAAACATGCTTGCCATTGTGGTAACATTACTAACATCCCATAAGTTTAATGGCTGATTAAATTCTCTGGCATAATAAAACAAATTGGACATGTCCGTTACATTGCTAACATTCCAATTGTTGATGTTTTGATTAAAGTCTTCGGCATGATAAAACATATTAGACATTGTCGTCACCGCAGCTGTGTTCCAACTATCCAATGGTTCATTAAATAGTTCGGCTTCGTAGAAGGTATAAGACATATCCGTTACTTCCCTGGTGTTCCAATTTGCCAAAGGTCTATTGAATGTTTCTGCTTCATGAAATAAACCAGAAATATCATTAATAGTGCTGGTATCCCAATCATTTACAATTCCATTAAATGAAGTACAACCTCTAAACATCTGTTTTAAAGAAGTCACTTGAGCAAGGTCTGGAACGTCAATTAAATCAAAATTCAAGTTTTCACAACCATAAAAAGCATTTTCCATGGTTTGCCATTCAATGTCTCCCCATGCTAGTATTTCTATAATCTTTAGTTTGTCATTTACTTCTTCATCGTTAAAATAAATAGAAGGAAATGTACCGCTTATTTGAACGGTATATGTGCCTGGTGTAGCATAGTCATGGGTAATATTACCCGTCACGCCAGTATCCGTTGCTCCATCTCCCCAATCTACGTCATAATTATAGGTTGTATAAGATGGGTTGGTTGGTATGGTAATTTGTGTGGAAGTAGAGGAGCCAGATTCTGTATTGTTGGTATTCCAAACAGAATTAAATGATTGAGAAAAAAGATTAACACTTAAAAATAAAAGAAAGAGGGTGATACTTTTTTTAAAAGTTGGCATGCTAGGTGGTTTGATCGAAGGTTTAATCCAAATATGCCTATGAAAATTAAGTGCTAAAATTATTTGTTGTGAATTGACGTTTTATCGGTGTAAAGCCCTCTTTTTCTGATAAAATGCATGAATATTAATTTTTTACAAATAATGACTTACTCGTAAGAGATAGTATTTATTTTTTTAGAACAACAGTTATGATTTTGTCTGTGTTAATTTTAAAGTGAGCAAAGAAAGATTTTAAATGTCTACCAAAAAAGAAACAGATTACATTAAATTTAAACTAACCCACCTCCCTAAATTATTGGTAAAAACTTTTAATTCTTGGATGGTAAAAGAGCCTTTTCAAATTAGCGCGGTAATTGCTTATTATGCAATTCTTTCTCTCCCAGGTTTGTTGATTATGATTCTTGAAGTAGTAGGTAGTATTTGGGGAAAGGATATAGTAGAAGGTGAGTTGTTTTCTGAAATTTCATCGGCTATGGGTTCAGATACTGCTGAATCTATTAGAGAAATGATAATGTATAGAGGTAATGATAATACCTCTATGATAGCTACAGTTTTAGGTGTTGGGGTTTTGATATATGGTGCAACGGGTGTTTTTTATCAGTTACAGAATGCTTTGAACGATATATGGAAAGCCGAACCTAAATACACTAATGAAATATTATCCACCCTTTTTATGCGATTAAAAGGCTTCGGTTTTATTCTAATTTTTGGATTTCTGCTACTTATAAGTTTTGTGGTAACCTCTTTTTTATCCGCATTTTCAAAACAACTTTCAAAACTGTTGCCAGACGGTGTTTTGGAAATTGGTTTTGGATTAGACCTACTGATATCGCTAGGATTTATTTACTTGTTATTTGGGGCTATGTTTAAATATTTACCCAGTACCTATGTACGGTGGAAAGCCGTAAAAGTGGGAGCTGCACTTACTGCACTTTTATTTTTAATAGGTAAATATGCATTGGCTTTCTATTTTGGAAAAGCTGAACCCGGCTCTACCTATGGCGCAGCCGGGAGTATTATTTTGGTGATGCTTTGGGTATCTTATTCTAGTTTAATAGTCACCTTTGGAGCGCAGTTTACCAAGATTTATTCAGATAAATATGTAAAGGTTAATTAATCTTTTTCATTTTATCATGAATTTCTTTCAGGCATAAATTACCTAGACTACCTTCATGAGTATGGTGTATATCTCTTTTAGGTGTAAAAGTACCTTCATTAATTTCCATACCCATTTTCTTATAGGCATCTCTAAAAGGCATTCCATTTTGTACCAATTCATTTAAGGTATCTACACTAAACAGGTAGTCATATTTTGGGTCGTCTAGAATACTATCGTTCACCTTAATTTCCTTTAAGCTAAAGGTCAAAATTTCTAAACAAGCTTTCATGTCTTGTATAGCAGGTACAATAATTTCTTTCACCAGTTGCAAATCTCTATGGTATCCACTTGGTAAATTATTAATTACCAAGGTTAATTGATTTGGAATGGATTGTAGCTTGTTGCACTTACCACGAACAAGTTCAAAAACATCTGGGTTTTTCTTGTGTGGCATAATGCTAGAACCTGTTGTTAACTCATCTGGGAATGAGATAAAATCAAAATTCTGACTCATGTACAAACAGATGTCCATTGCCATTTTAGATAAGGTAGCTGCAATATTAGCTATGCCAAAAGCGGTTGCCTTTTCAGCCTTTCCTCTACTCATTTGTGCTGCAACTACATTGTATTTCATAGTTTCAAAACCCATTTCTTCGGTAGTGAAACTACGGTCAATGTCAAACGAACTACCATAGCCGGCAGCACTACCTAACGGATTTTGATCTGCAACTTTATAGGCTGCTTCGATAAAATAAAGGTCATCTATTAGACTCTCTGCATAGGCAGAAAACCAGAGTCCGAATGAGGAAGGCATGGCAATTTGTAAATGCGTATACCCCGGTAACATAACATCTTTATGTTCTTGTGCTTTAACCAATAATAAATTGAAAAGCGATTTTGTCATTGACTTTATCTCTGTCAATTCATCTTTTAAATATAAGTGCATTGCCACAAGAACTTGATCATTTCTAGAACGCGCTGTGTGTATTTTTTTACCAGTATCACCTAAGCTTAGGGTTAGCAAATATTCAATTTTAGAATGCATGTCTTCAAAAGAATTTTCGATGGTAAAAGTTCCCTTCTCAATTCTTGCTGCAATATGGTCTAACTCATTTACAAGCTCAACAGTCTCTTTAGGAGAAATCAGTCCTATTTTTCCAAGCATTTTAGCGTGAGCTTTAGAAGCTATTACATCATACTTAGCTAAGTGGAGGTCTAATTCTCTATCATTTCCAACCGTAAAGTGGTCAATCTTTTTATCGGTGCTAAATCCTTTATCCCAGAGTTTCATATGTTGTCAGTTATCAATTATCAATAAAGCAATGAACAATGCTTATTGGTAATTGGTTATTGTTAATTGTTGATTGAAAGGAAGCCTTTTAATATTTTAATATACAAATCTATACCTTCTTCTATTTCATGTACATAGATAAATTCGTTTGCAGAGTGGGAGCGTGTACTGTCTCCTGGTCCTAGTTTTAACGATTGACAACTTAATGCCGCTTGATCAGACAATGTTGGTGAGCCATATGTAGTTCTGCCTAATGCAATACCTGATTTCACTAATGGGTGGTCTTTATCTATTTTAGATGAATTTAAGCGCAAAGATCGTTCCTTTAATTCGCATGGAGCGTCCTTCTTCAGTAAATCTGCAACTTCTTTATTACTATAAGCGTCATTTACACGAACATCTATTACTAAATCTACTTGGGCAGGTACTACATTATGCTGTTTGCCAGCATTAATTTGTGTAACGGTCATTTTTACATCACCTAATGCTTCAGAAGTTTTCTCAAATTTATAGTTCTTGAACCATTCTAATACTTTGATAGAATTGTAAATGGAATTATCATCGTTAGGATGTGCCGCGTGTGAGGGAGTACCTTTTACCACAGCATCAAAAACGACCAATCCTTTTTCGGCAATAGCAAGTAACATTAGCGTAGGTTCGCCAACAATAGCAACATCTATATGCGGAAGTCTTGGTAATAAGCCTCGTAAACTATTTTCACCGGCATTTTCTTCTTCAGCTGATGCCACCATAAGAATGTTATGATTTAAATCTTCAGCATTATAATAGTGAACAAAGGTTGCTAGAAGTGATACTAACGGTCCGCCGGCGTCATTACTTCCTAATCCGAATAACTTGCCATCTTCAATGTGGGGCAAAAAAGGGTCTTTTGTATAAGCACTATTCGGTTTTACGGTATCGTGATGTGAATTTAGTAACAAAGTTGGTTTACTATCGTCCCAAAATTTGTTCTTCGCAATAATACTGTTGCCGTCCCTTTCGTTTGGTATATCATACTTTGCTAGCCAGGCTTGTATAGCATCGGCTGTTTTATCTTCTTGTTTAGAAAAAGATTCTATAGAAATAAGTTCTTTCAATAAAGATATGGCGCTTTCTGTAAGTTCTGTTTGGTTCATCTTAAAGTTGTATTGTAGTGAACAGTTCTGTTTTTGTATCGAGCATGGTTACATCGCCTAGGCATACTTTTGCTACGCTATTGTTTAATGCATGAAAGCAATTATGAAGCTTTGGTAGCATTCCGTCAGCAATTATTCCATCAGATAAAAGCTCTTTATACGTTTCTGTATTGATGTTTTTTACAACACTATTTTCGTCATTAATATCTAATAAAACACCTTTCTTTTCAAAACAATAATATAAAGTGGTTTCGAAGGTTGCTGCCATACCTATTGCAATTTCAGAAGCAATGGTATCAGCATTCGTATTCAATAATTGCCCAGCTCCATCATGTGATAAGGCACAGAATATAGGTGTTAATTCAGCAGACAACAGTTTGGTTAGTAAGTCTGAATTTACACCATCAATATCACCAACAAAGCCGTAATCAATTTCTTCAACGGGGCGTTTATGTGCTTGTATACTATCACCGTCTGCACCACTTAAACCAATAGCATTGGTCTTTTTGGCTTGTAGTTGCGCAACAATTTTCTTGTTTGCCAAACCGCCATAAACCATGGTAATGATATCTACAGTTTCAGCATCGGTAATACGTCTGCCATCTATCATTTTAGATTCAATACCTAGTTTTGTCGCTAATTGTGTTGCTAGTTTTCCGCCACCGTGAACTAATATCTTAAGACCTTCAATTTTAGAAAAAGCAGTTAAGAATGTATCTAAAGCATTTTTATCTTCAATGACATTACCGCCAATTTTTACAACACTTAATTTACTTTTCATAGTCGGCAAATTTAAACATGAGAACCATAGCAATAATTAAAATAATGTTGCTGACGGGACCCATATAGGTTTTCCAATGCGCAGTGCCGTGGTCAATATCTGCCATATTAACTATGAATAAGATTAGGGCAAATAAAGCGATGCCAATATAGATCCACTTATTAATTTTCATTGCTTTCTAATATTTTCTTTAATACTAATTGTGCTGCATAAGTTCTGTTGTTCGCTTGTTCAATAACTAAAGACTGTTCGCTATCTAAAACTTCATCTGCCACAACTACATTTCTACGCACAGGAAGGCAATGCATAAATTTTGCTTTACCCAATTTTTTAAGGGTCATTTGCCAGTTTGTATCCTGAGATTTTATTTGTCCGTAGTCGGTATAGCTACTCCAATTTTTTACGTAGACAAAATCAGCATTTTCCAAAGCCTTTTCTTGGTCGTGTTCAATAGTGCAATCTTTGGTAATGTTTGGGTCTAGTTCATATCCTTTTGGGTGTGTAATTACAAATTCGGCATTTTGCTTCTGCATCATTTGTACAAAAGAATTGGCAACTGCATGCGGTAAAGCCCTAGGGTGTGGTGCCCAAGATAAAACGACCTTTGGGTTGTTCTTAAAATTTTGTTCTTCAAGGGTAATGGCATCGGTCAATGCCTGTAGTGGATGCCCAACGGAACTTTCCATATTTACGATAGGTACAGATGCGTATGTTTTAAAACCAGTGAGAACTTCTTCGGCTTCATCTAATGCTTTGTCTTTTAATCCTGCAAAAGCACGAATAGCAATGATGTCGCAATATTGAGAGATTACCTGTGCAGCTTCTTTTATATGTTCAGAAGTACCTTGGTCCATAATTGTACCATCAGCATATTCTAAAGCCCAACCTTCACTACCAAAATTCATGACAATGACTTCCATACCTAAGTTCATAGCTGCTTTTTGAGTGCTTAAACGTGTACGAAGCGAGTTGTTAAAAAATAGAAGTCCGATAGTTTTATCGCTACCAAGAGCTTTGTATTTTTTAGGTTGTTTTTTGAGCGATATGGCTTCTTTTACCCAAGTGGATAAAGAGTCGATATCATTTATAGAAAGGTAATTCATGATGCTGTAATTTTTGTAAATGTGCTTTTATTGTTAATGGCGTCGGTAATAAAATTATCGTGTAAGCCGTTGGTGATCCAAGTTTCAATACCTGCTTTTTGGGCAATGGTAGCTGCATCTATTTTAGATTGCATTCCGCCAGTACCATGGGTAGATTTAGATGCACCAATTTCTTTTAATAATTCACTTATCTCAGATGCCGATTCAATTGTCTTCGGAGTAGTAGTGGCTAATGATGATTTGGTATAAATTCCGTTAGTATTAGTAGCTATAATTAAGATGTCTGCAGATAAAAGCGATGCCGTTAAACTTGCCAGCTTATCGTTGTCTCCAAACTTAATTTCATCGGTAGCTACGGTATCGTTTTCATTGATTATAGGAATAAAGTTATTGGCAACAAGAACATTGATGGTGTTTTTAATATTGGCTCTGGTCTTCTCTTTTTCAAAATCTGAATAGGATAATAAACACTGAGACGTAAATAGGCCTAGTTCTCTGAAATTCTCTTGAAAAATACGCATTAGATGTGGCTGACCAATTGAAGCCAATGCCTGTTTTACATTGATTTCTTCGCCATTATGTTCAATTTTTACGAATTGTTTGGCTGCGGCGATAGCCCCAGAACTCACGATAATAAATTCGTACTCCTCTTTTAAAGCAGCTATTTGCCTACCAATATCCTCAATTTTACCACGAGAAATATGGTCAGTGTCTTTCGTTAAGGTATTGGAACCTAATTTCAATAAAATTCTCTTTTTCAACATTCTAGTTCTAATTTTGTCAGGCTAATTTTTATGTTTACCTAACTCCTTTTTTAGGTTATGGCTGCGCTTAACAGTACACTCTTATCATTTGTTTTACCAACAATTGATTACCTATCTAACTTGTCCATTCCCTTTTACATACCATTTGTTGGTAACCAAATGTTGTAAGCCTATAGGACCACGTTGGTGTAATTTGTCTGTACTAATAGCAAGTTCACCACCAAGTCCAAATTGTCCACCGTCAGTAAAGCGAGTTGATGCATTATGATACACGGCAGCAGTATCTACAGATTGCATAAAAATGTCCGCTTCCTCTTCATTTGTAGTGATGATAGCTGCAGAATGACCGCCTCCATAGGTGTTTATGAGTTCTACCGCTTCTTCTACATTAGGTACTTGCCCTAATACTACCTTATAATCTAGAAATTCTTCATACCAAACAGATTCGTTCTCCATTTCAGAAGTATCGTCCATACCGGCTAGTTTGCTATCGGTTAAGATTTCTACCTTATATTTTTTCAATGTTTGAATCAAATGACTTAAAAATTCAGCCTTACGGGGCAAATCTCTTGATATAAGTACTTTGTCCACCGCATTACAAGCTGATATTTTAGTTGTCTTTGCATTTACGATAACATCTAATGCCAATTGTAAGTCTGCTTCTTGCGAAACATATACAAAGTTGTTTCCACGACCACTAACAATTACAGGGCATTTAGCGTGCTGCTTTACAAAAGCAATTAGTTTTTCGCCACCACGAGGTACTATTAAATCGAGTTTTTGTGTCGGATGTTCTAAAAACTCCTGTGTTTCTACTCTAGAATAGTTGAGGTAGGTTACCCAATCTGCGGCACAGTCACAAGATTCTAATGCTTTATGCCAAAGGTTGACCAAGACTAAGTTAGAGTTCAGTGATTCTTTACCACCTTTTAGTAAAATTTTGTTTCCAGATTTAAATGCGATTCCGGCTGCTTCAATAGTTACATCTGGTCTAGATTCATAAATAATCATGATAGTACCAAAAGGAGCCGTTTTATTGCTGATCTCTAAACCATTGTCATGTGTAAATTGAAAACGTTCTACATGTAAAGGGTCGGGGAGAGTAGCTAATTTTTTTAAAGAAGATACCATTTCAGCAACCTTGTCCTTATTCACTTTTAAGCGATCGATCATGGCAATGTCGCCTGATTCAAAAGAATTTAAATCTTTCTCATTGGCAGACATTAAAATAGATTCTTCTTGTTGTACCAATTCTGCCATACGTTTTAGTACGGCATTTCTTTTTTCTAAACTGAGTGTTGTTTTCATGATAATACAGTCTTAAGAGCTGTGAAGAACACGTCTAAATCTTGTTTTGTAATATTCAAAGCCGGTAAAATTCTAAGTACCGTTTTATCTTTTGCTCCGCCAGTAAACAAGTGTTGTTCGTGAATTAATTTTTTACGCAAATCGGCAACTTGAAAATCGAACTCCAGCCCCAACATTAACCCTCTTCCTTTTACGCGTTTTACCTGCGGAATTTCCTTTGCTTTTTCATTAAAGTATACTCCCAGTTCTTGCGCGTTGGTTATCAAGTTTTCGTTTTCAATAACTTCAAGTACAGCTAAAGTGGCTACACATGCTAAATGGTTTCCACCAAAAGTGGTGCCCAACATGCCATATTTAGCCTTAATGCTTTCATGTATAAGCACCCCACCAACAGGAAAACCGTTACCCATACCCTTTGCAATACTGATGATGTCTGGTTGAATGTTATGATGTTGAAATCCAAAAAACTTACCACTTCTACCAAATCCGCATTGTACTTCATCTGCAATTAATAAAGCATCGTTTTCTTTACACAGTGCTGCTACTTTCTGTAAAAAATCGGTAGTAGGTTCGTCTAGCCCGCCAACGCCTTGAATAGCTTCAACAATTACCGCACAAACATTTTTTGAAATCTCTCTTTCAAAACCTTTTATGTCGTTCAGGTCAAGAAATACAACTTCATGCTGTTGGTTTAATTCGGCATTTATAGACGGATTGTCAGTAGCTGCTACTGCTGCAGAAGTACGTCCATGAAATCCGTTATTGAAGGCAATAACTTTAGATTTTTTGGTAACAAAAGATGCCATTTTCAGTGCGTTCTCATTTGCTTCTGCACCAGAATTACATAAAAATAGATTGTAATCTTCGCAACCAGAAACTGAACCTAATTTTTCGGCAAGTTCTACTTGAAGCGGATTTTGAACCGCATTGCTATAAAACCCTATTTTGTCCAATTGATTTTTTAGACGCTCCACATAATGTGGGTGGGTATGACCAATAGAAATTACGGCATGCCCGCCGTAAAAGTCTAAATAATCTTGTCCTTTATCATCGGTAACAACAATTCCTTTTGCAGAAACGGGAGTAACATTATACAGTGGGTAAACGTCAAATAATTTCATAGTAAAATTGATTCAATTCAATGACTTTAGGGCTTGACCCTAGGCTTTTTATTTGGTTTTAAATTCGGTAATCTTGTCGTAAGAGGCGATAATACCTTGTATTAATGAAGAGCTAAGCCCTTGGTGTTCCATTTCGTTCAATCCTGTTATGGTACAACCCATTGGCGTGGTAACACGATCAATTTCTTCTTCTGGGTGGTTGCCAGAATCAATAAGTAAACTTGCTGCTCCGTTACACGTGTGCATAGCCAATTCTTGTGCTTCTTTAGCATCAAAACCAAGTTGTATGGCACCTTGTGTAGTAGCACGTATTAAACGCATCCAAAAAGCAACACCACTGGCACAGATAACCGTTGCCGCTTGCATTTGACTTTCCGGAATTTCCATAGAATGCCCCATTCTATTAAAAATAGCCTTGGTGAGGTCTATTCGTTTTTTTCCTTTTTCATTACTGCAAATACACGTCATGGATTTACCTACTGAAATCGCAGTATTGGGCATACTTCTAACAATGTAATTATCCTTACCTATAACATCTTCTATTTTCGCTATGCCAAAACCAGTAATGGTAGATATCACGACATGATTTTCGTTCAATAAATCTTTAATACTTTCTAATATGGCGCTGAAATGTACAGGTTGTACCGCAAAAATTAGGATATCTGAGTTTTGTACCGCCAAACGGTTATCGTTGGTTACGGTAACATTTTCAATTTTTTCAAAATCCGCGATAGACTTTGTGTCTCTTTTGGTAAGGTACATGCTGGTGGCACCATTACTTTTAAGAATTCCGTTTGCAATTGAAAGTCCTAAATTACCTGCACCTATAATGGCTATTTTCATGTTTGTATTATATAAAGAGTACTAAGTAAGAAGTATTAAGTAAAGCGTAAATACTTAATTCATACTTTATGTTCACTTCTTATGATTAGACCCTATTAATATTTATTTTCTTTTAAAATGGATTTATGATTTCCATCAACCATTACTTAAAATTTTAGCTTTGTCAATATCGTTTATTGGTAACTGAGCTTAGCCGAAGTTAAAAAACTCCCGCTTTCAAATTTAATCCTAGGTTTTCTTCTAGTCCGAATATTAAATTCATATTCTGTACCGCTTGTCCAGATGCCCCTTTTAGTAAATTGTCAATGGCAGAAGTGATGAGCAATACATCTTCATGTTTATGTAAATGTATGTGGCATTGATTGGTGTTAACCACTTGCTTTAGGTTAATAGGTTCATCAGTTATTTGGGTAAATACTGCATCCTTATAGAAATCTTTATATATTTTATTGGCTTCGGCTAAACTACCTTCGAATTTGGTGTATGATGTGGCTAATATGCCACGTGTGAAATTACCCCTGTTTGGCATAAAAAATAGATTGCCTGTATCTTCTTGGAAAGAATGAAGGCTTTCATTGATTTCACCTAAATGCTGATGTGTAAATGGTTTGTACCAGCTTACATTATTATTTCTCCATGAAAAATGAGAAGTTGCAGACGGACTAACACCTGCACCGGTACTGCCGGTTACGGCATTAATATGAACTTCATTTTCTAAGAGATTCTCTTTTGCCAATGGTAACAATGCTAATTGAATTGCCGTGGCAAAACAACCAGGATTTGCTATATATTTTGCGCTTTCAATATCAGATTTAAATAATTCTGGCAAGCCATAAACAAATTGCTTTCCGTCAAAATTAGCATCGGCGTGTAATCTAAAGTCATTGCTTAAATCAATGATTACAGTATCTGAAGAAAAATCATGTTCCTTTAAAAATGCGGTAGAGTTCCCATGCCCTAAACATAGAAAAACAACATTTACGTTAAGGTTGACATCTCCCGTAAATTTCAGGTCTGTAGTCCCTAATAAATCCGGATGCGCAGTAGTTACCTTTTTTCCAGCCCTAGTAGTACTGAATACAAAATCTATTTCTGTTGCCGGATGATTTAATAGAATACGAACAAGCTCTCCGCCCGTATACCCTGAACCGCCAATAATACCTGCTTTAATCATAATTTTATTTTGTGTAAAGAGTATCTAGTAATAAGTATTAAGTACGAAGTACATGAACAACACTTTTAATTTTTTACTTAATACTTTGTACTCATTACTTAATACTATTTTTCCTAACTCCTAATAACTATTTATCCCCATTAACATGGTTATATATTTTTCCTGAATTCGATAGAATTTTAATAAATCCTTTAGCATCATCTGCGGTCCAGCCTTTATTTACTTCGCCATATTTACCAAAAGCATCGGTCATTAAATCATGCTCAGAAGAAATACCGTGTAATCTAAATTGAAAAGGGTACAGGCCAACAAAGACATCACCAGAAACTGTTTTTTGGGTATCGGTCAAAAAGGTTTCAATGTTTCTCATTACGGCATCTAGGTAATTACCTTCATGCAATAGCATACCGTAAAAATTACCTTGTTGTTCTTTTTGATATTGCTGCCATTTAGTAAGCGTATGCTTCTCTAGCAAGTGATGTGCTTTTATTATAATTAATGAAGCAGGAGCCTCAAAACCAACTCTACCTTTGGTACCTATAATGGTGTCGCCAACGTGGATATCTCTACCAATAGCGTACTTTGAAGCTAATGCTTCTAGTTTTTCAATATTTGCAACTGGGGTATCTTCTTCACCATCAATAGCTACTAACTCTCCTTTTTTGAAAGTTAGTTTTACATCTGTAGGGTTCTTCTCTTGTAATTGGCTTGGGTAAGCAGTATCGGGTAACGCTTTTTCAGAAGTTAAGGTTTCTTCACCACCTACAGATGTTCCCCAAAGTCCTCTGTTGATAGAGTATTTTGCCTTTTCCCATGGGTAATCTACTCCGTTATCTTTCAAATAAGCAATTTCTTCCTCTCTAGCTAATTTGTTATCTCTAATAGGAGTGATGATTTCAATTTCTGGAGCTATGATTTGGAAAATCATATCGAAACGAACTTGATCGTTACCTGCACCTGTACTACCATGTGCAATATAACCGGCACCTACTTTTTTAGCATAGTTTACAATTTCAATTGCCTGAACAATACGCTCTGCACTAACAGAAAGAGGGTAGGTGTTGTTTTTTAATACATTACCAAAAATAAGGTACTTCACCACTTTGTCATAAAAAGTCTGTACGGCATCAATTGAGGTGTAAGAGGATGCACCTAGTTCAATTGCTTTTTTCTCGATTTCCTTTATTTCATCAGATGAAAATCCGCCTGTGTTAACGCTTACGGCATGAACTTCAAATCCTTTGTCTTTTGATAAATGTTTAGCGCAATAAGATGTATCTAATCCGCCGCTGTAAGCTAGTACTAATTTTTTCATTATAATATGTTCAATTCCGGTAAAACCGGGTAATTATTATTTTGGTTTGATAGGGTTAGAAAAGAGCAGCTAGAAAAAAGATAATAGAAGTTAGAGAAGAGATGTTAGGAAAAAGGTTGATAAACCTTCAGCATTCAGCTCATATTTTTTAATTTTCTAT
>NZ_JARKMR010000003.1:393868-712671 GCF_029350975.1 Maribacter zhoushanensis
ACTCTATACTCTATACTCTATACTCTATACTCTATACTCTATACTCTATACTCTATACTCTATACTCTATACTCTATACTCTATTATTTACTTTTCTCTTCTTTTTTTCTCAAAAACAAACTCTCTTTTATACTTTTTAACCTGGTAAATGCCTTGCCGTTCATTTCTTTGGATTCTTCAACTTTCTTCTTAGAGGTACCATCATAAAGCATACCTGTACATAAGCACATTTTTTGCTCTGTTCTTGTAAGAATATCGAAATTTTTGCAAGTTTGGCAACCTTTCCAGAATTCTGGGTCATCTGTAAGTTCAGAGAATGTAACAGGTTTGTAACCAAGGTCATTATTAATTTTCATGACAGCCAAACCGGTAGTAATTCCAAATATTTTAGCATCTGGAAATTTCTCTCTACTCAAATCAAAAATCTTAGCTTTAATTCGCTTCGCCAGTCCCTGACCTCTGTAGTCTGGGTGTACTATGAGTCCAGAATTGGCTACAAATTTCTCATGTCCCCAAACTTCAATATAGCAGAAGCCCGCAAATTTATCTCCGTCCAAAGCTAGAACAGCATTGCCATTAGCTAGTTTTTTCTGTATGTATTCTGGAGTGCGTTTTGCAATTCCGGTACCACGAACCTTAGCAGAATCAGCGATAGTATCGCAAATGTCATGGGCGTATTTAAAATGTGACTCGTTAGCAACAATTAAGTTCATTGCCAGTTAAATTTAAAAGTGTAAAAAAAAATGTTTTGATGTTCTGTGCGGAAATGGACTCACCTAATTCCATAAATATATATAACCCTTACGGGCGGCGGCGGCGAGCTATGAACGGACGCGTAAGAGCAGGAATGCTCTTATTGCTAAGTAATATGTAGTTGTTTTCGTTCATTACGGGGTAAATGTACAAATAATATTTATTTGACATCACTCAAGGCGAAATTTTTACAAAAACTTCACTTTTTGTTATTATGTGATACAATTTCATAAAACAAATAGCCATACACTGAAATATATTCAATGCTCAAGAGCCAAAGATTCTCTTTGAAATCGGCTTGAGAATAAGCAAAGTAGCTTAATACAATAGCTGCAGACCAAATAATTGCATATCTGTAGGTGGTGAAAATAGAAAGTAACACCAAGAATATTGGATACCACGGGTGTACCGTTGTAGATATGAAGTAATATATGGTCAAAACCCACATCATAGACCAAAGCACTCTGTTCAGGTCATATTTTTTAGGTAAAAATGTAAAGAGACCTACTGTTGCAATAGTGAGTATAGGCGTAATTTTTCCGTATTCTATAATAAACTCCCATGGCTTTGCATCAAAATTTAGCGCTATTTTTTTAGCGATGTTGTAGATGCTAGAATTAAACTCAAAATTCGAGAACCAAAGTTTTATGGTTTTTGAATAATTGTCAATGAATTCGGGTGTGTTAAAAGGTAGAAAAAGCAGAACGGATGCTATACCCACCAAGGCATAAAAAGCAACGCTTTTTTTCCAGCCAAAATATTTGAAGAATAATGGTAGAAATAGTAGTGGTACCAGTTTTATTGATATGGAACATGCAAGAGCAATTGCCGCAATTTTCCATTTGTTTATAGATAATAAAAACATGGCTAAAATGAAGAAAAATAGCATAACACCTTCAAAATGGAGGTTACCTGTGAGTTCTACAATTACCAAGGGATTTAAGAAATACCAGAATATTAAATGCGGCGATCTGTTTAAATTTTTAAGCAATTTTCTGCCAAAATAGAATATACCGATATCTGCAAGAATTATGATGCCACGCATGGCAAATAAAGATCCGAAAATACTCTTACCGCCCAGTAACGCCGCCAAAGCAAAAATCAGCTGGTTCAACGGTGGGTAGTTACTATAATGCCTTGCACTTAGACTACCCATGCCCTGGTATAGTTCACTAGCATTTGGTATAATAGATACCATGTTTTGCATTAATTCATCTGGGGTATGCAAATAGGGGTTTACACCGCTTGAAACCAAATTACCATCCCAAATGAACCGATAAAAATCTTGAGACAGATTGGGTTCTGTAAATAGAAAAATTAGCCTAAAAATAATTCCGACACCTAATAAGAACCTGAAATTCAGTTTTTCAAACTGTATCAGTTTAAAACAGAAAAAGAAAAGTGCTACAAAAAGGGAGAGCAATTTTATAAAATCTGTACGGTCTAAATGATATGCGAAAGTGTAGTAAAATACAAAACTTAATACTGCCAATATCAAGGAAACTTTGTGGAGTTTCACGTAATTTTTAAAGGTAATCGGCATTAGGGGTTTGGTTTTAGTAACAGGTCAATTTAATGGTTTTTATTGAAATATGATTTCAATTGCCCATCAATTTTCCTAGAAGCTCTTTCATCATTTTTGCAGCTAGGTAAGCGGTCATATCATGAAAGTCTCGGTCAGGGTTGTATTCTACAATGTCTGCGCCCACTACTTCGGTATCTATACTTTGAATTAAGTCTAAAACTTGTCGTGATGAGAGTCCGCCAGGCTCGTGATGAGAAACACCTGGTGCAAAGGCGGGATCAAAGCCATCCATATCTAGAGAAATGTAAAGCGGGTTCTCAAATTTTGGGATAGCTTTTAAATCAAGATTTCGCATTTCATGAACATCCACATTATATTTTTTTGCCTGATCAGCTTGGTGCGGATTTAATGTTCTAATTCCAACTTGAACAAGTTTTACCGCAAATTCGTTTTCCATAATACGGGCGAAGGGGCATGCATGAGAATAAGGGTCTCCTTCATAATCGTGGTATAGATCTGCGTGAGCATCAATATGTAAAATATCTAGTTTTGGGTAGTGTTCATGAAAAGCTTTTATAATAGGAAATGTTACGGAATGGTCACCACCTAAAGAAAGTAATTTTGAACCAGTTTCAATATTCTTTTTGGTAATGGTTTCAATATCAAAATATTCATTGATGATAAAATCACCCTTGTCTGTAACAGCATCATTTTCTATAGATGTGCCTAATTCGGTATATAGGTTCATAGAGTCGCTGTACAATGCCTTTCTAATTAGGTCTGGAGCTTTTGCCGGACCTTGTTGAAAAGACGATTTAGAATCCCAATTTATTCCTTGAATTACAATATCCTTCATAATAACGCTTTCGGTTTTAATGTAAAATTAATACATCGTATTTGGGTTTTCAGACTTCTCAGGAATTTGCTGAATGGAATCCCAATGTTCGCATATTTTTCCTTCTTCATCAAACCTAAAAAAATCCATCGTAACATATTGGTCATTTCCAGGCCAGATTTGGTGCGTATGCAGTGAAACTAAATCGCCCTCTGCAATACAGCGTACAAATTCAATAGATTTTTCTGGGTATTCTGCCTGCATACGTTCAAAATAATCGATAAAACCTTGTGTACCATTTGCAACTGCCGGGTTGTGCTGAATATATTCTTTGCCAACATATTTCTCTATAGCAAGTTTGGGTTTCCCTAAATATGCTGTTCTATAAAATGCTATGGCATTTTCTTTGTTTTGCTTCAGGTTCATGGTTGTTTGGCTAAGGATTTAATGAGCATATAATTTTCTGAATTCAGTTGGTGTTTTACCTGTATGCGATTTAAAAAACTTTGAAAAATAAGCATAAGCAGAAAACTCAAGGGTATGGGCAATACCGGCCAAATTGTCATCTGAATGGACGATTAATCTTTTAGCCTCTAATGTTATGCGTTCAGAGATGAGGTCGCTAGTGGTTTTATTGATGGTTTTACGTACCACTCGGTTTAAGTGTTTGGTTGTTATATTGAGTTCGTTGGCATAGAATTTAGGTAATTTTTCTGTGTAAAAATACTCGTTTATCAATTTTTCTAAGTGTTCAAGTATTTTTGAATAATTACTTGAGCTCAATTTTTCAATAGTACTGTCTGCTGTATACGTACGAGTGAGTTCAATATAGATGTAATTTATGAGCCCGGTTATTTTGGCTTCACGTAATACATTGTTCTCGCAATATTCGGTAAATAATTCTTTAAAAACACCAGTTAGCTTATTTGTTTTTTCTGAAGGTAATTGTAAAAGCGGCGGGTTTTGGTTTGAGTAATAAAATGGAAAAGAACTTAGTTGGTGATCTAAATATTTTAGCTCGTAGAACTCTTGTGAATGAAAAAAGATATACCCCTCTGGTTGCGAGCTGAATTTCCAGAAATGTGTTTGTCCTGGTTTTAAGAAAAAGACTTTTCCCGGTTCAATGGAGTAGGTGTCGAAATCAATTTCATGCGTACCAGTACCTTTTGTGAAAATTACACACAAGTAAAAATTATGGCTGTGAGGTTTACTTATTAGATGCTTATTAATTTGAATATGGTGAGCAAAAGAGTTTACATAAAGACTATCTAGAGGCTTGTTTTTTAAAAACTGATTAATATGTAAAACAGGAAATTTCATGAAAATGTCCTAAAATTACAAATTTTGGGGCTAATAATACCACTTTATCATTACTTACATGTCTTAATTTTGCAGTAATTAAATTATGGTCATGAATAAAGTGTTAGATGTTATAAAATGCAAATGTCCTAATTGTAAAGAAGGCAAGGTGTTTAGTGATCAGGGTAATATTCTATTATTAAGAATGCCTAAAATGAATGAGAGGTGCACCGAATGTAACTTTAAGTTTGAGCGCGAAACAGGGTTCTTTTTTGGGGCAATGTTTGTCAGTTATGCGCTAGCTGTGGCACAAATGATAGTATGTTTAGTTTTGTTTTGGCATTTTGTAGACTTGTCTCCTATTCGTGTTTATGCCATTATAGCTACTACTACAGTATTGTTGAGCACAGTAAATTTTAGACTTTCTAGAGCTATTTGGATTTATATTTTTTATAAAAATTAATTGTTTTGCTAATTAAGGAAAGTCAATTCTTTTGCGATTTTGAGATTCCTTTTGGTGATTTTTATCCGTTATTTTTTAAAACCATACGAAGGGCTATGCCCAAACAAGTAGACTATTCACAAACTTGAAGAAATAGTATATATCTATAGGTTTTAAAATAGCTGCCACTAAATAGCAGAAAATATATAGGGTTTTATTACCGCCGATGTTCTAGGTGTAACAGTCTAGGTAATCATGAATAGGGATGCTTGTATGCAAACTGTTTTTTTGTTCGGTGTTTTGATGGTGATATTTAATTTATATTAACTTATTTTGAACTTCTAAGTATGATTGAAATTATATGCAGGAGGATAAGAAAAGGATTGCAAGAAAAAAAACACCATGGCCAACAAAAGATGCTATGCAACAAGTCTATGAAAAGAAACTTTGGGGTAGTGGTGGTGAGGATTTTTATTCTGGTGAAGGTTCTCATAAATTAGAAATTGTAAAACCTTATATCAACACATTAATTGCGTTTTTAACCTCATTTGAAAATCCCATTTCTGTATGTGATTTGGGTTGCGGAGATTTTAATGTGGGCAAAGAATTAGTGTCGTACACCAAGAACTATATAGCTGTAGATATTGTTCCAGAACTGATGGAGCGCAACAAGGAAATGTATAATATATCTAATTTAGAATTTCAATGTTTAGATATCGCTAAAGATGCATTGCCTATTGCAGATTGTGCCATTCTTCGTCAAGTGCTGCAACATATTTCTAATGACGAGGTAAAGCAAGTTGTGGCTAAGCTTGTTAATTATAAGTATGTAATAGTTACAGAGCATTTGCCAACTACAGATTTTACACCCAATTTAGATATTATCTCTGGTCAAGGTACTCGTTTAAAAAAGCAGAGTGGGATTAAACTTTTGTTAGCGCCATTTAATTTGAAAGTTGTGGAAGAACGTGAACTATTGACGGTAGTAGATGCGCACGGTATTATTGTAACTACATTGTATAGGATGAATTGATTTATTAATCCTGATAAATATCATATTATAAATTCATGCTGTTATCTAGCTTTGATGGTATCATAAAAACAAAAATAGATGAGCAAAATAGAAATAAACCAGGGAGAGATAAAAGTAAAATTCAATGAGCCAACTTCAGGTAAATTATCTTTTGAACAATTAGGGATTTCTAATGATGGTGCAAAATTAGAAGGCGGATTGCTTCGTTTAGTTTTTGATTTAGAAGGGATAGGTGAGCATGATTATTATCAAGTACCTACTATAGAGTTGTTTTACGAAGAGAATATGTCCGAGACGCATTGGGTATGTGAATTTAACGGAAAAACAATACTTGATAAATTAGATCATTATGGTCATTCTACCATATTGTTGTTAAATAGAAAGGTGTTGAGTGAACTAGAGCAGCATCATGAAAATGTATTAATAGTTCATGCCGAATTTCCTCAACCGGCGAAATTAAATTTAAAAGAATCTTCTATTCGTTTATTTAAATAAGCGAGAATAAATTTTTGAAAAAGGGTAGCGAAAGGTTTGTTGGTTTTATAGTGGTAGTTCAACGCAAGCAGACCTGTTAGATTGTTGTTTAGTTCACAGGTCGTTTTCGCTATCCTTTCTTTACTTACTTCGAGATGCGATTTATTATTTTTTGATAAGAAAAAATAATAAACCTCCAATGATAAACGTAAGCACAAAAGGTAGATAGGTAAGCGATTTCTTAGTGCTTTTAGAGTTGTTGTCAATCCATTTTCCGTCTTCTAACGACACATTTATTGTATTTAGGTTTTCCTTGTTTAAAGTGTATTTTGTTTTTGGAAATTCATTAAGAGAAAAAATAACTGCGGATTGGCTATTATAGAGGTCGTAAAAGATTTCATTCCGTAGCTCTATACTTTTAGTTTTTAAAGGAAGACCAATTAACTCTGTAACAATTTTGGTTTGGTGACCTAAAATGACTTTTGGGTTTTTAAATTGAGGAGTGTCTTTATTATTAAGTATAATTGAAAATCTTGATTTAAAAAGCTGAAGCACTAAATCTTGAAATTCTTCTGGAGATTTATAAGCACCTTCTCCATGAATAAAATTCACCTCTTGTTGAAAAGCTGTTAATGAGCTATTTAACTGTAGAACAATTTGTCCATTTTCGGTTTTTGAAATTATGATACTCGAAAATTCTGGATTATGTGCCCACAGTAAATTGCTAAAGACAAGAGAAGCAGTAACTAATAGTAGTAAAATCGATTTTTTACTTAACATATACCCCGCGTAGTCCGTCAATAAAATTGTTGCTTCCAGCTTTATCTACATGGTAATGATAACCTCTTATCTCGTCATATTGACCTCTAAATTCATCTAAATCTGTTGCTTCGTTACCATCGGCATCCGTATTTGCGAAAATTGGATATCCGTCCATGGCATAGCCTATCATTGGTGCATGATTATCATCTTGTTCTATTTTTTTGGAAACACCTGTAGCTGCATGGTAATGATACCCTTCGTGTAAATTTATATGTCCGCCGGCATCATCAAAAGGAGCAATGGTGTAAGCTGCCAGGATATTATCTACAGGAGCAGGTGCATTAAAAACAACACCGTTAAAAGCTAAACCTCTGTTTGAAGGTCCAATTCCTTCACCACCTGGTGGTGGTCCCTTAGGTCTTTCACCATCTTTTGGACGTTCTGGTCTTTCATGAACATCTTCGCCGCCGTTTGGAGGTCCAGATCTAAAAGCATATCCCTCAGGTGCTTTTTTAGGAGTAACCGGTATATAATAGGTGTGGGTCATTCCAGTTATATAGGAAGGTAAGCATTCAACACAAAAATTTTTGTACTCTTCACCAACATTTGGATCTGCGGCATCATTACATTCTGCTTTTGTTTTTGTTTTGGTGATTTCACCTGTTGTTTTGTCATAAAGCATCCAAGTGTCATCATTGAACAACGTGCCTAAATTTTTGATGAATTCGCCATCAATGTCATATATCTCACCCTCTACGGCCCATACACCGCCTTTGCTAGCGTCATCTGAAATATTATCTGGACACCATGGTCCCATATCGTGCTCTGAAGGTATACCAGAGGTTATAATTTTATAACAATCTGCAGTAGTGCCATCAGACATTTCTTTACTAACAATAGTGATTGGTTCAACTAAACTTCCTGTAAGGAAATTTTCTTTTTTAACAGAAATGGTTACTTCATTTGAAGCTGTTGAATTGCTAGACTTGGCATTTTTGCAACCTGTGAAGCTTACAAGAAATATAGCTATAAGAAAGCCTGTGTATAGATTTTTGCACATAATGTTAATGTAATAATTACTACTTAAAGTTAAGCACTTCTAGGCTTATAGCGTCATATTACGACTGTTTTAATTTTTTTGAACAGCCGTTTATTAATAGTCTCGGTATAATTCAATTCTGATAAAGTTGCTTTTATAAATTATAATTTTAGAAAAGTTAGGCGCGAAATTATATAGTATAGCATTAATTTTAATAGTATCAGTTAGTGTTATTTATAACTGGTAGGTGAATTATAAATGTAGTCCCTTGTTCTAAAACACTTTCAATTTGTATAGTTCCATTTAACTTTTCAACCAATGTTTTAATAATTGCTAAACCTAAACCATTAGAAGTTTCGCCGTCGGTTGGTTTTGCAGAGAGTTTTTGAAACATTTTAAATGCCTTTTTCTTATCATCGTTAGACATACCAGGACCATAATCTTTAAAAAAAATAAGAACTGATTCTTTGTTTAATGCCACGTTTAAATCAATAGTACTTCCTCTATCGGAAAACTTCATGGCATTGGTCATTAAATTATCAAAAATACGGGTCAATAATTTTTGATCGGAATATATAAGTATCGGTTTGTTTTCTATTTTTTTTCTTAATTTTTGGTTCTTATCTTCTAACCTGCTTAGATAACTTTTTTCCCATTCTTCTATGAAGATTGAAAGGTTAAATTTATTTAGTTCAATAGTTTTTTCAGGATGATTGATATTGCTCATTAGAAGCAAGTCTGTAATTAAGCTATTTCCACTTTTAATAGATTTATTGATGTAATCTATATAAGTACGCTGTTTTTCATCTAAATTCTCGTCGTCTTTTAATAGATGAATAAGACCGTCAATACTATTTAGCGGACTTCGTAGGTCATGCGCTATTACACCTATAATTCCATCTTTTTCTCTATGTAAATCTTTTAATTTTTTATTGTTCTCTACTAATTCTTTTGTTTGCACAGCTACTTCCTTTTGAAGTATTTTTTTGGTTTTCTTCAATGTATTTAATCGTATATAATAAATAGAAAAAAGTATACCAATAATCAACAATAAACTTAGCATTCTAAACCACCAAGTTTTCCACCAAGGAGAACTTATTTGAATGGTCAAAGAAGTTTCATTCTCGTTCCAAACATTTTCGTTATTGGATCCTTTAATTTTCAGCTTGTATGTATTTGGATCTAAATTGGTAAAGGTCAAATCATGTTTGGTACCGTAATCTATCCAATCTGTATTAAAACCTTCCAATTTATATTTATACTTGTTTATTTTGGAATTGGTAAATTCTAAAGCTGAAAATTTAAAAGTTAAATTGTTTTGATCGTAGGGTAAATCAATAGTCTTTATTTGATCTATGTTTTCATAGAACTGCATAGATTTGTTATTGACTTTAATGTCGGTTAAAACAACGTTTGGAACGTGTAGGTTGTCTTTAATGTCATTAGGGTTAAATATGGTAAAGCCAGATGTACCCCCTACTAATAAATTTTCATCAGTACCTTGAGAATGACCACCCATATCCAATATACTATTGCCAGGTATAGAGATATTACAAAAGTGGATTTTACCTTGTTCTGTTTTAGATAAACCGTTAGGGGTAGTCAGCCAAATATTATCATCTGCCCCGGATAGGATACCAAATATGATATCACTAGGCAAGCCATCTTCCACTTTGTACTGTTCAAATTCTTCGGTTTTAGGATTAAAGATAGCTAGTCCGCTTCTTGTTCCGATCCATAATTGTTTTGAGTCATCTAAAAATAATGATCTAATCTTATTACCTACAATACAGTTTTTACAATTTTCCTTGTAGTTCCATAGTGAGAATTCAAAAGTATTGGTGTTCAATAAAACTAATCCTCTATCGCTGCCGATCCACACTTCAGAATCAGATGCGCGCAGCATACAGTTAGCTGAAAGATCGCTTAATATATTATTTGGGTCATTAGTAGTTCGTACAGCGGTAATTTCACTGGTAGTAGTATTATAGATTAGTAAACCGGACCCTGTTGTACCAATAAGCAGACTGTCATTGCCCAGTTCATAAATACTTTTGATATGACGTATTTTAGTTGTTAAAGGGTTTGAGACGAAATCTAATGCTAAATTAAATCTATCAGTTTTTGCATTATAAGAATACAGGCCTCCGCCTTGCGTACCTACCCAAAGTACATTGTTTTTGCTACGGTAAATGGTTCTGATTTTTGGGGTATTGGTATCTCCGCGATAATTAAAATCTTTAGTATAATTTTTAAATAGACGTCTTTTAGAATTGAATCTACTTAATCCGTTATTGGTTCCTATCCATATAGTTCCATCTAGATCTTGGAACATGGCGCGCACATTATTATTGACCAATGAATTGTTATAGTTGTCGTCTTTTTCCCAATGGTTGAAAATTAGATTTTTAAGGTTGAACTTGTTTAGTCCATTTCCCGTGGTCGCCATCCAAATATTTTCAGATTTGTCAACCAGCACATCTTCTATAGAATTATTGTCAATATTATAAGCGGTGTTACCGTCTGATCTGTATACTTTAAGTTCTTCTGTTGCTAAATCATAATTTACCAAACCACTACCATTGGTACATAGCCAAAAACTACCTTGGTGTTCATTATAAATTTTCCATATATAAACATCGCTAATAGAATTACCATGGGTAGTAATAAGCTTCGTTTTTTTATAGGTGTTCGTTAAGGTGTTTAAAGTGGCCAAACCATTGTCTGTAGCTACCCAAAGCTTATGGTTTGTAAGATATAGGTCATTTATGAATTCTGAAGGATGTTCCTCTTCTGAAACATAATTAGGTTTCACTTTTTTAAAGGTGCCATCGGAAGGTAAAAAATAGTAAAGACCTTGAAATTCATCACCTATAAACAGATTTCCTTTTTGGTCCTCTATGATAGTTTTTATGGAATGTTTGCAATTTTGGCATTCATTTGGTTGCATATAACGCTGAAAAGAAAGACTATTTTCATTAAATAAATTCAAACCGCTTTTTGTCCCTACCCAAAGCCTCTGCTGACTGTCTTCGTATATTTTTAATACATCATTACTGCTTATGGAAGTAGGTTCGTTATAATTATATTCAAATCTCGTTATATTACCCGTTTTTGTATTGTAAAGATTTAGACCGCCGCCCTCTGTGCCGATCCATATGTTGCCATTGGAATCTTCTAGCAAACAGGTGATCCAATTATCTGAAATGGAGTTTTTATCATTGGGGTCGTAATTGAATACTTTAGACTCATAACCATCATATCTGTTAAGTCCGTTGTTGGTACCTATCCAAATGTAACCTGTTGAATCTTGAAGAATACTTGTGGGATAATTGGATGAAAGCCCATTTTCAATACCTATTCTCTCTAAAAACTGATTGTTAGACTGGGCATTTAATTTCAGTATTGTTAAGATAAAAAGTACTGATAGTAGAGATTTTCTTATTAAAGGGGATTTGATTAACAATTGATTTATTTTCAAATAATTATAGTGTACTGTCAAAAATAAACAGGAATAGTCTTGTTATTAAATGTAGGTCAATTCTTTATAAAAATCTATTTTTTTGTCTTTTAAAACTGAATATTCTTAAAAAAGGAGTGTCGATAGTCGGTTTAGGTTAATAAAGAAATAAGAATTACTAAATTGTTTTTAAATAATTAATTGCTGTTGTTGGGACAATTACTCTGACCAGTATGCTTGATTGTTAGTTTGAAGATATTATAATTGTATTAATGTAGAAAGGGAATCAAATCATTGAAGCAGATATAAGTTGATTTCGTCTCATAGATTTACATATTGATAAACATATTGAATTGCTTACAGGACAGTAGGTGATATTAAAAAGGGATAACCAACGGTTATCCCTTTTTAATATCTTACTTAAAGCTGTTTAAGCCCTTGAGGTCAATGATTTAAAGAATACAAAGCCAAAGCCCAAGAACAGCATAAAGTGAAACGGAAACAACCCAAAATCATTTAATGGTATAGCGCTGTACATACCAAACATGAAATAAATCATTAAGGCAAATTCCAAAATCATATTCGGCGATAATTTTTTAGCTAAGTATTTATTGCCTTTCCAACTTTGCTTTAAGGTGCTAATGTTGAATTTTGGTGTACGTACAAATTCACTTCGTTTACCCATATGCCCTTCTATAACGGCAATGGTATTATGTAAAGAGAAACCTAGTGCTACAGAGAAAAAGGTAAAGAATATACGTATGTAGTCTACAAAGTTGTTAAAACCGCTGCCTTGTATACTCTTATAGGTAAACCAATAGCACACGAATAAGATAATTGTACTAACGGTGAACAAGCTTAATAGTGAGAATACCCAGTCTAAATGACCGTATGTGTTTTTTATATAAAGCGAGGGAATACTAAGTAATGCCACTAAGAATACACATAAGAACATAGAACTGTTCAATAAGTGCATTACTCCGTGAAACTTCGTTTTAAAAGGTATATTCTTTGCTGCAACAACACTCCAAACTGTTTTTCTAAAGTTCTCTGCACCACCCTTGTTCCAACGAAATTGTTGAGAACGTGCAGCACTAATAACTACAGGAAGCTCTGCAGGAGTCTCTACATTTTCTAAATACTTGAATTTCCAGTTTTTCAGCTGTGCACGGTAACTTAAATCTAGATCTTCGGTAAGCGTGTCACCTTCCCAGTTGCCAGCGTCAATAATGCACTCTTTACGCCAAATACCTGCGGTACCGTTGAAATTTATGAAATGCCCTTTACTGTTTCTTCCAACCTGTTCTAGGGTAAAATGTGCATCAAGAGCAAATGCCTGTATTTTTGTTAAGGTTGAGTAATCGCGGTTTAGGTGTCCCCAACGGGTCTGTACCACACCAATTTCTTCATCTTTAAAATAAATTACGGTTTTTTTCAACCAATCTGAAGCCGGTAAAAAATCTGCATCAAAAATGGCAATGAATTCACCCTTTGCTACTTCAAGTCCTTCTTTTAAGGCACCTGCCTTAAAACCGGAACGGTCAGTTCTGGTAATATGTTTAATATCTAAACCGGTCTCTTGTAATTTTGCAATACTGGCTGCCGTAGTAATTACGGTGTCGTCAGTAGAGTCATCTAAAACCTGTATCTCTAATTTACTTTTTGGGTATTCTATTTTTGCAATGTTTTCCAATAAACGGTCCATTACATATTCTTCATTAAATACAGGAAGCTGAATGGTTACGAACGGAATTTCCTTTGGGTCTAATAAGTTAAACTTAGGTGCCGTTTGGTTTTGTCTTTTTTGAGATAAGTAGTTGATCAACAGATTAAGCTGCGCCAAGCTATAAAAGAAAATTAATAGTAATGAGATACTATAAATTATGATAATAAAATAAGCTAGAGCTAGTGCCATATTATTTAATACTGTATTTGAAGATCCACCCCAAAATTTTTATGCCTGCAAATATACTACCTTTTACGGTTCCTGAAACTTTAGAGATGCCAATTCTTCGTTTGTAACGTACTGGTACTTCGGTATATGTCATTTTTTTCTTAAGAATTTTCAGTTGCATTTCAACCGTCCACCCATAAGTCTTGTCTTCCATGTTCAATTCTTTGAGCTTTTCGTATTTAATTGCCCTAAAAGGACCTAAATCCGTAAATTTTGCACCAAAAAACAAACGCATTAAAAATGTTGCCAGCCAGTTGCCAAAAACCTGTTGTGGGGTCATAGAACCTTCTTCTCGTAAAGCTTTAGTTCTTGCGCCAACCACAAAATCAATGTCATTTTCTAAAATAGGAGCAACTACCTTATCCAGTTCCTCAGGATAATCAGAATAGTCTCCATCAATAAATACGATAATATCCGGTTGTTTAGATGTAGTTGCAACATAATCTAAACCTTTAAGGCAGGCAAAGCCATATCCTTTTTTGGTCTCTGTAAGTACTGTGGCACCTGCAGCTTCGGCATTTTTTACGGTATCATCTGTAGAATTATTGTTCACAACGATTACCTCAGATACCGTTTTTGGTAATTCTTTGATGACATGGGCAATAGAGTTTGCTTCGTTAAAAGCTGGTATAATTACTTTAATGTCTGTCATTATTTTAAATCTGATAAACTATTTTCACTGGTAAAGGCACGAAAAGATGTCCATTCTTTAATCTTTTCACCTTTACTGTATTTCTCTGCAGATATCAACTTTGTATCCTTATACTTTAAGCAATACCCGTCTTTTATTCCTTTTGTTAGCTGACATTTATGGTTAATACGACCTTTTTTATCGTAAAAAAGCCACCAGCCAATTTCTTTGTTATCGGCAAATTTGCCTTCTTTGATTCTAATCCGGTCTTCATTGTAAAAAAACCAATACTTTTCTCTTTTTCCATAAGCGTAAAAACCTTGCTCAGATTTATGTCCGTTTGGATGGTAAAAGGTCCAATGATCCGTTCTTGTGCTGTAACGCATCCATCCTTCACTTTCTAAGGTGCCATCTTCATAATAGGTACGTTCATAGCGTTTGTCTTCAGGATTAATAAAAGCTAACAATCCTAAACAAATAAGAGCGGGCAAAAAGAGTTTAAATAGCTTCATTTTTTTAAAATTTTAGATTAACATTTAAGTTTTTACTATACCAAAGACTACACCGTTATTTTCTACTTCTTATGGTATAGGTATGTTTTCCTTTTTTAAGAGGAATTTCAGTTCCTTGCCAATTTAAGTTGCCTTTCATTGTTTGGGGAATTGTTATTTCTGCGGATAATTTATTCTTGTTTTTCTTTAGTTCAAATTCAATATTTCCTTTTGATGTAGGAAGCAAACCTGCCATCTCATTTAGTTTGCCAAAGGCCGGGCTAATCTGCACTTCCTCAAAATCATTCCGTACCGATTGGATGCCTGCCAGATAATTAAAATAAAAATATGCCGGCGATGCACTCCAAGGGTGAACTTCTGATCTGGTTGGTTTCTCAACACTTTCAAATCGTTCTAATGTTGTGGTCATATGGTCGTTGATCATTTGTTCCCAAGGTTTTTGGGCAACATCGAACAACTCAGGAGCATCTACCTTTTTAATCGCTTCAAAAAGATAAAAACGATAATAATAGGTAGCTTGTAGTAAGTCTTTTTCGTTTAGAATTTTATCTAAAAGTGCTCTTTGCTCATTTTGTGGGATTGCATCTGTCAATATGGCCATGATATTGGTATGCTGATCATAAATGGTTTTATCAGGCCGCTCAGCAAATAAATTTCTTTCATCGTCATAACAAAGTTCGTAAACAGATGTAATAATTTCTTGAGCTCTGGTCTTATATTTTATTGCCGTTTGTTTATCACCTATAACGTCAAAAAGATATGATGCATTTTGTAAAGCATGAACATAATGTAAACTTACAACAGCAGAATTAAGTCCGTCATTTTTGGTAGCGGTTCCACTACCATTATTAGGTCCTGTATACCAGTCTACAAAATAGCGATAAGGCGTTTTGTTGACTAAATTAAGGTCGTTCATGTTTTTTTCGAATCCGGCAAGAGTATTAATGATGCCGTCTTTGTAGGTTTCAACAAATTCTTTGTCGTTAGAAGTGTTGTAATAATCTGCAATCATATCAACCCAAACCAAAGAGTAGGTAGGGTAAATAAAGGAAGAGCGAAGCGGGTAGGCTCCTAATATGTTGCCGTCAGAGTCTCTACTATGATCAAATTGACGAATGGCGTTTTTGGTATGCTCTGCATTACCACTTAACGCTTCCCAAATTAAACCTTGTATTTTAGTATCGCCCACATACTGCATAGTTTCGTAATAGGCATCACTTAAAAAATAATCTTGTGTACAGATGTCAATGGTGCGCTTACAAATATCAAAAATGTCATTGTACATTTTGTCATCAGTAGAGAACTTTGCAATAGATGGTATGGTAGTTCTAGACCTATGGTTTACAAATTTTTCTAGAACAAGTTCCTGATCTTTGGTTTCAATTTCAAATTCAATGAAACGAAAGGTGCGCATCCAATTTGCGATAAATTTTTGGTTCGCTTCTCCGTTAGATATTACTTCGTCGTAATAACCCAAAAGCTTTTTATTTTCTAAGTCGTTACGGTCTCCTTTTTCGTTGTTTGCACCAAAAAGATTCTCGGCATATTTAATGGCAATAATTGCAGATTTCCCTTTGCTGAATAGCAGTTCTGGAAATCCGTTGGTGACATACTGCTGGTCTAAAAGAAAAGTAGTTTTTGTATTGGGGGCAAGTGTCAACGTACCCAATACAGGAAACTCTGTGTTTAGGTCAGAAGAGGAACGAACAATGCTTGCAACTCTTTCCTCATCCCAAGAAAGTAAAGGTAAATTACGGGGCTCTAATAAGTAGGCAATAGATCCGCCCATACTACTGGCATTTTCAAAGAACTCTACTTTTACCCAATCGCTATCATCAAAATCTAACGTTTCCCAATGGCTAGGATAAAGGTTCATATCAACAATGTCTGTAGGGTTATTGGCATAGAATCCGCCGACAATGGCTTTTTTGCCATTACCTCTCCAAACTACTTCATTTGCTTTGTACGACTCGTCAATGGTGGTTAGCCAAGTATCATTAAAGCCGCTAGTATTAATAATTTTAGCATTTTCGGTAACACCGTTTACCATGACGCTGGTAAATATGGATTGCATGCCCAAAAATCTCCTTTTTCCAAAATTAATGACCTTAACTGCAATAACGTTTTTACCCTTGTTTAGGTAATCTTTTAAGTTTAAGGTTTCAAATTTATAGTGCTGAATGTCGCTCAATTGCGGACCATGGGTAATAAATTCACCATTTACATATAGAAAGTAATGGTTGTCTGCAGAAATATTAATTATAAAATCTGCCTTTGCATCAGTAACGTTAAATGTATTACGAAACAAAACCGCTGTGTCTTCACCTCCTTTTAGTTTTGGGTGACTAACCCAACTGGCACTGATATTTTCTTTACCAAAAATAACCTCAGGGTAATTAAGCTCTGTCTGAGATTGCGTAGATAGTGACAGTAAAAAAAGTAAGTATAAAAAGCGATTCATGTACCGTTTAAGTTGTGGTTAATAGGTTGTAAAGATCATGAAAGATTAGTGAAAACCTATCTTTCACGATCTTTTTCCTGTTATAAAATATAAGTGAACAAGATTAAAAGTATCACTGAGCTTAAAAGCACAGCTTTATTTTATGGATAAAATCTATTTGTTATTCACTAGGTCCATCAAATCAACATCGTTGCCTAATAAGACATCTTTAGAGTTGATACGCCCTTCTTCTGGTCCGTTTTCTAATTTTAAAACACCTCTTGGGCATACTGCGGAACAAATACCACAACCTACACAACTAGAGCGCACAATGTTTTCTCCTTTTTGTGCGTAGGCACGTACATCAATACCCATTTCACAATAAGTGGAACAATTACCACAAGAAATACATTGTCCGCCATTGGTTGTAATTCTAAATTTAGAGAACAAACGTTGTTGAAAGCCTAACATAGCAGCCATTGGGCAGCCAAATCTACACCAAACACGGTTTCCTAAAATTGGGTAAAACCCTGTACCTATAACTCCGGAGAAAATACTACCTATTAAAAAGCTGTAAGTGGTACGTAACGTTTCTGCTTTGAATATGAATATATTTCCAGAACCGCTAAAAAAGTGCATTCCTATTAACACGGCAATAATAGTAAAGTATCCAATTGCACCATATTTTGCATCTTTGGCTAGTTCTTCTCTTTTATAAATCATTACCCAAGAAAAAATAGCGGTTAAAATAACAGCAACCCCAGATATAAACATGGTTTTTGTTAGCCAATATTTGCTAGTGTCATTACCTAAATAAGAATATATAACGGCTATAGTCATAACGGTTACAAATACTACCACACTGTGTACAACCCAACGCTCTACCTTCCAGGCAAATTTAGATTTATCACTTAATTGACGAAAAGAATCACCTGCAGTTTCAGCTAAACCGCCACAACCACAAACCCAAGAGCAATACCATCTTTTGCCGTATTTATAGGTTAAAAAAGGAGAGATTACGAAGATAGATATGATACCAAAAAATAACATGGTCATACCTACACTACCAGAATCTATAAAGCCATTAATACGATAGCGCTCAAAGTTGTAATAGTTTAAGGGCCACATATTTTTTAAATCGTAATACGGTAAATCGCCATTTAGGCGCGCCATGATTTCTGGAATGAAAAAAGCGAAAGCAGTTTGAAAGAACATAACACTTACAGTTCTCAATTGCTCATATTTGTTATGGCGATATTTCCAAATAAATTTGGCGCCAAAAGCTAAAATAGCAACAGTGTACATGGTTCCGTAAACAAACCATTGGCTGGCAGGGTTGCCGCTTAGACCTTTGCTTAAAGGATCAAATAGGGCAATTAATCCAGTATTGTCGCCATCTTTTACAAGACCCAGGTATTGTGGATAAAAATAAAGCACAATGTAAAAACCTGTTAAGGCTATACCGGCCATCCAGCCAAGAACACCTCTACTAGAAATAGATTTAAACCAAACGCCGTCATTCTTAATGCCTTTGTGCTTGTGAGCATATGCAGCTTGTGAAAACCAAATGATACCCGCAAAAATGGCAACAATAGAGATTGTTAGCCATAGAGCCGTATTACCAAGGTTTAAATTGAATAATTGTAGAATGAGAATTCCCAGACCGATCATTCCTGTGACTACTGCCAGTTTTTGGCCTGTATTTAATGCTTTAGGCGGTTCTCCCGCAAGAGACATACTTCTGTCAAAATTACCCATAGTAGGTGTTGTTTGTTTTGTTATTTAGTTAGGCGATACTGAAAATACGTTTCCAGCTTTTTTTCTTAGGGCTAATATTCTTATTGAAATTAGCATTGTATTTGGCGATAATTTCATCCTCATAGAGTTTAAAGAACTCAGGATCGAAATTGGCATCTTTTAAATAGGTCATTACATGGTCAATATCTTTGTTTTCTGTTAACCATTGATCAAAAATTTCATGTCGCATACGAATACCAAAGGTGTTGATGCCTAAGAACTGATGACTGTCTTTATCAAATGCAACTGTTATACATATCTTTTCAGAAGCGTGGCGCCAGTGAAAATGGTGTTCATTATCTTTTTTGCTACGTTCGCTAAAAACCCAACCATAGGTTTGGTATTCTACATCTAAAAATTTAGCGGAGTTGAACCAATGACCAGGGTTGTATTCTCTTGGTTTGCCGCAAATAGTTTGTGCTAGAGCTTCGCCCATCATTCTACCGGTATACCAAACAGCCTCAATTGGTCTTCTGCTACCAATACCTTCATGTTGCTCTGCACAGTCGCCAATTGCGTATACATCTTTTACGTTGGTCTCTAAAAAACGGTTAACCTTAACACCTCGACCTAATTCAATGCCAGAATCTTTAAGGAAATCTATATTAGGAGCAACACCTGCAGTTAAGCCAACTACATTACATTCAATGGTTTCGCCTTTATCTGTAACTACAGCTTTTGCACGCCCATTTTCATCAGAAATTATTTTTTCAAGGTTGGTGTCAAGTTGTAGGTCAATATGGTGTTCTAGAATATGCTCGTTGATCATGGCAGATTCTCCGGCGGGTAAAACACCGTTCCAAAAGCTTTTTTCACGTACTAAGAAAGTAACCGGTATTTCACGAGAACGCAACATCTCTGCCATTTCTATACCAATAAGTCCGCCGCCAACAATAACAGCACGGTTACATACCTTATTATTAGGTGCATTTTTCTCAAGCATTTCTAAATCTTGTTTAGAATACAGACCTTGTACACCTTTTAAATCTTGACCGGGCCAACCAAATTTGTTGGGTTTAGACCCAGTTGCAATGATCAGTTTATCATATGATATGGTAGAGCCGCCTTTTAAAAGAAGTTTCTTAGAGTCGGTTTCCACTTTTTCTACAAATCCGTTGACGAGTTCTATTCTGTTTTTCTTCCAAAACCAATTCTCGTAAGGTTGTGTGTGTTCAAATTTCATGTGCCCCATGTATATATACATTAATGCGGTACGGGAAAAGAAGTAGTCACTTTCTGCAGAAATAATGGTGATCTTTTTGTCTGATAACTTACGAATATGTCGAGCTAAAGTGACCCCAGAAATGCCATTACCAATAATTACTATATGATCCATAAAATGCTTTTGTTGATGGTTGTGTCGGTAATAAAGGTAAGAACTTAACAGCCTACTTTTAATTTAGAAAGATTATAAACTTGTTATAACTCTGTGATACTTTTAACCGTAGTTTGCGTTTTAATCTTATTAAAACGGATTTGTAACACGCAGTAAATCAGTATTTAATTGGCTTGAAAATTTTAAATAAAATAAATTATTTTTTTTGAGAAGTGTATGTTTTTGTAAAACGCCACGACCTATACAATCTCAAAAGTGATACTAAAATTAAAATAAGATGAATAGAATTTTTATACAGACGTTGTTTTTCCTTTTTATAGTTACTAGTGTTTCTGCACAAGATGTAGCTACCTTTTTCAGTAAGAGCGATAGTTTTTTTAAGGAGAACGTTGTTAATGGTAAAGTAAAGTACGCAGCTATTAAAAGTAATCCCGATGCTTTAAATGAGATATTGAATTCTGCTAAGGGCATATCGGTTTCAAAATCTAACGCTGCAACATATCAAGCTTTTTGGATCAATGCTTATAATCTACTTGTTATAGACGGTATCGTTAAGAATTATCCTTTAAAATCCCCTCTAGATGTATCGGGATTTTTTGATAAAACAAAACATGAAATTGCAGGGAAGACCATTACCTTAAACGGAATAGAGAATGATTTGTTGAGAGCGCAGTTTCCAGCTGAACCAAGATTCCATTTCGTATTAGTATGCGCAGGTTTAGGATGTCCGCCAATTATTAACGCCGCTTACAAGCCAAACCTGTTAGATGGTCAGTTGCAGAAGCAAACCGTTTTGGCAATAAACAATCCTAACTTTATAAAAGTAAATAAAAATAAAGTTCAGATTTCACAATTGTTTGAGTGGTACAAAGGAGACTTTGAACAAAAAGGAAGTACTGTAGATTTTATAAATACCTATAGAAAAGAACAATTACCAGATAATGCAAAAGTATCTTACTACACTTATGACTGGTCTTTGAACGAAGCTAAATAATCAACTAAGAATTTTAAAAACCTAAAAATGAATATTTTAATTAGAAATTTATTTCTTGCAGTGGCTTTTTGTGCCTTATTTAAAGGGTATGGCCAAGATAGTCTGCAACAGAAAAGTAATATACGGCAGTACACACCATCTAAACTGGTAGGTCAAGGTCAGTACGATGTAAAGTGGTTTAATAATTTATACACACAAACCGAAAGCACATTTACAGAAGGAGAAGAGCCAAGACAAACTTTTTTCACCTCTACATTAGAAGGGTATACCGGTGTCGGTACCAATAAAAGGTGGAATGTTGGTGCAATTCTAGAATTCAGGTCAAATGTAATTGGTGATAGAAGTGCATTAGATGTGTTTAAGTTTGATGGGGAAAACAACACTGCTAGATCAGGACTTACATCCATTGCGCCATCTGTAAAATTTGTACCTATCGCATCGGTAAGTAATTTTTCTATCCAAAGTTCATTTTTTATCCCATTGGTAGATAATGAAACCGAAAACGGAGTGTTTTTAGACCAAAAAGGATATATCTGGCAGAATAGATTCTTTTATGATTATACTTTTCCAGGTGATAAATGGCAACTTTTTAGTGAAATCAACTCAGAATTAAGTTTCGGTGATAAGGAAGAAAGCTTTGCTAACAACAGTTTAAACCTTAGTCCAGGTTTATTTCTTAGTTATTTTCCCTCAAATGAGTTTACGATTTTGGCATTAGCACAGCATTCTCAACGTTTAGATTTGGGAAATAATTTTACACAAGATTTTACTGCCTTGGGCGGCGGGGCAAAATATCAATTAACAAGTGCTTTGAACCTAGAAATACTGTATACCAACTTTGTACGTGGTAATAATACAGGGCTAGGGCAAACCTTTAATTTAGGATTAAGAGGAATATTTTAAAAAATAGTTTGAGTGTTCTTAAAAGAGCCTTTTGTTGTAAAACAAATAGGCTCTTTTTTGGTATTTATAGGTATGCTTTTGAACTATAATTGATTACACCCATAATTTGTTCTATATTGAAAACCTTAGCGCTAAATTTATATAGGTTAAGATATGAGTGTTTGAAAAAATGAATACAAAAACGTTACCATTTCTATTGTTAATGCTTGTCAGTTTCATAATGAAAGGGCAAGAATTGACGGTGGCAGAATTGCACTTTTCTGGAGCAAAGCAAACCAAAACATCTTTCATTGAAAACCTTGTAGATGTACAGAAAGGTATGATGTTAGATTCTGTACTTATAAATAGAGATATACTTCGTTTAAAAAGGTTGCCCTCTATATCTCATGCTTATTTTAACGTCACTGTTTTACCGAATGAAACCTGTAGCTTAGAGTATGTAATTGAAGAAAATTTTACATTAATTCCGTTCGCAAATCTCTTTAGTTCATCAAATGACAATTTTGCTTTTAGGGTAGGGCTGCAAGAGTTCAATTCTTTTGGGCGTAATATCACCTTGGGCGCCTTCTATCAATATGATAATTATAGCTCGTTTGGGTTAAGTGTTAGAGCGCCATACCTGTTTTCTAGTAAATTAGGTTTAGCAGTAAATTATAATGATTTTACGACTCTAGAGCCTGTGTTTTTTCAAGATGATACTGCGGACTATAAATATAGCAATACCGGTTTTGAACTGTTAGGACTGTATGAGTTCAATTTTAAAAATAGAATGGAATTGGGCTTTAGTTTTTTTACAGAAGACTACCAGTATGTTGAAGGCGCAACCGGTGCAGGTGTTCCTTTGAATTTAAACGTTGATAAGCACTTATTCAAGTTCATTTATGATTATAACAGTTTGGATTATTTCTATCACTATTTAGAAGGATTTAGAAGTCAGTTAAATTTGCAATATGTAGGTAGTACCAATGCAAATTTGCCGGAGTTTTTGATAGGGTTTAATGATTTTACGTATTTCAAAAGAATAGGCGATAGGGGTAATTGGGCAAACCGGCTTCGTTTAGGTCTTGCAAGTAATGTTGATAGCCCGTTTGCACCATTTACGGTAGATAATAATTTAAATATTAGAGGCGTTGGTAATACAATAGATAGAGGTACTGGTATGATTGTTTTAAATACGGAATATCGTCAAACCTTTATAGATAGAAATAAATTTGTATTGCAAGGCAACATATTTGTTGATGGAGGTACATGGCGAAACCCCGCTGGTGGTTTTGATGACTTATGGAATAGTGAAAATATAAGAATCTACCCAGGGGTTGGATTACGATTTATGCACAAGCGAATTTTCAATGCTATTTTTAGAATAGATTACGGCTACGGAATCACTAAAGATGGGGACAACGGAATTGTCTTTGGTATTGGACAATATTTTTAGCAATCTTTGTGCTGAATTAGAGGTCATAAATGTATTATGGCATAGACCTTGTGCTTGGTAATAAGATGAAAAACAAGAACTTTTTAGGTGTAATATGTTTGTTTTTAGGTGTTTTTTGCTTTGGGCAAGATTCGCTTAAGACCATTACGGCAGAACCTGGCGACGGAATTTTATCACTTTTGAGAAAACAAGGAGTAGATCCGTATGAAGTGTTTGATGAATTTGTGGCATTGAATACAGATAATTTAAGAGACAGTGTTCACTTAATTGCAGGCAGAACTTATGTGATGCCGCTAATAAAGTTAGATACTGTTACTATTGTTGATTCATTGCAGATTCAGGCGAAAGAAGTAAAGGAGATAGAGCGCACTTCTTATGATATATTCGGAGAGAAATATAAAACCGTACTTACAAAAAGTAAACGCTTAGAAGGTAATGTGTATTATTTGGTAAGTGGTCATGGAGGTCCTGATCCAGGGGCTATGGGTATGTATGCTGGTAAGGCCATAGCGGAAGATGAGTATGCTTATGATATAACATTGCGTTTGGCAAAAGAATTAATGTCGCATGGTGCAGAGGTGTATATCATTATTCAAGATGAGAACGATGGTATTAGAGATGAGCGCGTGTTAGAAATTGACCATGATGAAGTGGCATATCCAGATAAAACAATTCCTTTAAATCAGTTAGCGCGATTAAAACAACGTGTAGATATTATTAATGACCTATATAAAAATAACAGAGGTAAATACCAGCGTTTGATCGTAACTCATGTAGATAGTAGAAGTGAAAATCAAAATATAGATGTTTTCTTTTACCATCACGAGAAAAGCAAGAATGGGGAGAAACTGGCAGAAAGCATTCACAAAACTTTCGGAGCCAAATACAAAAAATATCAGCCTAACAGAACGTATTCGGGTACTTTTGAAGATAGAACATCGCTTTATTTAGTAAAGAAGACCCACCCTGCTATGGCATATATTGAGATAGGGAATATTAGAAATAAAAAAGATCAGGTCAGAATTCTTGATCCAGATAATCGTCAGGCGCTTGCTAAATGGATCAGTGAAGGGGTATTGTTAGATTTTGAAGGGGAATAGGTTAGGCAGCTATATGTTTTAAATAATATTGATAAAGCTCTTTTGGTTTAGCACCCAAATGGTGTTTTAAGTGAATCATGCCAAAATGATACTGTAATCTAACCGTGCCTCGTTCTTCGTACCTTCGTGCAGAGGTAGTGATAGCGGAAGAAATAATTTTAAAAGGTTTTAGCTTGTAAACTCTTCTAATAAATTCATTGTCTTCATAAATAACATAATTTTCATTGAAGCCATTGAGTTCGTGAAATAGTTTGCTGGTTATAAATAATGATTGATCTCCGCCACGACAAATTTGATGGTTAATTTTTGTGCACCAGCTAAAGAATTGTAAAAAAAGACTATTGCTGTTAAAGCGCATTTGAAAACAACCTACCTCAAAACCTCGGTCAATTTCATTTAAAATATCGCTATCAAAATCTTTTGGAGGTAAAGAATCTACATGTAAAAAATAAAGAACATCTCCAGTAGCTTGTGCCGCACCAAGATTCATTTGTTTTGCACGCCCCTTATTGCTGTTAATAACCGTTGCTCCATGTTTTTGAGCATTAGCAACGGTGCGGTCGGTACTACCACCATCAACCACAAGTATTTCTTTTATACGGTTGCTACCCGCATTGGTAGAGATGGCAAAAAGTACATCTTTAATGTACTTTTCTTCATTCAATACCGGAATGATAATACTTATGGTTGGCTGGTGAGTACTCATAAACTATGTTTGTTTTTATGTAGTAGAATACCAGAAATCCTTACAATTGCTTAATTAATTCTTGAAATAACTTCACCATTTTAGGTTCTGTCTTTTCGGCAATAGAAATAATTTCGCTGATATCAACGGGTTTTAGATTGTCTGGGTCGCACTCGTCCGTCAAAACGGAAACCGCAACAATGGGTAGAGATAAATGATTTGCAACAATAACTTCAGGTACGGTACTCATACCAACGGCATCTGCCCCAATTAATTTGATCATTCTGTACTCTGCCCTAGTTTCTAGTTGGGGACCTACAACAGAAGCGTACACACCGCTTTTTAATGATATATTATGTTCTTTGGCAATAGCGGTCAATTTGTTACGCATATCTACATCATAAGGTTCTGACATGTCTGCAAAACGTTCGCCGAATTCACTAACTCCTTTAAATGCTAGGGGAGAACCACCTTGCAGGTTAATATGATCCTCAATCAACATCATATCACCTTTTTTGTAATCAAGATTTACTGCACCAGCTGCATTAGAGATAAACAGTTTTGAAATACCTAACATGTGCATTACACGAATAGGGTAGGTAATGTCTAAAAAGTCATAACCTTCATAAAGGTGAAAACGACCTTGCATAACAACTACTTTTTTTCCGGATATGGTTCCGTAAACTAATTTGCCGGTATGAAATTCTACGGTTGCCAAAGGAAAAAATGGAATGTGGTTGTAGTGTGCGTCAATAGGGTCTTCTACACTGTCTACTAGTTTACCTAATCCTGTACCTAGAACAATACCTATTTCTGGATTGTCAAAACCTTTGTTTTTAAGGTAGTTTACAGATTCTAAAAGTTCATCTTTCATCATAAGTTTATATGTTTTAAAAAGGGTTTAAAGGCGTCAACATCCTTTATGTCCTCGTAATAATCTACATCGTTTTTTGTTTCTAAAAGAGCGGTAGTCTCATTTTTAAGGTCAGCTAAAGTATCTTTTAAAACGGTTTCTGTACCCCAGGTTTTATTTTTAAAAAGCTCGGGCATAAATTTTTTCATACCAAGTAAATAGTATCCGCCATCTTCAGCAGGTCCTACGACAAAATCATTTTTCTCTAAAGATTTAAAAGCATTTTCTAAATCTTCTTGAGATAGGTCTAGCATATCGCTACCAATGATAATGATCTTTTGGTATTCGTTTTGAAAGCCTTCTTGAAAGGCATTTGCCATACGAATACCTAAGTCCTCACCTACTTGTATTTTTTTATCAAATTTGTGGTTGTCCCAAATATCGTTTTCCCAAATTTCTTCAGAATAATACACTTGTTTTTCAGCATATAGATTTTTGGTGATAGACACGGTGTGGTCTAATAAAAATTTATAAATATCATAAGCCGCTTGATCACCAACGGTAGCCGCTAAGCGTCTTTTACCTTTGCCCAATTCTGGGTTTCTAGTAAAAATCAGCAAAAGGTTATTTGAATTTGCGAGGGTGAAATCAATAATTTTCTCGTCTTTTTCAGTCTTATTGTTCAGTAATATTCCCAATGTAATTTCTTGATTTTTCTAACTCCTAGTTAGTATACTTTAATTCCTTCCTGTAAAAGTTTACCCCAATGTTTGCTAAAAGCGTGAACGCTGTCAGTAACAACTTCTTTGTCGTTAAAAACTTGACCTCCTTTATTTTTCCAATCAAAAATACCGCCGTACAAGTTTAATACTTTGGTGTATCCTAATTCTTTTAACTGTTCGCCAATATCTTCTGATCGTACCCCAATAGAGCAATAAACGATTATAGGTTGCGATTTATTAGGTATAGTTTCTAATACCTTTTTCTCGTTGAATTTTTTATAACCTACCCAAACAGCATTTTTAAGATGACTGACTTCGAATTCTTCTTTTTCTCTAGTATCTAAAAAGGCAATAGAATCTGTTTCTGGTAAATTTCCAAAATACGCATAAGGTATAGTGCCTTGGTTCCAAGTGCTCAAAGCCTTGGTGATTTTGTCTTGTCCAAAGCTGTCTTTAGGAAAAGATAATAAGACTAAAGAACACAAAATTAATTTAGAAATTAGTATTTTCATTGCTACAAAGGTACTATAATTACTAATGAAGAAGTATCTGTATAAAAGTGAATTTATGGTTAAAACTTTACAAAATAAAGGCTTAAAAGTATTAGTTTTATTAACTGTTGTTTCAATTTTTAATTGTAAACAAGAAGTAAAACAAGATGTTGTTCAAGAAGATTTAGAACCAACAGGATATTATGTTGAGCCTTACAGATCCCAATATCATTTCACACCGGAAGAAAAATGGATGAACGATCCAAACGGACTTGTTTATAATGATGGTGTATATCATTTATTTTATCAATACTATCCAGATAGTACTGTTTGGGGACCTATGCATTGGGGGCATGCGGTAAGTGAAGATATGATGGAATGGAAACATAAGCCAATTGCACTTTTTCCTGATGAGCATGGTCTAATATTTTCAGGTAGTGCCGTAATGGACCACAATAACACTTCAGGATTTGGTACGGAAGACAAAACTGCAATGGTGGCAATTTTTACCTACCATGATATGGCGGGTGAGCAAGCTGGTACAAAAGACTTTCAAACACAGGGTATTGCCTATAGCTTAGATAATGGTGATAGTTGGACCAAATATGAAGGAAACCCAGTTATTGACAATACGGGAATTAAAGATTTTCGAGATCCAAAAGTTTTTTGGAATGACAAAGCTGAGGTTTGGACTATGCTTTTGGTAGCAGGAGACCATTTACAAATATGGAATTCGCCTAATTTAAAGGAATGGAAAAAGGTTAGTGAGTTTGGTAAGGACCAAGGAGCACATGGTGGCGTGTGGGAATGTCCAGACCTGTTTCCGCTACAAATTGAGGGTACAGATGAGATAAAATGGGTGCTTTTGATAAGTATAAACCCAGGTGCGCCAAATGGAGGTAGTGGTACACAATATTTTATAGGAGATTTTGACGGTACAACATTCACTACCAATCAGGTAGAACACAAATGGGTAGATTTAGGAAGAGATAATTATGCAGGTGTAACCTATAACGATGCTCCAAATGACGAGCGTGTATTCATAGGCTGGATGAGTAATTGGGACTATGCAAGAGATACGCCGACAGAAAAATGGCGTAGTGCCATGACGGTGCCAAGATTGTTGACCTTGCGTAAACTAGGTGATGAAGTAACGTTGTTTAATTATCCTTTAGAAAGTTTTGAGAAACATGTTGCTCTTGCCTACCCAGAAAGTGTAATAGAGATTCTGCCTACTAGAAAGAGAATTTTGCCATTGAAATATGGTAATCAAAGTAAAACAAAATTCACTTTGTCCGTACCAAACGCTCAAATGTATTTTAGAAACAAAAATGGCGATAGCTTAAGCATAGATATTGATAGAGATAAAAAGATAGTGACCTTGGACCGAAGAAAATCAGGTAAGGTAGATTTTAGCGAGAAATTTACTCCGGGTGTTCAGCAAATGAAAATTCCGAATATTCCTGAGGGTCCTATTGAGATAGTTATGCTTTTGGATCACTCGTCTTTAGAGCTATTTATAAACGGCGGGCAGTATGTAATGACAAATCAGATTTTTCCTAATGAGTTTTTTAGGGCATTGACCATAGTAAATAATTCAGAAGAGAAATTAAAGATAGAAGATTTTACCGAGCATAAAGTAGAGCGTGTTTGGGATTAAGATCATTTTTTCAATAGGTTCTTTTTAATGTGGGCTCTCAGTCTTATGGATATAACCATATGTAACTTGTACAATGCTGTAATATTAGTTGTTTTGTAAAAAAAAAGAGCTTTTTTAAACATGCCCTCGTGTTATTAGAAGAGTAAAAAATTTCGTCAATATTTCGATAACTATATTGATTCAAGTGGCGTCCTAGGCTGTTTTTGACTTTAGTGGGTCAAAATTCAATTTAAATTTATTGTAGAATTAGTGAGTTGTAGATATGCTTCTTAGCAGGTCCTATGTATTTTTGTAATGCATTAGGTAGGTATGTAAAACAAAAAAATCCTTACCGTTAAGTAAGGATTTATTGTGGTGCCTCCAGGAATCGAACCAGGGACACATGGATTTTCAGTCCATTGCTCTACCAACTGAGCTAAGGCACCATGCTTGCTGTAAGCGGGTGCAAATATAATTTCAATTTTATGATTTCCAAACTAAATCGTAAAAAAAGAAAAATGTTTTTTTAATTTTTAATCTTTGCAACATGAATTTAATAATTGATGCGGGTAATACAAACGTTAAGTTAGCGATCTTTAAAAAGTCGGAAATAATTCATTTAGAGACTGTTGTTGTCGATTTGTTTGTAGAGGCAGTAAAAAAAATCTTCAAAGAATTTCCGAAAATAGAATTTTCAATAGTTTCTAGTGTTGGGTCACTTTCAAAGGAACAAATGAAGGTTGTAGCTGTTTTTTGTGACTTGCATGAGCTTTCAAACACCTCAAAAGTGCCATTTAAGAACTCATATGCATCACCACAGACCTTAGGTGTTGATCGTTTAGCTTTGACAACGGCGGCATATTATTTTAATCCGCATCAAAATAATTTAATAATTGATGCAGGTAGTTGTGTTACTTATGATATGTTGAATGATTTTGACGAATACTTGGGCGGAGCTATATCACCGGGAGTGCAAATGCGCTATAAGGCCATGCATGAACAGACGGCAAAGTTGCCGTTGCTCGAGAAAAAAGAGTTGTTAGACTATATTGGTAATACAACTGAGAACTGTCTTCACAGTGGGGTTGTAAATGGAATAACGCTTGAAATAGACGGTGTCATTGATCTTTACAAAGCTAGATTTGAAAATTTAACAGTTATTTTAACCGGTGGAGACACACTATTTTTGTCTAAACGATTAAAAAATACCATATTTGCGGATTCCAAATTTCTCCTGAAAGGGCTTAATTATTTGCTGGAATACAACAAGCACTAAATGATCAGAAAAATTGTAATTGCAATTGTATACATTACCACTGTTGGTATGTACGCTCAAGATGGTACTGTTTCTCCTTATTCTTTTTTTGGAATAGGTGATTTAAGGAATGAAAGTACGGTAGAAAATCAAATGATGGGAGGTATTGGCGTCTATGCCGATAGTGTTCATATCAATCTAAAAAACCCGGCCGCTTTTGGTAAGTTAGGTCTAGAGGTAATGGACCGTGAAGGTTTGGTTACATATACTGCGGGTGTCTCCAACAAACAATACACACTTAAAAGTTTTACTGAAGAAGAGCAAAGCTCAATAACCAGTTTAGATTACTTGGCATTAGGTTTTAGTGTTGGTAAAGGTTTGGGTATGGGTTTTGGTATTATGCCCTATTCATCTGTTGGTTATAATTTGGTCGATGAAAGAACCGTTTCCGGTAATTCTTTGGTTAATGTATATTCTGGTGAAGGCGGATTGACGAAAGTTTTTTATTCCGTAGGATATGAAGTAGTAAAGGATTTAAGCATAGGTGCTACTGTAAATTTCAATTTTGGTACATTAGAAAGTGAACGATTACAACAAATAGACGATGTGCAGTTTGGTACTTTTGATAGAAGAAGTTCAAGGGTAAATGGGTTCGATTTTAATTATGCCTTAAATTATTCTCCTATAATTAAGGGTAGAAATAGACTTCATACTTCCATACGTGTAAATACCCAAGGTAATTTAGTGTCTAAAAATGACAGGCAGTTAGGTTCTTTTTCTGTGTCAACTGGAGGTACAATAGAAGAGCTTGAGGTAAACTTAGATGCACAGAATTTAAAAAACACAGAATTAAAAATACCTACAGCTACGACATTGGGTATTGGTTACGGTGAAGATTATAAATGGTTTATAGGTGCAGAATATAGTTTTCAAGAGATGAGTTCTTTTGAGAATGCATTCTTAGGTGCTGATAGTATAGCATATGAAGATGCAAGTTCATTTGCTTTTGGTGGTTTTATTACACCTGAACATGGTTCATTTTCAAGTTATTTTAAACGAGTAACTTACCGCGCTGGATTGCGTTTAGATAAGACCGGTATGTTAGTGAACGATGTTGATATAAATAACTTTGGCATAACTTTTGGATTAGGCTTACCACTGGGACGAAGTTTCTCGAATCTTAACTTAGGTTTTGAATTTGGTAGAAGAGGAACAACAAGAGCTAATTTGATAGAAGAGAGCTATTTTAAATTTAATGTAGGTTTATCATTGAACGATCGTTGGTTCCAGAAAAGAAAAATCAATTAATAAAAATTTAGTACATTAACCATTTTAAAAAGAGAAAACATGAAATCGAAACTTTACTTCACGGCAATAATGTTCCTAGGGATGATGGGAGTGAGCAATGCGCAGGCGCAAAACCCTGAATGTATGACTAACTTGTCCATTTTTTCTGAGCATTCAAAAGTTAAAAATTATGACGCGGCCTATGAGCCATGGAAAATGGTTTATGAAACTTGTCCACAATTAAATAATGCTATCTATGTATATGGTGAACGTATACTTAAAGATAAGATGAAAAAGGCAACAGGTGCTGATAAAGAACAATTTGCTAATGACCTTATGGGTCTTTATGATAATAAGTTAAAGCATTTTTCATCTAAGACTAGCCCAGGTGAAACTGAAGTTGATAAGGCTTTGGTTATGTATGATAATAAAATGGCGGACGATGCTAAAATGTACAGCATGTTAAGTGATGCTTTTGCAAAAGATAAAGAGAACTTTACAAACCCTAAAGCTTTATATATCTATTTCTCTAGTTTGGTTGATGAGCATAAAGCAGGTAGAAAAGATTTGCAAGAAGTTTTTGATGTATATGATGCGGTTACTGAAAAAATAGAAGTTGAAAACGAAAAAATTACTGGTAAAATAGCAAAGTTATTACCTAAGGAAGAAGCAGGTACTTTGACTTCAAAAGAAAAGTCTCGTTTAAAAGCTTACAACTCTTATTCTGGTGCTTATGGTAAGATTGCCGGTAGTATAGATTCTAAATTAGGTCCTTTAGCAGATTGTAGTAACCTTATTCCTCTTTACCAAAAGAGTTTTGAGGAGAAAAAAGGTGATGTTGTTTGGGTAAAAAGAGCGGTAGGTCTTATGTTCAACAAAGAATGTACAGATGATCCGTTGTTCCAAAAATTATTTGAAGCACAATTAGCTTTAGATCCATCTGCTGATGCTTATGTATATGGTGGAACTTTGAAAATGAAGAATGGAGATAGCTCAGGTGCACTTGCTGATTTTGATAAGGCATTGTCTTTAGAAACTGATAATGATAAGAAATCTAAGATTGCTTACAAAGTAGCTGTAATTAATAAGAGAAAAGGTAGCAAGTCTACGGCACGTAAATACGCTCAGAAAGCAATTGATGCAAACCCAAGTAACGGTCGTGCTTATTTATTGATCGCTAACTTATATGCAACAAGTGCAAACAGTTGTGGTACATCTGCTTTCGAAAAGAGAGCTATCTACTGGAAAGCTGCAGATATGGCAAGAAAAGCGGGTAGAGTTGATCCATCTTTAAGTGGTTCTTCAAGTCAAGCTGCAAACAGCTATAGCTCAAAAGCACCTTCTAAAGAAATGATCTTTAGTTCAGGTATGGCTGGTAAAACTGTTACTTTCAACTGTTGGGTTGGTGGTAGCGTGAAAGTACCTTCTTTATAGAAAAAATGATACAGATTAAAAATTTTAAAGGCATTGCCGTGGTATGTACCATGGCAATGCTTTTTTTATCTTGTAAAGATGATTACAAGAGGGTAGGTGAAGAAGCGCCAAAAAAGGTTTATCCTAGAAGTGTGGCAGAAAACTTCGTAGCTACTTATACCGAATCTCCTGAAAAATTAGGGTCTGAAGATGAGGGTTCATCAAAGGTTCTGGCGATACTTTCTGGACCAATTAGAAATGATTTTGAACAATTGTCTTTTCCGTATCAAACCTTCCCTGATGGTCTGTTAGTGGAGATTTTCAACGAGAAAAATGAAAAAACAATTATAGAGGCAGATTACGGCGTGCTGTATTCTAAGACTTCTATCGTAGATTTGCGTGGTAATGTGTTGATAAAAAGTGATGATGGTAAGAAATTGTCAACATCTCAACTGTATTACGATCGTGGTAACGAGTGGGCGTTTACACAAGAAAAATTTACATTTACCAATCCGGATGATGGAACGGTAATGGATGGTGAAGGAATGGATATTCAAAAAGACCTTAAGTTTTTAAATGCTCATAAAACTTACGGACTTATGTTGATTAAAGAAGATAAAGAACAAGAGAATGATTAATATTTTAAGGTATACAGAATACTTATATGTAATAGTAGCTGGATTTTCAATTTTCAGAATTTTTACAGATTGGAATACGGATAGAACTACGGCTTACTTTTTTATATTTTTTGCCATAGTTTCTATTGGTATGTTCTTGTTTAGAAGAAACTACAGAAAAAAATTCGAACAACGTAAACGGGATAATCAAAACAAATAGTGGGTACAGCCGGTATTATCATTATACTTTCCTTGATTTTTTCAGCATTTTTCTCAGGAATGGAAATTGCCTTTATCTCTGCGAACAAAATCCACATTGAAATAGAGAAAAAACAAGAAGGATTTTTGGCTATGGTATTGACCAGGCTAACCAAAAAACCATCTAAATTTATTGCCACCATGCTTATTGGTAACAATATAGCCTTGGTTATCTACGGTCTTTTCATGGGCGATGTGCTTATGAATTGGTTTACGGGTATTGCACCAGATAACGCGTTCCTAAAGTTATTGATTACAGATTTTAGTCTGTTGACCCAGACGTTGATTTCTACTTTTGTTATTTTGATAACGGCAGAGTTTTTGCCCAAAGTGCTGTTTCAAATTTACGCCAATAACCTATTAAAGTTATTGGCCATTCCGGCATTTTTATTCTACATTTTATTCTCGTTTATATCAGACTTTATAATTTGGATTTCTGATTTTATATTGAAATATGTTTTTGGAACATCTGGAGATGAAGTTCAATTGGCGTTCAGTAAATTAGAATTGGGAGATTATATTACAGAACAGATGGAAACGGTGGAAGAGGAAGATGAAGTAGATACCGAGATTCAAATTTTTCAGAATGCATTGGAATTTGCCGCTGTAAAAGCGCGTGAGGTTATGGTGCCTAGAACGGAGATTGTAGCCGTAGAAATGCATGAAACGCCTAAGAACTTGGCAAAACTATTTACAGAGACCGGTTATTCTAAAATATTGATTTATAATGATACGGTAGATAATGTAATAGGGTACGTGCATTCTTACGAGCTGTTTAAAAAGCCAAAGACAATTAAAAGTATTTTATTGCCTGTTGAGTTTGTGCCAGAAACAATGCTTATTCAAGATATATTGAACGTTTTAATTAAAAAGCGAAAAAGTATTGCGGTGGTATTAGATGAATATGGCGGTACATCAGGTCTTGTAACTGTTGAAGATATTGTAGAAGAGCTTTTTGGGGAGATAGAAGATGAGCATGACACTACAGATTTAAGGGAAGAGGTTGTTGATGAGCGCCACTTTCTGTTCTCTGCAAGGTTAGAGGTTGATGATATCAATGAAAATCACAAATTAAATTTACCGGTATCAGATGAATACGAGACCTTAGGCGGTCTTTTGGTACATACCTTAGGGGAAATTCCAGATAAAGAAGTAGAGCTTACCATAGCATCTTATAAGTTTACCGTGCTAGAAGTTTCTAACACTAAAATAGATTTAATTTCTATTGAAGTTTTAGAAGAGGAATAACAGCGCATTAATCAATAAATTAGGTGGCTTTTTAGTTTTTATTATTTCAATTAAAAATGGTAGTTTTGCCTCCCAATAACCACAAACGATTATTTTAAACGTTAATTAGAATGGCAGTATTAGAAAATATTAGGAAACGTACAACAGTGTTGATCTTGATTATAGGTTTGGCGCTTTTTGCATTTGTTATTTCTGGGGTTTTTACCAGTAGCAATTTTGGAGGAGAAAAAGTAGGCTCGTCAGTAGCCGAAATTAATGGAGAAGATATTTCTATTGATGAATTCAGACAAGAGGTTGAAGTAGCTTCTAACAGAGTTGGTCCAACTACATCTTCAATGCAAGTTGTAAACCAAGTTTGGGAGAACAAGGTTAGAAAGACAATCTTAGGTGAGCAGTTTGAGGATTTAGGTATTGGTATAGAGCAAGATCAGATTGTAGATTTTCTAAGAACTACCGGTTATGCACAGAATCCTCAGTTTCAAGATCAAAATGGTCAGTTTGATGCAAACATGTTCAAACAAACTGTTGCAGATTGGAAAGTGAACAACCCTGCACAATATGATGCTTGGTTGCAGACGGAAGAGGAAATCATTCAATTGGCAAAAGAGCAAACATATTTCAATATGGTGAAAGCGGGAGTTGGTGCTACATTGAAAGAAGGTGAGCTAGATTATAAATTAGCTAATGAAAAAATGGATATTAAGTATGTAAGAGTACCTTATACTTCTATTCCGGATAGTACCATTAACGTTACTAAGAGTGAAATTGCTGATTATGTAAATAAGCATAAAGAAGAATATAAGCAAGATCCTGCTAGAGATTTACAGTACGTTTACTTTCAAGAGAAGCCATCTGAGGCGGATCAAAAAGCAATTAAAGATGAAATCACTAAACTTTTAGATGATACTATCGAGTACAATTCTCAAACAGATCGTAATGATACTATTAGAGGGTTTAGAAATACAACAGATGTTGCTGCATTTTTAGATAGATATTCTGATACTAAATTCGATACTATCTACAAGGCTAAGAAAAATTTACCTTCTAGTGTTGCAGATACGCTTATGAGTTTAAATGTTGGTCAGATTTACGGTCCTTACAAAGATGGTGATTCGTACAAGCTTTCTAAAATGATCGCTAGAAAACCAAATGGTTCTGTTAAAGCTAGTCATATTTTGTTGGCTTACACTGGTGCAACAAGAGCAAACCCTGCTGTAACTAGAACAAAAGAAGAGGCGGAAGCTAAGGCAAAAGAGTTATTGAGAGAAGCAAGAAAATCTGGTGTTGTATTTGCTGAGTTGGCAAGAGATAACTCAGACGGACCATCTGCACCAAACGGTGGAGATTTAGGATATTTCCAAAGAGGAGTTATGGTGCCTAAATTCAATGATTTTGCATTTAATAACAATGAAGGTGCAATCGGTTTGGTTGAAACTGATTTCGGTTTTCACGTAATAAAAATTGATGATAAAGAAGATGTAGTTCAAATAGCAACTGTATCTAGAGAAATTGTTCCTTCAGAAGAAACAATCAATACATTGTTTACAAGTGCTACCAAGTTTGAAATGGAAACTACAGAAGATGAAAGTGCATTTTCAACATTGGCTAAGAAAGAAGAATACGTTGTTCGTCCTGTAAATAAGATAAAGGCTTTAGACGAAAACCTTCCAGGATTAACAAATCAGAGAAATATAGTTCAGTGGGCATTCAATGCTGATACTGAAGTTGGTGATGTAAAAAGATTTAACATCAACAATGGTTACGCTGTTGTTCAGTTAACGGGTAGCTATGCTGAAGGTGTAATGAGTGCTGAAGATGCTTCTATACTTGTATTGCCTATAATAAGAAAAGAGCGTAAAGCTGCACAGATTATCGCCGCTAACAAGGGTAAAGATATGAGTGCTATTGCTGCTGATAACAGTGTAAGTATTTCTAATGCTTCTGCACTTACTGTAAAATCACCGACAATACCTGGTGCAGGTAGCGAGCCTGTAGTAGTAGGTACTGCTTACGGTATGTCTGCTGGTGCAACTTCAGGGTTGATTCAAGGAAACACTGGTGTTTTTAAAATTGAAATCGTGAAGAAAACAGAAGCTCCTAAATTAGATAACTACAGTGTATATGCTAATGCTTTGAAAACTGGAGCAGCTAGTCGTGTTAATACTGAAGTTTATAATGCGTTGAAAGACGGTTCTGAAATTGAAGATAAAAGAGCTACATTTTACTAGTAGTTTCTTTAATATTTATATAAAAAAGAGCATCCATTTTGGATGCTCTTTTTTTATAATATCATTTTTGAATAAGGGAGTATTGTTTCGTATCCTTTATTCTTGAAGTATAACATGTTTTCTTCCGTTCCTGTAGCTAGTATAAAATCTCCGCCCCAAGCTCCCAAGCTTTTAATAGTTCTAGGATAGTCAGGAAAAAGAGATTCTTTGATGGTAGAAATTTGAAGTGTTTCCGATAAAATAGCCTCGTGTTCGTTCAATAAGTTTTCGAATTCAGCTATGGTAGTACACTTCTGTATATTTTCAGTGATAACGTCAATCTTGGTTATCAGTTCCTCTTTATTTACATATAAACTTCTGTAGTTGCTAATGGCATCTCTACTATTCTTCTTTTGGTTCAGATAAACAAAGAACAGCTCATCTTTAAAAGACGGATTAAAATTAACTTCATCAACTATTGGCTCATAGTTGTTTCTTTGATAGGTAATTGTAGAGTTGTGCGTAGCGCATGCAATGTCATATCCGCTACCACCAAATGTAGCTTCTAATAATAGATATGGGTTTACGCCTGCCCACTTTGCCATATTGGCTATTAATGTAGAAGAAGTGCCCAATCCCCAATTCATAGGGAAAGTAACTTTAGTCTCTATAATACTGTTCTCTGATATTGTAGATAAGAAGTCTGGGTTTAGTCGTTTGGTTTCGGTCAAAATTTGCTTTAACCGATCAGATGTAGCTTCATCGGTGGTTGTTACAGTTTTAAAATCGACCTTAGAAAATTCGGCATAAAACCAAGTATCATCATTTTCGTCAATGCCAAACCAATGTATAGTTTCGGTATTCTTATTTCTAAGTTTTAATGACTGCCCAAATTTTGTTGGTAAAGCTAATCCCTTAGCTCCGTCAAGAATGGCATATTCTCCAGTGAGTAATAATTTTCCGTTACTGTAAAAATCCTTCGTCATCATATAAAAATTACTTTCTAATAGTACTTAATTGAATTTCCACACCGTGATGAGTAACCGGGTTGGTTTTAAAATGTTCCACCAAAATTGCTTTTTCATTTTCATTGGCTCCAAGTTGGTTCAAGATATTTAAAAGGTGCATTTTCATATGTCCTTTTTGAATTCCTGTAGTAACTAATGAGCTTACTGCGGCAAAGTTTTGTGCTAATCCGGCAACGGCAACAATTTGCATTAGCTCTTTAGCAGATGGGCGCTGTAGCATTTCTAAATTCAGCTTCACAAGAGGGTGTAAATTTGTAAGTCCGCCAACGGTACCTAAAGCCAAAGGGAGTTCTATCCAAAATTTAAAAATGCCATTTTCAATTTCGGCATGGGTGAGGCTGCTATATCTTCCGTTTCTACATGCATAGGCATGTACACCGGCTTCAATGGCCCTAAAATCATTCCCTGTAGCCAATACGACCGCATCAATGCCGTTCATGATACCTTTGTTATGTGTAACGGCGCGGTAAGGTTCAATTTGAGCAATTTTAATTGCCTGTATTATTTTTTCTGCAGTGTGTTGTGGAGTTAATTCTGCCGATAGATTTAAGTCGTCTACGGGGCAGCTAATTTCTGCGCGAACAGTACAGTTAGGAACATAGTTAGACAGTATGCTCATTACAATTTCTACATCTTTCTCTTGTGCGGAAAAATCAGCATACTTGGTGGCTTCTTTTTTCAACGTTGCAGCAAATTGCTCTAGACAACTGTTGATGAAGTTGGCGCCCATGGCATCTTTGGTTTCAAAAGTGGCGTGCAATTGAAAATAATTAGCCAGCTCATCCGTCTTATCTTTTAAAACTATATCTGTAATACCACCACCTCTTTTTTCCATGCTAGTGGTTAAAGAAGCACTTTCTGCAATTAAGATAGGTTTTAGGTATGTGAAGAAAGGATTTAGTTTTTTGGCGTCACCTTTAAACATGAAATGTACTTGACCTACTTTTTCCGTACCAAGTATCTCTGCTTTAAATCCGCCTCTATTTAACCAGAACTTAGCAGCTTTGCTTGCCGCGGCAATTACAGAACTTTCTTCAATTGCCATTGGTATGGCATATAGTGTGTCATTGATCAAAAAATTGGGAGCAATGCCCTGTGGTACGTATAGATTGGTAATGGTGTTTTCTATAAACTCGTCATGTAGTTGTTGAACACTTTTATCTTGGTTCCAATACGTCTGTAAGATTTTCTTTGATTGAGCTGTGTTTTGTGTAAAATTCTCTGTAACCCAGTCTATTTTTTCTTCTTTCGTAAGCTTCGAGAAACCACTTATCGGTTTGGTCATTTAGGTATAACTTTCTACTAATATTCAATGTTGTGTACAAGTGGCGATTCAGAAAAATACCGCACTTTGTTACGGTAGTAAAGATACGCATATTGGCAAGAATCTTTTTTAGATGGTTAAAGCGTTAAAACCACTTTCTTTTTCATGTTAAAGCGTGTTTTTTTGAGGAAATAGTGGTAAACTTGAGAGATTTAACAAAATTCACTTATAAATGAGAAAAACACACTTAATTGCGTTGATTTTACTTTCATTCAGCGTATTTACTTGGGCACAGGAAAAACAGATACAAGTTTCTGATATTTATCAAGGAGCTTTTAGAACAGAAGGTATGGATGCTCTCAGATCCATGAAGAACGGCACTCAATATACCGTTCTAAATACCAACAGATTCAGCCAAACCTCCACGGTTGACAAATACGATTACAAAACATTAGAAAAAGTAGGTACCGTAGTTTCATCTGCAGATTTAGCTGATATTCCTTCGTTTTCATCTTATGTCTTTAGTTCGGATGAGAAAAAGGTATTGCTTTCAACTGAAATAGAGCCAATATTTAGGAGGTCAAAACTTGGTGTTTATTATGTGTATGACATAGCTTCTAAAAAAGTAGTTCAGGTAAGTAATGAAAAGATTCAAGAACCATTATTGTCGCCAGATGGTAGCAAAGTAGCATATGTAAAAAATAATAATATTTTCATTTTTAACATTGCTTCCGGAGAAACTAAACAAGTTACCGAAGACGGTGTAAAGAATAGTATTATCAATGGTGTTACTGACTGGGTGTATGAAGAAGAGTTTGCTTTTGTTCGTGCTTTTGAGTGGAACGCAGATGGTTCTAAAATTGCCTTTTTGCGTTTTGACGAAACAAATGTACCAGAGTTTTCTATGGATGTTTACGGTACAGGACTATATCAACAACCACACGTATTTAAATATCCAAAGGCAGGTGAGAACAACTCTATAGTTACGTTACATCTTTTAGATGTTGCCAGTGGTGAAATTACTGCTGTAGATACAAATAAGGCATACTACATTCCACGCATTAAATGGATGAACCATAAAGATATGCTGAGTGTTCAGACTTTGAACAGGCACCAAGATCATTTGACCATGTATGCAGTAAATGCCAAAAACGGGAAGGTTGCTGTTTTATTGGAAGAGAAAGATGATGCCTATGTTGACATTACCGACAACCTCACTTTTTTAGAAGACGATAGCTTTATCTGGACAAGTGAAAAAGATGGTTATAACCATATTTACCTATATGGTGAAGATGGCAGTTTAATGAACCAGATTACAAAAGGAGACTGGGAAGTAACCAAGTACTATGGTTACGATCAAAACGAAGACAAAATATATTACCAATCTACTGAGAATGGTTCTATAAATCGTGGTGTATATAACATTAGTAGTGGTGGTGATGATAAAGAAGCTTTGGCTGCGAAAGAAGGAACGAATAATGCTAAATTTAGTACTGATTTCACTTATTTCATAAATACATTTTCAAGTGCTGAAACTCCGCCAATTTATACATTACATCAAGCAATAAATGGAAAGAAAGTAAAAGATATTAAGGATAATAATCAGCTTTTAGAAAGCTTAAAAAGCTATGCTGTAAGTTCTAAAGAATTCTCTACAATATCAATTAATGGTAATGATCTTAATATGTACATGATCAAGCCAAAAGATTTTGACCCATCAAAAAAGTATCCGTTATTTATGTATCAATATAGTGGTCCTGGATCTCAAAATGTAAGCAATAGCTGGATGGGAGCTAATGACTACTGGCATCAAGGTTTAGTGGCAGAGGGCTATATTGTTGCATGTGTAGATGGTCGTGGAACCGGATTTAAAGGAAGAGATTTTAAGAAAGTTACTCAGAAAGAACTAGGGAAATATGAGGTGGAAGATCAAATAGCTGCTGCTAAAAAGTTGAGTGAGCTACTTTATATAGATGCAGATAGAACAGGTATTTGGGGTTGGAGCTATGGTGGCTTTATGTCTACCAATTGTATTTTAAAGGGTAATGATACTTTTGAAATGGCCATTGCGGTTGCTCCGGTAACATCATGGGCTTTTTATGATACGATCTATACGGAACGTTATATGCAAACTCCACAAGAAAATCCAAGCGGTTATGATGACAACTCGCCATTCAATTATCCGCAATTATTAGAAGGTGATTATTTGTTGATACATGGTACGGGAGATGATAACGTACATGTGCAGAATTCAATGCGTATGATCGAAGCTTTAATACAGGCGGATAAACAATTTGATTGGGGGATCTATCCAGATAAAAATCATGGAATTTACGGTGGAAATACAAGAATTCACCTATTCAATAAGATGACCAATTTTATAAAAGAAAAACTTTAATCAAACTAACAACAATATGACTGAAAGTACTGAATTTTCAGACCAAAAACAGATTTTTGGACACCCGCAGGGTTTATTCTATTTATTCTTTGCAGAGCTATGGGAGCGTTTTAGCTTTTATGGTATGCGTGCACTGCTAACGCTTTATATGATTGATGTAATCTTCAAGGCATTAGCTGAAAGGGATTACGCAACAGCAGCTGTATACTCATCTTACGGATCTTTAGTTTATGCATCGACCGTTATCGGCGGTAAGTTGTCCGATAAGATTTTAGGGATGCGTAATTCCATCTTTTTAGGTGGTATTTTAATGTCCATTGGTCACTTCGTTTTGGCAATAGAAGACAATATGGCCTTCTTTCTCGCATTATCGTTGATCATTGTAGGTAACGGTTTTTTTAAGCCGAATATTTCCACTTTCGTAGGTACATTGTATGAGAAAGGTGACCCTAAAAAAGATTCTGGATTTACCATTTTCTACATGGGTATTAATATTGGAGGTTGGGTAGCTCCGTTATTATGCGGGTGGCTAGCGGTAACCTATGGATGGCACTATGGTTTTGGTTTGGCTGGTATTGGTATGTTGACCGGTTTGATTGTGTTCTGGAGAGGTATTCAAAACAATGTTTTTGGAGATAGAGGTTTACCGCCTAACGAGCATGTGTTAGAGAAAAAAGTGCTTGGTGTAAAGCAAGGTATTTTAGTTCCTGTTCTAGCTGTATTGGCTGCGCCTTTGATTGCTCTTCTTTTATCATCTTATAAAGCGGTTGCTACAGATGGTATGTTTGCTGATCAGAATATCGTCAATATAATATTTACTGGTATTGGTATTGCAGTTCTTGCATACTTGGCCTATGAAATGTTCAAGGCAAATGTAAAAGAGAGAAAAGAGCTTTTTGTTGCAGTGTTACTTACATTTTTTATGACTATTTTCTGGGGTTTCCATGAATTGTCCGGTAGTGTAATTACGTTGTTCGCGGCTAGAAATATTGATTTGGATGGTATTATGTCTGCGGCACAAACCAATTCATTGAATTCTATGTTCATCATAATACTGGCAATTCCTATTTCTATGATGTGGACATGGTTAAGCAAGAAAAACTGGAACCCTAGAACTCCGTATAAATTTGGATTAGGATTACTTTTTGCAGGTATCAGTTTTTATGTTTTAGCATTAAGTGGTGGTAGCGCCAATGAAAGTGGATTTGTTCCATTCACATATCTTTTATTAATGTATTTCTTATTGTCAGTGGGAGAGTTGTTTATGTCACCTGTAGGGCTGTCCAAAATGACCGATTTAGCACCAATGAGATTAATTGCCTTTATAATGGGTGTTTGGTTTTTATCATCGGCATTTGCATTTCAGATAGTAGGCTTTATCGGTAAACAGTTGGCGATAGAAAGTACGGATGGCGATGTAAGTGGTTTTGCTACTTTGACCGTATATACAGACGGTTTTATGTTGATTGCAAAATATGCCTTAGGTGCAGGTGCTATTGTTCTTTTAGCATCACCGATTATTAAAAAGTTGATGGGTAAAGTGCATTAGTCACTGATTACTCAAAATAATAAGCTCCCTTTTCACCAGTATAGTGAAAAGGGATTTTATTTTTTATACAAGTAGTTTTCCAACGGTCAATATAACTTTTGTAGTTGCTGCCATCGGCAATTATTTCATTGGGTTGAATACTATCGATAAGCCTATCTAAATTAATTTTTGGTGATTGTGTCAATAAGATTTTATGATATGTTGACTTTGGATATATTACCGTGCTATCAATAATTAGTAACGATTCATTTTTAAAAGAATAACTGTTTTTTAAAGAATCATAACGAACAGAATCTATGCGTTCAGCAGTTCTATAATCTGAAATTAGATAATCGGGTCTGTTCTTGGAATTTGATAAGATGGATAATTGATGCCCGTTTCTATTCAAAATCAGAGTTTGTTTAGTTTGATGCAGTACCAAGGCTTCTGATATGTTTTTAGTCTGTTGCTCTTGATATATAGTATATCCTTGAAAACTAAGAATACTGATTGAAAAGAACATTATACGTTTATAATTGAACCTGGTATATAGTTCAATACCCATGACAAGCACTGTAAACGAAAGTAATAGCTGAATAAAATCAAAAGATATAGAACTGAAAATAAAACTTTCTTGATGAGCCACCCAAGCTATAATGTTGTTCATGAGCCCAATTATTTTATTATATAGCCAGACAAGTTGAGTGGGGAGCCAGTTTAATATTGAAAGGAGAATAACAAAAATACCCATAGCTAAAATTACACCTAAGGCGGGTACAATGACTAAATTGGATATAAAGAAAAGTCCTGGAAACTGATGAAAATAGAACAAGCTAATGGGTAAAACTCCTAATTGTGCCGCTATACTAACACAAAGCAATTGCCAAAAATAGCGTACTATCTTGTGCTTTGGAAACCATAGGTCTCTAAGAATTGGAAAAATCCAGAGAATGGAGAAAACAGCCGCATAACTCATTTGAAATCCCACTTGAAATAACAAATTAGGATCAATGAACAATAAGATAAATAGAATAGAAAGAGCTAAGATGTTGAATGTATTGTGAGGTCTATTTAAATACAGTGCGTAAGCCACGAAAGTGAACATGGTGGTTGCGCGAATTATGCTGGCAGATAAACCGGCAATGAAGGCGAAAATCCATAAAAAGAGTACGGATAGAATAAGAATTATGGTACTACCCTTAGGGATATTTTTCAGCGGACTCAGTAAAAATTGAATGACTAAGAGTAAAATACCTATATGTAGACCAGATACTGCGAGAATATGTACAGCGCCGGCTTTCTGATAATTTGTGTATGTTTCTTCAGAAATATCAGAGCGTTCACCTAGCAATAAAGCTTGTATCACTCCCAATTCATCAGGTCCAAAATTCTCTTGCTTCAATTTTGAGATAATATGGTTACGGGTTTTAGCGGCAAAGCCTCTCAAGCTGGTATTTGAATTTTCAATTTGTATGAACTGCTTTGTGGTAATCCTCATTTGGTGATATATGCCCAAATTTGCCAAATACTTTTTATAGTTAAATTGATGAGGGTTTAAAGGTTCGCTTACAGGTAAAACTTGTGAATAAGTTATAAGCTCATCATCAATAGCTAAGCGAAGTTTAGATGTGTCTTTGGGGATTGTAAGGAGTATTGTTCCGTTAACCGTATTGTCATTTACGCTTTTTACCGAAGCATAATAACGTGTTGTGTACGGGTTAGGCTTTAAAACCTCCTTAATTTTAAGTATCCATTGTTCGTTTTGGGTAGTAGTAAAGTTGCTGTAGTGGTTACTGGAATTGATTGGTTGTGCAGCGGTGTAGCTATAGGTGCCTAATGACACGAAGGTCAGTGCAGCTATAATGCCAAATAAAACAGATTTTGTGTTTTTTTCAAATATAAAAATGGCAGCAAGTAGTAGAAATAGAAAAACAGTAAATAGGAGTAGGTATTGAAGATTAAATGGAAAAAAGTAACCTATTAAGATTCCAATGATGAGTAAAAGCGTTAATCTGATAGGAATAAACGCTAAGAGCTTCATCTTATAATATTCTTGTAGCTTTTACGAATGCTTGGTTCCAGAATCCATCTCTTAAGGATGAAACGGTAACACCACGTGATGATGATGCGTGAATAAACGTAATCTCGTTATTATCTGTACCAACCACCATACCAACATGATTAATACGTTTAGAACCTCTAGAGGTCTTAAAAAATAGCAAGTCGCCCTTTTCTACATTTTTAACGGCTATTCTACGGCCTTCTTCTGCCATATTGTAAGAAACTCTTGGAATTTGTACGTCGTGTTCACCAAAAGAAACATATAGTAATCCAGAGCAATCCATTCCTTTTTTCGTGGTGCCGCCAAACTTGTATCGTGTACCGGAAAATGAAAGTGCGGTATTGATAATTTCATCTGCCTTTGTGTTGGTATTAGAAGTTATTGTTCTGCGCTCTTCTGTTCTCGTAGGTGTAGTTACATTTCCTGTTCTAGCATTGTTTGCGGCTGCAACAGAAATTTTACGCTCTTTGTCAGATGTGGTTGTCTTTTTAGCTCCGCAACTGGTTAAAAAACAAATAACAAGAAAGAATGGTAGTATGCGCATAAAATAGAATGTACCGTGTAGTACGTGTAACTCCAAAATTATAGAATTATTTTTTAAAATGGATAAACCTATGAAATTTTGGCATTTGCAATGATTAATGAAGCAGCTTGGGCACTAGCGCCAGATCCGCCTAGCTTTGCAATGAGTTCATCATAAGATGCTAATTGTTTTGTTCTAGCTTCTCCATCTAAAATTAAGTTTAATTCTTTTTTTAGATTCTGTTTAGTAAAATCATCTTGAATTAATTCTTTTACAACCTCTTTTTGCATTATCAAGTTGACCAAAGAAATGTATTCTAAGGTGATGATACGCTTGGCAATTTGGTACGAAATCCAATTTGCTTTATAACAAACTACTTGCGGTACTTTAAATAATGCGGTTTCTAAAGTAGCTGTACCACTGGTAACTAAGGCAGCAGTAGATATGGATAGCAAGTCGTAAGTTTTATTTTGAATGAATTTTACATTCGCATTGGTAAGGAATTCAGCGTAAAATTCTTTGTCTAAACTTGGTGCGCCTGCAATGACAAATTCATAGTTAGAAAAGTCATTGGTCAATGATAACATAAGAGACAACATTTTTTGAACCTCTTGTTTACGACTACCTGGTAATAAAGCTATAATTGGTTTGTTAGGGTCTATGCCGTTATTGGACCTGAATAAGCTCTCGTTTAATTCTGGTCTGTTGGCAATGGCATCTAATAAAGGGTGTCCTACAAAGTTGACTGGGTAATTGTGTTTCTTTTCGTAAAATTCTTTCTCAAAAGGCAGTATCACATACATGTGATCAACGGTCGCTTTTATCTTTTCGATTCTACCTTCTCTAGATGCCCAGATTTGAGGAGAAATGTAGTAATTGGTCAAAAAGTTGTTTTCTTTTGCCCACTTGGCAATTCGCAAATTAAAGCCAGAATAGTCAATGAAAATAATAGCATCGGGGTTGAACGCTGCAATATCTTGCTTACAATATTTTATGTTTTTGAAAATGGCATTCAGGTTTAGAATCACTTCAATGAACCCCATGAACGCTAATTCTTTGTAATGTTTGGCCAAAGTTCCGCCGGCCTGTTGCATTAAGTCACCGCCCCAACATCTAATTTGGGAATCTTGATCTTGCTGTATTAAGGCTTTGATTAAGTTAGAGCCATGAAGATCGCCAGAGGCTTCACCTGCAATGATATAGTACTTCATTTTAAAAAACTTTGTAATACAGAATTACGAATGCGGTTATAATAGTTGCAATTAGAACTCCTTTTGCTCTATTGTCCCTTTTTATTCTTAGAAAACCAAAGAACGCAACTAAGTTAAGTATGGCACCTAATGCCAATAGACTACCAACATGTTCTTGTCTTACGGCGGCCTCAAAAGTTTCTACAATACTCAAATCTGAGAATATTAAAATGTACAATAAAGTACCAATTGCATTAGCTATAATGCCTACTATAAAACCTATTAGAACTTCTTTTTTGGTATTCATCTGAAAATAATTGTACTATATAATTTAATCTAAGTTTTGGAAATTATTTAAAATCCCAGGTGTTCAATTCTTGTATAACGTGGTGGGCAGTTAAATCGAATTGGGTAGGGACAACTGAAATATAACCGTTGGCTAGTGCCCATTCGTCAGTATCTTCGCCTTTATCCAATAATTCGAACTCACCTGTTAACCAATAATAATCTTTACCCATTGGGTTGGTACGCTTGTCAAATTTCTCTTTCCAATTAGCTTTTGCCTGTCTACAAATTTTAATGCCTTTTAGCTCGTTTTTTGTGAGCTTGGGTATGTTGACATTTAAGACGGTGCCTTTCGGTATTCCGTTTTCTAAAGCTTGGGTGACTATGTCGTGAATAAAATCTTGAGCTTGAGAAAAATCAGCATTCCAGCTATAATCGCATAAAGAAAAACCTATGGCAGGTATTCCTTCTATACCAGCTTCAACAGCCGCGCTCATTGTACCAGAGTAAATTACGTTGATAGATGAGTTAGAGCCATGGTTGATACCGCTTACACAGATATCAGGTCTTTTGGGTAGTATTTCTTGAAGCGCTAATTTTACACAGTCAGCAGGGGTGCCGCTACAACTGTATTCGTCAATACCGTCTTGGTCAAGATCAATTTTCATTTTTTTTGAAAAAAGAGCGGTATCCAACGTTATGGCATGACCCATACCAGATTGCGGACTATCTGGCGCAACCACCACTACATCGCCTATTTTCTTCATTACGGAGATAAGCATACGCAATCCTGGTGCGGTAATTCCGTCATCATTTGTAACTAAAATCAAAGGTTTTTTCATAGCGCATACTTTCTGTAGTAAAAATACGTTTTTAAATATGATATGTTCGAAATGCCGTTTAACAAAAAATTAGTTCTCAACTGATTTAAATGGCATGGTTTTTTCTTTACCTTAGAGGTTTAGGTAGCATTTACAGTTGCTTACAAACCTCAAATTCGAAGATATTGAAAAGGAAAGTAAAAGATAATTTTATGAAAAGAAATTTAGCCTACGTACTGTTATTGATGCTTGCAGCAGTAGCATCGTGCAGTTTTACAAATAAAAGTTTTGAAAATGACGACAAGGATAAGTTGTTGTTAGATTTAATAACCTACGTATTGGAAAAAGGGCATTATGAGCCAAAAGCGCTTAACGATGATTTTTCTGTACATGTGTTTGAAGATTTTATTGACGTAATAGATCCTACTAAAAGATATTTTATAGCATCTGATATTGCTGAGTTTGAAAAGTACAAGTATCAGATAGATGATGAAATAAAAAATACGGATATCACTTTCTTTAATATAGTTTATGAAAGATTGATGGAACGTATGGACGATGCGAAAGGCATTTATAAAGAAGTATTAGAAGCTCCTTTTGATTATTCAGAGAATGAAAGCATCAGTATTAAATATGATGAAGAACCTTTTGCTGCAAATAGAGAAGAATTAAAAGAGCGTTGGAGAAAGCAGTTGAAATATGCAACTTTAGGTACGTATGATTCTAAGGTTTCTAAAATAGGGAAGGAAGAAGTTGAAAATGAAAAGGATGAAATAAAAACACCAAAAGAAGCTGAAGAAGCTTCTAGAAAATCAACAGAAACTACTTTGGATGAGTTTTTTGATTTTGTTGGTGATTTAGAGCGTAAAGATTGGTTTGTACAATACATAAATACTATTGTTGATGAATTTGATCCACACACATTCTATTTTGCTCCAGAGGAAAAGGAGAAGTTTGATACAAGTATGTCGGGTAAATTTGAAGGAATTGGTGCAAGACTTCAGAAAAAATCTGAAGGCGCAAAAATTGTAGAGATTATTTCTGGTGGACCGGTTTGGAGAGATCAACGATTAGAAGTTGGTGATGAAATTATTAAAGTTGGTCAGAATGGAGAAGAGCCTATTAATATTGTAGGTATGCGTTTAGACGATGCCATTAAGCTGATAAAAGGCGCTCAAGGTACTATTGTAGATTTGACCGTTAGAAAAGTAGATGGTTCTTTAGATGTTGTTTCTTTAACGAGAGACGTTGTAGAATTAGAAGAGTCATATGCTAAATCTGCCAACATTATTAAAGGCGATGAAAAATTCGGAATTATTAATCTTCCAAAATTCTATGTTGATTTCAATGATTATAGCGAAAGAAACGCAGCAACTGATGTTGCTAAAGAAGTAGAGCGCTTAAAGGAAGAAGGCATGGAAGGTCTTATTCTTGATTTGCGTGATAATGGTGGTGGATCTTTAAAAACTGTTGTTGAAATGGCAGGTTTATTTATAGAAGATGGTCCTATCGTTCAAGTACAATCTAAAGATAAAGGCAAAGATGTATATGATGATAAAGATGAAAGAATTCAATGGGATGGTCCTTTGGTGATTCTTGTAAACGAATTATCTGCTTCTGCTTCTGAGATTTTAGCTGCTGCAATGCAAGATTATAAAAGAGCAATTGTAATAGGTAGCAAGCAAACATTTGGTAAGGGAACGGTGCAAAACGTTATTCCTTTAAATAATATGTTGCGTAGTAACGAGCACGGAGATTTAGGCGCAATTAAAATTACTACCCAGAAATTCTATAGAATTAATGGTGGTTCTACGCAGTTAGAAGGTGTTAAGAGTGATATTGTAGTTCCAGACAGGTATAGTTATATTGATTTAGGGGAAAGAGATCAATCTAACCCATTAGGGTGGGATAAGATTACTCCTGCAGACTATGAGCCATGGGAAGGTTATATCAATTATGAGAAGACAGTTGCCGATAGTAAAAAGAGAATGGCGACCAGTCAACAAATAAAATTAATTGAGGAGAATGCAAAGTGGTTAAAAGCCGAGCAGGATGAAACTGAAATTTCTTTAAACTTTGAAACATATAAAGAAGAAAAGAATAAGGATAAAGAGCAGTCTAACTACTTTAAAACCTTAACAGATTATGATTCTAAGCTAACATTTAAATCGTTAGGTTATGAAGAGCAATTGTTTACTAAAGATTCTGTATTGCGTGAAAAGCGTAATAGATGGCATAAGAATTTAGCCAAAGATGTTTATGTTGAAGAAGCCGTAAATGTTTTAGAAGACTTAAAGATGAATAATATTAAGAACGGTAAACTTGCTAGTGTAAAGAATTAAGCAAAGACTTATAAAAATATAAAGCCGCTACATTGAAAAATGTAGCGGCTTTTTTTATGTTCTTAGTTTTTAGACAAACTTAGCATGTTTAGGCTTTCCAAATTCTGCTAATTCATTATTGGCATTGCGTATTTTTCTACTTTGTATATATGTTACAATTAATAATACGATACACACTACAGCAGAAGCACCGTTACCATCTTTTACGGCTAAATGAGCAATGGCTCCTAAGCTATAATTTAAAAAGAAACCGGCGTAGGTCCATTCTAATGCCCAATGAGATTTGTTGAAAATAATCATTACGAGTCCGATGAATTGAAATACGCCAAGAATATGAATCAAATATACTGGGTAACCAAGTTTTGTAAATGTTTCGGCAACTACATCATAGTTAATAACTGAATTAATAATTGATCCAATAACGGCAGTAGCAAAAAGCCCTAAAGCGATATAATAAAAAGATTTTTGAGAATTCATAATAAGTAGGTTTTAATGTTATTATGCCTCAAAAGTAAAATCACCTATGGAAATTTTTAAGTTTTCATAGGTGAACAGTAAATTGCTGTAGTTTAGTAGAATACCTCTTTGGGTAAGCTGTAAATGCTTTTATCTTGAAAGTTTGTCGGCATGTAACTTTCTAAGTTTTGCCAACTTCGGGTTAATAACTACCTGACAATACCCTTGTTCAGAATTATTCTTATAGTAGTCTTGGTGATATTCTTCGGCATCGTAAAAAATACCTAAAGGACTTAACTCGGTAACAATTGGGTCTTCGTAGACCGTTTGCATTTCGTTCAGAACTAATTTAGCTTTTTTCTCTTGCTCTCCATTGTGAAAATAGATGACAGAACGATATTGAGTTCCGGCATCTGCACCCTGTCTGTTTAAAGTAGTAGGGTCATGTGTTGTCATGAAAATAATTAGAATATCTTCATAAGAAATGACTGTAGGGTCAAAAGTAACCTGAACTACCTCTGCATGTCCTGTTAATCCAGAACATATTTCTCTATATGTTGGTCTGCCAGGAGCTTTACCTCCTGTATATCCAGAAACTACTTTGTGTATTCCTTTTACTTCTTGAAATACCGCCTCGGTACACCAAAAGCAACCGCCACCTACTGTAGCAACTTCTAATTTAACGTTAGCCATTAGCTGCCTCCTTTTCTAATTGCATAGATTCGGAATTAATACAATAACGCAATCCGCTTGGTTCTGGTCCATCAGGAAATATATGACCCAAATGCGCATCACACGTATTGCATAGTACTTCAACCCGCACCATACCAAAAGAAGTGTCTTTATGGTATTTAATGGCATTTTCTTTAATAGGTTGAGTAAAGCTTGGCCAGCCGGTACCAGATTCGAATTTTATGGTAGAATCAAATAATGGTGTGCCACAGCAAACACATTCGTACTTGCCAGCTTCATGAGCGGTACATAATGCTCCAGAATGTGGGGCTTCAGTACCTTTTTTTCTAGTAACTCTAAACTGTTCAGGAGTAAGGATCTCTTTCCATTCCTGTTCTGTTCTTTCAACTCTACGATCAGGTTCAGGGTTACCATTCACTGAAAAATGAATTACATCTTTCCAAGTTAACATCATAATTTTCCTTTTGTTTAGACTTTGAATACTAGGTTTATTGGTCGGTAAATTGCCTTATATCTTACAAAATTAGGTAATTTTGGCGTATGGCATACCGCAAAAAAAATGGATCTCTTTATAGTATTTTAATTCTTGTATGTATAGTAGGTTTTTGGTTGTTTGAAAATTTCTATACTCCCGCAACATATTCTAATAGTAATGATGAAATTACCACTAATGATTTTCCAAAAGAGCTATTGCCGTCCTCAACTACTGGCGAAATTGTAAAGCACGAGCATTTTACGTTATCATACAACGAACCTTATGAGCAAGCTGAATGGGTGGCCTATACGTTGAGCAAAAGTCATTTGACCTATGATGATAGAAAACGACCCTATTTTATTGAAGACCCTTTTGTTTCCTCTAAATCTGCAGATTGGCGCAACTATAAAGGCTCTGGTTATGATAGAGGGCATTTAGTGCCCGCAGGTGACCGCAGATTTTCGTTACAAGCATACAATGAAACATTTTATACCAGTAATATAAGTCCGCAAGATAGAGAGTTCAACGCAGGTATTTGGAATGATCTAGAACAGCAAACGAGACGCTGGGCAAAGCAATATGGAACTTTATTTGTATTTACCGGCGGAGTGTTAGAAAGTGGATTAGAAGAGATAGGACAGGAAGATGTGGATGTGCCAGATGCTTTCTACAAAATAATTTCACGTAAAAAAGGTGATAAGATATATTCATTGTCTTTTCTAATACCTAACAAGCCTCAATTTACGTCTCTACGAAATTTTGTGGTTTCTATTGATGATATAGAAAAGGAAACGGGAATTGATTTTTTTGCGGAATTACCAGAAAAGCAACAAAGCACGTTTGAGTCAAGTAAAAATACTACAGGTTGGAAGTTTTAGAAACTTTCTTTCAATCTGTTCGTATCTAACCTTAAGAAGATAAAAAGTAGAATAGTAAAGAACAGAAGACCTGATCCGCCATAACTAAAGAAAGGTAATGGAATTCCTATAGTAGGTAGTATACCAATCACCATACCTATATTAATAAAATAATGGATAAGTAATATAGAAATTACACCATAACCATACATTCTAGCAAAGGCATTTTTTTGTCTTTCTGCCAATGATATTAATCGTAAGAACAATACGGAGAATAGGATGATAACCGTAGCTGTTCCTAAAAATCCCCATTCTTCACCAACGGTACTAAAAATATAATCTGTATCCTGTTCAGGTACAAAATCACCTTTTGTACGTGTACCTTCTAAAAATCCTTTACCAAAGAATCCTCCGGATTCAATTGCCTTTTCAGATTGATAAGTATTGTAGCCTATAGATTTTCTTATCTGCTCTAGTTTTTTTGGATCTTTTTCTAAACGTAGCCATAAGCCAAAGCGATCTCTATGTCTTTGTTCGAAAACATTGTTAAATACAAAGTTTACCGATAAAGAAAACAGAATAATAGCAATGCTGATAAGACTTAGTGGTATTACCGGAATTTTTAAAGTTTTACGTTTTAATGCGTATAGCAGAATAATGAGTAAGGCCAAACCAATAATTAGCCACACGGTACCAAACTTTAAAGTCATAATAAAAACTAGTATGACACTCAAGATAATTGCTAAATAATAGAGTGGTAGACCTTCTCTAAAAATTACGAATATCAGCGCAAAAAAAACCAGTGCACTACCAGGATCGGGTTGTGGTATAATTAAAATTGCGGGCACAAGAATTATGAGAAGGGCATATAATTGATCTTTTCTTCTTTTTATATCTGTTTGTATGTCACTGAGATATTTAGCTAAGGCCAGTGCGGTGGCAACTTTGGCCAGCTCCGATGGTTGTAGATTAAAAAATCCTAAATCGTACCATGATGTAGCTCCGGCAATAGTTTTTCCAAAAACAAACAACCCAAGTAAGGATACCATGGAAATGAGGTAGAAAAGGCTAGAGAACCTTTCGTAAAAATTAACCTCAAGAGCCATAATAATAACAATACTTACTAGGCTTACTCCAATAAAGAATAGCTGTTTGCCATAACGCGTACCAATATCAAAAATGGAGCTTTGGTCGTCTGTAAAAGTACTGGAGTATATATTGATCCAGCCAATTAATACCAGTGCGAAATAGATAAATACACTGAGCCAATCAATTCTTTTTAAGATGCTTCTACCAGACACGCTCGTTAATTTTGAACTCCTCCCCACTGTAGGGTTTCGCGTATTCTGCTTCTAAAGTTTTTTCAAGCATTCTTTTTTCAAGGGTCTTTAAAGTAATTTCACCTTTTAGGTATTTTTCAATCATAAGTGTAGCAATATGACCGGCATACCTAGATCCAAAATATCCATTTTCAATATATACGGCAATGGCAATTTTAGGGTCGTCTACAGGTGCAAACGCTACGAAAACCGAGTGGTCTGTTAACTGAGTACGTACACCATCTATTTTAGTAAAATTTTCAGCAGTACCTGTTTTACCTGCTACTTCAATACCTGGTATCTGTAACCATCTTGCCGTACCACTTACATAAACATCTGCCATACCTTGAACCACAGGTTCAAAATGTTTGGGGTCTATAGTGGTATGCTTAGCTTCGGTAAATTTTGGTTCGGTAATATCTTTTCCTTCGATCTTCTTTAGAATATGAGGGGTGAAATAATGGCCTCTATTCGCAATTGCTGCGGTCATATTCGCTAGCTGTACAGGTGTAGCCAATATTTCTCCTTGACCAATAGAATTAGAGATGATATAAGAAGAGCTCCATCTATTGTCGCCGTACCATTTGTCATAATATTCTTTACTAGGTATACGTCCTTTTTGCCCGAATGGTAAATCGTAGCCTAAATAGTCACCTAGACCAAAACTACGCATGTGTTTTTCCCAAACATCCATGCCTTCATCGGTAGTTTCAAATTTCTCATATATTTTTCTGAACGCTCCAGCAAAGTAGGCGTTACATGACTGTGATATTCCTTTGTTCAGATTTCGTAAACCGCCACCACAGTGACAACCCCTTTTCTTCTTACCTACGTAAAATCCGTGGTAGCATTGAATAGTTGTGTTTACATCAAGTACACCTTCCTGTAGTGCAATTAAGGCATTTAGCGTTTTAAAAGGCGATCCAGGTGGTTGTTGTGCATGAATAGAACGATCCCAAGTTGGGTTCGCTATAGTATCGTTATAAAGTTTTGTGTAATTTTTAGAACGTTCACGACCTACCAATAGTGCCGGGTCATATGTTGGTCCTGAGATCATAGAAAGAATTTCACCGGTTGCCGGTTCAATAGCTACTATCCCACCTCTTTTTCCGTTCATCAATAACTCGCCATATTCTTGTAACGTTTTGTCTATAGTGATGCTAATTTGTTTTCCCTGTTCTGGTAGGGTATCTAATTCCCCATTTTTATAAGGACCAATATCTCTATTAAATCTATCTTTTTGAATATATTGAACCCCTTTTCTTCCTCTTAATAAATCTTCGTAATAGCGTTCAACACCTGTTCTTCCTTTCAGTTCTCCTTGAACATAATATTTGTTGACTGCTAAATCGCCTTCGTTTACTTCACTAATGTAACCTAGAACATTTGCTGCGCTAGGGGTGTCGTAATAACGTAAAGATCTCTTTTGAATATAGAAGCCTTTGTATTTACGCATTTTCTCTTGAAGCTTGGCGTAATCTTGTTTTGATAGTTGAGGTACAAGTACAGAGGGTAGTCTTGGAGAATATACCCTTGCTTTTTTAAGTTTTTTAACGAATTTTTCTTTGTCAATTCCAAGTAAACCGCAAAATTCTAAAGTATCTAATGGTTTTACTTCTCTTGGTATAACCATGACATCATATGCAGGATCGTTACCTACTAAAAGATGCCCATTACGATCGTAGATGTAACCTCTTTCAGGATAATCGTAGATAGCTTTAATAGCTGGATCCTCTAGAACTTGTTCTGCAGAAAAACTAAAAATTTGCAAATAGGATAGCCTTCCCAAAAAGGTAATTGCGATGACAACTATAATTAATGATAAAAGAATTTTTCTCATTCTTTTTTACTGCTGAATAACGTACTGAACAACATTCCTAAAATCAATGTAGAAATACCTACTATAATCGTTTTTTGTAAAATTAACAGGCTATTTGAAAAACTGAAAATTTCTAACGTAAAGTATACCAAATGATGTATTATAATCAATAACGCTAAAAACGTGAATTGTTGTGCCTTTGTACTGTTGTTTAACTTAAAACTTTGAAATTCATAATTAACACCAAAGACAAAACGCATAATGGTTGGTCGAAGATAAGCTATGGTAACGGTAGCTGCTGCGTTTATGGCAAGAGTGTCTGAAAAAATATCTACGCAAAGACCTAAGAAAAAGCATAGAATAATAAAGGTAGTTCTATTTTGTTTGATAGGATACCAATACAGGAAAAGAATATAAATCAACGGATTTATATAGCCAAAGAAATTCAGTTTATTGAATACTAACACTTGCAGTAGTACCAACAAAATAAATCTGAGCACAATTAAAAATGAAGTGTTGTTAATCATTGGCTTCTGTTTCTGCTTCTAATTCTAAAACCTCTGTCCGATTTAGATTTTTAATGATATAAATAGAGCCAATATTGGTCATGTCATTAAAGAGTTCTACATCTATAAAATAGAAACTTTTAGAATTGTCTAAATCAAATCTTTTAATGGTACCAATAGGAATGTTCTCCGGGAATATACTACTCATGGCTCCAGTGACAATGGTATCACCAATGGTTAATGGTACTAATCTTGGGATGTCAATTAATTGAACAACATTGTAATCTGTAGTATTTTCCCAAACCAAAGAACCAAAGTGATTTGAGTTCTTGATTTTTGCGTTGATGTTAGATTTATCACTTAAAATACTTTGTACGGTAGAAAAATTATCTGAAGTATTTTCTACGATACCAAGAATACCTTTATCTGTAATAACACCCATATCTTGGACAATACTATCGTTTTTACCTTTATTGATAGTGATGTAGTTACGCTGATCAGCGTAGCTGTTATTGATAACGCGACCCCTTATGACTTCATAGTTTACAGAAGTTGAATCTATAAGTGACGGTGAAAGTACCAAGTTGTTAAATAACTTGTCTCTAAGTCTTTTGTTTTCTTCAACAAGTTTGTTGTTTTCTTCTCTTAATCCAAAATACGAAGTAATGTTATCAGAGAATGTATAGATACTTCCGGTGATGTAGTTAGAAGAATTTAAAAATTTAGATTGATGGTACGAGTGCGACTGAAACGTGAAAATGCAGGAAATCAATAATAGAAAAAGGTAAAGTAAGAATATCTTATACCTAATTAAAAAATTTATGATCTGTTGCATTCACCCCTATATTTTTACTCGATAATAGTGTTTTAACAAGCCGCCTTTAGATAATTTTTTTTGAGACTAGCCCAGTAATTCTATCGATAATTATTAATAAATGGCTCTTGAATTTTATCCAAGGCTATCAATATTAAGTAAGAAGCCGTTCGTTAAAAAAAGCTTCTTACTTAATTAATATGCTCTTGTAGCGTTCTAAGTTTTTAAGTGCAATACCGGTACCACGTACTACGGCGCGTAATGGATCTTCAGCAATGTAAACTGGTAAGTCGGTTTTTTGAGACAACCTTCTGTCCAATCCGCGTAACATAGAACCACCACCTGCAAGATAGATACCTGTATTATAAATATCGGCAGCTAATTCTGGGGGAGTTTGAGATAATGTTTCCATAACCGCATCTTCAACACGCAGAATAGATTTATCTAAAGCCTTCGCTATTTCTCTATAAGATATTTGAACTTGTTTTGGTTTTCCTGTTAACAAATCACGCCCTTGTACAGATTTTTCATCTGGTGGAGATTGTAAATCTTCTGTTGCGGAACCTATTTCAATTTTAATTGCTTCAGCTGTACTCTCGCCAACATATAAGTTGTGCTGAGTACGCATGTAATAAATAATGTCATTTGTAAATACATCACCTGCAATCTTTACAGATTTATCACAAACGATACCACCTAATGCTATAACGGCAATTTCAGTAGTACCACCACCTATATCAACGATCATGTTTCCTTTTGGTTGCATAATGTCTAAACCAATACCAATAGCTGCGGCCATTGGTTCGTGAATAAGATACACCTCTTTACCGTTAACACGTTCTGCAGATTCCTTTACCGCACGCATTTCAACTTCTGTAATACCAGAAGGTATACAGATAACCAAACGCAATGCTGGTGGAAACCATTTTTTCTTTAGTGCAGGAATATTCTTGATGAACATCATCAACATCTTTTCAGATGCGTCAAAATCAGCAATTACACCATCTTTCAATGGTCTAATTGTTTTTATGTTCTCATGGGTTTTACCTTGCATCATGTTGGCTTCTTTACCAACTGCAATGATTTTTCCGCTAATTCTATCTCTGGCAACGATGGAAGGGCTATCAACAACTACCTTGTCATTATGAATGATAAGAGTGTTAGCTGTACCTAAATCTATAGCTATTTCCTCGGTCAAGAAATCAAAAAATCCCATATGTGATGTTTAAATTTTAGATAAAAGGGTGTATTTCATCGACAAAAGTAATGAAATTAATGCTTGAAATGACGTGTACCTGTCATCACCATTGAAATTTTGTGTTCGTTGCAATAATCAACACTTAATTGGTCTTTAATAGATCCGCCCGGTTGAATTACACTGGTGATACCTGCTTTGTCCGCAATCTCCACACAATCAGGGAAAGGGAAGAAAGCATCACTGGCCATAACCGCTCCTTTAAGGTCAAAATTGAAGGTTTGCGCTTTGTGTATTGCTTGGTTTAAAGCATCAACTCTACTGGTCTGCCCAGTGCCACTTGCACAAAGTTGTTTGTTTTTGGCAAGTACGATAGTGTTAGACTTTGTATGCTTACAAAGTTTAGATGCAAAAATTAGATCTTCTAATTCTTGATCTGTTGGGTTTGTGTTGGTTGCATTGGTAAGGTCGGCAACTGTATCTGTTTTATGATCTTTTTCCTGAAGAAGCATACCGTTTAAACAAGTTCTAACTTGCATCTCTGGCATTTCAACTTCATTTTGTATAAGGATAATTCTATTTTTCTTTCCTTTTAAAACCTCAAGAGCTTCAGCATTATAACTAGGTGCTATAACAACTTCACAAAATAATTTATGAATTTCTTCTGCGGTAGCCATGTCGATTTCTTTATTGCTAATTAGAACTCCACCAAAAGCAGAAACAGGATCACCGGCCAAAGCATCAACATAAGCTTGGTGTAAAGTTTCTCTTTGTGCTAAACCACAAGCATTGTTGTGTTTTAGAATAGCAAAAGTGGGAGCATCATTTTTAAATTCTAACATTAAGTTAACGGCAGCATCAACATCTAATAAATTGTTGTATGATAGTTCTTTACCGTGTAATTTTGAGAACATAGCGTCAAAATCTCCAAAGAAAAATCCTTTTTGGTGTGGATTTTCTCCGTAACGTAAAACTTTGCCTTGAGTTTCGCTTACTTTTAAAGCAGCTAATTCATGATTTTTGTTGAAGTAGTTGAAAATAGCAGTGTCATAATGAGAAGAAACGTTAAAAGACTTTGCTGCAAAACGTTTTCTGTCTTCAAGGCTAATATTACCGTTGTCTGCAGATATAACTTCAAGAAAATCTGCATAGTCTTCCATTGAAGAAACACAGGTAACATCTTTAAAGTTTTTGGCTGCGGCACGAATAAGAGAGATTCCGCCTATATCGATTTTTTCAATAATATCTTGTTCAGAAGCACCACTAGCAACCGTTTTTTCAAAAGGATATAAATCAACAATAACGATATCTATTTGTGGAATTTCAAATTCAGCTAATTGGGCAACATCGCTTTCGTTGTCCTGTCTGTTTAAAATACCGCCAAATACTTTTGGGTGTAAAGTTTTTACTCTTCCTCCTAAAATAGAAGGGTAGCTAGTAACATCTTCTACAGGAACCACGTCGATCCCTAAATCAGTTATGAATTTTTCGGTTCCTCCGGTGGAGTAAATAGTGATTCCTAATTCTTGAAATTTTCTTACTATTGGCTCTAATCCGTCTTTATGAAAAACTGAAATTAAGGCTGAAGATGCTTTTTTTACACTGCTCATTGTATGATGCTTAAATGTTTTTAATAAGCAAGCAAAAGTAATTTTTTTGCAGTTATAAAATGAGCTAGTTTATCAACAAAAAGCCTAAAGTTTTAAAGAATTTTGGCTACTTCAAAATTTACGAATTCTAAAAATGTCTCATCTGCCTTTGTAAAAGGGTCTGGAGTATTAGAATCGATATCTATTTGACCAATGTTTTCACCGTTCACGAATAAGGGCACAACAATCTCTGCTTTCACTGTAATACTACACGCTATGTAGTTGTCTTGAGCTTGAACATCTGGTACAACAAAATTCTCGTTGCTTTCCGCTACTTGTCCGCAAATGCCTTTTCCAAAGGGAATTATAGTATGGTCTGTTGGTGCACCTGCATAAGAACCTAATTTAAGTTCTCTCTTGTCGCCATTCTTAAAATAAAAACCTACCCAATCATAATGTGGTACTTCTGCTTTTAAAAGCTCGCAGATATCCTGCATTTTGGCATCTGGGGTTTTATTAGAATCAATAATAGAACTTACTTGAGGGCGTAGCGCTTCTAACATAGCTTTTTTTTACAAAAATACATATTGTTGCAATGTAACAGTGTGCGCTAAAACAAAAAAAAGAGGATGTTTTTAAACATCCTCTTTTTGTACTATATATTGTATGTTGAGATTATGGTTGAATCTTAACATCGAATTCAATAAAATCGGCATTACCAAATCCTGGTTGAATAGCGGTAACTTTAATTAAACCTTTCTTACCATAGTTGTCAACGAACTCAATAACATCACCTACGCTAAGGTTGGTTATTTTTTGTGAACTTGAACTTGCTATAAAATCTAATTCACCATTTAAGGTGATAGCATCAAAAGCAGCAACATCTATAGTTGCAGAAGTTGAAAAGAACATTTGGTTCAATGTTTCTGTTGCAGCATTTTCTTCATCTGCACCAGGCTCTAATCCTTCTACTGGAAATCCAAAAGAAGCATCATATTGTTCTGTTGAAGCAAAAGAGGCATTGTCATTTGCAGAATCACCAGAAGCGCCATAGTAATATCCAAAATCCCAGAAAGCTCTAAATTCAGGTCCTACATTAATTTTATAAACGGTTTCATTTAATAGTGAGAAGAATGTTTCCGTGTTACCATTTACATCTGGAGCAAAAAGTTTTATATCCGTAAACTCTCTAACCGCTGCGACAGGGTTGGCACCTGTACCTACGGTAACCGTAATTTGACCTACACCTAACGCCAATCTTTTTTCGCTATCTCTAAAGTCACCCTTACCGGTAGTTGTCCAAAAAGAGTATACAATTTCTCCGTTTTCAATATCCGGAACTGGAAGTGGAAAAGAAAAATCGATTTCTTTCTTAGTGGCACCATCTAAATCTATAGAACCATCAGCTTTTAAAGCTTTAGTTAAGTCGTCACTTACCAAATCAAAAGAACTAAAAGGCATTTCTCCTTGTCCTAAATAGTTTTGGGTAATGTACATTCTACGTTGTGTTGTAGCATCAGACGTAAAAATAACTCTACCTGTAACGTTCGTACCTGCTTCACCGCTTGCAGATGCCATTGTTATATTTGAAGAAGGAACAGCTTCATTGAAAACTATTGTTGCCACTTCTGGCTCATCAGAATCATCTGCACCATCATCTCCTGTGGTATCATCTGGTAATGGAGTGTCAAAAATTGACCCGTCGTCAGAACTACAACTGCCTATAAATAGGGCAATGGTGCATATTAAGAAGACCTGTTTAATTTGTTTTTTCATAATTTTTAATTTTGATGATTAGTGTTTATTAATTGCTATTTGTTAATGTGTTAACTCTTTTAACTTAAAAATTTTAAGAATCGTATATTTTATACTTTGTTTATTTTGTAGGATAATTCTTAAATAAAAATTTAGTTAAAGAAATGCACTAAACATACTTGGCTATTCAATATTTTGTAATTTTACAATGTGAAACAATTGCTACATAAACTATTTTCGGTGTTCATGGCAATGCTATTGTTACTGTCTACTATTTCTTGGACGGTAGAAAAGCATTTGTGCATGGGGCGTGTTATGGATGTAGCTTTGTTTGATCATGCCGAAGATTGTGGAATGAAGGCTGGTTTGGCTTTGTTGGAAGATGCATCTTCGGTTAAAAAACATTGTTGTGCTGATCAGGCTTTTACCATGCAGGGTCAAGATGATTTGACGCGCGATTTTTCAAAATTCGATTTTTCACAACAGGTATTTCTGGTTTCTTTTACAAATGCATACTTAGATTTATTTAAGGATTCAGTTGAAAATAATATTTCTTTTAATTCATATCCGCCGCCAACACTGGCTGAGGATTTGAATATTCTACACCAAGTTTTCTTGATTTGATTTTAGCACTGCCTACCGGCTTTAGTTCGTAAATGCAGTTTAATCAAAAACTACTTTTATTTAGTATCTCTTTTCTTTAATTCTATTGTAAACTATAAATAGCTTTTAAAAGTTTTAGTTGCGATTATAGATTTTTGAAAATATAACAAGAAAGTAGATACAGTTCTGAGTAACTGTTAGAAATTATAATCTCATAATGAAACATACATATACTATAAGTGGTATGACCTGCAATGGCTGCAGATCTCATGTGGAGCACACTTTGTCTACTGTAGAGGGAGTGTCTAATGCCACGGTGAATTTAGAGAAAGCAGAAGCGGTTTTGGAGATGGACAAAGAATTGTCATTGAAGAAGTTGCAGGATGTTATGAAAGCAGATGGCGGTCATTATTCTATTCATGAGTTAGGAGGGCATCATCACAAAGAAGTGAAACCTAAGAAAGTAGAAAATGGCAATGGTACTTTTTATTGCCCCATGCATTGCGAAGGAGATAAAACCTATACAGAGCCTGGCGATTGCCCGGTTTGTGGTATGGATTTGGTAGAAGAGGCAAGTGCCTCGATTCATAAAGGTCAGGAATATACGTGCCCAATGCATCCTGAGGTGGTTCGAGATGAACCGGGTGATTGTCCTATTTGTGGTATGGATTTAGTGCCAAAGCAAGCTGATGTTTCTGCTGAAGAGAAAAGTTATAATAAGCTTTTAAAAAAGTTTAAAATAGCGGTGGCTTTTACGTTGCCCATTTTTATTATAGCAATGTTTGAGATGATTCCTAATAATCCGCTTCATAATATTTTGAGCTTAAGAAACTGGAATTGGGTGCAGTTTGCACTATCAATTCCTGTTGTGTTTTATGCAACTTGGATGTTTTTTGAGAGAGCCTATCGTTCTGTAAAAACATGGAACTTGAATATGTTTACGTTGATTGGTATTGGAGCAGGTGTAGCGTGGTTATTTAGTGTATTTGCTATTTTGGTCCCAGATTTTTTTCCTCCACAGTTTAAGACAGACCAAGGCACGGTTCACGTGTATTTTGAGGCAGCTACGGTTATATTGACTCTAGTCTTGTTCGGGCAGTTATTAGAGGCTCGTGCACATAGTAAAACTAATTCTGCGGTAAAGGAACTTTTAAAACTAGCTCCAAATAAAGCGATTCGCATTGTTGATGGGAAAGAGGAAACAATTGCAATAGATAACATAGTAAAAGGAGATTTGCTTAGGGTAAAGCCAGGGGATAAAATACCTGTTGATGGAAGCGTGCATGAAGGCGAAAGTACGGTAGATGAATCAATGATAACGGGTGAGCCTGTTCCGGTTCAAAAAGTAGAGGGTGATACTGTAAATTCTGGGACAATTAATGGTAAGCGTTCTTTTGTGATGATAGCAGAGAAAGTTGGTTCAGATACGTTGCTCTCCCAGATTATTGACATGGTGAACAAGGCAAGTCGTAGTCAGGCACCAATTCAAAAATTAGCAGATAAAATCTCTAGTTATTTTGTACCTGCCGTGGTGTTCATTTCCGTTATAACGTTTATTGTTTGGGTCATTTTTGGTCCAGAACCTGCTTATGTATATGCTTTGGTCAATGCTATTGCTGTATTGATAATAGCATGTCCATGCGCCCTAGGTTTGGCTACGCCAATGTCCGTTATGGTGGGTGTAGGTAAAGGAGCGCAATCTGGTGTGCTGATAAAGAATGCAGAAGCTTTAGAACGAATGGATAAAATTGACACGCTAATTGTAGATAAGACTGGTACAATTACGGAAGGAAAACCATCTGTAGAAAAGGTGGGTAGTATCTCTGAGATTAATCAGGAAAAGGTATTGCAATATATTGTTTCATTAAATCAGCAAAGTGAGCACCCATTGGCAGATGCAACTGTAAAGTATGGAAAGGCGAATAATGTAAATGTTTTAAAAGTTGAAGATTTTAATTCGGTTACAGGTATGGGCGTCACTGGGAAAATAAATGGTGAATTTATTGCCTTGGGTAATGAGAAGATGATGAATGAGGTTCAAGTATCCATATTAGATAGTTTAAAGGCAGATGTAGTTTCTAATCAAAAACTTGGAAAAACAGTTTCTTACTTGGCAATTGATGATAAGGCGGTTGGTTTTGTTGCAATCGGAGATAAAATTAAGGAGACGAGCAAAAAAGCTATTGCAGAGTTGCAGAAAGCCGGTATTGCGGTGATAATGCTTACCGGAGATAATCATGATACGGCAAAAGCGGTAGCGGAACAATTAAGTCTGGCGGATTTTAAGGCAGGTATGTTACCACAGGATAAATTGGCTGAAGTAGAGCGTTTACAATCTGAAGGAAGAAAGGTTGCTGTTGCAGGAGATGGTATCAATGATGCGCCTGCTTTGGCAAAAAGTGATGTAGGTATTGCTATGGGTACGGGAACGGATGTCGCCATTGAAAGTGCTGCAATTACTTTGGTGAAAGGAGATTTACATGGAATTGTAAAAGCATATAACCTTAGTAATGCGGTTATGAAGAATATAAAACAGAATTTATTTTTCGCATTAATATATAATTCGGTAGGTATACCAATTGCGGCGGGAGTGCTGTATCCTGTTTTCGGGATGTTGCTTTCGCCTATGATAGCCGCTTTGGCTATGAGTTTTAGTTCTGTTTCGGTCATTGCAAATGCATTACGACTACGAACAGTAAATATTGATAAATAAAATTGAATAAAAATAAATGAACAAATATATAATAGTAATACTAATGACTTTGCTGTCTGGACTTGCTTTTTCGCAAGAGAAAGTAGAGGGTGTAGTGCTGGATTCTGAAGGTGCAAATGCCTTGAGTCTTTCAGGGGCAAATGTTTACTGGCAAGATTCTCAAACGGGAGTAGTTACAGATTTTGATGGTAAGTTTTCAATTCCATATCTGAAAGAGTTCAATAGATTGATCATTAGTTATGTTGGTTTTGAGTCTGATACGTTAACCATTAACGAACCTAAAACAATACGGGTTAGTCTAAAGCCATCTAATGAATTAGATGAGGTAGTTGTTCAGCAGCAAAGAGATGCTATACAAAAAACGTATTTCAGTCCGCAGAACGTGATTACGGTAAACAGTGATGAGTTGTTAAAAGCCGCTTGCTGTAATCTGGCAGAAAGTTTTGAAACCAATCCGGCAATTGATGTAAATCTTTCTGATGGATTAACAGGTACGAAACAAATACAGATGTTGGGTTTAACCAGTCCGTATTTATTAATAACTCAAGAAAACATTCCTATGGTTCGTGGGGCATCACAGGCATACGGATTAACATTTACACCTGGTACTTGGATAGAGAGTATTCAAATTACCAAAGGTGCAGGTAGTGTGGTTAACGGCTATGAAAGTATATCTGGACAAATTAATACCGAGCTAGTGAAACCATTAACGGATAATGCAGTTTTTGTAAATGGTTATGCCAACCAAAACGGGCGTTATGAGTTGAATACACATTTCAATAGAAAGTTAACGGAAAAGTGGAGTACAGGATTGTATATACACGGAAACAAACGGACGCAGATAGAAGATGATAATGAAGACGGATTTTTAGATGCGCCGTTAGGCGAGCAGTTAAATGTAATGAACCGTTGGCAATATCAAGATGCGGAAAAAGGATTTGTCAGCTTCTTTAATGTTCGTTTTTTAAATGATGAAAAACAAGTGGGGCAAGTAGATTTTAATCCTGATACATATAGAGTAGATGTAGGTAATAGGTCATTGAGCGGAGCCGAAGTGTGGGGAAGTGAAATTAATACCCGCAGGTTTGATACGTCATTGAAACTAGGTTATGTATTTCCTGAATTGCCTTTTCAGAGTTTTGGTTTTCAAACTTCTTACAGTTATCATAAGCAAGATTCTTATTTTGGTTTTAGAACCTATGATATCAATCATGAGAGTTTGTATAGTAATCTTATATTCAATTCAATCATAGGCGATACTAGAAACAAGTTTAAAACCGGAATTACTTTTGCGTATGATGGTTACGATGAAATAGTAACGGCTACTGATTATTCTCGTGTAGATAATTCTGTTGGTGCCTTTTTTGAATATAGCTATGAAAATCTGGAAAAAGTAAGTCTCACCGCTGGTTTACGGGTAGATAATCATAATAGATTGGGAACTTTTGTAACACCAAGATTCCATATTAGGTATACCCCTTGGGACAAGGGAAGTTTACGAGGTTCGTTTGGTAGAGGTAAAAGAGCTGCCAATATTTTTGCCGAGAATCAGCAGTTGTTTGCATCGGCCAGAACCATCAATATCGCAGATTCGGGTGGTAGTGTTTACGGTCTAGAACCGGAGGATGCATGGAATTACGGAGTCAGTTTTTTGCAAGGGTTTAATTTCTTGAATAGAAAAGGTGATATATCCTTAGATTATTACATTACTGATTTTGAAAACCAGATTGTAGTGGACTGGGAGACTCCTCAAGAAGTTTCGTTCTATAATTTAGATGGAGATAGTAGTGCTAAAAGTTTTCAGATAGAATTGAACTATGAGCTTTTAAAACGATTGAACTTTAGAACATCCTACAAGTTTTATGATGTATCTACAGATTACAAGAGTGGTAGTTTGCAAAAGCCTTTACTAGCGCAAGATCGGTTTTTTATTAATTTAGGGTATGAAACAGAAGCTAAGGAAAATGGTTCACAGTGGAAGTTTGATTATACCTTACACAGCATGGGAAAAAAACGGTTGCCAGATACCAGTAGTAATCCTGTTGAATATCAGCTAGCGGAGTTTTCTTCGCCATATAACCATATGAATGCTCAGATAACAAAAGTGTTCTCAAAGAATATAGAGGTTTATTTGGGAGCTGAAAACCTATCTGATATACAGCAAAGCAATCCGGTTTTAGGTGCTAACGATCCCTTTGGTCCAAATTTTGATACAACAATAGTGTTTGCGCCAATAATGGGGAGAATGTTCTATGGCGGATTCAGATTTAAAATTTAAAACATAACAATTAATATACTAAGAATGAAAACAACAATTTTATCAGTAGCTATGATGCTAATTGCGGTACTTACCTATGCGCAAGACAAGAACAAAAAAATGACTTTTGATGTAAATGGTAAATGTGCTATGTGTAAAGAGCGTATTGAGGAAGCTGCATTGAACGTTAAAGGGGTAAAGTATGCCAATTGGAGTATACCAACCCATCAGTTGGATATTATTATGGATGAAAGAAAAACCGATGCAATGAAAATTAAAATGGCTATCGTTGAAGTAGGTCATGATACTAAAGAACTAAAAGCAACAGATGAGGCTTATAATAGTGTTCATCCTTGTTGTTTATATAGGGAAGATAATTCTGATGATGGACAACATCATGGAAACAAGCAGTAATTTGATTCTGTTGTAAGCTATAGTAAAAGTTCAAGGGACTTATTGAGAAAACCTGTTGCATAATAGTCAGGTTGTAGCTTTGTAAGTTGAAACCGTTTAAAGGACAAAACCACCTTCTTTAATATTCAGAAGGTGGTTTTTTTGTTGCTCATATTTGAAATAAAAAAAACCGCTCTTGACATTTCAAGAGCGGTTTAAATTTTAAAGTCCCCTTTGGGGATTTAGGGGCTTTTACATCATGCCTGGCATACCGCCACCGCCGCCCATAGGAGGCATTGCCGGAGCATCTTCTTTAATGTCTGTTAAAGCACATTCAGTAGTTAAGATCATACCTGCAACAGAAGCTGCATTTTCCAATGCTACTCTAGTTACTTTCTTAGGATCGATAATACCGGCTTTCATCATTTCAACATACTTTTCAGACTTAGCATCGTAACCGTAGTCACCTTTACCTTCGAGTATTTTTGCGATAACTACAGAACCTTCACCACCAGCGTTAGAAACGATAGTTCTTAAAGGCGCTTCAATAGCACGGGCAACAATTTGTAGACCTGTACCTTCATCTTCATTTTCAGTAGTAACTTTTGCAAGAACAGATTTAGCTCTTACCAATGCCACGCCACCACCAGCAACGATACCTTCTTCAACGGCAGCTCTTGTAGCGTGTAATGCATCATCAACACGATCTTTTTTCTCTTTCATTTCAACTTCAGAAGCTGCGCCTACGTAAAGAACTGCAACACCACCGGCTAATTTAGCCAAACGCTCTTGAAGTTTTTCTTTGTCATAGTCAGACGTTGTAGTCTCAATTTGAGATTTGATCTGGTTAACTCTTGTTTTTATGTCTTTAGCAACACCACCACCGTTAACAACAGTAGTATTGTCTTTGTCTATTTGTACTTTTTCACAAGTACCTAACATGTCTAAAGTAGTGTTATCTAAAGAGAAACCTCTTTCTTCAGAAATAACGGTACCACCAGTTAAGATTGCGATATCTTCTAACATTGCTTTTCTACGGTCACCAAAACCTGGAGCCTTAACAGCAGCAATTTTTAAGGAACCTCTTAATTTGTTTACTACCAATGTAGCCAATGCTTCACCATCAACATCTTCAGCAATAATCAATAAAGGTTTGCCTGACTGAGCAACTGGCTCTAATACAGGAAGTAAATCTTTCATTGAAGAGATTTTCTTGTCAAATAACAAGATATATGGGCTTTCTAATTCAGAAACCATCTTTTCAGAATCGGTAACGAAATATGGAGAAAGGTAACCTCTGTCAAACTGCATACCTTCAACAACGTCAACGTACGTATCGGTACCTTTAGCTTCTTCAACGGTGATAACACCTTCTTTACCAACTTTACCGAAAGCTTGAGCGATTAAATCACCAATAGTTTCGTCGTTGTTAGCAGAGATAGAAGCAACTTGCTTAATTTTCTCAGAAGAATCACCTACTTTTTTAGCTTGTTTAGCTAAATCCGCAACGATAGCTTCAACAGCTTTGTCGATACCTCTTTTTAAATCCATTGGGTTTGCACCAGCAGCAACGTTTTTCAAACCTTCTTTTACGATAGCTTGAGCTAGAACAGTAGCTGTAGTAGTACCGTCACCTGCAAGATCATTGGTTTTAGAAGCAACTTCTTTCACCATTTGTGCGCCCATGTTTTCTAATGGGTTCTCTAATTCAATTTCTTTTGCAACGGTAACACCATCTTTAGTTACTTGTGGAGCACCAAATGATTTGCTGATGATTACGTTTCTACCTTTTGGTCCTAATGTTACTTTTACAGCATTTGCCAATGCGTCAACACCTCTTTTAAGGCCGTCTCTTGCATCTATATCAAACTTAATATCTTTTGCCATTTTTAATTTTATTTTGATTTATGACTTTTTACACTGAGTATAAAGTCAAGAAGATTATTAATTTTTAAATAAAAACTTATAAGCTAATGGCTAAAAGCCAGCAGCTAATTGCTAGTTATTAGATAATAGCAAGAATATCACTTTCTCTCATCATCAAATAATCGGTACCTTCTAATTTTAATTCAGTACCAGCATACTTTCCGTAAAGAACTGTATCACCAACTTTAACGGTAACACTGTCATCTTTTGTTCCAGGACCTACGGCAACAACTTTACCTTTCTGAGGTTTCTCTTTTGCGGTATCAGGAATATATAGTCCAGATGCAGTTTTAGTTTCAGCTGCCATTGGCTCGATAAGAACTCGGTCTGCCAATGGTTTGATATTAACTTTAGCCATAATTATTAATTTTTAAAATTGATTTTTAGTTTCGTGGGTATGCAAAGGCAGAAATTATGCCATTGCCTATTTCCTGACAAATTGTAAACAAAAAATGCCAGCTTATGACAAGCTGGCATTTAAAATATATTGTAGTAGTATTTTTATAAACTATCCGACGGTGTAGCCTCGTTAGTTACAGGTGGTGTTACTGTTTCTGGCAGAGCTTCTGGTACTACGGTTTCAATATCATCACCTTGTAATAATTTTGAATCTGCATCACCAAAGTTACCTTTAAGGGCAACGTTAGATGCTAAGATTAAAACTATTAACAAACCTGCAAGAGTCCACGTACTTTTATCTAAAAAGTCACCTGTTTTTTTAACGCCACCAACAACTTGGTTGCCTCCTCCACCAAAAGAAGAAGAAAGTCCGCCACCTTTTGGATTTTGTACCATGATCACTAATACTAACAATAAGCAAACGACAATGATAAGTATTAGGAAAATTGAAAATGTACTCATTCTAAATTATTTATTATCTTTTCGTAATTTTTCTACCGTCTTAATTCGGTCTGCAAAGAAACTACTTTTTTCTGGATATTTCAAACTTAAAATTTTGTAAGCTTGAATTGCATTTTTATACTTTTTTTGTTCCAGGTAAACCCTTGCTAAAGTCTCTGTCATCAGCTCGTTATGGTCAATTTTAGAAGAGCTTGAGATATCTATGACCGCACTCTGTTCTGTCGGTACAATTTTAGGGTTAGAAGCTATAAACTTATCTATACGGTCGTATTTCTTTTTAATTGCTTCACTTTTAACCTTGGGTTCTCTAATTGGTTTTGGGGTAACTTTTTGTTCTTGTGACTTAGAGATGGATTTTTCAATTTTGCTTTCTTTTACCTCAGCTTCGGTCTCAATAATTTCTTCGTGAACTTCCTCTGCAATATTATCTTCAGATTTTTCTAAAGGTTTCTTTGATGCGAGACTAAGCCATTCAGAAAAAGAATATTTTTCTTTAGCATCAAAAGTTAATGGTTTGCCTATGTCAAGAGCATTTTCATCTTCGGTATTGGCAGGGTTTTTAGATTGAAATAATGCTGGGTCTAGAATTTTGTCGGCATCTTCTTCGTTTTGTGGTAATGGTTTATCATCAGATGGAGCTATAAGAGAGGCAGTAGTAGCTGCAACAATAATATCTGATACATCAGGTTCTAAAGTTTCAATTTCTTGAACTTCTACTGCTTCAGTAGATTTATCTGTTGTAATAGGAGATTCCTCTTTTTCAACAATTTCAATTTGGTCTGCCGTAGGTGTTTCTTCAATCTCCTCTGTTATTTCAATTTCTTTGCTTTCTTCAATTTCGGCAATGGTACTTTTGGTAGGGTCAAATTGTAAGAAATCTTTAGATGTTATAAATTCAAAAAGAACATCTCTATCTGTAGTATAAGCTGCAGTTGCTTTAAGCGCCTTGTTGTATTTATAGCTATTTAGATTTTTTAATCCTTTTAAGTGTAATGCTCGTGCAGCTTGAAAATAAGGATATTCATCAATAATATCTTCTAGATGTTTTGTATGTATGGGTTCTACCACTTTGGTAGGATGTTCTAGAAAATATGTAAAGTCCTTAACGTTCATGTCATTTACCAATCTGCCAATGAGGCGTTGAAAATATCTTGAGTCAATCGTTCAAAAATGATTTCATGAGCTTCGCTCTTTACGGTTGCTAACTGTGTATCCGCATCATAATCGTAGAAGAAAGAAAAACTCTGGTCAAAAGCGGCATCTTCTTTTAATTGATTGTAAAATCGTACTTTAACTCTAATAGATAATCTGTTCTGGGCAGCTGTTTGAGCTGCTGTTGCAGACATAGGGGAAATTTTATATTCGGTTATTTCACCTTCATATAATAAATCTGGATTACCGGAACTAATTAAATCTAGGCTAGTCTGGTTTTGAATTCTGTCTTGTAATGCCAATGTAAAATCTCTGTCAACGCCAGGCTCGAAAGTAGAACCCGGACTCTGGGTTGCATAGTTTTGAAAATAGCTTACTTTAAAAGTTTTGGCTTCACCAACATTACCACCAGTAAAATTATATGCACCGCAACTAAATAGAAAGATAACGGGCAATATAAATAATATAGATTTTTTAAGGTATTTCATTGAAATGAGGTTCATGTTTAGATTAAAGGTCGTACTGTTTTATTTTACGGTAAAGTGTTCGTTCAGAAATACCTAATTCTGTTGCTGCAGCCTTTCTTTTTCCGCGGTTACGTTCTAAAGATTTTTTGATCAACTCTACTTCCTTCTCCTGTAAAGATAGGGTTTCTTCTTCTTGAATTTCTTCGGCAAAATGATATTTGTCTTCGTAAGATTCTTGAATGATAGAAGCTTCTTCTTGTTTAGGTTCAGGTAAGTGTAAGAGGTTCATTGAAGAATCTTCTTGTGTATCATGTTCAATATCGGCATCTTCTTCATCGTCAGTTCCATAAATTTTACGAATCAGGTTTTCGTTGTCTTTTTGAACCTTTTCAGAATCATTGTTTTTCAACAATTCCATCGTCAACTTTTTAAGGTCGTTGAGGTCACCTTTCATATCGAACAATACCTTGTATAATATTTCTCTTTCGTTACTGAAATCGCTTTCAGATTTAGTGCTGGAGACTACTGCGGGTAAATTGTTTGTAGTGTTATGCGGCAGGTAACCATTTAAAGTAGCAGCGGTAATAGCTCTGTTTTCTTCCAAGACCGAAACCTGCTCAGCTATATTTCTTAACTGACGAATGTTACCTGGCCATCTATACTTTGTTAACAACGATACAGCTTGCTCATCTAATCGAATAGTAGGCATTTTGTATTTCTGACTAAAGTCAGATGCAAATTTTCTGAACAATAAATGAATATCACCTTGGCGTTCACGTAATGGCGGTATGTTAATTTCAACTGTACTTAGCCTGTAATAAAGATCTTCTCTAAAACGCTCTTTTTTAATCGCTTCGAACATATTTACATTCGTAGCGGCAACAATACGAACATCAGTTTTTTGTACTTGTGAAGAACCTACTTTTAAGAACTCACCGTTTTCGAGTACACGTAAAAGGCGTACTTGAGTAGTCAATGGCAATTCACCTACTTCATCTAAAAATATGGTACCACCATCGGCAACTTCAAAATAACCACTTCTTGTTTGTGTAGCCCCTGTAAAAGCACCTTTCTCGTGACCGAAAAGTTCACTGTCAATAGTACCCTCAGGTATGGCGCCACAGTTAACGGCAATATATTTTGCATGTTTTCTATGAGAAAGAGAATGAATGATTTTTGGAATAGACTCTTTTCCAACACCACTTTCACCAGTAACCAGAACAGAAATGTCTGTTGCGGCAACTTGCATTGCTTTTTCTAGCGCACGATTTAATTTTGGGTCTTGCCCAATAATTTCAAAACGTTGTTTTATGCTTTGTATACTTTCCATATAAAATGGCTACTATAAAGTTAGTTATTGTCAGAATACCCAACTGCAACACCTTTTAAAGTAGCAGAAGTGCAATCGTTAATTTGTACGTTTACAAAGTCGCCCACCTTGTAATTTTCTTTTGGGAACACCACAACGGTACTTTGGCTATTTCTGCCCATCCATTCCTGTTCAGATTTTTTTGAGGTTCCTTCAATTAAGACCTCTTGTACCTTGCCAACATGTTTTTCGGTTCTATATTGACAGTGGCTTCTCTGTAAGGCAATAATTTCAGAAAGGCGTCTCTTTTTTGTAGCCTCTGGTACATCATCTTCCATTTTTCTACCGGCCATAGTTCCCGGTCTTTCTGAATATGCGTACATATAACCGAAATCATATTTTACATGTTCTAAGGCTCTAAGCGTAGCAGCGTGGTCTTCTTCTGTTTCTGTAGGGAAACCCGTTATGATATCTTGAGAAATAGAGCAGCCAGGTAAAATTTTTCTAATTTCATCCGTCAGTTCAAAATACTCTTCAATAGTGTGTAGACGATTCATTTCCTTTAAAATGCGATTGCTTCCGCTTTGCACAGGTAAATGTATGTGATTACAGATATTCTTGTGCTTGGCCATGGTTCTGATCACGTCCAAGGTCATGTCTTGCGGGTTAGATGTTGAAAACCGAATACGCATTTTAGGATTTGCCAGAGCTACCATTTCTAATAATTTAGAAAAATTGGTAGCGGTTGCTTTTTGCATATCCGTAGCGTTTACGAAATTTTTCTTCAATCCGCCGCCATACCATAGGTAACTGTCTACATTCTGCCCAAGTAGTGTAATTTCTTTAAATCCTTTTTCAGAAAGTTCGCTGATCTCTGCTAAAATAGATTGTGGGTCTCTACTACGTTCACGACCTCTTGTAAAAGGCACAACGCAAAATGTACACATATTGTCACAACCTCTGGTAATAGAAACAAATGCGGTTACCCCGTTAGTATTTAATCGTACGGGCGCAATATCACCGTAAGTTTCATCTTTTGATAAAATTACGTTTACGGCATCTCTACCAGAATCTACTTCTTTAATTAAATTGGGTAAATCTTTATAGGCATCTGGTCCAACGACCATATCCACTATTTTTTCCTCGTCTAAAAGTTTGTCTTTCAGGCGTTCTGCCATACAGCCAAGAACACCAACCTTTAAATGCGGTCTAGATTTTTTTACCTTATTATATTCGGTTAATCTTTTACGAATGGTCTGTTCGGCTTTATCACGAATAGAACATGTGTTTACAAGTACTAAATCAGCATCTTCTAACGTTTGGGTGGTTTTAAAACCTTCGGTCGCTAAGATAGATGCAACAATTTCACTGTCGGCAAAGTTCATGGCGCAACCGTAACTCTCTATATAAAGATTACGCTTGTTCATCTCTTTACCTTCAACTACCAAAGTTGTGCCCTGCACATTTTCGTCTATGGTTTTCTCCATTTTGTAATACGTTGCAATAAAATATTTTGGATGGCAAAGATACTATTATAATCAAAAATATGACAAGATGACATGATTATTTAGGGTTTGTTTAGGCTTTACACATTAAAATTATTTAGATTTATCACCAATTATAACCACCATACTTATGAACTTAGAAAACTTAACACAACACATTAAAACGAAACCAGATTTAGATTTTGGTGCCATTTTCAGTAGGTCAATAGAACTATTTAAAAAAGTATGGTTGCAGGGCTTTATCATTTTGCTCTTGACCTTCGTTCTAATGCTGCCGTTTTATATTGTTTTGTATATACCTATGATTGCTTTGGGTATAACAGATCCAGATTCGCTCCAACATAATGAGTTACCGCCTATGGCCGCTATTGCTATGACTATTCTTATGCCGGTTTTTATAATAGGGGTAACTACATTTGCTTTGGGATTAAATGCCGCGTTCCTGAAAATATGTAGAGAAAAAGATTTAGGAAAAGAATCTAGTGATGACTACTTCTTTTTCTTTAAAGAAGGGCGTTTAGGTAAGGTGTTCATTCTTGCTTTGTATACATTTGGGCTCTCAATTGCAGGGGCTATGGCATGTGGTGTGGGTATGTTCTATGTCATGGTGCCGGTTTCGTTGATTCCTGCTTTTTTGGCTTTTTCAAATCATTTGTCTCCACTGGAAATGGTGAAGGCTAGCTTTACGCTAGGTAATAAAAACTGGTTGGTCATATTTGGTTTAATACTGGTTTCTGCTTTTGTTGCGCAACTTGGCTTTATTTTGTGTTGTGTAGGTGTATTATTTACTGCTATGTTAGGTAAAGTTCCTGTATATTATATGTATAAAGATGGTGTAGGTTTCAATGAAGTGGAAGAAATTTCAAGCTTTTGATTACGCAACTATTATGTAATTCTTCATCTTATAGTTGCAACCAATAAAATTATAGACCATGAAGAAGTTTGCTTTTCTTTTAAGCGCCATTTTGTTGGCTTTATTTGTATCCTGTAATGACGATGGCCCGTATGAAGATTACCAAGTGGCAAGACCTATTTTGCAAGATGCAATTACGTTTAAGGCAGAAGCTGTTTCTATAACAGAACCCGTGCCAATTGAATCATCGGGTAAAATATATGCTTATGGTAATTATATTTTTGTGAATGATGTAAATAAAGGTTTTCATGTTATCGATAATCAGAATCCTTCAGCTCCAAAAAGTATTGCATTTATCAAGTTAGAAGGTAATAACGATATTTCTGTTAAAGACGATAAAATTTATGCCGATAGTTATGGAGATTTAGTCATTTTCGATATATCGGATATTAATAATATTTCTATTTCTGGCCGTATTGTAAATGCCATATATAATAATGATGTTTGGGCAACAAATATTGAATATCCTCAGGCAGATTTTTATGTGTACGGAGATATTGATTATGATAGGGATATTGTAATTGGTTGGGAAGTTGTAACTGAAAGAAGATCGGTAGAAGAGTACGAATCTAGATATAACTGTGATGTTTGTGCCGTAGATGCTTTAGAAAGTTTTAGTGATGGTCCGCAGCCAAATATTGGTCAAGGTGGTTCCTTGGCTCGGTTTAAGATAATTGATGATTATCTGTATGTTGTAGATTATAGTAATATCAATATTTTCAACATCACAGATGTAGAAGATGTAAAAGTTTTAGATGATGTTCAAGTAGCTTGGGATATTGAAACCATTTATAGTCAAGGCGATATTTTATTTATAGGAGGTGCTCAAGGCATGTATATTTATGGAATTGAGAACCCTGAAAAACCAAAATTTATATCAGAATTTAGGCATGGTACCGCTTGCGATCCTGTTTTAGTTGATGGTGATTATGCGTATGTAACTTTAAAAGGTGGTAATTTCTGCGGTAATTCAGAAAGTGGACTTTATGTTATAGATATATCTAATCTTGAAAATCCCGATTTAAAAGTAATTTATCCGATGGATGGTCCAAATGGACTAGGGATTAAGGACAATACATTATTTGTGTGTGACGGAGATTCGGGCTTAAAAGTCTATGATAAAACAAGTGCGCCAAATGTTACGCTGATCAATACTTTTGAAAATATTATAGCGTATGACGTTATACCGTTGCAATCATCTTTATTAATGATCGGTGATCGTACATTGTATCAATATGAATATGTGGAAAATGATATTCGGTTGCTGAGTACATTTGAATTATAAAATTAATATTAGGTTAAAAAAAGGGAAGCTAGTTTAGCTTCCCTTTTTTTATTTCAGTCTCTAATTAGTTTATGTCTTGTGATATAGCGGCGAGAATAACCATTATTTTAATGACGTAATAGGCTAAACTCTGTTGAAATATGGTGAAAAATAAATTCCTGAAATTCCAAAGTTTAATTTTTAGTATACATTTGTAAGTATAAACAAGGTTGATGGCGAAAAATTTAGTAATTGTTGAGTCTCCTGCAAAGGCCAAAACTATAGAGAAGTTTTTGGGAAAAGATTTTAAGGTTGAATCGAGCTTTGGTCACATTGCAGATTTACCTTCAAAGGAGCTAGGAGTAGATGTTGAAGGAGATTTTACACCGAAGTATATAGTTGATAAAGACAAACAGGCTTTAGTGAAAAAGCTTAAAAGTCTAGCGAATAAAGCAGAAACTATATGGCTAGCGAGTGATGAGGATCGAGAGGGAGAGGCTATTTCTTGGCACTTGGCCGAAGAGCTAGGTTTAGACAAGAAGAAGACAAAACGTATTGTTTTTAACTCAGTTACAAAAGCAGCTATTCAAAAAGCAATTGAGAACCCAAGAGAAATTAATTTTAATCTTGTTAATGCACAACAAGCTAGACGGGTTTTAGATCGTTTGGTGGGATATCAATTATCACCTGTACTTTGGAAAAAAATTAAACCGGGTCTTTCTGCCGGTCGTGTTCAGTCGGTAGCCGTAAGGTTAATCGTTGAAAGAGAAAGAGATATTGAAGGATTTGAGCCACAGGCTTCATTTAAGATTGCGGCAGAATTTAAAACTGAAGCAGGAAGTATATTTTCAGCCAAGTTGAATAAAACCTTTTCAACAGAAGAAGAGGCAAAGGCATTTTTAGAAAAAAATAAAGCTGCTGATTTTTCAGTAAGTAAGTTAGATAAAAAACCGGCCAAGAAATCGCCATCTGCACCGTTTACCACTTCTACATTACAGCAAGAGGCATCAAGAAAATTATATTTTTCTGTAGGTAGAACCATGCAGGTAGCCCAACGTTTATATGAAGCGGGTTTAATAACCTACATGAGAACGGATAGTGTCAACCTATCTAACGAGGCATTGGCATCTGCAAAAGAAGCCATAGAGAAAAACTACGGTAAAGAATACAGCGAAACACGAAACTTTAAAGGGAAGTCTAAAGGTGCTCAAGAGGCGCACGAAGCCATTAGACCAACAGATATGGGTAATCAATCTCCATCATTGGAGCGCGATCAATCTAAATTATACGACTTAATATGGAAACGTACCGTTGCATCTCAAATGAGCGATGCACAATTGGAACGTACCAATGTCAGAATTAAGGCAAACAAACATACAGAAGAATTTACAGCAAACGGTGAGGTAATAAAGTTTGACGGTTTCTTGAAAGTTTACATGGAAGGTGTAGATGATGAAGATGTTGCCGAAGAACAAGAAGGTATGTTGCCGGCAATGAAGCAGGGTGAGCGTTTGTTGAATAACTTTATTTCAGCGACAGAACGTTTTACAAGAGCACCATATAGATTTACTGAAGCATCTTTAGTTAAGAAATTAGAAGAGTTGGGTATTGGTAGACCATCTACATATGCGCCTACAATTTCTACTATTCTTAATAGAGGTTACGTTGAAAAAGGTACTGTTGAAGGTACTGAGCGTAAATATCAACAATTGATATTGGCATCTGATGTAATAGAAACTAAGAACCTAACTGAGAATGTTGGGTCAGATAAAGGTAAAATGGTACCAACGGATATTGGTATGATCGTTACCGATTTCTTGGTAAGTAATTTTGCCAATATATTAGATTACAATTTTACCGCCCAGGTAGAAGAAGATTTTGATGAGATAGCTTCAGGTGATGAAGATTGGAAGAAAATGATGAAAGAGTTCTACAAAGACTTTCATCCTAATGTAGTAGATGTAGAAGAAAATGCAGACCGTGCCAGCGGCGAAAGAATATTAGGTAAAGATCCTAAGTCTGGAAAACAAGTATCTGTGCGTTTAGGTAGATTTGGGCCAATGGTGCAAATTGGTACTGTAGATGACGAAGAGAAACCAACATTTGCAAGTTTGTTGCCAGAACAATCTTTAAATACCATTACTTATGAAGAGGCAATGGATCTTTTTAAGCTTCCTAGAAAATTAGGAGTGTATGAAGGAGAAGAAGTATTGGCCAATGTAGGTAGATTTGGACCCTATGTAAAATTCGGAGAAAAATTTATTTCTATGGATAAAGGCGAAAGCGCTTTTGAAATTGAAATGGATAGAGCAATAGAGCTTATCGTAGCTAAGCAGAAGGCAGATGCCCCAATTGCCATGTACGAAGATTTAGAAGTTACAAAAGGTACAGGTAGATTTGGACCGTTCATTAAATGGAACGGTATGTTTATAAATGTCAACAAAAAGTACGATTTTGATAATTTGTCAAATGATGACATTATAGAGCTTATCGAAGTCAAAAAGCAAAAAGAGATTGACAAGGTTATTCATAACTGGGAAGAAGAAGGCATTCGCATAGAAAAAGCTAGATGGGGTCGTCACAATGTTATAAAAGGCAAGATTAAAGTAGAATTGGCTAAAACTGTCGATGTAGTTAATATGTCTTTAGAAGAAGCCCAAAAGTTGATCGAGGCAAAGACGCCGAAGAAAAAAGCTCCAAAGAAAAAGGCAAAAGCTAAACCTAAAACAAAAAAGTAATTTAATTTTAGGTCAAAAGATTAGTGTAATATTTTTATGATTTCTAAAAACCTTTAATAAATGGCCTTTGATTTTCTAGTTCCGGTTTCGGATAAAGTTTTAGCTCATAATGAGTTGTTACCTAGTCAGGCTATTGGTAAAAACACCTATATACACACCGAAAATGATGGTTTGCCGGTTTTGGCAAATGCCACGGTAGCAATTGTAGGGGTAAGGGAGTCAAGAAATGCTTATGAAAAGAAGCATGAGAAGTTAGATGTCTCTGCTATACGATTACAATTCTACAAACTTCTAGTAGGTAATTGGAATGCTACCATAGTAGATTTAGGTGATATTGAAGAAGGCGCTACCGTAAATGATACTTATTTTGTGGTCAAAGAAGTTGTTGCCGGTTTATTGGAAGAAGATATTATACCTATAATTTTAGGAGCAACACAAGATATTACTTATCCTGCATACCGCGCTTTTGATGGTATTAGAGATATGATCAACCTGGTAGCGATCGATAGTAGATTTGATTTTGGAATAGAAGATGAGCTTATTTCATCACATTCTTATATGAGTAAAATCATAACCGATAAGCCAAATAATCTGTTTAATTTCTCAAATATTGGCTATCAGAGTTATTTTAATGCCCAAGAAGAGATAGATTTAATGGAGCGTTTATTTTTTGACGCCTATAGACTTGGAGAAGTTGCAAATGATATTTCTTTGGCAGAACCAGTGCTTAGAAATGCACATATGGTTAGTTTAGACTTAAGATCTGTTAAGGCAAGCGAAATATCTTTGTCCGCTAATTTTTCTCCTAACGGATTTAATGGTAGAGAGATCTGTGCTATTTCTAGATATGCCGGTATAAGTGATAAAGTATCAGTATTTGGTTTGTATGAAATGGAGAACACCGTACAGTCGCAACAGCTGATAGCTCAGATAATATGGTACTTCATAGAAGGTGTCAATTTTAGAATTAAAGAATCTCCATATACCAAAACAGATGACTTTGTAAAGTACAATGTACCTAGCGAAGATGAAGAATTGGTATTCTACAAAAGTTTATTAACAGAAAGATGGTGGACAGAAGTCCCATCTATTTTCACTTCACATACTAAAGCCCATACACCTGCGTTATTACCTTGCACCGAGAAGGATTATTTAGATGCATGTAATCAACAAATTCCTGAAAGGTGGTTTAAGGCCTACAAGAAAGGCTTTAATTAACATTATTTTTTTTAAAGCATAAAAAGACTTTGATACAATATTTTATATAAAACCTAGTTTTAGTTGTTAGAATAAATTATTGTATTCTGAGTTTAACCATAATCGAAATTTAACCTAAAGTATGAAGAAGCTATTGTTATCCTCTATAGCGTTTGTTTTTTTACTCACAAGTTGTGGGTCTAAACAGAAAGGTGAGCTAACTGGAGTCCAGGGAAAAAAATGGTATCCGGAAAAACCATATGGAATGGAACTTATCCCAAGGGGTTCTTTCATAATGGGTAAGAGTGAAGAAGACCAAGGAAAATTATTGAATGCGCCGACCAAGACGGTTACGGTACGTTCTTTTTACATGGATGATACCGAAATCACGAATAGTGAGTATCGTCAGTTTGTAGAATGGGTAAAGGATTCTATCGTTAGAACCAAACTAGCCATTTTAGCTGATGAATTAGGTATTGGTCCAGAAGAAGGAGGTATTGGTGACTATGCTTTTAAAGATGCAGATACTACAAGAGCATCTGTATACGATAAGTATATGTTGGACAATTACTCTGGCATGGGTGAAACGGGTTACGAAGGTAGAGCGTTGAGCAAAGATGAAGACCTAGTTTGGAACACATCAGATTACCCAGATGAGTATTATACAGAAATTATGGATTCTATCTATCTATCTGAAGAAGAATCTTATAACGGTCAACGTACTATTGATGTTAAGACATTAAAGTATAAGTATAGCTGGATGGATATTGAGGCAGCTGCACGTGCTTCTGTAAAAGGAAACAAGAGCCGTAAAGACTTTATTCGTACAGAAGAAGTTGAGATATACCCAGATACAACAGTATGGATCAGAGATTTCTCTTATTCTTACAACGAACCAATGCATAACGATTATTTCTGGCACGATGCTTACAGTGAATATCCTGTAGTAGGTATTAGCTGGAAACAGGCAAAAGCATTCTGTAACTGGAGAACGAAATTCAAAAACGATGATAACAAGAGTCGTGGTAGACAATTCGTTAATCAATTTAGACTTCCAACAGAAGCTGAATGGGAATATGCTGCAAGAGGTGGTATTGAAGGAGGTACGTACCCATGGGGTGGACCATACGTAATCAGTGATACTGGTTGTTTTATGGCAAACTTTAAACCACAACGTGGAGATTATGCTGCAGATGCTGCTTTATATACAGTAGAAGCTAAATCTTACGAGCCTAATGACTTTAATATGTACAACATGGCTGGTAACGTTTCTGAGTGGACAAATTCAAGCTACGATCCTAGTGCATACGATTATGTATCAACAATGAACCCTAATGGAGGTGATTCTTCTAATACTAGAAAAGTAATTAGAGGAGGATCTTGGAAAGATGTAGCTTACTTCTTACAAGTGAGTACAAGAGATTACGAATACGCTGATTCAGCCCGTAGTTACATCGGTTTCAGAACAGTACAAGATTATATGGGTGAGGAAGATTCCACACAATAAATAATAATATTAACAGTTTTAATATAAATTCAAATTCATTTTTTAACCAAATCTTTTTTTTTAAACCTTAAATTAAATTAAACATGGCACAGTCAAAATCCACAAAAAAATTATTTAACATGGCCTACGGGCTAGGAGCATCAGTCGTAATTATTGGTGCATTATTTAAAATTCTTCACTGGGAGTTAGGACCATTAAATGGTGGTATTCTTTTAGCGATAGGTCTTATTACAGAAGCATTAATTTTCGCGATCAGTGCATTTGAACCTGTAGATGACGATTTAGATTGGGCATTAGTATACCCAGAGTTAGCTGGCGGTGAAAGTAAAGCACCAAAGAAAGCACAAGCTGCAACTGAAGTAAAAGAAGCTGAAGCATCTTTATCTAAGAAATTAGATGATTTATTAAAAGAAGCTGGTGTAGACGCAAGTCTTATGGAAAGCTTAGGTTCAAGCATTAAAAACTTTGAAGGTGCTGCTAAAGGTATTGCTCCAACAGTTGATGCAATGGAATCTACTAAGAAATATTCAAGTGAAATGGTTCAGGCTGCTTCTCAAATGGAGTCTTTGAACAGTCTTTATAAAGTACAATTAGAAAGTGCTAGCAAGCAAGCTTCAGTAAATGAAGAAGTTGTTCAAAATGCAAGTGCACTTAAAGATCAAATGGCATCTTTGTCTACAAACCTTTCTTCATTGAATGGTGTATATGGTGGTATGTTATCTGCAATGAACAAAAACTAGTTTGGATTTTTACCAACCCGAATCAATTATTAATAAAAATCTAAATTAAAAATCCATGGCAGGAGGAAAACAATCACCACGTCAGAAGATGGTCAACTTAATGTATTTGATCTTCATCGCAATGTTGGCGTTAAACATGAGTAAAGAAGTATTAGCGGCATTCGGTATTATGAATGAAAAGCTAGAGACTTCTAACCAAAAGACAACTGCAAGTAACGATGCGTTCTTGGAAAGTCTTGGAACTAAAGCATCTGAAGATGCTGCAAAGTATGATAAGTTATATAAGAATGCTCAGCAGATCAAAGCAATGTCTCAAGAGTATTATGATTACTTAGAAGGACTTAAGACAGGTATGATGGAAGGGATCGAAGATCCAAAAGATTATGCTCGTATGGATATGGCAGATTACTTAGATCAGAAATTATTTCAAGGTGAAACTTTATCTGAAGACGGTAAAAAGTTCATGAGTAACCTAACAGGTTATAGAGATCAAGTTGCTGCAATAGTACCAGCTGCTTTAAAGCAATCTGTTATCGATCGTTTCCAAACAGGAGATGAAAACGGTAAAGTTGAAAAAAGAGACGGTACCAAGCAAGATTGGATCAACTATCATTACGAAGGGTATCCTTTAGTAGCATCTTTGGCAAAATTAACGCAGTTACAAGCTGATGTTAAGATAACTGAAGAAGCAGCTTTGAAATCTATGTTAGCAGGTGAGTTAACGGAACAAGTTTCTTTAAAGAACTTTGCTACATCTCTTTTAGCTTCTAAATCTGCATACTATTCAGGTGAGAAGTATGATGGTAAGATCATTATCAGCAAAACTGATAACTCTTCTACTCCGGTAAGAGCTGAGTTAACGTTAGATGGTAGAAAATTATCTGAAGGTTCTGACTATAAATTAGAAGCTGGTGGTGTTAAAATGTTGATTGGTTCTGGTTCTGCTGGTGATCATGAAGTAAAAGGTACTATCTACTTTAAGCAAGACGGTGAAGAAATTCCTGTTGAGGTTAAAAATTCTTTCGCAACAATATCTAAGCCTAATGCTGCTTTGATTGCTGCTGATAAAATGAATGTAGTATATAGAGGTGTTGCTAACCCAATGTCTATCTCTATACCAGGTATACCTAATAACAAAGTAAGAGCATCTGCTCCAGGTCTTAAGGCTGTAAGTGGTAGTAAGTATGTTATGACTCCTGGTAAAGGAAGAAACGTAACTATTACAGCTTCTGGTACTTTACCTGACGGTCAGTCTGTATCTTCTAAATCTGAATTCAGAATTAAAGATATTCCAAGACCAGAAGGTAGTGTAAGTAAGCAAACAGGTAGTATTAAACTTCCAAAAAGGAATGTTGAGATTGCTACTGTAGGTGCTGGCTTGGAAGATTTCGATTTTGATTTAAACCTTGCAGTAAGCGGATTTAAATTCAAAGTACCAGGTCAACCAACTGTTTCTGTAAGAGGAAATAAAATGAATGCTAAGGCTAAGCAAGCTTTATCACGTGCTAAAAGAGGAGATATCGTACAAATATTTGATATCGAAGCTTATATCACAAACAATAAGAGTTACAAGTTGAAGAAAGTATCTCCAGTAGTTGTGGAGATTACAAACTAAATAAATAGAATGATACCGGGTAAGCCCTTAGTTCTTGCCCGGTTAATTTTAAAGTGAAGCAAACATGAATTGGAAAAATGTTTTAGTAATGGGAGCGGTAACCATGTTACCTTTATCAATGATGGCCCAAGCAAATGTATTGAATGCAAAGAAACCGGATGAGGTTGGTATTCGTACAGAAGCACAGAAAGCTGTTGATAATGATGCTCCGTTAGAATATGGTTATGTAGATGATAGGGATATCCTTTGGTCTAAAACCTTATGGGAAACTATTGATTTAGATGAGAGAGTTAATTTCCCATTGTATTACCCAACAGATACTATGGATATTGGACCGGATAGAAGGTCTTTATACCATGTACTGGTTAAAAATTTAAAAAGTGGAAAATTAGATACTTATACAGATTCTTATTTTACACAAAAAAGGACTTTTGGCGATTTAAAAGATGCCTTGCAAATGGTTGATACTCTAGATTATGGGTATGAGCAAATGAATGCAGGTGAAGCTGTTTCTGAAGAGTATATAACTCGTAGAACTATTTCTGCAGCTGACATTGAAGAATATCATATTAAAGGAATATGGTATTTTGATAAAAGACAAGGAGAATTGAAATACCGTCTTTTAGGTATTGCTCCAGTTGCGCCAGATGTAAACTTTATGGATGATGAAAATCCAGATATGGTAGAGCTTTTCTGGGTATGGTATCCAGATGCACGTGAAATGTTACACGAGGCAAAAGTTTTCAACCAACAAAATTCAGCACAGCCTATCTCTTTTGACATGCTGTTAAATGCAAGAAGATTCGATGCTGTTATCTATAAAGAAGATAACGTACAAGGTGATAGAAAAGTAGATGATTACATTTCTGACAATGCTTTGTTCCAATTATTGGAAGCGAAACGAATTAAAGAAACAATTAGAGATAAGGAACAAGACATGTGGGCTTACTAAGCTTACTGAAAATCCAATTCACTTAAAAAAGACCCGATCGAAAGATTGGGTCTTTTGTTTTTATATCATGTTTTATGCAATTGTCATTACATTTGTGCCATGGTAGATTATATAGTAGTAGGCTTAGGGTTGGCGGGTATCGCATTTTGCGAAACCTTGCGTAAAAACGATAAAACTTTCGTTGTTTTTAATGACCGATCGCAAACATCCTCTCGTGTTGCGGGCGGTTTATATAATCCCGTTATTTTAAAACGATTTACCCTTTCTTGGCGAGCGGATGAACAATTACCTGTTGCTACCGATTTTTATACACAATTAGAGCAGTTTTTGAATGTTAAGTTTGATAAAAAATTGAACGTTTTGCGAAAATTTGCTTCAATAGAAGAGCAGAACCTTTGGTTTGAAGCTGCTGATAAAGCTAAGCTTAAGCCGTTTCTAGATACAAAGCTGGTGAATAATGAAAATGTCGGACTTAAAGTTCCTTTTCAATTTGGTAAAGTTTTAGAAACAGGCAGGTTAGACACTAAATTTCTTTTTGATAGCTATGAGAATTGGCTAGAAGAAGAAAGTAAATTATATGCGGACACCTTTAATTATAACGAGCTCAAAATAGAACAAGATTTTGTGGGCTACAAAGATATAAAGGCGAAACATGTAGTATTTACCGAAGGATATGGAATGATGCAGAATCCGTATTTCAATTATCTGCCAATGCAAGGTTCAAAGGGAGAGTATATCGTAATAGAATCAAAAGGTTTAAATGAATCCAATGTTATTAAATCTTCTATATTTTTAATTCCTCTTGGTAATGATTTATATAAAGTAGGTGCTACATATCATAGAAAAGACAAAGACAATATAACTACTGAAGAAGCAAAGAATGAGCTTTTAAAGAAGTTAGATACTCTTTTAGATAGTTCGTATAAAGTAGTTGATCACGTGGCTGGTATGCGCCCTACGGTAAAGGATAGAAGACCTTTATTGGGTCAACATCCAAAGTATGATAATTTATGGCTGTTGAATGGTTTTGGGTCTCATGGAATAACTATTGCTCCTTGGGCGGCAACATCACTCTATAATCGTATAGAAAAAGAAATACCCTTATTGGCTGAAATGAATATTGCGCGTTTTATTGAAGATTAGTTTTCTTAAGAGTAGCCTTAGCATCATATTTAACGAACATATTTATCCAGATATTTCTAGATAACCTCATAATAATTGGCATAAAAACGACTAAGGTTATAATGATGGCAATAAAAGTTTCTTTGAGGTCCGCTCCAATAAATAGATTGGCAATAACAAAGGCTGCAACGGCAAATGCAATACCTACTCCATAACTAACATACATGGCGCCATAAAAGAAAGATGGCTCAATTTTATATTTTAGATCACAATGGCTACATCTTTCGTGCATTTTAAAGATTTTGCCCATATGGTATGGGTTTTTATCCAAATACATGCTTTCTTCGTGACATCTAGGACAACTTCCTGTTAAAATACTGTAGAGTTTGTTTCCTTTTTTTAACATTTGCAAAACTTTACACTAAGGTACGATTTTATGATATTTTATATATCAAATATCTACTGTAAGAAAGATAATTTAACTTAAAAATTATTGGTATTTATTGTATCGATTTTTAGGTAAAAAAAGAAGAATCAGAATTTATGTTAAACGTTCACAACCTATCGGTCTCATTTGGAGGAGAATATCTATTTGAAGAAATATCATTTCGTTTAAATGGAGGTAACAGAGTAGGACTAGTAGGTAAAAACGGAGCGGGAAAATCCACTTTATTAAAACTGCTGAATAAGGATATGCCTTTGGATACCGGAGTAATTGCCGTAGAAAAGGATATTAAAATTGGTTTTCTTAGACAAGACATTGATTTCGTTGAAGGTAGATCGGTTTTAGAAGAAGCCTATCAAGCTTTTGAAGAGATTAAGGCTTTAGAATTAAAATTAGATGAAATCAATCATCAATTGGCAGAACGAACCGATTATGAATCAGATTCGTATAGTCAGCTTATAGTAGACTTAAGTGATATTACCCATCATTACGAAATTTTAGGAGGTTACAACTACCAAGGCGAAACAGAAAAAATACTACAAGGACTAGGTTTTAAAAGAGAAGACTTTGATAAAAAGACAGAGACCTTTTCAGGAGGTTGGCGTATGCGTATAGAACTTGCAAAATTATTATTGCAAACTAATGACGTATTGTTACTGGATGAGCCTACCAACCACTTGGATATTGAATCTATTATTTGGTTTGAACAATTTTTGAACAATTATACCGGTGGGGTTGTCATAGTATCTCACGATAAAATGTTTTTGGACAATGTTACCAATAGGACCATTGAAATTTCATTGGGTCGTATTTACGATTATAATAAACCCTATACGGAGTACTTAGTGCTTAGAAATGAAATTAAACAGCAACAGGTAAATGCCCAAAAGAACCAAGAAAAAGAAATACAACAAGCAGAACGCTTAATAGAAAAATTTAGGGCTAAGTCCACAAAAGCATCAATGGCGCAGTCTTTGATCAAGAAATTAGACAAGATAGAGCGTATAGAGGTAGATGAAGATGATAATAGTGTAATGAGCCTTCGTTTCCCTATTTCGGTTACACCAGGTAAGGTAGTGGTAGAGATAGAGGAACTTTCAAAGGCATACGGGGATAATTTAGTCTTAAATGATATTAATCTGCTTATAGAAAGAGATAGCAAAACCGCTTTTGTTGGTCAAAACGGTCAAGGTAAGTCAACTTTGGCTAAAATTATAGTTGGCGAACTTGAGCATGAAGGTCATCTTAAGCTGGGACATAATGTTCAAATAGGATATTTTGCACAGAACCAAGCAGAGTACTTAGATGGTAATAAGACCATTTTAGATACTATGATAGATGCTGCCAATGAAAAGAACAGAAGTAAGGTTAGAGATATTTTAGGGTCGTTTTTGTTTAGGGGAGATGAAGTAGATAAGTATGTAAAAGTACTTTCTGGTGGTGAACGTAATCGTTTGGCATTGGCGAAAATGTTACTACAGCCCTTTAATGTTCTGGTTATGGATGAGCCTACCAACCACTTGGATATTAAATCTAAAAATGTATTAAAACAAGCTTGTTTAAATTTTGAAGGTACATTGATATTGGTTTCTCACGATAGGGACTTTCTACAAGGGCTAACCAATAAGGTGTATGAATTTAAAGATCAGAATATAAGAGAGTATTTAGGTGATGTAGATTACTATTTAGAGCAACGTAAAGTAGAAGATTTTAGGGCTATTGAAAAAAAGCAGACAGTTACTGCGGTAAAGGATAAGCCCAAAACATCTAATTCCTTTCAAGATCAGAAGAAACTAAAAAGTTTAAAGAACCAATTAAGCTCAGTTGAAAGCAAGATCAGTTCGCTTGAAAAAGAGATTAAGAATATTGACCATGACTTGTTGGTAGATTATGATGCTACCATAGCCAAACCTAATTTCTTTGATGGTTACCAAGCTAAAAAGAAGAAATTAGAAACGTTAATGCAGAACTGGGAAACTCTTACAATTGATATTGAGGAATTAGGATAAACGAATATTGTCATACATACAATTTTGATGGTTTCACAACATATCTAGCTACTTTCACAACAAACAGCTGTCAATCAACGATAAAATTTTAGTTTTCAGCGTTATTAGTTCAAATTTGTAGGAGAATTCTTAGTATAAGGATTTTTCAAACCACCATCTTATGAAAAAATTATATTATTTAAGTTTCAGCCTATTATTTTTAACAACTGTTTGTTTTGCAGAAGTTTCTAAAAAGGAGAAGAAAGCCTTAATTGATTTTTATGAAACCGCAAATGGTACTCATTGGATAAAAAAATGGGATTTAAAGACTCCAGTTTCTCAATGGCACGGTGTTACAGTAGAAAATGATAAAGTAGTAGAAATTAATTTGTTCCATAATAACCTTATGGGTCCAATTTCTTCAGAAATAGGAAATTTACAAAACCTTCGACTATTGAATTTAGCATTCAATTCACTAACAGGGACTTTACCTGCTGAGATAACAAATCTTTCTGATTTAAAGGTATTAAAGTTAGAAATGAACAGGCTTAACGGTGAATTGCCAGAGGGTATTGGGAGTTTGTTACAGTTAGAAGAGCTTTCTGCTTTCAATAATTTTTTTACAGGTGAAATTCCGGCTACGGTGGGTAATTTAACAGGTTTAAAAGTATTGAATCTTTCAAGTAATGAGTTTAAAGGTGATATACCAAAATCATTAGGTGCATTAACTCAATTAGAAACTTTAGGTCTTTTTGAAAATAGATTAGAAGGAGCTATACCAAGAGATATGGGTAAGCTTACAAAGTTGAAAGAATTGGTGTTGGCAAATAATAGACTAATAGGAGATATTCCTAATGAGTTTTCAGATTTGGCAAGCTTAGAAGTATTACAAATTCAGAATAACAATTTCAATTCATTCAAAGCTTTAGAGTTTTTAGAAACGAAAGAGTATTTGGTGTTTGATTATGATAAGGAAGATAAAAAATTAGAGTTTAAAGATATCAACTTTAGTAAAACCAGAATGGCAGATACAAAGTTTGAAGATATAGAAGAGTAAGAGTAGTTTACACTTTTAGTTAGTTTGGTGAAAAAAAGAGATGTTGAACAGCATCTCTTTTTTGTTTTAAGTATATTAATATCAGTGGTGTATCATAAATGTATTTTTTGCACGTTATAATAAAAGTACTTTTTACACTAGTAATGCTTTATAGTAGAATTGTTAAGTAAGAGGTATGAGTAAAGTCCCCCAAATCAATTAATTTTTTCAGTATGAAAAATGTTATAACCTATGGCTGTTTAGTAGTTTTTCTATTTTTTAGTTTTAATGTCAATGCTCAAATATCATCGAGCGAAAAACAATATTTATTAGCATTAAATAAAAGTACCAATGGTGAGCAATGGCAGCATAAATGGGATGTTAAAGCAGACCCGTCTTCATGGTATGGTGTAGAGGTAAAAGATGGCCATGTAACGGCATTAAAACTCTATCGTAATAATCTTACCGGGTCAATACCTGAAGGAATTTCAAAACTCGCACATTTAAAAACATTGAACCTTGCTTTCAATGTACTAGAGGGTAACTTGCCCCAAGATATGTTTCAGTTAGAAAAGTTAACCGTTATACGTTTAGAAATGAATAAATTATCGGGTAATTTACCTCAAGACTATTCTAAAATGAAGCAATTAGAAGAGTTGTCCGTATTTAATAATTTATTGCAAGGAACAATCCCTGATGGAATAGGAGAAATATCCAATTTAAAATCATTGAATCTTTCAAGTAATTACCTGGAAGGTAGCTTGCCTAAATCAATTGAAAAGTTGAATAAGTTAGAAAGGCTTGAACTTTTTGGAAATAAGTTGGCAGGTGCTATAGAAGTAGATTTGGGGCGCTTGGTAAACTTAAAAGAATTGATTCTCTCATATAACAAGTTTCAAGGTGATTTGCCAAGTGGTATGGCTACTTTAAGCAATCTTGAGTTTGTGCAGTTGCAAGGTAATGACTTTAGATCATTGAATTCATTGTTAAGAATGCAGAGTTCTAAATTAGCCGTTTTTGATAGTGACGATGAATTTTTGAATATGAAGTTTGGTGGTACGGAAGCTAGTAGAACACGTCTTGTGGATACCAAATATGAAGATTCGAAACGAAATTAAATTATTATAGAATAGATATGAAAGGGATGCTTATGCATCCCTTTTTTTGTTTTAGACCCTGTAGTACAAGCACTTTTTTATGATTACTTTAACCATAAAGGCTTTCAATGCCAGATATGTTTTTTTGTAGCTTCGCCATTGATTAATTGATATCCAAAAATTTCACGTTAAAATCTATTTAAAAGACCGCTGTTTTTTAACAATACTTTGGTTGTTGTAATAGATGTAAAATGAGAGTTAGACGTTAGCAATAGATGTTCTTTTAAAAGAAATACCTTTAAGAATACTAGTGCTTTAAGCTGAAATAGAATCAAAGTCGTTTCACTACTAAATTTGGTCGTTTCATTTAATTACGATAATCCTAAGGGATATTAAAAAGTATTTTTGATCCTGTGTTTTTTGAAATGCGCTTATAAATTAAAATAAAATGCGAAAAATTATTTTTACCGTACTAGGTATTTTACTAATTGTGGTATCCTTTTTCTTAGCAGGATATATTATTGATAGTAAGAAAACATTTAAACCCAAATCTGAAAAAGTAGTAAAAACTGTTTTTACAGAGGTTGTAAAAAATGGTACAGTACCTATTGTAGTATCTGCAAACGGTAATTTAACAGCTAAGCAACGTGTAGAATTATATGCTGAGGTTCAGGGTGTATTCAAAAAAGGGAGCAAGTTGTTCAAAGAAGGTCAGGCTTTTCGTCAAGGTGAGACCATTATTAGTATAGATGCTAATGAATATGCTGCAAGCGTACAATCCGCAAAAAGTAACCTCTTTAATCAACTTACGGCAGTAATGCCAGATTTAAGATTAGACTATCCAGATATCTATTCTAAGTGGCAAGATTACCTTTCTAACTTTGATATGTCTAAAAGTACTCCTGCATTGCCTGAACTGGCTACTGAAAAAGAAAAGTTTTTTATATCTGGTAGAGGTATTTTAACCAGCTACTATAACGTAAAGAATTTAGAGCAACGATTATCAAAGTATCGTATTACTGCACCCTTTTCAGGTGTTCTTACAGAGACATTGGTAACAGAGGGGACTTTGGTTAGATCAGGTCAGAAGTTAGGGGAGTTCATTAATACGGAAGTATATGAGCTAGAAGTTGCTATTAGCAAACGATATACGGATTTATTGAAAGTTGGCGAATCTGTAGAATTGACCAATTTAGATGATAACACTACTTATAAAGGAAAGGTAACTAGAATTAACGGTAGTATAGATCAGTTGACACAATCTGTAAATGCCTATATAGAAGTTGCTGATAAGAACTTAAGAGAGGGTATGTACTTAGAGGCAGATTTAGATGCCAAGAAAGAAGAAAATGCTATAGAGGTAGATAGAGGGTTGTTATTAGACGGCAATCAAATATTCGTGGTTAGAGATTCGGTACTGGATAAAATAGATGTAGAGCCTGTTTATTTTTCTGATAAGCGTGTTGTGCTAAAGAATGTACCAGATGGTCTAACCATAGTTTCTAAACCAATTAGTGGGGCGTTTACGGGAATGTCTGTAAAAATTTACTCTGAACAACCAGAAAATACGAAAGAATAATGCGTAAACTGATAGAATATTTTATTCGGTATCATGTTGCCGTAAATGTTGTAGTAATCTCCTTTGGGCTTTTCGGTATCGTTGGTGCCAAAGCATTAAAGTCCTCTTATTTTCCGTTGACGGATTCTAAGAACATAGCTATCACCATTACTTATCCTGGTGCCTCTCCACAAGAAGTGGAAGAAGGGATTGTTCTTAAAATTGAAGATAATTTAAAAGGGTTGGAAGGTGTTGATCGTGTAACTTCTACTTCTAGGGAGAACAGCGGTACAATTAACGTAGAAATAGAAAAAGGAGAGAATATTGACTTCATGCTTCTAGAAGTTAAGAATGCAGTAGATAGGGTACCTACTTTTCCTACGGGAATGGAGCCATTGATTGTGTCTATTCTAGAAACTGTACGTCAAACCATATCATTTGCTATTAGTGGTGAAGATATTCCCTTAGCGACCTTAAAGAGTGTTGGTAGGGATATTGAAAATGATTTAAGGGCAATGGACGGAATTTCTCAAATAGAAATTTCAGGTTTCCCGGATGAGGAGATTGAAATTGCCGTTAATGAAAATGATCTTTTGGCATATGGCTTATCATTTGCTGAAGTGGCTAGCTCTGTATCAAATGCCAACATCTTAGTAACAGGTGGTAATATTAAGACCGATGCCGAAGAGTATTTAATACGTGCCAATAACCGCTCTTATTACGGTAGTGAATTGGGTAATCTAGTAGTACGTGCAGATCAATCTGGTAATGTAATTCGTTTAAAGGATGTAGCTATTGTAAGAGACCGTTTTTCAGAAACGCCAAATGCTACCTATTTTAATGGTAATTTATCTGTAAGCACAACGATTACTAGTACCAATAATGAAGATTTAATTGCTGCGGCAGATCAAGTGAACGAATACATTGGTGAATTCAATGAAAAGTATAATAACATAAAGTTAGACGTTGTTTCGGATCAATCTACAACGTTAAACCAAAGAACACAGTTGTTAACTGAAAACGCCATTATGGGTATGGTGTTGGTATTGATATTTTTATCATTATTCTTGAATACAAGATTAGCGTTCTGGGTAGCATTTGGTTTACCTGTTGCATTCTTGGGTATGTTCGTTTTTGCAGGTTTCTTTGATGTGACCATTAATGTACTTTCATTGTTCGGTATGATTATCGTTATCGGTATTTTAGTAGATGATGGTATCGTAATCGCAGAGAATATTTACCAGCATTATGAAAAAGGAAAATCTCCTGTTCAAGCTGCGGTAGATGGTACTATGGAGGTTTTGCCACCAATTATATCTGCAATTATTACAACAATACTGGCTTTTTCAATCTTTTTGTTCTTAGATAGTAGAATAGGGGAATTCTTTGGTGAGGTATCGGTAATTGTAATCTTAACATTGGTAGTTTCTTTGGTAGAGGCATTAGTAATTTTGCCAGCTCACTTGGCGCATTCAAAAGCGTTACAGCCAATTGATAATAAGCCTAAAAGCGGATTTGCAAATGCATTTGCAAAACTTAGGGTGATCAATGAATTTGGCGATAGACTAATGGTCTGGATGCGTGATAAATTGTATACCCCGGTTTTACGTTTTTCAATGAATCATAAGATATTCATGTTTGCGGTTTTTGCTTCTGCCTTCATGTTAACCTTAGGTTCTGTAGGCGGTGGTATTATTAGAACGGCATTCTTTCCAAGAATTGCTAGTGATAGGGTAGGTATAGAATTAGAGATGCCAAATGGTACCAATGAAAAAATTACAGACTCTATAATATCATTAATAGAGGAGAAAGCCGTGATTGTCAATCAAGAATTGACAGAAGAATATATGGTGGGGTCCGATAAAAAGGTTTTTGAAAATGTAATCAAAAGACTTGGTCCAGGTTCATCTTCAGCGGTATTGACTATCAACTTGTTGCCAGGTGAAGAAAGACCAAATGAAATTTCTGCAGATTTGGTTACTAGAAGATTAGAAGAACTAGTGGGGCCGGTAGTAGGTGTAGAAAGCCTAATTTATGGTTCTGGTGGTAACTTTGGTGGTTCACCGGTTTCGGTATCATTACTAGGTAACAATATTGAGCAATTAAAAGCTGCAAAGGCAGAGTTGAAAGGTATATTGACTAAAAACCCGAGGTTAAAAGATATTTCTGATAATGACCCGGCAGGTATTAAAGAAATCAGACTAACGTTAAAAGAGAATGCCTATCTATTAGGGTTGGATCTACAAACATTAATGACACAGGTACGTGCAGGTTTCTTTGGCGTACAGGCACAGCGTTTTCAAAGATCGCAAGATGAGATTAGGGTTTGGGTACGTTATGACAGAAATGAGCGCTCATCGATTTCTAATTTAGATGATATGCGAATTATTACGCCTACTGGTGAAAGAGTTCCGTTGAGTGAAATTGCAGATTATACTATTGAACGTGGAGATGTTGCTATCAATCGTTTAGAAGGTAGACGTGAAATTCAGGTGTCTGCAGATATGAAAGACGTTAAGGATAGTCCAACAGAGATTATGACAGAAATTCAGAATGTTCACATGCCAGAGATACAATCAAAGTATCCAACGGTAAGTGCATCATATGAAGGTCAAAATAGGGAGCTAGAGAAATTAACAGGCTCGTTGAAGTTGGTTGGTTTTACGGTAATTCTATTGATATACATCACCATTGCCTTTACATTTAGAAGTTTCAGTCAGCCATTAATGCTATTGTTATTAGTACCGTTTAGCTTCACGGCGGTGGCTTGGGGTCACTGGGTTCATGATTTTCCTATCAACGTACTTTCCATATTAGGTATTATTGCATTGATCGGTATTATGGTGAATGATGGTCTGGTGCTTATTGGTAAATTCAATTCTAATTTGCGTGAAGGTATGACCTTTGATAATGCCATTTTTGAAGCAGGAAAATCAAGGTTTAGAGCTATTTTCTTAACGTCGATAACTACTATCGCAGGTTTGGCTCCTTTAATGTTAGAGACCAGTAGACAGGCACAGTTCTTAAAACCAATGGCTATTTCTATTGCTTATGGTATTGGTATAGCCACGGTACTTACTCTGTTAATGTTACCGTTGTTCTTGTCGTTCAGTAACAACTTAAAAGCACAGAATTTATCTTTCGCTTCGGGTCATAAGATTACTAAGGAAGAAGTAGAAAGGGCTATTAAGGAAAGAAAAGATGCCGATCATTTAGAAGGTCATACGCAAGAAGCTATTGAAGGTAGCGAACATCAAGAGCAAATAGAAGGTGGTTCACATCCATATAAGAATATAGATAAGTTATAATGAGTAAAGTAAGATTCATCATATTATTGGCATTTCTCCCAGTTTGTGCAATTTTCGCACAAGAGAAAACCCTCTCAAAAGAAGAAGCTGTTGTAAGGGCTTTAGAGAGTAATTATGGAATAGTGATAGCTAATGGTCAAGTTGATATTGCAGAAAATAATGCCAGCATTTTAAATTCTGGATATTTACCAACTTTAACTGGTACGGCAAGTGCTACATACAACAATAACAATACAACTACTGAGTTTCCGGGGCAATTTAATGAAGACGGTACTGAAAGGGATGATATTTCTATAGACGGCGCGGAAAGCCAAAGATATAGTACGGCATTAAACTTAAACTATACGTTGTTTGATGGTATGGGCAGGTTCTATAATTACAAAAGGCTAAAAGAACAGTACCAGTTAAGTACATTACAGGCCCGTGAGACTATAGAAAATACCATGATCCAAATGTTTACGGTATATTTTGAAATTGCTAGACTAACGGAGAATAAAAACGTACAAAAGCAGGCATTGGAAATTTCTAGGGATAGAATTACCAGATCAGAGTATTCCTTTGAATATGGTCAAAATACGAAGTTGGATATCTTGAACGCTCAAGTAGATATGACCAATGATAGCATTAATCTCTTGAATACAGAACAGCAATTGGCAAATGCAAAGCGCGATTTAAATGTGGTGCTAAATCAAGATTTAAGTGCGCAATATGAAGTAGATACAACCATTGTTTTTATACCAAAGTTTCAGATTATGGAATTTATGGATAAGGCAATTGCCAATAACGTAGCGGTGTTACAGACCGAAACTAATTTGAATATCAATTCATATGATATCAAGGTGAGTAAGTCTGGTTATTTGCCAACGATAGGTTTAACGGGTTCTTATGGTTGGAACCGAAACCAAAATGCACCATCGGCTTTCTTAACAGGAGCGGTTTTTCCAGGTACCAATTCTAATGTAGGCAACTATTCTTTAGGTGCAAGTCTTACGTGGAACTTGTTTGATGGTGGTAGTACTACGGTTAGTGTTAAGAATGCTAAGATTACCTATGCCAATCAAGAATTATTGCGCAAGCAGGTAGAGTTAGAAGTTAGTAGAGATATGCAGAATGCTATGGCATTGTACGAGAATTTGCTGAAAATATATCAAATTCAAGAACAGAACGTATTTACCAACCAAAACAATTTTGAGCGTTCAAAAGAGCAGTTTCAATTGGGTAGTATAACATCGTTAGAGTTTAGACAGGCACAGATTAATTTATTGAATGCCCAGACCAATAAGAATTTGGCTAAGTATGATGCAAAATTGGCGGAGCTTCAATTACTGCAACTTACGGGACAATTACTGAATATAGAACTATAAGTAAAGCTTGAAGTTTTAACCTCGAATGATCGAGTAAATTAATTAGGGAAAAAATGTATAGCGATAGAACAAATAGCGAGCTCATAGAGATAATGGATCAACATTCATTACTCACTTTTGAAGCGCAGTTAAGTTTACATGAAGAGTTAGAGAAACGTGCTGTTGTTGTAGATTTAAGTGAATTGGAAAATACCATTGCCCATAAGCGTGCTGAAATAAATAACCTTGATTATTTAAAGGATTTCGGCTTTAGAGCAGATAAAACTGCGGAAGGTTTGGTAGTGACCAGAACCACAAAAGCATTACTTACAGATGTATTGGCTGTAATAGTAGGTCTATTGGTATTTATGCTAGGTATTTATGGTTGTATCAACTTGGTATATACTTTTATAAATGGAGATGAGCTAGATGTATTTACCTTAGCATATAAGTTTGCAATGGCGGCTTTAATTTATATAGGATTTAGCTTTTTCAGCGGCTTGCAACGTTTGTTTGATTTCTACGGTTTTGAATTAAGTAAAATCAATGGCTCTGTAACTTTGAAAAAACGTTTTGATGTAAAGTTAGAGGAGATTAAAGTAAATCCGTCAGACATTCATTTAGATGCTGATGAAGATATTCTCGCTTTGAAATTGGGTCATGATACTATTTTTACATCCAATGGCGGTAATTTAATACAGTCCTTAACTTTGAAGGAGCTAGCTAAAGAATTGAAAGCATAATCAGTTGCTATGTATGAGCACTATTTTCAATGTCCGTATTGCTGGGAACAAGTTTCTATGTTACTTGATCCTTCCGTTTCACAACAGACTTATGTAGAAGATTGTGAAGTTTGCTGTAACCCAATTGAGGTGACGCCGCAATTTCAGGATAATGAACTCATAGGTTTTGATGTTCAGAGTATAGAACAGTAGCTATTCTAGTATTGCAATTTTACCACCAAACGTATCATCCTTATCCACAGATTTGGGGTTGCCGTAAATATTAATGGTGCCGCCGGCTTTTACTTTGGCAATGACAGATTCACTGGCATAAACTTCAGCGCTACCACCAGAGAGAACGATTACGGTACTATTTTTTGTTTTTAAACCTTTATTTAAAAGTTTACCACCGGTATTGATCATCACTTCTTGATCACTGCTAGTGCCAGATAGCTTTATTTCACTACCACTAACACTTTTAGACGATACATTGTTATACGCAATATTTAAGGTGATGGTACTGGCATCCTGGGCTTCTATTTCTAAATCGGTACCAATGACCAATCCTGTAGAAATAATTCTAGAATTTTTGTTCGCATCTATGACAGATAGTGCTTCTGTATAATAAAGTTTAAGATTTAAAATCGTGTTTAACACAGATTCACCAGAGCACATTTTTAATCTTAATCTGCCATCATTTTCTGTAATACTAAGTTCTTTCTTATCGGCAGTGGCTATTTCAATTTTATTTTCCTCTCCTTTTACAAGGGTAACACTGATTCTGTCATACACTCTTAGTTCCGTATATTTTTCCAGAGGTATAGTTGTGTTACCTTGTGCAACAACGGTCAAGATAGAAAGTAAGGTCAGTGTAAAGAATAAAAAAAATTTCATGTTGTAATGACTATTTGATAGTACAAAGTTAAGGTACAAATGGCTTTCTATCACAAATGGGCATTAGTAGATTTTACGGATGATATTTTATTCGATTTTAAACTTATATGTTCAAGCAAAACGTATTGTCGGTTCAGGTGTTTTCTGCAAGAAAATACCTGTCTACCGGTAGGCGGGCAGAGAGAACAGGTCTGGAACATGCGATTTTCTCGATACAAATTTCTTCGTTCCTTGAAATTCACTCGAAGTGACATTTAAGATATACATGAAAGAAAAGCTGAATCGGAAACAAATTGTCGGTTCAGGTGTTTTTAAAAGGAGCATGGCGTATTTTGAAAATGTATCGAGAACAAGTTTGGAACACGCCACAAACTCCTTATTAAAAGTTAAATAACACCGTAAACCAATATAGGTTTTGCAGTTTTGTTATCTTAAACAAGAGTTTGTCTATTGCTGAATTTATGAAGAAGAAATATCTCGTAGTTGCTTTATTTGTTATTGGTGGTATTGTCGGTTTTGCCGGTGTAAAATACTTGCCAACGGCAGAAAATGAGATAATGCCTACAACGTTAGATACCATCGCTACGCGAAGAGACCTGCGTAGAAGTTTTTTTGATAAGCGGGAAATATTGGTTGTCTACGGGGCAAAAGACACGGCGTTGCAGCAGCAATACAAGAACATACTCCATGAACTTTCTTTACTAGAAGTAACGCGTTCATGGCGCAGTGCCAAGGTGAGTTACAAAAGCGTTGATGAAGTTACGGCAGAATCATTGAAAAATTCAATTCTATATTTAGTGGGTTCTGTAGATGAGAATCCGCTGATAAAAGAATATATGGGGAATACGCCTTTTAAGGTATCACCGTCAGAAATTAAAATTGGAGCCAAAGATATACCTAATAATAATTCTATTTTAGGAGTTTGTTTTTACCCTAATCCCAAGGATCCTAAAGTCCCTTTTAGTTTTTTGACAGGTACAGATGCGCAAGAAGTATTTTCCCTATTTGCTAAAAAAGTGTTGGATCAAGGTCAGTTATTTTACCGTCAGAATTTAGAGTACGAGGTGTATGAGAATAATGAGCGATTGGTCATGGGAGATTTTAATGTAAACTGGGGTATTGAAGGATCCACCTTTTTTAATTTTGCCACAGGTACCCGGGTGTTGCTAGATACTGATGACGTTAAGTTTATAGATCACCAAAAAGCCATTCAAGAAATAGATGTTCCTGCTTGGCAGGCTGCGGTGACCAAATCAAAAGCGAAGATTGTCAATTTTGTAGGTAAAAAAAGCGTGCCTAAAATCACCTATAATTTTTATACTTGTACAGAAGAAAAAGGTTTAATGACGGGCAATACCGATCATTCTACGTATGACACCATTACAAATTCTGTTCACACCATAGTCAATAAAATCTATGCGAATAATAATATTGGTAGAGATAATGCCTTGTTATTGCACCACCTGATTGGGGAGAGTAATAAGAATATCATCACATTAGGATTGCCAATTTATTTTACCGATACCTGGCAAATGAAAGGCTACAAGTATTGGGCTGCAAGATTGGTAGAATCTGAGAATACCTTTACGGTGGCAGAGCTTTTAAGTAACTCTTTTTTAGAGATGGAATCTTCGTTAATACGAGATTGTATGGCAGGTGCGTTTACAGACTTTTTAATAAAAACATGGGACAAAGATGTTTATCTAATACGATATAATAAGTTATCGTTAACGCAGCAAGAAGAAAGAGCTCTTGAAATTAAGTGGCAGAAGTATTTGGCGGAATTACCTACTGAATATCCTAAGAAAAGAACACAAAAGAAAAAATTACCCTATGTAAAAGGCTTCAATTTTGCACATGAAGGATATAGTATTTATAATGGCTACGGTTCCAAAAAAGCAACGGAATCTTTGTTGAAGCAAAAGAATATGGGTAGTAATGCAATGGCAATAGTACCGTATACGGGTATTAATGATATCAATACACCAAAACCATTACATTTTAGTGATAATGCTGGTAGTGAGAATGATGATGCTGTAGTACATGCTGTTTCAATGGCTAGTGATATGGGCATGTATACCCTGCTGAAACCTCAAATTTATGTAGGTGGTAGCTGGCCTGGTGGTATAGATATGCCTACGGATGCCCAATGGGATAAATTTCATGATTATTATTATCGATGGATTCGCCACTACGCATTCTTGGCAGAAATTCATGATATGGATGCTTTGTGTATAGGTGTGGAGTTTACCAAAGCAACATTGTCCCAACCCGATGCTTGGCGTGCGATGATAAAGAAGACTAGAGCATTGTATTCTGGGCAAATTACCTATGCCGCCAATTGGGGCACTGAATTTGAGAAATTAGAATTTTGGGACGATTTAGATTTTATAGGATTGAATTCTTACTATCCGTTGAGTAAAAAAGACAATCCTACAGATGAGGAGTTAAGTCTCCAATTTGATACGGTAAAAACAAAGATTAAAAAGGTATATGACAAGTTTAAAAAGCCTATCATTTTTACGGAAATAGGCTTTAGAAGTGTAGATACTCCTTGGAAAAACCCGCATGCAGAGGCAGACGATACTATAAATGAAGAGGCACAGCGTAGGTCTTATGAAATTATCTTTGAAGGCATTAAAGATGAACCTTGGTGTCAAGGTATTTTATGGTGGAAATTTCCTAGCTATATAGAATATCGTGGCGAACATAACAATGCCTTTACGCCTAACAACAAATTAGCGGAAGAAACTGTACGAGATTGGTTCACTGAATAACAAGTATCAGATTTTGAAGTACATAAACGATCCGTTCCTATGTATCTGTTTTCATGCGTTTGTAATTATTAATCGTTGTTTCTTTTCATTTTTCAATGCGTTTGCACCCTACATTAAAATTTCAGAATTCTCTAAGGTTGTTTTACATGGTATTATAGACGTTTGGGCTATTTATACTATTAATTTGCCATGTTGCGTAATATCTTTGTGGGTAATGTTGCATAGGTTTATTACGGTATATTTATGTAGCACCAATAGAATTAAGTTAAATGGCAATAACAAAAGTAAAGCAGGGCGAAGTAATTAAGACCGCTCTTCTAATTGGAATTCTGGTGTCGTTACCAAAAACCATCTATTTATACAATGGTATAATGGAGGGTAATTTAAATTTCTCTATGTCTTGGGTGGTCGATTTTATGTATCGTTACCTGTTTTTCTTTTGCTATTCATGGTCCGTAATTCAGTTAAACGCCAATATTGATTACGACGAATATAAATGGTCGCCACTTTTAAAATGGATCGTAATACTGATCATCAATATAGTGTTGGCAATCTCTGTGGTTAAAATATTTAAAATTTGCTATCCTTTAATAAGTGGTAGGTCGCTGAAATCTAATGAAACGGGCTGGGTCAATTTTACCTTCATCAACTTATCAATAGTTTTATTTTTTATAGCACGTTTATTAAGGGTAAGTACTGATAAGCAAGAAAGTAGAATTGAGAACGAACAGTTAAAACAGCAGAATCTAGAGAATGAGTTGGCGGCATTAAAGAACCAGATCGATCCACATTTCCTGTTCAATTCACTTAATTCTTTATCTTCATTAATTCGTGAAAATGAAAATGCCACAAAGTTCGTAAACAAGCTTTCTTATATGTACCGCTATATTTTGCAGAGTGGCGAAACTAACTTGGTGCCGGTAAAAGATGAATTAAAATTTTTGGAGAGTTATATTTTTTTAATGAAAACGCGGTATAGAGACCGTATAGAAATACAGGTAGATATAACCGATAGTTTTTTTGATCGTAAAATACCACCATTGGCTTTGCAGTCTTTAGTTGAGAATTCTGTAAAGCATAATGAAATATCATCTACCAACCCATTGACCGTAAAGGTATATGCTAGCGGAGATTCATTAATTGTAGAAAACCCTATTCGTACCAGAAGTACATTGGCAGAAGGCATGGGGACAGGGTTGTATAACCTTAAAAAAAGGTATTTACTTTTATTGAAAAAAGAAGTTTTGGTAAGTACTGATAATGATATATTTAAAGTAGAACTACCTTTAAAAGAAGTGGCATGAAAGTAATATTGGTTGAAGATGAACTTGCTGCAAGTGATAACCTTTCTTATTTATTGACGAAAATCAACCCTACAATTGAGGTCATTGTGGTATTGGACACCGTAAAGGCTACTGTAGACTATTTTTCAAATCCGCATGAGGGTGTTTTGGTATTTATGGATATTCATTTGGCAGACGGTATTTCATTTGAGATTTTTGACCAGGTAGAAATTGATATACCTATCATATTTACTACTGCCTATGACCAATATGCATTAAAGGCATTTAAGGTAAACAGTATTGATTATCTACTAAAACCAATTGATCAAGAAGAGCTTTCAAGTGCATTAGAGCGCTTTACGTCACAGAACCAACGTAACGGAATAGACGAGCAACAAATGCAAAGTCTGCTACATTTAATTCAGAATAAATCTACAAATTATAAGCAAACGTTTTTGGTAGGTGTTGGTGATCAGTTGTTACCTATTAAAACTGCCGATATTGCCTATTTTTATATAGATACTGGGCTTGTTAAAGCTGTAACGGTACAAGAGCGTTCTTATGTGTTAGACATAAAATTAGAAGATATAGAAGACGCTTTGGATCCTCAGCTATTCTACAGGGCCAATAGACAGTTCATTGTGCGTAGAGAAGCTATTACCGCTATTAAATTCCATTTTAATAGTAAGTTATTGGTAGATGTTCATCCACCGTGTAATGAACGCATTGTGGTAAGTAAGGCAAAGGCATCAGATTTTAAAAATTGGGTGGGAGCCTAGTACTATAGTAGTTATGGTATGGTACTGATTTCATTAAATTTCCATTGACCATTTTTATCCTTAAAGAAAGTAAAACTGTGTTGACTACCTTCAAATTCTAATGTAGGCGGTGTAGTCGTTACCAGGATATGGGCAAAGATGCTGTCATTGCTTTCATCTTTTATTATTATAGTTTCATTTTTCTGAAGGATTTTAATGAATTCCTGATTAAATAGGATATTGTAATCATTGGCTATAAAACTATCTGTAGGAATGTTGATGAGGTCATCATAAATTTTGTCGTACCAAAGCGAATCTTGTTCTCTTAAAATGCTCATTTGCTCAGCTTCAAATGGTGTATTTTCTAAACAGTCATAGCAGCGTATTGTTTTGTAGGATGCTTTTTTAAAAGCCAAGGTATCATGGGTCTCTAAGATATTCAGGAATTGAGACCACATTTTTGAAACTTCATTATCTGGCAGTTGCTTTTTTTGTTTACACGAGAAGGTAAAGATTAGAAGTAGAAAAACAAGTAAATTAATCGTCAATTTCATAAAGTACTCTTTTTAATTTTTTGCTAAAACATGTAACAATTGGCATAAAAATGCAACATATAGATGGATTTGGCTGTCAATTTGGTTCAAAATGCCTAAAAAAGTCAAACGAACTTAAAATCATTACTATGAAATACTTGAAACATTTTTTACTCCTTATTGGAATATTAGGTTTAGTGGCAACACTTTTAAATGTCTTTTATTTTAAAGATGCATCAAGCAGTAATATCGGAAGCTTCATTGGTTGTATCTACCTAATAATTGTTTCTTTCAGATTCGAAAAAATGATTACATGGCTTAATTCAAAAACCAAAAGCGTTTAGCGCATATCACGCAGCAAAAATCCTCTAACCCACTAGCAAACTAGTTCACTAACTAACTGACTAATCATCAATCTCCGCATCCGGTAAATCAAGAATAGTCGAAGTAGATAAGGCGTTACCCGCAATCCCCTTAATGGATCCAAAGAGCACGTTTATATTTTCTTGAACACCCCAAATTTGCTTCTCGCGAACTGCAAAATTCTTGTAAGCCGCTTTCTTTTCGTAATTCAATTGCTTAATCATAGAATCATAATTTTCTATAATTCTATTGATATTTTGTACAAACTCGTTACTGGTTAGGTAAGAATAGAGCAGCTCCATCTTATCGCCTTTGTTTTCGTCAGATGATTTTATAGATTGTGTTTTTAAAAGTAGTTCACGAAGAACGAGAGATACACTTTTTACCTCATTGAATCCGCAGATCCACACGCCATTTTTCTCACCAAAGCGATCCATATCTGACGGAAAAGTCTCCGTTACAATTACTGCAATATCAGCCTTGCAATTAATCTGGTCTTGCTTAAGTTTATTGATCCAATCGTTAGAGAAGTTTTTGGTACGCTTACTTTCATAAACGATAGAACCACAAGTCTGCTGAAGAGAGTTGATTACCGTTTGTATACAATCTGCACCACGAATACCCTTGCCAACCTCATCAATATTATCAAAAGGGTAGGTGTTACGTAACAATTCTTCAAGAGCCAATTCTTGTATTTCGCCCTGCATTTGCATAGAACCCTGTTCTGCCTTGCGTTTCATTTCATCAATCAACTTCTTTTGGTCGTCAAGTTGCTTTTGGTATTCTTTTTCTTTTAAGGCCATAGCCTCACGCTCTTTTGCCTTTGCCTTTTCTTCAATGACAGATTGTTTCTCCAACAACTCTTTTTGCACGTTCATTTTAAGCTCTTCAGCTTTTTCTTTTAATTCGTTCTCACGTTTTAAAAGGTCTATTTCTTGTGCGCGCAAGGTTCTGTTTTCCTCTTTCTTTTTTTCGTTCTCCTGTTGTAGGGCACGTAGCTGTTGCTCAAAAGATTCGTTAGTCTGCTTTTGTATTTTTTCAGATTCTTTGGCAATACGTTGCGCTAGCTTCTCTTTAAAAAGTTCGTTCTCCTTTTCTTTCTTCTTCTCAAATTCTTCTACCTCAACTTCAAGTTTTCTACGTTCCTTATTGAATATTTCTGCCTGCTCAGCTACCTTACGTTCATATTCAGCCTTAAAATGCGCTTGCATTTTACCAGAAAGTGCCTCTTCAACATCAAACTCATGAGCACAATTGGGGCATTTAATCTTATCTACCATTTTCAAATTTCATTTGTAACTATAAAAATACAGAACCCAAATATGGCAAACAATCTTTGAGCGATAATCACTATATAAAATATGCTTGACTATTTCTGCGAACTGACAATTGTCATAGAATAAAAAGCCGTTAGAATTTATTTTTACATCAAATTAAATGACCAACTTATGACGTTATTAAATCTTCCTTTGGTTAACTGGGGGTACGGTGTTATTTTGATTGCCATTTTTGCGGCGGTTTGTCTTGGGCTAGTACTTGTGGTATATAGTTTAATGAAAAACGACAAGAAGAAGCAGGAGTAGTTTTTATAGGCTATTTATTGAAATAGTACATAACGTGGTGGCGTAAGTCCGTTAAGGCGTAAGGCAACTAACATTTGCCCTCTATGGTGTGTAATGTGGTCTGCTAAAAGCATGCATATTTGCCGTTTAGAACGCTCCAGACCAAAATAATCTAAATGATTATCTAATTCTTTGGGGTCAAATTCCTGTAGTAATTTAATGGCTTCAGTGAATGTTTGGTCTATTTGTGCCATCATTTCAGCTTTTGTTTTATTCGCAGGTTTAAAAACAGTGTCCGTTTGGTACACTCGTGCCTCACGACCACCTATGAGCGACTGACTATGCCAGTCTAGCGCAAAACCAATGTGCATTAAATTTTCAGAAAAGCTTAAAGACTCGGGCGTAACCTTATAATCATAATGCTCTTCTGGCATCATTTCGGCAACTAATTGTAAGTACTTATTAGAGTTCTCTAATCGCTCTATAAAATCCGATAAAAATTTATCCTCCTGCGCTAAAAGAGGGGTAATTGTCATTAAGATGAAATAGGTGAAAATAAAGCGTTTTTTCATTTGATTTTTTTGATTGATGAATAACTAATTTACCAGCCTTTGGGTAATGGGTCAAGTAATTGAATAATGGGTGATGGCAATGCATCTCCCGGAAGTTTATTTGGAATATTGGCAAACTCACGCTCCTGAAATCCGAGGGCGGCATTCCAATACAACTCGTTGGCTCTACTGGTGCTGACAGGTTTAACTTGTTCACCTGGCCATTCTTCTTCACCTAGAATAAATGGCGTTATGTAATCTATAGCAAGTCGTATACTTCGTCCTTCAGTACTACGATAAGCAAATAGCTCAACATCAAGATGACGACCAAGGCGGGCAACACCCACTAGCGCACGTGCACCATAAATACTATAGCTTAATGCATTGGTGCGGATAAGTTCTTGCGGCTGGCGACCATCAATGAAGACCTGCCCAAAAATACGTGCGGGCATAAGGTCTAGATGATTGCGTGCAATTTCGGGTTTTTCACCATAGAGCGAATAGAGAATTAAATGATAATTATACCAAGCACCATGGTTGTTGGGCTGCATAGCCTCCTCTATACCTTCCGGACTTTCCACCATCCAAGTGGCTAGTTCACCAAACCAACTGCGTAGGTTTTTTTGGTCTTTTTCTGTCCAGCCAGAATAGTCTTCAAGTAGAATTGCGCAATCAACGACCCAGTCCATTCTATTAGATTCTAGAATACCTCCACTACTATTATAATCATGACCACGGCGCTTTTGACCGAAACGGAAATTAGGGTTCATTCTAGTTTCAGGGTCAAGATACCAGATACGAATTTGCTGCACGGCACGTTCTGCATAACGTTCATCTCCCGTAAAGTACCAAGCAGGAACCAACGAACTAACCGCTCTGCCCATAGCCTCAAGTCTAGAAACATCAGAAGTGCGGCGATCAGGATTTGTAACCCCGTCACGCCAAATGTACGGACCATCGGGATTTTCAGCATCTGGCCACCAATAAGGGCTATAGCTAAAGTAGTCGTGTGCATCGCCACTAGGTGGTAATGCACCTTTAGTAACAACATTAACAATGGGTTGTTCAAGTGCAGCATCGGCTTTTTCAACGATTATTTTTAAGGCGGCAACCAAATCAGAATTGCCCGCTGCAAGTTCTTTTTTTATTCTTGGTAGTTGATCTCCTTGACCAATGAGTAGAGCTGGTGTGGTATTGGTTTTAATATTTTGTGAAAAAACTAAAAGGAATGAAAATAGGAAAATCGTAGTTATTGCAAATTGTCTCATAATAGTTCAGTAGTAATAGATTTTTATAGCAATACTTAATATTTGATGCTAATGAAGTTAAGCATTCATTTTTTATGCTTTCTTTTTTCTTAGATATGTGCTTACAGCAGAAAAAAGTAGTGCAGCTACTAATAATAGCATTCCATAAAATGTCAAATCACCAGATTTACCTTCGCTTTCTCGTCCATAAATTGCCAGCGCTAGTCCAGTAATAGATAGTATGATTGAGATAATGTTTAGTAGTTTATGGTTTTTCATGCAGTTAAATTTTGATAACTAGTTTAAAATGAAAATTCTTGGGAATACTACAGTTAAGGTTTCATTTTGAACTTAATACTTGCAGCCTATTCTATATATGTAATTAATATAAAGAAAAAGCTGTTTTCAATAAGATGCTATTGCTCTCTTCTCAACCATTGATCAAACGCTACTAATTTATCATTGTTTACGGCTAACCATTTTAAGGCCTCTTCGTTTTCGATTTGGCTTATGTAATTGCAATATGTTTCTAAATGATCACTTTTAGCTAGATCATAAAAGAAGGGGATGTAGAATTTCCACCAAACTTTTTTATTATTGTCCTCCTTTAATTCACCTAATATTTTAAAGAATGATTCTGTATTTTTAATAAACATTTCATCCTTTGTTTTGTCTTTATTTTCTTCAAGAGATTTTGAAGCTTCTAACATAGAAATCATTAATTCTGCCGCACCAAACTGTTTGTCATTGTTTATGGACAGTAGAATATTAATATTATTTGGTTTTTCTGGATCTTTAGTAACATTGCCACCAAAATTATTTTGCAAATTTTGATATGCAATTTTTGACCTTTCACTATCTGGTTCTAGAAATAGAAAATAATGTGATGCTAGTAAGGTTTGAACCGTATTACCTTTTTGATTATGAATGTATGAGAGTATCAAATGACTACTTGAATGATTAGGATTTAGTTCAATTGCCTTAAGTAGTTGCTCTTCTGCTTTATCTAAATCATTAAGCTTGTAGTAGTTTATACCTAAATTAAAATGAAGCAAATAATGGATACGTTTTTGTTTGATTGCTTTTTCAAAAAGCTTGATTGACTCTTTTGTTTTACCTAACATATCTAAAGATGATCCTTTTGTTAGAGTGGCTTCTAACAAATAATCTTCATTTTGCTTTAGAACAAAATCTGAGTACTTGACAGCTTCTTCATAATTCCCTTTTGAGAAGTAGCTCAAAGACATTTCATAATGGGCCAGAGTAGATTTTGGGTCTACATCAAGCGCTTTAGAATAAGAAGCAATGGCATTGTCATAATCTCCATTATCATGGTGTTCAATACCTTCTTTTACATAGTCTTCTAGGTTATTTTGAGAAAAAAGAGATAGAAAAGAAAATAAAAATAGGGCTGTTATGGTTGATTGTCTCATGGTTTGTTAATATACACTTTTTAATTTTACATGATGTTGTTGTATAAGGTTTATTACGAATTTTAAGCACCTAATTTAGCAAGTCAAATCGAACAAAACATTAAAAAGGATTTCCGTAAGTAGGCTAGAAATAGCAATAAATTATACACGGTTTTGTGCATAGTGATTTTTATTCCGGAATTTGAAATTCTTGTACTTCAATAAACTTGTACATAGTTTTCAGTTTTTTCAAGACGCCTGTTATTTGAATATTTCTTTTATCCTTGTGTGCATCAACAGCTTCTTGATAATTTTCTCTACTTAAGCTAGCTTTTACTTTAATTGGCATATTGTCTAAAAGACTACCAAATGTAATTTCATTTCTTTCTCCTTCTGGGTCAGCAGACTTTAAAGTAATAATTCGACCGACTAAAGTTCTTTGATTTTCTTCACTTAAACTTTCATTAATACTTTCTATTAAGTTTGTAAGTTTTATAAGATTATCATTATAGATATTTTCTGTATTTATTTTTACAGAATCTTGGATATCACTAAAATAGAATTCAATATTTCTACTTTCAGTTTTATCATAAATCTTTTCAATATCCTTTAATAGATTGAGATTGATATTTTCTTGATTTTCTTCTAGATGATTTTCATCAAATTGTCCGTTAGAGTTAAAAACGGAATTCTGAACATAAGAAAGGACAGATTTTAATTTGGTGTTTATTTGATTTGCAATAATCGGTGCATCAAACAATTGTGGTTCTCTTATAATTTCATCCGAAGGCAGTTCTATTTTAGCAATAAAGCTTCCTACTTCCGTTTGAAGAAACTTACAATAGTTCAAATATCTATATGCTTCTGCTGGTTTTGAATTAATCTGAATGTCAGGATTCATAACAAATGAAGCTGTGTCAACTAATAAATCTTTTAAACCTTCAATTAATTCCTCAAACCTCTTAAATCCAATTTTTCCGTCTTCAGTTTGATTATCGTGAATTCTAATAGATAAAATTGCATTATCTTCTTCAATTATAACTTCAAGTTCTTCGATAGAAATTTCATAAATGTCTGCTAAAAGATTTAAAGTATTTTTTAAAAACTTTGTATAATCAGAACTTTCAGGGTTTTTTGGTATTGGAAGTAAATATTCCTCTTCAAATCCCAAAGAATTAGGTGCACGAAAAAATTGAAACTTGTCAGTTTCTTTATTTAGAATCCATTCCCGATTCGTAATGTATGATATTATTTTCGTGTTTGTTATCATCCGTAATGTTCCGCAAATAAGGTTTGAAAAAAGTCCATTCCAATTTTATTTTCAAACGGAATATTTATTCTTATGGTATTTTGATTTTGTGTTTGTACCATTCCTACCTGTGGGTAAAAATAGTAAACACGCTGATTCATATTTAAATTTATTTCTCCAATTTCAGCCCATTGGTTTTTGTTATCTGGTAGTATAGCTAAAATTAAAACAAGTGGTGCATTTCCATCGTTAAATCTTTCTATTAAGTCGTTATATGTTTTAGCTTCTAAATCATATTTCAAATGGTCATCTTCAAAAATAATTCTATGTTCTTCAGTAGATTTAAGCTGTAACTCAACATATTGTCCTGAATGAATATGTCTTGTTTTACCATTTCTAGTTAAAATTTTGTCATAAGTAACAGAAAAGTCAACTCCACCTGTATCATCAGGAACCTGCAATTTGTAACCATTGTAGTTGGCTACAACAGCTACAAAAGCATTTGAAAGTTTTTCTTTTATCTGTTCTTCTGTCATTAAGAGTTCAGTTTCGTCATTATGCACAACAATTGTGTTTGTGCACAATTACACATATTCGTAAATAGTATGGTATATGTGCAATATTTCAGCTAAAGTGGTAGGGGAGAGTACTTTGCTTGGTACTGCAATATAAAGAAGTTTACGGTATATTTTCTTACGGGTTTCCGTAAAACTGTCAGAAAAATAAAAGAGGTGTAAAGAGAATAAAACGAGCTGGGTTTGTAATTAAAATTAGTGCACCGTAGCACCCACCCCTCAATCCCCTCCCAAGAGGGGAGAATTTCGTTTTTGGTTAGGAGTGATTTCACATCAAATTCAAAATTAGTTTTTAACTGGTTTTATTCAATTTTTTGGTTTTCAGATTCTTTAACTCGTTTTATATATCCAGCTTTTTTCCCCATAGTATAGCCTAGAAAAAAAACTGCTACTGGAACTAGAAGAATTAGTATTACTTGTGGTGCTCCTATTGCTAATGTAATCATAGTTGATATTTTTTATAAAAGTTAGTATTCAATTTAAAAGAATGGTTTAAAGTTTATTTACGGGTTTCCGTATGCTTAGGCAGTAGTAGTCGGTTTATTCAGATATGTAATTATTTTAATCTTTCAGCTATTTCATGTTCGTCGACTATAATTCCTGTTCTTAAGATCATTTTTCTTTTTCCAGTTGTATCATCTCTAAAAATATCAAATACAGGTTGACAATTTTTAATTCTAAAATTCAATTCCTTTAATCCGATAATTAGACCATGTGCTATGGTTTCATCATAAACATGATTGGAGCAAGATTTATTGAAAATGCATTTTCTGCGCTTATTTTTTGGAATGATTATCCAGTAAGTTTTAATTATTAATATGAGTAGGTATTTCATTTATTTGCTAAAAACAACCATTTGTTTTGTTGTTGAATAACCGGGTTTTCCACCAAAACCAAAACATCCATTATCAGGTCCGACATATGTAGAGACTCCCTCAAGTCTTATGTAGTTCCAACCTTCTAACGCGTATTTGTTTATTAAAGCTTCTAATTGTTGTGCTACGTGGTCAGATGTGCCATTTTTGAATTCTATAGCTGCTACAAAGGGTACTACTTTATACTTCATATTTTTTATTTTTATTACTGCTAACAAATTAAAGAAGCTTAAAGTTCATTTGCTTACGGGTTTCCGTAATACTGTCAGAAAAATAAAAAAGGTGTAAAGAGAATATACCGAGCTGCGTTTTTAATTAAAATTAGTACACCGTAGCACCCACCCCTCAATCCCCTCCCAGGAGGGGAGGATTTCGTTTTTATTTGCGAATTTTTGGTTGGTTGGGAGCTTTTGTTTCTATAATTACTATTTCTTCTTATGTTTCTAAAAAGTTTAATCACAGTCACTATCTGTTCCCCTCTTGGGAGGGGCTAGGGGTGGGTATTTTGGGGTTGGAATAGTGAATGATTACTTGGTATTGGAATTAGGTTACAGTGGCGTTTGATGTTTAACATTGTACACCATAGCACCCACCCCTTAATCCCCTCTCAAGAGGGGAGGATTTCGTTTTTATTTGCGAATTTTCTGTTCGTTGGGAGCTTCTGTTTCTAGAACTACTAGTTTTTCTTATTTATCTAAAAGGCTAAATAACAATCACTATCTGTTCCCCTCTTGGGAGGGGCTAGGGGTGGGTAGTACAATAGACATATTAAACTCACATTACTCTACCTTTTTACCGTTCATTTCCTGACCGTTTTGAAATAGGGTCAAGCTTCCTATATTCCCATTTTCATCATTTATAAACTGAATTTGAGCACCTACCTCTTTTATGTAAAAAGTATCGTTCGATTTGGCGAGAATATCCATTATAGGTTGCCCAGTTGCTTGTGCCTTCAATTGATTTCCTTCTTTGATAATTGTAATTTTAAAAGTGGGCATTAATTCATAAACACCTACGTAGCTTTCTAATAGTGCTCCTGGTACTTCAAACTCTTTTGTTAAGTTACTGGTGTCAACACCTAATTTAGTAAGCATATCTATCGCATTTTGATTGCCAGGGTTCAGTTCTACCGCTTTTGTGTAATTCTCTATAGCTCCTTTATTATCACCTGATATCATTAATGCTTCGGCATAACTGTCATATGCATTAGATGATTTTGGATACGCACCTACGTTCAGTTTAAAAACTTGAATAGCTTCTTTTGTTTTGTCAGACCCCAATAGTTGATACCCCGCGTTGTTCATATCATTTTCATTGACATCGAAATCTTTATTATCCTTATTCTTTTTAAAATATGCAACTCCTTCATCTATACCTTTCGTTTCTATAACCTTTAAAAGTTTAGATGCTAATGGAGCTTTTAGGTGGTTATAACTTTTATTGTTTATAATACCAAGTATAGATTGTGTAATTTGACCTAAGGGCGCACCACCTGTATTATTTAAAAGCACAATTAATGACTTGTCTGAGAGCGACCTTGAAATTTGTGTATTGAATCCGTTAATACCACCACCATGGGAAATTACCGCAATACTATCGGTTGTGTTACCTATGGCTTCATTACCAACCATCCATCCGTAGGCATAATGAAAACTACCAAATGCAGGTATGAACGGTTTAAAATACATATCCATATATTTTTGGGATAACAATTTGTTGGTGTATAAAGCTTGGTCCCACAGATATAAATCTTCAACGGTAGAATAAAGAGAACCTGCCGCATATGGGATAGACATATCTAAGTAAGGAGAATTGATGAACTCGTTGCCATTTTTCTCATAACCTGTAGCTCTATTTTTTAGGATGGCAGAATGATGGTCAAATCCCGATTCTTTCATTCCTAATGGAAGAAATATCTTCTCTTCTAGCATTTCTTCATACGTTTTACCGGATATTTTTTCAACTAGAAATCCCAATAAAAAATAACCGGAATTACTGTAGTTAAACATTTCACCGGGAGTAAATTCCAGCTCCATATCTTGAAACTTTTCGGTAAACTCTTCTGGGGTATAAGGGTTGCGACTATCCTCTTCAAAAAATTTAGGGAATGCCGTGTAATTAGGTACGCCGGCAGTGTGGGTCAATAAATGATGGGTGGTAATTTGGTCTCCGTTTTTTTTTTTGGGTAATTAGGTAAGTAGGTGGTTATGGGTGCCTGAAGATCTAATTTGCCTTCTTCTGCCAATTGCAATATAAGCATGGCGGTAAATTGCTTGGTTACAGAACCCAATCTGTGTTTGGTATTAGGGCTATTGGGAATATCCCATTCCATATTTGCCATACCATATCCCTTTTTTAAAATAACCTTTCCATCTTTGGCAATTAGGGCAGAACCATTGAATTTGTCAAAAGATAGATATTCTTCTAGAAGCTCATCTATCTGTTCAGCCTGCGTTTGACTGAAAGCCATAGTCCCTGTAAATAATAATAAGAATAAATTTAAAACGATAGTTCTGATTAAAATTGGTTGCGCTGTTTTCATGCAATTCGTTTTTTGATTGATTATTTTATGAGTAAGCATTTTTATTTTTCATTCTTATAAATGACTCCGCCTTTCATCACAAATTTTACATTCTCTAAAGTGGAGATGTCATTTATAGGATTGGTATCTACTGCAATAATATCTGCCAGTAACCCTTCTTTTACTTCACCACGATCGGTAAGTTCTAACATTTCTGCACTATTAGTGGTTGCTGTTTTAATTGCTTCTTTATTACTCATGCCACATTCTATCAATGCAGCGAATTCAATTGCATTTTTACCATGAGGGATTATAGGAGTATCTGTGCCAAAAGCAATTTTTACATCTGCCTTGATAGCTTTTATAAGGTTTTGTTTGGCGATTGGCATTACGTAGTTTGCTTTACCGGCCATTACGGGGTCCATTTTGTCTATCATAGGTTCAATGATAGTAGCTAGACCCCTTGTAGGAACTAAATACACTCCATTTTCTTTCATTAACTGAATACCCTCATCATCGATAATAGATCCATGCTCAATAGAATACACACCAGCTCTTATTGCCTCTTTAATGCCTTCTGTACCATGTGCGTGGGCGGCAACTTTAATATGATGTCTAGAAGCTTCATCTACAATGGTCTTCATTTCTTCTTTGCTTAATTGTTGTGCACCAATAGCATCTTCCATAGATAGCACACCAGCAGTAGCGTGCATTTTAATGAATTTAGCCCCATGCTTAATTTGGTAGCGTACCGCTTCAATGGCGTCATATTTTCCATTGATGATGCCGTCATTAGGCCCAACGGTAACCAACCCTTCGGCTAGCCCTAACGAAATATCACCATGCCCGCCATTAATAGAAATCATATGTCCCGATGGAATGATTCTGGGTGCTTTTATCATTCCTTTGTCAGAAGCTTCGGAAACTGCAACATCTATAAGCTCTGGCGTAATATGCAACTGGCCTATACTTCTTATGGTGGTGAAACCGGCCATTAATGTTTTTTCAGCATTCACAATTGCCCTTACAGTACCTTGACTGGCACTTTCTTTATAGACATAGTCCCAGTTCCCTCTAAAATCGCCATCTAAATGCACGTGCATATCCATTAGACCGGGCAGTAAGATTTTACCGGTTAGGTCTACAGTTTCTACATCGTTAGGCAATGTCTTAGGGTTGATGGATTTTATAGTTCCGTTTTCGATTAGAAGATTAGCTGGAGAGATTAATTTACCAGTTCTAACATTTAAGTACGAATCTGCCTTAATCAATTTGGATTGGGCATGAATGGATATTGAAGAAGTAAAAAGTAGTGCTAGTAGTAAGAGATTTTTCATTTAATAATGGTTGATTTTAATGGTATTTATTCAGCTGGATAATATTAGATGAAAGTAGTGAAAATAAGTGGTATACGTTCTTGTTTTTATGGAAGAAATGGGGTTTGTTATTATCCAGCGGATCCCCCTTTAATCCCCTCTCAGGATGTGAGGATTTCATTTTTGGTTTTGAAATTTCAGGTGTTTTGGGGGATTAGGTTTTATAGTAGTTACTTCGCTTTTTTTTATCTAAAAAGATTTTTTATACTCACAATCTGTTCCCCTCTCGGGAGGGGCTAGGGGTGGGTAGTTTGTGAGTCAGGATAGTGAATGATTACGTGGTTTTAGAATTTGGTTAGAGTGGCGTTTGTAATTTAACATTGTACACCGTAGAACCCACCCCTCAATCCCCTCCGAGGAGGGGAGAATTACGTTTTTATTTGCGAATTTTTGGTTCGTTGGGAACTTCTGTTTCTACAACTGCTCTTTCTTTAAATGTATCTATGAATCAAATTACAGTCACGGTCTGTTCCCCTCTTGGGAGGGGCTAGGGGTGGGTAATTTGTGAGTTAGAGTAGTGAATGATTACCTGGTTTTAGAATTTGGTGAGAATGGCGTTTGTAATTTAAAATTATTGCATCGTAGCACCCACCCCTTAATCCCCTCCGAGGAGGGGAGGATTTTATTTTTGGTTGTGAATTTTTGGTTTGTTGGGAACTTCTGTTTCTACAACTGCTCTTTCTTTAAATGTATCTATGAATCAAATTACAGTCACTATCTGTTCCCCTCTTGGGAGGGGCTAGGGGTGGGTAATTTGTGAGTCAGAATAGTGAATGATTACTTGGTTTTAAAATTTGGTTAGAGTGGCGTTTGAAGTTTAACATTGTGCACCATAGCACCCACCCCTCAATCCCCTCCCAAGAGGGGAGGATTTCGTTTCTATTTGCGAATTTTTAGTTCGTTGGGAGCTTCTGTTTCTAGAACTACTAGTTTTTCTTATTTATCTAAAAAGCTAAATTATAGTCACTATCTGTTCCCCTCTTGGGAGGGGCTAGGGGTGGGTGTTTTATTCTATGATTTCATAGTCGATACTAAGTTTTCTCAAAGCCCTTAAAGCTGAACCAGAGTTTTTATCATCAACGTCAATATCTACTGCATCGCCTTCTAAATATACTTGTAAGTTCACTAGCGAGTGAATTACTCATGTTCGGCGAAATTTCGGAGATGCATTGCACTATCGCTCGTTTGTCAGGTCTTGGGGCATTACATGATAATAAGTTTAATTTCATAGTTATTTATATTCTTGCAAGTTGTTGGAAATTAATTTAGTCAGAATTCTTTTTGCTGTTTTGAGAGGCTAGCTGTGGGTATCTCTTCGTTCCAATTCTTCAATATACTCTTTAATTTCTACCATAACATGTGATAGGTTATTCTTTACGTCGGTATCTGAAAACCTTAGCATATGTACGCCTAAAGATTCTAAGCGTGCTTGTCTTCTCTTATCTCTTTCTTCATGTCCTTCTTTAAAGTGAATACTACCATCTACTTCTATGGCGAGTTGAAGTTCTTTACAATAAAAATCTACTATATATTGGTCAATAGGAATCTGTCTACTAAATTTTTGACCCAGTTTTTTGCCTTTAATTTCTCGCCATAGCGCAATTTCACCTAAGGTCATATTGTTCCTTAGCTTTTTAGCCAGTTCAACCAATTTTGGATTGTAAGGAATGATTTTTCTCATCGTAAGATTTAACCTTTGAACTCCACTGGAGTATAAATAAATACATTTTCAATTGTGTACTTATAGTTTAAAGAAGGCTTTGTTTTCATAAGAGAAATTTTATGGAATATAGCTAAAGTATATTATATCAGCGTATCACCCACCCCTCAATCCCCTCCCGGGAGGGGAGGTTTTCATTTTTGGTTTTGAAATTTCAGGTGTTTTGGGGATTGGGTTTTACAGTAGTTACTTCGCTTTTTTTTTTATCTAAAAAAAATTTTTTATAGTCACAATCTATTCCTAACTCTGGAAGGGCTAGGGGTGGGTAGTTTGTGAGTCAGAATAGTGTATGATTACTTGGTTTTAGAATTTGGTTAGAGTGGCGTTTGTAATTGAAATTAGTACACCATAGCACCCACCCCTCAATCCCCTCCCGGGAGGGGAGGTTTCGTATTTGGTTTTGAAATTTCAGGTGTTTTGGGGATTGGGTTTTACAGCAGTTACTTCGCTTTTTTTTATCTAAAAATTTTTTTATAGTCACAATCTATTCCCCTCTTGGGAGGGGCTAGGGGTGGGTAGTTTGTAGGTTGGAAGATTGAATGATTACTTGGTTTTTGAAATTGGTGAGAATGGCGTTTTGAAGTTAAACATTTTGCATCGTAGTACCCACCCCTTAATCCCCTCCCAGGAGGGGAGAATTGCGTTTTTGTTGGTTGCTAGAAAGAGCGGTTTTAGTATTAGAAAATATTTTCAAGCTATACGAATAGTAGTATAATAGTCAACACTATGCCGCCTAATGAAAAATATAGACCTTTTTTAAACACTGTAGTTTTTGGCATAAACATCCAAAAAGAGGAGACTACGAAAAACAGCAATGAGAGTCCGAAAAATATATTCAGAAAATATACGGGGCTATTCGTTGTTGCTTTATGAAGGTGTTCCATTTTATCTAAAATAAAAGGAAGTTCCATCTTTTTTATAGTAGCCATACCTGTAGCAGTGTTGTACTGGCCTTGTTTAAAGTAAACAATGTCGCCCTCGGTCTTTTCGGGTTTTACACCTCCTTTTATGCGTAGTGCACCACTAAGTTCAGCAGTTTTTAAATTTGGTTGTAACTGACGTTCTATAATTTTTTCACTTTTCAGAAAATCAGTATTTCTGTAAATCATGATAATTCCGCTAATGGCATACATAGCCATGATACCGGCTAAAAAGAAACCTAGGTAGCGGTGAATAATTCTCATACGTAAACTTGTGGTCATTCTCATTTTGTATTATTTATAAATTGGCATTGGCCTAGCAAAAATAGGAACATATTTTTATAAACGGTTATGACTGTTTTAAAGGAGAAAGGTTTAATGGTAGTTTGTAAAAAAAGAAAACCCCAAAGAGAAAAATCTCTTCGGGGCATTCTCCGTTGTTTGGTATTAATTATTATTTAAAACCTATTTCTTTAATACCTTCATGGCTAATTTTAATGGCGTCTAAAGGTTTTAAGCCGTCAAAGGTCATATCTTGCTCAACCATATAGTACTTCATTCCAGAAAGCTCTTTGTTCGTCAAGATATTTTTAAACCCTATAGAACCTGTACCCACCGGGGCAAACCTACCTTGTTCGTCCATATCTTTAACATGCCATATTTTAAAACGACCTGGGTACTTGTTGAAATAAGCAATAGGGTTGGCACCTGCTTTGGTAACCCAAAATAAATCCATCTGAAAGTTCAATAATTTAGGGTCTATATTTTCTAATAAATAGTCTATTGGTACAATACCTTCAGCATTCTTCTTGAATTCAAAATCATGATTGTGGTATAATAATTTTAACCCTGCTTTATTTGCCTTTTCACCAAGTGTGGTTAAAATTTTTGCCAAGTCTTCTACAGTGCCTGTCATACCCATAGTTCTGTCTTCTTGGTTGAAGGTAAACATACCCATTGGAGGAATTGGAACTACGAAATATTTAAAACCTGCAGTCTTGGCATCTGACATCATTTTATCTGCATTGTCAAGAGTTACTGCACTTTGGTGCGTACTGATAGGTTTTAATTTTAAAGATTTTAATAAGTCTTTAAAATCTGCAGGAGTCATACCATAATACTTGCCATCTTCATAACCGGCTGCTTCAATGTTTTTATAACCTGCATCTGAAACTGCCTGTAGCGTAGCCTTTGCATTTGTACCCATATCGTCTCTAACCGTGTAAAGTGCAAGACCGCCAAATTTCTTTTGGGCGTAGGTGGTCAATGTGCCGAACATAAAAGCTGCGAGAACGGTACATTTTAAAAAGTTGTTTAATGTTGATTTGTTCATTGTTGTTGTATTAATTGAGCGTGTTAGTTTTATTGTTTAAAGCTGTAGAGGTATGGAGCTTTATGCGCTTTGCCCTCAAAAAGTTTCTCATGTCGTTCTAAGATGTCTAACGATAACATTTTGCGTTGAAAACTTGTGCGTCTTAACGTCTGGTCTAAAATGGCTTCAAAAACTTGTTGTAATTGCTTCATCGTAAATTTTTGAGGTAGTAAATTCATACCTATTAATTTTTCACTGATGTTGTTACGAAGTACCTCAAGCGCTTTATCTACAATTTCGTTATGATCCATCATTAATTGTGGTACATTATCAATGTCATACCAACCAATACTATCAGAAAGGTGGTCTGGTTTTGGATCTACATCTTCATAATTAATAAGCGCATAATGCCCTACCGTTAAAAAGCGTTCTAGCATCCAACTATTTTCTTCTAGGTCTTTGTTGTTACCTTCTAAGATGCGGCGCATATCAAAAACATTGGCTCTATCGGGTTTATCAAAAACCTGAAACTGATCCATAAAAACGTTTGTAAGCCCCGTTCTATCTTCTACACCTTTGTTTACGGCGTCTTTTAAACTCTGGTCTTTTTTGATAAATCCCCCCGGAAGTGCAAATAAGCCCGTATTGTGATATTCTAGAATTAAAATTTTTAATGTCTTACCATTAAAACCAAATATTACACAGTCATAAGAAAGGTTAGGAATGAATTTCATATTTTTTGCACCTCTCGTTAGTGAATTTGATAATTTTTAGTTGTGATTTTCAAATAAAGCATAAAATAACGGGTTTTCAAAGGATTATTGTAATTAAATGAGACAATAGATAAAATGTGCCGATATGAATAGTTCATATTCACATCGGCACATTTTAAAAATCTAAATTAAATAAGATTACGGTCTACTTTGTTCTGGCTCTTTAAAATACCAGACATTCATACTTTCTAAAGTATCTCTGACCATGCAATTATTCTTCAAGGTTCCGGCAAAAATGAACCCGTGCTTACTAAAGGTAATGTTTAATCCGTAAGATGTAGATCTAACCATGGTATATATAGTTTTGCATGCAAAACTTTTCATTTTCTCCTTAATGTCTTGCACCAAGAAGTATGATAGATTTTGGCCTCTGTAATCTGGGTGTGTTACAAAATCTACAATTTCCATATTACCCTCTTCTTTGTTAATGCCAATGATGGCGGAAACAAGTAATTGTCCATTTTGAAAAAGCCCATAGAACTGATGATTTAATTCTTTTAGCTTTGAGAAATAGGTTACATCTTTAATTTGATTTGGATGATATTTATATGCTTTGTTATGCAAAGTTTCAAGCAAATGAAACTCATTGCTCGCAAGCTCTCTTAGGATCATATTTTCAGGCATATGAAAATAGGAATCAGAATCTGGTTTGTTGGCAGCTTGGGCAATAGATTTTACTGTAGCAATGGTCTTAGCTATTTTATCATTATACCCATGGCGTTCTTTGTTGATATAATCCGCTAGAAAATAACCATCAGTGGTGCCATTATATAAACCTGGAATTTTGGCTTCTATCTCAAAGCCTTTTGACTTTAAAATAGCTGCTTTTTCTTCGGTTGTCTTACTTAGAATTTTTTCATATTGCTTCTCGTTTGCAAGAGTCTTCATTTTTTGAAGCAAGTTGTCCAAGTCAACATTATCGGATTGAGAGAAATAAATACGTTTATGCATGTTGCCATGGTAAACCAAAGCACCGTCTATGTTTTCAATTGTTTCGAACATAAATTTCGATTATCAGATAAAAATTGCGTTAACTATTTACGAATTTGACCATCACCAAATACATAATATTTGTTGGTGACCAATTGTTTTAACCCTAAAGGACCACGGTGATGCAATTTGTCTGTACTAATAGCCAATTCTGCACCAACACCCATTTGTCCGCCATCTGTAAAACGCGTTGATGCATTTTGGTATACAGCCGCACAGTCTACTTCTTCCATAAATTGTAGGGCCGTGTTTTTATTTGAGGTCATAATTGTAGCAGAATGTCCGCCAGAATTATCATTTATTTTTTCAACTGCTTCATCTAAAGATTCAACTGCACCTAGACAACACTTCATAGCAAGAAATTCTTCCTGCCAGATAGCATCATCTTGAATGCGTTGTGCGTCTTTTAAAACAGTATTTACATTTGTATCTACTAATGTTTCTACACCATTTGCATTTAAAAGTTGGTAAATATCCGTTAGTTTTTGCTCGTAATTCTCAATTTTAGAATTGATCAATATTTTGTCAAGAGCATTGCAAGCCGATATTTTCTCGGTTTTGGCGTTCATGATGACTTTTATGCTTTTCTCCCAATCAGCTTCTTTATCTACAAACAAAAAGTTGTTACCTCTACCGCTCACCAAAACAGCACATTTGGCATGTTCTTTTACAAAACTGATCAAACGTTCACCTCCTCTTGGTACTATAAGATCAAGTTTTTCAGTTGGGTTTCTTAAAAACTCTTGCGTTTCTTCCCTATTCATGGTCAATTGTTGAATAAACGCTTCTGATAATCCGTTTTCTTCAAGAGCCTTATGCCAAAGTTTTACCAGAATGGTATTACTGTACAGCGCTTCTTTACCGCCTTTTAAAAGAATTTTATTGTTTGCTTTAAAAGCAAGAACCGCAGCTTCTATGGTGACATCTGGTCTAGATTCATAAATAATCATTATTGTACCAAAAGGAGCTGTTTTGTTACAGATGTCTAACCCGTTATCTAAGTGCTGTTGAGAAATTACTTTACCCACGGGATCGTCTTGAGACATTACCTTTTCTATAGAACCGATCATACCGTCAATTTTGTTGTTGGTTACGATAAGCCTATCGTACATGGCTTGATTATCTTTCTCAAAAAGATTAAGGTCTTTCTTGTTAGCGTCTAATACGCTACTTCGGTTTTCATCCAAAAGACGCATCATGCTGTTTAAAACCTTGTTTTTTATTTCCGTTGAAATTATTTTCATTATGCTTCTACTTTTTCTTCTAGGGTTACTTTTGTACCCACATTTTTTCCTTCTATAATATCAATTATTGTACGCTCTTTTTTACCATTGGCAATGTATGTCGGTATATTTTTGGCTGCTGCCTGTTGAGCATAATCTAATTTAGACCCCATGCCACCACGGCCTTCTCCTGCTTTCTTAGCATTATCCTGAATAAATTTATCTAGATTTTCTTCAGGGTTCACATGAGTTATAAGATTACTGCTTTCTGCATTTGGGTGACCGGTATAAAGACCGTCAATATCTGTTAGGATAATCATTTTGTCTGCGTCAATAAGTTGTGCAATTAAACTTGCTAGCTCATCATTATCTGAAAACATACTCATGGTAACCGAAACTGCATCATCTTCATTTGCAATAGGAATTACACCTTCAGATAATAATCCTTCTACACAATCAATCATATTCTGTCTATGCACGCCTGGCGTAAAATCTCGCTTTGTCGGTAATACTTGAGCGCACTTCATACCGTAATCATGAAAAATATTATAATATAAACGCATCATACGCGGTTGCCCAATAGCCGAGTATACTTGTCTGCGTTGTGTATCATCTTCAATAGATGAGGCACCTAAAACTTCACGCCCCGCAATAACGGAGCCAGAAGAAACTAGCACGGTTATAATATCTCTTTCATATAATTCTGCAATTTGTTGTACCAAATTTCGCAATACCGGTCTCACAATACGATTGTCCTTATTGGTCATTACGTTAGTGCCTACCTTAATTACTATTTTCTGTTTATACATTTACTTTTTCTTTTCCAAGTTCTACTGCACGTTCAAATGCTGCGAACGCTGCTTCTTTTATCAATTCTCCTACATTGTTATTTTCCATAGAATCTAGCGCTGCCCGTGTAGTACCACCTTTGCTGGCAACTTTGTCCATCCAAGAGTTTGGGGAAAGTTCGTTTTGATTAAAAAGCTCAATGGCACCGGTAAATGTTTGTGCTACCAATACTTTTGAAACCTTTGGGGTAAAGCCCATTTTTAGAGCAGCTTCCATCATGCTCTGCATGAAGTAAAATACATATGCAGGACCACTACCGGAAATACCTGTAGAGGCATCAATGAAATTCTCATCACTAACCAAAACAGATTTACCTGTAGTGTCCAGTAGACTTTCTATAGTCAGTAACTCAATTCTGGTAACATCTTCAGAAGCAACAAATGAAGTCAGCCCTTTACCAATTTGTGCCGGTAAATTAGGCATGGCACGTACTATTTTTGTGAGTCCGGTTAAGTTTTTAATCGTATCCATAGTAACCCCTGCCATAATGGAAATAAGAATTTGACCAGGTTTTACAAGAGGGTTTAATTTTAAAAATACGCTTTCTGCATGATAGGGTTTGACCGCTATAAAAATGATATCTGCCTCTGGGGCACATTTCTTTAAGTCATCAAAAGCATCAAATTGTGGGTTCTCGCGTAATGCCTCTAGCTTCTCTTCAGAAGTATCTAGCACCATTATATTTCTCTTCTTAAGTAATTTTGATTTCGACATGCCTTCTGCATAAGTCAAGCCCATGTTGCCGGCTCCTATTACTAGTATTTTCATGAATTCAATTTTAATTATTGGATTATATGTATGACTTTATAATTAGATAAATAACATTTTTTCGACAGCGTTGTTTTTATGTCTGTAATATATTTGTCTGTAGGTGTGTAAAGTTTTTATAGGTATACCCATAAAGTATTTTGTGATTGAGGTAACCTTAGACTTTTTTAGTCCTTTGCGTGTTCTGTACAATTCTTTGGTGTTGCTTTCTCTCTTGATGTAAAATAATTTCATGTAGTGATGTTTCAAATAGTAACATAACATATGTGTTACCAACTCCAAATTAGAGTTGTTAAGCTTGTGTTATTCTATTTTAAAAGGTGTTAATAATAAAAAGTATGCTAGTTTTAGCTTTGTGATGGGGGTAGTGTTTTATAGGTAAGCGCGTAGAATTTCTGTATTAGACGTGCGGCGTAAAGATTTTAAACCTTTATCTTTTATTTGACGTACACGTTCTCTGGTAACGTCAAAAACTTCACCTATTTCAACTAAGCTCATAGCGGGCTGATTGCCAAGACCGAAGAACAGACGAATAACATCGCCTTGTCTTTCAGGTATTTTCTTTAAAACTTGATTAATATCGGTTTCCAATGATTCTGCCATCATCTCTTTGTCTGGGCTATTCAATTTAGTAGACTCTAGAACATGATATAGAGATGACGATTCCCCATTTTTAAAGGGAGCATCTAATGAAATGGATTTACCTGAATTTTTCAAAGAACTTTTTACTTTTGAAACATTCATATCTAATTCTTTTGCAATTTCAGAAGCACTAGGTGCTCTTTCGTTTTCTTGTTCTAGAGCAGAGTATACTTGATAGATTTTAGAACTGACCGCAATCTTGTTCTGTGGTAAACGTATAAGTCGAGATTTGTTCGATAGTGCCTGAAGTATAGATTGACGAATCCACCAAACAGCATAGGATATAAATTTAAATCCCCTAGTTTCATCAAAGCGTTTCGCGGCTTTTACCAGACCTAAATTACCTTCGTTTATAAGGTCTGTAAGACGTAGACCTCTATTTTGATATTGCTTTGCCGCAGATACTACAAACCTTAGATTGGCACTCACCAATTTATCTAACGCTTTCTGATCACCTTCACGAATTTTTTTTGCCAATTCTACTTCTTCATCAGCAGTAATCAAATCTATTTTACTGATTTCTTGAAAGTATTTTTCTAATGATTTAGCATCTCTGTTCGTAATTTGTTTGGTGATCTTTAATTGTCGCATAGAATAAATTAAGGTTAAATTATAACATAGTATAATTTCGTTAAAATGCAAGAAATTGATCTATTTTGTGATTTATTTGACTATTTTAAAGGGTTTTTTGCTTGTTTTTGAGCTAAAAATGATGGTTTTTGAAAAATTTGGTTTTTAGCTTTTTTATAGAGAATACTTCTTGAAACTTATAAATAGGCATTAAAAAGTGTATAATGCCTAATTCAATTGTATTGAGTCAAATCTTTACTTACTAAATTATTTAATTTGTAAATATTTATTTGAATACGTGATTCAGTTTTATGTTGTTATTGTATTGCTATTTATAACTGTATATTCAACGTTTTAATCCTTAATTTAGAGACTTTAATTCTGCATTATTATGAACAAAAAATTTCATTTTCTTGATGATGGTGGTGAAATGGGTAGGCTAATGCGAGAAAAAGATTGGTCTCTTACTCCGTTAGGTGAACCAGATGGTTGGCCACAGAGTTTGCGCATTACCTTGAACATCATGTTGAACTCACCTTTTCCTATGTTCTTGTTTTGGGGAGATACTTTAAAAAGCTTTTACAATGATGCTTATAGACCTATTTTGGGAGATGATGGTAAACATCCAAAGATATTAGGGTTAAACGGAAAGGAAGCTTGGTCTGAAAGTTGGACGGATGTAGAACCTATGCTGAAAATAGTAACCGAAAAAGGGGAGTCTATCTGGAAGGAGAATTTGATGGTTCCTATTTTTCGTAACGGTCAAATGGAAGATGTTTATTGGACATTTAGTTATAGTCCGGTAAAGGATGAAGCTGGTAGCGTTTCTGGCGTCTTGGTAATTGTAACAGATACAACAGAAGCTGTATTGGCAGAAAGACGTTTAAAGGAAAGTGAACGCAGGTTTAGAGAAGTTGCAAATTTATCACCGGTTTGGATATGGATTACTGATAATGAAATTAATATTCAATATTCTAATCGTGCCTTGTTAGATTATGTAGGTGTAGAAAATGAATCTGACTTTACAGGTCAAGTTTGGATAGATGTGGTGCACCCTGATGATCTGGATGTTGTTTTCAAAGGATTTGGAAAAGCTGTTGAAGATGAGTCCGATTTTGCCCTAGAATATCGCGTTAAAAGAAAAGAAACCGGTAATTACGAATGGTTCAAAGTTTTAGGAGCTCCTAAATTTGAAGAAGGTAAAATGGTTGGTTTCATTGGTACGGGCATGAATATTGATAAGCAAAAATCATTTTCTGACCATCTAAAGAAAGAAGTAGATATACGTACCAAAGAGCTTGCGGATAGTAATGATAAGCTAGAGGCAATGAACAAAGAACTACAGTCCTTTGCATATATTTCTAGTCACGATTTACAAGAGCCGTTACGTAAAATACAAATGTTCGCTGAGGTGTTGATGGAGAATGAGTTTGATAAATTGTCCACATCTGGTAAGGCGAAATTTGAAAAAATACAATCTGCTGCGAACAGAATGCAGTCACTCATCAATGATTTACTTTCTTATTCTAGAACGGACACTGAAAAGAGGGTGTTTGAAGTTGTGGATTTAAAAGAAGTAATTGCAGATGTAAAAAATGATTTAGGGGATGAGCTTAATCATAAACATGGTAAAATTACTTTGCTGAAATCTTGTAAATTAGAGGTAGTGCCCTTTCAGTTTAGACAGTTAATGTATAATCTATTATCTAATTCTATAAAGTACGCAAAGAGTGATGTCTCTCCTGAAATTACTATAGATACTACAATCATTAAAAATGCGAATTCCATAGATAGTAGTTTAAAAAACAAAAAAGAATACGTTCAAATAACCATTACCGATAATGGTATTGGGTTCGATGAACAGTTTGCAGAAAAGATTTTTGAAGTATTTCAACGTTTACATTCCAAGCAAGAATATGTTGGTACCGGTATAGGATTGGCAATTGTGAAGAAAATTGTACAAAACCATTTTGGAGTGATAAGCGCTACGGGAAAATTAAATGAAGGCTCTGTTTTTGTAATTGTAATGCCCAAAGCACAATAGAACATCACGTTTAAAATAAATGACAAAAGTATTTTAGAGCTTTCTGAAGACAATGTAAAGGTTGTAGAAAAGAATACAGATGCTAAAAACTGGACCGGTAAGATGAATATACCGGCATGCGGCGCATTAATTTTTACTGAATAATAAGATTTTAGCTGTGATTCACTAATACAGAAGAACGTAAAGTAGGTTAAAACCTACAATTCGACACTTTTTTTGATTCAGGCTTAATTGTGGTAATAATTTATTGTATTTTGTTATAGTATCTATGGTTAAAACGATAATTTTACCAGCTTAAATGTGGCGAACTAATATTGATGTATTTAATGGAATATAGTTTCATATATGGCCCTGAAAAAATGGTTAATGAAATATTTCAAAGAACAATGATCGCTGCAGGAGTTGATTTTGAAATTTTGCATGACAATACTGTTAAGCTACCAGATGATTTAAGTGATGACAAGCTTCAATTTATCATAAAGGAACTTAATAGTTTTGGTGTAAAAGTTCAGACGAAAGAAAATCGTGATATTGTTGAAGAAATCAAGATTTACATTAAGAAAATGGTTTATGAGGGAGACATTAGAAATGTAAAAATATCAGAATTACTTTCTAATCAATTGGGGTTTAGTTACCCATACCTTTCTAATTTATTTTCTAGTAAAACATTTACCTCAATAGAGAATTTTTATATTTTAGTACGCATAGAAAAAGTGAAAGAATTAGTGCTATTAGAGAATACAAGTTTAGGTGAGATTGCTCACGACTTAAATTTTAGCAGTGTTCCTCATTTGTCAAATCAATTCAAAAAAGTAACTGGGTTAACCATCACCCAATACATGAAGTTTAGAAAAAGGTAAGAAGAACGGTTCTTCTTTTCAATACATGAATAGTGAAAATGGATAAATTAAAAATACTTCTCGTTGATGACGATGAAGACGACAGACAGTTTTTTGCAGATGCATTGGAGGGAGTTGAACTCAATACAGAGCTACGCCAGTTAGAGAACGGTAAAAGTTGTATGGAATTTTTGCTTAGCGACACCGATAATACGCCAGATTTGGTTTTTCTAGATTTGAATATGCCGATCATGAACGGGTTTGAGTGTTTGGAAGCAATAAGACGTACACCTCATTTAAAAGATTTGTTAGTAGCGATCTACTCTACATCTTCTGCGGAAAGAGATATTGAAGAAACCTTTGAAAAAGGAGCCAATATTTACATTAAAAAACCTTCAAGTTTTAGTGAGCTTAAAAAGTCATTAAAGCAAGTAGTTAAAATGAATTGGGCATATCACTTAAACGATTTTAAAAAGGAGAATTTTTTATTAAAAATTTAAGTTCTTTACACCCATTATAGTATTAAAGTTGTTTCATTAGGAACAACTTTTTTTGTTTTAGCACCAAGCAAGTCGTATCATAATCATTTATTTCGCAGTACCTTAACAAAGGCTTGAAAAGTTATATAGTATGGAGAATAGTTTAGTAGATGACATTTTTAAAACAATGGTAGATAATGCCGACACTGCTGTATTATATACTGAGCCATTGGTGCCTAATTCTTTAAATGCAAAAGAATACCTTGTTAAGTATGCAAACCAACAAGCGCAAAGTTTCTTTGTGATCTCTTCTGATAGTAATGAAAATTATACTTTAGAAGAAATCGTGAAATATGATGAACTTTTAATTTTGGCTAATAAGGTTCTTGAAACGGGTGAAGATGAAAATTTTAGTATTATAGTTAAGGAAGCAGTTAGTATACTTAATTATCATGTTAGAATAAGATCTTTTCATAAAGGTCTTTTGTTCGCCTTATCTTTAATTAAGCCGAAATTTATAACCGATAATGAATCTAAGCTTCCTTTAGGTAATTTAAAGTCAAGAAATAGAGAACTTGAAATTTTTAATCTTTTTGGTATACGGGTTCTAGATAGTAATGATAGTATTATTACGTATTTGAAACCGGTACTTAATACTACAGGCAATGTCAATGACTTTCGTATTGACTATATCAATAATCGTATAGGAGAGATAGCCAACGACGATTCTGCTTTTGTAGAAGGTAAGACCATTTTAGAATATTACCCCAAAAACTCGGAAAATGGGGTACTAGAAATTTTAGCAGAATGTTATACAACCGGTGAAAATAAAGAATATACAAAAGAGTTCATTTTCAATGAAGAGTCCGTATGGCTAACCACCAAGGCGGTTAAAATGAATGATGGGCTTATACTGTTCTCTAAAGATGTTACTCAAGAAAAAAAATATGAAGCGCAGTTATTTATACAAAACAGGTTGTTATCAGAGGCTGAACACGTAGCTAATATTGGGAGCTTTAGATGGAATTTGGTCGAAGATCAAATAAAGTATTCTGATAACGTTTATAGATTGTTTGGTTATGATCCCAATGAGTTTGATAATAAATATGATCGCCTGCTAACATTTTTACATCCAAATGATATTGAAAAAGTAAAATCTAGTTTTAAGGTAGCTAGAAGAAATAAATCCAAAACTGACTCGGTATTTCGTGTTTATACAAAATCTCAAGAGTTAAGATATATGAACACTATTGGTGAATGCTATCAGAAAGAAGGAAGTTGGTATATGGTTGGTGTTATCAGGGACGTCACCAAACAAATTGAAGCAGAATCTATACTCCAGATAAAGAATACAGAATTAAAACGTACAAATGCTGATTTGGAGGCATTTAATCGCGTGGCCAGTCATGACCTTCAAGAACCTCTACGTAAAATACAGATGTTCGTTAGTCGATTAGATGAAGAAGAAGAGGGGCGTTTAAGTAATAGGTCCCAAGGGTATTTGTCCAAAATCAAATACTCTTCTGATAGAATGCGTAACCTCATTAATAACCTTTTATCTTATTCAAAAGTAGATGAGGTAGGTGAGCAGCCCAAAAGAGTAGACTTAAATGATGTATTGAAAAATGTTTTGGAAGATTTAGGGGAGCGTATCAATGATTTAAATGCTCAAATTGAATCGGTAAGCTTACCGGTGGTAAACGGTGTTCAATTTCAATTAGAGCAATTATTCGCTAACCTTATAGGTAATTCTCTCAAATACGTAAAAGAAGGTGTGCAGCCTAATATTAAAATTTTGGGTAGTATAGTCAGTGGAAACAAAACAGAAGTTGAGACTTTACTGCCAAGCATTAATTACGTAAAACTGCAATTCATTGATAATGGTATAGGGTTTGAAAAAAAATACCAAGAGAAAATTTTCGAAATCTTCCAGCGCTTACATGGTAAAACAGAATTCTCTGGTACTGGGTTGGGGTTATCTATATGTAAGAAAATTGTCCAGTCCCATAATGGAACAATTATGGCCAAGGGGGAATTAGATAAAGGAGCAGAATTTACTGTTTATCTTCCTACATTACTATAATCTAAGGTGTATTACATCATTTTAATCCGTCTTCTTAAAATTGTGTAACAGCTTCTAAAAATGTTGTAACACAATTACTCGATATTGGCCGCATCTTTGTATCAACAAGAAATGTAAGCCTTTATGAATAATCTTCGATTTGCTAGAGTAGGTGCAGTAAGAAGCAAAAGTTCTTGCAACCAAGCTTCAACTATACAAGTAAATACTTCTAGTTCTTCAGATGCTTTTAAAGCACAAGAGGCTACATTAAATAATAACCATATAAACAATATATCATGCAAGTAGTCCATAATCAGTTAAGTTATTTCAATAGTGTATTAGGAGGAAGTATTTCTAGTTTTCAAGGAGATCGTATTCTTCAATATGATAACGATAAAGGAACAGGTAGAATACAGACCGTTTCATTAGGGTCAGGAATTTCTTATACAGAATATGATTTGGATTTGAACGATGATTTTAATTTCGATTTAAAATTAGATCAAAATCGTAGTCTATACTTTATATACTGCTTGGAAGGTAGTTTTAGATTTTCTAAAGGAAAAGAAAATAGTAAAGTAGAAGCTTTGCAAACAGTAGTTGTAGGTGGTTCTAATGAAAATATCAATATAAAATTAAGAGAAGGGACCAAGTCTAACTTGTCTATTATTAAAGTAACACAAGATGGCGAGGCGTTAACCAAAAATGCTAATAATAACGAGTTGTACGAGAAATTGTTTACGCAGTTTTTGAATGAAGATGGTAGTGCTCATATTGGGACCTTTAACCTTAAAATAAAAGAACAGTTATTACAGATTAGATCAATTACCCAGGTAGGTTTGGTTAGAAAACTACTAATTGAAGGTATTGTAAACTTCACTTTAGCATTAGAGATTTTACATTGTAAGCAAGATATTGAGAACAGTGGTCAGGTATCTACTATGTTGACCAAAAAAGAGTTGTTGAGAATTGAAGAAGCGGTCAATGCAATAAAAAGAAAGCCAGAGTTTCCTTATACGGTAACAGATTTGAGCAAAGAATATGGTCTTTCACCAACAAAACTACAAGAAGGATTTAAAGTAATGGAAGGTACTACGGTAACTAACTTTATTAGAAATGAAAGATTAATCCTAGCTGAAGAATTAATACAGACTTCTGATATGAACATCTCAGAGATTGTATATTCAATAGGTTTTACAAGTAGAAGTTACTTTTCTAAAATCTTTAGAAACAAATTTAAATGTACACCAAAGGCATACTTAATGAATATTAGAAACGTATCGCTTTCGGCATAAGATAAAATATGTGAAAATGATAAGGCCGGCTCCATAGAGCTGGCTTTTTTTGTTTTATGCAATTATGTAGAAAGCACACTATAAAAAAAGGTAGTTTGAGAATTAGAGTGTGATAGAAATTAGATAACCAACTAAACTGAATTAGTTAGTAATTTGCATTAATGTGAATAATAGTAAATAGTTGCTTAAATAGAAATGACAAACTCTCTTTCTAGTTTGTTATGCTCAGAGTTATCTACGTATCTAAGGCATTTATGTAAGAGCGTTTTAAGCTGATTATATGAAGATGGTTTCTGTAGATATAAAGACGCACCCATTTCATCTAGGCGGGTAATTTCTTTTGGGTGATATGAAGTGGAATAAATAATCACTGGAGTATCTGCATATTTTTCAAGATCACGAATATCGGCAAGACATTCAAATCCATCCATCATAGGCATCTTTAAATCTAAAAAGATAACATCTGGTTTTTCAATATCGTTGGATAGTAAACCCGCCATTAGGTCTACACCGTTATTAAACTCAGTTATTTTAGTTTGTATTGGGATTTCTCTCAATGCATCAGAAAAAAATGTTCTGTCGTCACTATCATCATCAGCTAGGAAGACATTTAGTACAGTTTTGCTCATGGCAATTTATAATTTAAACTCTAAATATTTTTCTTCAAAAAAACTTGAAGTAAGAATTTCTTTCAAAATTCAAAAGCAAGATAAAAATTGAGGGTGTTCTTCAATGATGCGATTGATTTTAAAAATAGCTCAATACCTAATTTATAACGTAAGCATAAGAGGGCATATTACTATTTTGAGTTAAAATGTATACATGAAATTTGGAGTTACATAGGTGGTTCTGAGATCATGGTTTTAATTTTCTTCCAGAATTGTTTTGAAGTAACATTGGTAGATTCAATAAGGTCTGCCATTAAAATTAGGTTTCTCTTAAATTGTTCATACTCATATTTAGTAGTGTTGTTCTCGTCAATAGGGTAATAGGCCATTCCCCAATTAGGAAAAGTCCTTTCGCTAATTTCATCGTCAGAGAACAAAGTAACATTTTTATGCCTTGGATCTTTTTTGATCTTGTCATAAAGTTCATTGATCTTTTTTTTGTTACCTTCTAAAAGTTGAACAAAGCCTCCTTTGTAATATATAAGGCATCCTGTAATATCGTCCCTTTTATTATTGGCACGAGCTTTTTCAAGAAGCTCCTCCATTTCCGGGGTTTTTAATTTATTCGTGGCAACAGATTCATATGTCAATGTATACATATTGTTGAAATTATCCTTAATGGGCAAAAATAATAAAAATGCTAAAAAATGTAGTACACCATTTAAAAAAGATAGTAAAAGACAGGGTTACGCAAATATTAGGCAACAAAAAAGCCCCTAGAAGGGGCTTTTGAGTGATCGCAGGAGGATTCGAACCTCCGACCGTCTGCTTAGAAGGCAAAAAAAACTGCACTAGCTATCACTATAAAATATTTTAACATATTGAAAATCAATGTTTTAATAAATTTCAATACCATTTGATATTGTTTGCTTTCAAGAAATAGTTTGCACAAAGTGTGCATTTTTTTTTACTACCTTGAAGTAAAATCAAACTGAAAAATGGCACGAGCAAGACTTATTTTAGACACAAGAAAGGCATCTCAAAGCTCAATTACTGGATTATTTCCAATTGCGGTTAGGGTATTTAATATTAAGCCTAGAATTATACGATTATCTCATTATACGTCTATAAAAGGTTGGGATGAGACCAATCTTCTTTTGAGAAAATCTGTAAAAGAAAACATTGGTCTTGACTGCGATGATATAAATATTGAAATCTACGATAAACTCGATGCCGCGAAAAGGGTAATAAACGAAATCGGCGAAAGCATCAACAATATTCATGTTGATACATTGGTTGAAGAAATTAAGGACAGATGGGAAGGGAAGAATAAATCGAACTTAAAAAAGAAGCATGAAAAGTGTATTACCCTATCCGAGTTTGGGCAAGTTTTAATAGACCGTAAAAACAAATCAAATAAGCCCGCAACAGCAAAATGGTATAAAGATTCTATTGATGCTTTTAAGGATGTAAATGGCGGAAAGGATTTGACGTTAAATGAAGTCACAGTTAAATTCCTTAAAACTTTCGAAGCTGAACATAGATCACGAAATAACTCAACAAATACAATTAGTGCCTACATGAGAGGTGTTAGTTCCGTCTATAATGCTGCAATTAGCGAAGATGAATTTAAGACTGAGAAAAATCCATTTAAACATTATAAAATTCCTAGAACAAAAAGGACTAAGAAGAAGGCTCTGCCAAAAGAAAATATAGCCGATTTTAAGAAAATTAGCTATGAGTTTGAAAGCCCAATCTGGCATACTAAAAATTACATGATGGTCATGTTTTTTGGCAGAGGCATGAACCTTATCGATTTGGCCAAACTCCAGGTCAAAGATATTTATTCGGGCTATTTGTTTTATGGAAGAAGTAAAACGGATGATCCTTTGTCCGTGAAGGTAACAAATGAACTTCAGGTAATTTTAGATTATTATTTAATCAATAAAGAACCGCACGACTTTGTGTTTCCTATAGGCAATGATGGTTCTGTTCAAATGTTCAAGAAGTATCGGTCCGATAGAAGATTGGTTAACAAGCACTTAAAAATTATAGCTCAAGATGCCGGGCTTGATTGTAAACTAACTACCTACTACTTAAGACATTCATGGGCTACGATAGCTAAATTTCTAGGCCTTCCTGTTTCTTTGATTAGTGATGCTTTAGGACATCAAAGCGTTGCAACTACTGAGGGGTATTTAAAGAGCTTTGTTGATGACAAACTTGATGAGGCAAATGAATTGGTCATTGCATAAGTATTTTTACTTTCAACTTTTTTAGCTTTTAAAAGACGACGTAATGTTTACCTAAAGAATTTCATTAAACATCTGATTTTACCAGCCTCGTACTTTTCCAAAATGCCAGAACTTACCTGTTTCAACATTGGATTGAATCAACTCTAAAATATCATTTGCGGCTTCTTCCGGTTCTCTATCGGCATTGCTACCGCCCATATCTGTTTTAGTCCATCCAGGATCTATAGAAGAAACAGTAATATTTTTTGAAATCAACCTTTTAGACATGGTTTTAGTATACATATTTAAGGCTGCTTTTGACATTTTATAGTGCGGTTGATACTCATCTAAATTCGGTTCACTAAAAGCACCCCAACCTGAAGAAACATTAACTATATGGCCTTTTGAAACCATCCTAGGAATTATAGCTTCAGCCAATTCAACAGTACCAAAAAGGTTCACGTTAAAAGTCTCCTTTAATTGAATGATACTTATTGCTGAATTATCCCATTTTTCTATAAGAATGCCTGCATTATTAATAAGATAATTAATTTCTTTGTTCTCAATTTTTTCAATGAAACTTGCTATTGATGAGCTTTTCGAAATATCTAATTGGTAACAAGTGAAATTCTTATCAGAAATGGGACAGGACCCTGATCTGGAGGTGCCAAGAACATTAAATTCTTGACTCTTAACCAAAAGGAGAACTATGGCTAAGCCAATTCCTCTGCTACATCCTGTTACAATTATTGTTTTCATTTTGTTTAGGCTTTAATTATGCTTGTTTTCTATTTAATACACTTTGGCTTACCAAAAAAAAATCGAATTCCTCCTATTTAGTGTTAGGAATAAAACACTCTTAGTTTAAAATTTCTTCTAAAGGCATATGGTCAATAAGACTACTGCCGTAATGTGCTATTTTGATTCTTTTATTTCTATCCAACAAAAAATCGGCGGGTATTTGGTTAAACTTGCCTTCTACCCTTCCTCCTAATTTGAATCCTTGTGAAGATGCGGCAAACGTACTTTTAATACCTTTTAGGCTTGCGGTTCGTAATAATTTGCCCCAAGAAGTTGTTACACCGTACATATCATATAATTTAAAATTTGGATCAGAAATTACAGTAAAATCTAATTCGTGCCTTTTATGGATAGATTCTTTTAGGCTTTCTTCATGACTTTGAAAAATAGTGATTACTTCGATGTCTTCTTTCTGAAAGACTTCGGATGCTCTTTTAAGTTCCGCAATTCTTAGGTTACATAGCGCACATTCCGCATATCTAAAAAATGAGATTAAAATTTTATGACTATCCATTTTTGATAAATCTATTTCAGTTCCAAAAATATCCTTTACTCTAAAGTTAGGTGCCTGTTCTTCTTTATTGAGTTTCATTCTTTTTTTTTACAAAGAAGAAAATATAAAAGACACGTTTCCTTGATTTAAATCAAGAAATCATTTTCCTGACCCTGCTAAGAGTTTCGGGAGTCATATTGAGATAAGAGGAAATGTATTTTAACGGAATTGAATTTACTAAATGCCCGCTTCGATTTAGGAAAGCTACATATCGCTCTTTAGGACTCAAGGTCAACATTTCTATTTCCCGATTTAAATGACCTATCAAGGTTTTTTCAATCAGTTTATTGTACCAATTGGCAATGGTAGAATTATTATTTACCAAATGCATTAAACCTTTCTTAGGTATTTTAATTAGTTCAACGTCCGAAATTGCCAGTAGGCTCAAATCAGAAGGAAGACCAGAGGCAAAGGATAAAAAAGATGTTATAATCGAATTTTGATAGCCAAAGCCTAGCACGTTATCTTTTTTCTCGGTTTGCACCATTAAGGCTATACAACCTGAACTTATAAAATAAAGGCAGTTTTCCTTTTGATACTTTTTAAGTACATACTGGTTTTTTGAAACCTTATAACTGGGACTTGATAAAGAGCATAGTTCCAAAACCGCATCTGAATCCTTAATGCTTCTTAAAAGAAAATCTTTTAATATGTTTTTCATATATCTAAAAATTCCGGTATATATTTCTTTTTACCAAAAAGGTTCCTACCCTATAAAACATCAACAATAATATCTCAGTACACATTAATCAGAGTTATCTATCTGGTACTTTTCTGGTCACTTTTTTTACAAATCAACCATTTTAATCACTGAAAATTGATGTTTTTGTTCAAAAAGGCCAAATCAAATATAATTTGGACTAAATAGAAAATCCTGCCCTTTCTTGAATCAATAAGTTTGAAAACTAAAAATAACGCAATATTAACGTTCATTTTTTGTCATATTCAAATTTACACTAATGTTTCAATGACAAATTCTGAACGTTGGATTAAAAACAACTAATCAATAAAAACAAACTATTATGGACATCAACATTTTATTAGGGGAATTTTTTGGAACAATGATTTTAGTGCTACTGGGTAACGGTGTAGTAGCAAATGTGCTTTTGACAGATTCAAAAGCAAACGGTAGTGGATGGATGGTCATTTCATCAGGGTGGGCTTTTGCAGTTTTAGTAGGAGTATTTGTAGCCTTAGCTTTTGGCGCACCTGCACACATAAATCCTGCGGTAACAATAGGTTTTGCAATTTCAAGTGGGGATTTTTCTAATGTATTTCCATTTATAAGTGTGCAATTACTTGGAGCAATGGTAGGAGCAGTCTTAGTGTACTTGCACTTTGGTCCACATTGGAAGGTTACTGAAGATGCAGGTCTTAAACTAGCTTCTTTTTCAACCGGTCCGGCCATAAGAAATACTGGATGGAATATTGTAAGTGAAGCAATAGGCACTTTTGTTTTGGTTCTAGGAGTTGCTGCAATTTTCGCTGGTGATATGTCAGCAGGTTTAGGGCCCTTCATGGTAGGTGGTCTTGTTTGGGGTATTGGGTTATCATTAGGAGGAACTACAGGATATGCGATTAATCCAGCTAGGGATTTTGGACCACGTCTTGTTCATATGCTACTTCCAATTCCAGGAAAGGGTGGTTCAGATTTTGCTTATGGATGGATTCCCGTAGTAGGTCCAATTATTGGAGGTGCAGCAGCCGGTGCGTTCATGATTTTCTTTCCTGTTTTTTAAAACATAAACTTATTTACAAAATAGATTTAATCAGATAAAACTAGAAATATGAAAAATATTAAATACATCTTATTGTTCGGATTGGCGATAAGTATTCAATCATTAATGGCGCAACAAGAAATCCAAGAATCTTTGGAGGTATCAGAAATCACTTCCTTAGATGAAGTTAAGACTTCAACACCAATGGAGAACAATACGGAAAGCGCTACTACTATCCAACAGGATGATGAAGAGACTAAAAAAAGCAAATGGAATGTCGCTTTTGATCTCACATTGAACAGTCGATTTATTTGGCGGGGACTTGTTTTGGGGGATCATCCAAATGCACAGGCAAGCGTGACCTTCTCTAAAGGCGGATTCTTTATTGGAGTATGGTCGTCATATCCCTTTTCAATAGCATCCGACGCACCCAACTATAAAGAGATCATCCCCTATATAGGCTACGGTGGCAAGATTGGTAAAAAATCTAATTTAGCTGTGATGATATTACCTCATTATGATCCAAATGTGGGTGGTTTTCTTGATTTTGATAATGATGGTGCCACCAACAGGTTAGAACTGAGAGCGGTTTATAATATCGGTAAATTAGATTTCTTTGTTGGATGGGATTTTTATAATTCCTTCCCTGGTAGTGATGCTCCACTATATTTAGAAGTTGGCTATTCCATTGACATGCCAAATAGTATTACCGTACGTCCTTTTGTTTCGGCTTCGCCCAATGATAACTATTATACTACAGATGGAGAAGCTAATGTTACTCAAATCGGGTGGTATACTTCAAAATCTTATTCCATAAGCAAGGAAGTGGGACTAGCACTAAAAGCAGATATGGTCTACAACCCGGACAGAGAAGAATTTAATGCTGCCTTTGGAGCTACTGTAAAATTTTAGTTGGTTGATTATTCCCTTTGATAGTATAATTAATGCTGTCAAAGGGATTTTCTTAAATTATATAAAACTTAAAAGAGTAAATTAAAGCATTCAATACACGAAATATGAAAAAATTAATAAATAAAATACCTGACGTTATTACCGAGCAAATGCAGGGAATGTTGGCCGCTCATCCTGAAATTGAAATAAGCTTAGAACCAAAGTATATAAAACGAGCAAGTGCAACCCGCAAAGGCAAGGTTGCCATAATATCAGGTGGTGGTAGCGGTCATGAACCAATGCATGGTGGCTTTGTAGGAACTGGTATGTTAGATGCAGCATGCCCAGGAGAAGTTTTTACATCCCCTACTCCGGACCAAATGTATGAATGTGCAAAAGCAACACAAAACGAAGGTGGGGTATTGTTTTTGGTTAAAAACTATACCGGTGATATTATGAATTTTGAAATGGCAGCCGAGATGCTAAATGCCGAAGGAATACAAACGCAAAACATTATTATTGATGATGATGTAGCAGTAAAAGACAGTTTATATACTGCTGGCAGACGCGGTGTTGGAACAACGGTCATATTAGAAAAAATAGTAGGCGCAGCAGCTGAAGCTGGATATGACTTAAATAAGTGTGCTGATTTGGCTAGAAAAGTAAATTCCAGAGGAAGATCAATGGGTATGGCTTTAACATCATGTATCGTACCTGCAGCCGGAAAACCAAATTTTGATATCGATGAAGATGAAATTGAAATAGGTGTTGGCATACATGGAGAGCCAGGTAGAAAAAGAATTTCCCATACTACTGCCGATGAAATCACACAGATGCTAACTACCGCAATTTTAGAAGACAAAGACTATTCCCGAATTTTAAGAGAGTGGAGCTTTTCAAATAATGGATGGGAAGAAAAGGAACTCACAAGTGATGCTTTCAAATCCGGAGATCAGATGATAGCTTTAGTCAATGGTATGGGGAGCACTCCTATTTCTGAATTATATACTGTTTATCGTAAATTGCACGAGATCTGTAGTGCGAAAAAAATTACGTTAGCAAGAAATCTAGTGGGGTCTTATATCACAGCATTAGACATGCAAGGATGTTCTGTAACATTGGTAAGAGCTGATGATGAGATTCTTAAATTTTGGGATGCCCCAGTATTAACCCCCGGACTTCGTTGGGGAGTGTAGTAATAATTAAAAAATTCAAACCAACTAAAACAAATGGAAACTATAAAGCAGGCTCAGGTTATTAATTGGCTGGAAAAAACAGCTCATGTGATAGGAGAGAATAAAGACTATTTAACAAAACTTGATTCAGATATTGGCGACGCGGATCATGGTTTCAACATGGAACGGGGCTTTAATAAGGTCTTGGAAAAAATCAATGAACTTGCTGCAAGCGAAGACCTTCAGGCGGTTCTTAAAAATACTGGAATGACTTTACTCTCTAGTATAGGAGGAGCTTCCGGACCGCTTTATGGTAGTTTCTTTTTGCAAGCTGCACTTCCACTTGAAGGTAAAACGGAGTTGACTGTTGAAGATTTAGCAAACAGTTTTGGAAAAGGAGTTGACGGAATCAAAGCACGAGGCAGAGCGTCTAAAGGAGAAAAAACCATGATAGATACATTGGAGCCAGCAATTGATGCTTTACTTCTATCGGTTAAGAATAAAGATTCTATTGAAACAGCTCTGAGCAATATGTTGGCTGCTGCTGAAGAAGGTATGAAGTTTACTATAGATATGATTGCAACAAAAGGTAGGGCAAGTTATCTTGGTGACCGTAGTATTGGACATCAAGATCCTGGTGCAACTTCAAGCTTTCTAATCTTAAAGACGTTAAAGGAATCAATTATTCAACCCAATTCTTAATATGGTAGGAATAGTAATTGTATCCCACAGTAAAAAACTTGCAGAAGGAGTTAAAGAGCTTGCGGAGCAAATGTCGCAGGGTAAGGTAAAAATTTTTGCTGCTGGAGGATTAAATGATGAAGTAGGTTCAATAGGTACAGATCCATTCGTAATCAAGGAAGCTATAGAAATGGCCGATTCTGAAGACGGGGTTTTAGTGTTAATGGATATTGGTAGTGCCGTTATGAATGCAGAGATGGCGACCGAGTTGCTGTCAGAAAATCTAAAAGAAAAAGTACTCCTATGTGAAGCCCCATTGGTAGAGGGCGCAATTGCCGCTGCCGCTCAAGCGATGTCCGGTTTTAAGCTAGAAAACGTTGCAATGGAAGCCAGAAATGGTCTTTTGGGAAAAGCCACCTTATTGGGTGCCGCCCCTCCTACTGGTTTAAATGGTCATAGCGAGGTTGAAACTACCGGAAGAGAAATAAAAATAGAAGTCCCCAATAAGTTGGGATTGCATGCGCGACCATCTGTTCGATTAGTTGAATTGGTTAATCGTTTTGATAATGAGGTAAGTGTAGCAGTCAATAATGGAAGTTTTGTATCTGCTACAAGCATTAGTCAAGTTGGAACACTTGGCGCTATGCAAGGTGATACCCTAGTTTTTAAAGTTCGAGGGAACCAGTTTTCAGAACTGGAAAGAACATTGAAAGAGTTCTCCTTAAACAACTTTGGAGATTCCAAAGAACTCAAAACACCCAAGGCGAAGACTAAAAAAGTTGAAATCTCAACAACATCAAATTTGGTTAAAGGCGGTGCTATTCTTGGAATTGGAGTTTCTAAGGGAATAGCTATTGCTCCTGCGAAGGTTCTTAGAAATGATAACATAACCGTAGAAAAGACAGAAATAGTAAATACCATAGAAGAAATAGGCAAACTCAAAGGTGCAATCAGCAAAGTCTTAAATGAAGTGGAGGCCATTCAACATAAGACAATGGTTCTTTTTGGGCAAGAGGATGCAGAGATTTTCAACTTTCATTTACTACTATTAAATGACAAGGATAAAATATCTGAAGTCGAGAATTTAATTGAGAAAGATTATTATTCAGCAGCATATTCATGGTACAAAGTATTCACTGGTTTGGAACAAAAATACCTAAAAATTGATGACATCTATTTACGCGAAAGAGCATCAGATGTCGTAGAAATTCGTAACAAAGTGGTTGACGAACTCTTGGATTCAAAACAAATGGAATTAATTCTAGATGAGCCAAGTATTCTGGTAGTAGACGAGATTGGCCCTGCACAAACCTTGAGTTTAGACACTAGTAAAGTCCTTGGTATTGTATCACAAATCGGAGGAGAAACTTCACATGCTACCATTTTGGCTAGGTCTCTAGGAATTCCAGCTATTACAGGTTTGAATGGCAAAATTGATGCAATAAAAGACAATTTTCTAATTGCGATAGATGGTAGTACAGGAGAGATATGGTCTGAGAAAGATTATCCCGAAATGATTGTACAGCTGCAAGCAAAGAAAGAGGTAGAGGAAAAAATTAAAAAAGAACGCTTTTCAAAGGCAAAATTATCCGCCAACAGTTCAGATGGCGAGACTTTCAAGGTGCTTGCCAACATCAGCAGCCCTAAAGAAGCTAAAATAGCATATGACAATGGTGCGGACGGAATTGGCTTATATAGAACCGAGTTTCTATATATGGATCAAGAGACTCCTCCTACTGAAGATGAGCAATATGCAGTTTATAAGGAGGTTTGTGAAAATATGAAAGGCTTGCCGATAACCATTAGAACTTTAGATGTTGGTGGGGACAAGCCGATTCCGTACTTGGGAATTCCTCATGAGGACAATCCATTTTTAGGACTTCGCGGTATTAGATATTGTTTACAAAATCAAGAAATTTTCAAAACTCAACTTAGGGCTTTATGTAGAATTTCCGCCGACTATGATATTGGTATTATGTATCCAATGGTAGGAATGGTTGAGGAAGTTTTAGAAGCTAATGCAATACTTGAAGAGGTAAGGGAAGATTTAAAAAGAGATGGCATCCCATTTTCAGATGACATGAAGGTTGGTATCATGGTTGAAGTGCCATCAGTTGCCTTTATTTTGCCATTGTTAGCCGAAGAACTAGATTTCATAAGCATTGGAACTAATGACCTTACACAATATCTTCTTGCGATGGATCGCGAAAACTCAGGTATTTCAAAACATTATAGTGCTTTGCATCCTGCCGTATTATTAGCTTTAAGGGTTATCCTAGATGAAGCAAATAGATTAGGAATAGAAGTGAGTCTATGTGGTGAGTTAGCCATGAATCCCCAGGCCACAAATTTATTGAGTGCTTTAGGTTTAAGGAGGTATAGTATGTCTGGACCTGCAATTCCCAGAATGAAGGATACCATCAGAAATATGAATGTTGGCCAAATCAAGTATCTCTGCAAAAAATTAGATACTTGGAGAACTCTTGATTCAGTAAAAAGCGCTCTAAATATTTGACTAAAAAATAAGGGATACCTCATGCAACAGAAGCATTGAGCCATTTTGAATAAAAATAGTGAAAGACAAAAATAAACACTCTCTTTTCAACATTATCTTCTATATAAATCTCTAACTATTAGATATTTATAATTTATTCTGAGATTTAATTAATTTACACTAGGTAGTCTACGGTCTTATTTTATCAGTTGGTTAATATTAATTCCGCAAATAAGTCCTTAAAAAAATACCGTTCTCCCATTTTACAGCCTTAAAAACTCAATAACGATACTATTTGAGCCAAATAGAACATTTTTTAGAGAGATTTATCGATATATTTATCTAGTTAAATTTTTGACAAAATAATGATTGACGAGGAATTACAAAGCTATTTTGAAAAGGCCGATGAGTATCAGGTTTTAGAGACCGACCAACAGTTATTGGTGCAATATTCGGTTACTGATTCCAAAGAGCGGGATAGGTTCTTCATCAGAGAACATATGTTAATGTTTGTACTGGAAGGAAACCAAGGAGTGGTAACGCCAAATTACTTTTACAAATTAGAAGCAGGAGAAGCGATTTTCGTTAAAAAAGGGTCCATCATTATTTGCGAAAAACTATTACACGGGAACAAATTGGAATGTCTTCTGGTTTTCTTGAACGATGATTTTTTAAAAAACTTCATCTATAAGCATAAACAAATGATAGCACCTTCTGAACTATTAGATGTGAAATCGCTAGGGGCATATCAGTTTTTTATGGATAAATGGATGAGCATTTACATTGATTCCGTAATGTCTTATTTTGAGCTTTCTACTTCCTCTCCTGTAAAGGAATTAATATCCCACAAGTTTGAAGAGCTCTTACTAATGCTTATCTCTGGCCAAGAACGAAGTTATTTTATGAGTTTTCTTCGTGAATGCCTCGTAGAAGAGCAATCTTCTTTAGATAATGTGGTGAAGACAAATATGTACACCAGCCTTAACGTAGACCACTTGGCTTATTTGTCGAATTTAAGCCTTTCTCAATTTAAGCGAGAGTTCAGAAAAAAGTATAAAGATTCTCCAGCGCATTGGTTAAGGGAGAAAAGACTTGAATACGCTGCCCATTTACTGATGACTACTAGCAAAAATATTAACGAAATCTGTTACGAATCAGGATTTAACAATACTTCTCACTTTTGCCGTGTCTTTCATGAGAACTATTCTTTATCTCCTTTGAAATTCAGGCAGAAAATTCCTGTTTAATTTTTCAAAAAAAACCACTATGAGAAGATAATAAACAGGATATAAAATAGCATACAGGTTCAGTCTTTGTTCTTATTCAGAACCTGTGAAATCAAGAACATTTTACATTTTTTTAAAGCTGATATTCATCGGCCAGGTACTCTATTTTCTATAATTAACTTAAAAATTTTAACTTATGAAACGATTTTTTAATGATTCAACAACAGTAGTCACCCAAGCCATTGATGGTCTTTTAAGCCTAGATGGTAACGGTAATCTAACACGAGCAGATGGATTTCCCTCACGGAAATTCGTCGTTCGAAGTGATTGGGACAAATCAAAGGTAGCCATAGTCTCAGGTGGAGGAGCAGGACATGAACCTGCCCATATTGGCTTTATTGGTAAAGGAATGTTAACAGCGGCCATCTCCGGTGAAGTCTTTGCTTCACCAAGCGTGGAAGCGGTTTTGGCTTGTATTTTACAGGTGACAGGCGACGCAGGTTGCCTACTAATTGTTAAGAACTATACCGGTGATCGATTAAACTTTGGGCTCGCCGCAGAACGGGCAAAAAAATTGGGTAAAAAAGTAGAAATGGTAGTTGTATCTGACGACATTGCCCTTGCAGATGCAGCTCAACCCAGAGGCGTTGCCGGTACTCTTTTTGTTCATAAAATTGCTGGTTACCTATCTGAAAAAGGTGAAACACTTGAGACTATCAAGGAGAAAGCCGATGAGACCGCTAAAAATAGTATGTCTTTAGGACTCGCAATTTCCACTTGTGCGCTTCCAGGAACGGAAATCGACACAATAACCATTTCTCCTGAACTAGGACTGGGTATACATGGAGAACCTGGTTTAGAGAAAATAGAATTTAAAAATGGTAAGGAAGCCGTGCTTTTGGTTCTTTCGAGGTTGTTCGCCAATACTGATCCAAAAGGGAGCTATGCCATTATTATAAACAACTTGGGATCGGTTACACCTCTTGAAATGTCAATTATTGCAAATGAAGTCTTGCTATCAAGTTATGCCGATCAGATAAAACTAGTTGTCGGTCCTGCGGGATTAATGACTTCTTTGAACATGTATGGCTTCAGCTTTTCCCTTTTGCCATTGACACCTGACGTAGAAATAATGCTAAAGGAACCAGTTGAACCCCGTGAATGGCCAGCTGTTGTAGTTCCGAAAAAGCCAAGCATATTCAAAATTGACCATTTGAGTTTAAGGAGAGAATTCAAGCCAAGTAAGAACCCTAAAACCCAAGATTTCCTTCAAACTATCTGTTCTGCACTACTACATGCGGAAAACCATTTAAATGAGCTTGACAAAAAGGTCGGCGATGGTGATACTGGAACTACGTTTGCAGCTGGGGCAACAGGCATTATGGAATTACTTGAATCTAACAGCCTTCCTTTGAACGAGCCAGGCGACCTTTTCGTAGCAATTGGTGAACTTTTAGCAAGTCATATGGGCGGATCAAGTGGCGTATTGGCATCTATTATGTTTACAAATGCAGGAGCATGTTTATCAAAGGGGAATGACTTACAAACATCGCTCAATTCAGGAGTAAAAATGATGATGAAATATGGAGGGGCAAAATTAGGCTCACGCACTATGCTTGACGCTTTAATACCCGCAATTGATAAGCTAAAATCAAGAGATTTGAGAGCCGCTTCTCTTGCGGCACGCGAAGGCGCGGATTCAACTGCCAAAATGAACAAGGCGGATTCAGGTAGGTCATCTTATCTAAGAGCTGAAAGTCTTCAAGATGTTGTTGACCCAGGAGCTGAGGCCATTGCAATTATTTTTCAATCTATTGAATCAAAAGCAAATTATAAAAGTCTGTAACTAGCCATTAGCAAAAAAGATTGTTTGCATCGAATAACCAATTTGATGCAACAGTCTTTTTTGAATGTTCAAAGTATCGAAGTCAGTATTTTATTTTGAATAAATCTATTAACACAAAAATCAATAATTCTCTAAAATATGATTAAAAATACTAGAACGCTCGGAGAGTTCATAATAAAACATCAACTGGCTTTCCCTTATTCAACTGGGGAACTTTCCAATTTAATAAACGGTATAAGGCTTGCGGCCAAAGTTGTAGGTCACGAGGTTAACAAAGCAGGATTGGTAGACATTTTAGGCTCCTACGGTGAAACTAATATTCAAGGTGAAAATCAACAGAAACTAGATGTTTTTGCAAATGAAAAATTCATTCAAGCTTTGGATAACAGAGAAATTGTATGTGGGATTGCATCGGAGGAAGAGGAAGATTTCATCGCACTGAACAGTAGTGATAAGAAAAATAACAACAAGTATGTCGTTTTGATAGACCCTTTGGATGGGTCGTCAAATATTGATGTTAATGTTTCCGTTGGAACAATATTTTCAATCTATCGAAGAATAAGTCCGATAGGAAGCCCAGTTCAGCTTGAAGATTTTCTCCAACCAGGAAAAAATCAGGTAGCTGCCGGTTATGTGGTATACGGCACATCTACGATGATTGTGTATACTACCGGAGATGGGGTAAACGGTTTCACCTTAAATCCTGCAATTGGCTCTTTCTATTTATCGCATCCTAATATTAAGTTTCCCAAGAAAGGTAACATCTACTCTGTCAATGAGGGTAACTACGTTCACTTCCCTGAAGGGGTAAAAAAATATATCAAGTATTGTCAAAAGGAAGAAGAAGACCGTCCCTATACAGCTAGATATATAGGGTCTATGGTGTCGGATTTTCATAGAAACATGTTGAAGGGAGGTATTTATTTGTATCCTAATAGTGAAATCAGCAGAGATGGTAAGCTTCGATTGTTATACGAATGCAATCCGATGGCATTCTTAGCGGAACAAGCAGGGGGAAAAGCCACTGACGGCAAAATAAGAATTATGGATATAGAACCAAAAGAACTACATCAACGAGTACCATTCTATTGTGGAAGTATAGAAATGTTAGAAAAGTTGGAAGAGTTTATTTCTATTGAGAATAATAATTAAAAATATGATTTGATGAATATTTTAAGTTTTGTTAGTTTGGTTTGAGCATTTGAGGGTAGTCTATATGGCTATCCTCTCTTGCTTTCTGGCTAAATCCTAAATAAAATTTAAAATTCTTAATACAAAACACCTAATCAACATAATCCTAGAATACGAACTTTAAATTAAGGGATATGTTATATTTTAAAATAATAGATGAGTTTCATGAGCATTTAAAAGAGATAAAAATAGGAACTTCAGCATTGTTAGATGAGTCTAATCTAACAATAGCCCTGTGCGCAAAAACTTTGGGCAAACTCAGTAGATATGTAGATGAATATGGCTTTGAAAGCACCAAATCAGAAATAGAATTCTTCAAGACTATAAAAGTGATTCCAATGCAATATTTGATTTATTATATAGAGGTAAGATCTTGCGAATTGCGGATGCCAAAAATAGGAAGAGTGAGTAAGCTGGAATTTTTACAGAAACAAACCGAAAAGATAAATTCTTTCTTTGCAAAACATACTGAGTTTTTAATTTACCTAGATTCAAACTACGAATATTTAGATAAGAATTATTTTACTAGAAAACATCTTGATAAATCCCCGTTAGTCAAGAGTTATCCATATTATAAAGACCCTAAATTTAACACTTCGCATGGCGAAATTTTAGCTAGATTACGTGGTTTGGGAATGTTTACTAACTACTTGAACGAAAAAATAAAAAAGTTTGGGCTCCTAGATACAAAAGATATTAATAATGCAGTGCTAAACTGGACAGGGAGTTATTCAAGTTTTGTAGAGCTAATCTATGGTTGCGAGGCAATGGGTTACTTTAACAACGGCAATATAACAATTACGGAAATTATAGAAGTTCTGGGAGATTTTCTTAGTATTAAAAGGGGTAATCCATCAAGAACCTATAATGAGATTAAAAACCGCAAAAATTCGCGTATTAAATTTTTCAATGAAGCCGGTCAAAAACTTCTAAATAAGATGGATAAAGAGGATGGAGTATAAAAGGACTCATTCTTGTTCCTTAACAAATTGTACGAATTAGTTTCAATGCATTAAAATTTCTAATTCTTTGCTGGTCCTGCTTGGTACAAATTCCACCAGTTCATAATCGGCCAAATCGTTCGTTTTGAAAGGGTCTTTTTCAATAATTTTCAATAACTCTTTTTTATTTGAAATCGTAGCTAGAATAATTCCACCAGTTCTAGGGACTTTTCTTCCTGATACTTCAAAATTTCCAAGTTCGTATTGTTCATTTAAATACTCGACATGCTGATTCAAATATTCATCCACTTTTTCTAGTGAAGTCTTATAGGTTATATTAATTATGTACATATATGGATTGTCTAATTTAAAGGGAAGCTTACAGTTTGACCGTATAAGGTAAGATCAAACCTGCCAAGAAATAGCTTAGATATGGCTTGCTGTTTTCATTTTTTCTTTTTCAATTTGGTCATCTCCCCACTTTCTTAAATGGTTAATGAACGGAATTAACTCTATTCCTGTTCCAGTCAGAGAATATTCAACTTTAGGAGGCACTTCCTTGTATACTTCTCTATGAATTAAATGATCACTCTCTAATTCTCTAAGTGTTTGAGTCAACATTTTTGAGGTAATGTTCTGCACCTTTCGTTTTAATTCCCCGTAACGGAGCGTATTTTGTTCGTTATAAATATACCAAAGAATCCTTCCTTTATATTTCCCGCCAATTCGTCTGAAAGCATAATCCAAAGAACAAATCGGCCCATCTGAAAATTTTTTACTCATAATACTTAAAATTTTAATATGTATCTATTTGATAATCAATATTAGTAACTAAAATCATACTATATTACTTTTTAGTATGTACTTGTCACAAATATACTAGATAGTTATTTTTATACCAAAATAAATTTTTAGACTTATGAAAGCATATCAATTAAAGAAATCTGGAGGAATCGACAACCTACAATTAGAGAATGTCGAAAAGATTTCCCGCTTTTTGAATCTTCTTCGTTATTTGGATATCCGCTTCGCTAGGCGACAGAGTTCCAGCAGGGTGGTTATGAGCCAAAATAATTGTGGTCGAAAGACTTTTGAGGATTACAGCAAAGAGTATTCGGATATCTACCAAAGTACCTGTAAGTCCACCTGAAGACACTTGATAAACACCCTTGACCTTATTGGCATTATTGAGCAATAGTACTTTAAATGTTTCCTGCAGCCCTATAGTGTTTTTGTTCCAATTCTCGTATAACAGCTTTGCAACAGGTTCCGACATTTGAATTGATTCGGATTCTATTGTTCCTAGGCTCTCGCAATAGCTTATCTTAATTTCGTTAACTTCGTTTCTCATTGTTATTCTATTATGGTTAATAATGAAAAGAGGGCGCAACTTTCGAGAGGAACGCCCTCTTTAATTTTAGGGATTAGGCACTTGCGGAATTACCGTTTTTAGCACCTAATAAAAGGACTTCATTGACAACGACTTCGGTGATGTATCGTTTTTCACCTTCCTCGGTTTCATAGGAACGCGAAACCAATTTTCCCTCTACAGCTATTTCCTTTCCCTTACCTGCGTACTTGCCGAGAATTTCAGCCGTCTTTCCCCAAGCAACTATATTATGCCACTCCGTAGTTTGCACCTTTTCGCTTTTCGGGTTTTTGTAGTATTCATTGGTAGCCAAGGAAACACGGATAACTTTTTTTCCGCTTTCCAAATTTGTGATTTCGGGACTGTTCCCCACGTTGCCAATTAAACTGACTTTGTTTCTAAGATTACTCATAATTGAAAAAAATTAAAGATTAATATGAACTGTTCGAACCTTTCGGACAGCTTTTGAAATGATTTACTTATTGTATCTAGAGCGTTTTCCTTTTTTATTTTTTGTGCCGCTTTCGATAAGTTGTTTTTGAACGATTTCATCATTTCCATTTTTAGATTTACTTCCCGTAGAGCCGTCGCTGTTACCTTTTTTTGTTGCTTTATCGGTCTCAATATTTTTAGAATGACGGACTTATAAAAAAGAGCGAGGCACGAGCCTGGCTTTATGCAGTCGGACCTTTTAAAAATGTTGTTGTTTTGCCGTCAAAAAAAGGAAACGGTGGCGGGTCGGGAGGTAGGTCTAAAACGCAAATGTGAAGTTTGGAAACAACAGAAAGTGGCACAAATGGAAATATGGAATTCCGTTTAAGCGAACGGTATCCCCGATTTTGTATTGGGAATGAAGCGCTCCGTTCAAGCGCAGCGGAACGGATAAGCGAAATGAAAAGGAAAAATTGGGGATACTGTTCAAGATTTTATGCAGAGAATCTCTTTGCCCGGAATGCAATGGAGGGGAATGTGCTGAACGGGTTATTCATTCTAATTATCACTACTTACATACATTTTACAAAATGGCAAATAGAAATCTTCTTGATTTATTTAAATGAAAAAAGATTCAACTATTTCTCCTTTTATCTCTAAAGAATCTCGCTAAATCCCTTAGCTCAGCAGCGGTACCGTTCAATTCGTAATACTTTGCATGAGGAGTAGGTTTAACAAAGGATAAATGAAGATTGGTGTCGATATAGTTTTTCTTTTGATGAATCAAGATCGATTGTTTCCCTTCACTTTCATCCATAATTGATTCAGGATATTCATTTACTTCAATTTTTTTTAAATCTTTATATTTTAAGGCTTTCTGAGAGAGTTTTTCAAAAAAGTAATCAGTCGCTTTTTCATTCGAAAATATTGTTTCATTCGCATTTAGAAACATCAATAAGTTGATTTGGTTCACATCCTTAACACTTGCTTCTATTCCAAAGAATTGTCTTCGATTACCAACTTTATAGACCTTTGGGTCATACATCAAAATGATGTTCTTCGGAGATATTGGGAAAAAGATTTGTAATCCCTTACAGCCCATGCCAGTTCTGCCAAACTCAAATTCTCTTCCCTTTAGAAACTGGTTATATTTAAAAGTTGGGTTATCTGAAGTAATGAAGGGAATATCTGTTGAATTTGAAATGATTTTTACTTCCATATCAGCCATCATTGGATAGGATTCTAATAGCATGCCTACATTTTTGACGGGAGCATCATCATATCCTATTTTAAATGAATCAAAGTCATAATTTTCAAAAGTCTTATCGTACTTCATTATGGTTTTAATAAAAGTATCTGTGAGTTGGTTGAGCTCATCGGCCTGAGCTTTGGTTCTAAAGGCCTGTAAAAGCATAAACAAAACCAATAGTTGATATTTTTTGGAGTTTTTCTTAGGTAGTTTTTCGGTTTTGGCAACATCTTTAATGATATGACCGCAAAGGTTCTCAACTTCTCCAAACCACTTTTCCATATTAAGGTTACTTCCATAAAAATACTTTTCTTGAGCTTGGTTTTTAAGACCACCTCGTTGAATTATTTTACCAGTTGCTTTCTGATATATTTTAATATGTAAACCTTTTTGAGCAATACTAAAAAGTCTCAAAAAAAATATGGGTACATAATGCTGTTTTTTGTTTTTAGCCATTCTATTTCAAATCATATAACCTCTAATTACAAAAGTAAAGAAGTAACACTATAGGGACTTAATATCCTTTAGGATGTATTAAAAATTCTGGCTATTCAAACTGCCCAAGTAGCATGGGGGTACTACATAAAAGAAAATTAGCTGAAAAACAGTAGCAACATTGTGCAAAAGCCGTCAATCGGAATCAAAAAATGTTAAAATTAATGATGAAACGTTAAAATTTAGAAATGTGTGCACAAAGTGTGCATTTCAAGAAAAGATAGGTAGAAATATTATCTGTAAATAATTTTAAATATGTTGAAAATTGATGTGTGCACAAAGTGTGCATTGACAACAAAAAAAGGGACAATCCTTTTGGAAGTCCCTTAATTATTGTGATGGCACTAGGATTCGAACCTAGGACCGCCTGCTTAGAAGGCAGGTGCTCTATCCAGCTGAGCTATGCCACCATTGTATTTTCATTATTTCAAATTCGCCTGCTTAGAAGGCAGATGCTCTATCCAGCTGAGCTATGCGACCGACACCATTTTTTCAAATGTGGGTGCAAACTTAGTGATTTTTATAGACTGGTAAAACGAAAATCAAACAAAAATTTCAATATTTTTTTGATATGCTCAAATAAGACTAAGAACGACCTTCATATTGGTCAAAGTTTTCCCATAGCTGATCAAGAACTTTATAGAAAGTTTCAAACTCTTCTTCAGTGATACCCAGTGTACTAACTTTTCTTAAATCGGTAATAAAGGGCATAACTTGTTTAATAAGAGCGGAACCTTCTTCAGTAATTACAAGTTTATATCTTTTCTGATCATCTCTAAATCTAGACTTCCTTAAGAAGCCTTTTTTACATAATCCGCTAATAACTCTAGAGGTTGTGGCTCTATTTCTAAAGTTAGATTTGGCAATATCTGCCTGTGAAGCATCTTTGCCCTCTAAATGTACACGTTGTAAAATTACCCATTGCTCAATGGTAAGATCAATATTATTCTCTGCAAATACCTGTAAAAAGGTACTTTGAACCTTTTTTAGGGTGCGATCAATGTAAACTCCAAATCCTTCCGTCCTGTCCATAATCCAAATGTTATTACTCCAAATGTAAAGGAGTTTATCGTTAAAATTGTTGTTAATGCAACAATATTCAAAAAAAATTGTATTTTTACTACAGATAAAATGGTCCAAACTCAAAGGAATATGCAACTAGGTTTTAAGAAATATATATTAGAGGATAGTACTTATAAAGGTGGTGGTAAGAAAATTGTAATGCCAGATGGTATTACAGTACACAAGCTTTCATCAAATGAAAATCCGTTAGGGTACTCGCCAAAAGTAAAAGAAGCATTGGCAAATGCGTTAGATGATTTGAGTTTCTATCCAGATAATACAGATGTAAGGTTACGTGAAGCTTTGGTAAAAGACTTTGACGGAGCTTTGGTTGCTGACAATTTTATTACTGCTAATAGTGGTTCAGAAATAATAGATATGATATCTAAAGCATTTTTGAACGAAAATGATGAGGTAATTATTAGTCAGCCGTGCTTTTTGCCCTATACTGCTTTTACCCGTTGGATGGGTGCAAAGGCAGTCAATGTACCCATGACCGAGAATTACGACTATAATTTAGATGGTATTCTTGAAGCAATCACAGATAAAACAAAGTTGGTATTTCTTGCATCGCCTAATAACCCATCGGGCAATTATATTCCCATGGCAGACTTAAGAAACTTTATTGAAAAATTACCTGATCATGTAGTGTTGGTTTTAGATGAAGTATACCGACATTTTGCTGAAGCTGAAGATTATACATCGGGCTTACCTTTTGTCGTAGAAGGTAAAAATGTAATAGCGATTAATAGCTTTTCTAAGACATACGGTTTAGCCGGCCTTAGGGTAGGGTATTGCTATGCTCCTTTAGAAATTAGCAGTTATATGCGTAGAATTTGCAAGCCTTTTTTGTTATCTACAATGGCTTTAGAAGGGGCTATAGCTGCATTGGAAGATGTTGATTTTGTGAATAAGACCGTAGCGTTGGTAAAAGAAGAAAGAAGGTTTATTTTGAACGGACTTGATGCTTTACAGATTAAATACTGGCCTGCACAAGGTAATTTTGTGCTAATAGACCCGCCAATCATTGATATGGAGTTTACTTCATTTTTAGAACAACGTGGTATTATGGTGCGCCCTGTAGGTAATTTTGGAGCTCCGGGAAAGGTGAGAATTTCATTTGGGGTAAGAGAAGCAAATAAAGCACTTTTGGCAGCGCTAGAAGTATTGATGAAAAGCCAAGCCACAACAGCATAAAAAATTTTAATATATATGTTGCATAAGCAACAATAAACGAAATAAAAATATAAAACCAGAACTATGTCAACAACAACAGTAGCACAAAACGATCACAAAGAGGCGCAAGACTTTATGCCTATCAACGGTACAGATTATTTAGAGCTTTATGTAAGTAACTCTAAACAAGCGGCACATTATTACAAAACAGCATTCGGTTTTAAATCTTTGGCATATAAAGGTTTGGAGACCGGCAGTAGAGATTTTGAATCTTATGTGGTAGAGCAAGATAAAATTAGGTTGGTATTGACGTCACCGTTAAAAAGTGGTACAGATGTAGGTAGGCATATAGATAAACATGGCGACGGTGTAAAAATTACGGCTCTTTGGGTTGATGATGCTACTTATGCTTATGAAGAGGCTATGAAAAGAGGTGCCAAAAGTTATATGGAACCTGTTGCCGAAGAAGATGAATTTGGTAAAGTAGTGCGTTCAGGTATTTATTCTTACGGTGAAGTAGGTCATATTTTCGTTGAAAGAAAAAACTATAACGGTACATTTTTACCGGGATACCAAAAATGGGAAAGTGATTATCAACCAACTTCTACAGGTTTAAAGTTTGTAGATCACATGGTAGGTAATGTTGAAGAAGGCAGAATGAACTATTGGGTAGATTTTTATGCCAATGTTATGGGCTTTAAGCAAATCATGTCTTTTGACGATAAAGATATTTCTACAGATTATACGGCGTTAATGAGTAAAGTAATGAGTAATGGCAATGGTCGTATTAAATTCCCTATTAATGAGCCGGCACCGGGTATGAAAAAATCTCAGGTAGATGAGTATTTAGAGTTTTATGAGGGTGAAGGAGTACAACATATTGCAGTTGCTACCGATGATATTGTAAAAACAGTATCTGATTTAAAAAGTAGAGGGGTTGAGTTTTTGACGATACCAACAACATACTATGATGTATTGACTGAAAGAGTTGGCGAGATTGATGAAGATATAGACTCTTTGAGAAAGCTAGGTATTTTAGTAGATCGTGATGATGAAGGGTATTTATTGCAAATTTTCACCAAAACGGTACAAGCAAGACCAACAATGTTCTTTGAGATCATTCAACGCAAAGGAGCTACTTCTTTTGGAAAAGGAAATTTCAAAGCTTTGTTTGAAGCTATTGAGCGTGAGCAAGAATTAAGAGGAACTTTATAAGTTCAACAAATTTCTTAAGCATTTAAGAATAGCGTATTTTTAAAAGTAGAGTATTAACTAGATTAACGAACGTATATGCCTATATATCATAAACAGGGAGCGTTGCCACCTAAAAGGCATACGCAATTTAGAAAACCAAATGGCGAATTGTACTCAGAGCAATTGTTCGGTACTATTGGTTTTGACGGTATGTCCTCTTTACTATATCACCATAACAGGCCAACAATGGTTAAGGAGATATTGAAGAGCACTGATGTTTCACCAAAAATTGCCTTAGAGAAGAATATACGTTCGTTAAAACTAGTGAGCTTTAATACGGCACCAAAAGATGATTTTTTAGATGCCCGCGAACCACTTTTGGTCAATAGTGATATAATTATCGGCGTAGCTGCACCACGAAAGTCGTTACGAGAGTATTTTTATAAGAATACAGATGCCGACGAAATGCTGTTCATTCATAAAGGTACAGGTACGCTAAGAACTATTTTTGGGCAAATTAAGTTTGAGTATGGTGATTATCTAATAATACCAAGAGGAACCATTTATCAAATAGATTTTGATGGAGAGGACAATCGTATTTTGTTCGCTGAATCATACTCGCCGATATATACTCCTAAAAGATATAGAAATTGGTTTGGGCAGTTATTGGAGCATTCTCCTTTTTGTGAGCGCGATTATAAGTTGCCAGAGAATTTAGAAACTTTTACCGATACTCATGAGCACTTGATAAAAGTGAAGAAGCAAGGGGTTATACATGATATGGTCTATGTAGGTCATCCTTTTGATGTCGTTGGTTGGGATGGATATAATTTCCCGTACGGATTCTCAATTCACAATTTTGAGCCCATTACTGGTAGAATTCACCAACCGCCACCGGTGCATCAAACTTTTGAAACAAATGCCTTTGTCATCTGTTCTTTTGTACCTAGGTTGTATGATTATCATCCGCAGTCCATACCGGCACCTTACAATCACTCTAACATAGATTCAGATGAAATGCTGTATTATGTAGACGGCGATTTTATGAGCAGAAACGGAGTGCAGCCAGGTAATATTTCATTGCATCCTGCAGGTATACCTCATGGTCCGCATCCAGGAGCTGCAGAAAGAAGTATAGGTCAAAAAGGGTCAGAAGAATTGGCGGTAATGATAGATACTTTTAAGCCATTAATGGTTACTGAAAATGCTTTAAAATTAGATGACGGTGATTATTACAAATCTTGGTTGGATAAATAAAATAATACAAACTTGACAACATTAAATACGTGGGTCCCAGTACCTGAAAAATCAGATTTTTCTATCTATAATCTCCCTTTTGGCATCTTCTCTAAAAATACGGAAGCACCTAAAGCAGGAATTGCCATTGGCGAACAGATTGTAGATTTAGCATTAGTGTCAGAGCTAGGTTTGTTAGATGTAGATGCCGGTTATTTTAAGAAATCTACCTTGAACGATTTTATAGCTTTAGGTAAAGAAATAACGAACAAGGTACGTTTAGATATTCAGAAGTTATTGGTGATAGAGAATTCGCCATTGAAAAATTACCCAGAAGTTTTTGTGCTACAGAAAGATGCTAGAATGCATTTGCCTGTTCACGTAGGTGATTATACAGATTTTTATTCCAGTATAGAACATGCCACCAATGTGGGTAAAATGTTTCGTGATCCAGAGAATGCTTTATTACCAAATTGGAGACATATTCCTGTGGGGTATCATGGTCGTGCATCATCTATTGTGGTGAGTGGCACTGAGATTAGAAGACCAATGGGGCAGGTGAAAACTAATGATATGAAAGCACCGGTTTTTCAAGCATCTAATCGGTTAGATTTTGAATTGGAAATGGGTTTCATAGTTGGTAAGAGTACTGAATTAGGTGAACGTGTTTCAACTAAAGATGCGGCTAATCATATTTTCGGATTAGTGCTGTTCAATGACTGGTCTGCTCGCGATATCCAGAAATGGGAATACGTGCCGTTAGGACCGTTTTTAGGGAAAAGCTTTGCATCATCTATGTCACCGTGGATTGTTACGTTAGAAGCCTTAGAACCATTTAAGATTAAAGGTCCAGAACAAGAACCAGAAGTGCTTTCGTATTTAGAGTACGAGGGAGATAGAAATTATGACATACAATTAGAAGTATCTATGTCTACTTCAACATCAGAAGATATCACCATTAGCAAATCTAATTTCAAATATATGTATTGGAATATGATGCAGCAATTGGCACACCATACCGTAAACGGCTGCAATATCAATGTAGGCGATGTAATGGCATCTGGTACCATTTCAGGAAAAGACGAAAGTTCGTATGGTTCGTTGTTGGAAATCTCTTGGGGAGGTAAAAAGCCGTTTGAATTAAAGGACGGAAGCAAACGTACTTTTATAGAAAACAATGATACGGTAACAATGCGAGGGTTCGCAGAAAAAGAAGGTAAGAGAGTAGGTTTTGGAGAAGTAACGGGAACCATTTTACCAAGTAGATAAAACAACATAATTCACGATATAAGTTTATAACATGTCACATAACGAAGAAATCAATTCTATAGATCCAAATAATATTTCTCAACAAGAATTACATGGGTATTTATTATCTGCCGTAGCACCAAGACCTATTTGTTTTGCTAGTACTGTTGATAAAGATGGGAATGTAAATTTGAGTCCGTTTAGTTATTTTAATCTATTCAGTGTAAATCCGCCAATGATGGTTTTTTCACCTTCTAGAAGAGGTCGTGATAATACCACTAAGCATACATTAGAGAATGTATTAGAGGTAAAGGAAACGGTAATCAATATTGTGAATTATGACATGGTAGAGCAAATGTCATTGTCAAGTACTGAGTATGGCGACGGCGTAAATGAATTTGTAAAAGCAGGTTTTACGCAAGTACCAAGTGATAAGGTTCAGCCGCCAAGAGTAGGTGAGGCACCGGTTGCTTTTGAGTGTGTAGTAGACCGAGTAATTGCATTGGGTGACGGACCGGGAGCTGGTAATTTGGTGCTAGCCAAAGTGGTTCAGATTCACGTAAAGAAAGCCTTTTTAGATGCGGAAGGAAAATTAGATACTCCTAAGTTAGATCTAGTAGCTCGTATGGGGGGAAATTGGTATTGTAGGGCTAATGGCGATGCTTTATTTGAAATCCCTAAACCAATCCGTACAAAGGGCATCGGTGTAGATATGTTACCGGAAGCGGTACAGAACAGTACGGTGTTAACAGGTAACAATTTAGGTAGGTTAGGTAATTTGGAACAACTGCCAACCAAAGAAGCTATAGTTGCGATTGCAGAACACGCTGAGGTAAGATCAATTTTAAATGGAGATGAAAGTGTTACCGCTTTACATAAACTAGCGCAACAGTGGTTGGCAGATGGTAAAACGGAAGATGCCTTGGCATTGCTACATTTGGGGGTTTAGCATTACTCCGCTTTCTCATAAGCCTCCTTCAACCAATCGGTCAGTTCCTCATCAACCTGCCTAATATCTGTAAGTTGTACTCGGTGTGTACACATACTTCCAAAAGGTCCGGAAGATTCTAGTCGGTCTGTGGTTGATTTATCTTTTATTTTAAGTCCTAAGTCTATTCTAGTTTTGGTAGCGGGTTTGATTAAAGCGAATTGCTTTTTGCGAATAACGCTTACAGTGGTTTTCTTTGGGGTAACGGTAACATCATCGCCAAATGTCGTCACTACCTTTAAAAGGGCTTCGTAAATTGGGATTAGGTTTTCCTTGCCTTTATATTGTTGATTGACCAAATCTGTAGGTGAATTGTTTTCTTCTTTGGATAAGGTGACTATGGTATTTGCAAACCCATGAGTAACACCATGTTCTTTCTTTAAATAATTGACACCTTCTAAATGTTTAGTAAAAGATTTTGTTTTCAGAATTGATTTCCATTCACTTAAAGACTTGCCGGTTTTCTCTGGCATATTATCAATCATGGTTTGTAGTGCCTTTTCCATTTTCTTAGGTTTGGTTGAACACATCAATTTACAAAAATTAAAATCATCCTTCTATTCCTTTTAATACATCCGCAGAAAAACAAGAATTACGTCTTATCATTATGAATCTTTCAATAAAATACGTTCCAACTTTAATATGAATAATAATTTTAGGAATAATGGCTGGTAATCTCTAATTGCTAATATTAGTTGTTATATTAGGTAATACCGAAATTCCACAACCACATGGCATTAAAAGTTGCGATCAAACACAAGACAAAATATATTTATGATAGAAGTATAAATCTATCTCCTCACATATTTAGGTTAAGACCTGCGCCACATAGTAGAACACCTATCGAAGCATATTCTATAAAAATTAAACCTGAGAATCATTTTTTCAATTGGCAACAAGATCCTTTTGGAAATTATATGGCAAGAATTGTATTTCCAGATAAGACCACAGAGCTTTCTGTAGATGTAGAAATCATTGCCGATTTAAAGACAATAAATCCGTTCGATTTTTTCGTGGAAGAATCTTGTGAGGAATTTCCTTTCAAGTATTCAGAAGAAGCAAAGAAAGAACTTTTACCTTATTTGGAGAAGGTTGAAAGTGGTCCATTATTAAAAAAATGGGTAGATGATATAGACTTGACTCCGAAACGAAGCATTGATTTTTTAATCGGTCTCAACAGTAAGTTATACAATCACTTAGATTATACGTTGCGTATGGAACCTGGTGTGCAGACCTGTGAAGAAACCTTAGAAGCCAAATTAGGGTCTTGTAGGGATTTTGCTTGGTTATTGGTGCAGACACTTCGTCATTTAGGATTGGCGGCACGTTTTGTATCGGGTTATTTGGTACAATTGAAGTCGGATGAAAAGTCATTGGATGGTCCTTCTGGTCCAGAAGAAGATTTTACAGATTTACACGCATGGGCAGAAGTGTATTTGCCAGGTGCCGGTTGGATTGGTTTAGACGCCACATCAGGACTTTTTACCGGCGAGGGGCATATTCCGCTTGCATGTACGCCATCATATGAGAGTGCTGCTCCGGTAAGTGGTTATAGTGATTTTGCAGAAACGACTTTTGAATTTGAAAATTCGGTTACTCGAATATTTGAATCGCCTCGTGTTACCAAACCATATACAGAAGAACAGTGGAACGCTATTTACAATCTTGGTTTTAAAGTAGAAGAAGAATTACAGGCTAATGATGTGCGATTAACCATGGGTGGTGAACCTACTTTTGTTTCTATAGACGATATGGAATCTGAAGAGTGGAATACCGCAGCAGATGGTCAGCACAAAAGAGAATTGGCGAGTAAGCTATCTACAAGATTGTTAGAAGTTTTTGGTAAAGGCGGAGTTCTGCATCACGCTCAAGGTAAATGGTACCCGGGTGAGGCTTTACCTCGTTGGTTGATCGGTATTCACTGGAGAAAAGATGGAAAACCAATTTGGAACGATCCAAGCTTATTGGCATCTTTTTCTGAGGAATATAAAATGCCAAGGAATATTACCAAACGATTTTTAAAGACTTTAGGTGGGTATTTAGGTTGTAAGACCAATAGTGTAATACCTGCATATGAAGATGCATTTTATTTTTTATGGGAAGAGAGTAAGCTGCCCGTAGACGTAGATCCTAAAAAATATAATAAGGACGATAGCCACCTACGTAGAAAACTAGGTGAGATATTGGAAAAAGGCATTGGTGAAGCGGTAGGTCATGTATATCCGCTGACCAAAAAGAATAATAAATGGCTAACCAATAAGTGGAAGTTCAGAAATAAACACTTGTTGTTGACACCTGGTAATTCTGCAATTGGTTTAAGGTTACCTTTGGCGGCTCTGCCAAAAGATCCACCAATACCGTCAGAACCTACGGCAGAAGTAGAGTTGTTTGAAAATACACCGGACTTACCAAATTCGAGCGATGCTTTAGAAAAAAGGCTTAAGCTAAAATCATCATCTCATCCAAGAAAACACCCTTATGTAAGAACAGCTATTTGTGCAGAAGTACGTGAAAGTAAATTGTTCTTATACTTACCGCCACTAGATAGTGCTGAAGACTTTTTAGATTTGGTAGCAAGTATAGAAGCCACTGCAAAAGAATTGAAGGTTCCGGTAGTTTTAGAGGGCTATGAACCACCAAGAGATAACAGGTTAGAAGTATTAAAGGTAACTCCAGATCCGGGGGTGATAGAGGTAAATGTACATCCGGCGAAAAACTGGCAAGAACTTACCGATAATACGTTGACATTATATGCCGAAGCAAAACAAGCACGTTTAGGTACGGAAAAATTTATGTTAGATGGCAAACACACCGGTACCGGTGGTGGTAACCATGTAACTTTGGGTGGTGTAACACCTGCCGATAGTCCGCTGTTACGTAATCCGCAGTTGTTACGAAGTCTTTTGACCTTCTGGCAACATCATCCTGGATTGTCATATTTATTTTCAGGAGCGTTTATTGGTCCAACTAGTCAAGCACCACGTGTAGATGAGGCAAGATTGGAAAATCTGTATGAACTTGAAATCGCTTTTTCTCAAATACCCGATGATAAGGAAGTCCCTTTTTGGATTACGGATAGGTTGTTTAGACACTTGTTGACAGATATTACCGGCAATACCCATAGGGCAGAATTCTGTATAGATAAATTGTATTCGCCAGATTCATCTTCTGGGCGCTTAGGTATTTTAGAGCTACGTGCTTTTGATATGCCGCCCCATGCGCAAATGAGTTTAATGCAAATGTTATTGGTGCGTACCCTAGTGTCATGGTTTTGGAAAAAACCGTACAAGCACAAGTTGGTACGTTGGGGCACAGAATTACACGATAAATTTTTGTTAGAGCATTATGTAAAAGAAGATATCAAGGATATTGTAGAACAGTTGAACGAAGCAGGATATCCTTTTAAATTAGACTGGTTTGATCCATTTTTTGAATTCCGTTTTCCTCTTTATGGTATGGTAGATGTTAACTCCATTCAGATGGAACTGCGCATGGCCATAGAACCTTGGAATGTGCTTGGAGAAGAAATGACGGGCGGCGGTACATCACGTTATGTAGATTCTTCTTTAGAACGTGTACAGGTTAAAGTCAATAATTTCAATAACAAACGTTACACATTAACCTGTAACGGTGTAAAAATTGAATTAAGCGCTACCGGTACAAAAGGGGAATATGTAGCAGGAGTTCGTTTTAAAGCTTGGGAGCCGTGGTCTGCATTGCACCCAACAATTGGTGTAGATACGCCGTTGGTTTTTGATATTGTTGATGATTGGAACGATAAGTCAATTGGTGGTTGCACCTATTTTGTGGCACACCCAGGTGGTAGATCTTATGATACCTATCCAGTAAATAGTTTAGAGGCAGAATCAAGAAGAATCAATAGATTTTGGGATATTGGTATGACACAAGATGAGGTTACTCCTACAGAATTGGTCGCTTCAACAAATTTTACGGGTAGAATGGTAGAACCTAAGAAAGGTTCAAATACATTTGCATACAAAGAGATGCCTGTAAATCCTGAATATCCACATGTGACGGATTTACGTAAGAAGTAAATGAAGAGGTAATGCCAACAACAAAAACAAACTGGTTCAATAATTATAGTACCCAACGCGGCAATGATGAAATGTATGCGTTGAACAATGGTATGAAACCCTATTGGACAAAATTATTAAAGGGTTTTGATTCTTTGGGAGTCACCGGTATAAATGCTAGGCAAAAAGATATTGACTGGTTATTGTCAGAAAATGGAGTAACCTATAATGTATACAATGACCCTAAGGGAATGCATAGGCCATGGAATTTGAATGTAATTCCTTTTATGTTGCACCAAGATGAATGGACAAAAGTTGAAGAGGGATTAAAACAAAGGGCAGAACTGCTAAATTTGGTTTTAAAAGATGTCTATGGTGAGCGAAAACTTATTAAAAATGGAATAGTTCCTTTTGAAGTAATTTATGGTCATCGCGGTTTTCTAAGACAATGTTCAGATATGGAGCTTCAGTTAGAGAAATATTTGTCCATATATGCAGCAGATCTTTGCCGTGGTACAGATGGGCGATTATGGGTTGTAAATGACCGTACAGAAGCACCATCTGGTATGGGTTATGCATTAGAGAACAGATCAACAACAAGTAGGATTTTACCGGATATGTATGCCGATATGAAGGTTAAGCGCTTGTCAGGTTTTTTCCAAGAGTTCAATCAAATGCTTATTGATGCCGCACCTGGTAAAAAAGAAAATCCGAATATTGTTATTCTTACGCCCGGCTCTCATAACGAAACCTATTTTGAACATGCCTATATGGCTTCATTTTTAGGTTATCCTTTGGTACAAGGAAATGATTTGGTGGTGAGAGATGGCTTTCTTTGGATGAAATCGTTACAAGGTTTAAAACAGATAGATGTTGTATTACGTAGGGTAGACGATGCTTTTACAGATCCTTTGGAACTGCGTGAAGATTCACATTTAGGTGTAGCGGGATTATTGGATGTCGTAAGAAGAAAAAATGTCGCCGTTATTAACCCTATAGGAAGCGGTGTTATAGAAAACCCTGGTTTAATACCCTTTATGCCAGCAATTGCCAAGTATTTCATGGATGAGGACTTGAAACTACCGCAAATAGCATCTTGGTGGTGTGGGCAAGAGAAAGAAAGGAATTATGTACTTAAGAATATATCAAAATTAGTAATCAAAAGAATAGACCGCACCAATAGGGAGAGTATCTATTTTGGTGAACAAATGAGTGAAGAAGAACTAGATGATCTTATAAAAGTTATTCTAGAACGCCCGTATAGATTTGTAGCCCAAGAACGGATCAATTTTTCTACGGCACCTAATTTTAGCGAAAAAGAATTAGAACCTAGAAATGTGGTGGCCAGAGCATTTTGCATTGCTTCAAAAGAACAATATGCAGTAATGCCGGGAGGTTTGGTAAGGGTAGCTCCAGATGGTGAAACGGTAAGGGTATCTAACCAAAGGGGCGGTACAAGTAAAGATTTTTGGATTTTAGATGATGCTAATCTAAAAGAAGATAAAAATAGAAATTGGCAACAAAAGTCATCTATAGCTATTTCTGGTCTGGACGATTTACCTAGTCTAACGGCAGAGAATTTATATTGGGCGGGCCGTTATGTTGGTCGTACCCTGGTTAACGCAAGATTTTTGCGAACCGTAATGCGCCAAATGGCCATAGATCAAAAAAGGGCGGAAAAACCAGATTCGGAAAAGCTCACGGTACTGTTCAAAGCTGTTACACAACTAACAGGTACATACCCAGGATTCATAGGTAAGGATGAAGACGGTAAGTTGGCAATGGACAATCCGTATGAAGAAATGTTATCGGTTATTCTAGATAAAAATAGAATAGGTAGTCTGGCACATACAATAAGTATGTTCAGTAATTCTTACTACTCCATTCGTAATCTTTGGTCTTCTGATATGTGGCGTGTGTTTGAAAATATTCAGCAAATTTGGACTTCACTTGTAGACGGTGAAGATCATTCCATAAATAAAATACTTAAGGTTTTAAATCAATTAATTACTCGCTTAATAGCTTTTATGGGGTTAATTGAAGAAAGTATCATGGTACAGCAAGGTTTGTTGCTATACTTTATTGGTTTACAATTAGAGCAAAGTACTTTGAACATTACAAAATGTAGGGCATTGTTGACTATAAAGTATGATGAGCAAGTAGAGTACGATCTGTTAGAGTATTTATTGACCAGTCATGAAAGTTTAAATATATATAGGTACAGTTACCGTTCTCATATAGAGTTGGCACATGTGTTAGATTTAGTGGTTTTTGATCTTGATTATGCCCGTTCATTAACTTTTATGATCAACCGTATTCAGAAAGATATAGCACGGTTACCGCATTCAAAATATGACCACCAATTAAACAATTACCAAAAATATATTTTTGAGGCGTTCTCTAAGTTAAGGTTGGCAGAGTCTACAAAATTGGCACAAACCAATTCTGAAACAGATTTTAAACGAGGAGAATTGGATACGCTATTAAATGAGCTTTCAGATTTGTTGTACAAAGCATCACAATCCATCTCAAATACTTATTTCAATCATACAGACAAACAGACCCAATTGTTTACACAGTCTTTTCCTATTTGATTATGATATTCAACGTTACACATATTACAAAGTACGATTATAATGCCCCGGTCAGCTATTGTCATAATATAGCAACATTGCGTCCTAGGGAATCTAAAGGGCAAGAGTTGATATTATATAGTATTGATATCTCACCAGAACCTGCAGAAATAAGTGAGCGCAAAGACTTCTTCGGAAATTATATCACTCGTTTTTCTATACAGACAGAGCATAAGACTTTGAAGGTTACCACTAAGAGTAAGATCAATAGAGAATATGCAAAGTTTCATGAATCGTTCAATAGCGATGCTTGTAAAAGCATTACCATGAACGATGCGCTCGCGGCATTGAACGGCATGCACCCAGAGATACTTGAGGCAAAGCAATATGTATTAGAATCTATTTTTATTAAAAGAACGGATAAGGCAATTCGTGATTATGCCGAATTATCCTTTAAAGGAGATAGATCTGTTTTTGAAGCAGCCTATGAATTAATGCAACGTATTTATACCGATTTTGATTTTGATTCAGAATTCTCAACGATTTCAACGCCAATAGAAGAGGTAATGAAAGAGAAGAAGGGCGTATGTCAAGATTTTGCTCAGATTGCTATAGCTTGTATACGTTCCGTTGGGTTACCAGCTAGATATATTAGTGGGTACATAGAAACCTTGCCGGCGCCCGGTAAAGAGAAGTTAGTAGGTGCAGATGCATCTCACGCTTGGTTTGCTATTTATATACCAGGTTTTGGATGGGTAGACTTTGATCCAACAAATAATCAAATACCAAAAGACCAACATATTGTTGTGGGTTGGGGTAGAGATTATTATGATGTGCCTCCTTTAAAAGGAGTCGTGTATGGTAGTGGTCAGAGTAAACTGAATGTTGCGGTTGATATTGCTGCGGTGGTTTAAAAGGAACCTATGGCTTAGATTATAAATAGGCCATTCCCACCAAATCGGTTAGTTCCCCCGAAATACCTCATCAGTAGGATGGCCATAGCATTTATGTTATAATTTTTGACTAGTGTTTATACTTATTTTTAAGTACGGCAAACCTAATACCATTTTAAAGAATATGATTACGGTTTTCCGTAACGGTGGCTACTATATTTAAATTAGACCTAAATCTTTTACAATTGCTACAAGGTGAATTGCATTATTGGCATTAAATTGAATGCGTAGTTTGTTTAAACGCTTTTCAATAGAACTAAGGCTTGCAGGTGAAATATTCTCTTTTCTATATAAAGCGCTTATTTCATCTTGAGATAAACCTTTGCTAAGATTATCTAATAATGAAATATCATAATCATCTATTTCAAGTTCGTTTTCACTACTGAATGCATTAGAAACTTCTGGCGATAAGTATTTTTCATCATTAGCTATCTCACTTATTGCCGTAGTAAGGTTTTTAAGTCCGGTTCTACTCTTACAAACATATGCATCTATATGATGTTGATTGAAGAGCGTACGTACCGCCTGTAGTCGGTCTTCGACCGAGTAAACAATTACCTTTAAATTAGGAAATTCAGATTTTAACTTGGCAACCAACGAGTGCCCAGATGGGTAGGTTTGAAATCTGTGGTCTACTTTGAATGACAGATCGGATATCACCAGATCAAATGGTATATTATCAAGATCAGCTCTCTTAATTTTTAGGTACGCATCATCACAATACTGTACTTGATCTATTTGTATAACTCCCAATTCGGTCAGTAAAGAAAACACACCTTTGTTAATGTCTTCCATATCCTCCGCAACTAAAACTTTTTTGAACATGCCTTAAATTATTATTGATGCCTTAAAGCCATCACCTTGCTTAGATTCAAAATTAATAGTTCCATTTATAGAAGCGATACGGGATTCCGTATGTTGTAGCCCATTTTTTTTAAAAAGATCACATCCAACGCCATTATCCTTATAATTTATAATCATTTTAGACCCCTCTTTTTTAAAAACTAGAGTAACGAAAGTTGCTTGGCTATGTTTTCGCATATTGGTCATGAGTTCTTGCAATACCCTGTAAATAGTAGTCTTTTTGAGTTCAGGAACGGTATTCCATGGCATTTTTGAAAGGTTTCGGGTAATTACTTTTACTTGATCGTTCTTATACCCTAGTAGTAAATCATTTAATTGTAGCCCAAAATCTTCACTAAGATCAATTGCACTATTTTCTCTAGAAATATCTCGTGTTTTGGTGTAAATTTTTTCCATTTCGTCCAAAATAGCATTGTTGGCACCTAAATTGTTCTCAAGAGAAGTCATCACTTTGTACATATCATTCGCTACTTCATCATGCACTTTTTTAGCAATTCTAGTTTCTGTTTTATAGATTTCTTCAATTTTGGCTTTTCGGTATCTATTTCTATAAATAAAATAAGAGCCTATTAAAATTAGAAAAATTATAAATGCCAGTGCCTGGTAAGCTAGTCGCTTACGAGATTCAATTTCCTGAAGAAGAATACTAGCTTGTGTTTTCTTTTGTTCTTCGGCAACATTGTATTTTAAAAACGCATTTTTATTTTCTGCAATTTGTTTGGCATTAGCTATACTGTCAGTTAGTTTTTTGTATTCATGAATTAATGGATTTTTGTCCATTTTCATTAGGGTAGAAATTGCATCTAATTTAAAGGAGCTACTATTTATTTTATCTGATAATTCTAACGCCTTTTTAGCATATGTAGCAGCCTTAATAGTATCGTTTCTATCTAAATAATACTCGGCTAAGTGGGTGTTACTTGCATGTAGACCAATGAAATCATTATTTTCTTCACGCAATACTAAGGCATCTTTTAAATTTTGTAGCGCTTCGGGTAAATTCAATTTAGATTGTACATGTCCCAAATTATCAACTACTAACGTATATTCATAAGGTTTGAGTTGCGATTTCTTTGTAGTTAAAAATGTGTATATCTCAAACGCCTTATTATAATTTAATTCATCTTTGTAGATATTGGCCTTATTATTAAGAATGACAACACTGTCCTTTAATTTATTGGCTATTTCTAGAGCTTTATCAAAAGTTTTTATAGCTTCAGTAGGGTTTTTTGACGTTCGGTAAATTCGCCCCAGTTGATTGTACAGACCAACTCTAGAATTAATTAAAGTGTCTTTTGTGGCCATTGCTTCAATTAAGTTTAAAGCTTCTACAACATGGTCTTCACTACTAAAATTATTTCCAATTTTAAATTCAGCTATAGATAAAAGTCTTAGGTCATAAATAGCATTTAGAGTATCATTTAGGTCTAAGTCTATTTCTTTTTTTTTGGTGTAGTAATGAATGGCAGAAGGTAGGTCTTGAGGCTCTGCGGGTTCTATTATCGCTTTTCTGTATATAAAGGAACTATCGGTAGGTGTTTGTGCATTTAATTTTGATGAAGAGCAAAAAATAAAAATAGCACAGGTTAAAAGACTTAGAAAAACTGAAAATTTATGGTATTTCATTCCTCTAATGTATAAACATTTTATGTATTTGTTTTTTCATTTGAATCTTGACATCATATAACCGTATACAAATATTATAAGATAAATTGTATTTGCCTTATAGCTAATTGTTTAGTTCATTATGTTATGGTTTTGTAATTATTTCAAAGAGGTATTACATAAATGCCAAAACAAAAAGAGCACCAAACTTCAGCGTTATGCTAAAGTTTAAATGCCCTTTTCCAACTAACAACTTAAATATGCACTTTTAAAAGATGCCAATAATTAGAGGAAGTCCAACTAATGACACTTTATATCTTCTATGCTCTCAGTTTTTTGATTTTGGCTAATGTATCTTTTACCAAAGCTTCTAAACCTGCATAATCTTTATTTTCTAAAATATCTTTACTGATCAATTTTGATCCCATACCAACGCAAGTAACTCCTGCATCGAACCAACCTTTTAGGTTGTCTTCATCTGTACTAACCCCACCTGTTGGCATAATACTTGTCCATGGCTGAGGTCCTTTAATTCCTTTAACGAAACCAGGTCCGTAAAGAGAACCAGGGAATAACTTAACAATCTCACAACCCATTTCTTCAGCCTTATTGATTTCGGTCAATGAACCACAACCAGGAGACCATAAAACTTTTCTACGGTTACAAACAATTGCAATGTCTTCTCTTAAAGATGGTGTTACAATGAAATTTGCACCAAGAGACATGTAGTATGAAGCTGCACCAGCATCTGTAATTGATCCTACGCCCATAATCATACCAGGTAGGTTTTTTATTGCGTATTTGTTCAATTCAGAAAATACTTCGAAAGCGAAATCGCCACGAGCGGTAAATTCCATTAAACGTGCACCACCATCATAACAAGCCTGTAAAATCTTTTTACCTAGCTCAATGTCTGGGTGATAGAATAAAGGTACCATACCAGATTCCTTCATTACATTTGCTACTTCTATTCTTGAATATTGTGCCATTTGAATTTTTTATTTCTCAGTTAAAATTTTGTTGAAATCGTAGTCTGAAGGATTGTCCACATATTTTTTTGCATCCTCATAATCACCTTCACCTACATAGAATAAATTTTGAAAGCATAATTCTGCCAATTCTGAATTGATATTGACCAAGCGAGGAGCAATTTTACCGTTCTCATCTTGTATTTCTGATAAGAATAGGGGAGTAATCTCACCTCTAGAATTTGCGGTGACCATACAGCCACTTTTACCTTCGTCAAATAATTTTTTTACGCCAAGACCTAGTACCGTACAAAGCGTAAGGTCAAAACCTATTGGTCTACAGCAGCGTAATTCATAGCCCAGTTCTACCGGTCTACTTTTAATATCTATACCTAACTCCTTTAATTTCTTTTGAACGAGCATATTAAAAATATGCGCTTTACTAACATTCCCTAATTCTGGGTGCCCATGATCATCATAAGTGAATTTAATTTCACACTTGTCTAATTCAGACTCTGGCATATTATGAAAGACACCTTCACTGATTAATGCAACACCATAATGAATATCTTCTATCTTACGTTTGATCATGGATGAAATTACCATTCTTACCACTTTATCAAAAGTGATTGAAGTACGATCAAACATCTCAGGTATGATCATCATAGGGTAGTGGCAGCTGGCAGCAATGCCAAATGCTAAATGACCCGCAGAACGCCCCATGGTAGACATTACGAACCAGTTTTGGCTGGTACGTGCATCTTCATAAGTTGTATTCCCTATACGTACACCTTCATCTTTTGCAGAATGAAAACCAAATGTTGGGTTTCTATCTGGTAACGGTAAATCGTTATCAATAGTTTTAGGTACGTGAATGTTAGAAATTGAAATGCCTTCTTTTTTTAAAAAGCCAGTAATTCTGTTGGCAGTAGAAGCGGTGTCATCACCACCTATGCTAACCAACAGTTTTACATTATTGTCAATAAATAGGCTAGTGTTTAGTTTTTCGTTTTTAGGTTTAAAACGGCTCATTATTAAAGTGGAGCCACCCCTACTGAAAATCCTGTCTGCATGGAAAAAATCGAATTCCTTGATTTGCGGATTCTCATCGAAAATTCCTTTAAAACCTTCATGCAAACCTAAAACACGATAATTATCTTTTAAAAAAGCCTTTGCCACGGTACTGATTACGGTATTAATACCGGGTGCAGGTCCGCCACCGCAAAGAATTAAAATAGATTTTTTCGACATTTTTATTTTTTAGAAGGTCTAAAGTAGTTTTCTAATTATCTAGCAACTCTACCAGAAGCATCACCACCCATAAGTTTTTCAACTTCAGAAACCGTTACTAGGTTGGCATCTCCTTTAATAGTATGTTTTAAACATGATGCAGCTACAGCAAAATCAAGTGCATTTTGGTCATCTTCTGGGTATTTCAATAATCCGTAGATTAAACCACCCATGAAAGAATCTCCACCACCAACACGGTCAACGATATCTGTAATTTGGTATTGACGAGTTTCGTACATTTTAGTACCGTCCCATAAAACACCTGCCCATGTGTTGTGCGATGCAGAGATAGAACCTCTTAGCGTTGTAATTACCTTTTTAGCTTTAGGGAATTTCTTCATCATCTGCTTACAAACAGATAAGAAAGCTTCCGCTTTAACATCGGCACCATCTTTATGTACGTCTAATCCTTCAGGGTGAATTCCAAAATGTTTTTCAGCATCTTCTTCGTTTCCTAAAATGATATCACAATACTCGGTTAATCCTGCCATAACTTTTTCTCTGTGGGCATCGTCACAGTATGTCCAAAGTTTAGCTCTATAATTTAAATCTGTAGAAATTGTAATTCCTTTTGCACTTGCAGCTTTAACCGCTTCTAAACAAACATCTGCAGCACCTTGAGAGATAGCTGGCGTAATACCCGTCCAATGAAACCATTCAACACCTTCGAAAACAGCGTCCCAATCGATCATTCCAGATTCTATTTCTGAAATAGCTGAATGAGCTCTATCGTAAACTACTTTACTACCTCTAGATACCGCACCGGTTTCTAAGAAGTAGATACCTAAACGATCACCACCGTAAACAATTTTATCTACGCCAACGCCTCTTTTACGCATTTCCATCATTGCACATTCCCCAATATCATTTTTTGGTAAACGTGTTACGAAATCTACAGGAACACCATAGTTAGCTAAAGATACAGCTACGTTAGATTCTCCACCTCCGTAAACTACATCAAAATTATTAGCTTGAGAAAATCTTAAAAATCCTTGTGGTGCTAAACGAAGCATGATTTCACCGAATGTTACTACTTTTTTCATGTTGTTTTATAAGTTTAATATGTACTGATTTATAATTTGTTTAATCGATTAACCACTTTAGCTAAAAAATAACCAAAACAGACATTTTTTGTTTAAATTAATTAAAGTCTTACTTTTGGTTAATCGATTAAACAAATATATACAAACTAATTGAATAAAAAAAGAACAACTTTAAAAGACATTGCAAATGTTTTAAGTATTTCGACGGCAGCTGTGTCCAAAGCTTTAAATGATGATGCACGTATAAGTGTTAAAACAAAGAAAGCTGTAAAACAGGTAGCCAAAGAATTAAATTATCAGCCTAATCATTTGGCAAGTGCCTTAAGAAAAGGGAAAAGTAAATTAGTTGGGTTGATTGTGCCTAGAACTAATAGTAATTTCTTTTCCTCTGTAGTTGAAAATATGGAAGAGGTTCTTGATAAGGCTGGCTACAACATTATAATAACCCAATCTAACGAATCGTTTGAAAAGGAGTGTGATAATATTGATACGCTTTTATATTTACAAGTTGATGGTATTATTGCATCAATGGCAAATGAAACGGTTGACCTATCATATTATGAAAAAATAAAATCTAACGGTATTCCTTTAATTTTGTTTGATAGGGGAGAGAATGACCTAAATGTTGATTATGTTGGGATCAATGATTATGATAGTAGTCATATGATTATAGAGCATTTGGTAGCACAAGGCTGTAAACGTATTGCACATATAGGCGGTTACCGTAGAACAAGAATATTCAATAACAGAATACGAGGTTATATAGATGCGATTAAAAAACACAATCTGCCGCACGACGATGAATTGTTGACAGAAAGTAGCCTTACACTAGAAGATGGTAGAAATCAAATAGAAAAATTATTGGCTTTAAAAAACAGACCTGATGCTGTTTATGTAGCAAGTGATTATGCTGCGTTGGGAGCTTTGCAGGTTTTGAAAGAAAGAAATATCAAAGTACCTGAAGAAATAAAATTAGTAGGTTTTGGTAATGAACCGTTTACTTCTTTGGTAACACCTTCAATTACAAGTATAAGTCAACATAGTAAACAAATAGGAAAATTAGCTGCAGAAACCTTTTTAGGTTACGTTGATAAAGATGTGGTGCGTCAATCTTTGAATAAGATAATTTTAGATTCTGAATTGATTGTACGAGATTCTTCTAAATAGAAAAAGCGTTATTGTAATCTACAATAACGCTTTTTTATAAAGTATAAATATGTATTAGATACCTAAAGCTTGACCACCACCGATTTGTACAGTTTCAGCAGTAATGAAAGCAGCATCTTTGCTAGCTAAGAAAGAAACAACACCAGCAACATCTTCTGGCTGACCTAATCTACCTAACATAATATTATTAGCCCAAGAAGCGAAAACTTCTGGTTTTGTAGCTTTAATTTGAGCATGGAAAGGAGTGTCAATAGTACCAGGAGATACTGCATTTGCTCTAATACCATATTCAGCTAAATCTTTTGCTAAAGCTCTAGTTAAAGCATGAACTCCTGCTTTAGAGGTACCGTAGATACCAGCACCTGGTCCACCAGCTGTCCATCCTGCGTTAGATGTATAGTTAATTATTGATGGGTGCTCACCTTTTTTAAGGTAAGGTATTGCTGCTCTTGAAGCAAAGAAAGCAGAATCAAGATTCAAAGCCATAACACCTCTGTAAAATTCCGTAGTCATTTCTTCAAAACGAGCTCTACCACCTAGACCACCTGCATTGTTTATAAGCGTGTCAATTTTACCATATTTTTCACCGATCGCTTTAATGTTTTTTGCAACCGCTTCTTCATTGGTAACATCAAATCCTAAGTACTCAGCAGTAATACCTTCTGCAGTAAGTTCTTTGATTCTTTCAGCACCAGCTGCGTCATCTATACCATTTAAGATAACGGTATAACCATCTTGTCCTAACCTTTTAGCAACTGCAAATCCTATTCCTCCAGTTGCTCCTGTAATTACTGCTACTTTTCCTTCTGTACTCATGTTATAATTTATTTTAATCTATTCTTAATTCAGTTTATTTATTTTCATTTAGCGGTTCAATTTTACCACATAATAACCAGATACTTGCTAAAGCAATTATGGCCATTGTTGCACCTATTACAAATGCAGGTGTATAATTGCCTCCGGAGGTTAGCCAAGGCACTAGATAAATTAATGCAGCTGCAGTCAATTTTGCTGCCATACCAGCTATTCCCGATAAAGTTCCAATAGTTTTACCACCAAAGAAATCACTAGGTAAAGTTTGAACATTGCCGATGGCAGTTTGGAAACCAAATAATATTAGTGCCATTATTAATACAGCACCTGTAGGTCCGCCTGGGTTTGCCATTGCCAATAAACTAGGCAACATGATTAAGCATCCTATAGTAATTATGATTTTTCTTGTTTTGTCTACACTCCAACCTGCTTTCAAACGGTTTTGAGCAAAAAGACCTCCAAACCAAGCACCCAACATAGCGCCTACATATGGTACCCAACCATAAATACCAATGGTTTTAACATCCATGCCATATACCTCATTTAGGTAAATTGGAATCCATACTACAAATAGCCACCAAATAGGATCAATAGCTGCCGAGGCAATGATAACTCCCCAGCTTTGTTTGTGTTTCAAAAGTTTACCAGTATCAGGATTATAACCATCATCTGGAGTGCCATCATTATCTATATCTTGATTTTGTTGACCTGTTAAGATATAGTTTCGTTCTTCATCTGAAATCCAAGGATGATTTTTTGGTGGAGCTTTTACTAATATTAACCAAGGTATTAACCATAATAATCCTAAGGCACCAACTATAATGAATATCATTTGCCAACTGAAATATATAGTCATGGTGGCTATTGCAGGTATGGCGACAATACCTCCGATCGCTGCTCCAGAATTAAACAATCCTTGAGCAAATGCTCTTTCTTCAGTTGGGAACCATTCTCCATTTGCTTTTGCAGCACCCGGCCAGTTACCCGCTTCTGCAATTCCTAAAATTGTTCTAAAGAAGCCAAAGCTTAAAACACCTTGAGCAAGTGCATGAAGCGCAGTTGCAATAGACCATACACCAATTGAAATGGCAAAACCGATTCGTGTGCCTAACCAGTCTAGAATTTTACCGAAAATAGCTTGTCCAAATGCATACGCAAACATGAAAACTACAGATATGGTGGCAAATATTTCTTTACGTTCATCATTAGTGCTTTCAGGAAATAAATCTTCTGCGATATCTGGCCAAAGAACTCCGATAGACTGACGATCGATGTAGTTGATAATTGTTGCTATTGCAATCAATGCTATAACCCACCATCTTAATCCTTTAATTTTCATAATTCTGTGCTTTTTGGTCTTGTTAGTTGATGAGAATAATTAGTCTTTTATTGTGTAAAGCTTAAAGACCTTAATATTCTTATATGGTTGGTTAGTTTACTTTTAAATGTTGTAGCAATATTTGTAAAGCTCATTAAAATGAACTTTCATCATTTCTTTTGCTTTTTGTGTGTTTTGATCTTTTATGGCATTAAAGATATCTTGATGCTCTTTTATTCGTTTAGGACCTTGATTCTTATCACAGACATGATATTTTTCAAAGTTGTTAATGATTTCTGGCGTGATAATCAACATCATTCTATTAATAGTGCTGTTTCTACATGCCTGAGCAATTGCTAAATGAAAAAGTAAATCTTCTTGAACAGCATCTTCATTGTTCAGTACCTTTTTTTTGTATGATTCTAATGCCGTTTCTATCTTTTCTAGATCGTCATTAGTTCTACGTTTTGCGGCTAATCTTACTGTTTTAAGCTCTAACAAAATTCTTGTTTCAACCAATGATTTAAAATCAGGATCTTCTAAAGCAAGAATGTCATCTATCATTCCATTCATGGCTACTAAACCAATATCTGCTACAAAAGTTCCACTTTGTGGTTTAGATTTTAATATGCCGTAAAATTCAAGTTTCTGAATTGTTTCTCGCACATTTCCTCTACTAACTTCAAAACGTTCAGATAACATACGTTCTGATGGCAATTTATCGCCAGGTTCAAGATTTTTATTATTTATTAAATCTCTAATTTTAGCAATGATTTCATTGTGAAGTTGCTGGTGGTCGTTTTTTGTTAGAATCTCTAGCTTCATATATCACATTTTCAATGTTATGAAAAATTGGTTAACCAGATTGGTTTATCAAATTTATGAAAATAAATGTCTTATCAAATTTTTCAAGAGTTTAATATTGTAAACTTCATTTAAATTTTAAAGAAAGATGGACTGGCTCTCTCAAAAAAGCCAGCCATCTTAAAAAACTAACTCAAACAACTTTCTTTTATAATTTTTTAGTACCCTGGGTTCTGTGTTAAGTTCGGGTTTATTATTATTTCAGATTGAGGAATTGGGAACAGGTAATCTTTAGCTGGGTCAAAAGATTTTGGACCAGGTCCAACTCCAGATTCTGTAGACACTTCAGACTCCAAACCATCAGCTCCAAATACATCATTACCTAATTTTCTTCTAGCAATGTCGTACCATCTTTTCATTTCATAAGCAAATTCCAATCTTCTTTCTTCCAAGATTCTAGTTCTGAAGTCGTCTTGTGAAAGACCTGAGAAATCTTCAGGAACTGTGCTAGCTGGTATAGTCACTTCTTCGCCATTTACCCAAGAAACACCACCTGCTCTTGATCTTGCCATAACGCGGTTAACCCAAGCTTCAGCTTCTACAGTTAGCCCTAATTCGTTAGCAGCTTCAGCTCCTATCATTAATACTTCTGCATAACGCATCATCATATAATTAGAGTGAGAAGATCTACCGTTACCATCTTGTTGAGGTAATTTACTTGCCATACGTGTGTATTTGGCAACATGAGGTCTATTTACAGCTCTACCGTCAGCATCTGTGAAATTTGTGTAAGGCACAACTTCTCCATCTTGAACTGCAGTAGCATCAAAAGTAACTGTCTTTCTGTAATCTAAGTCATCCCAAGTAGTAAACACTTTTAAAGCAGGAACTTCAACAGACCAGCCGCCTCCCATATCATATTGATCGTCTGATCTAATACCGGTAAAAGCAACTTGGTAATCTCTTCCTTGGTCACCATCTGAAACTCCAGTAAAATCTAATACAAAAATTGGTTCTAAAGATTGATCAATTTTAACTGCATCATACAGGTCTTGAAAATTTGGTTCAAGTCCTAAATTGTAAGTCCCTTCATTATTGATGATTTCTTTAGCTTCATCATATGATTTTTGCCAATCTTCTAAAGTTAAATAAACTAAAGATAAGAATGCACTTGCAGCTGATTTAGCTGGGATAGCTCTTGTAGGCTGCGTGTTTGGTAAATTAGCCTTTGCAAATTCGAAATCTGCAATGATGTTTTCGTATACAGTAGCAGCAGGAGTTCTTTCTGCAACCGCAGCTTCTGATAAAACAGTAGTATCATCTAAATAAGGAATATCACCAAATTGTCTTACTAAATGAAAATAAGCAAACGCTCTTGCAAAACGTGCTTCTGCAATTACTTCGTTTCTTTCTGCTTCATCAACATCAGTTAATGAAAGACCAGATTTTATAGCTTCGTTTGCTGCACCAATTATTTGATACACTTTTGGCCAGTATACATTAGAACCACCAGCAATTAAAGCGTTATCTGCCTGTACGGTAAAGTTGTCGTGATCAATTCTTTCTTGAGCACCCGTTCTACCTATAGCCATCATGTCGCTACGGAACATAAGAGCCTGGGTCATTTCTCTTGACATAAAGTTTCTGTGCACCATGTGTGCGTAAGAACCGGCTACAAAACCTTCTACTTCTGTTAAGCTTAAAGCACTGAAATAACTGTCAGGACTCAATTCGGTAATTGGATCTTCTTCTAAATCTGAGCATCCTACGATTGTTAAGCCAATCAATAAGAATAAATATTTATATGTTTTCATTATATATATGATTTTAAATTATTGATTAAAATTTTAAGTTAAGTGCAAAGTTTACAGATCTAACGGTAGGGTAGTTACCAAAATCATGACCTTGAACTACATTACCAGAGCCTGTACTTCCTCCACCGCTACCGAAGTAACTTACTTCAGGGTCTAAACCTGAGTAACTTGTGAAAGTTAATAAGTTTTGTGCACTTACAGATATTCTTAGATTATCCATTCCTAATTTTTCAACTACATCAACTGGGAAAGTATAACCTAAAGCGATATTCTTTAATCTAATATAGCTCCCGTCTTCAACAAATCTAGAAGAGATTTCTCTATCTCTAATTTTGTTAGATGGTATATTGGAATCAGTGTTTGTTGGAGACCAAGCATTAAATGCATCTGTAATTGTGTTAGAATCACCATTAAACAACTGCACGTTAGTTAGGTTTAAAATTTCTCCTCCTTGAGAACCTTGGAAGAAGATATTTAAATCTAAGTTCTTGTATCTAAAATTGTTTGTGAAACCAAATGTAAAATCTGGATTAGGGTCACCCATAATAGTTTGGTCACCTGTATCAATTTCACCATTACCATCAATATCTCTGAATAATGGATCACCTGCTTCAGCAAAACCACCTTTAAGTGCTGTTCCTGCAGGTAAATCACCACCTTGATAAACACCTTGGTAGTCAAGACCCCAGAATAAACCAATAGCTTCACCTTCTCTTAAAATGTAAGTGTCTTTTCCAGAGAAATAACCTGGAGCCGCACTGTCAATGATATCACCGTTATTTAAAGCAATAACTTCATTTTTATTCGTAGCTAAGTTGAAATCAGTAGTCCAGCTAAAGTTTTCTTTACTAATGTTTCTAGTACTTAAAGTAACTTCAAAACCTTTATTATTGATTTCACCAACATTAGAGAATACTTCTAAATCTACTGCACCGCTGTAAGCAGGCGATGTTGCCGTTTCTAATAAAAGATCTTTCGTATCAATGTTATAGTAATCAAGTGAAAGAGAAATTTTATTACTTAGTAAACCTAAATCAACACCAATGTTTGTTTGGTAAGAAGATTCCCATTTCAAATCTGGGTTAGCTTCTTGGGCAACAGAAACAGAAGGAGCTGTTTCAATAGCTGTTGCAGGTGTTACTGCTAATTCTGCTAAAGATTGGTAAGGAGAAATTGCTTGGTTACCGGTTACACCGTAACTAGCTCTTAACTTTAAGTTAGAAATAGTTTCGCTATCCTTTAAGAATTCTTCGTTTGAAATTTTCCAACCAATAGCTCCAGAAGGGAAAATAGCATACTTTTCATTTTCTGCGAAGTTAGAAGCACCATCACGTCTTACTGTAGCAGTCAATAAATATTTGTCATCATAGTCATAATTTAATCTACCAAATTGAGATTGAATTTCAGATTCTGAAATTGATGAAGTAACTCTACGTGTTTGTACTTCACCCGCAGCTAAGTTGTAAAATAAGAAATCATCAGAAAGAAGTTCTTGTGTAAGTGCAGAAAATCTAACTGTATTTGTCTTCTGATAAGAGTAACCACCTAATAAAGTTAAATTACCTTTTCCTATTTCAGCGTTGTACGTTAAGTAATTTTCACTTAAAAGGTTTGTAGTTCTTCTATTTGCCAAACTTGCAAAACCTGTTGAAAGTTGAAAAGTCTGTGGTTTAAAAGCACCAACTGTTTCGTTAAGCGTACTGTAACCAAAAGTTGTTTTAAAAGCAAGGTTATCTAAAATGTCATAGTTTGCATAGAAGTTTGTTCTATATCTATCAACCTTAGTCTCGTTTACCAATTCATTGGCAACTGCCCAAGGGTTTTCAACACCATCACCAACAGAGTTTTGCGTGAAATTACCATCTTCATCATAAATACCTCTATCTGGAGTAAATCTAAATGCCAATGAAATAACATCATCACCACCACCATTTGCAGTTTCTCCCGTAGATTGGGTAAGTACACCATTTTTAGTGTCTCTACTGCCAAATAAATTCATTCCTAATTTTAATTTATCCGTTACTTGAGCATCAATGTTAGAAAGGAAAGTTAATTTCTCAAAATCGGAATTGGTAACAATACCTTCTTGCTTAAAGTAGTTTGCTGAAGCGTAGAAATTAATGTTCTCACTTCCTCCAGAGAAAGAAAACTGATGGTTAGCCGTGCTACCAGTTTTGTAAATGACATCTTGCCAATCAGTATTAGCAGGTCCTTGCTCGTAAGTAGGGTTTATTATTTGTTGATATCTAGCGAATTCATCTGCATCTAAAAGATCTAATCTATTAGCAGTACTCTGTACTGAATAAGCAGTGTTTACTTCAACTGAAATTTTACCTGTTCTACCTTTTTTGGTAGTAACCAATACAACACCTCCAGAACCTCTAGAACCGTAGATAGCTGTTGCAGAAGCATCTTTTAATACTTCAATAGATTCAATATCATTTGGTTGTGGCATTGTTGCGCCTACGAAACCATCAACAACAACTAATGGTCCGCTATTTGCGCCAATAGAAGTGTTACCTCTTACCTTTATAGCAATTGGAGCTCCTGGCTCACCACCATTGTTAGACTGTACAACAACACCTGCTGCACGACCTTGCAATGCTTGTTCAGCACTTGCTAGTGGAAAAGCATTTAATTCCTCAGATTTTACAGAAGAAACAGATCCAGTAATGTCGCTTTTTTTCTGAGAACCATAACCTACTACAACAACTTCTTCAAGTTGGCTTGCGTCTTCTGCTAAAACAACGTTTAAGGTTTGTTGTCCTGTAATATCAACATTTTTTGTAGCATACCCTATGGAAGAGAATACCAAAACATCACCATTAGATACAGTTATAGAAAAATTACCATCAAAATCTGTAGAAGTACCAGTAGTTGTATTTTGAATAACAACATTGGCACCTGGTACCGGCATGGTAGTTTCATCGGTAACCGTACCTGTTAAGGTGTAGCCGTCTTGTGCGAATAATGATACGTTGAGTAACAATACCATCATTAATACTAATTTCGTTTTTAAATTCATTTGTAATCTTGTTATGTTAATTTAAGTTCGACTTTGTTAAGTCTGATTAAAGCATTCAAAATGAAAAAGGTTAATCTTTTCATTTTACATCTGTTCTTTGATTTCCCTAGTTTTTAATTTGAAAAATTTTGAACAGTAAATAGTACACTTTTAGTTTTAGTCCTTAAGAAGGAATAAATGATGTTTCTGTAAATGTGTTAATGTGATTTTTGTGCCATTGAGTTTAATTGAAGTTTAAGTTCGAATTTAATTTGAGTACTGTTGATTTTTTGGTTTTCCAAACTGGTTATCCAATTTGGTTTACCAAATATATGTTATTTCTTCGTTAAAAAAAGAGAATTTTTCATTTTAACAACTTTCAAAGTCTCTCAATTTTTGAAATCTGCTTTTAAGCCCTATGAATATTGAGGATTTGATATTTTGTTAACAAATGGGCTATTTTTAAAAAATGACATTTTATGGGGTATTTTGGGCTATATTTTGTTTACAGTTCGCATATAAATGGCTAGATTTGAACGGTTTTCCTCTCTAAAATTCTAAAACTTTATTTGGTTTTTGATTAAAATCAATGAATTTGAAAAGTAAATTTTCATTGATTTTGAAGATTTTTACACACTTTAATACATCGATATGAACACTGATTTAGAACAATATGCATATATACCCTTAAAACAATTCTCTAATAGAGTTTGGAGAACTTATGAAGGTGGGGCTTTGATAGATAAATGGAAAAAAGATTCGCCAGAAATAGATGGTAGTATGCCAGAAGAGTGGATTATGTCTACAGTAACAGCTAGAGGAAACGGTAGACCAGAAGATGAGGGTCTGTCTATGGTTGAAACACCTACGGGTACCTATTCTTTGAAAGAATTGGTAGATTCTAATAAGGAATTGTATTTGGGTAAGTCGTTGGCGGATAAATTTGGAGCTACAGGTGTCTTGATCAAGATGCTAGATTCAAAAGAAAGATTAACGATACAAGTGCACCCAGATAAAGATTATGCTAAAACAATGTTGAATTCCGCCTTTGGTAAAACAGAGTCTTGGTATGTATTGAACAAGCGCGAAATAGATGGAGAGAAAAGTGTTATTTACATGGGCTTTAAAGAAGGAGTTACCAGAGATCAGTGGGAAACTCTTTTTGTAAATCAAGATATTGAGGGTATGCTCAACAGTCTACATAAAATTGAAGTGAACCCTGGTGATGCCTATATGATTTATGGCGGAGTGCCACATGCTATTGGTAGTGGTTGTTTTTTAATGGAAGTACAAGAGCCTACCGATTATACTATGCGTGTAGAAAAAGTTACTCCTGCAGGATTAACAATTTCTGATGAATTAATACATCAAGGGGTTGGCGAGCAAAATATGTTGGACTGCTTTCATTATAATGGCTGTTCTTATGAAGAGGCAATAAGCAGATGGAAGGTTTCACCAAAAACAATAGATTCATCTGATACTCATATCTTAAATACCATTTTTAACGAAACACATACAGACTGCTTTGGTTTAAACGAGTTAGATTTAGATGGGGCACATACCATCAAAGCGAACGGAAGCTTTTTCGTTGCCGTTATATATTATGGTGAAGGCACAGTAATATGTGGAGGTAAAGAATATAGTTATGCACAAGGTGATGAAGTATTCTTTTCGGCAGCTATAGATGAAGTGGAGTTCAAATCTGCCGTAGCATCGAAAATCTTATTATGCTATCCACCTAGTTAAGGAAGAGGTTGAATAACTATTGTTCAATTCAGAAGATGATAAAGAAGGGCTTATAATATTCAAATGAATTGTAAGCCTTTTTCTATTGCAATCTAAATGATTGTTTCAGATGTAATACTAAATGAAATCAATAAAACCGTTCAGGGCAACATAGAGCATATAGCAATTGAAAATAAATGTGGCTCCCAAAGCTAAATTTAATCCTAGACCAATTTTATGTTCTTTCATTATATTCTTATTATTTAAAAGAAGAAGAAGAAAGAGTGTTATCAATGGCATCACAAAAGGACTTAATGCTTGAGAGGCAATTAAAATCCAAACTGGTTTTCCTCCTAATAATGGTACAATTAGACCAGATAAGGCAACCAATACTACAATTAGTTTATAAAGAGGCTTTTTCATGTCTCTTTCTGTGCCGGTATAATCAGCTACAAGCCATGGAAATAATAAAAGATTAGGGAAAATTGAAGATAGTCCCGCGCCAATGATTCCTAAAGTAAATAGGGTAAGGGCAAAATCCCCTGCCCAAGGCCCTAAAGCATCCATCATATCAGTAGCGTCATCTACCGGTGCTCCTTTAAAATATAATGTACCTGTAGCGCTTATCATTATGGCAAGGCTAATGAAAAAGGTCATGATCATAGATGACATAGCATCTTTATTCTCAGTTTTTAAGTCTTTTAGTCCCCAGTTTTGCTCTTGAACTAAAATACTACGAGATGCCAAACATACGCCCGCCATTGTAGTACCTACTATACCGGCAATTACTAATCCGTTATTATCACCTTTAGGCAATTCAGGGAAGAATTCGGTAATAGATGTACCTGCTTCTTTCACAACCATAAAACTGGTAACGATAAATGCAAGAGCCATAAAACCTACCATGATACTCATGGCCTTTATAAAATTTTCGTGTTTACCAGTCCAGAACAGTGCTATTAATAGTGCGATAAAAAATATGGCAACGATTGGTGCATTAAGAAAAGATATGGAGGTCTTTACAGAAATCCATTCCATGGTAACTTCTGCTACTACGCCCATAACACCTATACAAGATGATACTATGGAAACGAGTAACGCCGCAATAATAAAAATTGTAAGCGGCTTGCCAAAAGTTTGTTTAAAATTGAACATTAGGGTATTACCGGAAACTATGGTCAATTTACTTATGGAAACCAATAAGAAGTAGGTGAAGAAGCATGATAATAAAAGTGCCCATGACAGGCTTAGCCCATATTTTGCGCCAGATACTACCATAGAAGTAACACTGCCGGTACCTACAACATAACCGATAATAAAAAATGCTGGGCCAAAATCTTTAAGACGTTTTTTAAATTTTCCTGAGAAGGATATATTTTCTGTTGTCATAATTATTGGTCCAGCATTTAAATGTTATAAAATAGTATTGTTGTTCATCTGTTCTTAGCTATTATAATGGCTGAAAACAGTTGTAACTTTATTCCTTATCTCCAAAATAGGATGGACCCACACCGCTCAAGAAATCTTCTCTTACAGGGCTAAAAGTGTCAATAAGTTCACCTTCTTCAAGGCAAACTGCACTATGTAATAAATTTGGCTCAATGTAAACACCGTCTCCAGCTTCTACTATTTGTTTTTCTCCGTCAATTACAAATTCGAATTTTCCTGATACACAATAAGTAGCCTGTGTATGAAAATGTTGGTGTGGTGCACCTAGAGCTCCTTTATCAAATTTTACTCTTACCATCATAATTTGATTGTCATATCCTAAGAATTTTCTTGACACTCCACCGCCAAGTACTTCCCATTCCATGTCTTTTGTAATAACGTACTTTTCGCTAAATCTCTTCATAACTATTGATTTTCTGTTTTTATTTAAAATAATATGAGCCAGACCACTCATAGTTTTTGTCGTTAATATTTAATGTATGTGTTGCCTTTTTCGAAGCATTGTTGTTTGCAATGATAAATACCTTAGTAATGTCGTTTACGGTAGTAATTGAAATAGCAGTATAATCTACATTATCCAAAATTACTTTAAGTTCCTTAATATTACTATTAGAATTTATGGCAGATTCTGTAACGGGGCTATAGCTTCCGTGCGACTCTGTAATTGAAACAAACATGGTGTTTTGAGTATCTTTTCTGCGGATTATAAAACCAGCTTCTCTTCTTAAGTTAAATTTAGGATCGTTTGCACCTATTCTAACGAATCTAAGTTCGTCATCTTTTGAAATTGTCGAGGTCAAGGTATAGAATTTACCTTTGTCTAACCAGCTTATTTTTGTGTTTTCTTCCGTTGTACTTCCACAACCTTCAGACCAAAGATGTTGATATCCATTGTCGTTACCTAAAGTTTCTAGCGTATTTGGTACTTCATACTCAAAATTAGTTTTTATTACTTGTCCTAAGAAGTAAAAAGGCAAGTCATATTGATTTGTACTATCTGCGTCTACCTTTAAAATATCAAGCATAAAAGGATTTTCAAAACTATCATCTTTGATAATTGCCATGGTTCTGTGCATTTCAGTTTCAGGGTAGGCATTGGTCTCTTTGGCGCTAACTATTTGTACTGAAGCATTAGAGTCATCAAATAGATAAAGATCTGGATGATATTTACTTCCAATATCATATTTACCTTGATAATGAGATTTCTCGTTTTGTACCAGCGTATTATGTGCAATAGTTTGCTTGGCCCAAGTTTTGTTCTCCTTTAGATAATTACCACCGCCTTTTTGTTCAATATTTACAAAACGGGCTAATCCATAATCTTGTAATACTTCATTGCCATTATTGTAAAAGGAATAGGATAATTTATCATAATGACCATGACTTGATCCTTGTGAGGCGTATTTAAATACAAGCTCCAAATTCTCACTACGTAAAATACCTACACCACCTTGTTTTCCTTCTGGTCCGTCAGACAGATTAATAGATTTTTTATTGAAGGGGGTAGCTTTTCCATTTTTAACGCCTAGGGCTACTGCTAAACCAGAATCGTCTAATAATACTTTGTTTTGTTTAGCCGCTATACTTAATAAGCCAGGATCTTGTGATCCGTAGTAATAAGAAATATCAACAGCTGATACCAATGCGTCAGTGTAATAGGACATTCCTTTTTGACCATCGTTCAGTGGAAAGAAGTCACCATCTGCATCAGATAAATTTAAGAGCGCGTTTATAGATTTTAACAACACACCATCTTTATATTCAAAAATTTTGAGTTCAGGTTTTACATTGTGCAATCCTTCCGCAAAAATTAAGAAAGGGTACATGGCGTAGCGTTGATAATATGGTCCTTCATTATAATATCCGTCTGGTGAAAAAGGTTCTTCTATATTGGCTAAAAATCCAGCTTTTCCTTCTTTATTAATGAATCCGCCATCATCGTCTTTTGCAGATTTATCCATCTCTAATCCTGGAATTCCGTATAGTGCGCGATCAATTAATTCTTTATCGTTCATTACAAGACCGATCATACCAACAGCAGCATTACCCCATGTACTATGATTGTGTACTCTCTGGTAAAATTGTGGGCTGTCTACAGAAATATGATCAGCAAATGGCCTAAAGAGATTGTTCTCCAATTTTTTTCTTTCTGCCTTGCTCAGGTAATTGTAAATACAATCATAAGCTTGACTCACATAAACAAGCCAGTTAGAATCATTTAAACACTGCCAAAATAACTTGCCACGCGCATATGATCTAGTTTTTGGGTGTAATGGTAATGTCTTGTACATTTCCTCATATTGCAATAACATGTCTTTTACATATTTTGCATATTTTTCATCATCTAAAATTTGGTATAGAGCACCGGCTTGCTGCATTACGTACATATTACGCTTATGACGTACATGTGTATAGCCGCCAGAATAATCTTTTGGAATAGGCGTATCTATGCCCAAGGCTATTTCGGCATCTACCTGTTGTTTTAGTTTTTCTAAAGAAGCATCGAATAAAGGTACGTTACCCAACTCTGCTCTAATCTTCTCCACTCCAGATTTTGTTAGAATAAGACTTGGGTGTTCTTGAGCATTTGCGCTTAAGGTTATAAATATAGCGCAAACAAAAATTTGTAATGATGTTATGTACTTGTTCATGTTTATTGTTCCTTTTTTAATAGGCCTAGATTTTTACCATCAGTGCCTTTGCCTTTTAAAGGGGAATCTGCACTTAGTGAATAATTACTGTTTTTAGAAAATTTAGGTTCAAGCTCCCATTGGTTTTCTACTATATATTTTTGGTCACCTGTAACAATTAGTTTTTCAGAATTGCTAAGAGCATTGTTCAAAACCTTAACGATTGGCTCACCAACGACCAAGTGCATAGTAATGGACTTACTATCTTTAAAAATATTGTTTTTTATTTCGGTTTCTTGAACGCCGTATAAGGAAACGGTAGCATCATATTTATTTTTAGATCCGTAACCAACATGATCAAATACATTGTGTTCCATCTCTAAAAACGGACCAAAAGTACTTTCATCTTTACCACCTCTGTATAATCTTAACGCAGCACCTTGTAGATCACTAATAGCATTGTTCTTCATAATAAAGTACTCAACATTATAAGCGCCAATATCATCTGTTTCTTTGTCTAAGGCGGCAATGCTACCAGATATATTTTTAAACTTCGAATTTTGAATGCTAATAGTGTCGGCAAATGTGCCTTTAGAAACACGTAGTACGTCAAAAGAATGATTAACGACCATATCTTTAAACTCGCATTTATCTATGAATAACTTGTAATTATCTATCATAGATTTTTTACTGGTGCTAATAACCGAGTTACCTGCGTAGTCTGGAGATTTAGTACCGTCAAAAGTGATGTTTTCCAAAGATAAACTTCCTCCATTTTCAATTTCAAAAGCCATCATTCTTTCAAATAAAATGGTTGCTTTTTCTTTTCCTACAGTTTTAAACGTAAGTGGATGGTTAATTTTTAATGCTTTAGTCAGTAAGTAAGTGCCGGCATCTTCTAAAACGATAATATCACCTGGCTTAGTTTCTTTTACTTTATCGTACAAGGTATTTATGCCTGCCGCTACATTTATGATATTACCAGAATTTAGTGCAACGGTGTTGTCTGCTTTTGAATACCATGAAGTACCTGTATTTTCTTTGGTAGCAATTTTAGGGCTAATAGAAACCTTAGTTTTAATCTTGTTAGAAGTAGGGATTAAGAATCCGTTCTTATCTGTCACCAATTTAATTTTGGCATTTTTAAAACCTTCTTCTATTGTGGTATCTGAATTTTCACTAAGAATATTGTTTCTGAAAGTGATACCACTAATATCATCATCAATTGTAAATACATCTTTCTTGGTTTCGTTATAAATGATATTCTCTGAAAATTCAGAAGTCTTTGGAGCCTGACTTCTCTCTGCATCGCTACCTGCACCAAAAAGTATATTGTCGCAGTTTACAAAAGTATTGTTGTTTACTTTAGAATCTATAACAGGTACATATCTATTTGGCGGCGAGTTTGGTACACCGTTCATCATAACGAAAGCACCTCTAAAACGATATCCGGTTAGACCTATGTGGTAGTTGTTGATTACCGTCTGCGTTTCATTAATTACACGTATACCACCAGTACTTGGCTTGTTATTGCCAATAAATACATTACCGTCAACTAAGGTTTCATTTCCATGACGCATAGTTAGCGTACCTGTACATTCAAAAAAAGTGTTGTATTTGAAGGTGTTATTACAAGATTTGTTTGAGATGATTTCATGTTCACCATTAGTTCTGTCAAAATAATTAGATGCTACTAAGGTGTTCGATTTTTCTAATGCGTGGTGACTGGTGCCTATTCTTAAAGTTTCACCGCCATTGTTACCGTATGTAGGGCGAGGTCCAAAGTAATTATGGTCTATTTGGTGATTATTGGCTCTACTTTCTTCCGTATCCAAACCAACAATCATGGTAACTCCTAAATTCTTTTTACCCGCGATATGATTATGGTCAATACGGTTATTTTTTCCGTAGATGGTTATCCAGTAATCTTGAACTTGGCGTTCTGGGTTATTGAAGTTATCGATTACACACTCGGTCAGTCGAGAATTATTTGCCATGTGTTCTCTGCTTTTTCTAAAAGAAATAACAGCATTAGTAGGGGTATAACCGTTTTTGAATACTAGTCCTTTAACGATTAAATGGTCACCTGCAATTCTAAGGTTGGAAGCTCCGGATAAAATTACTTTTCCTTTTTCTTCTGCAATAAGTGTTATAGGTTTTTCCGTAGTTCCGTTTGCTTCAAAAAGAAGTTCGGCATTCATCCATACTCCATTGGCTAAGATAATGTTGTCTCCTGGTTGAACTTTTTGCAAAACATCGTTAAACTCAGCTACAGTTTTTACTACATAATCTTGTTGTGGTGTAGTGTAGGAATATAATAGGCAAAGAAAAACAGATAAGAATAGAAGGTGGCGTTGTCTCATAAGTTAAAATTGGTTAACCAAATTGGTTGACCAAAAATAAGGATATTTGTAAGACTAGCAAATATTTAACATAAAAAGGGCGGTTTAAATTACGAATCGATAATTATCTACTTTAGAAATCATCAATTCGATAAATTCTATTACTTGTATATCTATCAGTAATTAGAAGTCTATTTGGTCACATAAAGAATGATTAGTTTATGGTCTAAAATAAACTTTAAATAACAACCCGATAAGAAAACTTAATGTTATTCCTCATTTGGTTCAGTACCTGCACCAACAGTAGCTTCTCTAAACCATACTTCAGCGTAATCGCCATTTGCATATTGCTTTGCAATATCGCCATCATAAGTATCGGCACCAGTGCTCCATACAATATTGTCTTCTGGAGATTTGCCATTGGTTTGGTTATATGCCCCTTGTTTAAAATATTGAATTTCACCAGCGTATGCATTTTCACGTTCCAGACCATCACGACCTATAGACGCATATAATGTTTTTATCTGTTCTGGTAATGTTTTAGTGAATTCAGATACCAATAGATTTTTAGTGAATTTAACCGTTTTGTGACCGTCACTTTTAAAAGTTAAGTACATAATACCCTTATGAACATTGATTTCATAACTAAACTCTTCTCCCAATTCAATACCATTTTCTGGTTCTTCTGGAGCGGTTGTTGAATCTGGTCCTACTACTGACATGTCATTACCCCAAACAGCTGAGGAGTAGTCCCATCTTTTTGAATTGTCTCCTTCAGTGTTAATTTCGTAATTCCAGAAAACAGAACCTTTTGTATGTCCTGGAAATTTCTTGTAGAATATTTTTATCGGCTCATTTTCGTGTCCTTCATCACTATGTATTTGTCCAACAACAACAGCATAAGAAGCGGCAACTCTAGCGTCGCCGGAAGTTGATACGTGCTGTACTTTTAATGTGCCGGTCAATTTTCCGCCTGTTTCGGGTATCCAATGTGCTTTTTGACCTAGCTCTGTTCTAGTATTACTAGATGTTCTTGAGGTGATACCACTGTTTGGTGTTTTGTATACTACCCAATCCGTTTTGCCGTCGTTAGCAACGTAAAAGAAATCATCTTTAGCGTAATCTTTAAGATTATCTTCATAGGTGCCATCACCTAATAGAATTTTCCATTCATCCATAAATGGGATGACATCGCTTGGGTATTTTGTGGTAACTACACTATCTTTTGTAGATTTTTCAGTAGTATCTGAAGCTTTTTTTGAGTTGTCTTTACAGGCAAATAAAGTTATTACTGCAATGATGGAAACTATAGATTTTTTCATATTGTAATATATTTTGCGTGTTATTAGTACATCAGTTTAAGAGGAAGGTTTTCTTGTACGATTAATTTTCCGGAATTTTTTATTTCATTGTTAGATGACCTATTGTTCTTTGCTCCCCATAAACGCGCAACCAGTTGAACAGGATTATCAATGAATTTGTTATTCTCAAGATTTACATTGATAATTCCATATGTATTTAGAAGCAGACCTTCTTCACTTTTTAAACCACAATGAGTAAATGTGCTATTGAGGACAACTAAATTACCGCCAACGGTAGATTCGTCGTAGCCACCTCTATAGTAGTCGATCACGTTATTCGCAACACCGTCAAACAAACAGTTGTCAATGGTAATGTTCTCGGCATTATATTCGCCCTTGTCATCTGTTTCTTCAGATAGTTCTAACCCGTTTGCACAATTTTTAATTTCCGTAGATTTAAAAGTGATGTACTCTGAAAACGATAATTTATATGCTTTTAAAACATAATCGAAATTGGATATTTCGCAATCGATAACATTTAGATTGTAAAGGCTAGACATGTTGTTTTTTAAACTAGCAAAAGCGTATTGTTCTTTGTTACCTACAAGCTGAATATTCTTGAGCGTAAGTTGCCCTTTCGGATTCATTTCAAATGCCGGACTTTCAGATGCCCCTTTGTATTCAATAGTTGCTTTTGCATCTGCTGCAGTAGCCATTATAGTTATAGACTTGTCAATTTTTAATGGAGAACTTAAATCGTATCGTTGGGCGGTTAAGTTGATAGTGTCTCCATTGTTTGCAGATGTAAGTGCATTTACAAGTTCTGTTGTTGTGCCTGCTGCATGTGTTTTACCAGATTCGTTCTTAGAAGCTGTGTTAGAATACCAGTCTGTACCGTATTGAGATACATCCATCATATCCTTTTTGTTCACAGGTTTGCCTACTACTGCACCCACCATATTATTATCTGCCCTAGAATTACCGAACAAATCTGCAGTGATCTGGTCAAATTCAAATCCGCTATAAAGTTCAAAGTTTGCCAATGAATTATCGGGCATAAGAATGTCGCCATCGGCTACAGTAGTACCAAAATCTTTTTGGGTAAGTCCGTCGACATCATCAAACATAATTCCTTGGTTGTTAATGACATTACTTTTAAATCTAATGCCGTCTATAGAGTCATGTTTAACAATGGGTTGCTCATCTCCTTTGTCATTATAAATAAGATTGTTTGCTACAGTTGTTCGTATAGGTGTTGCCGATCTAATCTCAGATTTTGGCAGAATGTCTTTTTGGTTTGTGTTAGAACCTACTCCAAATTGCCAAGGCGACACACAATTTACCCAAGAATTGTTGGCTACAACAACATCGGTAACCTGTAAATATCTGTTCAAAGGTGATTTTGGAATACCGTTCATAACGGCAAGCGGACTCCTAAAAGTTTTTCCATTTAAATTGTAGAAATAGTTATTGGTTACCCAATGTCCTGTACCAATTAATCGTATACCACCTATTTGTTCAGAATTTTCATCCCCAATAAAAACATTGCCATCAATAATACAGTAGTTACCATGTCTTGTAACCAATGAACCTTCACTCTTGTAAAAAACATTGTTTCTAAACTCATTGAAATTGGTTTTGCTAGAGATAATTTCTACTTCACCGTTACAGTGGTCAAAAAAGTTATTTTCAACTAAAGTATAACTAGGCGCCATAGAGGTAAAACTATTGCCAAGTTGAATAGTTTCTGCACTAGGTCCGCCCTTAGGAGGTCTAGGACCAAAATAGTTATTGGTGATTTTGTGGTAGTTCTTTATACTGTTGTTACCGGCCAAGTCGATTCTTACTGTTGGTCCTCTATTAGATTTTCCGGCAATGTAGCAATGATCTAGTTCATTGTGTCTCCCTTTAAACAAAACCCATAAATCTGTTTGATTACGTTGAGCCTTGTTGAAATCTATAATCGCACTGTTGGTAATTTTACAATGGTTGGCTACCGAGTCTTCACTAATGCCAAAATCAATAACGGCTGATGAGGGAGATGATCCATTCGTAAAATGAAGCCCATTAATGTTCAAATATTCACCGGCAAGTTTTAAATCTGAAGTACCTGTAATCAAAACCTTACCAGGGGTTTCTGCCCGTAATGTGATAGGATTTTTCTCATTACCATATGCTACAAATTTAATGTTCACATCTTTCCAATCTCCATTGGCCATAACAATATCATCGCCAGGTTTTGCCTGGGCAATTGCTGTGTTCAATTCATTTATATCGTTTACGGTTATAGCGCTGCTACTTGATTGTTCACTGCAAGAAAACAGTATAAAAACAAATGCTAATAGTAAAAAATACTTTTTCATTATATATGTTATTAATCTGGTTTGAAACTAATTGTAGATTTTAGGAGTGTGATTTATGTTACAATCACACTAAACTGGTTAACCAGTTTGGTTGACCAAAAATACATATATTTGTAAGAATGACAACTAATTAACACAAAACCTATTGATAAAATATAAAAGGGATATTAAAAATGAGAGAAGATAAAAAAGGTATATCTAGGAGAAATTTCACCAAGAAGTCGGCTATGGCATTGGCAGGCTTGCCTTTAGTAAGGTTAGAAGGTGATTTTCTACAGCCAAAAATTGCTGCCAATGATGCTATTGAGGTTCACCTTTTTTCCAAACATTTACAATTTCTTGATTATAACGAAATGTCTGCTGCAGCTGCAGAAATAGGATTCAATGGATTAGACTTAACGGTACGCCCAAAAGGCCATATACTGCCCGAAAAGGTAAATGAAGATTTACCCGTAGCGGTAGCGGCAATGGAAAAATATGGGTTTACACCTAAAATGATGACCACCAATGTTTGGAATATTGAAGATGCCGGTCAACGCGAAGTATTGAAAACTGCCAGTTCTTTGGGGTTAAAGTATTATAGAACAGGTTGGTTAAGTTACCCTGAGGATATAGCTATTGATGAAAGTTTGGCTCAATATGCAGCCCAAGCTAAAAATTTAGAAGACTTAAATAAAGAGTTAGGATTAATTGGATGCTATCAAAATCATGCAGGTAATCACGTGGGCGCACCTATTTGGGATCTACCAACAATTTTTTCAAAAGCGAATGGTGAGTTTTTAGGTTGTCAGTATGATATAAGACATGCCGTTGTAGAAGGTGGCAAAAGTTGGGAGTTAGATTTACGCCGTATTCAATCTTACATAAAATCTATAGTAATTAAAGATTTTAAATGGGGGATAAAAGGTGATTCATGGGAGCCTATTAATACACCTTTAGGTGAGGGTATGGTAGATTTTAATAGATATTTCTCTTTACTTAAAAAATATAAGATCAATGTGCCAATATCATTACATCTAGAATATGATTTGGGTGGAGCAGAGCATGGGGCTACAAAAATATCAATGGATAAAAAAGAAGTGTTTGCTAAAATGAAAAAAGATTTGATCTTTTTAAGAGAAGCTTGGGCAAAGGCAGAATAATATAAAATTTAGAAAATATACAATGACCAAAATAGCTAAGGCAACAAAAGAAAAATTAAGAAAAGTAAGTACGGCAACCGTTGCAACTTGTTTATTTAAAAAAGGATTGAAAAATCAGTTTATACAACACGTAAAACCATTAAAATTGGGTAGACCCACTATGGTTGGTGAAGCATATACATTACGTTACATACCTGCTCGTGAAGACTTAAACCCCATCTCTGTATTTAGAGACCCAAAGCATTTACAAAGAGTAGCTGTTGAAGAATGTCCAGAAGGCGCTGTAATGGTTATTGATAGTAGGCAAAATGCCAGAGCAGCATCTGCAGGATCTATTTTGGTTACAAGGCTAATGGTGAGAAATGCAGAAGGTATTGTTACCGATGGTGGGTTTAGGGATTCCGCAGAAATTGCCGACTTGGATTTTTCGTCATATCATAATAGACCTACGGCACCAACGAACTTAACGTTGCACCAAGCAATAGCTATTAATGATCCTATAGGTTGCGGTGATGTTGCCGTATTTCCTGGTGATGTTATACTTGGAGACGATGACGGCGTAATGGTAATACCTGCGCATCTTGCCGATGAGGTTGCAGATGAATGTATACAAATGACAATGTATGAGGAATTTGTGATAGAGCAAGTTCAAGGAGGTAGGGCAGTAATAGGTCTTTATCCTATGGTAGATGAAGGTATAAAGGCAGAGTTTGAAAAGTGGAAAGTAGATAGAAATTAATATTAATCATTAGATAAAAAAAGGTGGTCAGTTCTTTAAAGAACTGACCACCTTTTTATTTATAGACAAATTTAAACTATTCACCACCTCTTGCAGGGTAGTTGTTTTTGTTGACGTAATCTATCGCATTTAAGATATCGTCCCAATGAGGTCTTGCAAAAGGCATTGTTTGTATAGCACTTGCATAAAGGGTATTATCAGGGCGAATTAAAAACAACCCCGGTTCTGAAAATTCATCAGGTTCTTTATCAGATGTTTTTTTAGAAACATATAATCCCCATTCTCGTGCTGTCTCTATTGATAGATTGTAACCAACAGGCAATTCTGGAATATCCCATTCCTTACCTGCTTTTTTTGCACGTTCTTCGCTATCGCTACTAATGGCAATTAAGTGAACACCTCTATCACTAAAATCTTTTAATCTTGTAGCAAGATCTTCTAAGTAATTTTTACAAACGGGGCAATGCAATCCTCTATAAAATACGACCATAGTAAAAGATGTACTGTCTTGTTCATGTAGGCTCCATTGCGTATCGTTAATTAAAGGTATTTTTAATTCAGATACTTCTGATGTGGGTTTTATCATTGTAATATTAATTTATAATTAGTATTTCATAAAAGTATAAGAGCTGTATATTAAAGCTTTGTTGTATACCTTTTAGTAATAGTGCAAAAACATAAATAGAATAGGTTACTGTTGCTATTCATTTTCAGCTAACCATTGTTCGTATTTTGCGTACTGCGAACTAGATAAAATATTTTCCAGTTGGCGGGTGCGTTCACTCTCTATGCTGCCTAGCATTTCTCCACTTGCAGTATTGGCTTGTTTGTTTTTAAAACGATTCATTTCAGAAGTAAAAGTGCTAATTTGTTCTTTGCTCATTTCTAATTTTGCGAACATGGTAGCATATTCGTCATTTAGTTTTTTGGAAGTATTTTGAATGCCTGTAGTGCTTATGGTATTAGTTGATTCATTTTGAACTATGGACTTATCTGTAGTATTAGTTGAGTTCTTTTTTGTGCTTGAGCATGCTGTCAAAATAACTGACAGCGCTAGTATAAATACAATATTAGTTTTCATGATTTCTTATTTTAAAATTCTTTTTGGAAAAATATATTTTAAAATAGATTGCGATAGATGCAATCACATAAAAATTTGACTCTTCAGATAGGGGTCTTTTTAATATGTAAATACTGTTTATACTTATTATTGAAAAAAATGTAAGAAAAACAGTACTTGTTTGCAGTGGGTTTTCATTGAAAGGTAGTATCTTATAAACTTAATACGTAGCTCTTTATATTTTAGTTACCATGTACAATCTGGTTTATAAATCAATAGCAAATACCCTTACTTCAACTCAGGTTGATGAAATTTTATTGGAATCTAGAGATTTTAATAATAGACATGCTATTACGGGTTGTCTTATCTATCATGGCGGTTTTTTTATACAATATTTAGAAGGTAATGCGGAAGTAGTCTTGGCTTTGTTTGAAAAGATTAAAATAGATACAAGGCACAGAGAGGTCATTTTGCTCTCTAAAGGCAATATTTATTCTAGGGAATTTGATACTTGGAGTATGGCTTATTTGTCTAATCAATTACCAAATGAAGCTTTTAGGTATATTAAATTAATGGTTAGTCCAGAAGAAGAAATTCCAGATATGTCAGTTATACCTAATCCTACTTCAAAAAAATTCTGGCTTGCAGCGAAAAGGTTATTGAACAAAATAGGGCATGAGAATTTTAATTAAAAATCTTCCTTTTGTAAGGTCAAAAATTGTTTACAGTAACCGGCTGTTAAAATCTGGATTTTTTTACAATTAAAATAAGCCTTAATAAATTATGGGCAAATTTTTTAGAATATTCATTCATATCGTTTAACTCTTCAATTTTTTTTAGATTTTCATATCGTTTGTGAAATTCTAACGAGCACTCTTCGCTTTTAAATTTGATAATGGGTAGTACTTCTTTAAGTATATTATGAACTTTTAACGCCTTTCCTCTTGTATAATAATCAAGCTGATAATGTTGTAGAATTATTAAAAGTTCATCACAATTTTTAAATGCCATAAGAAATAAATAATAGATGACAGAGCATCTGTTATAGTATAGAATATATCAAATGTAAGTAATTTACTACAAAAATATATTTTATTGAGTTCATATGTTTCACTAAAATGGTATAGAGTCAGTAATCATTTTTTTTGGCAAAAAATCATAGGATGATTGTACATAATTTTGATGGTTGTACAGGTATTATGATGAAAGAATGAAAGATTTAAGAATATATATAGCGGATGACGATTTTAATGATCGCGACTTTTTTATGGAAGCCTTAAGTAGTGTTCCTGTAAAAACAGAGGTATTTCAGTTTGATAATGGTGTCGATTTAATGGATAAATTGTTTTCTGATGTCACCTTACCTCACGTAATTTTTTAAGATTTATATATGCCTATTATGGATGGGTTTGAATGCCTTATGGACATAAGAAATTTTAAAAAATTCAATAACATTTATATCATAGCATATTCTTCAATTTATAGAGATAGAGAAGTAAACCAACTAAAACAAGATGGAGCCAATCAGTTCTTAAAAAAGTCGTCTTCTTTTAAAGAACTAAAAGAATTGTTATTAAAATCATTAAAATCAGTTCCTATCAATAACACAAATATCTTGCCTAAAGAGGAGTTCGTTGTGCTAACTTAATTAGAATAGCCATTTTTACATGCCTTGACGGAGTATTTAGGTATAAATTTCATTAATTTAGTTATTCAAATTACCCATCAAAACATAATCCATGAAAAATATTCTTAGAACTCTTTTAGTAGTAATGTTAATGGTTGCCAGTGGAACCCAAGTTTTTGGACAGAAAAAACTAGACCAAGAAACTGTAGCAGATTTACAGAAAACTCCTAAATATGGTTTTATACTAACTACAGAAAGGCACTTTAAAGGTGTATTAAGTATGTATGACCTTTTAATTGAAAATGGTGTTAAAATAGAAGATTATGAAATTGTGGTCAAAGGTAAAGTAGTGACGCAATTGGTTAAGGATTCAGAGTTAGAAAAGTTCTTTCAAAAGTATAAAGGAAAAGTAAGAGTTAGTGTTTGCAGTGTGGCAATGGAAAAACTAGGAGTTGCTGAAGAAACACTGTTTGATGGTCTTGATGTTACACCAACCGCATCGGTTCGTATGTTGCAATTGCAAGCTAATGGTTATAATACATTAACATATTAAGAATATAATGGGTATAACGATTATATAATTTACTTTCTAATAAGGGAATCACATTTATTTTACCATGATCACATAAATTAAAGGTCGCTGAACTCTGTTTAGGCGGCTTTTTTTATAATGGCTCTTTCGTTAAACAATTTCTATATTTGCTAGGCGCAAAACCAAACCTAAATCTATAATATCTAACACCTAAAATGAAAGTCTGTATTGCTGAAAAACCATCTGTTGCTAGAGAAATTGCTGCTGTTCTTGGTGCAAGTTCTAAGCAAGATGGGTATTATGAAGGCAATGGCTATGCGGTTACCTATACTTTTGGACATCTTTGTACACTTAAGGAGCCTAATGATTACAAGCCACATTGGAAAAGTTGGGATTTAAATAATCTACCCATGTTGCCCGATCATTTTGAAACCAAAGTTTCTGGAGATTCTGGTATTCGAAAACAATTCAAGATTATTAAGCAATTGTTTGATAAAGCTGATGTTGTTATCAATTGTGGGGATGCTGGCCAAGAAGGAGAATTGATACAGCGTTGGGTATTGAACGAAGCTAAATATAAAGGTAAGGTTGAGCGACTTTGGATTTCTTCTCTTACCACTGAGGCTATAAAAGAAGGTTTTAAGAATTTAAAACCGTCTACAGACTATGACAATTTATATTACGCAGGTTTCTCCCGTGCCATAGGCGATTGGCTTTTAGGAATGAATGCCACTCGTTTGTATACTTTAAAACATGGTGGTTATAAACAAGTGTTATCCGTAGGTCGTGTGCAAACTCCCACTTTGGCAATGTTGGTCAATAGGTTTAAAGAAATAGAGAATTTTAAGCCACAACCTTATTGGGAGCTGCAAACATTATATCGCGATACTTTATTTAGTTACGAAGAAGGGCGTTTTCTTAAGGTAGAAGATGGTGAGAAATTGGCGAACATAGTAAAAGAACATGATTTTGAAATTGTTTCTACCACTAAAAAAGCAGGCAATGAATATGCTCCCAAGCTTTTTGATTTAACAGGGTTGCAAGTATACTGCAATACCAAGTTCGGGTTTAGTGCAGATGAGACGTTAAAGATCGTTCAGAAATTATATGAGCAAAAAGTAGTAACCTACCCAAGGGTAGATACCACATTTTTACCGAATGATGTATACCCAAAAGTACCGGGCATACTCAAGAATCTTACAAAGTACGATACGTTGACAAAACCATTAGATGGTAAGAAACTTAAAAAAACAAAAAAGGTTTTTGATGATAGTAAGGTGACGGACCACCACGCCATTATTCCTACTGGTCAACAAATGAACTTGCAATACAATCAGCAACAGGTTTATGATATTATAGTACGTCGTTTTATCGCTGTGTTTTATCCAGATTGTAAAGTCTCTAATACTACCGTAATAGGTAAAGCAGAAAAAGTAAACTTTAAAACTACCGGAAAAGAAATAATAGAGAAGGGGTGGCGTGTAGTTTTTGAAACACCTAATTCTACCACTAAAGAATCTGGAATATTACCCACTTTTAAAAAGGGAGAGAAAGGTCCTCATGAACCTTCATTTCTTGAAAAGCAGACAAAACCGCCAAAACAGTACACAGAAGCATCACTGTTGCGTGCCATGGAAACGGCAGGGAAGAAAGTTGAAGATGAAGAGCTGCGTGAGCTTATGAAAGAAAATGGTATAGGTAGACCTTCTACACGTGCCAATATTATAGAAACCCTGTTCCGTAGAAAATATATAAAAAGAAATAAAAAGCAAGTTATACCAACTGTTACCGGCATTCAATTAATAGAAACTATTCAAAATGAAATGCTGAAATCTGCCGAGCTTACAGGTAAATGGGAGAAGCAGTTGAAAGATATTGAAAAAGGTACTTTTAATGCCGGTAGTTTTATTAAGCAAATGAAGCAAATGGTAGATCAATTGGTTTACGAGGTGCGGAGTGAAACTAGAAAGGCAAATATTTCAGCTGTAAATAATAAACCTGCTGCAGCGGCTTCTAAGAAGAAAGCAATAAAAAAATCTTCAGGATTGACTTCGGAAGCTTGCCCTAAATGTAAAAAAGGAACCATTCGTAAAGGAAAAGCTGCCTATGGCTGTTCAGAGTTTAAGAAGAGTTGTGATTTTGTAATTCCGTTTAAATTTGAAGGTAAAACCATATCAGAAAAGCAGTTTATTAGACTGTTTCAAAAAGGATCTACCGTTAATTTAAAAGGCTTCAAAGTTGATAGTGTTTCGGTAGAAGGTTTAGTTAGGTTTGACGATAGTTTTAAATTAAAGTTAGAGCCTAAGAAAGGAAAGATTCAGGCAAAGTCTAAATCTGAAGAAAATAGTTGCCCTAAATGTAAAAAAGGTACTATCGTTAAAGGGAAAACTGCATATGGCTGTAGCGAATACAAAGCAGGTTGCAACTTTAGATGTAGTTTTGATACCATCCGCGAAAAAGCAAATGGTAGATCACTGACCAAAGATTTGGTTTATGAGATATTTAGAGAGGTTTAGAAATATAAAGCTTCTCAGTTTTCTAAAAGCTTTTTTTCTTAGCAGAGTGCATTTGATTTGAACCAGCGACCTTCGGGTTATGAGTTCAAGAAAATTCCTACACTAAAAAATTAACTAACTAATTATCAGTAATTTATATTTTTGGTTTTTCCGAAAATCGCTTCTCTCCGTATGCGGTAGCGTATTCGGTCTTATTTAAAGTGAAGATAATAAATACTTAAGGAGAGAGAAAAATTAGTCGTCTAAATAAAATCGAAATTCTAATTTGTGCTATTGGTAGACAATGATTCGGCAAGAACTAAAGCGTTATAAACATTTACTACGCTTCCTGTTTTGGAAAGTTCATTGAAGGGTATTTTAATGTTGTTATCCGATGAGTCTTTCATAGAAACTTCTATATTGTATTGAACTCCTGTTTTCTTCCTGTACTGATTTAAGCTTTTTAAGCTGTTGGACGTCCATATTCCCATATTTACGTTTCCAGCTATAAAACGTTGCTGTGGTGATACCCTTGTCACGATAGATATTGGTTACCAACATTCCTGAATCTACTTAAGAAGTATAGATACTATCTTCACTTCGTTAAATCCACTTTTCTTATTAATTTAAAAGTTAGGTATTACCATCTTTTTGCCAATTCTTTCTCAATTTGCTTTTGAAGTTTGATGACCTTTTTTTCTACTAAACGATATTCATAAAGCTTATTATTTCTACTATTGTTCATTCTAAATAAATAACTATGTAGTAAATTTTTTTCTTTTAAAGTCAACTTCAATGGAAGTTGTATGTTTTTTAAATTTCCATTCTCATCATAACTAAAAGAGTTTGCAAGTATATTTTCTATTGGAAAATAATAGTTTACAAAAGATTGATTCATTATAGAATTTTCTTCATAATTTTTTAAAATGACATAATTATTTTCATATAAGGTTATGATCTGGGAGCGTATAGAATCATTTTTAATGATTTCTAGCCCTTTTGATTTTAAGCTTTCATAACCAGAAACATTCATTACACTATTATTATCACCTGTTAAATAAAAATGATGTTCCATTAAAGAGTCTTGTGAAACAGGAACATTATTGAGAATTTTCTTAAAGTAAATTATGGCATCTTTAGCAACTTTGTGCCCGGTTATGTTTGCTTTAATATCAACTAAGTCTAGTTTTAAACCATTATTTATTTCTAGTAGTACTTTTTCCTCTGCTAAGGCATCTCTTCTATTATCGTTCCAATTATTTAATGCAAAGGCAGAAATTACTGCTAAAAACATAGATGTAAATTCAAAAAAGTATTTTCCGAGTTTTGGCTTTTTAAACATCATAAGTAAAGTAAATTTTTAATGCTTTTCTAAAATATCAGAAAATTTGGTGTTGTTTCCTCAATTTTTAAGTTCTTCAGTTTTTTGGTATTTTCGTCTTTAAAAGTACGAATACATTTACAACATAGATAAAAAAGAAGATGCTATGGCACTTACAGAAAACTAAGTAAAAGATGTTATTGTAACATCTTCAATAAGAGCTTGGGAAGACGAGTAATTTAAAGATCAGTTATTTGTAAAACCTTTAGAATCGATTGAAAGATTGACTTAGTGACGTATTAGTATTTTACGGAATTGAAAAATACTCGGTTTTGTGGAATTTAGTTCATACTCATCTGAAATAGAACTACCACCTTATGATATTGTGGTATATGAAGAATTAAATGATGAAGCAGTAAATTTTGTTTCTGGTAAAATCTTTGATTATTCTGTTTTAGTTTTTATAGGAGTAAGTTAAAAATAACGTAATCACTTTACAGATTCTTTTTTTAAAATGATGATACAATATGTAGCTCAATAATCACTTTGAATCGTATTTAATATAATTTTTTTTAACTAATTTAATATTCCAAACTCCATAGTGTAATTACTATTTATGAAAGAGTTAAATAGAGATAACAAATAAAGATGCAATTATTATGAGTTACATGAATAAATTTGGAGCTGAAGATTTAGATTATCTTTTACATCATGATGAGGGACTAAAATGCTGGCAAACCGATTATAGGTTATTAAGAGAACGAGATGAGGAATATGATACGCTTGTAAGATTAGGAGGTATGCAAGATTTCAAAAACTTATGTGAATTGGACAAACCTAAATTAGTGCCGAGACAACGCCCCATGTTTGCTTAAAATTATTGCATCCCATTGGTTTCCAAAGGTTTAATTTTCCATGGATTTCGCTGGGTATAACTTGAAATAATTTTGGCAGTATGATAAGAATGTTTTTTTGGGTCTAACATATCTTTTAAATGTTCTAAACTAGAAACCGATTGGGAGTTGTCTAAAAATCCATATCCTTGATAAACACCATGAAGAATTAAAACAAAACTACGTTCCTCTTTGGTGCGTCCTTTTTCAAAAAGTACATAATTGTCATTTTCATTGTTGAGATAATCCAAGGCATTTTCAACTTTAAGATTGTATTGTCCTATTTCTTCCTCTCCGGCGCAGATGCCATCACACTCGGTATATTCGCCATGGGTACATCTACCCAACTTGCTTTTTAAACCAGTTTGTAACGGGCATAGTCTAAATTTCTCGGTCAGTGCTATCAACCGTTTAATAGCATCGCCTCTTTTCAAGAATATTTCGGTGGGGGAGTGCACAAAAGGTCTTCTTTCAATCTTTAGTTGTAGTACCCCTTTTCTGTTTTTTTGAGGTACGATATGGTAAGTAACATAACTTTTCTTTTGAATGTAATTAAACGGTGGGTCTAATTTATCGATCAGGTCCGCTTCTCGCAACAAGGCGATTAGTTCGCTGCCGGTAGGTTCAAAATCTATATGGTAAGTAGCATCGCAAAGTGTAATTTCTTTCTCGCTCGTATTATAGAAATGGCTCAATACCCTTTTTTTAATATCCTTCGCCTTGCCAACATATGTTACCTCACCCTTCTTATCTTGAAACTTATAAATGCCGGGGGAGTTAGGTAAAGCGTTTAGTTTTTGATAGGCTATGTTTTTGGGTGCTATACGTTCTTTCTCAACTTTAGGTTCTAAGAATTTAGAGATGACCATTTCGTCATCATCAAGCAAAATCAATCTTTGAAATAGTATGGCAACTGCGGCATTGTCATCATTTAAATCATTTGATGCTGTGTAGGGAATATTAAGAACACCGCTTAAATAGGGTAGTTCATAACTAGTCATGTTCGGAATCAATTTCTTCGCTAAGCGTACGGTACATAACTGGGGAGTTTTAAAAGAGTACCCTAAATACTTAAATTCCGATTGCAGGGCGTAATGTAGAAATGATGCGTTATGCCCTACCAGTATATGATTTTCAAGTTCTTGTAATATAGTATTAGCAACTTCTGAAAAAGTAGGGGCTTTTAAAAGTATGGTATCGGTCAAACCTGTTTTTTGCTGAATGTAATTTGGCAAACGTTCTTCAGGATTGATATTGGTAGTAAAGATAGGTTCATAATAATCACCCCTAAGTTTGCTTATAGATAGTTGAACAATTCTAAGAGGGTTAGGCTTATTACCAAAAGTGGTCATGGAGATAATGGCAAATTTTCTTTCCTTCATATTTGATATTTAACTGAAATCCATCCCTGAGGAGAGGTCTATACTATTAGGTTTTGCAGCATCTTTAACTTGCTTAAAATCATAACCAATAGTTTCTTGTTTTACCAATCCGTCAGGTATAGTCGTCAAAAAATAAGTTTCCGCAGCATCTTTCTGTTGTTCCATATTGGCGGGAATAGATTTACCGTGAATTGCCGATATAGAAGCGGTATTTCTAGTAATTATCAATCTATTCTTAGCACGGGTCAGTGCAACGTAGAGCACTCTACGGTCTTCCTCAATGGCATCTACATCATCTAAAGACCATGCGGAAGGAAATGCTTTAGGTGATACATTTAAAACAATACAAACATCGGCTTCCAATCCTTTTGCAGAATGAATGGTGGAAATAACTACATGGTCTTTTTCTTCATCGGTCTCTAATTGAGTTTCGCTTAAAACTGGTGCGCCGTTCATTTTTTCGGCATTATCCAATAGTCCTTCACCTATAAACTCACCTAAGCTAGCATAACTATTCGCCAAAAGTTTTAAAACAGGGAAATCACCTTTACGCTTCTCGATCCAATCTTTGCGATATCTAAAAGCCAACCCTAAGGACATGGCATCATAGGCAATGTCCACCATTTTACCCACTTTGCCTTTCTCTTTTTGAACGGCGTTATAGAGTTCTGCAATTTTGATTCCATCCTTTCCGGGTATGGCACCCTGTAATAAGGTTGGGATGTCGGTTTTGCCTTCATCCGCAATAATTACCGCCATAATTCTAGAAGCCCTTACTTCACCTATACCTTCCCAAAAAGTCAAGAATCTTACCCAGGCAATTTCATCGTATGGGTTGTTGACTATTCGCAATAATGAAACCAAATCTTTTATATGGGCGGCCTGTAAAAATTTACGCCCGCCGTAGGTAACGTACGGAATCTTTCTTCTAATGAATACCGCTTGCAATGTTTTCGTATAATATTGAGAACGCGATAAAATTAAATGGTCTGCAAACTTGCGGTCCTCATCGGTATAATTTTTTAAGATTTCATCGGCTACCCAATTAGCTTCTTGCCATTCATCGCTTACGTTCAATAGCACAGGTATTTCTCCGCTTCCTCTAACAGACTGCAATTGTTTTTTATAATCTATAGGCGATTTGTCTAACAACCAATTCGAAATATCCAATATCTCTTGCGTAGAGCGGTAATTTTTTTCAAGCTTATAAACTTCAGAATTGGGTACACGTTCTTTAAACTGATGTACATTTCTAAAATCTGCACCTCTAAAAGAATAGATAGATTGCGCATCATCACCAACACAGAATAAACTACAGATATCAATGAACGGGGAAAGCAGTTCCCATTGCAATGGGTTGGTGTCTTGCATTTCATCGACCAACAGATAATCAAGGTCTTGAGATAAAAGCTTTCTAGCTTCTGGATTAGATTTTAACTGTGTAGACACTACCAGCAATAAATCATCATAATCAAGATAATGTTGTTCCATTTTCTTTTTCTGATATGCCCTTAGTAAAATTTCTACATTAGGTTTCATGGCGGTTATCTCATACTCGGTATCCTTGTCTTCTTTGCCTTTGTATACTAAAATGCGTATAGATTCGGTCAAATTCTTTTTGGTGTTTCTGGCGTAAGAATAAATATCTAGCAGTTGCTGAGGTTTAATGCGAAGTTTGCCATATACCTCGCCATGGCTACCAGAAACCATTTTCATTAAACCTAATTGATCATCCGGGTCAATAACCGTAAAGTTGGCGGCGCCGAACAGATTAGGGTATTTAATGATTAGTTGGTTACACCAAGAGTGGAAGGTGGCACCGTTGAGTGAACGCCCATTAGATTGTGGTAAGCTGGCTTTTACACGTTCTACAATTTCATTGGCAGCTTTCTTGGTAAAAGTTAGGATCTGAATCTTTGACGGGTTTGCCCCATTTTCTATTAGGTAGGCAGCCCTGGCGATAATGGTGCGTGTTTTTCCCGTACCGGCACCTGCCAAAACCAACAGGTGTTTGCCTGAAAATTCAACTGCTTTTAATTGTTGCTTGTTTAGTTCCTCTTTTAAACTCATGTAATCTTATAATTAAATTGGAGCTTGTATTTAGTAGCTTCAAAAAGACAATTCAAGCTTTAAATTATTATGTTTCTACTCAAAAACATAACGCTAACTAATTAATAATTAGCTTTATTAAGTATTGGGTCAGATATACTTTTTGTGCTAAAAATTTACTCAAAACCATTATTTACGATATGTATTTTTGTGCTTTCAATTAAGTTTTTGAGTCTCTTCAATTCATTTGAAGGGTTATTGATTGGATTTGGATAACCACCTCGCCTCGAGGTGGTTTTATATTTTTTATGGGCATTGTTAATAATATTTTCAAATTTACATTAAATTATTTGGAATATATCCTGAAATTTGGACAATGTCCATTACAGTATTTAGAAATTATGATATCAAGAGTATAAAAGGTCTTCTTAAAGAGATAGGTCAAGAACGTTATGAGTGTGCTCTAAAAGATTTAGGGCTTTTAGAGCAAAGACCTATTTCAATGAAAGGGTTCTTCGTAGAATATGAAACAGACACCCAGGACATTTATTTATACTATAGGTACCCCTCTCGCGTCGTATTTAAGATTTTGCCCGTTTTAGGCTTTTGGCAAGTGCCCCATGATCATTGGGTAAGGGAAAGAAAAGAAAAATAATCGATAGTTTATGATTGATTTAGATAATCGTTTAATTAAAAAATCTGAGAATAACCATAGGGTCAAAAGTCCTACGCAGACCGGTTTTTCCAGTCCGGCTACGCATTATAGTGAACCTAGAATAGATTTGAACGAAGTATTGGTAACCAACTCTTCTTCCACATTCTTTATAAGGGTTGCAGATGATGAGTTCAAGGAGCATAATGTGCTTACCAATGATGTGCTCATTGTAGACAAATCGCTTGCTCCAAAATTAAATCTATTAGTGCTGGCAACTGTAGATGATAGTTTTAAGATCGTACGTATAGATCAAAATGCTACGGAAGTACTGAATATATGGGGAGTTATAACCTTTGTAATAAAATCTGTACTATGATAGCATTGGTAGACTGCAATAGTTTTTATGCATCTTGCGAACAGGTATTTAGACCAGATTTGATAAACAGACCTGTGGTTGTTTTAAGTAATAACGACGGATGTATCATTGCGGCCAATAAAGAAGCAAAGGCGTTAACAGATATTCCTATGTTTCAGCCCATATTTAAAATCAGGAAATTGTTAGATGCCAATAACGTCACCTATTTTTCTTCTAATTACACCTTGTACAGCGACATGTCTAGAAGAGTGATGGATACCTTAATGACATTTTCTCCAAGAGTAGAAGAATATAGTATTGATGAAAGTTGGGTTGATTTGGCATGTTTAAAAATCGATAATTACAATACCATAGCCCATACCATTAAGAATACGGTTCATAAAAATACGGGAATATCGGTGGGTGTGGGTGTTGCAAAGACAAAATCCTTATCCAAGTTAGCGAATAAATATGCCAAAAAAATACCCAAGAACAATAATGTTTATGTGGTAGATAGTGAACAGAAAAGACAACATTTGTTATTGCAGCTGCAGGTAAAGGATATTTGGGGAATCGGTAAGAAACACGCTATTCGTTTACAGAACAATGGCATACATACCGCATTAGACTTTGCCAATATGCCCGTTGCATGGGTACGAAAAGAAATGACCGTAATAGGGGAGCGACTTTGGAGAGAATTAAACAATATTCCCTGTCTGAATTTAGAGACCGAACCAAATGCCAAAAAGGGAATTGGAACGGCTAAATCTTTCGGGTTTAAACTAACGGACTATTCGTTGATAGAGGAGGCATGTAGTTATTACGTAGCGGAAGTTGCAGATCTATTAAGACAGCAACAAAGCTTGGCATCTCAAATAGAAATATCGTTACAGACCAATCAACATAGCGCCGTTGATAGGCAGTATCGAAATAGTATTGGCATTCAGTTAGATACACCGACCGATAGTACCGTAAAACTCACAAAAGAAGCACTTAAAGGGTTAAGGCAGATATTTAGACCAGGCTACAGGTACAAGAAAGTAGGGGTGAACCTTACCCAATTGGTACATCAAAAAGAGGTGCAGACCAACCTTTTCCATAATCCGCATAAAAGCGAAAGCAGTACCATCACCAATGTTATAGATACGCTGAACGGAAAGTTCGGGAAGAACAAGATAAAAGTGGCAAGCGTAGGAAACCGAAGTAAGGAATGGGCATTGATAAAAGAACATCGTAGTCCTAGGTATACTACCCAATGGGGAGAGTTAATGACCATTGGCAAATAATAATGACATCTTTTGTTGAGTTAATCAGAAAAGAACCGGCTTTTTTAATTAACTTAATGTCTGTTAAATATAGTACTAGAATAAATGTTTCAATTAACCTACCAATCTAAAATATCACCAGAACTGACGATAGGCGAAATTGAGAATATCCTTGTAGACGCACGAAAAAGAAATAATACGCGCGAAATAACCGGATGCCTCGTGTACTTTGAAGAAAGTATCGTGCAGATTTTAGAAGGTAAAAAAGAGGATGTTATGGATTTGTTCGGTAAAATTGAAAATGACCATAGGCACCATACTTTAGACCTCTTGTGGGAAGGTCCGTCAAGACAAAGATATTTTCCAAATTGGGATATGGCGCTATATGCACCGGCTGATGATTCTGAATATTATGATTCAAAGGAGACCTTTATTACCAATATGACCTTGCTCGCCGATCTTTCCAAAAAAACAACTTCTGCCTTGTTATCCTTTTGGTCTACTGTTCGCAAGAATTTGAATGGGTAAATCTACTGGCGGCTAAAGCAAATATATACTGCATATATATTGTTGTGCATAAAAAAAAGCCACTGAAATTTCAGTGGCTTCTTAACTAGTAGCGGGGACTGGACTCGAACCAGCGACCTTCGGGTTATGAGTTTTTGATACTAATGCATCATAATAATATAAACATACTGATATTCAATTATTTAATTAAAAATTAATATAATTTGGTATCAAATAATATCAAACGAAATCAACAAATGTTGTACCTATGTTGTACCCAAAATGATTACCTTTATACTGAAGATTTAATAAATTCGATATGGCAACAATTAGAGCAGTTACGAGAAAGAAAAAAAACAAAGCTGGACAGCTTCCTATTGCTATTCGAATCACAAAAGACCGTAAAAGCACCTTTCTAAATACGGGTCAATACATCGATGAAAAGTTTTGGGATGAAAGGAATCGTAATGTTAGAAAATCCCACCCTAACTCCAAAGTCCTCAACAATTTTATAACAGGTAAGCTAGCCGAAGCAAATGACAAGGTTCTCAAATCGGAAATGAAATCTGAGTATGAAACTGTATCAGAAATAAGAAATAAAATAATTAAGAAGAAGGGTTTAGACTTTTTTACGGTTGCAGATATGCATCTTCAAAATCTTAAGAACAGAAACAAACACCATCAGTACGATACGGAATTTGGTCGATTGAAAAAGTTTAAAGAGTTTCTAGGTAAGGATTCACTTCCTTTTAACAAGCTGGACGTTACAATCCTAAAGAAGTTTGAAACACACTTATTACATCGCAAAAACCTATCGCCTAGAACTGTTGTGAATTATCTGATTCTTATAAGAACCATTTATAATTTAGCTATTTCAGAATCTATTGTAGATAGGGGGTTGTATCCTTTTGGGAAAGGTAAGATGACCATTAGAATTCCTGAATCTCAAAAAATAGGGTTTACCGCCGATGAAATACAAAAACTTGAAAATGCGCAAGGTATAACGGAAGCCCAACAAAAGGCAATTCATATTTGGCTTATTAGTTTTTATTTCGCTGGCATACGAGTTGGGGATGTACTTCAACTAAAATGGTCGGATTTTAATGATGGTAGGCTACTTTATAGAATGAATAAAAATAGCAAACTGGTTTCTCTAAAGGTTCCTGAAAAAGCAATTGAAATAATCGAAAATTATAAGGATGAATCAGAAAGCAACGGATTGGTGTTTCCTCAATTAAATCATATAGACCTAAATAATACCGAGGAAGTTTCAAAAAGGACACAATCCATTACCAGAAACCTAAACAGAAGGCTAAAAATTGCAGCAAAGCAACTAGGCATAACTAAAAACATAAGTATGCATATAGCTCGACATAGTTTCGGAAATATTTCTGGGGATAAAATACCAATTCAAATGTTACAAAAATTATATCGTCATTCTTCGGTGACCACAACAATACGCTACCAAGCAAACTTCATCAATAAAGATACTGATGATGCGCTTGATAGTGTCATTAATTTCTAATCATACTTGTATGTTTAATCTTAAAATTTATCTACATTAAATCCCCTCAAAACCATTATAAAATATTTCGGTTAACTTTAAAAGTATTACAATGACAATTAATTATGATACATATATTCACAACGGGCGGCACAATCGAAGGTTTGGATTATGAAAATGACCAAGGTGTTACAGAAACTAATATAACAATTAAAGACTTTTTAGATAGTGCAAATGTTGACTTTGAATATACCATCGAAAGTATCTTTAAAAAGGATAGTCGAGCTATTACTGAAAATGACCTTGAATTGCTTCTCAGTAAGATAATTGGAACTAATGCGACCAAAGTATTAATTACACACGGTACTTTCACGATGGAAGCTACCGCAAACTATATAGGAAAGCTCAATATTGGCAAAACTATAGTTTTAGTTGGGTCTTTCATTTTAGGGTCGTCTGCTAATACGGATGCCCCATTTAATTTAGGGTATGCAATTAGCTCACTACAATTTCTAAAGCCAGATGTTTATATTGCTATGAACGGAAAAGTATTTCATTGGAACAATGTTGTAAAAAACTTAGAAACCAACAAATTTGAGCATAATGAATAGTAACATTATAAATGTTTGGGACATCTATACATTGGACAACGTTTTTCTATCTATTGCTAGATACGTTCATTGTATTGTTTGCGATTTACGCTTCCAGAAAACAGAACTGTAGGAGCCTTAAACGTTTTATCAGTCTTGGCTTACTTTTTATTACATACAATATTACAGGGGGTTTACTTCCCATAGATAGCTTACCAGATCCAATTATTCTTCAATATATCGTTACCTACAGCGTGGCCATTACTCTTTGCGTTTTCATAATATACCACTTATATAAAGAATACGATATAGTAGTTCTATCCTTCAAATCATCTGTTCGGAATGTTGCTATAATGGTAGCAGTCTGTTTTTTAATATTATTTATAATTCCTTATTTGCTAACGGACAATCTTGATACGGCAAGACTTTTTTTTACGATTCCGATTTCGATAATTGCCTTCATTTTTCTAGTCATTTTCTATCGTCGAATATCAATACCAAATAATCCTAAGCCCGTTATCTTGAGAAGGAACAAACTTTCATTAATTGGCGCATCAAGTATTGCATTGCTTCCCGTTTGCACGCTGATAGGCGATTATCAATGGCTTACATTTAGCGTAATGAATATTGCATTTTACGCCATTACGACCATAGAAATCGACAGGTATCTTTATTTTATCGAAAACAAGAACAGAATGTATCAGGTTTTTGCGTTGAAGAAAAAGCATAGAACCGAATTAATAAAGAATAAGATTATCTATGAAGATTTGACCCGTCGTGAAATCGAGGTTGCAGTTTCCATTTTAAGTAACTTGAGCTACAAAAATATCGCTAAAGATTTATTCATCGCGGAAAGTACAGTATCAAAACACGCTTCCAATATTTTTAAAAAGAGTGGCGTGAAAAATAGAACTGAATTTTTAAAACGATTCCGGAAGAAAAAGTAATAGCTACCAAAGACTTCAATCCTAGTGTTTACAGTAAATGACTGTAGTTCCGTAGAAAAATACGGTATATTCCGTAATTAAGTACGTCACAGTTTCTTGACTTTATTTTACTAAAAAAGTAAATTAACAAGAATTCCATTACAACCCTTGCTAAACTTGATTTTTTTAGAATATGGGTGCGATTTAATCTAGTTTAGATCACGAAAATATCCTTTTTTAAACCTTCAATTAAAACACGTTAATATGTTTTACAATTTTAATACGCCTTCTTATGAATTTACAATTATTATCAAAAAAGCTGATAAAAGATTTGGATGATGTTAGAATTCAAAATGATGACATCTTGGAAAGGGCGTATCAATCCATCGCATTATGCAGCAGTTTACTCAGCACCTTTAAGAAAGAAATTCTTAGAGAAGGATTTAATTCCATCAAGGACGAAATAACATTCTTTAAGGAAACCAAGCAAATTCCGCTAACAGCACTAATTTATTTTTCAGAGATACATTCTTTTGAAACACAGTTCCCGAAGGCGGGTAAAAATTATCAGTTAAAATATATCAAAAAGAAAATCAACAAACTCAATCGTTTCTTCTTATACAATATCGATTTTGGGCGTTATATTAATTCTGAAGCAGTTCATTTTGATAAAGAGTATTATACAAGAGACCATATGAATACTTTTCGCATTATTACCTCAAAATTCTATTTTCAAGACCCAGAATTTTGCACACCAAGAGATATGCTTTTAGGAAAGTTCAAGGCGTTCAATTCTCTGATAATTTATCTGGATGAAAAAAAAACTCGAATTCAGAATGGTTCAAATGGCCCTTTAACTTCAGCTACATCTTTTCAAAAAATCCGGTGGCCGTTTTCTAATACGGATTGGGTAGAATTGGTCTATGCCCTTTGTGCAAAAGGTTTAGGCAAGCAGGATAATCAAAGTATAATGAAAGTTTCTAAGCGATTGCAGCAGGTATTCGATTTTGAGCCAAAAGACATTTACAAAACATTTCAGGACATTAAAAATCGGAAAAATAGTAGAACTCTTTTTCTTGACGACCTTTCGATAGCACTTCAAATCGAAATAAAAAAGAGCGAAGAATAAGCCTTTAATGATTTCCTTAAACTCAATTTTAAAATGTTAAAATAAGACCGTACTACGGTAGACCTACGGTCTTTTGATTTTGAATACTTTTTTCATTTATTTTACTATGATTTGGCGTGTGATTTCTATTTTATGACCTTCAAAACACTACAGAACATATCAAATTTCAATATGTTAAATTTTGCCCGTACTACGGTCGTACTGGGGAATAAAATCCAATAAACCTATTCAAATTTGCAGAACGAAAGTCAAATCAGGTCAGGGGCTATCAATTAAAAGTTCAAACTCAGATAGTCCCTCACCATTAAACCCGTTTTATTATGCCGACAAGTATTATTACCACAGACGACCTTCGGGAATTCAAACTAGAATTACTCGATGACATTAAAAAACTATTGACCAATCAGGCCAAGGGAAAGCTCAAGAAATACCTCAAATCTTCCGAGGTTATGGATTTATTACAAGTAAGTCCAGGCACCTTACAAAACCTACGTATCAATGGTACATTGCCTTACACCAAAGTTGGGGGAATCATTTACTATGATTCTGAAGAAATTCAAACGATAATGACCGCCAACCGAGTGCAGCACGGTCTTAATTCTTAGGCGATGAACTATATAAAGCTACTCAATGCGGCTTTTGAAAAGTTCTTTTTTGATGACCGGCTCAATCCTACACATATCAGTTTGTATATGGCGCTGTTCCAAGAATGGAACAGCTCTAGATTTGCGGATGAATTTTACGTGAACCGCAGGGATTTGATGCTTGCGTCTAAAATAGGCTCAAAATCCACATACCACAGATGTGTGACCGATTTAAATGCTTGGGACTATCTAAGCTACTTTCCTTCCAACAATCCATATAAGGGCAGTAAAATCAGGATGTCCATTATCGGGACAAGTGATGAACCGGATATGGGACGGTACAATCCCATATTAGAACAGGTTGCGGAACAGTACCGTCCCAATGGTGTACCGCTTACGGGACAGCTCCATCCCATAAACGGACAAGTTGTGGACTCGCACCGTCCCATAGGTGGACAAGCATTGGTATCTAATACAAACAATACCAAACAAGTAAATAATATAAAACAGCCAAAGGGCTGGCAGGCTGTTATTTTATTTTTTGAAGAAAAAGGTTTTGATGCAAATGAAGGAAAAAAATTCTTTGAGCACTATGAAAACCGAAGTTGGCAAACAAGCGATGGTAAGGCGATTCGTGATTGGCGAGCTCTAGCAACAAATTGGATGGACAGAACAGAATTATTCGACGAGAAAAACGATTCAAACAAAAAACAAGCGTCCCAAATCAAGGACAACTTGCGAACCACTAAAAACAAAGATTATGGACAACCCCTCTAAAATAACCGAAGGTGGTGTTGAATATTCGCTGGGTAAATTTGATGGCAAAAGTATACTCTATGATTTTCCGAAAATTTTGATTTATCTGAATGATAAAGGAAAGCTACTTTTTGGTAAAAAATTCAAGATTTACGATGAAGACAAAGAGATTTTATTGAAGCTCTGTTCTTATTTTATAAAAGACAAAGAAAATTGCAAAACCTATGGAATTGATATTGACAAAGGCATTTTACTTTCTGGTCCCGTAGGATGTGGTAAAACCAGCCTGATGAAATTGCTACGCCATATTGTACCGATGCAACGACCTTACGAAATGATTCCTTGTCGGAATGTGACTTTCGGTTTTAACCATCTTGGTTTTAAAACTGTTGAAGAATACGGTAACACCAAATTCTACTGCTTTGATGATTTGGGCGTTGAACCTGCAGGACGGTTTTATGGTAAAGACCTGAATGTAATGGGCGAAGTACTCTTATCTCGATACGAGCTTTATCTACAAACCAAACATAAGATTAAAACCCACGCTACCACAAACCTAAATGCGGAAGAATTAGAAGAACGCTATGGCAATCGTGTTCGTAGCAGAATGCGAGAACTGTTTAATTTGATTGCTTTTGATAAAGGTGCTGGTGATAAGAGGAAATAAAGTGCTATTGTAAATTAAGTTTTGGCACAAACTCAATATTTTGCCAAAACTTAATTTACATACCCTCAATTAGAACAAGGGTTTTAAAGTATTAAAGTCACTTTTTGTTTTACGGACTACTTTAATTAAAATAGTCTAATGAGAATAATATTTCTTCCAATGTTTAAAAAAATATAAGAACGCTACGCAACCGGTATTCGTAGCAGAATACGAGAACTGTTTAATCTAATTGCTTTTGAGAAGCGTGCTGGGGATAAGAGGAAGTGAATATTCTTTATTCTCCCCAAACGATACTAAGTGCTCTGTTTCTGAAAGTAATACAATGCTCAAAGAATTTTTTATTAATATCATCATCTTTGACATACTTAAAAATATCTACCGCCCATATTTCTTCAGTTTTAAATATATCATCTGTAATGTCTTTAAAAAACTCTCCCATTACGGAATTAGGTGCTACGTTTTTTTCGTGAAGAAGATATTTATATGGAAAATCTTCACTGCAGTTATACCATTTAATTTTTCCTGCCTCTCCATAAATTATCATTATTGAATGGTTGCCTATGTCAGCGAATCTGAAAGCAGCAGCCGTTCTACTTACTTTATACTCTTCTTTCAAAAAATCAATTAGCCCTATATCAAAGGGCTTTTTATAAACATCCTTAGAAAATCTTGTTTCTGGCATTAATAAACAAGAAGCAAAAAAATCTGCTTCGCGCTCAATTTTATTAAACTGTTGTCTATTAGTTCGAGAAGGGTGTGGTTTTAGTAAGCCCTTTTTTAGACCTATTCTATGCGAATCTATATAGTAGTGACCGAGTTCGTGCCCTAATGTGAATCGGCCTTTGGCTGAATCATGTGAATTTCCTAAATCCGTATTTATATGAATGGAAAATCTCCCATTTTCATAAAGAGTCATACCATCAAAAGTATTCTTGCCATAACTATCATAGAACACCCTTAAACCTTCATCTTCAACAATCTTATCAAGTGGAGTTATTTTTTCTTGATATTCAGAAGCAATTATTTCAGCTAGATTTTTTATTCCAATTCTTTTATTAATCACTAGGGTCTTGATTATGTTTTCTTCTCATCTTTTCGATAATGTGCTGAGGGAGGTCTTCATTACCTTTTCTAGCAACCATTCTTAAAGTATCAACTTCTTCATCAACATCACTACTAAACATCTCAATAACTTTAGGAACCCTATGAAAGGTATTGTTTATTATAGAAATAGGGTCGATAGAAATATTATCTAATTTATATTCATAATCTTCATAAATCTTATTAAATCTATCAAGTTCAACCTCATTCCTCGGAAACGAAAATCCTGTAGAACTCAACCAACTATCTAATTGACTAACTTCAATTACATCTATTTTTCTAGGCTTTGCCATTGATAATATTTAAATAATTATTGATGTGTCTGTCTGCATCTCCGTAGTAAGTATTTACGGATTTTTGAGTCAAAGAAAGTTTTTCTCTTAAAAGTGCGGTTATTGTTCTTGGTACTTTCTTCCCTTCTTTTTGGTAAGCTCTGTATGTAAAATAAATAATACGATGCTTCTCCGTTAATTGAGTTAATGCTCTTTCTATTGTTCTTAATTTGGCAACAATTTCTCTCTTCGATTCTAAATCGGGAAGATTCATTTTATCAGCCAATTCTTCGGCATTATTAACTATACTTAAATCTTCTTCCTCTGATGGTTCCGCACAAGTGTTTTCTTTTCCATACTTTATTATTTGAGTATATAGAATTGGATACATCCATAGAAGAATTGCTTTATCCATATCCTTGGACTTAGCTTTTTCCTTTTTAAAAGTGGGGTACTTCCAAACTCGTGCAAAAGTACAATGTGCTATTTCCAACGCAATAACTTCACTATATCCATATTTGTTGCAATAAATTTCTGATTTACGCTTCAGCTCTTTTTCAAACCTAAAACAAAATTGCACAAAAGCATTCTGCGCTTCGACAAGAAACTCATTTCTAAAAGAAATGTATTCAAGCAATTCAATGCTAGTTGTTTTTTCGAAATCTATGTCTTTATTAGGTTCTGTATTCATCTATATACCAAAACGGATATATCTATTAGGGTATATGAGTAGCTAGGTTGCATATATCCTTAGTTAAAACAATAAAATGCTTGTAAAAAATTAATAGGGAGATTCAAATGTAGTGAAAATCCTAAGAAACTTAAAGATAAATATTATGGCAAAAGATGCATCAGGTAAAAAGTTCAATAGAATTCCAGAACACAAGAGAAAAGTAGGTAGTAAAACAATAACTATTAAAGAACATATAAGGAGTAACAGAAAAGACAGCAAGGGAAAATAACGAGCGGAACTCCACAGCTCTAAATGGAGAATGTCTAATATTTAAAATTCATTTTATGAATACTATTAATTTCTCCAAGGGAGAGCTAAGTATCTGTCATAAAAATAATTGTGTAAATGTAAGAGGTGATGTAGCTAAAACTATCGTCTTTTTTCTTGCAACTCTCGTTGTTATTAGTGGCATAGCTTCAATGTTAGCGAAGTCTAACTAGAAAGTTGATTATGGTGGTTTTGATAAAATAGCCACCATAATCAAATTTGACTAACAGCCACTTTGTCATAAATAATAAAAATTAACGGTTGGCGTAAAAATTGAAATACAAATGTTAAATAAATACAAATTATAATGAAATTAGATAATAATATGATGCGCCCATTTATTGATAAAATAAGGTTGCACAAAGATAATATGGGAAAATATCGAGACCAAATCAACAACTTAAAGAAGAAGTTAGAGGATAAAATCAAAAATGATGATAGTAATGGATTAAAGGTTACAAAGTTCCTTTTAGCTGGTTCTTGGAAAAAACATACAATTCTGCGTCCAACTGGTGACAATCCGATAGATATAGATTTAGTCCTTTACGTATCTGGTGACGATAACATCCAGAATGACCTAACCAAATTACACGACTTTATCGTGGGGTACTTAGAAGAAATATACCCACAAAAGGATATAAAGCGTGATGTTGATGCCAAAGGCAACACCAAATCTATTAAAATTAAATTCTCTGGTTCAGGCTTAGAAGTTGATATAGTCCCGGTAGTACCTATAGAGAGTCCAGAGAATTACGTTTGGCAACCACAAAGAGGTGGCGGCGGAAAATATATCACAAGTGTAGAAAATCACCTTAGTTTCTCAAATAGTTTACGCAGAGATAATCCGTCCTACACTTCTATTGTAAGAGCATTAAAATGGTGGAAAAATTACAAAGAGCTTAAGCCATATGAAGATGAACCTGGCATTTCATCTTTTTCTATTGAATTAATTGTAGCTTACTTAGATATCACAAGAGGTATAGAAACAGGAATCGAAGAAGGAATTATAAGGTTTTTTCAATTTTTGAGTGAACCAAATTTTCCAGAGATTTCTTTTGACCACGCTATAAATAGTATTCCATACTATAGTACACCTGTTTATATTTCGGATGACACCAATAATGAAAATAATTCTGCAAAAAAAATTGATACTTCTAAATGGCAAGAAATTATTGAAGAAGCTGAGGATGCTTTTGATTCCCTCAATCTTGCTCAATCGAGAAATAATGATGGCGCGACCACCGAAGAATGGAAGCGTGTTTTTGGTCCAACTTTTAGTTTAAATTAATTATGTACAATACTCAGACAAATACAAACACCTATACAATAGTAGATATTAGAAAAACTTTTGAAAGCTGTGAAGCGGATATTAGAACAATAGCGAGAAGAACTGACAAGTGGTCCACCGATTATGTTGACAAAATAATGCATGATATTATAAAACTTGGTGAAAATAAATACCTTGATAAAGTGTCTATTGCTCTTAAACGTAGGTCAAATGACTATACTATAAGAGCTGCCAAGTTTCAGGTAAATGAAGAAGGTAATAAAACTGATAGTGAAAGAGCTGGGCGTAATAATGATTGGCAAAACATTGAAGACACCTACTTGACAGTTTATCTTTCTTATACCCCTAAATGGCACAAACTATCAAGTCAAGAAAAGAAAGATTTTTATTCCAATAATAACTTCAAAATTGGATGGACTACGACATCTGACGACACAACATTTTCACATTTAACCTCTAGTAATGCACAATTGTATGCAAGCAAAGGATATGAATTACAAAAAACAAACTTTAAATAATGGCCGCAATATTTGATAATACCATTGAACTCCCAAGTAAAGAGATACAAAAACAAACAATGTCTCTTGTGGGTTTTGAAACTAAGTTTAAGCGCATCTATAATAATCTAAAATTACTATTAGACCAAGACAGCTTAACTGAATGGAGCAAGAAACATCATAAAACCGAGCTTCCTATAATAAAACAATTAAAAGAAAAATACCCTTTAATAATTCTTGCTGGAGATGCGGGTACGGGTAAAACTATTTCTGCTGCATCTATTGCTGATAAGATGACCCGAGAACTTAATAAAGAGGGCTTTTTCTTAAAGTTAAGTACTCGTGTAAGAGGTGAAGGTTTGCACGGTGAAATGGGAAAACTTGTTAATGATGCATTTTCAGAATTAAAATCAAAAGCAGGGAAAAGACGTTTCGCCTTCTTATTAATTGATGAAGCTGATGCAATAGCGACAACTCGCGGAACTAACCAAATGCATCAAGAAGAAAAGGCGGCAGTTAATACTTTGATACAGAAAATTGATGAAATCAGGGAATTAAACGGAAGAGCGATTGTTTTTATGTCAACGAATAGACTACATTATATTGATGAAGCTATTCTTAGAAGGGCAGCGGTCATTTTAGAATTTGAAAGGCCAACTAATGAAGAGTGTAGAGAGTTATATTCTCAGAGTTTAGAGGGGCTTAATTTTTCCAGTAAAGAATTGGATGAGTTAGCTTCTATGTCAGCCACCGAAAAAGAATCAGGTTTAGGATATTCATTTTCGGACATTCGCCTAAAAGTGCTCCCAGAAGCCATCGCCAATGCCTATCCAGATAAGCCGCTTTCTTTCAGTATTTTGAAAGAAACGATTAAGTCAATAAAACCTAGCCCAGAAATAAAATGAGTACAAGATTTTCTAATTTAACTGTAGTATTAATTTTTGGAGGATTTATTCTCTACAGAACAATATTTCCACCTGAACCAGATGATGCCATTTCAAATACCCTTTTTAACCTGTCTATTGAGATAACAGGCGGTATAATTCTATTTGGAATTTTGCAGTTTCTTAAGAACATCAAAAACCTTCCCCTCTATTTCCAAACTCAAGTATTACATAGAAAAAAGAAGATTCGTATTTCAATAGCCTATTTGTTTAGAATCAAAGTTGACGGTAAGTACTTATTAATTAAAAGTTCTCGTAGAAATTATTTTCAACCTGTCGGTGGGGCATTTAAAACATTGCCTAGTTCAAAACGGATATTTGAAAAACTAAATATAGAATCGGATAAACTTATAGAGACGGAAAAAGGAATAGCTAAAGGTGATTTGCGAGTTTTTACGAAAGGAGTAAATGTTATTGATTTTATTAAATGGTTTAATTCTAAAAAAGATAGAGAAACATCACCTTGGAGAGAATTTTGCGAAGAACTGCTATCAACAAAAATATTACCAAAAAAACCTTTTAGGTATATCGATTATGAATATAAAAATACCGTACGCTCACCTTTAATCACCTTAGATAGTGGCGATAAAGGTTTGTTTATACACGAAATATATGATTTAATACCAAATATTGAGCAAGAGCAAAAACTAAGAGAATTAATTGAGGTTAAAAATTCTGATAAGTTTATTTGGGCTGATGAAAATTTAATAAATAGGTTAGGACACAATGCTGGCACTAAAGAATATGAACACGAAATTGCCCTTCACACTAAATGGGCGCATAACTTGAAATGGAGCAAGGAATGAGAGAGAAGGTAAAAACAGTAGTCGAATTTCGAAACCCTTATCATATTGAGCCGCCGGGAACATTGCGTCAAATACTATCTCATCCAACTCAGGAAAATGGTGTTATTGAATTAGCCATTTTTCAAGAACATAGATATGCTTTTTTCTTTTGGAATAAATGGGTTCAGAAATGTAAAACACCTGAACCCCCTTGTTTGGTTTCTTTAGATTGGCATCAGGACCTATGTTATCCTTGTGAAACTGAAAAAGAATGGCTAAACGAACTTGATTTATTAAATGACGCTGACGTCTCTGCATTTACTTGGTCAAAACTAAATGGGCTTAATGATGGACAAATTTTAGCTGCTGCATACTTAAACCTCGTGGGAAACATATATGTTCATTGCAGGCAAGGCAATTCAAAAGATGCTTGGAAAGATGAGGAATTAATTGACAAATTTGGAAATGCACATATAATTAGGAAGTTTGAAGAGTTTGAAGAGCTTGAAAGTTTTTTATTGAATTCCAATGAAGAAAAAGTGTTCTTTGACATTGATTTAGATTTTTTTGTTCTTGATAGTGGACTACATAATGGCATATTTGAATTCACTTATCTCAAAAAAGGCAGAATAAAAGAAATATTGCATTCTGAAAGGGCCCTAATGAAATGGATTTTCAAAAGACTTGAAGGCTTTACAATTGCAACCGAACCAGAACATTGTGGTGGTCTTTTAAAAAGTAATAAATTTCTGGATACAATTAATCAGTTCTATTTTAAGCCTGAATTATTTTCACCCAAAGCTAATTGGAAATGGAAAAATGGAGACACTTAAAAGTTTGATATTCTATACTTCAAAAAAACTTAATTCTTCATAAAAGATGTTTTTATTTCTAAATAAAAATCTTTCAATAATTGTTTAATACATTTTATTATTTCACAATACAACTGTCCCATGACATTAAAATTTTATATACAGTGTTTGGAATAATTTTTCTGCCATTACTTTACAATTCGTTAAGCTCTCATAGTATTCACTCTCATCCCAATTACTCAAAAACCCCAATTCCAAAAGCACAGCTGTACAATAGTTAATAGTTTTCCGCAATACCTGAAAATTTGCAAACTTCACACCTCTACTCTCAAAACCTAGACCCTTATTTAATGCATCTTGAATCTGAAAAGCAAACCAAGTAGACTCATCAGAATATTTAGATGCAGCGTTAGCCACATAAACTTCAACACCTCTCGCATCCGGATTTTCAGAATGGTTACAATGCAGCGAAACAAACAAATCAGCATTCAAGGCTTTAGCCAATTTCGTTCTATCCGATAATGAAATAAGCGTATCATTATATCTAGTCAAATAAATATCCAAAGGGGTTTCTAGTTTATCATTTAGCTTTAAAATGGCGTTCGCAATATTCATTACCACATCCTTTTCTTGGATGCCATTTATACCTATCGCACCAGCATCTTTTCCACCGTGTCCCACGTCAATAACAATTCGTTTTTGAACACTCGTTTCTTGTCCAAAAATGACACACATTTTCAGAAGCAAAAAGACAAAACTGACGTTTTTAAGCACTTTTTTCATTTTCAATTTTCACATTATCAACAACTTACCTTTCAAAATTCATAGCATTTGATGCCAAATAATAGCAATTAAATTCAATTGATATCAAATAATATTTTATTCACAAATAATTGATTTTCAGTTATTTATAAACAAATATATGTAAATTTCACATAACGAAAACAACACAAAAATTTAAACTGTTACGTTATGAAAAAATCAATCTATTTAGCAACTTTTTTATCGTTGCTCTCAACATCGCTTTTTGCTCAAATTGGTGGTATCGAAGATTCTGTAAATGATGTTTCCGATACTATAAGAACAATTTTTCCAATCATTTTGGGTGTCATTTTTCTAGTTGGTTTCCTATTTAATGCAGGGCACTTCTTTGGGGAAAACGCAGACCTTAAAAAAGGGATTACTCGCGTCCTTGTATTTGTTTTAATCGCAGGTGCGGTTGTCGGCATATTTACCTATCTCATTTCAATCGTAGTCTAACCCTTAAAGAGGGATTTAATTGACAAGCTGTATGAAGAGATTTGAGGTCTATAGAAACATTAGAAAACGGGCAGTCATTTTTGGATTGCCCATTTCCCTATTTGCCTTAATGATGATGTCGGTACTCGCATCATTAATGGTCATCATTTTCTCGTTCAGCTTTGGGGTGATTATAGGTGTTGCCATTTTCAATGCAGCCTTATACATCGCCCTCACAAGAATCACCAATAACCCACAACTGTTTCAGTTAGCAAAAGCCTTCCCTAAAATTATTAGTAACAAAAGAAATTCAGGCATCCATTATGAATAAGATTAACCTTTCGGCATATCAACCCATCACGGATATTCAGGACAATATCATTTTTGCCAATAATGGTAATGTAGTGGTATGCTATGAAGGGAATCTACCAGAAATCTATTCGCTTTCTGAAAAGGATTTTGAGGATATACACGGTGCTTGGTTTCAAGCGCTGAAGTCTTTACCGATTGGTACAATAGTACATAAGCAAGATGTCTACCTGAAGAAATCCTATACCTCGGAACAACTTCCGAATACCACTTTTTTAGAAAAAGCTACCCACAAACATTTTAAAGGACGTGGACATATAGAACATAAATGTTACTTGTTCTTTACCCTGACCAAAAACAGGGCGCTTAACAATCCAAAATACGTCAATCCGTTCCGTAAAGTTTCAAAAGGAATCATACAAGAATTGGACGATACTATAAAAAGCTTCGTCAACTCGGTAAGCGATTCGGTTTCCTTCATCAACAATAGCCGAAAGATGGATTTTGTTTCGCTTAAAACTGGCGACATTCAGCAACTAACAAACAGTTATTTCAACGGTTTTAATGAAGGATTCGATACCGATATTCTGCTAGAAAAGAAAAGCGTCAATATTGGCGAAAACCATTTTGATGCCCTTGCCATCAATAGCGAACTGTGCTTTGGCGAAAGTGTACAGAGTAGCAAGACCAATGAGAAATTCACTTCTGACGATTTTGTGTTTCATCAAGGGTTTATTGATGGCTTAGGGCTTACGCTTAACGAAAATCACATCGTCAATCAAATCCTATATCTCGATGACAAGCAAAAGTGGCGCAAGCTGCTCGACAAAAAGGTTGAGGAACTCAACAAAAGTTCCAACTTCGGTTCTCAGAATAAAGTAGTTCTCGGGAAAATTCAGCACATTCTTGACCAAATAAATGCCGATGATAATGCCCGTATTGTTCGTGGTCATTTAAATATTGTCTATTGGGCGAAGGAAGCTAAAGAACTGGAAAAGATAACCTCAAAAATCAAGACAGAATTTAAGGAACTGGACATTATCCCATACTATCCAAGAGGGGAAGAACGGAAGAATTATATACTAAATAGTTACTGCTGTTTTTCGTCCAATTTCTCAAACAACGATTTGTATGTAACCGATTTAAAACACGCTTTATGCCTGTTCATCAATAATACCAATTACAAATCTGATTCCACGGGAATCATCTTTAACGACCGTGAACATAACATTCCCGTTTTAAAGGATGTTTGGGACGAAAAGAAGAAACGTATTAAAGCTCGAAACTTCGCCATTTTTGCGCCAACAGGGGAAGGGAAATCCTTTTTGGCGAATAACATTCTACGTCAGTATTTTGAAAGCGGTGTTCGGTTGGTCATCATTGATTTAGGTGGTTCTTACACCAAGTTCGCAAAGCTCTATCCTGAAAAATATACAGTACTTCGCTATGAAAGTGGAAAAAACTTAGGTATCAATCCATTTTATATAAGTGATATAAATGACCTCACACCTGAACGGTTAGAGGATTTATCGGTGTTTCTTTTTGAACTGTTCGCCTCGGACTTAAAAGTTACAAAAGCACAATCGGTATCGGTTAAAAAGATACTGCGGCATTATTATAACAATACTCCAGAAAATCATTCTTTAGATGGTTTCTACAATTATATAGAAAGGAATCAGAAAGACCTTCTGGACACCTTGAAAATCCATCCCGACTACTTCAATGTTACAAGCTTTTTACACGTAATGTCCGAATATGTCGGCGATGGTCTATATAGTTTCCTTTTTGAAGTGAGTGAAGACCAGACCTATAAAATCGAGGATAAACGATTGATTGTTTTTGAACTGGATGAAGTCAAGGACAATAAGGAAATCCTATCCGTAATGTTAAAGCTGATTAAGTCCGCCATCCAAAGAACCATTTGGAAGAACAGAGCTGAAAAGGGTATCATTCTATTTGATGAGTTTGCAAAACAACTCAAGTTTGATAACGTACTGGAAAGCGTGGAATTCTATTATCAAGCCATCCGTAAACAAAATGGTGCTATTGGTATTATTCTTCAGTCGATAAATCAGCTTCCAAATAATGCAACATCGGCAAGCATACTTGAAAACACACAAGTCATTTATAGCCTGAACAATGAAAAGGGTTATGACGAATTGGTCAAAAGACTCAACCTATCCAGCCACGATTTAAACCAATTAAAATCCATCAAAAACAATCTTTCTGGTCCACGGAAATACACCGAAATGTTCATCAAAATAGGCAAGGAAAGCAACATTTTCAGGTTAGAAGTTCCCAAAGAAGTGTATGCAGCTTACTTAACGGATGGACAAGAAAACGAGGAAATAATGAAGCTCTACGATGAGCATCACGATATGGAAAAAGCAATAATTGAATTCACATCTAAAACATAATATTATGAACACAAAAATCAAAACAATCTTGTTCGGGCTAATCTTCACGGTAGCCATTTTATTGCCTGGCGGTGCTACCGCCCAAGGAATGCCCACTTACGACAATACCAATTTTATCAGTTTAGTAAAACAACTTGTAGAATCTGGAAAGCAGACGGCTCAAATGATTAAGTCAGTACAGTTCTTAAAAGATGCAAAAGAAAGCATTGAGAAAGTATCGAGTGTGGTGCAACAACTCAGAGCGGTTCAGGAAATTGCACAAAATAATCAACGCCTTATTAATGTAATGCAAGACGATTTACAGGATATTTTAAACTCGCCTTACATCAAGCCCGAGGAAGTCACACGGGTTGCGGAATCATTTGATGCTATAGTCCAAAACTCTTTAGACACGGTTGATTTTATGGGAGAAATTTTATCAAGTGATAATCTAAAAATGTCTGATGCAGAACGTGCTGAAGTGTTAGAACAGAAAAAACAGGAATCTAAGGAAATGGTTTCCAATATCAACACGAGAACCAAACGATATAGGGACATTATTTCCTTCAGAAAAATGCAGGATAAAATGAATAATCGCGAAACAGAATACTAAAAATGACCGCAACTATACTTTTAGGGATTGGGTTGGAATACATCGATACGGTGTTTCAAACCATCCAGAACAGCAGTTTCTCACAATACACTATTGCAGGAATGAAAACGCTTGCTATATTGTTTTTTCTGATCAATATCCTTAAAAAGTATAACGAGGGCATTGCGGACAAATATGGGTATACTTGGGGATTAAGCCCAGAGGAATTGATGAAGAACTTTGCCATTGTCGTGCTGATCATCTTTTCTACACAAGTATTAGGTTTCTTCGATAGTATATTGGTTTCCATAGAAGGACAATATCGAGGCACCGCACCAGCCTTACTACCCTTGCAGATGCAAGATATTCCTATTGAGGAAGATGTAAGTATCATTGAGGTAGCGCAAGCAGCCATGACGCTTTTATACGAAGCCTTAGTTACACCACTTTACGGATTCAAAATATTTGCATTTATCATTAGTTTTTTCCTTTGGATTCTGGATTTGTTCATCTACCCATTATTTCTTGCAGAACGCTACTTTTTACTTGGAATAATGCAAGCTTTCTTTCCGTTGGTTATAAGTTTGGCCGTTTTTGAAAAGTTCCGCTCGCTTGCCTACACATTTTTCAAATTGTACGCTGCCGTTTATATGTTGGTGCCAGCCTTCTTTTTGGTCAATGTATTTGTGAATGCCCTCTATACGGAAATCAATACTAATTTCTGGACAAACCTTTTTGGGACAGATGTTGGCCAGGGCTTTTTTGCGCCAGTCGTTCAACTTGGGTCAGTTGGTTTCATTGTTTTTCTGAAATTCAAATTATACAAACGCGCCACATCATTTACACTTAGGTTATTTACGGCTTAAAGCAGATTAAAGATAGAATTATGAAAACACCATACAAAAACATATATGCCGTTCTAAAAGTGAACCGATTTATAGTAATAGCAGTTATTGTTTGCGCTTTTCTGTCCAGCACCTTTTCGGTTTGGATAGCGTTCAATACCAATCAAAAAGCACTTAATAGCGCCTTCGCCATAAATACCGATGGCAGTATTATTCCGCTGAAGATCGTTACGCAAAAAGAGAATTTTAAGGTTGAAGCTTTAGCGCATTTAGACATGTTCCACAACTACTTCTATAATATCGATGCCAGCAATTATGAACGCAATCTAGAAAAGGCGCTTTGGCTCGGCAATAGTTCCGTGGATAACCTATACCGACAAAAAAAGGCGGATGGTGTCTACAACCGGTTGTTACAGTATTCTTTGGTAGAAAAGGTAGTTAGCATCGATTCCAAAATAGAAGAAAACAAGGGGTCATATAGCTTTACCACAACGACCATTTTTGAAATCAACAGAGGGACTATTATCGATAAATATGAGTTGGTTTCTACTGGAAACCTGATAATGGTTGACCGGAACTTTCCAAATAATCCGCACGGATTGTTGATTACAAACTATTTCGAGAACACTTTAAAAAAACTTACAGATGAAGATAGAAAAAAATAAAATTGTCTTTGCAGCTGTATTGGCTGTGATTTTCATATTCCTGATTTCCTATTCTATGATGGTTATGGGCGATGATGAAAGCGAAAATGATAATCTAGAACAGACCTTAGTTCCAGATTTGGATGAAAACCAAAAAGAATATGATTCCAAACTAGATGCCATCAACGATTTGAAGGAAGCAAGGGAAACCAATGCACCGAGTATCTATGACGAAAAACTAATTGATTCTTTAGGCTTCTATGACTCTGACCTTCCGGGACGTGAAAAAGAACGCATTATAGATAGTATTTACGATGCTGGTAAAATTCAATATTCCGAAAAGCAGTATCAAAATATTGGACAAAGGAAAGTTGCACAAAAAAATGTACAACAGATTGACTCAGCCGAAATAAAACGAGAACAAAAGATTGAAGCTAAAGAATTAGGACTAGAACATCAACTGTTCTTTGCTGCATCGCCAAAACCAAATGAATTTTCAATTTTAGGCACTACAGATGAAACTATTTACGTGGTCGTTGACGGCGACCAAATAGTTATGGCAAATACCCGATTAAGAATGCGCCTGACCAAGTCTGCACTAATCAATGGCAAACAGATACCAAAGAACACATTCATTTTCGGATTCATAAGCTTTCAACCCAACCGTGCCTTGATTGAGATTAAAAACATAAAGCATCATCCCACCAAACTTAAAGCTTTTGATTTGCTGGATGGTAGTGAAGGTATCTATGTGGAAAATAACTTTCGAGCAGAAGCCACCACCGAAGTTTTGGATGATGTTATTGGCGACATCAACATACCTGCCGTTCCGCAAGTAGGTGGAATTACAAAAGTTCTTAGACGTAGTAATCGTAACGTAAAAGTTACGGTTTTGAACAATTACAAATTAATCTTAAAACCAAAATTATGAGGCCTATAATGGGTATTTAAAAACGCACTCTTATGAAAAATTCAGTCTTAATAATAGCAGTCATATGTATTTCCCCTTTCGCGAAAGCACAAACAACCAAAGTTCTCGACACCATTTATGCCAACGACACCAAAAACGTTGCGCTGTTCTTCCCAGAACCTATTAGGCAAGGTGTAACTGGTTCGGATAATTTTGTCTTTACCTACAATCGTGAAAAAGAACAGTACTTTGGATTGCTTCAGGCAACCCCTGGGAAAGAAAGTAATTTATTGATAATCAATAGAAATGGGGCGATTTTTTCGTATATTATAAGATATAGAAAGCAGCTATCGAAGCTCAATTATTTCGTATCACAATCAAGTAGAATAGGCAATGAAAAACCCATCATCATTGACAATACCGAAGTAATTGAAGTTGAAAATTTAGTAGATAACAGCACATTTTACTACACAAAATTCTCTTCTTATCTTCTTGAAAGAAAGCAACGAATAGGTACGATACAAAAACGAAATGAAAGCATCGTTTTGAGTGTTGAGAATATAGTTTTTGATAAGGAAGAACTCTACTTTGTTATCCAGATTGAGAATAAATCGAGTTTGGATTACGACTTAAATTTCTTAAATCTCTCGCTAGAAACAAGACAAAAAGGCAAAAGAAAATCGTTACAAAAGCTGCTTCAAGAACCCATTTTTAAGCACAACGTACCGTCCAGAATAGCTGAGGGCGAAGTTGTAAAATTAGTTTATGTAATGCCTAAATTTTCAATAATTAATGACCGTAGATTAGTGGTTGAGCTGAATGAGAAAAATGGGGAAAGGGATTTAAAATTGAAGGTATCGCATAAGTATATCAATAACCCAAATTAAAATTGTTATGAAAAAAATCGTCATTTGCTCGCTTGTACTGTTGTTCCTTTCTTGTTCAGAAAGCACAACAAAATCCCCTTCTGAAACTGCCAAGGCAGTTGCGGGAAGTTTTTTTTCAAAAGATGAATCAGCTTTAAAAAAACATACTACTACAGAAGGCTATGCCAGTTTGATTACTGTACAGAATATGATACCGGATTCTGATAAAAACATCGAAGTGGAAATTTTAGATGAAGCTGTTGATGGCGAAATTGCCTGGATAAAATACAGCAGCACCTACGATGGGAAAACTGGAATTTTCAAGTTGGTTAAAGAAAACGGTCAATGGAAAGTTACCAGTAAAAGACCGAGGGAAAAAGGGCCTTTTTAAGCTATGGATAATGAACAGGTCCATAACAATAATATCCCTGATACCGCGTTTATAGTGCTGGATATTTTCAAGAGTATTATAAAAGGTAAAATTGAAGCCTATACCGCTTTTGGTCATAACCAATCAGACTTAATTGAACTCAACGATATTTTGAAAATTAATATCAAAGATATGGTCATCTCATCTAAACAAATTTCGGATGAAATCAGCGATGAGGATGTTGTGGAATTTGTATCCTATTACAATCGGTTAGTCCATGAATGATGGTGTAAACTGAACTCTGTCTAAAATAGATTTTATCGTTAATTTTATCTAGAAGAGATTACTTCACTATTTGCACCTTTTATGTAATAGTCCTCTATGCAAAAACTTTTTATTAAAAGTGCTATTTGTAAATAGTTACTAAATAATGTTGAGAAAGGTCCATTTAAACGGTCGTTATAAGTAGACTAAATCTGCAATTTTGAAAGTCTAAATAAAGGTGGGTTTAAACGTACTAGTTAAATTCTGTGGAAATACCCTTATTTGAACTTTAGAAATTAAATGCAGTCCCGTACAACTTTCTTTTTTTAGGAACTCATAGCATAGTAAAGCTTTGCAACACAGTTGCATGAATTTCTTGTTATCTTTGGAAAGTGAAATCAATCGCAATCATATTATCGCTATATTTTTTGGCACTCAATTTCATTCCGTGTAATGATGGGAAGATGTCAAGTGATGATGCGGAAATCGAAAATGTAATCGCGATGGATGGAAATCATGACCATGGCGCAACCGACCTGTGTTCCCCATTTTGCAATTGCCATTGCTGCCATATCCATACCATCGAATCCAACATTATTTCGTTCGAACCCTTGATTCTTATGAATTTCAAGGAAAAATTTGCGCATTTCGATAGCTTCGGCAATGACATTTCACACTCTCTTTTCCAGCCTCCAAAGGCATAGTCAGTTTTACACTAGGATAACTATATCCGATTTTGACCGAGAAAGGTCACACTCCGCTGCGGACAATTGCAATTTTTTGGCATAATTCCGTGATGTTTAACTGTATTAAATTCTTTCTATGCTTAATAAAATTATTAGGTATTCCATAACCCATAAGCTGGTTATTGGTTTACTCACTCTAGCCTTGATTATCACGGGTGCTTATTCATTGCAACAGCTTCCTGTAGATGCCGTTCCGGATATTACCAATAATCAAGTACAGGTCATTACGACCTCGCCAACACTTGCAGCCCAAGAGGTTGAGCGATTAATCACTTTTCCCATTGAACTCACAATGGCAACCATTCCCCAAATCGATGAAATTCGTTCTTTTTCACGTTTTGGATTATCGGTTGTAACCATTGTTTTTGAGGAGAATGTAGATGTGTATTGGGCAAGACAACAGGTAAACGAACGTCTGGCGGATGCTCAATCCCAAATTCCAGAGGGCATCGGTAAGCCAGGAATCGCACCATTGACTACGGGACTTGGTGAAATTTATCAATATGTCATTGCTACAAAGCCTGGTTATGAGGACAAATACACAGCAACAGAGCTTAGGACGATACAAGATTGGGTCATTAAACGCCAGCTATTGGGAACTAAAGGCGTTGCAGACGTCAGTAGTTTTGGTGGCTATCTAAAACAATATGAAATTACAGTTCGTCCAGAACGCTTGAACGGTATGGGTGTTTCCATTTCCGACCTTTTCAGCGCACTCGAAAATAACAATCAAAATACTGGCGGTGCTTATATTGAAAAAAATGACAAAGCACTTTTTATTAGAAGCGAAGGCCTTGTTGGTTCGATAGAAGATATCAAGAATATTCTTGTAAAGCAGACAGAAAGTGGCATTCCTATTTTGATAAGTGATGTTGCAACAGTTCAAACAGGAAAGGCGATTCGTTATGGCGCAACAACCCGAAATGGCGAAGGCGAAGTGGTTAGTGCGATTGTTATGATGTTGAAAGGCGCTAACTCCGCCAAAGTAATAAAGGATGTAAAAGATAGAATTGAAACCATTAGCAAAACCTTGCCCGAAGGTGTGGTTATCGAACCCTTTCTGGATAGAACTAAATTGGTGGACAATGCCATTGGTACAGTTACCACCAATCTTGTGGAAGGTGCGCTTATCGTGATTTTCATTTTACTTTTATTGTTGGGCAATTGGCGTGCTGGTTTGATTACAGCATCCGTTATTCCTCTCGCTTTACTATTTGCGTTTAGTATGATGCATATTTTTGGTGTTTCGGCAAACCTGATGAGTTTGGGAGCAGTTGATTTTGGTTTAATTGTGGATGGTGCGGTCATTATTGTGGAAGCGACCCTATTCCATTTAGGGGCGTTAAAAATTTCCAGAAAATTGACGCAGGCTGAAATGGATGAAGAAGTGTATCAATCTGCAAGTAAAATTCGAAATTCAGCAGCTTTCGGAGAAATCATCATCCTAATTGTATATCTACCTATTTTAGCCTTGGTGGGAACGGAAGGCAAAATGTTCGGACCGATGGCGCAAACGGTAAGTTTCGCTATTTTGGGAGCATTCTTATTGTCGCTGACTTACATTCCAATGATGTCGGCATTGGTCTTGAGCAAAAAAACAGAACACAAGCGGAATATTTCCGATAAAATAATGGACTTCTTTTATTGCATTTACGAACCAATCATACATTGGGCAATGCGTACAAGAATTATTGTAGTTGGTAGTACCATTGCACTTTTCGTCACCGCTTTTTTAGTGTTCCAAGGCTTGGGTGGCGAATTTATTCCAACACTTGAAGAAGGCGATTTTGCGGTAGAAACACGAGTTATTACGGGAAGTTCCCTTTCAAATACAATAAAAGCGACTACCAAAGCTGAAAAAATCCTCTTGGATAATTTTCCAGAGGTGGAACAAGTCGTATCTAAAATTGGTTCGGGAGAAATCCCAACAGATCCGATGCCGATTGAGGCTGCCGATTTAATGATAATTCTTAAAGATAAATCAGAATGGGTTTCGGCATCCAACAGGGAAGATTTGGCAAATAAAATGGCTGAAGCACTTGAAGTTATTCCTGGTGTTACCTTTGGTTTTCAACAACCGATTCAAATGCGTTTTAATGAGTTGATGACAGGTGTGCGTCAAGATGTCGCCATCAAGATTTATGGCGAAGATTTAAATCAACTTTCTACCTATGCAAGCCAAATCGGAAAATTGGCAGGAACGGTGGAAGGTGCTGTGGATGTCTATACGGAGGAGGTCACGGGAGTGCCACAAATAGTCATCAACTACAATCGTGGACAACTTGCAAAATACGGATTGGATATAAAATCGGTAAACAATACGATTCAAGCTGCATTCGCTGGAGCTTCCACAGGCTTGGTGTATGAAGGCGAAAAGCAGTTTGACTTGGTAGTACGTTTGGAAAATAAAAACAGAACAGACCTTCACGATGTCCAGAATCTGTATCTCAATGGTGCCAATGGCCAACAGATTCCCTTGCAACAGGTAGCAAATGTTTCCATAAAAGATGGACCTTACCAAATTCAACGAGATGATACACGACGACGAATAATCGTAGCCTTCAATGTGCGTAATCGGGATGTGGAAAGCGTTGTTGATGAAATAAGTTCAAAAATCGATTCACAAATCAATCTGAAACCAGGCTATACTATTTCGTATGGAGGGCAGTTTGAAAATCTTGTGGAAGCACGAGAACGTTTGGCAATTGCAGTTCCACTCGCATTGTTGCTCATTTTTATTCTGTTATACTTTACGTTTGGGTCAATCAAACAAGGTGTGCTCATTTTTACGGCAATTCCATTATCAGCCATTGGGGGTGTGTTTGCACTTTGGCTTCGAGATATGCCATTTAGTATTTCTGCAGGAGTTGGATTTATTGCTTTGTTTGGTGTAGCGGTCCTAAATGGTATCGTTTTAATTGCGGAATTTAACCGACTTAAAAAAGACGGAATTTCAGATATTTTCCAACGCATCTATCAAGGCACAAAGACCCGTTTACGTCCTGTAATTTTGACCGCTTCCGTAGCCTCTCTAGGGTTTTTGCCAATGGCAATTTCCCAAACTTCTGGCGCAGAAGTACAGCGACCTTTGGCAACCGTAGTGATTGGTGGTTTGATTACAGCAACCTTTTTAACGCTCGTGGTATTGCCAATCCTCTATTATTATTCTGAAAAAAAATTAAAGATGAAACCTAATAAGACAGCTCTTGTTATGCTGATGGCATTATTCGGAAGTGCCTTTTCCATAAATGCGCAGACAACTTCTCAAGTAAAAGTCTATCAAAATATTGATAAAGTAATTGAAACAGCATTAAAAAACAATCCCAATATCAAGGTGTCACGTTTGCAGACAGAACAGCAGCAGGCATTGAAAGGCAGTAGTTTCGATTTACCTAAAACTGATTTTGGTTTGGAATATGGACAAATCAATAGCATTGCAGATAATGATACACGTTTTAGCGTTAGTCAAAAGTTTGCGTTCCCAACACTTTATGGAAGCCAAAATAAATTGGTAAAAACCAAAATTGAGGCAAGCGAACTGAATGAAGCGGTTCTAAAAAATGATTTGATTACCCAAGTTAAATCCACGTATTACGAATTGTGGTATATCAAGAGCAAACAAATGGTACTGCAAAAACAGGACAGCATTTATGAACGGTTTGCCTACGCCGCGAACTTGCGTTATAAAACAGGCGAAAGCAATGCATTGGAGCAGGCAACAGCCAATGTGGAACTGGCAGATATTCAGATTATGATTTTGGATAACGCTTCTGTCCTTAAAAACCATCAACTACAATTGCAAAATCTGATGAATACAGATAGTTTGGTTGATATCAATGTAGGAAATTTAGAAGTAAAAACTGAAATGTTACCCCAGTTGAAGGATTCCACAGCAATCTCAAATAATCCAACGCTAGCTTTTTACCAAAAGCAAATCGAACTTGCCGAAAATGAAAAATCCGTGGCTGTTTCAAAACTATTACCAGATATCACATTGGGTTATTTCAATCAATCCTTTATAGGCAATGGCGAAACCGCAAACGGAACACCAACAGTATTCGATTCTGGAGATAGATTTACAGGTGTGCAATTGGGTTTGAGTATCCCAATTTGGTTAAAACCACACACAGCGAAAATCAAAGCTGCCAAAATCCAAAAAATGGAGAACGAAGCACAATTGGAAGCTATAAAAAACAGAGCGCAGACCCAGTTTGATACCTTATGGGAAACGCTTCAAACGGAGCAAACAAATCTGGAATCGTACAAAAACAATGCTTTGCCGCAAGCAGAATTGCTGTTGAAAAATTCCCAACGTGGATTTCAGGAAGGGGAAGTTGGGTATATCGAATACATCCAAGGGCTTAACAGGGCAATGACTATTCAAGTGAAATATTTGGATTTTGTAAACCAGTACAATCAAACACTCATAAAAATCGAAGAACTCATCGCTAATAATCAATAAAATGAAGAATATATATATAACAATCTTTTTTATCGTCGCTTTAATGTCAACAGGTTGTAAGGATAATGCACAACCAATGGTTGAAGATGACCACAAAGGAGAAGAAAATCAAGTTGAACTCACCGATGCGCAAATGGAACAGACCAACATTGTCATTGGTAAGGTTGAAAAACGAAAAATAGGACACGAAATCTCGGTAAACGGAATGATTGATGTGCCACCACAAGGCAATATTTCAGTTACAGTACTGTACGGGGGATTTTTGAAATATACCGAAATGCTTCCTGGTAGCAGAATTAAAAAGGGTCAGGTAATAGCAAGTGTGGAAAATCCAGAATTTATCGAGTTCCAAAGGGAATATTTGGAAGCTCTGGCAAATAATGATTATCTCAAAGCAGATTTTGACCGTCAGCAAACCTTGAACGATGAAAATGTAACATCAACAAAAGTATTCCAAAAGGCGAAAAGCATGTATTTGACCAATCAGGCAAACATCAAGTCGCTTGAAAGTAAACTTCGATTGATAGGTATAAACCCAACAAGTGTAAATAATGGTAATCTATCAACTGTCGTGAATGTGTATTCGCCCATAAATGGTGTGGTTCGGGATGTTTATATCAACACAGGAAAATATTTCAATCCCCAAGATGTAATAATGGATATTACCGATGCAACAGATTTACATGTAGAACTTAAGGTATATGAAGATGATATTCCCTTGATTCGTAATGGGCAACGCATTCGCTTTAGACTGGCAAATGCACCGGAAGAATGGATGGAAGCCGAAGTATTTCTCATTGGAAACAACGTGCGTGACGATAGGTCTATTACGATTCACGGTCATTTAAAGGAAAAAAATGAAGACTTATTGCCAGGAATGTTCGTCAATGCAGCTATTGAAGTGGAAGCGCAGGAACGATATGCCGTTCCAGAAGAAGCCATAGTTCGATTTGAAGCAAAACAGTATATTTTTAAATCCCTCGGAAAACGGAGAGAAGATGAAAACCCGATGAATGATTTTGAAATGCTCGAAATCACAAAAGGTAACGAGGAAGAAGGTTTTGTTGCGTTCGAATTTGTCGATGAAACGCAGGACATTACTTCTATGGAAATTGTTTTAAAGGATTCTTTTACCCTTTTGGCAAAAGCAAAGAATAGCGAAGAAGAAGGCGGTCACGGCCATTAATAATAAAGCATGAAGGAAATAGAAAAAACATTGGAAAATAAAAATGTGCGTCCTACGGCAATGCGCATCTTGATCTATAAATATATGGCCGAAAAGGAAATTGCGGTCGCCCTTACGGATATTGAGAACGCTTTCGCGAAATCTGACAGGACTACGTTATACCGAACGCTGAAAACCTTTGAGGAAAAAGGAATCGTACACCAGATAGACGATGGCACTAGCACAACCAAGTATGCCTTATGTGAGCCCGGTTGTAACTGTGAGATTGAACAGGATTTACACCTTCATTTTCATTGCAGCAACTGCAATGAGACGGTCTGTCTGACTGAACATAAGATTCCACATATCAACCTCCCGGACGGTTACGTTGCCGAAGACGCAAATTTGGTTTTGAAGGGAATCTGTGACAAATGCAGCAGGCAATAAATGCACTTCTGTTGCATCAAAATAATTAGGAAATTGCACTCATGAAAAAGAAAAAAGTAAACTTACGGGATTTAGACCCAAAGGAACACCAAGGCGGGCACAATCACGATGACGGACACAATCACGGCAGTCCAGAAGAAGCCTCCAATTTCAGAACTTATTTACCAGCGATTTTTAGCTTTGTAATGTTGATAGCAGGAATCGCCATTGATTATTTCGATGCTTTTCCATTTTTTAAGGGTTGGATTCGTGTTGTCTGGTATACGGTAGCCTATATTCCAGTTGGATTTCCAGTCATAAAAGAAGGATGGAACAGTATCAAGAATGGCGATTTCTTTACAGAATTTTTTCTAATGTCCATTGCAACCTTGGGCGCATTTGCCATAGGCGAATATCCCGAGGGTGTTGCGGTAATGCTTTTCTATGCCGTTGGAGAACTGTTTCAGAATGCTGCCGTTAACCGTGCTAAAAGAAATATAAAAGCATTATTGGACGTGCGCCCTAATGAAGCCTTGGTAAACCGTGATGGCGATTTCATTTCGGTCAATCCCGAGACTGTTCAGATAGGCGAAAAGATTCAGGTGCGTGTGGGCGAAAAAGTACCACTCGATGGTATTCTGCTTTCTGATAAAGGTTCATTTAATACCGCAGCTTTAACAGGCGAAAGCAAACCCGATACTATCGCCAAAGGAGATAGTGTTTTTGCCGGAAGCATAAATCTCGATGGTGTAATCGAAATCGAGACCACAAAAGAGTTTAAAGATAGTTCCATTGCACGAATTCTTGATATGGTACAGAATGCGACTGCAAGAAAATCAAAGACGGAATTATTTATAAGGAAGTTCGCAAGGATTTATACGCCTATCGTTGTTTTTCTCGCTATCGGTCTGACATTCTTGCCTTACTTTTTCGTGGATGATTATGTGTTTCGTGATTGGCTGTACAGAGCTTTAATATTTCTCGTGATTTCGTGTCCTTGTGCATTGGTCATCTCGATTCCTCTCGGCTATTTCGGTGGTCTGGGTGCAGCCTCGCACAACGGTATACTATTTAAAGGAGCTTCATTTTTGGATGCAATGACCAAAGTGACTACTGTGGTAATGGACAAAACGGGAACCGTGACCAAAGGTGTTTTCAAGATTAAGGAAGTAATAAACAGTTCCAATTTCTCGGAAGCGGTATTTATGAAATACTTGATGGCAATGGAAGAACAATCTACCCATCCTATTGCAAAAGCAATTCTGGAATATAAAGCTGAAGGTGCAGATTTAGATGCCACGAATGTTTCTGAGGTTGCTGGAAAAGGCTTATTGGGAACGGTTAATGGTAAGACTGTTCTGGTAGGGAATAAGGCTTTGATGACCTCAAATAACATCGAAGCTCCATCTGCAACCAATGACATTGTGGAATCCATCGTCATGGTCGCCATTGATGGAAAATTTGCGGGCTATGTGACCATTGCCGATGAACTAAAGGAAGATGCGCACCAAGCCATAAAGCAAATTAGGGATTCTGGGATTTCCAAAATCATTATGCTTTCGGGCGATAAGGATTCCATAACTCAACAGGTCGCAAAAGAATTAGGCATAGATTGGGCTAAGGGCGGTCTATTACCGGAAGATAAATTGAACGAAGTCGAAAAGCTCAAAGCACAACCAGATACGAAGGTTGCCTTCATAGGCGACGGTATCAACGATGCACCGGTATTGGCAGCAAGTGATGTAGGTATCGCGATGGGCGGTTTGGGTAGCGATGTTGCCATTGAAACGGCGGATGTTATTATCCAGACGGACCAACCTTCAAAAATCGCAAGAGCAATTAAAATTGGGCGTTCTACCCGAAAAATTGTTTGGCAAAATATTGGTTTGGCATTTGGTGTAAAGATTATAGTTCTTATTCTTGGTGCTGGTGGACTTGCCACAATGTGGGAAGCCGTTTTTGCGGATGTGGGGGTGGCGTTGCTAGCTATATTGAATGCGGTGCGATTGCAGAAGATGAAGTGGAGTTAGTAAAGAAATAAAATACATAGATTTTAGTTCTTTAAAACGGCCGTTTTACGAAATGACATTGAAAATGTTGCTAACATATTCGCTTCCAGTTCAATTTGTCGTTCTTTTTAGTAGTTCCTGTAATTCACCTTTTACGGAACTAAAAAAGTATAATTAAATGATTGTTTAAATGTACTCTTAACATTATACTTGTTGTGCTTCGTTTCGTTATTGCAGTCAAACTCATTAAAGTATGCTTCAAAAATGCCACATTCTTTACAAAATCCGCTTTTTGCTAAGAGTACAAAGAACGTCGGAGCTTTAACTCACATACAGTCACTTTTCAAATATCGAACGCGCTTCATCATAAACCCGTTCAAAATTAGCTGCTAAATCAGCCTGTGCAAACTGTTTCGATTCCTTTGGTAATTCTCTTTGAATATCATCCAATTTAAATTGAATTTTCTTATCCTTTCCATCCGCGTAAGTAATAAATTCGCCTTGTTTCAACCTGAAGAAAACATCAGCTCTAATCTTTGGAATTTCCTTTTCGCCCGTAGTAATACGCGTATCAAAATCAAGGTTATGTCCTCGACTGATACTCTTGGTTGGGTCTTTAATAATTTCAAAAAAGCGTTCGTAATATTTGGCGGTGTCCGGGTCATTGACCTTACCGAAGAATTGATAGGATAAATTGCTCAAAATCGCTTTACTTGCTTTATCGCCATACATCATATCATTCTGAATTTTGTCTTGCATCACATAAATAGTTGAGATGTTATAACTACGTAATGTTGCCGGAATACGGTGCATATTCAACAGTCGTATGGTTGGCGCTTCTTCCATTAATAGAAATGATGGTTTTGAATTCCGAACGCTCATTTGCTTGGTAATAGTATGAATGATGGTAGCGATGACGGGCGAATAGGAGGTTTCAAATTTTGGGTTGTTCACTATTGAAATTACTGATGGATTTTCTTCGCTATTTATATCGAGTGGCACTTCATCTGCGGACAATGCCATAAAAATACGTTGGGTACTAATTCGTTTGAGCGCATTGGCCAAGGTGCTTTTTACACCAGCAGTCTGTCTTTCAGAATCCTTGCCACTAATAAAAGCATCTGCCATCGCCCTTGAGGTGGTGTTGGTTTCCAGAAACTGGATTAGGCTTTTTGTATCAAGAAACTGGTAAACTGCTATCAAATGTGGTAGCGTACAGTATTTAGGGTAGTCGGTTTTCAATTTCCAAATTAACCCACCAATCAAACCTTCCGCAGCATCATTGAAAAATTTTGTTGTTCCCGTAGTTCCGCTTTCCCTTTGCTCTAATAGGTTTTCGATTAAGACCCTTGAAACCTCATTAACGCTTTCCTCGTTCTCTAAATAACGTGGCGCAATAGGATTTACCATATGGATGATTTTATCAAAGGAAATGACCTTAAACGGGATATCACTATCCTTAAAAAGTGGATATGCCATTTCGGTCAATTCAAAATCTTTGTAATCGTGAATGATTCCGCAAAAGCCTTCTTTTTGGAAGTGTTTAAGAAATCCGTAAACGACACTTTCGGTTTTTCCGCTTCCAGCGGATCCGATGACGGATGCGCCACGTTTAATATTATCCAATTTAAAATTCCCTTTGCTCGTAGCAAAGTTGACTTGGTATTTACTATCGCCATTTTGCGAATTTTCAGTTTTATGCAGAAAAACGTATAGTCCTGTATTAATTAATAGTATCGGACAAACTAGATACAACAAAATGAATGTTAATTCATTTCCAGCAGCAACATAGAATACGAAAAATGACAGTATTGCGATATTCAAAAGAAACGCAAACTTACTTACCCGAAACATCGCATAGAAAACAGTACTGGTAAAACCAATAATTGAAAGTGTCGTTATGATATTATCTATCTGCATACTACTTATATTCCGATGGAACTTGATTTAATTGCTATTTCTGCACCACGTCTTAACCGTTTGAAAACCCGAAGCGCAATTTGTGCTTGGCTTAAAGGAATACTAGGTATTACTGGCAAGCCTGTTTTTGTAATCATTTTAAAAGCCAATGCCTTTTCGTTAGCTGGTAGTTTCATCAAGGCAGCAAAATAGAGGTTAGGGTTTTTAACAAAATCTTTTCTTGCTTTATAGGTCTCGGCAAAATTGCGTTTATATCCAAAAGTTTTGTCAAACGTCTTTTCCGCTTTAACGAAAAAGGCATCCCTATCAAAACCTCGCTTTACCTTTTTGCCGTGCATCTCTACTTCAGAAGCTTTGTGTTTACTACCAGGCGAAAGACTTACCGAATTGGAAGCATCCTTTCTGCTTACGATAATATGGATATGACTTTGGTTTCCATCTTTTGACATTCCTTGGACAATGCGTTTTCCATTTTGTTGATGCGGTGCTTGGCGTTCCAGTTTGGCAATTTCCCTGTTCATCTTTTTAATATTCCCTTTTGCTCGTCCATCTTGAATATTTCGGATTTCTGTTTTTAGCTGAAGTATTTCTGTCGCGAAAGGTTGGTTCTCTTTTACCTGAATATCTGTGCCTTTAAAGGTTCGTTGATGTTCAATTTTCGCATAGTATTTTATGTCATCAATAGTTATAGGTCGCCCATTAATTTCACGGTTGAAACTGGCAACATAATCCTTCATCAGCTCACGCGTGTAGGTTTTTAAATCTTGGCTATTGTTCTTTAGTTTTCGTAATTCATACTTTGAAGGACTGACCGTAATCGAATAAAACTTGGGTTCTTTCTTTTTTAATTTTGCGGTATTTCCATCAATTTCTTTGACCACTTCTTCAGCGGAAATTTCATCGCCATATAGGTTAAAAAAGTGTTCTACATCTTGTTGTTCCAAACCTTGATTTTCTTTCTCTAAATAGCCTACAAAATCCGCTGAACCCTGACTATAAGTGCCGCCTAATTTTTGAGGTGTTATTGTGATGTACATAGCTCAAAAATTTAAAGTTGATTACTTGGGTTTTTCTTTTGACGAAAGCGTACTTCCTTTTTCTCTTTGGCATATTTCTTTTCCACAATCAGAGGCTTTTCATTTGGTTCTTCTGTCTGAAAAAGAGATTGAATCATCGCTACCGTAGGTTTGGTTTGTGTCTTTTCCACATCCCTCATTATGGCAATTACAGCATTGATTCTTTTAAGCAATTTGGCTTCGATGGTTCGCCCTGTTGGTCCTAATTTTTCCTTTGGCGATATTTCGTTATAGAAGAAAAAATCGAGCATCGTGGACATTGCCTCGGTGTGCGATTTGAAGTAAGTGCGTGAGAAAGTTTGGAAACGTTTTGCAGTTTCCTTTTTGAATCTAATTCCAATAAATGAGTCCATATTTCGCCGATTTGTCGCAAAATCTTCCCTAAAAATGGGCGTTTACAGCCCGTTTGTCGCAAATCTCTGATTTTCAGGAAATTAAAATATCTTCAAATCGCTGGCAATCAGCTATTTGAAAACGAAAAGGAATCCGAAACATCGCGCAGCGTGTTACCCTCTTGCTATTCCTTTTCGTCACGCGCAAGCGTGACAAAAATCCATACAATCCGGCTAAAAAGCCGATTGCCATTTTCAGGGAAAATGATTTTCCGATATGTTATTTTTCGATGTGTACGGTTATCGGCGAAAGTCGAAAAGTGGATAACCCTACTTAAATTTGAATGCTGAATTTCAGCGAAATAAAGATACGTTTTTTTCTTGACTATATATTAATTGCATAGAAAAACACCTCTAAAATTTTAGAGGTGTTCGTTGCTCTATATAATAGTGCTAAATATTGAAAACGAAATTATAGGTGTATAAGTTTTTAATCATTTCCTCGTCAATCAAGTTTTCATAATCTGCACCAGTTTCTTCCACATATTTTTTTATGGATTCCCCATAAAGATGTGTTACGTGCTCTCTCGAAACCTGTAAAAGTTCCTCTTGTTTTTCCTCGCTCAAATCCTGAAATTTTATGTAAATCATAGCTTCAAAATTCTAATATTCGCTTGGTAACATCAGCGTATCATTTACAAAAAATAAACGCAGTTCATCGAGTGGAAAATCGGTTGCTTTGTACCCTTGCTTTTCCAAAACATTGTCATTGCCATCGCTGTAAATTATCTCGGCTTCATATCCCGAATAATCTTGTTTTTCTTCGGGCAATCTTTTAAAATCGATTGTGATAAATTCGCTTCGGTTCATCAGACTTTTTGCAATTACGGACGTGTCCGTAATGAGCCAAAAACAATCTGCCACGTTAGCAAGGTATTTTAGACCGTCTGTAAAACGTGTTTTTAATAATGGGATTTGATAGAACATTTCCGTTCCTTGAAAATGTTGCAATCCTTCTTTGATTTCGTTAACTTGTGCTTTCATTGTACATATTATTTAAAGTGTGAATAATGAAAAAGAGGGCGCATCTTTCGACGGTTACGCCCTCTTTCATTTTAAGATTTACTTGTCGTCTTTGCTTCCAAGTAATAGAATTTCATCGGCTACAACTTCCGTAACATAGCGTTGTTCGTTATCATCACTTGTATAACTTCGGGTTTTAAGTTTTCCCGATATTCCAACTTCTTTGCCTTTAACAACATACTTCTCTACAATTTCGGCAGTCTTGCCCCAAGCAACTACCGTATGCCAATTAGTGTCAGTTTGTTTTTCGCCTTTGGCATCTTTGTAATACTCATTTGTGGCGAGTGAAAAACGGGCTACTTTCTTTCCGCTTTCAAGGTTCGTAATAGTTGGTTCTTGTCCAACGTTTCCAATTAACTGTACGTGATTTTTAATAGTACTCATAATAAAAAGATTTGTGTCTGCTTTGTTACAGACTGGTTTATATTTCCCCTATTTGATTTAAACTGAATTAAGTTTTAAGGGGTGTTTGTTCTTTTCTTCTGTGCACCGCACAATGGATAGAGTGGGTTTTGTCCAGACTTTTCGGGAACAAATCAGGTGTGTTTGCGACGTAGTAAAATCCTTGGATTTTCAAGGAAGTAGAAACCTTATTTTTCACTAAAACTTGTATAGTCTTGACAAGTTCCATAAGGGCATTAGCAATTCTTTTAAGCGCAGTTGCGTTTGAGCGTACCGACAGTTAAGCGAGATAAGCAGCTGTGATTAAATTAGAATTGGTTATGTCGTGCCTGTTTTTCGACGCCCCGAAAAACAACAAAGGCTTTATCCATTATAAACCCCTTAAAATGTGTAAGGCAGCGGTTCGGTTTTTAAGGATTTTCGAGTGAAGGCTCAAGAAGACTTCGCCGAAAATCCTGTTAAGAAAATCGAGTCGATGGCTTTCCGATGTTTTGTTGGACTTACCTATTTTTTCTAACGAAATGAAGTGTCCCAAACCAGCGTAGCGGTTCGGGTTAACGTAATGAAGGAAGCAAAACAATAGGTGTGTCCAAGACATTTGTAGAGAAGCTCTTTTCACGGAATGAAGTTTTTTAAGGAATGTAGGGGAATGTGCTGAACGGATTGTGAAAACGAATTAACCTCTTTAGCAGAATTTAAAGCGGACTAAATTTCAAATATGTAGATTGGGAATGAAGCGTTTCCTGCTTTTGGGCGGGATTAGCGTAGTGGAAATCGGAATCTTTGGGATTGTGTCTAAGACCTTTAATGAAGCGCTTTTCCCGAAATAAAGCTCTTCGCGGAATGTTGGGGTATGTGCTGACGGATAATATTTAAGATTTTTTAAAGTAATTGATTAATAAGAAAGACTACAATTTCAATGAATTAGAATCTATCTTTGGTGGCATAAAATACATAAAGACCAACATTATTATAAAGTAAAGAACCGCAAATATAGTATAGGTATGGTCACCCGCATCTGGTGAAATCGGCAACAAAACAAGAGACATATTTAACATCGATTGTATTACCAGTACACATATTCCACTTCTGGTTTTTGAATATACAATAGCACACATACCAGCAGCTCCCATCATATTTAAAAACAACGGCCATACAGGAAGGTCTTCAATTACACCAACATTTATATAAACGGAAGGTAGCCACCATAAAGACCATACAAAGCCGATAACCTGAGTTGCGTAAAATGGTTTAGTAATTTTCGAAAGTTCACGAAATGCATAACCAATCCATACCACTTCACCTAGAAATGCCCAAGACAAAAGAAACAAAGTGAATTTTAAGGTAGGTATATAAATTTCGAAATCAAGAATGGACATATCTCCATTATAAAAAGCTACAATTACTAAAGTTATTAAACCTATGGTAAATGCGAACAGTAAGCTAAATACATACCACTTTGGGTGTACTTTCCAAACTAGCATAGGTCTAAATAAATTCTTTATGCCTTCATTACCTTTTGTAATTTTTACAATAAATAACAACAAAAACATTAAAGCGTAAAAGCGACCATTGGTGTACGGGAAAAATTCTATTACGCCTTTGCTTTTAGCAAAAGTTATTACAAAATTCAGCATTGGTGCAAGTGTTAAAAACACCCATATTTCGTACCTCTTTAAAAAGTCTATCATTTTTGTGGTCATCAGTAAATTTCTAGTTATGGTTTGGTGTTATTTTGATTTAATCTCTTTGTAAAAAAATCGTTTGCCAAGATAGTCTTGTCATTTTTTTATACAAGACCTTTTGGTTATTCGAAATGTTATGTTGGATTAAACGTCAATTTCTATGTAATTATTAATGAATAACATTCATTTATTTATTGCTCCAAAAACCCCAAAATAATCTTCATGCATCTTGCCTGGTGCCTTAGACTCGTGCCATAAATTAAAACCTGCATTTTTAAAAAGGCGTGCATAATCATGAGAAAATGATCGCTCAACACCATAAGGTTGAGAATTTGGATTCTTGCTAAAGTCAATATTTGCTCCAATGGGCTCAATTGCAATAAATATTGAAGTCCCTAATTTGTTTAGGTAAGAAAAGAACTCTTGCAATCGTTGTTCTGAAAAATATTCTAGGACACCACCTGAAGTAAAGATTATCATATTATTGGTTCCGTTTTCTTTAATCCAATCAAATCCATCTGCGGCTACAAATTCGATTTTAATATTCTCAACATACTGTTTTTTATTAAATTTAATTTGCTCAACACTTAAATCAATACCTATAAATCTTTCAATTTGTAAAAATTCAGCGCTCAAGTAATCTAAAACATCCCCATTGCCTGTTCCAATCTCGACAATGGTGTGAAATTCATGTGATGTATCTTTTAAAATATTCTGAAGCTTTTCAAATACTGGTAAACAATTAGGAAGAAAAAAATCTTTCAATACATTCTCTTTATCTGAAAAATATTTTCTACCTGTCTCTTTCCAAAAATTTTCATGATAATCTGCCAGCATATCGAAGTCTTGGTTTTTTTCGGCATTTTTTAAAAGTGCCGAACGCATGAATCGCTCACTTAAACTGAGTTCATTTTTGACATTAAAACTGATGCCTTTTTTTATTAATATTTCAACTTTTTGGGGTTGTAACTTAATCAAAATTGCTCCAATGAATTCTTTAATTATTTTTTTCATTTGCTAGTGTGCTATAACATTTATTTCTTTAATTCTATAGTTTGGTTCTTTTTATATCCTAGAAAAATTTATCTTTCCTAAGGTTTTAGCTTAAACTATTTTAATCTGGACTATTTGAAAAATTTGTGTTCTATTCTTTGACAGTTTACTTAGTTATGTTAATGATACTTCCACAAGTCAACATTTCATCTCCATAATATGGATTTCGAATATCCTTATCTTTACTTAGCCAAAAAGCACCTTTATTTTTATTTGCCATAGGACATTTTTGCAAATATAGTATGGGATCAACATTCTCAATATTCATAGCAATGGGCACTAAATTTTCATTCAGAATTACAAAATGGTCACGTTGATTTTCCAGATTATCATTTTCTACAATGGCGTCAAACATTTTAATAGTTTTATTTAAGTGTGCTTGCTCCATCTTTCCTAAACCACTAATATCTATAGATTTTAAGGCCTTGGATGTCTCTTTTGCAAAAGCTGCAACTTGGTTAGCATCGTTTGAGACAAATGCATCTTTCATTTGAAGATAGGATGTGAGCACTTTTTCAAAGTCCTTCTGAAAACTTGATGGTAAGTCTATTATCATTTGAGACAATGACATATCCGATGTTTCCTTTTTGCTCTTGTTCATCATCGATTTTTTCCCTTGTAATTGTGCGGCGGCATCTACTGAGAATGTTCCATTTGTCACGATTTCATCGCCATTTTCAAGCCCTTCTTTTACCCTAAAATTTTCTCCATTACGATTCGCAATCACAATTTCACGCATTTCAAAAATTGGTTCGTTAGGATTGGTCTTTATATACACCAATGAGCGTTCTCCTGTCCACATCACTGCACTTGCAGGAACGGTAATTAAATCGTCATTCATTTTGGATTCTCCTTTGAGTTTGCCCGTGACAAACATTCCTGGCTTAAATAGGGCATCTATATTTTTAAGTGTTGCTCTTACGGTAACAGTACGCGTTGCGTTGTTCAGCATAGGGTCAATAAAAGAAATCGTGGCGTCAAATTCTTTATTGGCATAGGCATTGGTTACTATCATCATTTTCTGACCTACTTTTAGATTAGAGATTTGACTTTCGTAGGCATCAAATTCTGCCCAAACTGAATTCAAATTACTCACTTTTAAAATTGGTTGACCTTGTTTTACATAGTCTCCTTCTCTTGCCGCAACTTCTGAGACAGTTCCTGAAACAGTAGCATAAATGGGGAAATTATCACGAACCTTCCCAGAAGTTTCAATAGCATTAATTTGACTTTCTGAAAGCTTCCAGAGTTTCAACTTGTTTCGCACAGCTTTATACAAAGCAGGTTGCGATTCTTTTAAAGCAGTCGTAGTTAAAAGCTCTTGTTGTGCCGCTACTAAATTAGGCGCATAAATAGTAGCCAGTAATTGACCACGATTTACTTTTTGACCTTCATAGCTTACATTCAATTTTTCCAGACGACCATCAAAATAGCTTGCTTGTACAGCGTTATTTTCTTCGTTTGTAGCAATCTTTCCTGAGAGTGAGATCATTCCGTCTTCATCAGAAGGTGCACCACTACCTACAACTGTAGTTTGAATATTGGCCAGCGCCATTGCGTTATCTGTCATTTTTATCTCATTCAAAGCGAGACCTTCAGCACCAGACTCAGCAGGTATCAAGTCCATCCCGCATATAGGACAGTCGCCTGCTTCTGGTTGCATAATCTGTGGGTGCATTGAGCAAGTCCACATTTGGTTTGCCGTATCGCTAGAGTGGTTGTGGGAATCTGACATATTAGACGAATCCTTGCTTGCGTCAACATCAATCTCAGAATTTCCGAAAATGAGCCAGCCTGCAAATAATCCCACTATTACTGCGACTGTTATATATAATATGTTTTTGTTCATAATAAAAATTGTTTAATGTGTAGCACGATGTGTGTTAGGGATTGTAGCGGCATCCTTTTTTTGCTATTTCTGCAAACAAAAGATATAGCGAAAAGACTGCTCGAACGCTCTATTTCTGATTTTGCAATCGGTCAATCATTTGTTTCATTTCTTCTATCTCCTTCTTTTGAGCTTTAATGATATCATTGGCTAATTTTTTCACTTCAGGGTCTTGAATATTTGCACGCTCACTGGTTAATATTGCTATCGAGTGGTGCGGTATCATAGCTTTCATCCAGAGTACATCGCCCACAGTTGATTTTTGGTCACGTACCAGTCCTAGCGCACCAACAAATAGAACAATACTTCCTAAAACTATGGCAACATTTTTCTTTTTATTTTGATACATATTTCGCATTGCCACAAACATTATTATGGCCATCGCTGCAATACCTAAACAGCTCATATAAAACCTTGTGAGGCTAAAATATACGTGTTCGATTGCATAGGTGTTTAGATACATCGTGATGTACATTGCTATAAAGGATGCCACGAGCATACCAACAAATTTTGAGTAATTTCCTTTTTTCATTTCTCCGTGATTGTTCTCTTTTGAATTCATTTCTAATGGCTTTTAGTTTTTAATTAATTGATTTTGTTTTAAGTCTGAGTGCATTTACAATGACCGAAACCGAACTGAAACTCATTGCCAACGCGGCAATCATTGGCGATAAGAGTATTCCAAAAAATGGGAATAAAACTCCCGCTGCAATGGGTACACCGAGGGTATTGTATATCAAGGCAAAAAATAAATTTTGCTGGATATTCCGCATTACTTTATGACTTAAATTCTTTGCTTTTACGATGCCGTGTAAATCGCCTTTTACTAATGTTATCATTGCACTTTCAATAGCGACATCCGTTCCTGTTCCCATTGCAATACCTACATCACTTTTGGCTAATGCTGGTGCATCGTTTATACCGTCGCCAGCCATCGCCACTACTTTGCCTTGTTCTTGTAACTTTTTAACCTCGTCCAGTTTGTTTTCTGGTAACATTCCCGCTTTGAAGTCGGCGAGATTAAGTTCGTTGGCTACTGCCTGGGCGGTGTCGTGATTATCTCCTGTGAGCATTATTACTTCGATGCCTTTGTCTTGCAATTCTTTGATTGCCTTGGCACTCGTTTCTTTTATTTTATCGCCTATGACCACATAGCCTGAAACTTCGCCATCAATGGATAAGTAAGAAACGGTCTTTCCCTGTTTCTGAAAGGATTGTGCTTCGGTTTCCATTTCAGATGATAGCGTAGCATTTGCGTACTCCATCATTTTGACATTGCCTAAATCGAGCTTCTTGCCATCAACTGTTCCTTCTACGCCTTTTCCTGTTACTGCGCTAAAGTTTTCGGTTTTGGATATTTCGGTTTTCTGTTCCTTTCCATATTTCACGGTAGCTTCGGCAAGTGGATGCTCGCTGGAACTGTTTAGGGATGCGATAAAATGTAGAATCTCGCTTTCGCGAAAGTAGTCTCCAAAAATACCTATTTTCTCAACCGTTGGTTTTCCTTCCGTTATGGTTCCTGTTTTATCCACGATGAGCGTGTCCACCTTATCCATTTTTTCAAGAGCTTCGGCATTTTTGATGAGTACTCCATTTTGAGCACCTTTACCCACGCCCACCATCACAGACATAGGTGTAGCCAATCCCAATGCACAGGGACAAGCGATAATCAATACCGCAATAGCATTGACTAAGGCATAAACATACGCTGGTTCTGGACCCCAAATCGCCCAAACTGCAAATGTGATTAGTGAAATTATGACCACTACAGGTACAAAATATCCTGAAACGGTATCCGCCAACTTCTGAATAGGTGCGCGACTGCGACTGGCATCGTTAACCATATGTATAATTTGGGAAAGCAGCGTTTCGCTTCCTACTTTTTCGGCTTCCATTAAGAAAGACTGATTACCGTTAATTGTACCACTACTTACTTTATCATCTGTAGTTTTATTTACTGGAATAGGTTCTCCCGAAATCATCGATTCATCTACAGTAGTTTCGCCTTCTGTAATCTTGCCATCTACTGGTATTTTATCTCCTGGTTTTACTCGAAGTATGTCGCCTTTTTCTATCTGGTCGATACTGACTTCTTCCTCACTACCATCTACAACACGTATGGCTTTGTTAGGAGCAAGCTTTAATAATTCTTTTACTGCGGAGTTTGTTTTACTATGCGCTCGCGCTTCTAATACCTGACCCATTAATACTAACGTAAGTATCACGGTTGCTGCCTCAAAATAAACGTGAACAGCTCCTGATTCGGTTTTAAACTGTTCAGGGAAAAAGTCTGGAAACAACATTCCAAACACACTAAATAGCCACGCCACACCAGCACCTATTCCTATTAACGTAAACATATTGAGATTCCAAGTTTTGATGCTTCGGTAGGCACGCTCAAAGAACATCCACGTGGCATAAAACACTACAGGAATTGACAGCCCAAACTGAATCCAGTTCCACCATTTTTGCTCCATTACATCGTACAATGGATTGCTGGGAATCATCTCGCTCATTGCGATTATAAAAATGGGCAACGTGAACCCAACAGCTATCCAGAATTTTTTCAATAGCTTTTTATAGGTCTTTTCTTCTGCTGAACTATCTGCTTCCATCGGTACTAAATCCATTCCGCAAATAGGGCAAGCTCCAGCTTCATCTTTTACGATTTCTGGATGCATAGGGCACGTCCATTGTTCTGTAGTGGTTGCGGAAAGGTTGACTTCTTCCACCAAATCCATACCGCAGACTGGGCAATCGCCAGGCTCGTCATAGGTTTTATCGCCCTCGCAATGCATCGGGCAGTAGAAAGTGCCAGTTCCATTCCTTTTTTGTTTCGGCTTTTTCTTTTCTGCTGAAACATCCTTATGATGATGCTCGCCAAGGTTGTGGATGGAATAACGCCCACCATCATCTTTCAAGCTTTTCTGAAAAGTTTCCAGAGAAATATGAGAACTCATTTCAATTGTTGCTTCCTGCTTTTCTAAATCAACCGATGCGTTTGTCACACTATCAACTTTAGATAAAGTTTGCTCTACGTGATTTCGACAACCGTTGCAGGTCATTCCTTGTATGTGATAGGTGTGTTTCATAGTATATTATTTTAATTGCAAGAAAAGCGCATCCAATAAGATGATGAGAAGTACTCCATATAGAATGTAGTTCAACCGTCTGCTAAGTGCGTTTGATGAATTATTATTTCCTGTTTTACAGCATTGTTTCATAATATTTCTTTTGCCTAAAAAAAGAGAATGGGTTTATTAAACCAACCAATGAAAAAAGTGTCCCTTTCTCTTATTAGGACTTTAATTTGTGCCTGAAAAGGAAAAGTTCCATAATCAATATTAAAAAAACATCCTTTCCTAATCAGGGCTTTATTTTAAACTATCCTTCAACTTTGTAATGAAAGCTATGACGACCTTTTTATCGTTTTCTGATAGTATAGCATCCTTGTGAATAAGTGTGTAACTATCCATAGGCATCTCGCCACTTTCTATCTGTTTAATGATAGACCGTAACTTACTTTTCTTTCTCCTATCAGAATAATCGCTCCACTCATTAAAATTCAATTCTTCTTTTCCTTCTTTAATATGGTCTTCTAAAAACCAAGCTGCTGGCTGAACTTTGCTATACCAAGGATATACAGTATTATTACTGTGACAATCATAGCAAGACACCTTAAGCTGATTCTCGATTTTAGACGGTACTTTGTTAACCAACATAAAATCAGTTGTAGGTGTGGTATAGCTTTCATTCCTATCCGTTGGAAAGAATTGTATCACTACGAATGAGATTAACGCTATCCAAGCTATTGCCTTAAAAACCTTCATTTAGTTGATTTCTCGCTGTACTTTACCACACTTCAACATTTGACTACCGTAATATGGATTTCTGACTTCTTCCTTAGTGCTCAACCAAGCTGTTCCACCATCGTACATTGGGCAAAATTGCTCGTACAACTTTGTCGCAGTTCCTGTTATGGAAACCATAACTGTAATGTCCTTGCTCAAAATTTTAAAATGTTCACGTTGGTGTTTGATATCGCTTTCAGAAATATGCTCTGCGTGTTCTGTTGCATCTTCAATAATGTCTGTTAATTCCTTTTGTTGACTTTCAGAATATGTTGACTTGTCAAGATTGCCAAGTGATTTAGCAAGTGTTCCACCGAGCATCTTAGCCTTGTCATTTTCATCTCCTACTAGCGCATCTTTAAGATTAAAATAATCTTTTAAAATAGCTTCTGCCATTGCGTTTTGAGAATTATTCATTGCCATATTTTTTGAGCTATCCATATTTTCTTGCATTACTTCATTGCTAGCAGACGAAGGTGCTTCATTCTTATTAGCATCTTTACAAGACACGGTTAAAATCATTGTAGCGACTAAGGCTACTGTTCTAATACTTCTTTTAATTGTTTTCATTTTTATTTGTTTTATTGTTAATATTATTTACTTAAAATCTTACTGATAATCCTCCACCGGCACCAAAACGGTTATCGTAACTCGCCATAAGAGAAAAGTTTCTTGATAGCATATATTCAGCTCCTGCACTCCATACTGTTTCTGAAGTAAAGTCTTTATTCATAGGTAGGTCATCTACGAAACCTAAATCTATTTGGTATTCATAATAACCGAATACAGACAGTTTTGGGAAAATCATTATACTGCGACCTACACCAATTCTTGGTCTTAATTTATTATCAACACGCACATCTAAATTGAATAAGTAGGGCGTTAAATAGCGAACACCAACAACTGCCGTTGTGCTAAACTCATTTAAGCTATCACGTGTTGAATTCTCAATGTTTACACCACCAAAAACTCGTAAATAATCGTGTAGATACCGTTCATACGTGAATTCTCCTTCCAGATTTTCATTCCATCCATATTCAAAAGAAGCATTAAATTGATTTCTAATATTAGAGGTCATCAAATTAAAACCAGTAGTATGCGACGCTGCATCTACCAGTCCCCAAGAATACCATTTGTTGGTTTCTTCAATAATTTTAGAAGCTGGAAATTCATCCATTCTTGGGTCTCGTGGCGTATCATAAGACACTACTCTTGCCATACCACCCATCATATGATATAAAATGTGGCAATGGAAAAACCAGTCTCCAGCCTCATCGCCATTATTTCCATAAAACTCGATAGTCATTTCTTCCATTGGGGGCACATTTACCGTGTGCTTTAATGGCGAGTACTCTCCATTTTCATTAAGTACTCTAAAGAAGTGACCGTGTAAGTGCATTGGGTGGTGCATCATCGTCAGGTTATTGAATGTAATGCGCGTTACCTCCTTATTATTTATTTTGATATTATCAGCCTCAGATAGTGGTACACCATTCATACTCCAGATGTAACGATTCATATTACCAGTAAGATTTAGTAATATTTCCTTAACGGGAACATCTTTGTCGTATGTTGTTTTGCTGGGCGACTTCAAATATTCATAATTGTATTCGGCAAATAGATCCATTCCCTCCATCTTCATTCCTGGCATAGAATTCTCTTTCTTCATATTCATTCCAGACATTGTTTTGTCTTTCTTCATATCCATTCCTGCCATATTAGAATGGTCCATCTTACCCATTTCTGTAGTATCTTTTGGCTTATTCATATCCATTCCAGACATTTTTGAATGATCCATCTTCATACCTTTCATTTTAGAATGATTCATTTTCATCTCTCCATCCATTTTCATTCCTTCCATTTTATCCATCTGCATCCCGTATTCCTCTTTCATCTCAAAACGCTCATCCTTACCTGGCTGAAATTTTAAGGCGTGTGCACCCATTTTCATATCCATTTTAGCCATTTTCTGCATCATCCCGATTTTATCTGGTCGAGCAACATCCATTGCAGGTAAAATTGTACCATTACCTATAAAAGCAGAGGCTGTACCAGAACCATCTTGTGCAGTAATTCTAAATTCCATCTTACCTTCTTTTGGTACCGTGACAATAAAATCATACGTTTCGGCTACTCCTATAAAAGTTTTATTTCTTTCGACAGGAACCACATCTAATCCATCTGAAGAAACCAGTACAGGTATCTCTCCTCCAAACGTCATCCAAAAAGAGGTAGAAGCTCCTCCATTAATCATTCGCAGTCTTATTTTCTCACCAGCTTTAAATTCTGGATAGTCAATGCTTTCTTCTCCATTAATTAAAAATGCAGGATAATATACATCTGCTATATCTGCACCTTCCATACGTTGCCTCCAAAAATTGAGTTGTGCTCCAAAAGCGCCACGCGCAATTACTTGATTTAAAGGTGTAGCTGTTCCTTTTTTAATACTGTACCATTCATTCCCACGCTTTAAATTACGCAGAACGTTCATCGGCTTTTCATTCGTCCAGTCAGATAAGACCAACACCAATTCTTTGTCATAATCCAACACTTTTTCTTTAGGCTGAATAACAATGGAACCGTATACGCCGCTTTGTTCTTGTAACATTGTATGGGAATGGTACCAATAGGTTCCAGATTGTTTGATAGGAAATTCGTATTTCTGTGTATGTCCTGGTTCTATAGGTGGTGTATTTAAGTACGGTACACCATCGTAAAAGTTAGGAAGTAAAAGTCCGTGCCAATGCACTGAGGTTTCTACACTCATTTCATTTTTTACATATATTATTGCATATTCACCTTCTGTAAACTTTAAAGTTGGACCGGGAATTGTCCCGTTAACGGTCATTCCTACAACATCTTTGCCTGCTTTATTCACAGTAGCCTCACGCAAGGTAATAGTGTGTTCTCTTACTGGAAGGTTATCTATATTTCCTTGTGTGTCTTGTGCATAAACACCTGTAGTTAACCCAATTAGAAACAACAAAATTATTTTAGTTTTCATTTTAGCTTTTATTTTGTAGACACGAAATTACTCTTGATTTAAAGCTTTTTGTATCACAATTATGGTTCTTATCTACCTAATTTGGTCTAAGGCGTTTCTTATGCTTTTTTGACTATTCTTATATTCCGTTAAACTCATACCAGTTTCATTCTTAAATAGCCTACTTAAATGATTGACATTGCTATAATCAAGTAGTTGTGAAATTTCTGTAAAGTTGTTTTCTTGTAATTGTATCAACTCTTTTACTTTTTCTATTTTTAACTTGATAAAGTATTTTTCTATAGTTATACTTTCATTAAATGAAAAAATCTTACTGATTTTTGAGTACTCGATACTCATCGTGCTTTCTAAATATTTAGAGAGAGTTTTTTCCAATTGTAAAGGCAGTTTTTGCAGTAACTTGATGAGTTCAATTTTAATTTGTTCTACTAGTTGCTGGTCTTGAGCAAGTAGAATTTCAAAACCATTATTTTCTAAAATCGTTTTTATATTATTAAAATCATCTTTAAATCTCTCTTCATAGATTATAGAGCCTAATTGAATATGCTTTAATTGAATACCTAATATTTCAACATCCCTCTGAATTGCTTTAATACAGCGATTACACACCATATTTTTTATGAATAATTTCTTTTCCATCGGTTAGTTAATTAGGTAATTAATCAATGCAGATTGTATGTAATACATTTGTATGGATTCCACCTGATTCAACTCAAATTTGAGTTGAAGCTCCTGTATATCCAGTACATCGTTAAAATCGATAGTGCCTGTTTCATAGTTTTTAATAAGAATTTGCTCAGCATCTTTAGCTTGCTTTAAATTTTTAGCTTGTGTATTGTATGCTATTCTGGATTGATTACGTTGCGATTGCGCTTTCGCGAAAGCGGATTCTAAAACATTCAATCGATTCTCTTTTTGAGCGTTGATTTCTAACTGTTTCAATTCGTTTTGCTTGCTTCTAGAATCGTACTGCTTATTGAAAATGGGGATAGAGACCGAAACCATCGGCATTAAAATATCCTTCCCATTATCACTAAAATTCATATCGGGACGCTCAGAAACTGGCAAATAATCCAATCCAAAACCAATCATAGGATTGCTTTCGGCTTGATTCAACAGTTCTGATTGTTTTATGGATTCATAGAGTTTGTCATATTTAAGCAACTCTGGATTAAGTGATAGGTTATTTTCATCGTAAAAGATGTCTTCGCTGGGCAACATCAATGCTTCGAGAATGGTTACACCTGTATTTCCATCTCGATTCAGCAACTTGTTGAAGGAAGTTTGCTCTCCCAAATAGGTTTCCTCTAGCACCTCTTTTTGTTGCTGCAATTCGTTTTGTCTAATCTGCAATCGCAACACATCTACCGCTGAAGCTTTGCCAACTTCTACGGAAGTAAGTGCCAATTTTTCATAGGTCTTAAGTAGCTCTATATTCTCGTCAAGCACTTTTTGTTTTGTCTTAATTGTGTATAAGCTGTAATATGACTGAGAGACGGAAAGTGCTAGTTTACGCTTTGCGATTACGATTTCTACATATTCGGCATTAGCTATTGAACTCGCGTAATTTTCTCTAGCTGTGATAGTACCAAACCAAGGCAGCATTTGTTTTGCTGAAAAACGTGCCCGTTGAGCTCCCGTTCTAGTTTCTGGCTCACTTACAAAATAGCCAGCGCTAAATTCCGTATTCGGAATCCAATTAGCTTCGTTCACTTTTTCTTCAGCTATGTTATGGCGAAGATTGTATGCTTGTATCTCTGGACTATTACTTTCAGCTTCCTGTATAAAAGACTGTAATTCTTGAGCATTAACAAATGCAGTAAGAAAGAATAAGCAAATAACTAGATTTAACTGTTTCATTTGTATACTTTTTTAAGTTCATACTCTTTTTTCCAGCTATACAGAACAGGAACCAAAAAATAGGAAGTTATATCTATGATCATTCCTCCAAATATGGGAATGGCCATCGGTATCATAATATCACTTCCCTTTCCTGTAGATGTTAATACAGGCAGTAGTGCCAATATGGTAGTTACAGTAGTCATTAAACAAGGTCTTATTCGCTTGCCTGCAGCTTCTAAAGTTGCTTGTCTAATCCCTTTTTTATCAGTAGGGTTTTCTCTATCAAATGTTTGGGTCAGGTAGGTGGCCATAACAACACCGTCGTCAGTAGCTATACCGAACAGTGCAATAAAACCAACCCAGACAGCTACACTTAGGTTAATGGTTTTCATATTAAAAAGTGTCCGTAGATTTTCTCCGAATAAACTAAAATTGAAAAACCAATCTTGACCATATAACCAGATCATAATAAAGCCACCAGCAAATGCAACCGAGATTCCTGTAAATACCATTAATGATGTGGCTACCGATTTAAACTGAAAATATAATATCAAGAAAATAATTAACAGCGCCATAGGCACTACGATTGAAAGTGTTTTCTCTGCCCTTAGCTGATTCTCATAGGTTCCGGTAAAGCGATAACTGACACCCTGCGGAACTATTAAACTACCATTTTCGATTTTTTGTTCAATTCGAGCTTGTGCACTTTCTACAACATTAACTTCAGCGAAACCATCTAATTTATCAAACAATACATAACCTATTAAAAAGGTGTCCTCACTTTTAATAACCTGTGGTCCTTGTTCATATTTTATATCTACAAGATCACCAAGTGGCACTTGTGTACCGTTTTTAATGGGAACATAGATATTTTTCAAATCTTCTGGGTTTGACCTTAATTCTCTTGGGTAACGAACTCTTACTCCATATCGTTCCCTTCCTTCTACCGTTTGCGTAAGAGACATACCGCCAACCGCTACTTGTAATACCTCTTGAACGTCCATTATGGTTAATCCGTAACGGGCTAATTGCTTCCTCTTAATGTCAATTAGTAAATAGGGCTTACCAACGATGCGATCTGCAAAAACAGCTTGTTTCTTTACACCATTCACCTCCTTTAAAATGGTTTCCAATTGCAAACCGAAATCTTCGATAGTTTTTAAATCGGGACCTTTTACCTTAATACCCATTGGAGCTCGCATACCGGTCTGTAACATTACAAGTCTAGTTTCAATAGGCTGTAATTTTGGGGCAGATGTTACACCTGGAAATTTGGTTACCTTAACTATCTCATTCCAAATATCATCTGGACTGTTTATTTCTGGTCGCCAATTTCGGTAATATTCTCCGTCATCATCAGCAATTAAATCTCTGTTAGTAGCTGTAGTTTTTAGTTTTGAAGCTTCATAAATTGCATCATCATTTATGTCATTGTTCGGGTTGATGATATACTTGTCATTATTAAGGACAAACAATCCGTCATCGTTAACCTTGTAACGTTGCCTTAATCCATTACTATTTCTCATATATTCAGACTTATACTGAATCATGTTTTCGTACATAGATAAAGGAGCTGGGTCAAGCGCAGATTCTGTTCTACCAGATTTGCCAACCACAGTCTCTATTTCTGGAATACTGGCAACAGCCATATCTAGTTGTTGCAAAACACGTTTATTTTCTTCAACACCAGCATGCGGTAAAGAAGTAGGCATCAAAAGAAAAGAGCCTTCATTAAGAGCAGGCATAAATTCTTTGCCAGTATTTCTCATAATGAGAACCCCCAGTATTAAAATCACTGTTGGTATCGTTAAGAAAAGAAGTCGATTCTCTAAAGCCCAGCGAAGAATTTGGTCATAATACTTTTTAAAAACGGTAAATACTCCCAATAGACCGAAACAAATAATAGAAACAAAAATCAAATTCATGATAATGCTACGATCAAACCCAAGTGGTCTCCAGTATTCTGCAAGTAAGATTACAATCGCTAACGTTGATAGTACGATGTTTGTCAAATTCTCTTGTTTCGATGATATAAAAGACCTGATCTTTAAAAAAGCCACAGCACCAAAAGCAATTAACAATAAGCCCAACCAATAGCCATAAAAAATGGCGATACAACCTAGAATTATTAACAACCCATTAATAACGAATTTTGTTGCTGTTTTTAAACTTCGCTTTCTAAAAAGAAATGCGGCGATTGGTGGTATCAAGAAAAGTGCAATTACCAAAGATGCCGTTAATGCCATTGTTTTGGTAAATGCTAGCGGACGAAAAAGTTTACCTTCTGCACCTATCATTGTAAATACGGGTAAAAAACTAATAATCGTTGTTAGAACAGCTGTTAATATTGCCCCTGATACTTCTGCCGTTGCGTTATATATAATTTCATTGGTTGTATACTCTACACCATTTGCTTGAAAGCGCAGTTTCTCATCTTCTAAATGCCGAATCATATTCTCAGCGAGTATTACCCCGACATCTACCATAGTACCTATAGCGATCGCAATTCCAGATAAAGCAACGATATTTGCGTCTACATTAAACAATTTCATGGCAATGAAGACCATCAATACTGCAACCGGTAATAAACCCGAAATAAGTATAGATGCACGTAGATTGAACACCATAACTATAATTACAAGCATAGTAATAAGAATTTCTAGCGTAAGTGCTTCGTTTAACGTATGTAAGGTTTCTTGAATAAGCTCTGTACGATCATAAAAGGGGACAATTGTTAACTGAGATGTTCTCCCATCTTTCAATACTTTTGAGGGTAAACCTGATGAAATTTCTACAATCTGTTCTTTTACATTGTTAATTACCTCTAATGGATTGGCACCATATCTAGCAACCACAACGCCACCTACAACTTCAGCTCCTTCTTTATCTAGAATACCTCTTCTCGTTTGGGGGCCTAAATGTACATTCGCAATATCCTTGATATGAATTGAGGTAAAGTTTTTTGAAGTAACCACAGCATCTTCTAGGTCAGAAATAGATTTCACATAACCTAAGCCACGAACTAAATATTCCGCTTGATTCATTTCTAAAGTCTGTACACCAATATCTTGATTAGACCTTTTAACCGCCTTAACGACATCACTTAATCCAATACCATATTGACGCATTTTTTCAGGCTCAATATCAATTTGGTATTCTTGCACATAACCACCAATTGATGCAACCTCAGAAACACCACCTGCAGAAGCCAAGCCATACTTAACATAATAATCTTGAATGCTTCGTAGTTCTTGTAAATCCCATCCACCTGTTACATTACCATCCTTATCTCGACCTTCTAAAGTGTACCAATAAATTTGTCCTAATCCTGTAGCATCAGGTCCTAATGTGGGGTTGACACCATCGGGAAGCAAACCATTTGGTAAAGAATTTATTTTCTCAAGAATTCGGCTTCTAGTCCAGTAAAATTCAACATCCTCCTCAAAAATGATGTAAATACTAGAAAAGCCGAACATAGATGAACTACGAATAGTTTTAACTCCAGGTATTCCCAAAAGAGTGGTTGTTAAAGGGTACGTAATTTGGTCTTCTATATCTTGAGGAGACCTACCAACCCATTTGCTAAATACTATTTGTTGATTTTCTCCTATATCTGGTATTGCATCTACGGCAACAGGATTTGATGGTAGAATTCCGGTATTCCAATTAAATGGAGTGCTTATAATTCCCCAGCTTACAAACAGGGATAACAATAGAGCTGCAACGAGCTTATTCTCGATAAGAAATTTGATAGCTTTATTAAGCATATACTTTGATTATTAAACATTTACGAATGATTTGAAATCCTGAAACACAGAAATACAAATACAACAAATTGAGCCCTAGTCGATAGTTATCGAAGGGCGAATCACGAATGTTTAATAAATCAAATTAAGAAGGTCTGGTGCAAGACTTGCACATCCCGTATGACAAATGGTGGTGGATAATCTTTATAAGGAACCTCCTCTGATGCCGTTCCTTCAAAAAGATTGATGTAAGAGTAAAGGAATGATGCAACAAAAATCTGTTGCTCAAATGTGAGTGTGCTGAAATTATTTTTTAAATCTTCTTGTCCCTCGATGATGATTTGTTCATCTGAGCAACAGGATTTATTTTTCATTTCTGGATTTTCACAAGTTGATACAACTTGCTCTTTTTTCATTCCACAAGTTTCCACATTATGCAAGAAAGAATAATCGACCATAGTATCTCCACAGTAATGCAAATCAATGGTAAATGACATCGTAGAGAATAACACTACGAACGCCATCAAGATTGACATTATTTTTTGAGATACTTTTTTCATTAGCACAAATATATAAAAATTTAAAATTTTTATTGAGTTTAACAATAATTTAATTTGTAATGGTTTGAACCAAGTAAGCTGAAAATCGGGGACTTACAATTTAAAATCTTTGGGAGTAGTACTCAAATAATTGCTATTGACTGTTTTTAATGTCAAATAATGATAATTTTTATTTTGATTAGCAAAACAAAGAAATGTTGTACCTATGTTGTACCCAAGCATAAAAAAAGCCTCTCAATTTCTTGAAAGGCTTGATTTTATTAGTAGCGGGGACTGGACTCGAACCAGCGACCTTCGGGTTATGAGCCCGACGAGCTACCTACTGCTCTACCCCGCGATATGGGTTTTTATCTCACTTGTTTTGCAACTTCAGGTCATTAAGCTGACGAGATAAAGGTGTGCTACTATTCGTAGCGGGGTGCAAATATACAATACATTTTCTCTATATTCCAAACTTATTTAAAGAATATTTTTTGAGAGCATTATCTTTTAAAAAACATTAAATCCATAACTTCGGTTTTTTACAAATTTATGGATACAATTAACGACTTTATAGCAAGTGCGCTACCGTATACAGAGTGGCCTATGTTTCTTTTATTAATTGGTGGCGGACTCTTTTTGGTTTTTTATTCCAAATTAATGCCTTATCGTTTCTTTGGTCATGCAATCGCAATTACTGCTGGTAAATATGATAATAAAGATTCCAAGGGTGATGTTAGTTCTTTTCAAGCCTTGTCAGCTGCGGTTGCTGCAACAGTTGGTTTAGGAAATATATCAGGAGTTGCTATTGCAATACATGACGGTGGTCCAGGGGTGGTTTTTTGGATCTGGATGACCGCATTGATTGGTATGTGCATTAAGTTTTACTCTTGTAGTTTGGCAATAATGTATCGTGGTACAGATTCTGATGGCAAGTTGCAAGGTGGTCCTATGTACTATATCACAAAAGGTTTGGGTGAAAAGGCTAAACCGCTAGCAATATTTTTTGCAGTATGTGGTCTATTCGGTTTTTTAGGGGTCTTTACTGCTAACCAGTTTACCGAGACTTTTATGAGCGTTGTTGATCCTGGAGCAACAATAATAGAGATGAGTGATGAGAATTGGAAATGGACCATAGGTCTTATACTGGCTGTGATTACTTCATTTGTGATTTTCGGTGGATTAACAAAAATTGCAAAAGTAGCTTCTGCCATAGTCCCGTTCATGGTAGCGGTATATCTAATAGCGGTTATTGCTGTAATGGCTATGAATTCCGGTCAAATATTGCCTGCTTTGAAAATGATATTCACTGAAGCTTGGAATTTTAAATCTTTAGCTACAGGCGGATTTTGGGGATTGGTAATTATTGGTGTTCGTAGGGCTATGTTTTCTAATGAAGCCGGCTTGGGTAGTGCACCTATGTATCATGGTCAGTCTAAAAATGACGAGCCAATTCGTGAAGGCTTGGTGGCTATGTTAGGTCCGTTTATAGATACTATTTTAGTGTGTACGTTTACCGCTATTGTTATTATTCTTAGCGGTGCATATTTAGAAGATTCTAGTGGTATAGTAATGACCTTGTCTGCATTTGAAAAAACCTTGTTCGGTTGGGGAGATGTTTTGTTGATGGTTATCGTGACTGCCTTTGCATTGTCTACTTTATTTACTTATTCATATTACGGAGTTAAGTCATTGTCTTTCCTAACCAATGCAAAAATCGGGAAGTTTTACAACTGGTATTTTGTAATTATGATTGTCTTTGCTGCAGTGGCATCACTAGAGCTGGTGAAGAATTTAATCGATTTGTCTTATGCTCTTATGGTGATACCCAATATGATTGCCGTACTTTTGTTGGCTCCAAAGGTAAATGTAGAATTGAAGAAATATATTTTAAAGTATAAAGATGGCAAATCATAAGGCAGGCTTCGTAAATATTATAGGTAATCCTAATGTTGGTAAATCAACGTTGATGAATGCTTTTGTGGGTGAAAAATTATCCATTATAACATCAAAAGCACAAACAACAAGGCACCGTATTTTAGGTATTGTAAATGGCGATGATTTTCAAGTGATCCTGTCAGATACCCCTGGTATAATTAAACCGGCATATCAACTACAGAGTAGTATGATGGATTTTGTAAAATCTGCTTTTGAAGATGCCGATGTACTTTTGTACATGGTAGAAATAGGGGAGAAGGCGTTAAAGGATGAAGCTTTCTTTGAGAAAATAAAGAATAGTAAAATTCCGGTACTTTTGTTATTGAATAAAGTAGACACGGCTACACAAGAATTATTAGAAGAGCAGGTTCAATACTGGCAAGAAATGTTACCAAGTGTAGAGTTGCATCCAATTTCTGCATTATCCAATTTTAATGTAAAAGGCGTATTTGAACGTATTATAGAGTTGTTGCCTAAATCGCCGGCGTATTATCCAAAAGACCAATTAACTGATAAACCAGAGCGTTTCTTTGTAAATGAGACTATTCGTGAGAAAATTCTTTTGAACTATAAAAAGGAGATTCCTTATGCGGTTGAAATAGAAACAGAAGAGTTTTTTGAAGATGAAGATATTATTAGAATGCGTGCTGTTATTATGGTAGAGCGCGATTCTCAAAAAGGTATTATCATTGGTCATAAAGGTTCGGCTTTGAAAAAAGTAGGAGTGGAGGCTAGAAAAGACTTGGAGAAATTCTTTGGTAAGCAAGTCCATATTGAGCTGTACGTTAAAGTGAATAAAAACTGGCGTAGTAATGCTCGTCAATTAAAGCGTTTTGGGTATAATAAGTAAACTCTTTTCAATTTTTATATATAGATAAGGTAATCAGGCAACTATTGTTTGGATTATACTACCTTTGCGGCAAATTTAAGCTATGGGTGCTATTGTTGCCATTGTAGGGAGACCTAATGTAGGAAAATCAACATTTTTTAATAGATTAATTCAAAGACGCGAGGCTATTGTTGATGCCGTTAGCGGTGTTACTCGTGATCGCCATTATGGTAAGAGTGATTGGAACGGAAAAGAGTTTTCAATTATTGATACGGGCGGATACGTTGTAGGTAGTGACGATGTTTTTGAAAAGGAAATTGATAGGCAGGTAGAACTAGCTATTGAAGAAGCTGATGCTATTATATTTATGGTAGATGTGGAGACCGGAGTAACCGGTATGGATGAAGATGTTGCCAAACTTCTAAGACGCGTTAAAAAACCTGTTTTTTTAGCGGTAAATAAAGTGGATAACGCCAAGAGGGCAGAAGACGCCGTTGAGTTTTATTCTTTGGGTCTAGGTGAGTATTTTACCTTATCGAGTATAAATGGTGGTGGATCAGGAGAGTTGCTAGATGCTTTGGTAGAAAAATTGCCAGATGTAGTAGAAGAAGAAAGTGATTTGCCAAGATTTGCTGTTGTCGGCAGACCTAATGCAGGTAAGTCTTCATTTATCAATGCGCTTATTGGAGAGGATAGGTATATAGTAACTGATATAGCAGGTACTACAAGAGATAGTATTGATACCAAATATAATAGATTCGGGTTTGAATTTAATCTAGTAGATACCGCTGGTATACGTCGTAAGGCGAAAGTGAAAGAAGATTTAGAATTTTATTCTGTAATGCGTTCTGTAAGGGCGATTGAACATTGCGATGTTTGTATTTTAATGTTAGACGCTACTAGAGGATTTGATGGTCAGGTAGAAAATATTTTCTGGCTAGCTCAACGTAATCATAAGGGCATAGTAATTCTTGTAAATAAGTGGGATTTAGTCGAGGATAAAGAGACCAATACAATAAAACACTATACAGATAAAATTAAAAAAGCTATTGAGCCATTTACAGATGTGCCTATTCTTTTTGTTTCTGTATTGACAAAGCAACGTATTTTTAAGGCAATAGAGACTGCAGTTGAGGTGTATAATAATCGTAACAAGAAGATTATTACACGTAAGTTCAATGAAACGATGTTGCCAATAATTGAGAACTATCCGCCACCGGCATATAAAGGTAAATTTGTTAAGATTAAATTCTGTACGCAATTACCTACTCCGTATCCGCAGTTTGCATTTTTCTGTAACCTTCCGCAATATGTTAGGGAACCTTACAAGCGTTATCTAGAAAATAAAATAAGAGAAGAGTATGATTTCTCTGGAGTGCCTATTACGGTATTTATGAGGAAGAAGTAAGATAATTTAGAGTTGAAGAATAGATTCTAAGTTTCACTGAGTAAAAAAAAAGATCTAATAATTCTGCGTAGCAGAATTATTAGATCTTTTTGATTAAACAACTAGAATATAATAAGCTTCTCTTGGTAAAGGATAGAAAGTGGTGAAATGGTGAAAGGACCAAGAGTAACAAGCAATAACCCGCCCCTAGCCCCTCCCTAGAGGGGAATAGTAACCATTTTAGATAAACCTAACTAAGTAGAATTGTTCTAACGAAACTCTCAGTTACTAACAAAATCCGGAATCAAAAACGTAGTTCTCCCCTCTTGGGAGGGGATAAAGGGGTGGGTAATATTATGTGTATGATTGCTGTATAATTACATACAATAGACTCAAGCCTAATTGATGCTAGAAAGCTAATAGAGGTAAACAGACTTTAATCTCCCTGGATATTGAAAGTGAAATAAGAAGTTTAAAATAAGCTACCAACCTCCAGAAGCGCCGCCGCCGCCAAAGCCGCCGCCGCCGAAACCTCCTCCGAATCCGCCACCGCCAAAGCTTCCGCCTCCACCGCTACCGAATCCGCCACTAGAACCGCTAGAGCGACCCATGTTGCTGAGAATAATCATATCCCACGGACTCAATCCTCCGCGTCTTCTGCCACCGTTGTTGTCGTTGTCATCATTTTTACGGCTCCAAAGGATAAAAAGAATTACCACAAATATGATAAATGGTAATAGGGATGAAAATGGAGTTCCTCCATTATCACCAAAAGTTCTGTCTTCTTGAAATTCTCCATTTAATACTTGAAAAATTACATCAGACCCTTTATTTAGTCCGCCATAATAATCACCTACTCTAAATTCAGGCAAAATTACATTTTCAATAATTCGTTTAGAAAGGGCGTCTGTTAGTGAGCCCTCAATACCGTAGCCTGTGCTAATGGCTACTTTTCTGTCATTCTCGGCAAGTATTATAAGTATACCATTATCTTTTCCTTCTTGTCCAATACCCCATTTCTGACCCCAGTTTGCACCAAGATAATTAATGTTCTCACCATTGGTACTTGCAATAATAGTAACTACGATCTGGGTAGAGGTGCTGTCTGAGTAACGAACTAATTTTTGGCTAAGAGCTACCTTTTGCTGATCGGTCAAAAGATTGGTGTAATCGTAAACACTAGTTTGTAAAGCCGGTTTTTCGGGTATCTCAAATTGGCTCCATGACGGAGTGCACCAAAGAAAAAGAATTACAAGGCTAACCTTTAGATATCTCATTGCTTAATTCATTGGTGTCATCTGATTGCCAAGGAAAATGACTTCTTAGTTCTTCACCAGCTTTTAAAACTCCGGCAACTAGTCCGTCTTTAAAAGCCCCCTTTTCAAAATGTGTTTGAATACTATTTTTAGTAGTTTGCCAAAAATCCTTTGGCACAACATTGTCTATACCTTTATCGCCACAAATAACAAACTTCTTGTCGGTTACGGCTACGTAGATCAATACTCCGTTTTCTTGCTTGGTGTTATCCATTTTTAATAGATGGAAAACCTCTTTAGCGCGCTCGTAATGATCTTTTCGGGTGTGCCCCTCAATATGTACCCTAATTTCGCCAGAAGTGTTCTTTTCAGCTTTAAGAATAGCTTCTACTACCTCTTGCTCTTCTGTAGCCGATAAGAAATTTTCTACTCTAGACATAGGATGTTATTCGAAATCAAAATCTACATCAGGTGCATTTTCAGAACCGGCATCTGCTTTGTAATAGGCTAGCTCACTAAAATTTAAAATACCTGCCAAAATAGAATTCGGGAATTTTTTAATGTGTAGGTTGTAAGGTTCAACAGTTGCGTTGAATCTATCCCTGGCTACGTTAATTCTATTTTCGGTACCTTCTAATTGTGATTGAAGTTCTAGAAAGTTTTGGTTTGCTTTTAGGTCAGGATAGCGTTCTACCGTTACCAATAATTTACTTAACGCACCACTTAGCCCGCTTTGTGCTTGGTTGAATTGCGCTAATTGCTCTGGTGTAATGTTGGTAGGGTCAATATTGACTGAAGTTGCTTTTGCTCTTGCTTCAATAACATCTGTCAAAGTACCTCTTTCAAAATCTGCGGCGCCTTGTACTGTTTTTACAAGATTACCGATTAAATCGTTTCTACGTTGATAGGCGCTTTCTACATTGGCCCATGTTTTGGTAGATGTCTCTTTTAATGCCACGGCAGTATTGTTGAAGCCTACGCCCCATTGATATAATCCAAATGCTATGACAGCGATAACGATTAATGCAATTAGTCCTTTTTTCATAATGGTTGTGTTATAATTGGTCTTTAATTTTATTTAATTCAGCTTTAACACGTTCTAGTTTTTGAATGATATCAAAGTTAGAAAGTGTTTTCTGCTTTTCTTCTTTAAGGTGAATTTTGGCGCCATCAAGAGTAAAGCCTCTTTCTTTTACCAAATGATATATTAATTGAAGATTTTTAATGTCTTGGGGAGTAAATTTTCTATTTCCCTTTGCATTTTTTTTAGGTTGGAGCACATCGAACTCTTTCTCCCAAAAACGAATTAGTGAAGCGTTTACGCCAAAAGCACGGGCAACTTCACCAATGCCATAATATCTTTTTTCAGGAAGGTCTATCTGCATTAATCTAATGATTGATTTTCTTGATTAGCGAATTTCAACATATTCTCGAATTCTTCTGGTGATAAACTACCATAATAGAAATTCATAGGGTTGATTCTGTCATTGTCTTTCCATACTTCATAATGTAAGTGTGGCGCTTCTGATCTACCTGTGCTTCCTACAAAACCAATAAGATCACCTCTTTTTACTTTTTGACCTTTTTTGACATTGTATCGACTTAGGTGGGCATAAAGACTTAAATACCCATATCCGTGATCAATACGAATATGTTTTCCGTATCCAGATGAATTGTTATCCGCTCTTATGATTTTACCATCACCTGCGGCATATATAGGCGTGCCCTTTGGAGCGGTAAAATCCATTCCATAATGCATTTTTCTAGCCTTGGTAAAAGGATCGGACCTCCACCCATAACCAGATGCCATACGTTTTAAATCCTCGTTATTTATAGGCTGTATTGCAGGTATCGACATTAGTAATTTTTCTTTTTCTTCTGCCAGTTTCGTAATCTCATCTAGTGATTTAGATTGAATGGCCATCTGTTTTTTAATGATGTCAAGTCTCTTTGTAGTAGAAACGATCATTTCAGAATTATTGAAACCTTCTAAAGATTTATATCGGTTTATACCACCAAAACCTGCTTTACGCTGTTCGTCTGGTATAGGGTTGGCTTCAAAATATAAACGGTATATGTTATTGTCTCGATCTTCAATATTCCCTAAAACTTCTTCGATTTGTTCCATCTTCTTGTTCAATAACTCATACTGAAGCTCGTAATTTTTTACTTCACGAGATAGGGAAAGTTCTCTTGGTGTATTGACTAAATTGGTGTTTAGAAGAAGAATTAACGCTAAAAAACCAAAAAGGCATGACCCCAAAATAAAGAAGGCTATATTTCTATAACGTTTAGATTTTTCGGGTTCTATTTTACGGTACGACAGCGTGTCTGGGTCGTAATAGTATTTTACCTTAGACATGAATGTTATTTATCCTATTTTTGTTTTTTCAATTATTAGGGAACAAACAAATATAAAGATAGTTTTATATAAACCGTTAAAATTTGTAAAAGCTTAGCATTTTAGATGAATTCCAAAGAGACAAGAACGCAATTTCTGAATTTTTTCAAAGGTAAAGAACACAAAATAGTGCCTTCTGCGCCAATGGTCATAAAAGATGACCCAACCCTGCTTTTTACAAATGCGGGTATGAACCAGTTTAAAGAATACTTTTTGGGCATCAGTCAGCCAAAGAGCTCTAGAGTGGTAGATACCCAAAAATGTTTACGTGTAAGCGGTAAGCATAATGATTTAGAGGAAGTAGGTAAAGATACCTACCACCATACCATGTTTGAGATGTTGGGTAATTGGAGTTTTGGTGATTATTTTAAAGAAGAAGCTATTACTTGGGCTTGGGAGTTATTGACAGAGGTGCTTAAAATTGACAAAGACAGTTTATATGTATCTGTTTTTGAGGGGAGTGATGATGCGGATCAATTAAAATTAGATACCGAAGCCTTCGATTTATGGAAGGGTATTGTGCCTGAAGATAGAATTATCATGGGCAATAAGAAGGATAATTTTTGGGAAATGGGCGATCAAGGTCCTTGCGGTCCATGTTCAGAAATTCATGTAGATATTCGTTCTAAAGAAGAAAAGGCAAAAGTTTCTGGAGCAAGTTTGGTAAACCAAGATCATCCGCAGGTAGTGGAGATTTGGAATCTTGTTTTTATGCAATATAACCGTAAGGCAGATGGTTCGTTAGAAAATTTACCGGCAAAGCACGTAGACACCGGTATGGGTTTTGAGCGCTTGTGTATGGTGTTGCAGGGAGTGCAAAGTAATTACGATACTGATATTTTTACACCTCTAATTAGAGAAATAGAAACGATTACAGATTCTGACTATGGTAAGAATGAAGAAATTGACATAGCCATTCGCGTAATCAGTGATCATATACGTGCCGTAGCATTTTCAATTGCAGATGGTCAATTGCCAAGTAACACAGGTGCAGGTTATGTTATAAGAAGAATTTTAAGAAGATCGGTACGTTACGGTTTCACCTTTTTAAATACCAAAGAACCTTTTATGTACCGTTTGGTAAATGTGTTGACGGATTCTTTAGGCGATGCATACCCAGAATTAAAGGAGCAGAAACAATTAATTGAAAATGTTATTAAAGAAGAGGAACATTCTTTTTTAAAGACATTAGATCAAGGGTTGTTGCTTTTAGATACGATTATAAAAAATACAAACGGCAAAACGGTCGATGGCGGAAAAGCTTTTGAATTGTATGATACCTTTGGCTTTCCAATAGATTTAACTGCTTTGATCCTTAGTGAAAAAGGATATGAATTAGATGAAGCAGGCTTTGATGCGGCTATGCAGCAGCAAAAAAACAGATCAAAATCTGCCTCATCTATATCTAAAGAAGATTGGGAAATTTTGCAGGATGATAACGAACAGGAGTTTGTTGGTTATGATATGTTAGATGTAGAGGTGAAAATTACCAAATACCGTAAAGTAGTTTCTAAAAAAGATGGAACCCAGTTTCAGTTGGTGTTCAATCTAACTCCGTTTTACGCAGAAGGTGGTGGTCAAGTAGGTGATAAAGGATATTTAGAAGATACTCATGGTGATGTAGTATATATTACAGATACCAAGAAAGAGAATAATGAAATCATACATTTTGCTAAAAATTTACCAAAGCATTTAGGGGAGAGTTTTAAAGCGGTAGTAGATAAAAAGCAACGTAGTAGAACAGAGGCAAACCACACGGCAACGCATTTGTTGCATCAGGCGCTGAGAGAAGTATTAGGTAAGCATGTAGAACAAAAAGGTTCTTCTGTACATTCTAAGTATTTGAGATTTGATTTTTCTCACTTCTCTAAAATGACTCCAGAAGAATTACAAGAAGTGGAGAATTTTGTAAACGCTCGTATAGACGGACATCTAAAACTTCAAGAAGAAAGAAATGTACCTATGAAAACGGCAATTGCTGATGGAGCAATGGCATTGTTTGGAGAAAAATATGGTGATGCTGTAAGGACAATTCGTTTTGGTCAATCCATAGAATTGTGTGGTGGTACCCATGTAAAGAATACAGGTGATATTTGGCAGTTTAAAATAAAGTCTGAAGGTGCTGTAGCTGCAGGAATTAGAAGAATAGAAGCAATTACAGGTGATGCAGTTAAAGATTTACATGTAGATAATGATAAATTATTATCGAAAATAAAAGGAGTATTGGGTAATACTCAAGATCCTGTAAAATCAGTTTCAAGTCTTCAAGAAGAAAATAGCAGTCTTAAAAAGCAAGTAGCCGAACTGTTGAAAGATAAAGCGAAAAACTTAAAAGGAGATTTGCTATCAGAGCTTAAAGAAGTAAACGGAGTACAGTTTTTAGCAAAGAAAATTGATTTAGACGCAGCCGGTATAAAGGACTTAAGTTTTGAAATGGGCAGTAATAAGGATAATTTGTTTTTGTTGTTCGGTACTGAGCAAAATGGTAAAGCATTGTTGTCATGTTATATTTCTAAGGAATTGGTTGCATCTAAAGAATTAAATGCAGGCACAATTGTTCGTGAGCTTGGTAAGTATATTCAAGGTGGCGGCGGTGGTCAGCCTTTCTTTGCAACTGCAGGAGGTAAAAATCCTGGTGGTATTGATGAGGCATTGGCAAAGGCTGAGGGTTATTTGGGATAAGGTTAGATCTGCTTAAAAGGTTATTGTGAAATAATAGTTTTATGAAAAGATATATCGTTTTATTATTTATTATTTCGTCTTGTAATTTTTCAAGTAAAAAGGAAGATGTTGTTAAGGATGATACGGAAGTAGAGGAAAAAGTCTTGTCAGGTATAGATTCTATGCATATTAGAGAGTATGTAGAAAAATCTTTTCAGAGTCCTATGCATTCGTTAGAGCATCAGCAGTATTTAGATTCAGCACTCACAATTGTACCAGAGAGCGCTTGGCTTTGGCAGCAAAAAGCTATGCCGTTATATAAAGCTAGAAAATACCAGTTAGGCAAACCATTTTTAGATAAAGCTGTTGAGTACGCGCCAGAAAAGTATTTGGATTATAGCGGATTTGTGAGATGTATTTTCTCAAAAGATTACATAAAATCCATATCTGAATTTATGAGAGCCAAAAAAGAATTTGGTGATGGTTATGTTATGGATCATACTTATAACTTTTACATTGGTCTAGATTATCTTCAATTGAACAAATTCTCTAAAGCAAAAGAGTTTTTGCTGTTAAGTAAAGAACAACAGTTTAGAGATTTCCCCAATGATCCTCCGCAAGAAGCTTGTCATTATTTAGACTGGTATTATTTGGGTATTGCAGATTTTGAATTGGGTAATTATGAAGAGGCAATTGCCTCTTTTGATATGTCTTTAAAAGTATATGATAATTTTGCGGATGCTCTTTATTTTAGAGGTAGAAGTATGACCAAATTAGGTGATGAAGAAGGTGCTGAATGGGAGAAAAAAGCATTTGAAAATGGAGATAATACTATAAATGAAGATAATGTCATTTATGAGATTTATCCTTATCAATTGTTTCATAAGTTAAATGCGAGTGAACGACCACAATGAATTTATTGACTCAAATACCTTTATATAAAGCTGAAAATACAATTGATTATTCAAGTCAGTTATTACTTATAGGCTCTTGCTTTTCCGAGAATATGGGAGCAAAATTAGCGTATTATAAATTTCAATCATTACAGAATCCTTTCGGTATTTTGTTTCATCCATTGGCTATAGAAAATTTAATTCAAAAGGCGGTCAATCAAGAGTTATTTACAGAAGAAGATGTTTTTAGCGCGAATGAGCAATGGCATAGTTTTAATGCACATTCCAGTTTAAGTAATCCATCCAAAGAGCAAATAATTACAGATTTAAATACGGCTGTAGCTACTACTTCGATTCAGCTACAAACGGCAACTCATATTGTAATTACTTTAGGCACGGCGTGGGTATACCGAAAGACTTCTAGCAATCAAGTAGTCGCAAATTGCCATAAAATTCCACAATCTAATTTTACAAAAGAGTTATTAAGGGTTGAAGAAGTTACAGAAAGTTTAAGAAGAATTACCGCTTTGGTACAATCAGTAAATCCTTCAGCTCAATTTATTTTAACTGTTTCTCCTGTTCGGCATTTAAAAGACGGGTTTGTAGAAAATCAATTAAGCAAATCGCACTTGATTTCTGCGATTCATAATGTGTTGGCAGAGCGTATCTCCTATTTTCCTAGTTATGAATTAATGATGGATGAGCTACGAGATTATCGCTTTTATGCTAAGGATATGATTCACCCAAATGAGGTGGCGATAGATTATATCTGGGAGAAGTTTGTTGAGGTGTGGATAGATGAAGCCACTTCTGTAACTATGAAAAAGGTTGGTGAGGTACAGAGAGGTCTGCGGCATAAGGCTTTTAATCCTGAAGGAGAAGCGCATCAAAAATTTTTAACATCGCTGGCACATAAAATTGCGTATATAAAGAAAGACTATCCGTTTATGGATTTTAATACTGTAAATACATGAAGAAATTTATAGCTGGCGTTTTAATCACTTTGGCAATTGTTTTCATTGTTCGTTCTTGTAATGAGGGTAAAGAAGATAAATCTATTCTAGAAGAAAATTCTATGCTCATTCAGCAAGAAATTACCAATGTTTCTAAGTTGGTGGTAACAGAGGGTCATTTTTCTGAGGTGTATAATTATAAAGATTCGAAGGAGCTTTTTGGTCCGTTATTACGTGCGGAGAAAAAGGCTTTGGTGGTGGTAAATGCAGATGTTACCGTTGCTTATGATTTAAGTAAGATTGATTTTGAGGTTGATGAAGCAGCCAAAACGGTAAAAATCAATAGCATACCAGAAGCAGAAATTAACCTGAATCCAGATTTTGAATATTACGACGTCACCGCAGATTATTTAAACCAGTTTGATGCGGCTGATTATAATAAAATCAAAAAAACGGTAAAAGCTTCTTTAATGAAAAAGGTAGAAGCTTCAGCTTTACGTACCAATTCAGAAAACAGACTTATTAGCGAATTACAAAAGTTCTATATTCTAACCAATTCTATGGGATGGCGATTAACATATAAAGAGCAAACCATAGAATCATTAGAAGGGTTGCAAGCCATTAAGCCAGAGATTTTGCCGTAGCTAATTCTAGTCCGTCATCAATTAATTGTCCTAATTCAGGTTGGTCTAGCTTAATGTTTTCAAGATGTATTTTAATATTTTTCGCTAATATTTTTTCATTACTTAAAATTGCCAGTTCATATATTTCAATAGGCAATAACCAGTCTTTTGGATATTTTTCTTGTATGGTCTCAAAAACCTTTGTTCTAGAGATAATGGTGTTGTTGCCCTCTCTAAAATCTCTAATAAGCTTGTAATATGATTCTAATTCTGAATATGAACTGTCATACTTGTTATGGTTTCCAGTACTCAGCGAATGATCTAACAGGTCAAAACTTTTCAAATCTGCAGGACCATGGTAGGCAGAAACAATTTCTTCGCCAATAGCCATGTTGTAGAGTTCATCATTAGACTCAAAAAGTATATTTCCTTTGTGCGTTACTTTACAATTCTCAAAAGTGATTAGAATAATGCGACCCTTAAGATTTCGTGTACCTGTTACTATTTTACCGGTTACATTAATGCCACCGGTAAAATCAAGCGAAACTATTTCACCTTCATAAATCTTATACGCTTTAAGATCACGAGGGCTCATATCTTCAATGGGGATATTGATTCCTTTTAGCCTGCCAATAGGAGAGCCAAAACCCGTTTCATGCTGATTGATGTCTTGCCCAACCAATTCTTTTTCTCTGTATGCCAAGGCAGATTTGCCTTTCGTTTGAAAGTAAATAGGTTTACCATCATGAGAAATCAATGATTCAAAATTACCGGACACTTGTAGTCCTGTACTTAGCTCTATGGTACCTAGCTCTTTAGAGTCTATAAGTTTTTGTAAACCTGATAATCCTCCTCTTCTCAATGCCATGGTATTGGCAAAATCTTCAAGTACCTGACTTAAGAAAGCAAAATCTGGGGTAACGAAGAGTTGGGGTTGTTTTTTGGTAATATCAAAAGATGTCTTAGCCGCTTCAATAGAATAAGGAAGTTTTTTAACATTGTCTGTCATGCACCACTGACTTTCACCTATAGAAGATAATAGTCCAGCCCCATAAATTTTAGGATCTTCAAGGGTGCCTATAAGTCCGTATTCAACCGTCCACCAATGCAAATTTCTTATAAGAGCCATCTCGCTAGGTTCGCCCATGTTGTCTTGAAGAAATTCTATATGCTTCTCGGCTTTTTCAATTTCATCTATTGGCGTTCCTTTAGCTTCTTTGATAATGGACAAATGCCGAACAGCTTCATAAAGCTCAAAATCTTTGGCACTAGATATCGCTTTACAGCCAATTTCTCCAAAACGTCTTAAATATGCAGCATATTCAGGGTTGGCAATAATAGGCGCATGACCGGCACCTTCATGTATAATGTCTGGGGCAGGGGTGTAGGCAATGTTTTCTAATTGGCGTATGTCTGAAGCAATTACAAGTACGTTGTACGCCTGAAATTCCATAAAAGCAGCAGGAGGAATAAATCCATCAACCGCAACAGCAGCCCATCCTAAATCCTTAAGAATACGGTTCATTCCGTACATGTTGGGAATGTTTTCAATAGAAATTCCGGTTTTACGTAATCCTTCTAAATATGATTTATGAGCCACTTTACTTAAATAGTCAACATTTTTGCGCATTACATAACGCCATACCGCTTGGTTAATAGGTGTGTAGTCCTCATAATTTTGAGGTTTAATGTACTGTCTTAAATGTTTTGGAAGCTTATCTAAAATAGGATTGCTTTCATATTCAGAAGTTTTCATACCATTGATTTTCTGTGACACACTCACATTATTTCTACTAAATATATAATTTACAGACCAATTAATTGTTAATTTTAATTAAATTAGGAAATAAGACTTTTAAGTAATTATATTTCGGGAATTAGTACTTTTTAAGTGCAGATGGGGATTGTAAAACAGGAAAAAGTTATGATGGAAAAATTAGATGATATAGATAGGGCGATATTAAGAATATTACAGAAAGATGCTAAAACGGTAGCCAAGTCTATTGCAGAACAATTGGGCTTGACCAAAACGCCCGTTTATGAACGTATTAAAAGATTGGAGCAAGAAGGGTTTATCAAGAACTATGTAGCCATCTTAAATAAAGATAAAATTGAAGAAAGTATAACCGTTTTCAGTTTTGTTTCATTAGAAGCGCAAAAAGGAGCAATGATGGATGATTTCTTTGAGCAGGTTATGAAATACCCAGAGGTGGTAGAATGTTTTGTAGTGGGTGGTGAATTTGATTTCCTATTAAAAGTAGTGGTCAAAAATTTAGACGCCTATTATAATTTTGCAAAATTTAAGATTGCATCATTGCCCAGTATAGGTGGTGTTAAAAGCGCTTTTGTTTTAAATGAAGTAAAGAATGATACTCACTTTCCGTTACTATAAATAAAAATGGGCTTGTAGATGATTACATCTGCAAGCCCATTTTTAAATTGTATAGCTATTATTTCATTGCAACGGCATTAGGAGGGTATTGCTCTAAAATTTGAGAAACAAATTCTCTAATGCGCTCTTCCTTTTTGGCGATGTTTTTGGTGTTGGAAAGTGTACCTACACCTTTACCTTGCCACACCAATTCGCTAGTTTTATTATCTATGAGGTCAATATATAAAGAACCTTGGGTGCTTGCACTAACACTTGTACCGCCCCAGCCAAAACCAGGTCCCCATGCCCATGGGTTATAACCCCATCCCCAGGCACCACCCCAGCCATAGTTGTTATTGTATACGTCAACCCTTTCTTGTTCTTTGGTGAAAATACTGACTAAGATGTCTGGTGCTTCAGACTTTACAAAGCCTCTTGAGCTCATTTCAGTTTCAATGGCTCGAAGAATACGCTTCTTGTCTAAATCTGATATTTGAGCTTTGTCTATGCCTGTTTTATAGAAAGCATAAGATTTATATCCGTTAAAATCTGCTTTTTGATCATAATCAGAAAGTACACTGACCGATGAACAAGAAGTAATAAAAACTAAAAGAAGCAGAGGTAAGCCAAGTAATTTGATGTTTTTCATAACGTTATATGTTTTAAGTACTTATTTTTTTTCTAAAAAGAATAATCACAAATACCATGCCGAGCTATGTTAAAATTTTACTGTGTATTTGTTTTAGGATCATACCCGTACGGGCAATGTCTACAACCACTTTCACAGCAATATCCCCGTTTTAAGTGGTATTGTTTGGTAAAAACTCTAAATCCGTTTTCAGACCAATAAAAATCACCTTCTTCAATAGGGATTATTTCTTTCATGTAATCAATACCTTTTAATAGTATAAAGTTACTTCTTTCTGTTGATAACCTAAAAGCAATATGTTTTGAAGTTAGCAATTAAAGCGCTTAAGCCATAATTTGACCATTAATCGGTTTTGTTGGCAACAAAAACCGGTAATTTTCTTACAGTCTATTTTTGGCTTTATATTTGTTGTAATAGTATCAAATTAAATCTATGATATTGGTTTTTAGACATTTCTTCTATAAAAATTATGTAGGTCTTTCACTATGGCCTTTCATATTTTTAAAAAATGGAAGTTTAAAAAATGATGATGTTCTTATAAACCATGAGAAAATTCACTTGCGTCAGCAACAAGAATTATTGATTCTACCTTTTTATATTTTATATCTAACAGAATGGGTAATTAGAGCCATTTGCTATTTAGATACCTACAAAGCTTATCAAAATCTCAGTTTTGAGCGCGAGGCTTATGTGAATGAAAATGATATGGATTATCTGTCCAATCGAAAAACATTTAGCTTTATTAAATATCTTTGGCGATAAATTCGCCCTACTTGCAAAGCACTAATCAATTTATTGAACATCCTTTATTAGCAGAAAAGCAGGTAACTCTTGTTATTAAGCGCGAAGATTTATTACATCCGTTTATTTCTGGAAACAAGTATAGAAAACTTAAGTACAATTTATTGGCTGCCCAGGCAGAAAACCAGCATACCATTTTAACTTTTGGCGGAGCATATTCTAACCACATAGCCGCAACTGCCTATGCGGCGAAAGAACAAGGGTTAAAATCAATAGGGGTTATACGTGGAGAAGAACTTGAATCTTCATGGAAAATTAATGCCACTTTAAAGAAGGCTTATGATGATGGTATGCGTTTTAAATTTATAAGCAGAAGCGATTATAGAGAAAAAGAATCTGACGTATTTATTGATGATTTACGAAATGAAATTGGACAATTTTATTTGGTGCCAGAGGGAGGAACAAATGATTTAGCCATAAAAGGGTGCGAAGAAATTATTACCCAGAAAGATGAAGAATTTGATTTCTTATGCAGCAGTGTGGGTACCGGAGGTACGGTATCAGGGTTAATAAATTCCTCTTTTTCACATCAAAAAGTACTAGGTTTTTCAGCGTTAAAAGGTGGGTTTTTAAATGATGAAATAGAAAAATTGGTAGACAACAAACGGTGGCAATTGATGACCGATTATCATTTTGGTGGCTATGCAAAAACATCAGAAGAGCTAATTCATTTTATTAATACATTCAAAGAAATTACGTCAATTCCATTAGATCCTATTTATACAGGAAAAATGATTTTTGGGTTGTTCAATATGATTAAGCATGATACTTTTGCGGTAGGAACCAAAATTATTGCAATACATACGGGTGGTTTACAAGGTATTGCTGGCATGAATAGTGTACTGAAAAAGAAAAATTTACCTTTGTTAAATATATGAAAAAGATAATTTTGTTGGTTTTATTGATTGGAATAGGGGTGTCATCTTGTAAATCCAAGAAAAGATACTCAGATCAATTACGTACCAAAAACGTACTTAACGAACGTAGAAAATCAACATCGGATATTTCTAAAAAGGAAGAAAATGCAAATCTACCTGCAGAGCCATCTAAATTTGTACGGTTTAACATAGATTCTCCATCTGAATACATAACTACATTTGCAGAGACCGCTCAACTAGAGATGATAGGCTACGGTATACCTGCGAGTATAACCTTGGCACAAGGTCTTTTAGAGAGTGGTAACGGAAAAGGTGAATTGGCTATGAAAACCAACAATCATTTTGGTATTAAATGCCATAAAGGTTGGGAGGGTGATTATGACTTTCATGACGATGATGAAAAGGGAGAGTGTTTTAGAAAATATAACCACCCCATGTATTCTTTTAGGGATCATAGTATTTTCTTGACCACTAGATCTAGATATGCTTTTCTTTTCAATTTAAAACATACCGATTATAAAGGGTGGGCAAGAGGCTTAAGAAAGGCGGGTTATGCTACTGATCCAAAATACCCGCAAAAATTAATCTATTTGATAGAGAAATATGATTTGCACAAGTATGACAAACAGTCTAAAAAAGTCAAATATAAAACTACAACTGTAGCTACGAATGATGCAAGCAATATACATACGGTGCAAAAAGGAGATACTTTGTATTCTTTATCTAGAAAGTACTACATGAGTGTCGATGAATTAATGGAGTTGAATAATTTACGCAGTGCAGACTTATCTATTGGACAGCCAATTAAAGTCAAATAATAAAAATTTATTAAGAGTATGATCTATCAAAGAAGTAGCGCCCTGTTCGCAGAGGCGAAAAAATATATACCTGGCGGAGTAAATTCACCTGTAAGAGCATTTAAAGCAGTTGGCGGCGATCCAATTTTTGTAAAGAAAGCTAAAGGTGCTTATCTGTATGATGAAGATGGGAATAAATTAATTGATTATATCGCATCTTGGGGGCCGTTAATATTAGGTCACGCACATGAGCCTGTAATTAATGCAGTGGTAGAGAAGGCACAGAACGGTACTTCGTTTGGTATGCCTACGGAAATTGAAACAGAGCTCGCGAAATTGGCTATTTCTATGGTGCCTAATATGGACAAAATTAGGTTTGTGAACAGCGGAACAGAAGCTTGTATGAGTGCCGTACGTTTGGCAAGGGGATTTACAGGTAAAGATAAAATCATAAAATTCGCGGGATGCTACCATGGTCATTCAGATTCGTTTTTGATTCAAGCAGGTAGTGGTGCAGTTACTTTTGGTAGCCCTAACAGCCCAGGTGTTACTCAGGGTACGGCAAAAGATACTTTGTTGGCAGATTACAATGATTTAGCCGGAGTAAAAGAATTGGTACAAGCCAATAAAGGGGAGTTGGCAGCGATTATTATTGAGCCAATTGCCGGTAATATGGGATGCATAGTGCCTACTGATGAATTTATGAAGGGTCTTCGTGAGCTGTGTACTCAAGAAGGAATTCTATTGATTTTCGATGAGGTAATGACCGGATTTCGTTTGGCAAAAGGCGGAGCCCAAGAAGTATTGAACATAAAGGCTGATATTGTTACTTATGGTAAAGTTATTGGTGGTGGTTTACCAGTAGGTGCTTTTGCTGCTAGAAATGAGATAATGGACTTTCTTGCTCCTGATGGTCCCGTTTATCAAGCAGGAACTTTAAGTGGAAATCCGTTAGCTATGAGTGCAGGTTTGGCTATGTTGACCGAATTGAACAATAACCCTGAAGTATTTAAAAGCTTAGCCGAAAAAGCGGAATATTTACATAAAGGTATAGCCGAAGTATTGACGAAGAAAAAAGTAGCACATCAAATCAACCGTTACGGCAGTATGATTTCAGTACATTTTACCGATGAGCCTGTAGTTGATTTTGCTTCTTCTGCAAAAGGTAACAATGAAACCTTCAAGAAATACTTTCATGGTATGCTAGAAAGAGGCGTTTATTTGCCACCTAGTGCTTTTGAAAGTTACTTCTTAAACGATGCCTTAAGTTATGATGATTTAGATGCGACTATAAATGCTTTGAAAGAAATAGAATTGTAGCGTTTAGATACTAACGCTATTTATATTACATAAAAAAGCCCTCAATTGAGGGCTTTTTTTATTTGAGTTAGTTAAAATACTATTTGAAATTATACTGAATACCTAGCTGAACAGCATTAGAGAAAAACTGATCAATTGTGTAATATGAGTAATTTAAATTAATTGTAGTGAAGTTTTTAATTCTATATGATAGTTCACCTTCATAGCGTTGAAAACTATCTTCATCTTGCTCTGCAAAAAGGGAGAAATCACTTTTTAGATTAAAAGCAGAATCTTCATTACCTAGTTGAAATTGTAAACCACCACCGGCAAAAAGTCTATCTTTTGTCAACCAATAAGGAAAACCGTTTCGTCTATCTTCGGAACCTACGCCATAAGCACCTTCAATTAAAGGACCTAATTTAAATTTATCTAGGTTTAATACATTGTATTCTACACGCGTACCACCAATAGCATAGTATTGGCTATCAGTGTAGTAATCTGCTTTTACATAAAATTCATGATTCAAGTTGGAAGAATATTCAAATTCTTGAGCAGCTTTTACCTGTATGTCATAAATATTTAAGTCATATCCAGGTCCTGTTGTAACAGGGTGAGCTTTTATGCCTAAAGAAGATTTACTATTATCGCCCATAAAATCTATACCAGATGTAAAATGGAAGAATACTTTATTGAAGTTGTCAAGTTCAACTCTTGCACCAACATAAAAGGGATTTTTTTGGTTAGATTCCTTTTTATAAAGATATTCTACACCTAATAAATCTCTACCAATATCATTAGGTACTATAGTATCCTTTAAAACCGAATATGCTGTACCTTGAACAATAGAGAACTGATGAAAATCTAGCTCTTTATTATAAAAACCAAAGTGAAAAGCATTGTTGAAAAGAGTAGGGTTGAATTCATCTGCAATGGCAGATGAAGTAAGCCCTATGGAATGTCCTTTCTCTTTTCGTGATTCAATTTCTGATTTTTTAACAATAGCGTCATCCATTAAAGTTTTAAACTTACTTATATACAAAGATTGTTTTTCTTCAGAAGTTGCCTTTACCTCGTTGTTAAAAGCAATTTTAAAATCTGGGTCAATTTTAGATGGAGGTATTTTCATGGCAATTTCACCAGCACCATTTACATCCCCTTTTAATAATAACTTTACCATGTGGTTCATGGTATTATAATCTCTAGGGTTATTGTCAATGTGGTTTGCGTACACTTTAGTTAAATACCTGCCATTGGCAAATTCTAAATTCCAATCTAATAATTTTGCTACAGGTACAGTATTTGTACAGGTGCTCCAATCTAAAGCTTTTTGGTATTGGGTGTAGTCTGCGAATAAAAATGCTATGTTTTTAGATAATCTGATTAGATCAGGTCTGCATGTTTCAATATCTCTTAATTCTTCAACTGCCTTGTCTTGATCATTGATTAATAGGTATCTTATATAGTACTCAAAATCTGTAAATTTTTTACTTTCTATAGTTCTAGTTTTTTCTTTCCATTCTTTAACTATTTCTGGAGAAATATTACCACATTTTTGCCATTGCTCCGCTCTTTCAAAGTTTAGTTTATCTGCATATACTTGGCTAATAGACGTAGCTAAATCTCTATTAAAGATACTGCAAGGCTCAATATCATCTAGCTTCTTTATTAGGTCTTCATTATTAGAATTCACTAAAAATTTATAATAGTTCAACTTATTTTCTGTAGTCGGTTCTATAGTTTGCAATACTTCTAAGACTTGTTCTACAATTTCTGTGTTATCTTCAGTATTAAAGTTCTCGTAGTATTCTTTTAAAATAGTTACATCATTTTGACCCCATTCCATTTGCCTTTCCATCCACATTTTTTTAATTGTGGGGGAAGGATAATTACTGACTGTGCTAATATCCCTAGAGAAATCTGCATAAGAACTAGATGGATTTTTTAAGTATAGACTGTTTAGTTGAGACCAAAGCTCATCGGTTTTACCTTGAGCTTCCATACCTTCTGCATAGCTAACTATCTGTTGGGTATTAATGAACTTATTATCCTTAAATAATTTCTCCATTAAGTTTGTAGCTTCTTCCGTTTTTTCCTCAACAATTAATCTGTCTATTTTTTGCTTTAACGGTACCATAGTTTGCTTACTCTGGTTATAGGATTTGTAATCACTTTTTGTGTTGGTAATCAATGATGAGGTAGTGCCTATTAAAGTATTAATTTCTGGTCGAATATCTGGTACGCTGATATTAGGAGACTTTGTTTGAATACTGTACAGAAAACCGTTCAATAATGGAACCGAAGAAAATTCTGCCTGATCAAAAGAAAGTGCTTCATGTACCTTTACATTATTACGTTCTTCAACATACATTAACCAATAAGATTCTTTTTTCTCATCAGAATTTAAAGAGCTAGAGACTTCATATTGCCCTTCATAACTTAAGTGACGAATACTTTGATAACGCCAATCCATAGCTGCCTCTGTAGATTGTTTGGCAGTCAAAAACTTCATGTAAGGGTGTCGTTTCTTATAATCGACAATATGCTTTTTTAATTCACCTATTGCATTTGTTGTGCTACCGATCTCTAAAATATCTTTAGTATTTAAAACATGAGACCAAATACCCGTATATAGATAGGTAGATTCTATTGCCCATTGTTCTTTTTCTGAAATGGAATATCCACTACTTAGACGTGGGTAATCAAAAAATCTATTGTTTAACGGATCTGGATCAAATTCTCTATTACCACCTTCATACACATCGCCTAAGAAAGAAGTATGTAAAAAACTTAAGCTGGGAAATCCTTTTTTAAGTGATATTAGACCTAGACTATCTATTTGATTATCTGGTGCAACATAAGAGCTAGGTAGTGTTTTTGAAACATTGTCTTCCCATTTTTCTCTAGATGCTTTGGCATTATCTAAAATAAGATCGGTGTCTTTCCATAATTTTTTAGAAAGAGGAAGATCGTTATAACCGCGAAAACCAAGCTCATGACCTCTATTGGTAAATTCGTTGGTAATCCACTTATTGGTGCCATTTTCATTTGTGCCATCTAATAAACCTGTTTGGTCCCAACTTTTAAAATTTGCATCGCCTGTATTTTTTTCATTGGCATTAAATGTTACATAAGCAGAGTACTTAATATCCTCTTCTTGGGCAAAAGCCTTCATTTTTGGCCACCAGTCTGCCTTTAGCATCTCAGATTTACTAATACCGTTTTGTATGTTGATTGCTTTTCCATTCTCATCATACATTGAACTTGGAAAATCATCAAGAAATAATGTTCCAATATTTGCAATAGGATAAGGAATACCTTCTAGACCTAATAAACTAGCGGAAAATAGAAGGCCTCTCATTTCTTTTTTAAGAATTTGAGATGAGTTGTATAGAATCACTTTTCCATTACCTATTCTATTTTCTATTAAAACAGGATAATCTTCGTTGTTATAGGCGGCTACTAAAACATTTACGCTACTTGAAAAATTTGCGCCGTTAAAACCCAAATGCACCGTTTCATTGTCAAAACCACGACCTTGCATACCTGGAAAAAGAGCTTTGTTGAAGAACAGACCAGATGCCTCTTTATTTGTGCTCCAATCGGCATCGGGTGTCATTCCAAAAAAATAGGACATGCGTTCGTCTTTATTAGCTTTGGTAACCAATAGCGTACCCCCTTTAGAAACAAATTTTAAAAGGCTGTCTACGGCTATGGTGCTTAAGCCTGCAGTTTCATGTACCGTTACAACCCTTGTTGTAGATGAGATATTGAGCTTCTCGTTAAATTGATTTACCCATAAAGTTTTGTGCGCTATTTTAGAATAATCAAAAGCCTTTGCTAGATTCTCGGTTTCAATAATAGCGCTATAATTGGTAGGCTCTATTAAAAACTGAACAAGAGGTTCTTCTGTGCTCTTTTCAGGAATATTAAATTTGTTGTTAGACTTATAAAGTTCTTGCTGACAACCGGTCATAAGACTTAAGGCTATTAGTAGCGATAGATAACCTAATTTTTTTACTGTCATGGCTTAGTATCTTGAAATTCAAAAGAGAGACCATTGGTTAAAATTAAGTTGATCTCTAATTTGAACTAACTAAGTACCTTAATTAAAGAACTATCATAAAATTTATTGGTTAAGTATTCAAATTCATCCATGAATGAATCATTTGTGGGCTTAATACTGTATTTTATTAGGGTTGGTGTAAAAAGAAGAACTCGATTAAATGCAAAAAAGACCTGCTAAAAGCAAGTCTTTTTTTTTGTTCATTGTAACGTAATAATTACTTTCTGGAAGAACGTTTTTCTTTTTTGTCGCCACGATTTTTTCCTTTACCACGCATCTTTTTTCTGCTATCCATCTTTACCCACTTCTCATATTGATCTGTATTAAGAATAGACTTCATTTCTGCTTTACGTGCAATTTGATGGTCTAATCGCTCATTTTGCATCGCATATTTTTCATCTGCGGTCAAAACCTTTTTACCATCTTCCTTATTGGCTTTTCTCTCTGCCATCTTTTCTTTTCTTGCAGTAGCGTCTTCTGTAAGAATGGTTTTTATTTTCGCTTGTTGAGATTCGTTTAAATCTAATACCAAAGTCATTTTCTTAGTTTGCAAAGTAGCAATTTGTTCAGGAGTTAAATCCTTCATATTACCTCTTTCACCTTTCATGCTATGATTCTGTGCCGTTGCCGATATTCCTGCCATAATTAAAATGGCCATTATTAATTTTTTCATGTTTACTGTTTTATGTATTTGTTTCTTTGACATGAATTTTTCTATTTGGTTTAATGCTGAACCTCATTTTAGTAAAAGTTTAACGGCTTGATAAAGTGTATTATACAAAAAAAGCGCGGCTGTAGGTAGCCGCGCTTTTAAGTAGGTAAATGTTCTTGATATTTTAATTCGCTGGTGCTCTTCCCTCCATTGTTTTGTAAGGGTTGATAACGATGTCAGCTTCTTGATCGTACGTGTTAGTTACAATTTCTTCTTGTACATTATCATTTGTATTTTGATGATAAACAACAGATGCACAAATGAAACAAGCTAGGTAAATAAGACTTTTAACTTTATTGGTCATGATTTGGGGGTTTTAAATTCATTGCTAATCTAAAAAAGAATAACGTACGAAAAAGCCCATTGTTGTGTAATGGGCTTTTTTTGATGTCTAGAATATTTAAAATGTGGTCAATACAATTCATTCATCGATGATATTGGTTGTTCATCGATATGGGTTCAGAATTGGTATTTCATCGACCTTTTATTTAGGGTCTAAAATGACGTTAATACGCTCAGAAACATCGTCGTAATGATATTTTGTCATCGTATCAGAGGTTCTATTACGTGCATTTCTAATATCTCGTTTTAAAATGTTCAGTTCAGCTCTTGCAATCGTTCTAATGTCAGATTGGCTAGTGTTGACAACTGTTGATTTTCTGTAGCCACCAAAATTAGAACCTTTAGCTTGATTTTCTGCTGTCAGTAAATATTCTAAACGGTCAATATGTGCTTTTTGTAAGTTTCTTCTGTAAGTATCAACAGACTTTCCGTTTTTAACTTCAGACCAAATACCTTTTCTCAATTCACTCATCATTTGTGCAAGAGAATAAGCTTCAGACTTATCTATAGTTTCGTTTTCTATTAATCGTGCCATTTTACCTAAGCTTAGTACATTGTTTAATGTACGTACTTGCATAGAGCGCATTTGTTCTAAAAAACCAGAGTATTCAGTTCGTTCTAAAATATCTTGGTCAAGCATCCACATTGGGGTATTGAATAGTTGCTCTTGAAGAAACGCCATTGCTCTTTGTTGTTTCTCTTTTGGTACAGCTGTATAAACGGCACCTTCTTGGTCGTATGTCTTATGGTTTTCATAGACTCCGCCAATGTTATTAGAAACATGTCCCATGTATCTATTGAATTGAGAGAATATTTGCCCGTATAGTTTGTCAAGGTCTTCATATGTTTTACCATCTTCTGCTGTCCACTCAATTAATTTTGGAACAATCCTTTTAAGATTGGCAATACCATAGGCACTAGCTTTCATGGCATCATCACCTAAATCTTCAGTTTGTGAGCTTGGATCAACGATATCACCTACCTGTTGGTGACCAAAACGATATAGCGGATCACCTGCATGTGCTAAGATCCATTTATCCAATGTAGATTTTTCTTCTTCTGCAGTAGTGTCTAAAATAGGCTTGTATCCCCATTTAATAGCATATTTATCATAAACACCGATATCTGGCATTAAAGCGACACCTTCATCGCCTGGCTGAGCAATGTAATTAAAACGCGCATAATCCATAATAGATGGTGCAGTGCCAAATTTTTTGGTAAACGTCTTAGAACGTAGGGAATCTACAGGATATGCAACACTACTACCCATGTTGTGAGGTAAACCTAAGGTGTGCCCAACTTCATGAGACGATACAAAACGAATTAAGCGACCCATTACATCATCATCAAAAGAAACGCCCCTGGCAGCAGGATTAATGGCTGCTGTTTGTACAAAGTACCAGTTTCTCAATAAGGTCATTACATTATGGTACCAGTTAATATCAGATTCTAATATTTCACCACTACGGGGGTCGCTAACATGAGGTCCGTTTGCATTTGGTATTGGTGATGCTAGGTAACGTACAACGGAATAACGAATATCTTCAGGAGACCATTCTGGATCTTCCTCCGCTGTTGGCGGCTCTTTGGCAATAATTGCATTTTTAAAACCTGCAGCTTCAAAAGCAACTTGCCAATCTTCTATACCTTGTTTAATGAATGGTATCCATTTTTTAGGAGTAGCTCTGTCAACATAATAGATAATTTGCTTTTTAGGTTCTACAAGCTCACCTTTCTTATATTTTTCAAGATCTTCATCTTTTACTTCTAAACGCCATCTGTCAAGAAATTTAACGGTCTTACTTTCTTGGGCTTCTAAACCATAATCTACCTGACCTCTAGAGAACCAGCCTACGCGCTCGTCAAAATATCTGCGTTTCATTTGTTCTTCAGGTAGTAATACCATTGAGTTATTTATCTCAACTGAAATAGAACCAAGGGTTTGGTTGCTAGGTGCAGCACTTGCTAAATAGGTCTTTACATGACGTACTTCAACATTTAACGGGTAGCTTTTAATAGATTCAATATAGCCTCTGCCTTCGTCTAAACGAGATACCTTATATCTTTTTCTAAACCTTTCTGGCATACCAAGAGCTTTGGTATCTTTTGTGAAAATATCGTTTACTTCTATTACGGTAGTGGGGTTAAGAGAATCTTTTTGAACGGCTTTAATGTCGAAGGAATATAAGACCGGTTCAAAGTTTGAGTTTACTACGGCCTCATGTACAGGTAAAGAATCAGCAGCAACAACATCATGCGATACTACTCTAAGCAGTACCTTCTTATCTTTTTTTTCCCATCGTAAAACCTGAGTATTTATTTTTCCGCCACCAAAACCAATGCCCAATGCAGTTTTAGAAATACGGCTTACCATTAGCATTTCTTTATTGAAAAGCGAATCTGGAATTTCAAAAAAGTGTTTTTGGTCTACTACGTGGGTAGTAAAGAGTCCGGCATCACTAACGGCATCTTTAGTAATCACCTTATTGTAAGGTTGAATTTTATCTTTAGAAGGTTTTTTAGCTTCTTGTTCAGTATTTTTCTTCTTCTTTTTAAAGATTTGTGCATCGGCATTTTGATAGCCAAACACACATAATAATAGCAATAATTTTAAAAGTAATTTTCTTTTCATTTGTGAGTTAGTTAGGTAATGTTTCAAAGATTGAAATAATATCTGGAACAAATAGTTAATAATTTCTTAAGCCTATTTGTAACAATGCAGAAAGAAAGGCGTCTATTAAGTAGGAATACATATTTTTTCATTTCTGAATTAGTCGATAATAAAGCCTTTGCAATTGCAAGGGCTTTATTTTTTAGAAGAATATTAAAATAATAACGGTAGCACAAATTGAAATAATCCAATTAGCAGGAGCACGGCAATTAGGTTTAAAATAACACCTGCACGTGCCATTTCATGAACTTTAATATAACCGCTGGCAAAGACTATTGCATTTGGTGGTGTAGCCATAGGTAACATAAAAGCACAGCTGCTGGCAATAGTGATCGGTATCAATAAATAGGTAATGGGTAAACCTAGACCTATGGCAATACCTGCCACTACAGGAGCAAGAACGGCGACTAAGGCCACGTTGCTCATTAGCTCTGTCATAAACAACATTAGTAGGATCAATAATGATGCTGTAAGTAAAATACTTAAATCACTCTGTCCAATAACTTCGGCTACCAAATCTACAATACCAGAAACGGACATGCCTTTTGCTAATGAGAGTCCGCCACCAAATAGTATAAGAATTCCCCAAGCTAGCTTTTGGGTATCTTTCCATTCTAAAATGAAATCACCTTTTTTAAGATTGTATGGAAGGGTAAATAACGCTATGGCTGCAAACATGCTTATAAGCGTGTCAGATAAACCTAAGCTTGGGAATATAGAATTGATCAATGTTCTAAAGACCCAAAGGAAAATGGTAACTCCGAATATGATGAGCACCATTTTTTCTTTCCCGGAAGTAGGACCTAATTTATCTAGCTCTTCATGAATAATAGTTTTTGATGCTTTAAATTTTAAACCCTGAGTTGGGAAAAATACTTTTACCAGAACAAAGTAACAAATAGAAATCATGATAAGGGAAAACGGAAGCCCGATTATCATCCATTTTAGAAATGATATTTCAATATTATATTCATTTTCCAATAATCCTATCAATACAGAATTTGGTGGTGTACCAATTACAGTTGCAATACCACCGGCATTGGCGGCAAAGGCAATGCCCAGCATAACACTTAAGGCAAAATTACGGTCTCGTTTTGTAAATCCGTCTTCATCTACAATAAGCAAATTGATAACAGACATGGCAATTGGCAGCATTACTACTGTACTTGCCGTATTGCTGATCCACATACTTAAAACTGCTGTAGCAATCATAAAACCCAATACTACTTTATTTGCCGTAGTACCCGTAAGTCTAATAATGTTCAAGGCAATGCGTTTATGAAGATTGACTTTCTCCAAAGCTAATGCCATTACAAAACCACCAAAGAATAGAAAAACTATGGGGCTACCATAATTAGCGCCAACATCGCCAATAGGCATAACTTTCAAAATAGGAAAAAGAAGTAGTGGTAGTAGTGCGGTTACAGAAATGGAAACCGCTTCTGTAACCCACCAGATAACCATCCAAAGTGCAACAGCTATTACGGCATCTGCATTTTCAGAAATTAACACATGGGATAAAGAAATAAGAATTAAAAATATGATAGGACCTGTAAACAAGCCTATTTTGCTACTTAAATTCATGCTGGTTGGTTTTGCCAGCTTCTAAGCTACTATTTTTTTAGTTATATTCTGAATTTCCTAAATGATACTATAGTTTGAAATAAACCATAGCCAATAGCTATTTTTCCAATTAAAAATGGAATATAAAAAAGACCGTTAGATAACCCTTTTTCAAAAGGAGATTGATAAGTAGGAATCAAATATTTAAAAAAACCTGTAACAAAATAATTGATTGATTGGTAATTGATTTCAAATTCTTTATTTGAATTTTCGAATGTAAAATATATAATATAAAATAATAAAGCTGTTATGAGAGTAAACTTAATAGACTTAATCCAATTCGTGCCGTGATTTGAAGAGATTGAGTTTAACCAAAGAATAAATTTATCTGACCAATCTTTTTTGCTTAATGCAGCCCTGTGCGCCTCAAGTTCGTAGACTTTAAATTTATTATAATCAATACGATTATCCGATTTTTGTAATTCTTGCTTAATTGTCCTCAGAGTTTCTTTACTACATAATTTCAAATCTATTATCTCAATATTGTCGAAAAATGCTACTTTTTCAAATAAAATTTGATTCAGGGTTATTTTGTTAAGTATACAATTAGCAAATGAAACATTTCTTTCAAAACTTACATTTTTAAAAGTTAAATCATTGAATTCAGAGTAATCAAAAAATAAATTTTTTCTAAAAGTACAACCAGAAAAATCACCAACCGTTTTGGATAAATTTGAGCATTTATTAAAAATGACAATGTCTTTAAATGTGCTTCCGTTGAATAACAAAGTCTTGCCAAAATCAACATTATTGAAAAAGGCTTTATTAAACTCAGAATTGTTGCTAAGAAAAGATCTTTCACCTCTGAAATTAGCATTATCAAAAATAGATACGTCACCAAAATTAGAATCTGATAAGTCGCAATTATTAAGCTCTGCATTTTTAAAGCTAATTTCAGATTTGCTTATAGGTGTTGATTTTAATGATTTATCTCCAATAGAGTTTTCTGTAAATTCAAACACTCCATCTTTATGTACTAAATTTTCAAAACTTACATGTTCAAGTATTGTATTATTTTCTATATGGAAAGAACCACTTAAATGCTTTTTATTTAGTTTGTATCTTGAAATTAAATCTAGTCTTTTGAGATTGCAAAATTTAATTTCGAAACATCTGTCAATTATCTCTGTATCAATAAAGTAAAGGCTATAAAGTGTGCATTTTTCAAAAATTGTTCTACAGTTTAACGAACAGTCAATGAATTTAATTTTGAGATTTGGTTTATTAATACCATATACAAGAAATTCTAATCCGCTAAAAATACAGTTTTTGAAAGTTATTGTGTTTACAGTCGGTGATATTGAATCTCCATCGATTAAAGTATCGGAGACATCAAACTCCTTATTTTCTATATTTTTAGTATTACTACCTCTTCCCTTCAAGATTTGATTTAATTGAATTAAATCCATAACAATTAAAATTAAAGGGGGAAGTTTATTTTTACACTAAATAATTATTATAAAATTTCAACAAAAAGAACATTATCTTCTTTGTAGATTTTAGCTAATTGCTGTTTTGTAATACCCTTGATACCTTTGTCCCAAGCTTTATTACTTAAGTCGGCTTTTGTTTTAAGGGCATCAAGTTCCATTTTCTTTTCGCCTTTTAGAATATCAAAAATCACCTTTTCGTTATCAGACAATTGAAGTGGTTTTTTCTCTGGTCTCATTTGAGGGAAAAACAATACTTCTTGTATAGATGCATTGTTGGTCATCAACATTACCAAACGGTCAATACCAATACCAATACCAGAAGTTGGGGGCATACCATATTCTAAAGCTCTTAAAAAATCTTGGTCAATGAACATTGCTTCGTCATCACCTTTTTCAGAAAGTTTCAACTGATCTTCAAAACGTTCTCTTTGGTCAATAGGGTCATTAAGCTCAGAGTAAGCATTTGCAAGTTCTTTACCATTGACCATAAGCTCAAAACGCTCTGTTAAAGCTGGGTTGTCTCTATGCTCTTTGGTCAAAGGGCTCATTTCTTTTGGGTAATCTGTAATAAATGTTGGTTGCACGTAAAAATGCTCGCATTTTTCACCGAATATTTCATCGATCAATTTACCTATGCCCATGGTTTCGTCAACTTCAAGACCTAATTTCTTTGCAGTTTCACGAAGCTCATCTTCTGGCATACCTGCAACATCGTAACCGGTATGTATTTTAATGGCTTCAAGAATTGGCACACGTGCATACGGGGCTTTAAATTCAATTTCATTTTCGCCAACGGTAACTTTCGTAGTACCGTTAGAATCCATCGCAATTTTTTCTAATAATTTTTCGGTGGTATCCATCATCCAGTTGTAATCTTTGTATGCTACATACAGTTCCATTACGGTAAATTCTGGGTTATGGGTACGATCCATTCCTTCGTTTCTAAAATCTTTAGAAAATTCATAGACACCGTCAAAACCACCTACAATTAACCTTTTAAGGTAAAGCTCATTGGCTATTCTTAAGTATAAAGGAATATTTAATGCATTATGGTGTGTTAAAAACGGACGTGCAGTTGCACCACCAGGAATAGGTTGTAGAATAGGAGTCTCTACTTCTAAATATCCGGCAGCGTTATAAAATTCACGAATACTATTGGTGATTTTAGTTCTTTTAATAAAGTTCTCTTTCACCTTTGGGTTTACTACTAAATCTACATAGCGTTGACGGTAACGTAATTCAGGGTCGTTGAATTCGTCATATACATTGCCTTCAGCATCTTTTTTAGGCAAGGGCAAAGGTCTTAGAGATTTGCTTAACATGGTAAATTTCTTTACCATAATAGTTTTTTCACCAACTTGAGTGGTGAAAAGTTCACCTTCTATACCAATGATATCACCAATGTCCAATAATTTCTTATAGACATCATTGTACAAGGTTTTGTCATCACCGGTGCAAATTTCGTCTCTATTGAAATATACCTGAATTCTACCGGTGCTATCTTGAAGCTCTGCAAACGAAGCCTTACCTTGAATACGACGAGACATAAGTCTACCGGCAACAATTACCTGTTTGCCTTCTTCATAGTCAGATTTTATACTTTCTGATGTGGAATTTACAGGATATAAAGCAGCAGGATAAGGATTAATACCTAGTGCTCTTAATTTGTCTAATTTCTCTCTTCTGATAAGCTCTTGCTCCGATAATTGCATGCCGTCGTTTATTTAGCTGGCAAATATAATCGATATGTCTTAATCTTTCAATCTTGTAGACACTAAAGGATAGAGTCTTTCAACAAATTTTTCATATGCTAGCCCAGAAGGGTGCAAACCGTCATTGGCAACCAATTCCGTTTCGTCCAATCCTCTTCGGGTAATATCTGTAATATCAAGAAAAGTAACTCCTTTAGTTTTCGCTGTAGATTTTGCAAAATTGTTGTATCTATCTAGTTCAGTTGAGATTTGTTTATCACCATTATTTTGACCATAAGGTGTATAGTAATAATCAGGGATTGAAAGAACGATTACTTTATTAGAATCATTGCCAGCTAGGCTGATGGCTTTATTCAATAGCTCAGTAAATTCGGTTTCATATTGAGAAAAAGGTCTAGATTGAAACTGGTTGTTCACGCCGATCAACAATGTTACTAAATTGTAATCTGCAGATTCACGATTGCCAATGGAGGCTATAAGTTGGTCGGTTCTCCATCCCGTTTGGGCAATAACGGTTGTGTTGACCAAACGATTTTGGTTTTCTTCTATTCTACTGCTCAATTGTGCAGGAAAACTATCTTCAAAAGCAACACTTTCACCAACGGTGTAACTATCGCCAAGTGCTAAATAGTTGATGATTTCTTGATTATTTGTGTCATCTATTACTTGTTCAGGTTCTTTTTCTTGGGTCTGACTGCAAGATGGTAGAAAGCTGAATAGAAAAGTAATAAGTGTTAATCTATAGAGAAGGTGAGAGTATTTCATGGTTACTTATCGTAATAATAGTTGTAAAGGTTTTAAAAGTTTCCATAAAATACTCAATTAAACACAGACTCTTAATTGATGCATACTATTAATCAAAATGCAATGAATTCGTATAATTGGGAATATATTCTTGTTGCGTTACAATTTTTAATAAGTCATCTTCTAATGATGTAATTGGCGTTTCTATGATTCTATTTATTTCTCGTCCATTTTTGTAAAAAATAAATGTGGGAACCCTGTGGATGTTCAATCCCCATTCCTCGCCTTGCGGACTTTTCTTGTACGATTCTTTTCGTTTGTCTAAAGCAACAATTTTTAAGTTCTTCATTGGGAAGTTTGCAGATTCTAAAACTTTTATAAATCTAGGTACTTCTCTTTTACTATCACCACACCAAGTACCCATGAATAATAAAACCTTGTAAGAAGCCAGTTGGTCTTTAAAAGCATCAATTTTGTTTTGGTCTGCTTCATAATTTTTGAAATTTTGTTCATACCATGATTGGTAAGAATTAGATGATAGTCCATCTACCGTAATTTCTCCTAATAAAAAAGGTTGTTGGTTTTGTAGGTTTATCTCTTGGTTTGTATGCTGTGAGAAGGTTGTTATAAAAATGCTTAAAAAAAAGATGGTTAATAGAAATGATAATTTCATGATTTTCAAATTTTAGATTAGACCTGAAAATTCTTGAAATTGTTAGAACAAAATTGATTTCACGGGGTGGAAATGGGTACTAGACCCTAGGTGGAAATTTAAATTAAAAATTAAAATCGTTGTTTTATTTCGTCTCTTGAAGTAACTGCTAATTTCTTGTAAATGTTGTTGATATGGGTCTTTACAGTGCTTACGCTTATGAACATGATGGCGGCAATTTCTTTGTTGGTTTTGTTTTCTAGAATTTGTTGAACAATATTGTTTTCTTGTTCGGTAAGCTTAGCCAAAGACTCGTTTTGTAAGTTGTGTGAATTTCTTCTTTGTCTCAAGACTAAATATATATTCAATATAATGGATAGTAGAAGTAATATGGGTAGCAACCATTTCCAGAAATTAGTATTGGGAGCGTTTTTGTTGACTAATTGTTGATCAATGGCTATTTCGTTTAGATATAGATCGGTAAACGATGCATCTGCGTATTTGGACTCTAGTCTTTCTCCAAGATCAGTGTAATATGTATTACTGCCAATATCTTTTAAGTAATAGTCATAAGTTTCGTTCCGCTTATCTGATAGGAAATTGAAAATATACAGTTCAGCTAATGGTTCGTTTAAGTCTTTACCATACTTCTGTAAAGTGTTGAACCATTTTTTAGAATTCAGTTTTTTGTTTGCATTACTTCTAAACTCATTAAAATCAAAAGCCATTTCCTCTTTTAAGACATCAATATTTAAAAATGCGGCAGATGTACTGTTGGTAGAAGTTATTTCACAAAGAACTTGGTTAGCAAATGATGTGGGAAAAGTAACTGTATCATTATTATTGGCAATAAATAGAATACTTCTGCTATACTCACAATTGCCAAAGAAGTGTTCAGAGTGTGTAGCGTTGTCAGCGCAATCATCTAAATGTATTCTATAAATTCTATTATCATCATTTAAATTGTCACCTTCAAATTTGAAATACCCTAATGAATCTGTAGTAGTTTTTTTTAGAATTTGCTCCATCGAAATTCTGCCAAATTTTCTGTAATCTTCAATAATAGAAAGGTAAATTGTTTTTTCGCTTTGCTGATCTGCAATTTGCCCTTCAAAATAATATTGAGAAGAACCTGTTAAACAGGTGAAGAGAGAAAATATTAAAAACACTGTTCTGCGCATTGGTAGGGTTCTGGTCAATAAAAATAGTAGATTATGTAACAAAGTGATTACAATTGCGACTTATAAGGTACATCAATCAATCAAAATAATAATCAAATGAGTTTAATTAGAGTATTACTAGCCATTTTTTTTCCGCCTTTAGCAGTTCTAGGTAAAGGTTGCGGTTCTTTTGTAATTGTTCTACTTTTGACTTTTTGCGGCTGGGTACCAGGGGTAATCGCTGCATTGGTCATATTGAACAATCCTAACTAGAACCAAAATACATGAGACTTTTTAAAATTGTAACTGTTGTTTTTATGACAGTATTAGTTGCTGCCTGTAATTTTACAGAAGAAATTTATTTCAATGAAGATGGATCAGGTAAAATGAGCATACTTTTTGACGGTAATGAAATGATGCAAATGATACCGGAAACAGATTCAACAGAGCTAGATAAAGCTATAGATTCTACTTTGGTTTTTAAAGACTTGTTACTAGAAAAAAAGGATAGTATAGCACAATTATCACCAGAAGAGCAAGCTAAACTAAAAAGGTTAGAACCTTTTAGTTTGCGTATGGTAGTTGATCCAGAAGGCGGAGTCATGAATTTTAATATGTTTACCGACTTCAAAAAAGTGTCAGAGGTGAATGATGCGTTCAACGCTTTTCAGAATGCAAGTTCAGTTGGTCCTGTTGCAGGTGGTAAGACAATGCCGGGCGGAGCTACAGAGGAAACTACGACAGTTAATTATACTTTTAAAAAGAATACATTTAAGCGTGAGACCGTAATCTTAAATCAAGAGTTGTTTGAGCAAAGTATAGATAGCTTGGCAAGTGCAGAGATGTTTTTATCGGGTTCTACTTATACTTTTAAGTATCATTTTCCAAGACGGGTAAAGTCTACCAATATAGAAGAGGCTACATTTTCTATGGACGGAAAAACCATGATTCATGAAGTAAACTTCTTGGAGATGATGAAAGATCCAGAATCTATGCTAATAGAGGTAGAGTTAGAAAAATAGGTTTTTGCTTTTCATATCTTTGAAAGATGAACAAGAAGGTGCACGTACAAGATTTAGGTCTTAAAGATTATAAAGAAACTTGGGATTATCAAGAACAGCTATTTCAAGAAACGCTTAATCTTAAAATTAGAAATAGAAGAGAGGAGTTGAATTTAGAAACTCCAAATCATTTTCTTTTTGTGGAACACCCACATGTGTATACCCTTGGTAAAAGCGGGGATATTTCAAATCTGCTGGTAGATGAAAAAGTTTTAGCAGATAAAGGAGCCACTTTTTATAAAATAAATAGAGGAGGGGATATTACCTATCATGGTCCTGGACAAATAGTAGGCTACCCTATTCTTGACTTAGATAATTTCTTCACTGATATACATAAATATCTTCGGTTTCTGGAGGAAATGGTTATTTTAACTTTAGCTGAATACGGAATAAAATCTGAACGTTCTCCAGGTGAAACAGGAGTGTGGTTAGATGTTGGCACTCCGTTTGCAAGAAAAATATGTGCCATGGGCGTAAGAGCGTCACGCTGGGTGACCATGCATGGTTTTGCATTAAATGTAAATGCCGATTTAGGATATTTTGATATGATGATCCCATGCGGGATAAAAGGAAAAGCGGTTACTTCTTTAAATGTAGAACTGGGTAAGAAAGAGGTTGATATAGATGAGGTTAAGCAGAAATTGTTAAAACATTTTCAGGTGCTTTTTGAAGCGGAAATAAATGAAAAAACCGAGGTGTAAACCTCGGTATAAATTAGATGGTAAGTTTGTTTTATTATTTGCTGAGAGCCGTAAGCAAAGTACTGCTCATGACATCTCCGTTTTTCTTGTATGTTTCTTGTTTTACCATACCTACACCTTCTGCAAGCCAAACTCTTGATGGGTAAACTTGATTTGCCATCATCATTTTAGAGCGATTTTCACTATATAATACAAAGCAATCAAAAGTACCAGCAGTGGTAGTAACACTTTCTTTTTTCTCAACCTTTCTGTTGGTCATATCAACTGACATATTCATATTAATACCGCTCATGCTTATTTTCATGGCAACATTGGCATCATTAAGATTTTGACCAACACTTAGGTTGTTAGGTATTTCAATATCATTACCAGAAATTTCAATATCCATATCGCCATATTGTTCCATCATTTCTGTTGGTAACAAAGATTCGTAGTCTAATGTAACAGTGTTGTTACTGCAGGTTAAACTGTAGTCAGTATTATAAACTTCTTTGCCTTTATTGTCTTTTAGGTTAATAGACATGTTGGCAGTAGTAGTATCTCCAGTATGGTTTGCTTCAACAACTTTATAGCTGCTGACTCCTTCTACTTTTCCTTTTTTATTGTAGTTGGTATACTCCATTGAAACGCCTTCGTTCATTGGATAAAATTTACTACAATTATCTTGAGCAGAAAGCGAAATTGTTCCGATTAAAAATAATAATGCGATGATTGATTTAATTTTCATTTTTAGTATAGTTAAGATTCTGATTAATAACTATTTAAAAATAAGTAATTCAAATTATTTTTTCAGACTATATGTGTGATCAGTAAATAAAGATTTATGAATTAAGCAATCTAACGTGTTATCGTATTTTAAAAACCTTAATACTATTATCTTGATCTTTATAAACGAACTCTACCTTTTTATTAGAATTAATATCTGCCATGTCAATAACAGAACTGCCGAATATTGGGAAATTTGATATTGGCTCAGCTTGGCTGTCGAACAAGTATATTTTCTGATTTTGGATATCGGTTACAGAAACGTAAATCTTATCATTTAAGTAGAAAATAGTAGGTTTGGAATATACACCTAATTCAAGTTCCACCTTCTTGTTGCGAATCTGTAAAGTATTGTCGTTCATGATAGCTAAAGTTTTTGAGGTAGCGTCCATGCCGTGATCTTTTGCAAGATGTAAGTTGCTTGATGATATTTTTCCTTCAGAATCAATTTGATATAAAATACCATCAACAGAGGTAAGTGTAAATTTATTTTGATAAAGCCTTATCTCATTGTCAGAAAACGAAAATTTATCTTTGACATTAACTCGTGTTTTACCAACTCTATTCGTAATTTTTAATTGACCGTTATCAAGTTTAAATACGATGTAATCTCTTTTTCCAATTCTAAAGTGCTGTGGTGCATCAAGAATAGGTGCTTCTGCAGTATCATAGGTAAAACCTTTAACAATATCACCTTCGCTATTATACATAAAAACCTTTTTGCCTTGGGTAACCACAAGTCTATAGTTTTTGCGTCCCTCGTAATCAAACACAGCTAAAGGGTTTAAATTGCCGCCAGAATATTGTTTTGTAAACGGTTCAACTTCCTTACCGTTTCTATCCAAAATCAAAAACTCGTTGTTCGTGGTAAATGCAAACTGTAACTTTCCGTTTTTGAAGAGGTCAACTTGCTGTATTTTACCTTGAACAGTTCCGTTAAGTTGTTTTTTCCAAAGAATTTTTCCACTACTAGATATTAAGTAGAGCTTATTTTCTATATCCTGGACTAAAATTTCTTTTCTTTTAGAACTATGATTGGTTACAAACTGGGGTAATGTTGCCAAGTCGGTATCAAACAGAACTTCAAATGCAGAAGAAACAGAATTCTGTTTCTCTTCTTTCATATTTTTCTTGATTAAAAAATTAATGTGAAAAAAGTTGGCGTCTGCTATTATTTGATGGCCAAAGATATAGTCATCTATTTTACTGCCGTTAAATGAATCTCCTAAAGTACTAGATACCGATTTATTTAAGAAATTAACAAAGCCTTTCAAATTAGAAATAGACAATATGCTAGAAGATGAGGTAAGTCTATTCTGGGCGTTCTTGTATAAAGTGGTCTCATTGAAAGTATCCCCAGTTTTTATTTTAGTGATGATAGATTCTAACGCACGTTCTGATTTAGAAAAGAGAAAGGTGTTTTCTATAATACTGGCATACTCAAATGATTGCTCTCCAATTAAAGGGGCTAAGGGATCAAAAATTTCTATGTTAGGTTTTAGACCCCATATTTCATTACTACTAAATTCTTCAGTAGATATTTTTTCTTCGTTAATATAGTCAAGTAGTGTTGCGGTACCGTATGTCCTTAGAAATAAAATAGATTCTTTGTCGTATTCGGTTACCCCAATTTCTTCTACGGTATTTAGTAAAGAATCTAAGTTTGTATTTGGGTAATTAAGTACTGTTTTCTTTTTAGTATAGTTTTTGAAATCATCTAACCCGTAAGAGGTATAGTTATTTGAATTGCTAGGTGTAAAATTCCATGTTTTGTTTTGAATAGGTTTGGTGTTGTTAAATAGATTCAGAAACTGATTTTTATCTTCATTAGATTCTGTTACTCCATTTAATAGAATTTCAGAATCATTTAAAGTGAGGTCAAGAGAAATCCAACTTGTGAAATTTGAAAGATTTTGGTTGTCAGAAAGTAATCCATCAAATAGTAAATCGCCGTTCTCGACATCTATCCAAATATTTGCAACTTTTTCATTGTCAGATACATCATAAAACCGTTTTAAAGATTCTTTATTGTTTGGGTTGTCAATAGAATTGATAATGTTTGTTAATAAGGGTTGAGAAGAACACAATACCCAACGTTGCTCCATAAACGTAGTATAAAAAGTATCTTTTTCAACTTGGTATTTTTTGATGTCAAAGTTTTTAAAACGTAATGTTTCAGTGCTTTTGTTGGTAATACTGTCCCAATTTGCAATCTTTAGGCTATCTGTTGAAATGTAAGTGAAATCTATTTGTACACTATCAGCAGAAAACGCGAGTAATCCATTTGTCTTGTTTGAAAAATATTTTAGAGGAGATATGCGGTTTTTAATAGCTGTAAAAGGGTTTTTTGATTCAACTGAGTTAATGATGTCATTGGTAGAAAGCTCATTGTCAAGTATTTCAAAATCATTTATTTTAAAAACCAAGATAGCATCACTGGGCACTAAATTTAAGATGGAATTCTTAGATTCATTTTTAGATGTACACGATATGCCTAAAATGATAATTACAGCATATAAAAAAGTAAGCCTCATGCGAATAGTTTATGCAAAGTTATACTATTTAGTAAATAAATTTTAGTTGTCCGGTAAAAGCTTAAAACTCATTCTATGGTATTTGGTAGGTCCATATTTTTTAATGGCAGCCCTATGCTCTTTGGTAGGGTAGCCTTTGTTTTTCTTCCAATTATACATTGGGTATTCTTCGTGTAATTTTAACATGTAGGCATCACGAGCTGTTTTTGCCAATACAGAAGCTGCGGCAATACTTAAGTATTTTGAATCACCTTTAACAATGCAAGAATGCGGTATATTTTTATACGTCTTAAATCTATTGCCATCTACGATAATATAAGATGGTGTTTTGAATAGTTGATCAATTGCTTTATGCATTCCTAAGATAGATGCGTTTAAAATGTTGATTTCATCTATAACTTTAGGTGAAATATGTACTATTCCAAAACAGGTGCATTCTTTTTTTAATAGTGGCTCTAGTAGTTCTCTCTTACGTTCAGATAAAAGTTTAGAATCTGTTAAAATAGAATTCTCAAAAGATTCTGGCAGTATTATTGCTGCTGCCGTCACAGGTCCGGCCAGGCAGCCTCTACCAGCCTCATCAGTACCGGTTTCGTTAATATTTTTGTAAAATTTAAGAAGCATTATGTTTTTTTTAACTTAAAATATTGAATTTTTAATATGATATAAATGTTAAATAATTGTTTTATTTTCAACGAAATCGCTTTTTTAGGCAGAAAAAAATAATAATAAGTGTTTTTTTAACAAATAACTTTTTTGGGTTAAGATAGCTTTTGGAATACTAAGCAAATTTTTGGACTTTTGGCGCAAGCTAATTCAAAAACAAATTTTATGAAACAGAAGTTGACGTGGATGTTGACACCTTTATTGGTGCTCTTCATGACATTTTCCTTTGCACAGGAAAAAACAGTGACCGGTGTTGTAACCGATCAGAGCGGTTTACCTTTACCGGGAGTGTCCGTTGTAGTTGTTGGTACAACTAACGGGTCTCAAACAGACTTTGATGGTAATTATGCCATTAATGTAAATTCAGGTGAAAAATTAAGATTTTCTTACCTAGGTCAAAAAACAGTGACAATGAGTGTTGGTGCATCCAATACCATTAATGTACAATTAGAAGAAGATGCTGAGGCATTAGAAGAGGTTGTTGTAGTAGGTTATGGTTCTAGGTCTAAAGAACTTTCTACTTCTGCAATTGCGACGGTTTCTACTGAGAAAATCGAAGCATTCGTTCCTTCTACTAGTATTGATAACATTTTACAGGGTCAAGCTGCGGGTGTTCAGGTTACTGCATCTAACGGTAGACCAGGTAACACTGCCTTTGTTCAAATTAGAGGTGTTGGTTCTATTAATGCACAGACAACTCCTTTATATGTGATTGATGGTGTTCCAATTCCTATCGATACTGAAAGAGATTTTAACCCAATTAGTAACTTGAACCCAAGTGATATTGAGACATTCTCTATATTAAAAGATGCGGCTACCGTTTCTAAATATGGTTCTCGTGGTGCTAACGGTGTAATTTTAATTACAACTAAAAAAGGTAAAGCTGGTGATGCAAGAATTAAATTTTCTTCATCTTACGGTTTCGGTGAAATGATCCCTAACAATTTTGACGTTATGAACGCTTCTCAAAAATTAGAGATAGAACGTCAGTATGCAGCTTTAGGTGTAAGTGCGGCTAGTAGTATGCCTGGTGCAAATGCTACTCCAGAAGAACTTGCAAGATTAACTTCTTTAGATACAGATTGGCAAGAAGCATTGCTTAAAAATTCTGTTATCCAGTCAAACAACCTTTCTGTTTCTGGTGGTGATGAGAAATTAACCTATTATATGTCATTAGGTTATGACAAGAATACGGGTATAATCAAAAATATAGATGGTTTTGAAAGAGTTTCTGCTCGTTTAAATACAAACTATCAAGCAAAAGATTGGTTGAATATTGGAGCTAATGTTTCTGTATCCCGTAGTACTACGGATTTACCTAGAGATAGAAACAATGTTCAGAACCCGTTTAGAGCAATGTATGATTATAATCCTTATGATCCTTTATTCTCAACGAATGATGATGGTTCCATCGTTACGGATTCTCAAGGAGATAATGTTTACAATCCTACAAGAACAGGTTTTCCAATTGCTTTGGCGTTACAAACTGAGCTAGAAGATACAAGAAACTTATTGTTGATTGGTAACATAAGTGCAGGTATGACTTTTAGTGAGAAATTTTCGAACAATTTTAGTGTAGGTTTAATTAGTAATAGGTACAATAGAACTAACCGTTCTCTTGCTGGTGGTGTATTGCAAGGTTTTGTTGGTGATGCTAATTTTCCTGGAACACAGACAGATAATTTAAATATTGATTTTGAATACAACGTAAATAATGTATTTACATATGCAGATACTTTTAACGGTGTTCATAATCTTTCAGCTAGTTTCTTGTTAGAATATAACGAGAATATTGCTACAGATTTGTTAGTAGCTGGTAGAGGGTTTCCTTCTTCAAGTATTCCTTACTTAGATGTAGCTGCAGAGGCAACGACCGCAGGTTCTACAGAATCTAGAAGAATTTTGTTCTCACAAGGTTTGTTCGCTGATTATGATTATGATGGTAAATATATACTTTCTGGATCTTTAAGAAGAGATGGTTCTTCAAGATTTGGTCCTGATAATAAGTATGGTTATTTCTATAGTGGTAGTGCGGCATGGAACATTGCTAACGAAAGCTTTATGGAAAATTCTATATTCAATACATTGAAGTTAAGAGCCTCTTATGGTACATCTGGTAACCAAAATATTGGTGACTTCCAATATTTGAATTTATTAGATTTTGCTAATACGTATAATGGTCAAACAACAGCTTTGCCTGTAGGTGTAGGTAACCCTCAGATTCAATGGGAGTCTCAAGCTATATTTGATGTTGGTGTTGAATTTGGTTTATTCAACAATAGAATAAATGGTGTTGTGGATTATTTTAAGAAAAATTCAAATGAATTACTTTTAGATCGTCCTATTTCTTACACTGTTGGTGATGAGAACAACTCTATATTCTCTAATATTGGTGAAATTCAAAACTCAGGTGTTGAAATTTCTTTAAGTGGAGATGTTATTAGATCTCAAAACTTTAAGTGGACACTTGGTGGTAACATTACGTTCATTGATAATGAGGTTATTGAATTGGTAGATGGCGAAGATATCGTTACTGGTACATTCGGCGATAATATTTTACGTGTTGGAGAGGAAATTAATTCTTACTATATGGTTGAATATGCTGGAGTAAATCCTGCAAATGGTGAGCCGTTGTATTATGATTTAGATGGCAATGTTACTAATGAGTACAGTGATAGCTTTCAGCAGTTACAAGAAGGGAAATCTCCTATAGCTGATTTTGAAGGTGGTTTTTACACTGCGTTTTCTTATAAAGGTTTTGGCTTAAGAACTGATTTTGTTTATAAAGGAGGAAATTACATTATCAACAATCAGCTTCAGCAAGGTGTTGCAATCGGTAATATTGATAGCAACTTAAGAACAGATGCTTTCAACTATTGGAAACAACCAGGTGATACAGATGTTTTACCAAGTCCTTTATTTCAAGGTACAGCTGATCAAACTTCAACAAGATTCTTGGAGAAAGGTGATTACTTAAGGTTACGTACTATGACTCTAGATTATAATATGCCTAGAGATTTGATTGACGGTTTTGGTTTAAATTCATTAAGGTTCTTCGTAGCTGGGCAGAATTTATTTACAATTACTGATTTTAGCGGTGATCCTGAAGTAGGTTTAGGTTCTGCAGAATCAGGTGAGCCAGGAGACGTAGGTTTCGTAGCTGGATCATTTAACCTATTTAGCTATCCAAACACAAGGTCTTACACTTTTGGTGTTGAAGTAGGATTTTAAAAAATAAAAAAAGTTAGAAATGAAAAATAACATAAAAATATTAGTTCTATTATTTTCGTTCGGGTTCTTTATGTCCTGCGATGATGAATTGAATGATCTACAGCCTTTTGTTGAAGGTAATCCTGAAACATTTTTTACTAGCGTTTCTGCATTCCAGAACGGAGTAGATGGTGCTTACAGACAATTATGGAATTACTACTCAAGTACAGGTTCAGGTTTACAGGGTATTCCTGATATCTTATCTGATAACGTAATTATTGCGCAAACAGGTAGACGTTCAAATCAAGATTATTATAACTACAGATATGTAGCTGGTACTGGTGGTGCAATTGATTTGTACTGGAGTGAAGCTTACGAAGCTGTGAACGTTGCCAATTTAGTGATTGCTCAAATAGACAACTTGGCTGATGGTCCTGAAAAGGATAATATTTTAGGTCAGGCATTGGCAATTAGAGCTTGGGCTCATTTTGATTTAGTTAGAGTTTACGGTAAAATACCAACTCAATCTGCAGATGCTAACGCTTCTTTAGGTGTTGTTTATATTAAAGTTGAAGACGGTGATACAGCAGATCCTTTTGCTGAACCAGTAAGAGAAACTGTTGCTAGTAATTATACTGAAATTATTGGCGATTTAGAAAGAGCCAGTCAATTGATAGGTGCTGATAACGGTCAAGGAAAATTAAATACTGATGGTGTTTATGCGCTTTTGTCTAGAGTATATCTTTATAACGGTGAATATCAAAAAGTAATTGATGCTGCTGATGAAGTAAGTGTTCCTGTTGCAACAGCTGAAGACTTAGAAGGAGTATATACTGATGCAAATGAAGCTGGTATTGTTGTTAAATTGGCAATTAATACTTCTTCTGAAAGTGGTGGTAATAATGTTGGTGTTTTATACAGTCAATCAAATGCTACTTCTACTATTTCTGAATATGTTTTCGATTTTGATTTTTTCAATAGTATTGATGAGGATGATTTAAGAAAAAACATTATTTCATTTGAAGGTGAAAACGCAGGTAATACTTATAATGCTATTTCTAAATTTTTAGGAGAAACGGGTCAAGTAAACGGCCGTGTTGATGTTAAAGTAATTCGTGCTGCGGAGGTTTTATTGAACAAAGCAGAAGCACAGTATGAATTAGGTCAAGATGCTTTATCTACACTTAATGAGCTTAGAGATTTAAGATATGTAGCTTATGACGGTGGAGAAGCTGGTCAAGATCTTGAAGATGCTATTCAGTTCGAAAGAAGAGTTGAATTGTCATTTGAAGGTCATAGATTCTTTGATTTAAAACGTAGAGCAGAGTCTGTTATGCGTTCAACTAGTGGCGATTTATTTGATGGTTCTGGTACATCTCCAGATTTCCCAACATTAGATGCTGATAATTTCAGATTTCAGTTGCCAATTCCTATTGCTGAAATTAATGCTAACCAAAACATAGTTCAGAATCCTGGCTACTAAAAACAATAGAATTATGAAAAAGTATATTTTGATAATAGCGGTACTATTTGCTTTTGCTTCTTGTGAAGAAGAGAACATAGTATTTGATAATGAGAACGGACAAACGGGCGTTTCTTTTGCTACAACATCGTATAACGTATCAGTACCTACGGAAGGTTTAGGTATAGATGTACCTGTTAATGTAACTACCGTTTCAACTACGGATAGAACATTTAGCGTTTCAGTTGACGATACAACCGTTGGTGATGCTGCCAATTATGCTCTTGGGTCTGTTACTATTCCTGCAGGCGAGTATAGTGGAGTACTTAATGTTGCTTTAAATTTTGATCCTTTAACAGAGGGTGAAGTTTATACGTTGGTTGTGAACTTAGATGATCCAGCTGATGGGGTTGCTTATAGCGAGCAGGTTGCAATTGAATATTTTAAGGAGATTATCTGTAATGATATTATAGTAACTGTAGTTACTGATACTTATGGTGGTGAAACAACATGGGAAATTACAGATGCAGATGGAACAGTTGTTGCTTCTGATGGTCCTTTTGCTAATGTAACAGGTGGTGATACTTATACACAAGAAGTTTTCTTGGAAGATGGTTGTTATACATTCACTATTTTTGATTCTTATGGCGATGGTCAAGTTGACGGTACTGTAACAGGTAATTATACAATTACTTGTTCTATATTAAACGTTCTTGATGGTGGTGGAGCCTTTGGTTCTTCTGAAGCTAAAGAATTTTGTATAAATCAATAGTGATTTAAATACATCATTATAATTTTTATTTAAAATCAGGCTGAAGCAATTTAGTCTGATTTTTTTTTAATTAAGTTTTAGGTAAAACTTACGACGTATAAAATTCATTAAAATCTGTATATCATGAAATTTTCATCATTAATCAATTTTTTAAGTTTATTGTTCTTGTCTTTGTTTTTATCATGCTCATCAGATGATGATAGCATAGTGAATGAAAAATTGCCTGAAGAAGAAGTTGTTGAAGAGGAAATTCAAGAGCCAGAGACGCCAGTTGAAGTTGTTTATCCAATTCAAGGTGATACCGGGACGATATTATCGAATAATAAATCCTTATCTCAAGAAGGTTATGTGTTGGTGAATGAGTCTACTGATGACCGGGTGTATTTAATGGAAAAAGATTCAGCACTTATTGTTCATGAATGGCAATTGGAATTTGGACTTGGTAATGATGTAGAATTATTATCTGACGGTAGATTGTTAGCCTCATTAGGTGTAGAAACACCAGATTTTAGTTTTGGTGGATTTGGAGGGATTATACAATTAATAAACCCAGATAGTTCGGTAGATTGGCAATTTACATATGCAAACGAAGAACATATAATTCACCATGATGTTGAAATGCTGCCAAACGGTAATGTATTGGCAATTGTTTGGGATTTAAGAACTATAGAAGAATTAAATGCTATTGGTTATTTAGGTGAAGAAGATAAAGTGTATACCGAAACCATTATTGAAGTAAATCCTAATACGGATGAAATAGTTTGGAAATGGGAATCGTGGGATCATATAGTGCAAGATGTAGATGATTCCAAACCACGTTTTGGAATTATTAACGAGCATCCAGAATTAATTAATATTAACTACATAGATATTCTGAGAGAATCTGTGGAGCCAGATGGAGATATTATGCATGCTAATGGTTTTGATTATGATGAAGAGAATGATGTAATTTATATGACTATTAATAATTTTAGTGAGATATGGGTTATTGATCATAGCACAACTATTGAAGAGGCTAAGTTAAGTACAGGTGGTAATTATGGAAAAGGTGGTGATTTGTTATATAGATTTGGCAATCCCACTGCATATGAAAATTCCTTGGGTGAGCGTATGTTCTATAATAACCATTTTCCTAACCTTTTAGAGAATGATGTGCCTGGTAATGGTAATATATTAGTTTATGTCAATGGTAATGGCGAATCAAAACAATCGGTTGTCTACGAATTAGAGATACCATCTGAATTTGATTTACAGCCCAATGCAAATAATGATTTGAATGAGGTTTGGAGCTATACCAGAGAAGGATTGTATGCGCCACGTGTATCAGGTGCCGTTAGGTTAGATAATGGTAATACTTTAATAACATCTGGTACTTCTGGAATTTTAGAGGTTACTAATCAAAAAGAAGTGGTTTGGGAGTTTCGAGGTACAGGTTTTTACTGGAGATCATATCATTATAATTTTGATAGTGATGCTACTTCTTTTTTAAGTAATAATACACCATAAACTCATATAATGGTATACATGATAATTAAGCAAACTAGTATTTTATTTTTAAGTTTTATATAACATTTTTTAGGCACATCAATTGATAATAAACAATTAAATTGAAAAAAATTAATAAAAAAAATGATTAAAAAGTTCACATACTTTACAGTTGCTGTCCTAGCTTTAAATAGTGTAAATGGGCAAAATGCTTACTCACCGGTACCAGAAGAGGGTATTATAAATTTTGTAACTAGTAGTACTGAAATTGAACCTACTAAAGCGAAAGGAACCCCTTATTTAAATGAAGAGTTTGTACATGGGGAAGTGATTGTAAATGATAAAGTAGAAGAAATAGGCAAGATGCGCTATAACGCATATAGAAATGAAGTTGAGATTTTAGATAATATTTCTAAAGATTCTTTTTATTCTTTATTAAAGCGAGCTTATATTAAAGTAGAAATTGGAGGTAAGATGTATAGCATTTATACATATGTAGATACTGACAAATCTATTAAGACAAGTTATTTTACAAACTTAAATGAAGGTAATTTAAAATTGTTGTTTAAACCGGAAGCCCTGTTGAAGCAAGCGCGTAGTCCTAGTACATCGTATGAAAAGTATTCTCCACCAACTTATGTTTGGAATAGTTCTTATTATATATTGGATGAAACTAACCCTGATGCCGAAAATCATGCAGTGAAAGTTAGACTGACTAAGAACCAAATTTTAGATTTTACAGGTTCAAAAAAAGAAGAAATGAAAACTTACGTAAAAGAAAACAATCTTAATTTAAGACAAGAGGAAGATGTAGTTGCCTTTTTAAATTATTACAATTCATTATAACAACAATAAATTATTAAAGAAAAAAGCCAAAACTGCAATTGCAGTTTTGGCTTTTTTAATTTCAATTACTCTACTCGAAATTCAAACAGTTCTGAGGTTGAAGTGTTATCAAAGGAATCTGTGGTAATTACTTTCCAGTAGTAAGTAGTGCCTGCGCCTACCGTCACATCTATATTTGATTCAGTAGTTGAGCCTAGAGATGTTATAGGTGTTTCTGTAGTATCGAACAACACTTCATAAGACACAATATCGTCATCAACATCTGAAGTTGACCATTCTAAAGTAATGGTCAAATTAGTACTGGAAATAGTAGAACCTCTCTGCGGACTTATGGCAATCGCAGGAAATGGTGCATAATTTTCTATACCTTGCCCTTGATTATAAAAAGACCATGTTTCGCTGGTTGCCGTTGAAGACGTTCCATTGGCTTTAGAAATAACATACCATTCATAAGGTGTACCTCTATTAATACTTACCTCTTTTTGATTTGTAGTGGAAGTCGCCGTAGTAATACTGCCGGTTTCAAGATTTTTCACTTTTACTTCGTATGAATCTGTATTCTCAGATGCTGACCACTCAAAAGTAACGGTACTTTTGGTTTCATCATTTACATTTATTATACCTTCATTACATTCGGTATTATCTTCTGGAAAAACCAAGGTAGCTGCACCTGGGTCTATAACTAAAGGGGCAACAGGTTCTACTGGGGTTTCGTTGTCAGAGCTACCACCGCAAGAAGCTAGTAGTAAGCTAGAGAAAAGTGAGACGGTTATATATTTTAATGTTTTCATTTTCTTATAATTTTGTAATTAGATAGAGTTTTACCAGATTTTATGTTTAAAATATATACTCCAGTTGATAATCCATCTACGCTTAATTTAATTTCGTTGTTTGTAGACTTCATTTGTTTAGATAGAATACTTGTGCCATTTACATTAAATAACGACATGGTTACTTCTGGTGCGGCATTAGTACCTAAGTAAATAGTTAAGTCGCCACCTTCAATAGGGTTTGGATATATGAATAGTTCATCACTCAAAACTATTTTTTCTGTATAAACCCCTTGACAATCTAGTCCTGTTTTAACGGTAATCAAAGTTGTAACATCTTCTAATGGTAAAGTAATTTCTTTTGCCGATGTAGAATACATCTTCTCGTTCAAGAATATGGTATATAATTCTCCGCCAGAGAAGTTTAATGTAACTTCATTATTAAGTGAACTTATTTTAGCGGAAACAGATAAAGCTTCTGGTTCAGAAATTGTCAAATCGAAACAACTTTCATAATCTGCTTGCCCTTCAACTGTTATGCACAATTGATAATCTCCTGCAGCTAAATCGGAAAATAAAGATTCTTCTGTGAAGCTTGCATTGGTAGTACCGTCAGAATTTGATAAAACTGCATTGTAGGTATAAGAGGTATTTGCAGCAGTTATAAAAATACTTCCATTGTCACTTGAATTACAAGCACCGCCAGTGGTCTGAATTTGAAAGTTGGTATTTGGTAAAGAGAAAATTTCACAACCCTCCACATTGACTATAGTGCCGTTAGGTGTATCGTCGCAAAGGTCAATGTCATTTGGCACACCATCATTATCGCTGTCGTTATCACAAAGGTCTCCAATACCATCTAAATCATCATCTTCTTGATTTGGGTTGGCTATTAAGGGACAATTATCATCAACGTCTAAAATTCCGTCATTATCATCATCAGTGTCGCAAACATCTCCTTCTCCATCGTTATCCGTATCTAACTGATCGGCATTTGCTGTTAATGGGCAATTATCGTCAACATCTAAAATACCATCGTTATCGTCATCTTCATCATCAGCAGAACCATCCACAACTAAGTCGTCAATAATGACACCTTCTTGAGTAACTGAAGGGTCTGATTGAAATACAATTCTAAATATAACATTCGTTTCGCCAGTAAGATCTTGCTCTCCATTGGCAGCATTTAAATTAAAATTATAAGCATATTCCGTCATTTCTGTTCCATCTCCTGTCCATTGTGCTCCCGGGCAATTTTGACAGTCGTCAGCTTCTTCTGAAAGAGCGTTGGTTCTATCGCTGTTATACCAATTTGGTTCGCTATTGATATTTCCTAGAATATCCCAATTGGTTCCACCGTCAATAGAATATTCTGCATAAGCGATATCGAAGTTTAGTTCAAGATCGAAAGCCATATTGAATTTTAGAACCGGAGCTATAATTGTTGTCATGTCATAGCAATTACTAAGAAGAATAGCTTTAGTACTATTTGGGTGGTTACCACTTAAGTTGGTTCCGTAAACATTACTGCCAGATGAGGCTGTGTTCAGATTTGTACCTGTAGGAATACCTCTCTGCCAAACATCTTCAGAACTACCATCGTTATATGTAATCAAAGATTCTTTCTCGGTTTCAAAAGTATTTATTTCACCTCCTGAACTTGGGGTGTTTAGAAAGAATCTATTTTCTAAAGAATTATTGTCGTCATAGCTATCGTTCTCTATTGTAGCGGTCAGTTCTATGTTAGACTCACCAAAAGCAACTGTAGTTTCTAAAGGTAGTTCTATGGTTACAGTTTCATTACTCAATAGATTCCCTGTCCAGGTAAAGCTTTGTACGCTATTGCTATTTATAGAATATTCAATGTCAACAGTTGTAATTGGGTTGATTCCCTGGTTCTCAACAGTAGCGGTAGGTGTAAAGTCGCTACATAAAACTTCATTTGGATTTGGGGTTATAGACACTAATCTAATTTCATTATCTGGTATTTGAACAGGTATGCTAGATTCCCAAACTCCTCTACCATATGTAGAAGCTATTATTTTTTCATCGTCTAAATTAATTTCAATATCACTTATGGCTACATTGGGTAAGTTTGTGTAATATTCTTCCCATTCAGTTAGTGAGTCATCTAGTCTATAAACACCTAAACTAGTACCAACATAAATAGGATTATCAGTATGTCTACCTTGATGTGCAATTGAGAAAAATGCTTGATCTGTTGGTATGTCAAATGTAATGTTCTCAGAAGTCGTCTCTGTTTCGCCAATAGTAATTTTAAATACACCACGTTCAGATGGTTGGTCGCTAAGAGCGATACCTACCCTATTAGAAGTTGTTACATAAATAATATTGCTGTCATTAGAATTAATGGCAATATCTGAAATCTCAGAATCCATTACTTCAATTAAGCTAAAAGTGATGCCTCCATTTCTGCTTCGGTATAGGATATTACTTTCGGCAGCAAATATGGTTTCAGGATTCTTAGGGTCTATTTCAATATCATCAATATTACCCGAGCCGATAGAAGATGAGATTTTATTCCATTGATTGTTTTCTAATCTATATAAAGCATCGAAACCTGCGTAAACTGATCCATCAGAACTTATTGCTAGCGGGGTAACCCAGTTTCCTTCAATTGTATTGCCATTAGCATCTGTGGGTGCACCGACTACGCCAATAGATTGCCCTGAATCTGATGATATAAATAAGCTTCCTCCAAATTGAACAAATCCGTAGACAAGACTACTATTGTTAGGGTCAATTTCGTAGTCCATTCCGTCACCTCCTGTAAAAACATTCCATTGCCCTTGGTCACGAATAAAACCGGCATTATCCTGTAGTCCACCAGTTATTTTCTCTGAATCGTTTTTAGCAACGGATATTCTGTAGAATTGACTAATGGAAATGCCAGCAGTGTAATCTGTAAAAGTGCTGCCACCATTTTCAGACATATAAATACCGCCATCGCTACCAACATATACCTTGTTGTTAAAAACCTTAATGGTGTGAATGTCTGCGTGCGTATACCCTTGGTCAGTAATATTCCACCTGTTTATTCTTATAAAGGTGTCGCCGCCATTGGTGCTTTTCCAAACATTTAAACAACCTGTATATATTTCGTTGAAATTTGTTGGAGAGACTTCAATTGCAAGGTCAAACCAAGCTTGGTTTGATTCGAATATATCTTGATCACTTGCTGTTTTTGCAAAAGATTCTCCACTATCTAAAGATTTATAAAGTCCGCCAAAGGCAAAACTATTACCTCCTGTTTGAGCTCTTAATACATATACACCAGAAGGGTTTGCTGCACTTGTGCCAATTACCAATCTCCCGGAACTTGCTGGTAATCCATCTGTAATTTCTGTAAAGGAGTCGCCGCCGTCAGTAGATTTTACAAAAGTATTTGAAGTTACAGCGTATATAGTGTTTGGGCTATTGGGTTTAAGTTTAAAATCTTGAATATTTCCAGCTCTTTTGACCTCCCAAGTTGCACCTGCATCTATTGATTTTTGAAGACCAACACTTGTCCCAACCCAAATTATATTGGAATTTGTAGGGTCAATAGTGATTTCAAACATTAATAAATTAATGTTTGAGGTGCTAGGGTTCAATCCTGTTTCGCTCCAGCTATTTCCTCCATCAACAGACTTAAAAACACCTACACTATATGAATCAGCAGCATCGTCATCACCCGTGGCTATATAAATTATTTGTGAGTTGTTCGGGTCAACGGCTATTCCAGAAACCCCAATTTGCGGAAAGTCATCAAATAAGTTTACCCAAGATGAGCCTCCATCAATAGATTTCCAAATGCCACCAGCTGGCGCACCTACGTACCAAATATTTTCATTATTTGGGTCTACTGCTATGGCATTTACTCTACCCTGTCCAGAAAGTGCACCTGAGTAAGTGTCATGCGTAAAAGGACCTATGGAATTCCAGTTTGCTGTAGGGTTTGTTTCTTTGCCTATACTTTCCTGTTTACTCTTCCAGGAATCCCATAATTGGGAAGAAGTTGGTATTTTTCCGTTTTCATCAATATAATAAGACCAATAATTCTCCCATCTTTTATATGGTTTAAAACCACTACCTTTTTTAGAATAGTCTTTATTGCTCCAATATTGGTTGAATGCATTCGATATATCGTATAAAGAATGTGAGTTTGTTGAAGATTTTGAAGATTGTTGATTTTCATTCAAGTCTTTCATCCAAGGAGCGTTCTCGTTGAACTGGGCAGATGCCGATATAATCGCTAAAAAAGCGAAAACATTAAAAAACAGTACTTTCATTAACATTTTTTTATAAAAATCAGAAAAATATTCCTTTATATAATAAAGTTCACAGTTAAATTTTAATATTAGTTTGGCAAACCTTTATATACAGGTTGTTAAAGTAGCTTAAACTTTCACATTTACTTAGCAACAAAAAAATTAACTTTGCAAGGGTAACAAAGCTTCATGAAATATATAATTCTAGTTTTATTGTGTTTAACTGCTTCGGTTGGTGTAAGTCAAGATGTAATTAAAAAGCCAGAGAAAAAGAGAGATTCACTTTCGCTTTCTAAAAAGACAAAGCCTATTGATCCAAAAGATAAATTACAAAATGACTCTATTGTTTTAACTATAGAGGATTATAAAATTATTTCATTTGAACGGGATACTACTTTTTTAGACACCACATTAACAATTCAAAAAGAGTACAAGTATAATTATCTGCGACAAGATGATTTTGAATTAATGTCCTTCTCTAATATAGGGCAAGCCTATAATGAATTAGGCGTTGATTTTGAAAGAGTGGTTAGTTACCCTAGTTTAGGTGCAAAGGCAAAAGACCACAAGTATTTAGAGAAAGAGCAGATAAACTATTACAATGTTGCAACCCCAATGACCGAGTTGTTCTTTAAAACAACATTGGAAGAAGGTCAATTGTTAGATGCAAATTTAGCTTTTAACACCTCACGTAGATTGAATTTTTCAATAGGTTATACCGGTTTTCGTTCGTTTGGTAAGTATAATGATACGCAAATAGAATCTGGTAACTTTATAACGACCACAAACTACTTATCTAAAAACGGAAGATATGCATTAAGAGCTCATATTGCGGCTCAGAATATTACATCTGAGGAAAATGGAGGTTTGTCGGAAAAGGAAGAACAGTTTGAGTCTGGAGATGATGACTTTATCAATAGACCAAGAGTTGATGTGTATTTAGATGATGCAAATAATAAAATTTTAGGGAAAAGATATTATCTGGACCATACTTATAAACTAGTAAGAACTCAGTTAGATTCAACTCGGTTTGAAAAAACATCCTTATCTCTAGGTCATACGTTTGATTATGAAACTAAATATTATCAATTTATAGAAACAGCTAGTGATACCTTGTTCGGTGATGCTATATTAAGTGCTATTGATGACAAGGCTATATTAAAAACATTTTATAATGAAGTAAATGCAGAATTTTATAATAGAACGCTAGGTAAGTTAACGGGTGGCGTCAACATATATAATTATGATTATTATTTCAATAGCCGGCTTACAGAAGAAGATGGTACTATAATACCGAGTAGATTAAATGGAACAGAGTTTGGTATAGTGGGTAAATATGAGAAACGTATTGGGCAATTTGATTTCGATGCAGATTTAAAATATAATATTTCAGGCGATTTAGCGGGTAACCTTTTTAATGCAGCTGCATCATATGTTATTAATAAGAACAATAAGCTTAGATTCTCTTTGCATACATCTAGTAGAATGCCAAATTTTAATTATTTGTTGTATCAAAGTGAGTACCTTAATTATAATTGGAACAATAGTGAGGTGTTCAGTAAAGAGAGGGCAAGTAGTTTAAAAGGCGAATTGTTTTCCAAAACATGGGGTAACCTTATGGTCAAGTATAGTAATCTAGATAACTATACTTATTTCGCGCCGGTTTCGGATGTTACCATTGGGGATGATATGGAAAATGCATTTATTAAGCCATTACAAGAAGCTAATAGTGTTTCTCATTTAAAGGTAAAATATGAAAAAGAGTTCAAGGTGGGTATGTTTGCTTTGAATAATACTGTAATGTATCAGAATGTTACTCAAGATACCCAGGTGTTGAATGTTCCTCAATTGGTAACAAGAAATACGTTATACTTTTCATCAGATGTGTTTGAAAAAGCAATGTACCTACAAACAGGTATCACCTTTAAATATTTCACCAGTTATAACATGAATGGGTATAATCCTATACTTGGGGAGTTCTATGTGCAGAATAAAGAAGAGTTGGGTGGTTATCCTTTATTAGATTTTTTCATCAATGCTCGAATTAAACAAACTAGAATTTACTTGAAAGCAGAACACTTTAATGCTGCTTTTTCTGGGTATGATTATTATGCTGCGCCAAATTATCCGTACCGTGATTTCGTAATACGCTTTGGTTTAGTGTGGAATTTCTTTTCTTAGCCTTTTTTCGGTTTTTGTAATGCACTGAAAATGGGGTGGTTGTAAGAGTGTTTATGATCAACTAATTGGTTTTCATGATATTAACTTTTCGCCTGATTTTATGCTTATGCAATCTGGTCAAAATCATGCAGTTATGATTGGTTAAAAAAACTTTCTATATTTTCTTTGAAAAAGTCTTGCGGTATTGGGAATAGTGTGTACATTTGCACCCCGCAAACGAGGAAGATAAGTTCTGAATCGGGAATAGGGAAAAAGGTTCTTAGGTAAGTTGTTTTGGATTGGCGAAAAAAAGAAAAATAATTTTTTTCGAT
>NZ_JARKMR010000004.1:0-144753 GCF_029350975.1 Maribacter zhoushanensis
AGTTTGTTGAGTGTTCATATCTTATTGTTTTAGAGAACTTTAAAGATACTCGACTTGCTGCTTTTTCATCGATGCTATAAACAATAAGGGCTTAGGTTTTAAATGCTAAGGTCTGTATATATTTATAATGTCGCGAAATCTTTGGGATTTCGCTTTGACATAAAAAAAAGAAAAAACAAAACCAAAAGATTTCGCTTTGTGCAAGGCGGAAAGCAAACGCTAGTTTGCTCCCTTACTGCTCATAGCCAAGACGTTGTATATAATTCAAAAAAAGAAAAATGAAACAAAAAATTTTCTGGACATTATCGTTGTTAATAATAACAATTACTTCACATTCACAGGACTCAAAAATTACCGCTGAATTAAATTACCCAATCCCGATAGATAATAATTTCCTAGGGGAAAATTTTAATGGAATTGTTGATTTGGGCATTAAATTTCGTTTTATTGATTTAAATCCTATAAAAGTTGGGGCTTCTTTTAATGGGGGAATTCTTACTCGTAAGACTGATTTTCAAGGAGCTAATGTCAGCAATTATATATTACAACCTCGAATTTTTGGCGAACTGAATCTTGAATCTATCGAAAAAATACATCCTCATCTTGGACTTGGATACACTATTATGGTTTTTGATTTTGCAGGTGGAAGTGACAATCAAAATGGATTCAATCTAAATTTTGGATTTACTTATGACTTTTCGGAAAAGTTTTTTGCCCAATTACAATATGACTTTGTGAGACTTGGGGTTGAGGATAATGTGCCAAATACAAAATTCAACACCAATGTCAACATTTTGAAAATTGGAATAGGCTATCGGTTGTAAAAACTATATACAACACAACCTCCTATGAAAAGCCTTGTTCCAGTTCCTTAAAGTTAGTCAATATTTTCTTTTTGCCTTAAACCACCTTTTTTTGTTTTGATATAACTTGCTCGCACTCCTATATGTGATAGACCTTTTGGTCTTCACCAGCATCTGTATGATTATAAGTTATAATAAACCCGTTCACTGGCTATACGATGTGATCCTGTCCTTGGACGGTCACCGGTTGTGTTTTGTGATACAGGTTTTTAATACCTCTTCTTGAGCTTTGTTATGATTTCTTGATTCTATGTTATTTCAATACCCCTATCACATAGGGTGTGTCCGTTTTGATAACGGCAAGTGTTCTACTTAAAAGCTTTCTTGCCACTTTTATGATAATACTCTTTACGTTTTTACCTAAATGCTTTCTATAATAAGCTTGCATCACAGGGTCGGTGCGTATGGCTTGCCATGAAGCTTCTATAAAATAACTCCGTATCAAACGGTGGGCTCGTCTGGTCATACCCGTTGATCGAACCGTATCGCCACTTTGATAGATGCCCGGTGCCAAACCGACATAACCTGATAAATGCTTCAAATTCCTGAACCTTCTCAAATCTCCAAGTTCGCAAAGAATGCCACAGGCTACGATACCACCGATCCCCGGTATACTCCTGAGCAGGTTATAGTCCTTCTTGTAATACAACTTACAGAAACGTCTTAATTGCGTCGATACACCCCTAAGGTCCTGATCTACAAAACGGAACTGCCGCATACGGCTATCTAGGGTAGCACGGGCAGGTGAATACTCGAATTTTAAAGTATCGAGCCAGTCTCGGAAACCATGGCTCCAATGGCTATTGTCGTACCGATCGGGAATCACCACCCCGAAATATAAAAGTTGTGATTTTATAAGGCTCTTTATTCTTCGGTAGTCCTTGACCAGGTCGTTCCTTCTACGGAAAAGACTCCGTAGTTGTTCTCGTTCCATATCGGGAACATGGATACCCTCCAGCCGGCCGTCCTTAAGCTCCCTTGCTATCAATTGGGCATCGATGCGATCGGTCTTGGTGTGTTTCTCTTTTCCTTTTCTATGAATATCGGCAGGGTTGACCACCAAACTGCGCCAACCGTAACTCTCAAAACTACGATGCGCGTGGTATCCGCAACAACCTGCCTCATAAGCGGTCGTTACTTCATGTCCCTTAAAATACTTCTCCACATAGTTCAAAAGACCTTCGGGTGATGGGGACATAGAAAATGTCTTACCTCCGGAAATATCGGTCGAACAATGAATCTTCCAACTACGTTTGTGAATATCGATACCAATGAATAACTTAGGTCTTGCAGTGTGTTCCGTTTTCATATCTTTTTGTTTTAGTATACTTTAAAGATAAAGGACATGCTGCTTTTACATATATGCTATAAACAATACGGGCTTTGGGCTTAATCGCAAGGTTTGCGTATTTTTATGAAGTCCGCAAAATCTTTTGGATTTTGCTCTGGACAGGAAAAAATAAATCAAAACAAAAAGATTTCGCTATGTGCGTGGCGGAAAGCAAACGCTAGTTTGCAACCGTACTGTTCATAGCTCAACCGTTGGCAATAATATAACAGACGAACACAAAAATGAACAAATTGATTAAAACCGAAATTCTGACAAACCCATTGTGGACAGTATTTGGAATAATTGGTGGAATAAATTATTATTCAAAAACAGAATATTGGATTTGCGGAATTATGTTTTAATCGTAAACTTTATATGCTTATAAATTAATTAAATCAATAGTGTAAAAATGAAAAAAATACATTTTGACAATATGAAAAGTTGGATTTGGATTAGTATTTTAATTCTATCTCTCGTATTTATTTTTAATGGAATTTTTGAATTATTTGAAAACCCAAAATTGAATAAAAGAATAACAGCAGTCGGATTTTTTCTTCAAGTTCTTTATTACAGTAAAATGTTTTGGTACAAAAACTACGTGCAATGGAATAAAAAAGGAGCAAATATTCGAGTAAACTCTTTTTGGGGAAAATCATTAAGTTTTGACCAAATCAAAAAAACTGAACTGAATGAAGAAAAATTAATAATAACAAAAGATAACGGAAAGATAATCGAGTTTGACTTGAGCGAAATAGTAGAATCTGACACACAAAAACTGAACGAAATAATTATAAAAAATACTATTGCCAACAACGTATAAAATTAATTGCTTGTTTCGAGCCTACTTACGAAAATCCTCGCGGATTTTCTATTCGGTCTGTACTTGAAAAGTTAGTTGCTAAATCACGCAAATAATCTTATACAAAACCGTTACCATTAATAGCTCGAAATATTTCTAATTAATGTAACATTTTTAGATTTATAAATACTAATCTGAAATACATAGAGCTTTATCATATGAAAAATAGTAATCTTCTTCAAAAAATAGGAATAGCAATAATCATACTTTCATGGTCAGTAAGATTTATTGGTAAATTTTTAGAACCAAAAACGGCTGAAATGTTCTCTGATTTACCTTTGATAAGTATATTGGGAATTGGAATCTGGACAGTCGGTTATTTTAAAAAAGAAAGCGAAAAGAAAAAAATCACAAACCCTGAAAATTCAATTCCAGATTCGGAATAAGAAACTAAAATCAAACTAATAATATCTGTAGAACTGGATTCCACTCAAACGCAACTGTTGCGCAGATGGACTTCTTAGCTTGTTTGTGCAAATGGACATACTCGAATGGGTTTCAGAACCTGCCAATCTGCGCAATCGTAAGGCAATCAAATTCTAATCGTTGGGCAATCGTTGTGTAATCTGCGTAAAGAGCCTGTGCTTACTGCTATGTTTCGCAACTAATGGTAACAATGGCTATAATTAATGTGGGGTTTAGGTTTTTACGCCAACGTCTGTATATATTTATGAGGTCGCAAAATCTTTAGGATTTTGCTTTAGACAAGAAAAAATAAAACAAAACAAAAAGATTTGGCTACGGGCTGTGGCGGTTTAGGAATTGCTTCTTTGCTCCCCACACTAATCATAGGTACTGTGTCAAAAAACAAGTTTTTTCTTTAATAATTTAGGAAACAGGTTGATTTATCAAACTGTTATCCCGCGCAGCAAAGGCTTCATGCTTTTGCTGCTTTTTTATTTCATATTCAGCATCATAATTTTCTTCGTTTTTCCACAAGGTGTACATCAATATCAATAATTTTCTCTGCACCGCTACAAGCGCCACCAACGGTTTTGCCTTGTTCGGCTTTAGTCTGTTATAGAATTGTTTCAATGTCGGATTACAACGCACACAGATCATCGAGGGCATGTGCAGTACCGCCCTGATATGGCTATTGCCTTTTTTACTGATCCTAGTCTTTCCCTTGAAGTTGCCCGATTCCCTCAATACCACGTCATAACCGGCGTAGCTGGTCAACTGCTTGGCGTTGACTATCGATTCAAAACCCAAGGTTTCCCCGATTACCGTAGCCGCGGATATGAACGATACACCAGGTATGCTTGTCAAATATTCAAGTTTTCTTTTCAACTCTTTGTTGTCGGCTATCAATGATCGCATCTCTTCTTCAACTGCAGCTATCTGCGTATTGAGAAGCTCTAACCTGACCTTGTGCCTTTTCAATGCCTTTGCATTGTTATGAACACTCGATGCAATAGCCCCTTGCCGATTGGTCTCCATCGTTCTATCGTTGAGCAATGAACTACGTTCCCTACTCAACCCTTTTAGCTCTTGTAGTTCCTCACTGGGAGGGTGCCATAGGCGAATGTTCCTTTCCAGGCCTAACATACTTAACATTCTACTGTCCAACACATCCGTTTTGGAACGTTGGTCCAAACTCTACGCATAGCGCTTTACACGACCGGATTGCATGACACAAACGCTATAGCCATGTTCGTATAGATAATGAGCGACACCTTGGTGATATACTCCGGTAGCTTCCATCACTACCAATAGCTCCACCTCACTATCAACTGATGCCCCCAACCATTTCAAGAGCTCCTTATAGCCCTTTAGGTCATTGGATACATCGGGACGGGACTTGAATTCCTTGACCAGCCTTTCATTTAGAAACCCTAGTGACAATGACAGGTTCGATTTGGAAACATCGATGCCAAGACTCTGTTTTAAACGCTTTTCCATTTCTTCGGTTTTTAAGCTATAATTCCCTTTATCATCTTTGCTCGCACTTGATTCGGTCTCTATACAAAGGACCTAGGTACTGTCCAGATTCCAAGAAAATTATAGAAGGGCGGGATTTCTAAGAAACGATATCACCCTAAAGTGTATCTAGCCGAGACCTCTCTGTCCCTCCTATTTTAGCTTTTGTTAGTATCCAAGCTACTACTTTTATAAAAGTAGTAGCTTAAGAAGAGTAGTTAATCTATGAAACGATATCAAGGAACTTGTATCTAGCTCAACCTCTTAATCTCTCTACTTATTTATATAATTAATAGTATATTCAAACTGAAAATCAAACATACGAGCCGAGCCGTTACCAGCAATTAAAATGAGACGCAAATTCGGCATAGGACTATTAATTATTTTAAACTTGACTTTCATTTATGTAATAATAAGGGGAGTGGACAGGAAACGAAGGAAACGGAACTCTGAATTACCAATCTTATAACAGAAATCATAAAATCATATCTGACGGAAAATATGATGTGATTAATGGTTCATCTGACCCTTCATTTTTGGGAGATAAAACAAAATATAATCCAGAAGACCTTTTTTTATCTTCCTTGTCGGCTTGTCATATGCTTTGGTATTTACATTTATGTTCAGTACACAAAATTATAGTGACTGAATATTTGGACAATGCCACAGGAATTATGGAGGAAACTGAAAATGGAAGCGGAAAATTTACCGAGGTTACTCTTAATCCAAAGGTGAAAATAACTGACGGAAATATGATTAAAAAAGCAAATGAATTACACGAAGAAGCGAACAAAATGTGTTTTATTGCTAATTCTTGCAACTTTAAAATAGAACATAAACCAAATACAACAACTGAATAAAAACGGCTTACAACAACGTGTATAAAACATAGCTATTATAGGCTTTTCAAGAGAATTTCGCATATTTACAAAGTATATCAAATTTTCATTTGGCTATATTTATTAAAGAAAATCAAACAAAAAAAATCCAAATTGCCCAACAGAAATCAACCATCAGCTTTCCCCTACTCTTCACATAAATACCCAATTTCTCTGTACCACATCGTCTCTTTGGAACATAATTATCTTATCTTCAATCTAAGAATGCAAACAACTCTTTAATCAACATTTGATTATTGCCATTTAACAATTTTTAGATGAACTTAAAATATATATTAGGATCTTTCTTAACTATTCCGCTTTTACCCATCATGTATTTTCAAGGTAAAAAAATTAAGAAAACTGTCCCTAAATTACCAGAAGCAAAAGGCTCTGAAGGTTCATCATTAATTTCTTCTAAAAAAGTAATTCGATTATTGACTATTGGCGAAAGCACTATAGCTGGTGTTGGCGTCAAAACCCACCAAGAAGGATTCACCGGTGCACTAGCCAATGAATTATCTACAGCACTTAACACACGTGTAGATTGGAAAGTTTATGCTAAGAGCGGCTATACCGCAAAAAATGTAAACGATAAAATTATACATCTTATAACAGAAGAAACCATAGATCTTATTGTCATTGGTCTAGGTGGTAACGATGCTTTTGAATTGAACTCGCCTAAAAAATGGAACCGAGACGTTCGTGAACTAATCAACAGTATAAGAAGTAAATTTAAAGATACCCCTATTGTATTTACAAATATGCCGCCAATTAAAGAATTCCCGGCATTTACATCCCTTATTAAGTTTACTATTGGTGGTCTGGTAAATATTCTTGGTGAAGAATTAATTGACATTGTAAGAGACTATGATAAGGTGTACTACTATGCATTAAAACCTTCAAGCAAAGACTATATTAAAAGGTTCAATTTAAATATAGCCCCTTCAGATTTTTTTATTGATGGCGTTCATCCCTCAAAACAAACGTATCATATTTGGGCAAAAGATATTTCAAACTTTATAACCCTATCAAAGGAAATTAAAAATAACTTAGTTCTTGAACTATCCACAACTTAAAATCAAAAACAGTTACATGAGTATAGTCGACCTTCTTTTTGGAAAAAAGAAAACTTTTAATCATCCCACATTAGGTATATTAAAAAGCGATAGAATTAAAGGAAATAACCAAACTAAAACCTATACTTGGCGGGGCAGTATTGTAATGGGCACCAATACCATAGAAACACTTATGTACTTAGAAGGCAACTACTCCGCCCCTTTCAGCAATCACACAGATTTTGTTAGTCAACTGTTAGAAAATTAGGAGCGTACATATCTACCTGATATTGAAGAAGAAATTATAAAAAAAAGAATTGATCAAGCTGAAGGCTTTTCTAATTGGAAAAATGACCTCTACCTAGCTGCCATTTATGCTAAGAACAAAAAAAATACTGATTTTGAAATTTCACTTGAACATGAAGATGGAGAAAACTTAGATACCATAGGAATTGACTTTACAAATGGCATTCTTACAAACGTTGACATCTATTAATAAATATGGCTTTACGCCTTTCTAAATAACATAGCAAGTAACTACTATTTATTTTTTCTGATTAGATTTTTTCAATACAAACTTGAAATAGTTAAACACCAAAACATCATCTAAAACAACAACATGGGCATATTTAAAAAATTATTTGGCGGTGAAGCTTCAAAAGGAAAAACAGAAGGTGAATCTTCTAATTTCAAAGCTTTTGATAAAACAGATTACAACACTCTTAAAGAGTTAATAGAGCAACATGCAGGACTCTCTTTTGAGAAACAAATGAATTTTAGTGATGTAATTAGATCAAGTGCCTGGGAACTTGATATGGGAAAAGGAAACATCATTTTTGGAGATTTGGACTTCCCTATTCAAATTATAGGTTCGCTTTCTTTTAATGACAGTTCTTGGATGTGGGGATGGGCTAACGCAAAAAGTGGCATGCCAGAAAATCTTCTGGTTCAATCTAACCAGCTTAAAGAAATTGGACTTAAAAAGAACATTAAAGAACTAACTGATGGGCATTTTAATGTAGCAGAAGGTTTTGAGCATAAAATAGGTATGATGGCATGTGGCTTATTTAAGTGTAAAAGTTACTACTGTGCCAATTACGGACAAGGAACTCTTGTAGTCACCATTGACGATGACAAAATACCTGAAATAGATAAAAACAGATTAGAAAAAGTATTGACCAATTTTCCTCAACTAATTGGCGCTGTAGATTTAAACCATAAGAATACATTTAAAAACTATTTAATTGACAGAGCTTTTGAACTGAATATCTCAGAAAACAAAATTGAGGGTATGAAGAACGGTAAGGTTTTAACTGCTGAATTTGATGAACTTAATAGATTAAAATCATTGAACGGAAAACTATAAATGGTTGTTCAACCTTTTAGGTTATTGGTCGTTACCTGAATATCAAAAGAACTGTATCTATGTACAAAACTATCGGATAATCAAAGTCATTTATTATAATACTTCTAAGCTGGTCTCCATAATATTTGGTTTTTTATATTTTTATGTAGTAGCTGATAACTTGAGAAAATTATCGTTGGCATATAATCTAATCATATGAAGGAAGTGAATAGTGTTTTAAAAAACCAACTAGAAGAAACCATTATTGATTGTAAAAAGTTAGATGGATATGATAATCTAAATTACCGAATTACTACTGCCGATAACTCCTACATTTTTAAAACCTATCCATACTCAGAAGCTACTTATGATATGGTTGAAGCAGAGAACAACGCGCTATTGTTTATACAAAACGATTTTGAAGATATGGTTCCCAAACCAATTCCCTTCAAAGATTACACATATTTGAAAGCTTTTTCAAATAACGAGAAACCATCCATATACAGAATACTTTCTTTTTTGGAGGGCGATTTTTTAGGGGATGTTACGCCCACAAAGAAAGTAGTTACATCTTTAGGTACTTTTCTAGCAGAATTAGACCTAAAACTAAAAGGTCTTAAAGACTACACCATACAAAGTAGAGAATGGGAATGGGACCTCCAATATTTTCATTTAAACAAAAAGTATATCAATGACATCCAAAATGCGACAGATAGAAATATTGTCCGTTATTTTTTTAGTCAGTTTGAAGAAAATGTAAAACCCTTATTCCCAGAATTAAGAAAGCAAATTATACATAATGATGCCAACGAATGGAATATTCTTGTACAGAACAACAAGATATCCGGTATTATAGATTTTGGAAATCTGGCACATACATTTCTTATCAACGAGCTCGCCATTGCTATTACATACATATGTTATGATAAAGAGAATCCGCTAGAGTGGGCTATACTTCTATTGAAGTCTTACCACCAAAAACTTCCGCTAGAAGCTAAAGAAATAAGCATTCTATACTACTTAATAGCTGCCAGATTATGTACTAGTGTTTGCAACTCTGCACATGCAAAAAAGGTGAATCCAGATAATAGTTACGCATCCATAAGCGAGCAATCGGCTTGGAAAACACTACACTGTTGGTTGACTATAAACCCCATACATGCTGAAAACGAATTTAGAAAAGCAGCTAATCTTTCTATAGATAAACCTGCATCAATTGAAAGTCTCATCAAAAGAAGGTACGAACACATAAGTTCTATTTTATCAACGAGCTACAAAGAGCCCATACATATGGTAAAGTCTGCATTTCAATATATGTATGACGCAGAGGGGAATACATTTTTAGACGCCTATAATAACATACCCCATGTTGGTCATTCTCACCCAAAAGTGGTAGAAGCTGCCCAACGGCAACTAACTAAATTAAATACAAACACACGCTATATCTATGATGAGTTAGCAGATTATGCAGAGAAATTATTAAAACATTTTCCACCAAATCTGAATAAAGTTTTTTTCGTGAATTCAGGTAGCGCAGCAAGTGATTTAGCCGTACGCATGGCAAATAATCACACCAAAAGTGATACCATGATGGTCATGGAATCTGGCTACCATGGCAATACCCAAATTGCCATAGATATTAGCGATTATAAGTTCAATAATGCAAAAGGTAAAGGTCAAAAAAACCACATTATTAAAGCGATTCTCCCAGACACGTACAGAGGTAAATACAGTGCTAACAACCCTAATGCCGGAACATTATATGGCAAAGATGCCGTTGCTCAAATAAAACAAAGTAAACAACCTATATCTGCCTTTATAAGTGAACCAATATTGGGTTGCGCAGGTCAAGTACCATTAGCTGATGGCTATTTAAAAGAAGTATACCCAGCTATTAGAGCACAAGGTGGCCTTTGTATAAGTGATGAAGTACAAACAGGTTTTGGAAGGTTAGGAAAGCATTTTTGGGGATATGAAGCCCATGGTGTAATACCAGACATGGTTATTTTAGGAAAACCTATAGCCAATGGTCACCCAATGGGAGCGGTTGTTTGTACAAAAGAAATTGCAGAGTCTTTTGAAAAAGGCGTTGAGTTTTTCAGTTCTTTTGGCGGCAACCCAGTTTCTTGCACTATTGCAAGTACAGTTCTAGATGTTATTGAAGAAGAAAATCTACAAGAGAACGCAAAAATTGTTGGGAATCATTACATGGCTCTTTTAAAAGATTTAATGCTAAAATATAGCTGCATTGGCGATGTTAGAGGTTCAGGTTTATTTATAGGTTTTGACATCGTTAAGGATCAAACCAAAACACCAAATACTGCACTAGCCAGCCATATAAAAAATGAATTAAGAAACAGACATATTATAGTAAGCACAGACGGACCGTTCGATAATGTGATTAAAACGAAGCCACCGCTCTGCTTTAATAAAGAAAATGCTGAAAAAGTAGTTGCGACCGTCAGTGATATTCTTGAAGAATATTATAATGTTGGAGCAATTTTTGATGTTTAAATAAGTATGGGGAAAACTGTCTTTTTAATTCTTATTGGTTTGGCATTTACATTACCTGTGAAGGCGCAGAAAAAATTATACACTAATTCTGATTTTTATGGCACATGGTATTTACACAACTATGAATTAGAAGATGATATATACATTTTTAAAAAAGAGAAATCATCAAATAATAAAGAAGAAAAATTAAATATAATAGTCACACTTCTTGAGTTAGGCAAATGCAGAGTTAACTACGATCTAACTTCAGGTTTTTGCGGCAATGAAACATTTAAAGATTATAGCTGGTCGTTTGACAAAGATTTAGGCATCATAAATATTTATCATTCCAAAGAGTGGTTAAAGGAATTTAAAGAACAAAGTCCTGAAGATTTTAAAGATTTTGGCTTACCCGAAAAGTATAATTCCATGGAGCTTAAAATAGTTACACTTCAAAGTGGAGAAATAGGATTAGAAATTCTAGATTGGGAATGATTTAATCTTAGCTTCTTTAAAATAATACTTGTAAAAAACTAAAATTTAATTTTCTCTTTTCTATAATTTATTTGGTACGTTTCTTGAAACATGAATTTTCATGAAGCAAATAATATTATTTTCAATAATTCTTTTTAGCCTATCTATTTCTGCCCAAAATCAGGAAATCAAAAAAATTAACATCATTGGTTGTTGGACAAAATCTATGGTTCCACATGAAAATGAAAACTTAAATGTTTATAGTAGTTGCGATACTAGTTCAGGCACTTTAAAAATCAATTTTAGAAAAAGCGGAGTTTATCGACTTTATTCAGCAAATTTAAATAGTCCGCAACGTTGCGGAAACTATATCGTAAAGAAAACAAACAAATTTGGCAAATATGAATACGATAGGGAAAAGCAAACTATAGATATATACACGTACGGTGGAAAGTATGAATATACATGGCAATTACACGAATTGGATAATGGTAAAATAGCATTTGAAATAAAATAAAATTAACTCAACTCCATTTTTGTATACTGCGTATTGAAGTACCTTTTTTGTATAATAATTTAAAATTTTAGGAATAATTGGGTGTCTGTATTATAATCAACCAAAGTCTACACCAGAATAAACACAGATTCTAGGTCAAAGAAAAAGGTCTATGTATATTTAAAGAGCCATTAAATGTTATGGCTCATTTAAAGCATGACCATTTGAAAAATAATTACAACTATCTCCAACTGCTTCTGTTCACCTTTCTTAGCATATACTCCTGTTACGCTCAAAAGAAAGCAAATAGCAAACCAAACATATTGTTCATCTCCGTTGATGACCTAAGACCTACTTTAGGTGTCTATGGAGATACGGTAGCCATTACGCCTAATATGGATCAATTAGCTGGTGAGGGTATGACCTTTAGGCAAACATTTTCACAAGTAGCGGTTTGTGCACCATCTAGAGCCAGTTTAATGACCGGGTTAAGACCAGACTCTACGCGTGTATGGCATTTAGGAGATAAGTTTAGAGAAATATACCCTTCTACGGTAACAATGCCACAGCATTTTGCAAAAAATGGTTATCATACAGTTAATCTCGGTAAAATTTTTCATAATTATATGCCCGATTCTATATCATGGAACGAGCCTGACCTGAGACCTTCGCAATATCTTCAAAAAGACTGGTTAAAAAGAGATGGAGAAACATTCTATATTGATGCCGAAGTAAATAAATCACAAGCGGTAAAACGAGATTCTTTATTAAAATTAAAACCGGTTCGATACGCCGATGGTTGGAATACGGGACCGGCTTGGGAAGCAGCCGATGTTCATGATACACTATACTATGATGGTGCACAAACTGAATTAGCAAAAAGAACGCTTACCCGTTTAGCAAATTCAGAGACTCCATTTTATATGGGCTTAGGTTTTTTTAGACCACACCTGCCGTTTACCGCTCCAAAAAAATACTGGGATTTATATGATGCTAAAGACATTCCATTAGCGGCAAACCCCAAAGTGCCCAAAAACGCTCCTGACCATACCATGAACTCCATGTATGAGTTAAGACATTATGATGGTTTTAATGATATCGGGCACCCTCAGTCAGATTTTAAAATGAATGAAGAAAGGTCTCGTAAATTAATACACGGGTATTATGCCAGTGTAAGCTATGTAGATGCTTTAGTTGGCAATTTAGTTGCACATTTAAAAGAAATAGGACTTTACGACAACACTGTTATTATACTTTGGGGTGATCATGGCTGGAAATTAGGAGACCATAATAGTTGGGGTAAAATGACGAATTATAATATTGATTTACAAGTACCTATGATTATTAGATATCCAAACCAAGAAAATAGAGGAGCTCAAACTTTTGAAATAACCGAGTTGGTAGATATGTTTCCTTCTTTATGTGAAATTGCTGGTATTGAAGTTCCCAGCTATATGCAAGGAACAAGCTTTTTGCCTTTAATAAAAGACCCGAAACGTTCATGGAAAAGTGCAGCCTTTAGTCAGTTTCATAGAAGACCTAAAGTTTCTGCAGATGGAAATCGTTACATGGGCTATTCCATCAACACAAAAGAATATCATTATATTGAATGGTACACTTGGGATGCAAAAACGGGCACCAGAGGAGAATTGACCAGTAAAGAGTTATTTGACAGAATAAATGACCCTTATGAAACTGTCAATATCGCAGGTAACAGAGAACTAAGCGAGGTAACCATTATCTTATCAAAACAACTTGAAAAAGGTTGGAAACATGCAATACCCCACCTCTAAGAAATAAATTGATCAAGAAAATAACATTACAGTGATTATCAAAATTTATAATATAAAATCATAAGGGATGTTCATGTGATGCCGATAGTATTAGGGATTGGTTATGCTATGGACGGGTTTGGCTCATACGCGCAATTGAATATTGATAATAACAAATCAAAAGACCTAGATGATTGCCGTGGTCATTTTGATAAAAAAAGAGGCTACCATTATCACGTGGATGCTGCAGGAAACAACAATTTCATTAATTATTTTAGTGTTTCATTAGCTAAAAACTAGGTACGTTTATTTGAAATCTAATATATCTTCATCGTTATTTAGAAAGAATATTTTAATATAGTAATTTCTTTTTGCATGTTAGAACCTCTCAATTACAGGGACTATAGTCCTTAATTAGTCAATGATTTAAATATCTTTGTAATCACCGAAATCTTACTAATAAACAGTAACACTTCATCTAAAACTAGCTATTTGTATAAAGGAAAAAAGTAGTTTCTATTTGTGTTTTTTCTAGTATCGATTTAATCATAACGCAATGTTTAGACACCAAGGTAAAAGCAGGAAATTAAAGCACAATCTGCAGATTGCCACTATTTTATCTTTTGTTGCAGGTATTGTAAACGTAACTGGTTTTTTAGCATACAATCAACTTACCACAAATGTAACAGGGCATTTTGCCTTATTCATGAACGATGTTGCAAATTTAGATTTCTGGAAAGGCACGGTTTATTTCCTTTATATATTTTCTTTCCTTTTTGGATCATTCTTCTCTAGTTTTCTAATTGAAAAATTTAAAAAGAACAAACAACTAAACGTTTTTATGGTACCAACTATAGTAGAATGTTTAATACTAATAGCCATACCGGTTTATAGTAACGCCTTTCCAATTACCCATCCAAATTTAATTGTAAGTGCGCTTCTATTTGCAATGGGACTACAAAACTCTTTCGTAACCAAAATTTCAAATGCTGTTGTAAGAACAACACACCTTACAGGTTTATTTACCGACCTAGGAATTGAGCTTTCACAATTATTTTTTCCGGAACAGCATCCTAATAAAGAGAAATTAAAATCCACTATTAGGCTCCGCCTTTTTATTATTTGCTTCTTTTTTCTTGGAGGAATATTTGGTGGTTTCCTCTACTTGCAGCTTAACCTAAAACTAAATACCCTAATTGCTGCTGCATTTATTTTATTAGCAAGCTTATTCTATGACGATTTTAGATATCAATTTATACGTACTAGAAGAAAATATACGCAGCGTAGTTGAATTATAATAACCAATAAAATCTAAAATACATCAAAGACTATGAAAAATATATTGTCCACATTCCTTCTCGCAAAACAATTAGTTTCTTGTAACTTATAAGATAAAACTGCAACTACAAAAGTTTTCAAAACAGAAAAAACTACAGGCACTTATGTTAAACTTGAATAGCAATTGAAATATAAAAAATCAGTAGAATTAAACCCATACAATAAAAAAAAAAATTTTTTTGGGAACTAAAACAAGAATAGAATCAACTATTTATAGCATCTCAAGTCTTAATAAAAAAGATTAGTTGAATTTAAGAATTTGAATAAACTCTTATTAGCTAATAATTGATATTAAAATTAGTTTCAACCAAACATTTTTTAACCTTATTAACAAACTTGTTAATACTACATTTTAATGTCAGATAATTCATCGGATATAAATTCTTATTTTGGTAGAAAAATTTAAAACCTTAGCATTTAAAATGGGGTTACTATAATTTTTATATCTATAAATACCAACCACCGCTAATTAATAAGCATATTTTAAAAAACCGAACCAAATGCAAAATGAAGAGTCTAAAAACAATAAAGGACAAACGATAATTATAAATCAGCAAAAAGAAACAAACAGCATAGGCACAGCTGGCTTTGTAATTTCTATAGTTTGATTGATAATTGGTTGTGTTCCTATACTAGGTTGGTGCATTTGGTTTTTAGGTCTAATACTATCGTTTATTGGTATTTTTAGCAAACCCAGAACTTTGGCTATTATAGGTCTGATTATCTCTTTAATTGGTATTATTTTACTATTATTTGTATTTGCCAATTTAGCGTTATTTGGGGCAGCGGCACAAGATATGAATGGAGCTTAGTAAAAAAATCTATCTTTTTTACTTATAATTTATTAATTATCACAAAATAAATTACAATAAGAAATTCAGTTTTTTTTTAATAACAAAATAAAATAGCCTTAAATAATTTTTAGATTTTGGAAGGTTTATGAGGTTTTATTGTTCAATATTCTAAAACTGTGATTAATGTAAATATCCTTTATATTTTTCAACAAAATCAGAACATTTTACAACATTCTCTAAATATCTCTGTTTCTTTTATATATCATTTTCAAAAGCCATTAAACACTAGTATGGCCAATAAATGTAAATTTTAAAATTAATTTAAAATAAAATGACATCTACCTCTAAAATTGAGATTTATGATTTTCACACAAAACTTAAAGATCATTTTAAATCGAGAAAGAAAACTTGGGATTGGTTTGCAAACCAAAAGATAAAAACGGACCAAAAGAAAGAAGTAAAAACATCTATACTTAAAAACACATTTAGACTTGAAAGAACTGATTATGAAAACTTATATACCATAAGTGATGAAGTCTGTTCCGCTTTACAAATTGATGCACAAGTAACATTTTATCAAGAACAAAACAGCGTACAACTAAATACTAGCATTTGTATCATTGAAAATGAAGCTCATATCGTCTTTAGTGGAAACGTTTTGAATATTTTAAATTCTGACGAGCAAAAAGCACTTTTAGGCCATGAGCTTGGTCATTACCTATTTTCTAAAATGGATAATGAAGCTTATGAGGTTACAGAAAGAATTATAGATGCACTTTCTGCAGATGTAAATAGCGATGACGCGTATATTGAAACATTTAGAAAGTTTAAGTTATACTTAGAACTGTTTTGTGATAGTTGCGCCTTTAATGTATGCGCAGAAAAAGAAAGTATGATATCTACACTTGTTAAGTTAGAGACAGGCTTAAGTGAAGTAAATGCAAGTAGCTACCTTAAACAAGCCATGGAAATAATATCTGAAGATGAAGACTTAATAACAGAAAGGTCAACACACCCAGAATCTTACATAAGGTCAATAGCGCTACATCAAAAAGCTGAAAATTTAGAAGAAAAAGAAATTGTAGCTATTAAACAATTAGTAGAAGGCAGTCTAGATTTAAATAAATTAGATTTATTTCAGCAACACAAATTAAAAGATATTTCATTGTCATTAATACAATTAATTCTGAAACCTAAATGGATGCAAACAGAATTAACCCAAAATTTAGCACATGAATATTTTGCCAATTATAGTAAAGAAAAGTCTGGTTTTAGTCTTACTGAGATAAAAGATTTTATAAGTGAAATGCATGTAAACTGCAAAAATTACTTAAGCTATATTTTACTAGATTTTACTAGAGCAGATAATGAGCTAGAACTGCTACCATTAGGGCATACGATGGAAATTTCAGAATTACTAGACATAAATAAAGATTATGTCAAAGTTGTAAAAAAAGAATTAAAACTTAATCAAAAAGAGCTTAAAAAAATTCAATCACAAATCTTAGAGGATTATCAAAACATTAGAGAAGGTGATGGAGAAAGCTTATACAAAGAATAGGGAAATGAAAGAATCATCTTTTAGTGAATTACTAACTAAAATACAAGACCACGGAGATTTAAAATCACAAGATTTTGAATCTTTCACTATTCCTTTAACTCAATATATTGCCAATATTCATGCGCAAAATAAGGTCTTAAAACTAAACGATTCTAAAAAAGTAATCTATAATTCAGAAGCTCTACAGACTAAAGAGAGCCAAAGAGAAATATGTATCTCTAAAAAAAATCTTTTTAAAAAAAGTACGGAGAAAACTTCTATTGCAGTTAGTAATGAATACAAACAAACCATAGAAGTAAATGACGGGTATTCTGATTATGAAAATACAAATATTTTAAAAGAGTTTACTACAGGCATAAACAAGCCGGTTTATTTTCTAGGATACCGTAGTTGGGAAGAATCATTTGGACACTATGATCCTGTAACAGAAGTTTATTGTGTAGGTTTAATTTTTGCTTCACTTGCATTTGGTTTAAACTTCAATGAAAAAGATGATTTAGAACAATTTGTGAATAACAAACATCGTCTTTATTATTTAAATAAAACATTACACCCGTCATTATTAGAATTAATTTCTAATATGACTGAATTATACAGAGAAGATAGAATTCAAGATTTTCATGAAGTACTATTACGTATTAAAAACTACAGAGATGTAAATCCAGAAAATATAGTTGACCTTACTAAAACAGAAGGTTTTAAAACCCTAGACACCTCTAAGCGTAGTCATTGGATATTAAATAAACTTAAGAATAGACTTTATGATATGAGTAGAAGAAACAATCTACTTTATTATAAAGATAAAGACAGATTTGTTAACCTAACCATCTCCTCTATTCCTCATTTGTTGGACCATAAAAACATTAAAGAAAAAGATTTACTTCTATGGAATAATGAAATCGAAAAAAAGGTAAAAAGCAAAAAACAAATAGACCTAAATCAATATTTACAGTTCGAAACAAACAAGTATTTACCTGCATCAATCAATAAGATTAGACTAGAGGCTAGAAAAAATAATAACGAATTTGGTTTTAATCCTCAAAGAACTGTTTTGGCATATATTAACTGGTATAATTTTAAAGAAAATCCGGAAGAAAAAATCAGGTCACCTTTTTTATTATTAAAAACAAATCTTTTAAAAAAGAAAGGTGTAAAAGATAAATTCACGCTTGAATTTCAAAATCTCGTAGCAGAAGTAAATCCTGTTCTTTCTCAATACTTCAATGATAATTTTGGAATTATATTACCCGACTTTGTTGATTTAGAAGAGTCTTCTATTGAAGATTTGACAGAAAATTTAAAAACCCAAATTGAAAAAGGCGGAACAGGTGTTCGTATATATTTAAACAAGAAGCCTAGAATAAAATTAATGCAGATTAAGGCTCGTAAAAAGTTAAATCTAAAAAAGCAAAAATCCAATAGACGGTCTGCAGGTTTTAACTTAAAAAATTTAGATTACTCTTACGAATCTGGTCAATTTAAACCTTTAGGTCTAGAAATTTTTAAATCGAGAATAAAACATAAAAATCAAGCATTAGAATATCTTATTAATGAAGATTTAATGCCATCTACTCAAAAAATAGTAGCGGATACAGAACGTTCATTTTATTTTCATGATGAGGAAGGCGAGTCTAATCCTTTAAATTGGGAAATTGACACTACCAACATGACCATCGGCAATTTTAATTATAGAAAAATGTCTTTGGTAAGAGATTACAATCACATTATTGAAGCTGAAGTACAAGACGATGTATTCAATAAATTGTTTAGCGAAATACCACAGCGTACTAAACAAAAAAATGAACTAAGAAATATCGCTAATGATTTTCCTATAATATCATCAGACCCAACGCAAAACACAGCAGTAAGCCATGCTAGGTCTGGTGAAAGTTATGTTATTCAAGGACCACCAGGTACAGGAAAATCTCAAACAATTACAAACCTAATTGCAGATTACATTTCTAAAGGAAAAAAGGTACTTTTTGTTTGTGAAAAACGTGCTGCTTTAGATGTTGTTTACCATAGATTAAAAAGTAGGGAATTAGATGATTTATGCATACTAGTTCACGACACAAAATCTGATAAAAAAGAATTCATACAAAACCTCAAAGGAACTTACGAAGGCTTCTCCGAAGAACATGATAATAAAGAAAGGTTAATTAAAGAACGAACAGAGGTAGTTCAAAAAATTCAAGAAGAACTAAACTTAATTCAAAAGTATCATCAAGAAATGTCAACTGGTGACAACCCTGCTTATGAATTAGTAAAAACTATTTTGCAACACAAAGAAGGTAAAGAAAGTTTATCTGAAAGAGAGTACAGAGATTTGCCTTCCTTTAAATATTTAGAAGAAAATTTAAATTGGTTAGAAGATTGGATACAACTTATACAAGAAAAGGGTTTAGGCAATTATATAAGCGAAAGCCAAATAAGCCATCTAAATAAATCTTTATATTCCACTGATAAGACTACTATTAATGACCAAATTCAAGAATTAGAATATAAACTAGATGCTCTTTTAGAAGATGCTGAAATGGCTAGCAATATAGCACTTGAAGATTTTACCATTTCTGAGGTTGAAGATAGAATAGACATTGCAAAAAAATTACGTCCTATATACGAAAAAGGAAAACTAGACATATTCGATGCTAGCAGCAATAATGGTAAAGACCTGATTTTAAAAATTAAAGAACACAAAAAACTACTTCTTAATCTAGACCAGCAAGAGCAAGAAAACAACAACTGGAATTCTAATTTAAGTTTAGAAGATTCTAAAATATTAGTAGAAAATTGGAAAGCAAAAAACAGTGGCTTCCTTAAGTTTTTGAACCTCGGTTTTTATAAAATAAAAAATGAAATAAAGCAACTTTATAATTTTGATGCTCACCAAGTAAAACCTTCTTTAGACAGTATTATAAAAAAATTAGAACAATTAAATCAATGTAAAAGTGACATCAAATCTTTTGAGCATGAACTAGTAGCTACTTATGGAATTAAAGACATTAAGGAACAAACAGAATGGTTACTACATTCTCAAAATAAAAGTAACGAGTTAATTACAGAATTCTGTGCAAATCAAAATTTTGAAGAAATTACTTTTTACAGTTATATTGAAGAAACATTTATTCAATTAAAAAATAATTTATCCAATCTATTTAACGGGGAGCCTTCTATTAAAATTGAATCTATTTCCATAAAGTATGAAACTCTTAAATTAGAATTAAACCATTTTTCTTCGTTCAAAAATTTTCTTGAAAAATTAAAAACACTACCAGAAAACTTTCAGGAGATAATTCTGAATAAAAAATGGACAAGTGCAGAATTCTCTTATCATTTTGCTTACGGAAATTTTCTAAATCTCATGGAAAAATATCCACAAACGAACGATTTAGAAGCTGGTAATATTGAAGGAGCAATTTCGAATATAAAAGAATTACTAGAATCATATTTTGAATCTAATGTAAAGGTTATCAAAAGCGAAATAGTTTCTAAATTTTTAAATCAAATTAGAATTACCGAGTCTACTGCGGCTCAGCTAACAGAAGATGAAAAATATGAGAAGAAAAATTTAAAATCTGCCCGAAGAATTTTAGAAAATGAATTCGGTAAAAGCATGCGTTATAAATCTGTTCGCGAATTATTTAATAATGAAGCGCATAAAATAATGACTACTCTTAAACCGGTTTGGCTAATGTCTCCCTTAAGTGTATCGGACATTGTGCCGATAGACCAAGATACTTTTGACGTTGTTATTTTTGATGAAGCTAGTCAAATAACATTAGAAGAAGGTGTGCCTGCACTTTTTAGATCAAAACAGATTATTGTTGTTGGTGATGAAATGCAAATGCCGCCCACAAATTTCTTTGGTTCAAATACCAATTTAGAAGAAGACGATGCAGAAGAAGAAATAGGTTTTTCCTTAGATGCCGATAGCATTTTAAATCAAAGTTCACGAAAACTTTCTAACGTAATGCTTGGCTGGCATTATAGAAGCAAAAGAGAAAGTCTAATTAGCTTTAGTAACGCAGCATTCTACAACCGTTCTCTATTAACTATACCAGACGCTCATAAATCTAGTAATAAGATAGAAGAAACTGTTGGTATTTCAAGCCCTGAAGATACTATTAATATAGACGACCACTTACAGAAAAGTATAAGCTATCACTATTTGGAAAATGGTTTATATGAAAAAAGATCTAACAAAGATGAAGCAAGATATATTGCAAGATTGGTACGTGAATTACTGGTTAATGATAAAAAACTAAGTATAGGTATTGTTGCGTTTTCTATGGAGCAACAAGGTGAAATTGAGAATGCATTAGAAATTTTAGGAACACAGGATCTAGCTTTTGATGCTTTACTAGAAGAAGAATACCAAAAAGAAGAAGATGACCAGTTTAATGGTTTATTCGTTAAAAACCTAGAAAACGTTCAAGGTGACGAAAGAGATGTAATTATTATGAGTATTTGCTACGCCCATAATGCGAAGGGTAAAATGTATATGAATTTTGGACCTATAAATAGACGAGGCGGTGAAAAAAGACTAAATGTAATTTTCTCTAGGTCAAAAATGCATATGATGGTGGTTTCATCAATTTTACCTCATGAAATTACTAATGATTACAATGAAGGTGCAAACTACTTTAAAAAATTCTTAAGCTATTCTAAATTGATTTCTGAAGGTTCTCTTAGAAGTGCAAACACAATATTAGATGGTCTTAATAAAATAGACGAAGCAGTTAGCAATACACAGAGCCATGTATTAGTTAAGCAGATTGAAAGTGCTTTACTAGCAAAAGGATATGAAGTTAGAAAGGCAGTAGGACAATCTAATTTTAAATGTGATTTAGCAGTTAGTTTAAAGCATAAGCCAGATAGAAACTTAGCAATTCTAATTGACCATGAACAGCATTATAATAATGACGATATTTTAGAACAATATGTTTTAAGACCATCAATTTTATCGAATTTCGGATGGAAGGTAACTCTAGTGTACGCAAAAGATTGGTTATTAAATCCCGATTACGTTCTTTCTGAAATAGAACGTGCTTTAAAATCTGATAAACCTATTGAGCCAAAACGAAGAGTAGTTAAAAAACCTGAATTAATTGATTTAAAAAAAGCTAAATCTAATAATGAAATAGCTGAAGAACCTATAACAATAGAAGTAGAAGAAAAAGAAATTATTTCAACAGCTACCAAAGAATTCATAAGACTAGAATTTATAGAGGGAACAAGCTCAAAATTTTGGCAGATAAAACAAATAGAAAATAATATTGAGATAGAATTTGGTAGAATTGGAAACAAGCCTCAAAACCGAGTTAAAGAGTTTGAGAATAAAGACCTTGCTAAAAGTGAAATGGATAAAATGATTGCTAAAAAATTAGCTAAAGGGTATAAAAAAGTTTGATCAAAATCTATAAACTGAGTTTATTAAGCATTTTAAAATTGTATTATAAAACCCATACCTGAATTAATTTTAAACTTAATTGAGAGTTTTCAATAATTTTTACAACTAATAGGTTTCTAAAGCAATTGTTATGAAAAGTAGTTTTGTCGTTATATTCCTATTCGTAAGTTTTTCCATATTCGCGCAAAGCCCATGGACACAAGAAAAAGGAAAAGTGTACACCCAACTGTCGTTTACAAGCATCTCTAATTACGATACTTTATTCGGTGACCCAGATTACAGTGCACCTGGAGACATAACAGATAACACTATTCAGTTTTATGGAGAATATGGCTTATCGAACAAAACTAGTTTACTTGTAAATTTACCTTTAAAATTAATTTCAATTGATGCTTTTGAGAATTCTAGCAATCCAGATTTTAATACAACTGCATTGGGGAATATTGAAATTGGTGTAAAGCATAATTTCATGAAAAAAGATTGGTTACTATCTGGGCAGTTTTCTGTAGAAGCAAATACAGCAACATATAATTCTAATTCTGGAATAAGAACTGGTTATGATGCATTCACCTTTACACCACTAATTTTGGCTGGCAAAAGTTTTTCAAAAACGTACATACAGACTTTTCTTGGAGCAAATATTAGAACTAATGACTACTCGTCTAATTTAAAATTAGGCGGTGAAGTTGGCTATAAAATATCTAATCATATTTGGCTTGTAGGTTTTTTAGACATTGTAAAGTCGCTTGAAAATGGAGCTATACAATTACCAGTTGAAAACATCTTAAATGGTTTATATGTTAACGACCAAGAATATGGAGCTTTTGGCTTTAAAGGCATAGGTGAAATTACAGATACTTTTGGCGTATCGGCAAGTATAGGTGGTGCCTTTTTTGGTAACAATGTGGCAAAACAAGCTGCTTTAAGTGTAGGTATTTATCAAAAATTTTAAGCTATTCGTTATATCCTTTACACTTCAAAAAGAATAAAAAGGAATCGAAATTATTTTTCTTGAAAAGTGTAGGTAAATAAATACTAACTTTAGGTACGTTAGTATTGTCATTGCTTTTATACGTTCGTATTATTTAATGCTATTTCTTCGTATTTTAGTGTAAATTAAACCTTCCTATCATGAAAAACCTAATAGCCTTATTTCTATTTACTGTATTAATTATTTCCTGTAACTCTTCCGACAAAACAAAAACTACAGATACAGAAGTTTTAAAAACAGAAACAGCTACAAAAGTGGTCTCTGAAATCGAAAAAAAATTAAAGCCTATATCTACAGATGAAGATTTGATAGCAACAGCCCTAATGGCAGCACCTGCAGAAAGTAGAGCTACCACTAAAGTAATTGGTTATAATATGGCGGGTGAATTTGTTACGTTAAAAGAAGGTGATAGCGAATATATTGTTCTTGCGGACGACCCAAAGAAAGATGGTTTCAACGCTGCTTGCTATCATAAAGACCTAGACCCTTTTATGGCAAGAGGTAGAGCTTTACGTGCCGAAGGCAAATCAGCAGATGAAATATTTGCGATTAGAGAGGCCGAAGTAAAATCTGGTAAAATTAATATAACCCAAGGCTCTGCCTTGCATATTTATTATGGACAAAATACAATGTACGATGTAGAAACCTCTAAAGTTGACGGTGCCAAGCTACGTTATGTTATATACACACCTTTTGCCACATCTGCATCAATTGGGTTACCTGAGACTCCTACAGCACCAAATCACCCATGGATCATGAATCCCGGTACACACAGAGCACACATTATGATTTCTCCATTAGCAAATGAAGTAGAGTAATAACAAAGCGAATTAAAAAGCGTTAACCATGTATGGTAAAACGAATACTTACTTACCTCGGCTGGTTTATTATAGCCATACTTTTGGGTTTTCTACATATGCGCATAGTTTTAGGGGGACCACCAAAATCTGACGATGAAAAGTTCTCATTTGCAAGTATGATATATGAATGGGCTTTAGTACAAGTAGGCACAATCGTTGGCTGTATTATTGCACTAATATTTATTTTATTCGATGTTTTTTATCTAAACAAAAAGTTCCAAAATAACAGTAAAGCAACGCTATTTCGTTTTAATATTATTTCTTTAATAGCTATTATTGTTGGTGGCACACATTATATTTTAGAAAAAGTAATCAATGTTATTTAGTTAGACCAAGGCATAGATAACACTACAAATTATATCTTCGCAGTATGAATGCACTTGATATTAGAACAGTAGACGTTGTTCAATATTTACAGCCCTTACGCGAAGGTGGCTCTATGCCCGCCATTGTAAAAGCCGATGATGATTTTCTGTATGTATTGAAGTTTAGAGGCTCTGGGCAAGGTAAAAAATCGCTCATTTCTGAGTTTATTGGTGGTGAATTGGCACGTGCCATTGGTTTAAAAGTACCTGAGTTGGTCTTTATGAACTTAGAAGATTCTTTTAGACAGACAGAACCTGACGAAGAAATTCAAGATTTATTGAAGTTTAGTGTAGGACTTAACCTTGGTTTACACTTTCTATCTGGGGCAATTACCTTTGACCCTTTAATTTCTACGGCAGATGCCATGACAGCATCTAAAGTTGTGATCTTAGACAGTTTAATTAGTAATATAGACCGTACCGCTAAAAATGCCAATCTCTTGTTTTGGCACAATGAATTGTGGGTCATAGATAATGGGGCAAGTTTCTACTTTCATCATAATTGGGAAACTTGGGAAAGTCACCTTACCAGAACATTTCCGTTTATAAAAGACCACGTGCTTTTAAAACAAGCCACTGCCCTACCCGATGCTGCCACAGAAATTCAAAAATTCATTACTCCGGAGAAAGTAACTGAAATTGTTTCAAACATACCGGAAGATTGGTTAACGAGTGAATCTGATGTTTTAAATGCGGATGAAAAAAGAACTGCATACATTCAATTTATAACCACTAAGCTATCTATGATCGATGTTTTAGTAAAAGAAGCTGAAGATGCAAGATAGACACACATTTAAATTTGCGATAGTGAGAATAGTACCTAAAGTTGAACGAGAAGAATTCTTCAATGTTGGTGTGATATTATTCTGTAAACGAACAAAATTTCTAGATATCAAATATCATATCAATGAAGAAAAACTAAAGGCTTTTTCTCCTGAAATAGAATACGAGATATTAAATGAATATTTGAAAGCCTGGAAACTAATATGTGTGGGAAAAGAAGCTGGCGGACCCATAGGTAAATTAGATTTAAATGACCGTTTTGGTTGGCTAACTGCTTGCAGAAGTACGGTAATACAAAGCTCCACTACCCGATCCGGATTAAGTACAGATCCTGCAAAAGAGTTAGACGATATTTACAACAAGTATGTTTTATAACGCTTAAACATTATCAATTTCAAATCTATAATTAATCAAAAAAAGACGCTAAAACATTTACCGTTCTTTAATATCAAGTTTAATAAGTAAGTTTATCAAAAATAAGTAGACCTACTTACCACAAAAAAGCAAAATCTCTTACAAATGGAATCATCAAAACTTCAAACTATAATTCAAGGCATACCAAAAACAGAACTTCATTTGCATTTAGAAGGTAGCTTTGAGCCTGAGTTAATGTTCGAGATTGCGAAAAGAAACAATATTACCTTGCCATATGATTCCATAGAATCTGTTAAAGAGGCTTATAAATTTAATAACCTACAAGAGTTTTTAGATATCTATTACGCAGGTGCTCAAGTATTATTACACGAGCAAGATTTCTTTGATTTAACATGGGCGTATTTGACCAAAGTGCATAGTGAAAATGTGAAGCATGTAGAGGTCTTTTTTGACCCTCAAACACATACGGAAAGAGGCGTTTCTTTTGAAGTAGTTATAAAAGGAATATACCGTGCTTTGGAAAAGGCTAAAAATGAACTAAATATATCTTACAAACTTATAATGAGCTATTTGCGTCATTTAAGCGAAGAAGATGCATTCAAGACTTTAGAAGAATCAATCCCTTTTAAAGACATTATTGATGGTGTTGGTTTAGACTCATCAGAAATGGGAAATCCGCCAAGCAAGTTTGAAAAAGTTTTCAAGGCATCTGCAGCACAAGGGTATAAGTTAGTTGCCCATGCAGGTGAAGAAGGACCGGCAGAATACATTTGGGAAGCATTAGATGTATTGAACGTAGAACGTATAGACCACGGTAATCGATGCCTAACAGATGAAGCTTTGGTTAAAAGATTGGTAGAGGAGAAAATAGCATTGACCCTGTGCCCAACCAGTAATGTTGCTTTAAAAGTCATTCAAAAGATGGAAGAACATCCGGTTGCCACCATGCTTGAGAAGGGAATTGTAGCCACCATACATTCAGACGATCCTGCTTATTTTGGTGGGTATATGAACGAGAACTACTACCAAACGGCAAAAGCCCTTAATTTAAGTTTAGCGCAAATAGAACAGTTAGCCATAAACGGATTTGAAGCCAGCTGGTTGAGCGCCGAATCCAAAGAACAGCATATTAAAGAAGTAAAAGATTATTTTAAAACACTTTGATCTGCAAGGGGAATAAAAATCTCAAAAACAGCACCATTACCTAAAGAACTCTCTACCCTAACTTGACCGTTATGGGTAGTAACAATACGTTTTACAATGGCGAGTCCAATTCCGGTACCTTGATATTCTTCATCGTTATGTAGACGCTGAAAAATTTCAAATACTTTGTTTTCATATTTTTGATCGAACCCAATACCGTTATCAGATACCATAATTCTAGAATAACGCTTGTCTTCCGCTAAATCCATTTCAGGGTAATCAGCACCATTTACAATCTTGCCACTTACCTTAATTACAGGTTTGTCTTCCTTTTTAGTAAATTTAATAGCGTTAGTGAACAGATTAAACAACAGCTGCTTAAACTGTATAGGTCTCACCGTAATTTCACAGTCTTTTGGTATCCGTAATGCCGTTTTGTGCTGCTTAAGTTCTTCGCTTAAAACATCTTTTACATCTAAGACCAAGTCCTTTAAGGAAACCGTTGTTAAACTATTATCAATAGTCTCTGTTGCACCATAGGTTAACAAATCTTGAATAAGGTCTCTCATACGAGCTGCAGACCTATCAATTCTCTCTAATTTATGTTTACCGGCTTCTGACAGATTATTAAACTCATTATCACTAACCTGAGAAATGAACATTTGTATTTTGCGCAGAGGCTCTTGCAAATCATGACTACAGATATGGTTAAAAGATTCCAAATCATTAATCATAAGTTCTAACTTAATCGTTTTGATTTCCAGCTGATTGGTTCGTTGAAAAACCTTTTTCTCTAATTTTTTAGAGAATTTCTTCAATTTCTTATGTGCTCTTTCTAATTCTAATTTGTTCTTTCTTAGTTCTAATAAGTTAATGACCTGTTCAGAAAGAATATTTAGAGATTCTTTCTGGCTATCGGTTAATTTTCTGGGCTTACTGTCTATTACACATAAGGTACCTAATGGAAGACCGTTAGCCGTTTTTAAAGGAATACCTGCATAAAAAGCAATATTAGGGTCGCCAGTAACCAATGGGTTATCATAGAAGCGTTCATCTTGGCGTGCATCTTCTGTAATAAAGATCGACTCTTCACTAACAATGGCATGTGCACAAAAAGCATCTTCTATAGGAGTTTCTGAAACACCTAGACCGTAGTGAGATTTAAACCATTGACGCTTATCATCAAGCAAGGTGATTAATGAAATGGGCGTCTGACAAATTTCTGCTGCAAGTTTGGTTAGATTATCATAATCGTTCTCCGGCAAAGTATCTAGAATAGAATACGAATCAAGAAGCGCTAATCTCTCTTTTTCCCTTTCATGAATTTTAGCTTTTTTATTTATACTCATCGTCTAGGAGAAAACTATTGATTGAATTATTATTTAATTGATAAAAGAGCTTTCAATTTAAGTGAAATTAATGACTTTAAAGTAAGAATTATACAAATATCAATTTCCAATATTTCAATCAACTAGGAGTTAAAATATCATTTTCTTTTGAAAATCTATTTTGTTTAATTAATTTTGAATAAGATTAAACATTAATAAAATGGATATTTTAAAAGAAGCCCAAATATTTGAAAATGCAAAAATGAGTCACATGTCTACTAGTGACAGAGTAGTTGCCTCTAGAGAAGCCAAAAGATTAATTTTAGCAATTAACGAGATTTATAAGAAAAAAAAAGATGTTAGTCTTATGGATATTATGAAACGTTTAACCGTAAAGAAAAAAAGAATAGACAAAAGATTAAAAGGAAGAGTAGATACAGGAATTTAAAATTAAAGAAATGTTCTAAGACATTTAAAAATATGTTGCATTGAACCGTCACCATTGTCTTCAATATATGGATTTTTAAAGCCTATCTATTAAAATTGGACACATGGAGAATTTTTAAAGATAAAATTCATTCGAATTCAGCCTTTAATTATCCCTCATTAGAACAAATATAATTACATGAATAAAATAGCGATTACAAGATGTGAACATTTTAATGCCGCGCATAGACTACATAATGCCAAATGGAGCGAAGAAAAAAACAAGGAGATTTTTGGAAAATGTAACAACCCAAATTTTCACGGTCACAATTACGAATTAGAGGTAAAAATTATTGGGTATTGTGATGAAGAAACCGGTTATGTAATAGATACAAAAATCTTATCAGATTTAATAGAAGATAAAATTTTAAAGAGGTTTGATCACAAAAACTTAAACTTAGACACAGAAGAGTTTAAAACATTAAACCCTACCGTTGAAAACATAGCCATTGTTATTTATGAAATATTAAGGCAAGACATTGAAGAACAATTAGAATTAAAGATAAAATTATATGAAACACCAAGAAACTATGTTGAATACCCTTATTAAAGAAAATAATCTAAACGGATTTTCTGACGAAGAAATTGGTGACGACCATATATACACAGGTCTTGAAACACCCATGAAAAAAGATGCATTCTTATTGTCAGATGAAGAGAAAAAGATACAAATTGAAGGTTTATTTTCTCAAATAATGGATGTTATGGGACTTGATCTTAACGATGACTCGTTAAGTGGAACTCCAAAAAGAGTAGCTAAAATGTATATAGAAGAAATATTCTCTGGTTTAAACCCAAATAACAAACCTAAAATTGCTCTTTTTGAAAACAAATATCAATACAATCAAATGTTGGTTGAAAAAGATATTACCTTCTATTCTAACTGTGAACACCATTTTGTACCAATCATAGGCAAAGCACATATTGCCTACATATCATCAGGTAAGGTAATCGGGCTATCTAAACTTAATAGAATTGTTCAGTATTATGCCAAAAGACCTCAAGTACAAGAACGTTTAACAAACCAAATAGCAGCCGAATTAAGCAATATACTAGATACAAAAGATGTTGCGGTAATAATTGACGCTAAGCATTTGTGTGTATCGTCTCGTGGTATAAAAGATGACACATCTGCTACCGTAACTTCTTTTTATGGTGGTGTTTTCAACGAAGCTTCAAAAGTTGCCGAATTACAAAATTATTTAAAGTAACGGGTATCTAGTATAGAAAAACTTAGAAATCACACAGACAAACAACAAACGGAAGTATTTATTTAAAACTATAATTGCCCATCGCTACTTTAATTATAAATGAAAAAAATCCTCAAAGCCAAAATTTTTAGTTCTGCCAAACAAGTTGAAACTAAATCATCCATATATGATTTAAAAATCAACTCCATTATTGGTGAAAATGTTGATTTAAAAAACTTTAAAGACAAGTATGTTCTGTTCGTCAATGTGGCATCAGAATGTGGTTTCACCAGTCAATACAAAGAACTACAAAAACTATATGAAACCTTTGAGGATTTAATTGTCATAGGTATACCCTGCAACCAGTTTGGTGGTCAAGAACCTGGGTCAAATAATGAAATCGTTTCATTTTGCGAACGTAATTATGGCGTAGATTTTTTACTAACAGAAAAAGTTGATGTCAAAGGAAGTAACCAGCATGAATTATATAAATGGCTTACTAAAAAAGAGTTAAATGGTAAAAAAAGCTCAACCGTTAAATGGAATTTTCAAAAATATTTAATCAACAAGAATGGTGATTTAATTGATTATTTCTATTCTACAACTAAGCCATTAAGTTCAAAAATAACCAAGCATTTAAAATGATTGCAACTTGTAACTTACTTGTTGATTTTGGCTTAGTTATATTAATTTGGATAGTTCAATTAATTTTCTACCCAAGCTTTTTATACTATTCAAAAGATTATTTAGTCATATGGCATAAAAAATACACGAAACTAATTGCAGTTATAGTAGGCCCCTTAATGACCATACAACTTATTTTTTCAATTTATTTTAGTTTTATCAATACAGAAATCTATCAATTGGCTAAACTTATAGCTATAATAACTGTGTGGCTCATAACAATGTTAATTTTTGTACCGCTACATCAACGTATTACCACTAATAATTTTACTGATTCAACTTTACTATCCTTGTCAAACAAAAATTGGTCAAGAACTATATTGTGGACCGGTATATTTGTAACAGAGTTTATTTTTGGTCAAAACTAAATGTATTAGAAGTTACATTGGCGACAAAGCATTAATAAATCGTAGACTTTAATTATGATTTACATGTGTGTTTAATATCCGATTATTATCTTTTTTAACTGAAGGGTCACTTCTATGGTTCCATATTTTCTCTCGCGCAAACTTTGAACTTTCTACCAAATCCACAATAGGAGCAGGATAATGTTCTCCTATGATTACACCACAAAAAGATTGTTCTAAAGAAGTCATCTTCCAAGGTTCATGTATGTGAATTACGGGGACATTAGTCAATTCCGGAATCCATTTTTTTATAAAAACACCATCCTTATCATGCTCTTCAGAATTCTTTACAGGATTATACAAACGTATTGTATTAACCCCTGTTGTTCCCGCTTGCATTTGAAATTGAGGGTAATGTATACCAGGTTCATAATCTAAAAACAAGCGTGCTAAATGATACACCCCGTCCCTCCAATCTTGATCAAGGTTAAACGTAAAAAAAGAAACTAGCATGGCACGCATTCTAAAATTTATCCATCCTGTTTCCTCTAAAGCCCTCATACAAGCATCTATCAATGGGTAACCAGTTAATCCTAATTTCCAAGCTTTTATGTAAACGTCATTCCTTTTGTGTTCCAGTAACTCAAACCCCTTATTTATACAAGATTTCTCGTAAGAGCAATCCATTTCAAACTTTTGAATAAAATGGCATCGCCAAAACAACCTAGTTAACATTGCAGAAAAAGCTTTGTCATATTTGGTGCCATTTGGATGAGTACCTACAAACTGAAAAACTTGTCTTATACTCAAGTTACCCCAAGCCAAATATGGAGATAACCTACTACACCCTTTTCTACTTTCAAGAGGTTTTGAAATGTGTTTTTGATAATTACGACCTCTATTGACTACAAATGAATTTAAATATCTAAAAGCGTTTACCTCCCCGGCAGGTTGAATATTAGTTTGCTCACTTTTTAATTTATCCTTAAAATTTTCAGGTAAAACAAAAGGATGATTCAACACCGCTAGGTTAGATACAGAATAGACATTCTTAATAATTGGTTCATGCATCTTTCTATGCCATTTTTCTTCCCAATCTTTTCTATTCTTAATACCTCTTAAAATTCCATCGCGTTGAAACTCGTACCAATGAACATGATTTTTTCTGCATAGAACCTTCACCAATTTATCTCGCTCCCAAGTCAAAAGAATACCACTTTCACGATAACTATAAAGCGAGTTTATATCATAATTACCCATTAGATATTTAAAAATATCTTTTGCTTCACCATAAAACAAATTCACTTTTCTATTAAAAGCTTTTAACGTTTGATCTAGTGTTGCTATCGATTTATAAACAAAGCGTAAATGCCTTAAACTAGTGTCTGGATAACGTATTATAGAAGGCTCAAATAGATAAATAATTAAATAAGGCAGACCAGATTCTTCAGCTTTAAGTAAGGGTTCATGATCTTGAGAACGTAAATCACGCTTTAACCATACTAAATTTATCTTCTTTTTATGCAACTCTTAAATTTTAAATAAAACAAACGAATTGAACACCAAAGCATTAAGTAATAAGAGATGTACTTTCAAACTTAAAAAAGTAGTGTGTTCAACGTAGTCAAGATACAATTATGTTTATTCAAAATTAAATATTATTAAACAAAAAATTAAATACACAGTACTAAAAAAGGCGCAAAACTAAATTTTGTAGTTCATCTTAAGAAAATACAAAAGCTAATTCTGTTTATTAAAAACGAGAATAATATGCTTCCCCACTTTAAAATCTAAATATCAGAACAACCAAAGCCACTATTTAAAGGTTTCTAAATAACACCCAAAATATCATAAAAAAGAAAAAGCTCAATATCATATGATATTGAGCTTAACTTTATGCGGAGAAAGAGGGAACGCTTACTCAAAAAATACATATATTCACGAATATCGATATAGCTACTAAAGTACAACATTTACAATACTTTACTTATTTAAACCTTAAACATACTATTTGAATAAGCTTGTATGTATTTAAATATATTTGTACGACACCGTACAAGTATCGTACATATGGATTATCTTTGAATAAACAGAAAATTCTATGGCGTCTATTAATTTTCTATACCGTTCCACAAAGGTTAGAGCTCCACTAAACATTAGACTTCTTTATCGAACTACAGAAAACGACACTACCACTGACCACGTGCTAGGAGCTAAAATAAATTTAATAGTTTCAAAACATTACTGGACAAAGGAACACTCGCTGAAAAGAGTAAGAGATATTGAAATTGCAAACAGGCAGACTGAAACAAACAATGAATTAAATAAGATAGAGAATCATGTTCTTACAAACTTTGAGAAAACAAATTCTAAAATATTAGATAAGAATTGGTTAAAATCTGTTATTGAAGAATACTACAACCCGAAAGAACTTACAAAAGTTAAAATACCAAATGATTTAGTAAACTTCATAGGTTATTACATTGAACACAAGGAAGGAGAAATAACAAAATCCTCAGTAACCAAATACAATGTGATAAAACATAAAATGCAAAGGCTAGAAGAATATCGAGGTCACACTATCTACATCAACGAAATTGGAGAGGATTTTAAAGATGAGTTCGTTAACTACTACCGTTTGGAAAACTATGCTCAAAACACAATGCAAAGGGAATTAGGCATTGTAAAGACATTTTGTAAACAAGCAAAAAGATTAGGTATTGAAACACATACTCAATTAGATGATTTGAAACTAAAAAAAGAAAAAAGTTTACCATTATACTTGGACTTTGACGAACTTAATAAAATTGAAAATTTGAAAGATTTACCTGATTATTTAGACAATGCCAGGGATTGGTTGATTGTATCATCTTTTACCGGACAAAGAATTTCCGATTTTATGAGATTTAACTCAGATATGATCAGAATAGAAGAAGGTAAAAGCTTACTAGAATTTACACAACAAAAAACAAAAAAACTAATGACAATTCCTTTACATGAAAAGGTTACGAATGTACTGGACAAGAGAAAAGGTCAGTTTCCTAGAAGAATATCAGACCAGAGGTATAACGATTATATCAAACAGGTATGCGAAAAAGCAGAATTGAAAAGTAAAATACAAGGTAAAATTCAAAAAAACATTTCTAAAGAAAAAGATATTTCAAAAATGAGAAGTGTAACCGGAGAGTTTGAGAAATGGGAACTTGTAACCAGTCATATTGGACGCAGATCATTTGCAACTAATTTTTATGGAAAAATCCCCACTAACTATCTAATCTATGTTACAGGGCATAGTTCAGAATCAATGTTTTTAAATTATATAGGTAAGAGTAACAAGGATATGGCTATGGAATTAATCAAATATTTTTAAAATATAACCTCCCTAACAAACTAAGTAGATAAATGAATTACAATCCGGATTTTGAAAAGGCTTTAAAGGATTACCAAGTTAATCAGGATTATACAGTGGAACCATTTGCAGAGCCATTCAGAAAAGAGCAATACGATATAGCGAAAAATACCTTAGACAATTATTTAGAAGGTTTCAAATACATTTACAACAGACTTACCGACAACAATAAAGAAGAATTCAAATTTGACACACTGGACTACTTAAATAAAATTCAAAAATCTCAAACGTCAAGTAAATTCAAAAATCTTTTTACTAAAATCACAATAGAAATAGAATCTTTTGAAGGTTATGACAGCTATTATATTCCTTTCGAAAAGGAATTATTCTCGATGGAAGATTTTAAAAATTTAGCGATAATAGCCTGTAGTAAATTGCCGGGAGCTCTAGATTTTTTTCTAGCTGATAATGATGACAAATACGAATATAGGTTTTGGAATGAAGGCTTGATTTGTTATGACTATAAACTTAGGCTAAGCGCAATCTCTTCACAGATAAAATTATTGAATGAGTTTAAGCTTTCGATTAAAACTGATAAAGGCAATATTATTCATTCAGAGATGATAGCAAAGTATTATTCCAATGGCTATAATGAAGGATTGATCCATTGGAAAAATGAATTAGCCTTAAATTTGAATCAGGACCCTTCCGAAACATATCTTAAAAGAATTAAACATTTTTATTTTAATGAGAATTTTGACTTACCAAGTGGCGTATTTTATCCTATAGGAAAAATTAGAGGGTGCAGTTTTGTAAAAGTTTTTGACTACGAAAAGATAAGTTTATATGGTATCAAAACTTTAGGATACTATACTTCAATCACAAATGAGATAGATAAATTTTTAAAAAAAATCAATAAAGAAATAATAATTTCAAGTAAGCAAACTGAGAAAGATATCGATTCTAAAAAAGAACTTATAGATTACTTTTTCAATTTAAATAATAAGTCAAAATGTTTACAAGAATTGAAAGAGGTTTTTAATACGGAAAAAGGTATTCAATTCGGTATTTTAATTGATCAACTTAAAGAATCACAAGTTTTGAAAATTGGCAATCGAGAATTTAAAAATTTCCACGAATGTGCTCAATCTTTTTTCACTCAAAATATCGGCTCTAGAATTAGTGTTCGGGCTTATGTTGACAAAGGACCAGAAACTTATCATGAAGAAATTGAAATAATTTCAATAAAACTTCTTCCAATTATTGCCAAGTACAGAACAAACTAATACAAATTACAGAAGTTACAATTAGTTACACGTAACTTTATGTAATTGAATATCAGTGTTTTAGATTTTAATTCGCAATAGTTTTACCATGAATTTAAAAACCCATGGTAATGAAAAACTCAATTTTACTTCACGACCTAACACATGAACAGTTAGGAAATTTAATCGATGACAAATTAGTAAACCGACTAAAACAGCTTAAGAAAGATCTAGATAATAAGTCATCAAATGATGACCTATTGACCAGAGACGAAGCATGTGCTTTCCTTAAAATCGATTCAAGCACTCTTTGGTCATGGACCAATAAAGGCAAAATTATATCCTATGCCATTGGAGCTAGAAGATATTACAAGAGAAATGAATTAATAGAATCTTTGATTCCTGTAAAAAAATAAAGGCCATGAGTATAAATAATACTATTGGCCTTAAATCGTTGGAGAGCGATCAGGTCAAAGATACGAATTTAGATTACCTCAATATACTAGAAAACAAACCATTTGCCACACGAAATCAATTAAGGAATATTTATAAAGTCCAAAAGAAAACCCTTTCGGACAATATAAAACGTCTGAAAGTAGATGGATTGGTCAAAGGGGTACAAATCCGCCTACTTGCCAAGGACGGTAAACAAAGGATTCAAGAAGTGTTCGACCTTAACGAAGTAATCGCCATCGGTTTTAGATTAAGGAGCGACACGGCTATTAAACTACAAAGATATGCCGCAAATAATCTGCAGGAACAACTGAAGATTAATCAAGCCAAAAATAAAAGCCTGGAGCTTGAAATAGGTCGTTTATGGAACAAAATGGATATTAAAGACCTCTACAGATGAAAAATATATCCGCAATCAAAATATTAGAGGAAAAGTCTATTCAAATCACGGTAGCCAAATATCCAAATATTCCTAGTTACGCCGTTCCCAAAACGAAATACACTGATAAAACATCAAACGGTTTAACCAAATGTGTAATTCATTGGATCGAATATAACGGGTTTCAAGCTGAACGAATCAATTCAACCGGCAGACAAATAGATAACACTAAAATTGTTACCGATGTATTGGGCAGAACAAGGACCATAGGATCCAAAATATGGATTAAGGGAACTGGACAAACCGGCACGGCTGATATTTCTGCCACCATTCTAGGAAGGAGCGTCAAAATAGAAATAAAATGTAAGGCTAAAGGCGATAATTATCAGAGCCATGGACAAATGGAATATCAAAAGAAAATTGAACGTTCAGGTGGAATATATATCATTGTTCGAACCTTCGATGACTTCTATAATTGGTATTTAAACTTCAAAAGAGAATACAATGGAAGATAACTATAAAGAAAAATACTTCAATTTCCCTATTCAATTGGTTGAAGGATTTATGGAAGATTCTAAATTAGTATTGAACAACATATCGGATTACGGTATTTATTTAATGTCTCTAAACTATGAATTTGGGGAGGAAGAAGAGGAAAGAATGGCTAGTGCCTTTAAATTTTTTAACCTTGAAAAAAAAAATGTTTGGAAAACCCATGAAAGGGGCAAAAACCTATATGATAGCCTAGAAATGAAAAGTCCAATGGTTGGAATAAAAATGGAAATTTTTTGGGATTATTACAAAAATCCTAAAACAGACTTTCAAAAAGCAACGCTTTTAGCACATTTAGCCATAAGAAGCATACTAAAGGACAAATCTTACTGTAAAATTACTAATCTATATCTATGGTCTAGAATGGACGGTAAAACACACGCAGTGGATGATAAATGGGAGCTATCACCAAGTATTAGAAAATTCACTAATCATTATCAGACTCGAAAACTTAAAAATGAGCTTAAGGATAACTGGTTCCTAATAGAATATTCCAGACGAACTAGAGGATGGTTTGTCAGTTATAAAATGTCTCTGACCGATTTGATTTTTTATGTTGAGAAAAGAAAAAAAAAGAATAGAGACGAAAAAAGAAAACAAGATGAAAAGGAGGCTTATGATCAAGCGATGAGAAGGCTTAAGAATGATTATGATTTTTAGAACTAATAAGGAAAATGTCTCTCGTTCAAAAAATCTTTTGAACACGTGATTTAATTTCTTTTTAAAGTTTATTCTTAAAAGGTATTCTTAGAATGTATTTATATAGGTTGTCATAAAAATAAATGTTATATCACTCTTAGATAACCCAACTATAAAAAAATTACAGTTTCCGGCACCTTTTAACCCATAAATAAATCAAAACAATCTGTGCTGCTTTATTATAGGTTGTCATATGGTTGCGTAAAATAAATAAAATAAAATGATAGAAGAAATTGAAGATTTTGGAGCGTTCGTAAAAACTACGCGAATGAAATACGGCATAAGTCAAAATTACATTAGTAAGGAGTCGGGAGTAACAAGAAGTGCAATCAGTAATATTGAAAACTGTAAAGTAACAGACACCAAACTCAGTACCGTAATAAAAATTACCAAGGCACTAAACAGGGTGATTATGCCAATCGACCTCAACGAATTAAAATAAGACGTGTAAGCGTGTCTTTGTATCAATCATTAACACATTATCACAAAAACAGAAATTATACGCTTAAATCGCCTTATATGAATTACCGGCAACTGAATTAATTTATTTCTTTCAATAGCTAAGAATTGCCCTATATAAGTGTCTTTGGTAATGCTTTAGTATAGTTTTATAACTCTTCTTAATCAACACAGATAGAACTCCACTAGAGTTATTGCTTGTGTATTGCATAAGATACTAAGTTAGTTAGTTATCTTAGTTTTCGCTGTTATAACCCTTACTTTTAAAAATTGAGAGTAAATAAATAATACCGAACATGACCAAAAAAGAAACGGCAACCACCGGCACTAAATTCTTTCTAAAAAAACTTATAGTGTAAGAACCTAGCATTCTACTATTATTCGGGTTATCCTTTACATATTCTATCTTGATATTATCTCCTTTATGTAAACGCTTACCATCAAGAGAACTACCATACTTATACTCTTTACCATTTACAGTATAAGAGTACTCTAAATACCCCACTATATTGCTGACCGCTTTTCTACCGTCGTAAAGTTCCTCAACAATTTCCTCAGTGTCTAGATTAAACACCGTTGCCTGAGTGGTTCCTTTTTCTTTATACTCGATATCAAATTCCTCTTTTTCAAGATAAAAAATAAATAGTAACCAAGTAACCAGGAAACTAATAAGGTAGATAACTATATATTCATAATTAGATCTTTTCGACTTGGATCTACCACTGTTCGACTTTAAATAAGTCTTCTTTCTTTCTTGTACATTCTTGAACGCTTGTATTTTGGCTTTTTGAGTTTCCGTCAACTTGCTGAACCTGTCTTTATTCTCTTTTTCCTGAACGTTCTTGAACGCTTGAAGTCTCAGTCTTTCCGATCTTGACATTTTCGATATGTTATCACCCATATTCTACCCTGTTTTTAATATTTCAATAAAATCCTAAATCAATTAACTTTTTTTACTAATTATACAAACTGTACAATAAAAGAACTTAAGATTTTAAAATTATAGAATAAATTCTGAAATTTGGATTATATCAAATTCAGTATTCAGAAATTATCATTTAAAGTGTTTTATAGACTTTTAAAGGAGATAGGTAAGGAAAGAAAAGATGCAGAATTATATGAAAACAAGCCTTTATCGATGGATGGCTTCTATGTCCAATTTGAACCTGACACTTTGAATTTCAATTTATACTACAAGTATCCTTCAAGAGTGATAATGTTTATAATTCCAGTACTAGGCTATTGGAATGTTCCAATTGATAATTGGGTTAGGGAAAGGAAATAAAATCTTAGACTAAGTCTTATTTATTTAAAAATAAGCTATTTAAAATATGCGTTTTATTTATTTTTTGTGTGAGCAGTATTATTTGCATGCTTTTTCTATGTACTTTTGCAAAAGGGAAATGGGTTATGTATAAAGTAAATCAAATATCGGACTGGATTTTAAGCAAGACTAATATAGATGCTGGGGATACTATATCTCCTTTGAAGCTTCAAAAATTATTATATTATTCTCAAGCATGGTGTCTAACTATTTATAATGGTACAAGTCTTTTTGAAGAAAGAATAGAAGCTTGGGCTCATGGTCCTGTTGTTCCTTCTCAATACGCTAGATTTGCTGATATTCCAAGAGAGAATAGTATTGATATTAGCAAAATGGAGTTGAGTATACCTAAACTTGATAATCAGATCGATAGTCTTTTAAATGAAGTTTTAGATACTTACGGAGAGCATTCAGCAAGTTATCTAGAAAAATTGACTCATCAAGAATCCCCTTGGATAATAGCAAGAAAAGATTTGAAACCATGGGAACGCTCTACAGAGGAAATTACTGCGGAATCTATGATTGAATACTACACCAATCTTAAAGTTGATGGGGAATAATCATTTAAAAAAAAGTTTAATCCCCAAAAGTGCCACTCTAAATACCACAACAAAGTTTATTAATAAAGAGGCAACCACTTTATTTAATAATAATGTGGAAGGAAACGATTCATTAGTTTTTACCTCTCTGAGATTTATTCAGTACTCATACCAATGTTTTCATCAATGGACTAAGCAAGAAATGAATGAATTTTGGAGATTTAATTCTTCAATTCATGAAAAAACATGGTCAAGCGTGTACGGGTCTGCTACAAAGAACAAAAAAAATAAATCGGGTTTAGGCTACACGGTAATAGATTTAAGTAAATATCCTAATCCTGAATTTAAAGAAAATCTATCTTCTGATATTACGATATTTGAGTTACGGGTAAATAGAACAATAAGGGTTCATGGTTTCAGAAGTCAAGCAGTATTCTATATTTGTTGGCTTGATAGAGATCATAAGCTATTAGATTAAATATTTCAATGAGATTGGTATTTTTGTAGTTGGAAAATTTAGAGCAATTTATCAAAACTCATATTCCGCTATTGAGTTTACATCTAGCTAGAGTGTTTATTTAAAATATCAAAAATTTGATATATAATATACTGTGTGATATGATATACTGTATATCAAGCAAACTGACGAATAAGAAAATCAGGATATTTGACCCCACCCCCTTCATATAGTTTTAGTCCAGCGATAATTTTTTGACTTTTTTATATTGGATATTCCAGACCAATTTCACCATACTAATTTAAAACCTGCAGTTTTTACTTCACATTATTTTCAGTTACAAGTAATCGAATAGCACAAGCTACTTCAATTTAACAGCCAGTATCTTTAACTCCTTTAAAGAGTTTATCCTGTATGTCTTGCCTTTATGTTCAATTACCCCATGGGTGCCATTACTAACGAATAAATCCCTTACTTCTACATTTAATGCACTAGCTAGCCTTTGTAATGTTTCGACCGTTGTATTTTCACCGTTGATAATCCGGCTCAATGTATTAGGCGCCATGTCTATTTGCAGCGCCAGATCCTTTAAAGTCACATTTTGAACTTTTGCAATTTCTTTTATAGTATACATCTAGTATAAATTTAGTATCACAAAAATATACACTATAAGTATACTATCATAATATTTAATACACATCACAAATATATTATTTAAATTTTAATCAAAAATGTTTTATAGTTCGATAAGCAGGAGTTAAATTTGTGATGCAATTAATAGATATTAACCAGTAAAATAATACTTATGGAAAGTAAATTAGAGAATGCCGTAAAAGATTTATTTCAAAGTGCAGAACCAAATAGTTTTAAACAGACTATAAATGAATTATTTATGGGTTGGATAGAATCGGAAATATCCGACGATGTAGATTGTAGGAAACAGCATCATTTCAGATACAGAAGATTAATAGAGTTCTTTGAGCAAGCTGAGGTATTAGTTGGAAAAGAATTAAGCTAAATCAATTGATTCAATTTAGGCTATCCGATTCATAAACAGCTATAAGCATTTCAGCTTCATAGATTCTATCTTTTAGAATATCGTTATCCTTTTTAAAGTCAATTCTAAGACTGTCTATTTTATTTTCTATATTTCTTATTTCGGATTGAGAACTACTATTAGAATTGCTTTTACTAGCAACCACCAAACTAATTATTGCAACTGCAGCACTTACTCCTGAGATTATAAGTGGAATCAAGTAAGTTTTAAGTTTCATATTAGCTACCTGATTACTGAGAGATAAATTTTCTTCGGTAAGATTTCTTATAGCTTGTTCCTGATTAGCAATGCTAGCAGCTTGTAATTCAGCTTCCAACTCGCTCTCATACATATTTACAAAACCACCGGCCATCAAAAACTCCTCTGTAAAATTATTTGACCCAAGGTAAAACATACCGCCCGATTTGTTATAATAAATATAACGTTCGCCTTCCCTTATTATCTCATCTAATATTATATCAAAATGAGCTAAAGATTTTACTGGTTTACCCATCTTGGAATAAATATGATCATTGTGCGGATTGCCATCTATTGGCAGTAGAAATTCCAAAATCTTATTCTTTAGCTCAGCTCTCTCCTTACCTTCCATAATTCTAAATCTTATTTATATCAATACTCCCAGAATACCTATCCAAAGCTTCCCCAGTTTTAAAATGCCCTTTACCTAATATCTTATTGGTTTTCGGGTCGTATTCAACTTCAACGAAAAAAGCGTACAAAGCGTAGAGGTTATACTTTCGTTTGGAGGTAGTATGGTTAGTCAAATATGTACTATTTTCCCAAAGATTATTCCATTGATCAGTTTCCGGTAACATCATGTATTCATATAATCCCATTATTTAAAAATAGCACAATATTTTATTTCAATTATTGACAGGTATTAGAAAACGACAAATCTTGTACAAAATAACCTTGAAGAACGATTACAATACAATAATCGTACAAATTGAAGAATCAAAAAACCCCAACTAATTGATATACAATTTATTGGGGATTTATAAAGCGGAGAAAGAGGGATTCGAACCCCCGGAGGTGTGACCCTCAACAGTTTTCAAGACTGCCGCATTCGACCACTCTGCCATTTCTCCTGAGTGCCTCATCAGGTATTCCCTGAATGCGGGTGCAAATATATAAAGGTTTTCTTATCTAATAAAGCCTTTTCTTAATTATTTTTTATCTCCGTTATTTCAAAACATTTTCAAAGAAATGAAAAGGTTGAATTTCAGTTATTTATTACCTTGCTACGATGACAAAACCGCTTGTAAGTATCCTTATTCCTTTTAAAAATGTTGGCGAATATTTTGAAGAATGTCTAAAATCCATCCAAAATCAGACCTATAAAAACTGGGAAGTGGTTGCCGTAAACGATAATTCAAGCGATGACAGTTTAGCAATTGCAAATAAATTTGCGACCATAGATTATAGATTTAAGATACTTTCAAATGATAAGTCAGGCATTATAACGGCACTTAGAAAAGCGTACAGTCATAGTAGCGGCGATTTTATCTCAAGAATGGATGCCGATGATTATATGGCACCTGATCGTATAAATATAATGGCAAAGTCATTATTACAGGAAGGAAAAGGAAGTCTTGCCGTTGGGAAAGTCAAATATTTTTCAAAAGCGGGCGTAAACGATGGATACGACCGTTATGAGAAGTGGTTGAACAAATTGACCGCTACCGGTGAAAATTTTAATGAGATATATAAAGAATGTGTAATACCCTCCCCTTGTTGGATGGTGTATAGAGAAGACTTTGAAGCTAGTGATGCCTTTAATCCAGATAGATACCCTGAAGATTATGACCTTGCTTTTCGTTTTTACGAATTGGGATTAAAATGTATACCATGCACCACTACCCTACACTACTGGCGAGATTATGACAATAGAACATCTAGAACCAGTGAACACTATGCACAGAACTACTTCTTGGATATTAAGTTGCACTACTTTTTAAAATTAGAATACAAACCCAACAATAACCTAGTAGTTTGGGGTGCAGGTAAGAAAGGAAAAACTATTGCCAATTCTCTTGTCGAGAAAAATATTCCTTTTCAATGGGTATGCGATAATGAAAAGAAAATTGGAAAAGATATTTATGGTGTTCGGTTAAAGCACTTCTCTGCTCTAAAAGACGTAAAACACTCTAAAACTATTATCACCGTAGCTAATGAAGATGACCAAAACACAATCAGATCGTTCTTTACTGATTTAGAACAAAAGCCAGCAGTAGATTATTTCTTCTTTTGCTAACCCAAGTTCAAAAATAATAGTTGCAATCTCACAAGCTTCTAATTTCAAAATAATTATCTTTGCTTTAATCAAAAATAGGAATGCAATTTAAATATCCAGAACTTCTTTGGGGTCTTTTACTACTACTCATTCCTATACTAATTCACCTATTTCAATTACGCCGATTTAAGAAAACACCCTTTACCAATGTAAAGTTCTTAAAACAAGTAGTTTCTGAATCTAGAAAAAGCAGCACCTTAAAAAAATGGCTTCTGCTCTTTACTAGAATGGGCTTACTTGCCGCTTTAGTTTTCACATTTGCACAACCTTTTATAGCTAATGAAACTGCGCTAAAAGAAAAAGAAACTGTTTTTTATCTAGACGATTCTTTTAGCATGAACGGGCAAATTAACAACGGTAGCCTTTTTAAAAACACCATTCAAGATTTCATAGAAAACATACCTTCTGATCAAAAGTTTACACTATTTACCAATAAACAGGTATTTAAGGATGTTGATATAAAAGACATACAGAACGAGTTGCTTAACCTTTCTGTAGGTTCAGAGCAATTAGGGATTTCTGAAATAATTTTAAAGGGAAAAACTTACTTCACCAATAATGCAGCAGCACAGAAAAATTTAGTGCTCATATCAGATTTTCAAAAACGAATGGGCGACCTTTCGGTTATAGACTCAACCAACGGCGTTAATATTCAGTTTATAAAACCTACCAACGACATCATTACCAATACTGCTATAGATACCGTTTTTATTGCAGAGCGCAATAATGACAATGTAGAATTAGTGGCACAGATATCCACAAATTCTAAAGAACAGACCATACCCGTTTCTTTATTTAACAACAATAAACTAATAGCCAAAACAGCAGCCAATTTTGATGGAAACAAAAAGGCTGATGTACGGTTTACCATAAACGCAAATGAGATTATTTTAGGCAAAGTTGCCATTATGGATACAGGATTGGATTATGACAATCAGTTCTATTTTAATATTGACGAAAAGTCTAAAATTAAAGTACTGGCAATAGGAACTACATCTGCAGATTATTTAAATCGCATATACACCAATGATGAGTTCAATTTTACCAGTAGTACTTTGGCGCAACTCAACTATAGTACAATTGAAAATCAAGATTTAGTAATCCTGAATGAAATAACAAATTTACCGACTTCTCTAATAACTGCCTTAAAATCTCTAAGCACTAATAGTGGTAGTTTTGTATTGATTCCTGCCGTAAATGGTGATACTACTTCATACAATCAGTTATCGACTACTTTTAACCAAACTCAGTTTTCTAACATTATGGAACAAGAAATATCCATAGCAAATGTAAAGACTGCGCATCCATTATTTGAGAATGTATTTGATAAGAAAGTGACAGATTTTCAATTTCCAAGTGTTCAAAAGCGTTATAAATTTAATACCAAAGCACCGGTAGCACTATCTTTTCAGAATAACGAACCATTTTTAGTAGGCACGCAAAACGGCTATTTCTTTAGTGCGGCAATCAGTAGTGAAAATTCTAATTTCAAGAATTCTCCATTGATTGTTCCTGCCTTTTATAATATGGGTATGAATAGTCTAAAGCTACCTCCATTGTATGCAATTAACGGTAGCAATTTAGAAATAGAATTACCAATTACATTGCAACAAGATGATATTATTAAAATAGCAAACGCTACAAACGAATTCATTCCGCAGCAACGTGTGCTTCCAAAAAAAGTGCAGGTAACTTTTATAGAAAACCCTAAAGAAGCCGGTATCTACAAAATCATACATAATGAAAATACCATTAGGCACATCAGTTTTAATAACGATAGGAAAGAGAGCGAGTTGTTATACACTACGCTGCCTGAAAATAACAGTAATACATCAGTATTAAATTTCTTTTTAGAAAGCCAAAATAACAATACCATAAACGAGTTTTGGAAATGGTTTGCTATTTTAGCATTGGCTTTTGTTCTAATAGAAACGGTACTACAAAAATTCTTAAAATAACTATTAACGAACAACCCATACCCTATGAATATACTTTTAAAATCAGTTACTATAGTAAATGGGAGTACTAAAAACCTTCATCTAAAGAAGAGGGATATTTTAATTAAAAAAGGTATTATAGATGCTATTGAAACCTCTATTGAGCCTAGCGGCAAAACAAAGGTCATAGCAATTAAAGATTTACATGTATCACTAGGATGGTTTGACAGCGGAGTTAGTTTTGGAGAACCTGGACATGAAGAAAGAGAAACTATTGAAAACGGATTGGCAACTGCTGCTAAAAGCGGATTTACAGATGTTATCCTAAATACTAGTAGTCACCCAACACCAGATTCTGCATCTGATATTGTGTACCTAAAAAATGCTGCTAAAGATCAGTTAACGAATTTACACCCATTAGGCAATTTAACGGTAAAGGGTGAAGGCGAAGTACTGGCAGAGCTTTATGATATGAAGAATGCCGGCGCCTTGGGTTTTTATGATTATAAGCACCCAATGGCAAATGCCAACCTTTTAAAAATAGCCTTACAATATGCTCAAAATTTCGATGGTATGGTGTTTTCTTTTCCGTTGGATAAAAGCATATCTGGAAAAGGAATTGTCAACGAAGGTATTACCAGCACCAAACTAGGCTTAAAGGGGATTCCTGCACTAGCAGAAGAATTACAGATAGCACGAGATTTGTTTGTATTGGAATATACGGGAGGTAAATTATTTATACCTACAATATCTACAGCAAATTCTGTGAAGCTAATAGCCGATGCAAAGAAAAAAGGATTGCAGGTATCTTGTAGCGTAGCTGCTCACAACCTTGTCATTACTGATGCCGCATTAGAAGATTTTGATACAAAATATAAAGTAATGCCACCTTTACGTACTACGGCAGATATAAAAGCATTACAAAAAGGAGTAAAAAACGGCACTATAGATTTTGTAACATCTGACCATACTCCACTAAATATAGAATTAAAACATGTAGAGTTTGACCATGCTGATTTTGGATCTATAGGACTAGAAAGCATATTCGGTATTCTAAACGAACTTTTTGACACTGAGGAAACCATTTCTTTACTAACGAAAGGGCGTTCCGTTTTCGGAATAGAAGAGCCACAGTTAGAAGTAGGCAAAGAAGCAAACCTTTCGCTTTTTACTACAGATGACACTTATGAATTTTCAGAAGATCAAATCTTTAGCTCCAGTAAAAACGCTATAGCAATTGGTAAGCCAATCAAAGGAAAAGTAGTAGGTAGCATTGCAAATAACCAATTAGTACTAAATAATTAAAATGGAGAAATCTCCCGAAATACCAGGTAGAACTACGGCAATAATTGCCTACTTAACTATAGTTGGGGCTATAATTGCCTTATCTATGAATAACGAACCGCAGTATCGTTTTGCAAGAATTCATACCAGGCAGGCATTTGGTCTGCACTTAATGTTTCATGGTTTTGCCATTTTTTCTAGCGTATGGTTTAACCAATACGCTCTTTACGGTCTGTACCTTTGCTATATAGTACTTTGGGTATATGGCTTTATTGGCGCATTAAGCAACAAAGAACAAATAGTACCTATTGTAGGTCCGTATTTTCAAAAATGGTTCACCTTTATCAAATAATACAATGACAACAGCTCCCCTATCCTTAGAACACATCATGAGACCATCTAGCCTAACCGATAAAAAACCTCCGGTTCTTTTTATGCTACACGGTTATGGAAGTAATGAAGAAGACCTATTTTCTTTTGCTCCGGAATTACCAGAAGAACTATGCATAATAACCGTACGTGCACCTTATATTTTACAACCTTACGGTTATGCGTGGTATGCCATTAATTTTGATGATGAAAAGGGAAAATGGAGCGATGACGACCAGGCTATAGATTCTCGTGATAAAATCAAGAACTTTATTGAAGAAGCTTGTTCCACCTATGGTTTAGACGAGAACAATGTTAATCTTTTAGGCTTCAGCCAAGGTACTATTCTTAGCTATGCAGTGGCATTGTCATATCCAGAAAAAGTAAAAAATATTATCGCTTTAAGCGGATACATCAATGAATCTATCTTAATAGATTCGTACAAAGTCAACAACTTTGATAATCTAAATTTCTACAGTTCTCATGGCGATATGGACCAAGTGATACCTGTAGACTGGGCTAGAAAGGCACCAAAACTATTGGAAGATTTGGGTATAAAGTATGTTTACGAAGAATTTCCTGCAGGGCATGGCGTTGCTCCGCAAAACTTCTACTCGCTTAAAAAATGGATTTCAGATAAAATCTAATTACTACGCGTATACAGCAAGTGATCTACCAAGGTAAAATCTACCCCAAGGTCATCTTTCAATTCGTATTTAATTAAAAGGTCTCCCCAATATTTGCCATCAGAAAAATCGGTAAGTATCCATTTATGGTTGAGAACTTTAATTTTATTGATTTTAAAATCACTCTCCATCCCCTCATAAGGCACTAGTGGATTATCCCCTTTTTGAGCATTGGTTTCCAATAATTTATCGGCAACATAACCAGCGGGATCTTTCAAATTTAAGTGTTCAAAATAAGCCAATGCATCATCATTATTCTCTAATGAAAAATATTGCATATCTAACACTTTCAAGGACGACCTTTGAACCGAATCTTTTAATGCTACTATCTGATTTTCTAAATTTGAGATTTTTTCAATATTATACTTAGACTTCTTCTCATAATCCTTTGACATTTTATCACTGCTCACCATTAAAAAAAGACAGATTAAGGATACAAATAGAAATAAATAAAGATATATTTTACTCTTCATAATTATAATGTGATTGTTAAATTATCATAAGCCAAATGTACATTATTCGGCAGCATTTTTTCTACTTCGTCATGAAAACCAAGTAGGTGACTAATATGTGTTAAGTATGCTTTTTCAGGATTTACCTCTTTTATAAAAGCAAGTGCTTCTTCTAAATTAAAATGAGAAATATGAGGTTCTATTCGCAAAGCACTAACTACAATTACTTTAGAACCTTTAATTTTTTTTATTTCTTCCGGCAGTACTGTTTTTACATCAGTTAAATATGTAAAATCTCCGATTCTATATCCAAATACCTGTAGTTTATTATGCAATACATTTATAGGGGTAACCATGATATCACCTATTTGAAATGGCTCATTATTATTGACAAAATTAATATCTACTGTTGGTGCACCAGGGTATTTATTTTCTTCTTGAAATATATAATCAAATCGCTTTTTAAGAGATTGCACTACCCTACTATGTGCATAAATGGGAATGTTACCTTGCCTAAAAAAGAAAGGTCTAATATCGTCTAAGCCAGCCGTATGATCAGAATGTTCATGAGTATAAAGAATACCGTCTAAATGTGTCACGTTTTGTCGTAACATTTGCTGACGAAAATCTGGACCACAATCTATTACATAATTAAAATTGTCCCAAGAAAGTAAAACAGAAACCCGCAATCTTTTATCCTTAGGGTTATCACTTAAGCAAACCGGATGCGTACTGCCAATGATGGGAATACCTTGAGAAGTTCCCGTTCCTAAAAAAGTAACACGTAATTTATTAGTCATGTAGTACAAATTTAATTCCTTTTTAATAAAATTGGTTATTGAAAATTATAAGATCGCTGTATTTAAAAGGGAATAAAAACAATAACCGAAACTTATACCTTTTTTTTACACCTATTGCCAAATGTCACAACCATTCTTTATAACTTTGTTAAAAGCTAAACAGGTAAAAAATGGCATCGGTATTAAAAAGAGATAGTGTTTTTGAGAATATTCCCTCTATTAAAGCAAAAACCCTACGTATAAATCTGAATCCGGATATATATGGAACCTTCGCAGAAATTGGCGCCGGTCAAGAAACCGCACGTCATTTCTTTAGATCGGGTGGTGCATCCGGTACCATTGCAAAAGCAATGAGTGCCTACGACAAAGACTTTAGTGATGCTATTTATGGTATTGAGTCTGATGGGCGTTATGTAACCCAAGCAAGGTTAAAAACCATGCTGCATTATGAAATGCAATTGATGGAAGAGCGTATTAGTCGCGAAAACCATCCTGAAAGATTATTCTTTTCTTATGCCAATACTGTAGCTACAATAGATTTTTCTAAAAGATATAAAGGTCATGGTTGGATCGGTATTCGTTACCAGCTAGACCCTAACCAAAAAGAATATGATGAAATTATTCTTCATATTCGTTTCAAGCAAAACGAAGCTAGGCTACAACAAGAAACTTTAGGTATTCTTGGTGTCAACTTAATATATGGTGCTTTTTACAAGTATCACAAGCCAAAGAAGATGTTGAAATATCTATATGACCATATAGATAAGGACACATTAGAAATTGATATGATCAACTTCTCTGGACCAAACTTTAAAGAGGTTGATAACCGATTAATGAGTTTACAACTTATTAAAAATGACATGACAGATGCTGTAATGTTCGGTCCTGACGGTAACAACCTTTTACCTGCCGCCGTACTTTACAAAAAGAATATCTTGGCATTGCGTGGTAGTTTTAGACCCGTAACCAAGGTGAATTTAGATATGTTTGAGAAGTCTTATGACATTTTCATTCGTGATAAAGGCGTTGATCAGAACAATACCATCGTTATTTTTGAAATAACACTTTCTAACCTTAAGGCATCTGGTGAAATTGATGAGCAAGATTTTATGGACAGGGCAGAATTACTTTGTTCTCTTGGTCATTCTGTAATGATTTCAAAATTCCAGGAATATTATAAATTGGTAGAGTATTTTAATAACTATACCAAAAATAGAATTGGTTTGACCATGGGTGTAAATAACCTGGTAGACATATTCGATGAAAAATACTACCGTCATTTAAGTGGCGGCATTCTAGAAGCATTTGGTAAGTTGTTCTTTAAAGATTTACAAGTGTATCTATACCCAATGAAAAATGCAGATACCGGTCAGATAATGACCAGTAACAACGTAAAGGTTCACCCACGTATGAAAGAATTATATAAGTTCTTTAAGTACAACGGCAAGGTAATGGATATCATAGATTACGAACCAGAAGTAATGCATATTTTCTCTAGAGATGTTCTTAAAAAACTGATGAACAATGATGAGGGATGGGAACAAATGTTACCAGAAGGTATTGCTGAAATCATCAAACAAAAGCAATTATTTACTCGCAAAACTGAAGATCAAGAAACCAAATAACTAATTGGTTTTAAGCTTAATAAAAGCAAAAAAGCCCATTTTAAAATGGGCTTTTTTACATATAACAAACTAAATATCAACCTAATAGCTGCGCTGCATGATCTTTAGTTTTTACTTTATCAATTACTTTAGTTACAATACCTTCACCATCAACAACGAAAGTCTTTCTATGGATACCATCATACTCACGGCCCATAAATTTCTTTAAACCCCAAACACCAAACGCATTAATTACGGTATGGTCTTCATCTGCCAAAAGCGGAAAAGGAAACTCATATTTCTCTTTAAATTTTGCCTGCCTTTTTTCAGAATCTGCACTTACTCCTAAAAGTTCATAGCCTTCAGATTGTAATTCTTTATAATTATCCCTTAAATTACATGCTTCAGCCGTGCAACCAGGTGTACTTGCTTTTGGATAGAAAAAAACTATTAATTTTTTACCAGAATAGTCCTCTAATGTAATGGTATTGCCATCTTGATCTTTTGCGGAGAACGATGGTACTTTATCACCAACTTTTAACGTATTCATAAATGAAGTTTTATAAATTTGTGTTTAAATATTTGCAATCAAAATTAAACAATTAATGACGAAAGCCGAAAAAATTGCTTTTACAATTTCCACTCTTAAAGAGCTATACCCAGAAATTCCAGTACCATTAGATCATAAAGATCCATATACTTTATTAATTGCTGTATTAATGTCAGCTCAAAGTACAGATGTTAGGGTAAATAAAATCACCCCCCTACTATTTGCAAAAGCAGACAACCCGTATGACATGATCAAATTAAGTGTTGACGAAATTAGGGAAATTATAAAACCGGTAGGTCTTTCACCCATGAAAGCAAAGAGTATTCATGGTTTATCTCAAATTTTGATCGATAAACATAATGGCGAAGTACCTAAAGAGCTAGAATATTTAGAAGAATTACCGGCCGTGGGCCATAAAACAGCAAGTGTTGTAATCTCACAAGCTTTTGGTATACCTGCCTTTCCTGTAGATACACATATTCATAGATTACTATATAGATGGGGGTTTACGAACGGAAAAAATGTAGTGCAAACAGAAAAAGATGCCAAACGTTTATTTCCTAAAGAAATTTGGAACGATCTTCATTTACAAATTATCTGGTATGGTAGAGAATATTCACCTGCAAGAGGTTGGGATTTGGAAAAAGATATAATTACGAAGACAATTGGGAGAAAAACGGTACTAAACGACTACTATAAAAAGAAAAAAACCCGCTAAAAGCGGGTTTTGTTTATTAATTCAAAAATACTTCGAATTCTAAATCTTTGTGTTCAAATTCATAGAGGGCTTGTGAATAGCTCAATAAGAAGTTGATTGTCTTCGGACAAACTTTGTTAAATCCGGTCTGTTCTTGGTAATCTGAGTAAATTTTTTCCATACTTCCTACGTTGTTACAATAAAATAACGCAGCAAATTTGGAAATATTGTTTATTCTATTTTCTACTCCAAATTAATTCGTAAGAACTATATTGTTTTTTTCAATGATTTTTCTAAGGTTAATCAAAGCATAACGCATTCTACCAAGAGCAGTATTAATGCTAACACCCGTATTTTCAGAGATTTCTTTGAAACTCATATCTTTATAGATACGCATTAAAAGAACTTCTTTTTGATCATCTGGCAACTCTTCTACTAGTTGTCTTAAATCAGTATCAATTTGATTTTTTATTAATTGTTTTTCGGCATTTAACTTATCATCACCTATTACAGAGAAGATATTAAAGTCATCACTACCTTCAAACATTGGCATTCTTTTGTTTCTTCTAAAGTGATCGATAATCAAGTTGTGAGAAATTCTCATTACCCATGGTAAAAATTTACCTTCTTCACTATACTTACCTCTTTTTAAAGTTTTGATTACCTTAATAAAGGTATCTTGAAAAATATCTTCTGTGATATCCCGATCTAAAACCTTAGAATAGATAAAACTAGTAATACGTTGATTGTGTCTGTTAATTAAAACTTCTAAGGCAGCTTCGTTACCGTTGATGTAATCTTTAACTAATTCTGAGTCTTCAATTTGTAGTTTCATACGAGTTACTTTCTTTAATTGGTTAAGATTGGGTTAATCCTTTTAGTTAATTGGTTTGTTTTTTATTTCTGATATAAAACTAGAGAAAAGGGGGGCTGTAGGAAAAAGTATGTTGTCAAACCGCGTTTTTTTGATGTGAAACATCGAAAAAGTATATTTCTACACAATAAAAAGAATTTCAGATAGTTCCGCCAAGAAATGTAGGAAAGAGTAAAATAGCCTAAAAGCCCTTAAATATTAGCTCCACAATAGTATACCTATATATAAGGAACTATAGAAAACTCCATAATCCTACAAAGAAAAAGGCACCTACTAGCAGTAAATAACAGTCCTAAACCAATTTTGAACATAAAAAAACCCCTAGGCAATGCCTAAGGGTTCATATATATAATGTAAGAATACTTTAGTTTAAGTTACTCTCAAACTGCAATCCGTCTACTTCTGTAATATTTAAAGACTTAGAATAAGAAAGCAAAAACTGAATTGTTTCTGGCTTAGCTTTAACTAATTTAGTTTTATTCTGGTCTTTAGTGTATATATTTTCCATGCTACGTGTTATTTAGGTTCATCTAAAGAACGACACATTGATGAAGATAGTAGATCCAGTCGACCTGTGACCAATTAATTCGTTAAAACTATATTATTGACCTCTACCAGCTTTCTAAGGTTAATTAAAGCGTAGCGCATTCTACCCAAAGCGGTGTTAATACTCACACCTGTATTATCAGAAATTTCTTTGAAACTCATATCCTTATAAATTCGCATCTCTAAAACCTCTTGCTGATCTTCAGGTAGTTCCTTAATCATTTTAAGCAAATCAGAATCTATCTGCTCTTTGATCAATTGCTTTTCAGCATTCAATTTATCGTCACCTAATAATGAAAATATATTATAGCTCTCTTTACTATTATACATTGGCATTCTATTATGCTTTCTAAAATGATCTATAACAAGATTATGCGCAATACGCATTACCCAAGGTAAAAATTTACCTTCTTCATTATATGCACCTCTTTTAAGGGTACGTATAACTTTCATGAATGTATCTTGAAAAATGTCTTCGGTTAGCTCACGGTCACCTACTTTGGAATATATAAAACCAGTAAGGCGAGAATTATGACGATTAATAAGAGCTTCTATAGCTTTTTCGTCTCCTTGAATGTATTTTTTTACTAATTGGGAATCTTCAACTTGTACTACCATAACGTTACTTGTAGGGTTAAAAAGCAGCCCCAAATTCATAGTGAATAAGGGTCTAATGGTTAAATTCTAACTTTTAAAAGTAATGTTGCGTTATAGGCAAATTGAGTTTTTGTGAGAGCTCAAAGATATAAAAAAATAAATACTCTTATAAAAATGTGAAAATTTCTTGTGCAATTTTTAGATAAACGGCATTTTTTAGTTCAGAAAAAAGGCAAAGCGTATCTTTGTAAACTTAGATATTTGTATGCCTACACTAGCCGAAGTAAATCCGAAAGAAAACATCATTATTAAAGGAGCAAAACTGCACAACCTTAAAGATATAGATGTTGTAATACCTAGAAATAAACTTGTTGTAATAACTGGTTTATCAGGTTCTGGTAAATCAAGTTTAGCTTTTGATACCCTATATGCAGAAGGTCAAAGACGCTACGTAGAAAGCCTTTCTTCTTATGCTAGGCAGTTTTTAGGTAAACTGGATAAGCCAAAAGTAGATTATATAAAAGGTATAGCACCGGCAATTGCCATAGAGCAAAAGGTAAATTCTACCAACCCTAGATCTACGGTAGGTACCACTACAGAGATATATGATTATATAAAATTATTATACGCACGTATTGGTAAGACCTTCTCTCCTATTTCAGGTAATGAAGTTAAGAAGCATACAGTTACAGATGTAGTAAATTATGTAAAAACATATGACGAGGGCACCAAGCTTCTACTTTTAGCGCCTATTACCATTCGCGAAGATAGAGATGCGTTAAAATCATTAGAGCTATTTTCCAAACAAGGTTATGCACGTATAAAGTATAATGACCAAGTACTTCGTATAGACCAAGCTCCTGAAGATATTGGTAAAAAATTCGATCTGGTCATAGATAGAATTATCACCAAAGATGATGAAGACTTTTACAATCGTTTAGCGAATGCCGTTGATACCGCTTTCTTTGAAGGAAAGGGCGAATGTTTGATCGAAGAGTTGGCAGATGGTAAACAAACTCCGTTCAGCAATAAGTTTGAATTGGACGGAATGACTTTTTTAGAACCTAACGTCCACCTTTTTAGTTTCAACAATCCTTACGGCGCATGCCCTAAATGTGAAGGGTATGGAGATGTAATTGGTATTGATGAAGATTTAGTAGTACCAAACACAGCGCTATCGGTATATGAAAATGCTATTTTTCCGTGGAGAGGTGAAAGCATGAGTTTTTACCGTGATCAATTGGTAAATTCTGCTTACAAATATGATTTTCCTATCCATAAACCTTGGTTTGAGCTTACTGAGGAGCAAAGACAATTGGTATGGGATGGTAATGCACATTTTATAGGACTTTATAAGTTCTTTGGAATGTTAGAGGAGAAAAGCTATAAAATTCAGAATAGAGTGATGCTTTCTAGATACAGAGGCAAAACCAAATGTAATATCTGTAACGGAAAACGGCTAAGACAAGAAACAGATTATGTAAAAGTAGACGGAGCTTCAATTTCATCATTGGTAGGCTTATCTATTGAAAAATTAATTGTTTTCTTTAACGAACTGCAACTAAATGAAAGTGATGCCACAATTGCATCTAGACTTTTAATTGAAATAAATACAAGGTTAGGGTTCTTAGATAAAGTAGGATTGAACTACTTGACCATAAATAGAAAATCTAACACCTTATCTGGCGGGGAAAGTCAACGAATAAATCTAGCCACATCTTTAGGTAGTAGCTTGGTGGGTTCTATGTATATATTAGATGAGCCTAGTATTGGTTTACACCCTAGAGATACTGAAAATCTTATTGACGTATTAATATCATTACGAAACTTAGGCAACACGGTAATTGTTGTTGAGCATGATGAAGATATTATGAAAGCGGCAGATATGGTGATTGATATAGGTCCTGAAGCTGGTACACATGGTGGTGAAGTTGTAGCCCAAGGCACATTAAAAGAAATACTAAAATCAAAATCACTTACCGCACAGTACTTAAATGGTAAGATGGAGATCAAAGTACCTAAAGAAAGAAGAACATCTAAAAACCACATTTCAATTAAAGGTGTACGAGAGCATAACCTTAAAAATATAAATGTAACTTTTCCTTTAGATATGTTGACCGTGGTTACGGGAGTATCCGGTAGTGGTAAAAGTACCTTGGTGAAAAAATTATTGTATCCTATAATTTTAAAGGAAACTGGAGGTTATGGAGAAAAGGCTGGTCAGTATACATCCGTAGAAGGTAAATTTAGCCACATTAAGCATGTTGAATTTGTAGATCAAAACCCAATAGGAAGGTCTTCACGCTCAAACCCGGTTACCTATATTAAGGCATATGATGATATTAGACATTTATTTGCCAATCAAAAATTGAGTAAAATAAGAAACTACCAGGCAAAACATTTTTCTTTTAATGTTGATGGTGGTCGATGCGAGAAATGTAAAGGTGAAGGCGAAATCACTGTAGAAATGCAGTTTATGGCAGATGTTCACTTAGAATGTGAAACATGTGGAGGAAAAAGATTTAAGAAAGAAGTACTAGAAGTTACCTTTAACAATGCCAATATTGATGATGTTCTTAATATGACCATCGACGATGCTATTCAGTTCTTTGAAAGCGGAGAACAGACTAAAATTGTTACCAAACTAAAACCATTACAAGATGTAGGTTTAGGGTATGTAACATTGGGGCAATCTTCTTCTACCCTATCCGGTGGTGAAGCGCAACGTATTAAATTGGCATCGTTCTTAATAAAAGGTAGTACAAAAGACAAAGCGCTTTTTATTTTTGATGAACCAACGACCGGATTACACTTTCACGATATTCAAAAATTACTAAAGTCTTTTAATGCACTTATTAAAAAAGGACATTCAATTGTAGTCATTGAACATAACATAGATTTAATAAAATGTGCCGATTACATCATTGATCTTGGACCAGGTGGTGGCGAAAATGGAGGACAATTACTAGCTGAGGGTACGCCAGAAGAGGTTGTAAAAAGTAAAAAATCGTATACTGCGAGCTACCTAAAAGAGAAATTAAATTAATATTCTTCAAAAAACAAGAAACCAAATTTATATTTAAAACTCTGATTATCAATTGCATAATCAGAGTTTTTATTTTTTGGCACGCTGTTTGTAATGTACTAAGGGAATGTAAATATTTACATTTAGAACAACTGCCTAAGGGGCAGATTTAAAACCTTATATTATGAAGAACTTAGTACTATTATTGACAGCGGTTATTTTTAGCACCACAGGTGTTTTCGCTACAGGTATTAATGAAGATAAGGTTGCAAACAGCAATACTTATAGATACGACAACTCATTTATTTTTATAGAAAACGGAATTACATTTTCTGTTTACCCTGATGGTGAATTTGATTTTTATATTGAAAACCAAGTTTCAGGAAGCAAAAACGGAGTAACATTTAACTCAGGTTATGACTACAGTCCGTTTGCACAGTATGATGATTACGGTGCAGTTATTCAAGTAGAAAATGTGCCTATCTATTATGACTATTATGGTCGTGTTAGTTCAATTGGTGAAGTAAACATTAATTATACTAACAATAGAGTACGTAGTGTTGGTGGTATGAACGTATACTATAACAACCGTGGATTTTATGATTACCATACTGGTTATATCAACATATACAATAGAAGCTATGTGTACCGCCCATTTCACAGATGGTTTGTTAGACCGGCAGTAGGTTTTAGCTTTGTATTCAATAGTCCTTACAGAAGATATTATACTCCTGTTAGATATTCTTACTATAGTCCTTACAGAAATAACTTTAGAAGAGCTTATGTAAATGTTGGTAAACAATATAGATACAATAAGGTAAGAAATAATAGAGCTACCATTTACAGAAATGATAAGCGAGTTGCAGTAAGAAATAACAACTTTAGAAGTAACAGAACTGTTGCTAAAAGAGATAATGGTTTAAGAACGAACAGAACGTTAGCTTCTAATAGTAAAACAAGAGCAAATAGAAGTTCAACCGTAAATAGATCTACTAATGTAAGACGTAGCAATACCAATAGCGGTAGAACAACACAAAGTAGAACAGTTACAAGAAGTAATAACTCTGCAGTGCGTACATCACCAAACAGAACGGTTACTAAAAGAGAAGTAAGCCGTACACCAAGAAGTACCACTGTAAAAAGAACTACTACTACTACGTACAAAAAACCGGTAAGCAGAAGTTCTAATACTAGAACTGCCACAAATACCAGAACTCAACGTAGCACTGTAACTAGAAAAGCGACTAGTAGCCCGTCTAGAAGTACGGTTATTAGAAGCTCAAGTTCAAGATCAGTAAGTAAAGCTCCTTCTAGAAGCTCTAGTTCAAGAACAAGTTCAGCAACTAAAAGTAGCAGAAGATATTAAAATAAGTTTTTAGGTTGGTTAGTTGTAAGGCGCCGTAGTGATTTATTCACTGCGGCGCTTTTTCTGTTACTATTGCATATAGTTTGTGGGAAATAGTTTTGTAAACTTTTTTGGCAAATCAGATTCAATACACATTTCTTCATTAGTTATAGGATGTTGAAACCGAAGCAACCGCGCATGTAAATACAATCCTTTTCGCTTTAACTGTAGCCCTTCTAAAAAATAAGTAGCATCCCCTAATATCGGGTTTCCAATTGACAATAAGTGCTTTCGTAATTGATGCCGCCTACCTGTATGCGGGCTCAACTTTACCAAATTCAGAAATGAAAATCGTTCTGAAAGGATTGATGCTATAACTTTAAAAGAAGACATTGAGGGTTTGCCATCTATTTCACTATTTATGATTCCATTGGTTTCCATTTTACCAATGGTAACCGCGTAATATTCTTTGGTGATTTTCTTAAATTCAAATAACTGATTAAGATTTATAATCATGCTATTTGTCTTACCTACTAATAGCAGACCAGTTGTAGCATAATCTAAGCGATGAACAGGTTGTGGAGTAGCAGCATCAATAGCGGAACTTTTTTTTAAATTTTGAGGAAGTGCATTCGCAACGGTTTTGAATCCGTTACCGCTCACCAATATTCCTGCGGGTTTATTGATAACCGCCAAATACTCATCTTCATAAACTACATCTAATTTTAAAACAAGTCGTGTCTTAGTTTTCTTTTCCGGAAGTTGATGGTATGCAATTTCTTCACCACCAACAATCATAGTAGCGGTGGTAGCAATAGCGCCATTGACCAAAACCAGATTTTTCTTGATAGCCTTCTTCAAGGCTGACTTGGTCTTAATGCTTTCAAACACCCCTACTCCATATTCCTGTAACCGTAAAGGAGTCACATTCTCAGGCACATTATGTATTTCTTTTAGTTGCATGATAAGTATTCAAAGTTAATCAGGTTTTAGCTGATATCTAAACAATTCACTTTAGGACTATTAAAATAATGTAGTGAGTTAATCAAACTTACCACTTAAGTTTATTTTTCCTGTGACAATCAATCTACCTATAAACAAACCTCATGAAAAAAATTAATCATAAAATTCTAAGACAATTAATCATTCTTGCCTTGATTCTTTTTTTAGGTGGATTAATCATTAAATATATGCTACCATACATGTCTGGTATTTTAGGTGCACTTACCCTTTATGTAGTATTAAGAAAATGGATGTTGAAATTAATCAACAAAGGAGTAAAAAGATCATGGGCATCAATGTTACTTATTTTAGCAGCATTCATTGGCATTTTTATACCTATTACAGGGGCAGGTTTTATGCTAAGTTCACAATTGGGCGATTTCGCTGATAAATCTGAACAAGTTACCAAGGCTTTTAAAGACCAAGTCGCTCAAGTAGAAAAGTATATTGGATATGATATTTCATCAACCATTGATCCACAGCAGGCATCTGGCTGGTTAACAGACAACATGCAAGGTTTTGCCAATAGCACTTTTAATATTTTTATCTCATTAGGTATTTTATTATTCCTACTTTATTATATGCTAAAGAGCCCAAAACAGTTAAAAGAATCATTGTTAGAGTATATTCCGTTAAGTAATAAAAATCTAGTAGTTTTAGGTAAGGAAATTGATAGCGTAGTACGTTCTAATGCCATTGCAATTCCTTTGGTAGCACTTGCACAGGGAATTATAGCATTAATAGGATTTTACATATTCGGCGTAGAAAATCCGCTGTTCTGGTTCGTAATAGTAACAATTGGTTCCATGATTCCTTTTATTGGAACCTTCATAGGTATTTTTCCGGTGTTTGTATTAAGTCTTGCCAGTGGCGAAGACTTTCAAGCCTGGGGAGTCCTAATTTATGGAGTTACCGTGGTTGCAATGACAGATAATTTAATCAGACTTTTTGTTCTAAATAAATTAGATAGCACTCACCCATTAATCACTTTAATAGGAGTTTTAATAGGTATTCCTTTATTTGGATTTGTTGGTCTAATTTTTGGTCCGTTAATCATTAACCTATTCTTGATTATAGTAAAAATATACAAGCAACAATATGGTATTCAAAAACCGAACAAACAAAGAGCACAGCAAATTTAATTAGCGACTTAAGTATTTACTTAAAAAACCATAAACATCTTCAGATATTTTAAACCTATAAAGAACGCCGACATAAAACACAATCATCAAAATGCTTTTAAGTACAATATTAATTAACGGATGAAAAGAGAAATTATAAGCAGAAAAAATAGCCGCTACAACAATTAACAGGGCAAGCACTTTAAAGGTTTCATTTGTAAATGGGAGTATTTTAAATTTCGTTTTCACATAACCTAACTTCAATGTATTATAGATAAAAAAGGCACTAAAGCTAGCTATAGCTGCACCGTTTATACCGTAATTGGGAATCAGCCATAAATTAAATACTATAGCAAGCACCGCCAATAAAACTCCAAAAAACAAAATAGAACGATAGTAATCTGAATTGAATAAAATAGAATTGTTATTCCCCAACAATGCATCATACACCTTTATCAAACCTACCCAAAAAACAATCATGAATCCGCCAGAATACTTTTCTGGTAATAGTTCATAAAGTTCATTTAAATTTAAAAGAATGAGCAAGAAAAGAATACCAGAAACAATAAACAAAGTCAATGAGCTTTTCTGATATAATTGTGCTAGTGCAGAGCTGTCATTATTATTTAGGTAAGTTGCCGTTAACGGATATGTTATTTGATGCATTGCCCTAGAAGGCACTGCTATGGTTGAAGCAATAAACCCTGCTACGGAATAAAAAGCGACATTTTCAAGTTCAAGAAAGTTGTTCAGCATTACTTTATCGACCTCCATTAAAACAATAGCTGTAGAGCCACCCAAAATAATCAGCGCACTATACTTAACTATAGTCTGCCAATTTTTAGGGAGCGTAAAATTCAATTTAGGTTTACGCACCGTATATGCATACAGTTTCATAATTATAGTACGTACAAGATAAAAACCTACCAAGGCATTTATAAAGAATTCAATATCAATGATTTTGAAATATAGTAGCAAGAGTAATACGGTTTGTCCTATTCTACAAAAAATCTCTTTCATAAAATTGCCGAACATTGATTTCATTCTAATTCTTGCCCAAGCATAAAAAACTTCAAAATACGCCATGGCCATCCCTACCAGAAAAATATGCCATACATAATCCCTAACTATATCATTTTGCTTAGAAAGTAAACTTCCAATAGCATCGTTAGCCATATAACTTAACAAAGCAACCGGCAATATTAATACCAATGGCAATAACAACATTAAAGTCAGAAATGAATTTTGACTTTGATCAGTATTAAAACTAGAATAGAATTTTACTAAGCTATTAGGGACACCAAATGCAAGTATTGGCATAAGTACAGAAGATACAGATAAAATAACCTGTATTAATCCGTAATTACTTGGCTGCATAAAATTAGTATACAAAAACAAGGTATTGGCCGCACCTATTGCAAAACCAAAATAGGTTACAATAGTGTTGTTCAAAGATTGTTTAAGTACGATACCCATTAAATATATTCAACCAATTTACGGGTGAGCTCCCTTCTACTGTACTGCTCAATATTACTTGGGGTTATTTGCAATTCTCCTTTTTGAAATTGCTGAAACCAACTTAAAAGTACGTTTTTAAGTTCGATATCGTCAGAATACTCAAATACCTGACCGGTTTCAGTTTTAGATACAATACTAGCTACCTCCCAATTTTTAGGACCAACTCCCAAAATAGGTCTTTTTGCAGCCATATATTCAAATAATTTACCCGGTATAATACCTATGGTATCTTGAGAATCTATCTCTACCAACAATAAAACTTGTGATGCCCTTTGATATGCCAACGCCTCTTTATGAGACACATAGCCTACAATCTTAATATAGTCTTGCAAGCCCTGTTCTGCTATTGCTGAAAGTATCTCATCACTGACCACACCTATAAAACGTAATTGTAATGCATTCTTGAAGTCCTCATTTTCTTCTACCAAATTTGATAATACCCTCCAAAAATTCACAGGGTTTCTACCACTTAACAAAGATCCTATATGAGCAATAGTAAATTTAGAATCCAATATACTTTCTAATGCTATATCTCCATCAAAGCCATTAGTAATAACTTGTATCGGTTTCTTTGTAATTAGCTGGAACTCTTGCTTAGTTGTATTACTGGTAACGATAATTTTATCGGCACTATTTAAAACATCAGACTCTAATTGCTTGTGTTTCTTTTCTGCAGATGAAGTGAGTTTCAATTTCTTATGATAGCCAATAGTAGTCCACGGATCCCGAAAATCTGCAATCCAGTTTAGTGGTTGAGCCTGCTTTAAATAATACCCAATTAAATGTACACTATGTGGTGGACCTGTAGTTATAATAGTATTTATACCTTCTTTTTCAAGAACATCTTTTAAAAAACTCACCGATGGTTTCACCCAAAACTTTCTGGCATCTGGTATAAAAAGATTACCACGTACCCATAATAAAGCTTCCTCAACAAAAGACTGATTTTTAGTTTGAATAATACCAGAACTAATGCGCTTAGTTTTTTTACTAGAAAATATAGAAGCTATACGGTATGGCTCTTTAATGCTATGCTTATAAATCTTTAAATCGTCTGGAATATCATGAGAGAAAGATTCATCTAAAAGCGGATAATGGGGATTCTCTGGAATATACAAAACCGGTTCAATACCAAAATCTCTAAGATACTTTACAAATTTAAGCCAACGTTGAACTCCTGGTCCGCCAGCTGGTGGCCAATAGTAGGTAATGACCAGCACCTTTCTCATTATGCTTCCTCTTCTTTTTTAGATCCCCAAAATGAAAAACCGAATCCACCTAAAATTACCAGTCCTAATAAAATTGTACTTGCCAAGGTAATTTTACTACCTGTTTCAACTACTTCTGGTTCAAATTTAAATTCAATTTTATGTTCTCCTGAAGGAATTTTAAGTGCTCTTAATACATAATCCACTTTAAAGTAATCACTTTCCTGTCCGTCAATATAGGCGTTCCAACCATTTTTATAATACATCTCTGAAAAGACGGCAACACCTTCGTTGCTATTTTTAGATGAATAAGTCAAATGATTTGGCTCGTAGTCAATCAAAGAAATGGTTGCAGTAGAATCCACTGTATATGTCAAAGGATAAATTCCTGAAAACTTATCGGTATTGACCACTGCCACATTCTTAGTATCTAAACTATCAAGCGCCATAATTTCGGCATCTGCATTGGCTACGGGTTGCAATTGAGAAACAAACCAAGCGTTACCGTTTGCATTAGGGTTTTCAATAGAAAAAGAATTACCCTCTTGATCTTGTCTAATAACATATTTAATGTTCATCATATTCAAAACAGACAGGTTACCGTTGTACACATGAAAGTTGAACAAGTCTTGCATACCTGCTGGTTTAGCTGCATGATAGCCAGTTATACTTTGGTGGAAATAAGCTGTTTTAGCGGAATCAAATCCGTCTGTTTGATCAAAAACACGGAATACTCCGTCATCTTCAGCAATAATCTTATCAGCTGTAGTTTCTTGAAAAGGCTGTAACATTTTTCGTTTAGATACGAAATTGTCATTATTTACATAGCGTAAATCTACCCCAACTAAATCTACAACAACCAATACCCCAATAGCAATTATCAGGAAATTCATTTTTAATTTCTCTTTCAAATACAACCAAATCAATAAAGCCGTACCCAAAGCAAAAGCCAATGAACGCAATAAATCGCTCGTGTAAACACTTTTACGGTCAAGTCTAAGCATTTCTGGTAATTCTTCTAAGCCTGTCATTCTAAGACTATCATCATTGGCACCAACAAAATGAAAAGCACCTTTAAATATGAATAGTACTATCCCTATTCCTAATACAATTGCAGATGCAATGGTTAGAGATTTTATTTTATCCGCTTGCGGCACTTTGTCCTTAAACAGTTTTTTTAGTGCTAAAATGGCTAAAATAGGTACACAAAGCTCTAGCACAATTTGAATAGATGATACTGCCCTAAATTTATCATATAATGGAAAGTAATCTATCATAAAATCAGTTAATGCGCTGAAGTTTTTACCCCATGACAATACCAAAGACATTATTGAACCGAACAACAACCACCATTTATGTTTTCCTTTTACTAAGAATAAACCTAGAATAAATAAGAAGAATATAACCGCACCTAAATACGCCGGTCCTGAGGTACCTGGTTGTTCTCCCCAATACAAAGGCAATCCGCTTACAAAGTCTAATGCACTAGATCTAGGCAAGCCTTTATCTATTAAATAATTAAAAGATTTAGAATTTTCACCTAAATTCTCTTGACTAGCACCACCAAAAAGTCGTGGTACAAATAAGTTTAAAGATTCGGTAATTCCATAACTCCAATTGGTTATGTATGCCTTGCTCAGTCCGCCCGTATCCGCTTTGGGTGAACCGTCAGGGTTAATGGTCAATTCACTTTTACCTCTAGTGCTCCAATCTGCATATTCCTTAGTAGCCATTAGCCCCGTTGCATTAGCAGCAATACCAAGAGTTACCGCTAACAACAGAATACCTACAGAAACGAAATAATGCTTTATTTTTTTATCCCTTATGGCATACACCAAATACACCACGCCTAAAATTAGCACCAACAACATAAAGTAATAGGTCATCTGATAGTGATTGGCCGTAATCTCAAGAGCCATAGCCAAAGCTGTTAAAACGAATCCCCAGAGGTATTTTTTTCTAAAAACCAGCACAATACCGGCCAATAGTACTGGCAAATATGCCATTGCATGTGCTTTTGCATTATGTCCAGCACCTAAAATAATAATGAGATATGTTGAAAAACCAAAAGCAAGTGCTCCAACAATTGCCAGTCTGTAATCTACTTTAAGGCAGCACAGAAGAATATAAAAACCAATAAAATATAGAAAAAGGTAATCTGCAGGCCTTGGTAAAAACCGTATTAATCGATCTAATTTCTTTATATAATTATGTGGATAATTTGCACCTAGTTGGTATGTAGGCATACCACCAAAAGCACTGTTGGTCCAATATGGTTCTTGATCATTAGATTTTCTAAAATCGTTCTGCTCTTTTGCCATACCCGTATACTGGGCAATATCATGCTGATACATTACTTTGCCTTGAAGAACCGGACTAAAGTATGCCAATGCAGCAACAATAAAAAATACGACAACAAAAAAATGGATGAAAAAGAATTTTAAGCCTTGCTTCATTTGCTAAATAAGTAGTGTTTTGACAAAGATAACTAGTCTAGCTCTTCAAAATCAATGTATTCACCTACTTTTTCAGAATCGTTCTTTTTTCTAGAAGGTTTTTTATTGATAATAACACTTTCTTCTTCCTCTTGTTGAAAAGGACGTTGATTATCAAAAGCTTCTCTGAAATGAGATTCAGTTTTCTTGGCAGCGTAGTTTAATATTTTCGGCGCAAATAACTTCGCTAAAAATTTTAGCAAGTAATACACCAAAAGAATAATTAATATAGTTTTTAAAAAAGCCATTTATTCTTACTTAAGATATATCAAAAATACAATTATCACGTTGTATATAAAGAATCATACTATTAAAATAAATATAAAATCGTGTTCATGAATAGTCTTTTTGCCTACTCTAAATCATATAAATACGTATTAACCCTATTATTTCTTATACCACTGGCGGGTATTTCTCAGTACACAGATGTAATAAACTCTAACAGACCAGGTGTTTCCGTAAGTGCTTATGCCGTTGGTAAAAATGTGGTACAAGCAGAAATGGGATTGTTTTATGAGCAAAAAGACCACACGCTTTTAAACACAGAGTCTAATATTTGGGGAACCGATATTTCATTACGATACGGTTTACTATTCGAAAAATTAGAATTGAATTATGAAGGTACATTTCAAAATCAAAACCTTACCAATTTAAATTTTAATGTAGAAGCGACGCGAAGAGATTTCACGAGAAATAGATTAGGATTAAAATTTCTTGTCTATGACCCGTTCAAAAATCCTGAAGCAAATAAGCCAAACCTATATAGCTGGAGAGCGAATAATAAATTTCAATTTAAGAATCTTTTACCTGCAGTTTCCATATACGGTGGTGCTAACTTTGTTTTTGGCGATAATCCTTTTTATATAGGCGAACCTTCCATTTCTTACCGTGGTATGATTGCCACACAAAGTCGTTTAACACCAAGGTTTGTCTTAATAACAAATACGGCATATGACCGCATAAGTACAGATGACTCAGAATTAAGTTATACCATTTCATTATCACATGCATTTAGAAATCCAAAATGGAGTGTTTTCGTGGAACACCAAGGTATAAACAGTGATCGTTATTCAGATTTATTGATCCGTGGTGGTATTGCCCATTTACTCAAAGAAAATTTTCAATTGGATATTAATATGGGAGCTAGTTTAAAAAATACTCCTACCCGCATTTTCTTTGGATTAGGTGGTTCATATAGAATGGACTTTCATAAAGACAAGCTTAAACCTATAGAAGATCAAGAAGCTGACCAAAATGGTGGAGCTATTGACAAAAAGGCAATGAAAAAGAAAAAGAAGGAACAAAAAGAAAAAGGAAACGGTGCAGAAGACATTGACCTTGGTCCTTCTAAAAAACAACTTAAGAAATTAAAGAAAGCAGAAAAGAAGAAAAAGAAAGAAAGTAGCGAGATAGACTTTTAAATCACTACCATACTACATTATTTTTCATTCTCAACCACTTTAATTTGTTGATTAATATCACTAATATTGGCACTTCTAAAGAAGTTCAATGATCACATTACATGAAGCTAAAACAAAGCAAGACTTAAAACGCTTTGTAACTTTTCCGTTTTCGCTATACAAAGACAATAAGTATTGGGTTCCTCCCATTATTAACGATGAGCTAGAAAGCTTTGACAAGGATAAAAACCCCGTTTTTAAAGATGCAGAAGCATGGTTCTTTCTTGCCAAGGACGGAGATAAAATTGTGGGTCGTGTAGCTGCAATTATTAATCGTCTTGAAATAAACCAACAGCAAATAAAAAAGATGCGTTTTGGTTGGTTTGATTTTATTGATAACCCAGAAGTTTCAAAAACACTTTTAGATAAAGTTGCCGAAATAGGAAAAGAGCACAATTTAGAATATATGGAAGGTCCTGTTGGATTCTCAAATCTAGATAAGGTAGGTGTTCTAGTAGAAGGTTTTGACCATATTGGTACTATGATTACCTGGTACAACCATTCTTACTATCAAAGTCATTATGAAAAATTAGGCTTTGTAAAAGAAAAGGAATACATGGAAAATAAGTTTCCAGCAAAAAATGCAAATCCAGCTTTATTTACAAGATTGAATGATTTAGTAAAAAAACGCTACGGATTAAAAGAGGTTAATTTTACCAAAACAAAAGAGGTGATGCCTATGGCAGACGAAATGTTTGACCTCTTTAATGCAACCTATGCAAACCTTTCTTCATTTGTACCAATTACGGAAATACAGAAAGCATATTTCAAGAAAAAATACATCAGCTTTATAAATCCTGAATACATAAAGTTTGTAAAAGATAAAGAAGACAAGTTAATAGCCTTTGCTATTGTAATGCCAGCTTTTTCTGAAGCTTTACAAAAAGCAAAAGGTAAGCTTTTCCCGTTCGGATTGTTCCATTTACTAAAGGCAAAGAAGAACAGTAAGGATGTTATTTTCTACTTAATAGGCATAGACCCAGAATATCAAAATAAAGGTGTCACAGCAGTAATATTCAACGAATACCATAAAACATTTAGCGATAAAGGTATTGACATGTGCTATAGAACTCCTGAGCTGGAAGAAAACCTAGCTATAAAACAAATGTGGAAACATTTTGACCCTAAAGTTTATAAGCGCAGAAGAACTTATAAAAAATCGCTTTAAAAAAACTGTAATAAAAAAGCCCGGAATCATTTGTTTCCGGGCTTTTTCAAATATGAATCAATAAGGGATTATTCTCCCATTGCGGCTGCAACTGCAGCAGATAATCTTTTGTAAGTACCATTCTGTAAACGCTCTCTAATAGCTGAGAATGCTGCCAATGTTTCTTCAACATCTTGCAATGTATGTGTTGCCGTAGGTATTAAACGTAAAAGAATAAGTCCTTTAGGTATTACCGGATACACAACAATAGAACAGAAAATTCCGTGGTTTTCACGTAAATCTTTAACCAACGCCATTGCCTCAGGAATACTACCGTTAAGGTATACTGGTGTTACACAACTAGTAGTTGTACCAATATCAAAACCTTTTTCTTTTAATCCGTTTTGTAACGCATTTACATTCTCCCAAAGTTTAGCCTTAAGCTCTGGTTGTGTACGTAACATATCTAAACGCTTCAATGCACCTTTTACATAAACCATTGGTAATGATTTAGCGAACATTTGAGAACGTAGGTTGTATTTTAAATAATCTATGATTTCTTGATCTGCAGCAACAAAAGCACCAATACTGGCCATAGACTTAGCAAAAGTTGCCAAGTAAACGTCAATACCATCTTGTACTCCTTGTTCTTGACCTGCACCAGCACCAGTTTCACCTAAAGTACCAAAACCATGTGCATCATCAACCAATAATCTAAAGTTGAATTTTTCTTTTAAAGCAACAATTTCTTTAAGAATACCTTGCTCACCACGCATACCAAAAACACCTTCGGAGATAACCAATATACCTCCACCAGTCTGCTCGGCTAATTTTGTAGCACGCTCTAGGTTCTTCTCTAAACTTTCTGGATTATTGTGGACAAACGTAAAACGTTTACCCATATGTAAACGCACACCATCAATAATACATGCATGACAGTCTACATCATAAACTATAATATCATCTTTAGTAACAAGGGCGTCAATAACTGACATAAAACCTTGGTAACCAAAATTTAATAAGTAAGCAGCTTCCTTTTGAACAAAAGCAGCACATTCTTGCTCTAATTGCTCATGAAACTCTGTATGACCACTCATCATTCTTGCTCCCATTGGGTACGCAGAACCATATTCAGCTGCAGCCTCACCATCAACCTGCTTTATCTCCGGAAGATTTGCCAAGCCTAAATAGTCATTGATACTCCAGGTGATAACTTCTTTCCCCTGAAATTTCATTCTATTAGAAATAGGACCTTCCAACTTAGGGAACACAAAGTACCCCTCTGCTTGTGAAGCCCATTTACCTAAAGGGCCTTTATTCGCTAAAATTCTATCAAATAAGTCTTTCATTGTTTAATTTGGATCTGTCTGCAAAAGTAAATAATTTTGCTAAAGATTCATAAATTATTTACAACGCAAAAAAGCGGGCTATAAACCCACTTTTTTACAACTATATCTAGTATAAATTACTTTATGTATTGTATCTCTTGAGTCTCTTCTACTGTTTCAGTATTCAAGAAACCTTGATCTTCCATCCACTGGTCGCTATATATTTTGCTCATATAACGAGAACCGTGATCAGGGAAAATACAAACCACGTTACTATTTTCGTCAAATGTATTTAATTCATCCAACTGCTTAATAGCCTGCATTACCGCACCACTAGTATACCCAACAAAGATACCCTCTGTTCTAGATATCTCTCTAGCTGTGTGTGCACTTTCTGCATCTGTAACTTTGATGAATTCATCAATTGCAGCAAAATCAGTAGCTCCAGGTATTAAGTTTTTACCTAAACCTTCTATTCTATAAGGATAGATTTCGTTGGTATCCAGTTTACCTGTTTCATGATATTTTTTTAATACAGAACCAAAGGCATCAACACCAATAACTTTGATATTAGGATTTTGCTCCTTTAAAAAACGAGCAGTACCAGAAATGGTACCACCAGTACCACTACAAGCAATAAGGTGTGTTATTTGTCCACCAGTTTGTTCCCAAATTTCAGGACCTGTAGATTTGTAATGCGCTTCCATATTCAGTTTATTAAAGTACTGATTGATGTATATGGAACCTTTTGTTTCTTTATGCATTCTCTTAGCCACTTCATAGTAAGACCTAGGATCATCTGCACTTACGTGAGCCGGACAAACATACACCTTAGCGCCCATAGAGCGAAGCATATCTATTTTATCTGGAGATGATTTAGAACTAACCGCCAGTATACAATCGTACCCTTTAATGATACTTGCCATTGCAATACTAAAACCGGTATTTCCTGAAGTTGTTTCTATTACCGTGCTACCTTCTGTAAGTATACCTGCTTTCTCAGCCTGCTCGATAATATGAATCGCAATTCTGTCTTTAGAAGAGTGACCTGGATTAAATGCTTCTACCTTGGCGTAAAAATTACCAGTAAGGTTTTCGGCTATTTTATTTAACTTAACTAGTGGTGTATCACCAACTAGTTCTAATATATTGTTGTAAGCCCTGATCTCATTTTTCATAAGGGGGATATCAATGTTTAGTTATTATATAAACGAAATTTGTTAAAATTTCTGTTGCAAATTTACTGTTTTTTTTCCATTATGCGATTTTTCCTTCTAAATCTAAAAGAAATGCATATTCCTTGGCTACCTCTCTTAAAGACTCAAACCTGCCCGAAGCACCACCATGACCGGCTTCCATATTCGTATTCAACAACAGCACATGATCGTCTTTCTTTAGCTCCCTAAGCTTTGCAACCCACTTTGCAGGTTCAAAATATTGGACTTGAGAATCATGTAGCCCTGTTGTTACCAGCATATTTGGATATTCTTGAGCAACAACATTGTCATAAGGAGAATACGATTTCATATAATCGTAATAGACTTTCTCATTAGGGTTACCCCACTCATCATATTCACCAGTAGTCAACGGTATAGAATCATCTAACATGGTAGTTACTACATCTACAAAAGGTACCGCTGCAATTACACCATTGTAAATATCTGGTTGCATATTAATTATCGCCCCCATCAATAGACCACCTGCAGAACCGCCCATAGCATATAAGTGCTTATTACTGGTCATTTGCTGTTCAATCAAGTATTTAGAGCAATCGATAAAATCAGTAAACGTATTTTTCTTTTTCAAGAGTTTTCCTGTCTCGTACCATCTACGACCCAGATACTCCCCTCCTCTTATATGGGTAATTGCAAATACAAATCCGCGGTCAAGCAAGCTCAACCTCACCGTAGAAAAATAAGGATCAATTGTAGACCCGTAAGATCCATAGGCATATTGTAGAATAGGCGTATTTTCATCTAGAACAGCATCTTTTCTATAAACGATTGACATTGGTATTTTCTCACCATCTCTTGCTGTAGCCCATAAGCGCTCTTCTTTATAATTTACCTTATTGAACAGACCGCCTAAAACCTGTTGTTCTTTTTTAATCTCTTTGGTTTTGGTACGCATGTTAAAATCGATAACAGAACTAGGCGTTGACATTGAGTTGTATGAATACCTCAAAACCTCGGTGTCAAAATCAGGATTACTACCCACGTAGGCAGTATACGTTTCACTTTTAAAAGGCAAATAATACTCTTCACTACCGTCCCAACGAACAATTCTTATTCTATTAAGTCCGTTTTCACGCTCAGAAAGCACATAGTATTCCTTAAAAATATCGATATCCTCTAAAAGCACATCTTTTCTATGGGAAATGAATTCTTGCCAATACTCAGAGGAAGTTTTATCTTCTGATGTACGCATCAATTTAAAATTCTCTGCTTTGTCCTTGTTGGTCAATATGTAAAAACTATCTTCATAATGAAAAATAGTGTATTCCAATCCACGTTCTCTAGGCGAAAAAATCTGAAATTCCTCATCAGGTGTATCCGTAGAAAGAATTTGAAATTCAGAAGTTAAAGTACTAAATGACCCAATTACCAAATATTTCTTTGATTTTGTTCTATAAATGAATGTGCTAAACGTATCATCCTTTTCATGAAAAATCAAAACATCTTCAGACGTTGGCGTACCTAATTTATGCTTGTAAATTTTATCTGAACGAAGGGTAACCGGATCTTTACGAGTATAAAACAAAGTCTTGTTGTCGTTTGCCCAAACTCCGCCACCTGTAGTGTTCTCTATTTTATCATCTAAAACAGCACCAGTTTCAAGATTTTTAATCTGTAGGGTATATTGCCGTCTAGAAACAGTATCTACACCAAAAGCGGCCATTTTATTATTTGGACTAATGGCTATACCTCCAAGACTAAAGTAATCATAGCCTTTAGCCATGTCATTGCAATTGAACATGATTTCCTCTTCAGTATCTAGATTATTTTTAAATCTTGAGTATAAAGGGTATTCACCACCAATAACATATCTTGTACTATACCAGTAATCATTCAATTTATAAGGAACAGAAGAATCGTCTTCTTTGATCCTACCTTTCATTTCTTGAAATAAATCTTCCTGAAAATCTTTAGTATGATCAGTTATAGTTTGATAATACTCATTCTCAGCCTCTAGATAAGAAATAACATCTTTATTTTCCTTATCATTTAACCAATAATAATCATCTACCCGAACATCATCATGAATAATTAATTCTTTCGGAACTTTTTGCGCCTTTGGCGGATGCTTAACACTCATACAAACTACATTATAAAATAAGATGGCAAAAATAAGACTAATTAACAGACCCCCGTTTTATTACCGTTAAAAACTAAAATGCCTCTATTTTTATTATTTTTACAACCTAAAATAAAAATGAAATTATGTTCGGAGATATGATGGGTATGATGGGAAAACTCAAAGAGACCCAAAAAAAAGTAGAAGAAACCAAAAAAAGATTAGATACAGTTTCGTTAGAAGAAAAGTCTAATGACGGTTTAGTTTCTGTTACCATAACAGCGAATAGAGAAATTAAGAAAATAGTAATAGATGACAGTCTTTTGCAAGATAAAGAGCAATTAGAAGATTATTTGATACTTACCTTAAACAAAGCTATAAAGAACGCAACTAACGTAAACGAAACAGAATTAGCAGCGGTTGCCAAAGACGGAATGCCCAATATTCCCGGCATGGATTCGTTATTTAAGTAAGATTGGCAAGTTATTTGTAGTAAACCTGTAAAATATAAATTATGAAGTATTTAATTCTATTATTCATGATTCCGCTTTTTGCTTCTGCACAAGCAGACTATAACAGCGTAGATGATTCTAAATGGCTTACCAATTACGATTCTGCTATTTCAAAAGCTAAAAAGCAAAAGAAAAATGTATTGGTTTATTTTACGGGTAGCGACTGGTGTCCGCCTTGTAAAATGCTAAAAACCGATTTGTTCGATACTAACGAGTTTCAAGAATTATCAAATAATTATATACTTCTATATATTGATGTACCTAGAAACAGAGATTTGATTTCAGAGAAGCAAATGATTCACAATAAAGAATTGTTGACGAAACTGAATAAGAAAAAAGTGTTTCCAATGTTTAAAATAATAGATGCCAAAGGAAAGGAACTAGATAAATTATCTGGCTACAGTATGAACGGTGTCATAGACTCTCATCTTAGACTTTTAGAGAAGAATAAATAAAAAATATCAATAATAAATAAAATGGGCTTACATGATGTAAGCCCATTTTATTTTGATATAATTCTACAAACCACTATTCTAATAAAGCATTTACAAGTACCCAATTGTCATTTAAAATTCAAATAGATATTCTCGTCTCTTGCAATCTTAGTTTAGTCCTTAAACTCCTCTACAACAGCGCATACTTGCGGTTCGTCAAGACAGCACCCAATTATATTACTTAGAAATTAAATAAAGCCTCGGTACCTCAGCCAGTATAAATAAATGGTCAACCTTACTCTTAACATAGCACTACTCTTTATGACAAAATCTACTATCTTATAGATTAGAATAGACTACAAAGTAAAATCTATGATACATAGCAGTGGAAACTTTAAAGCATAAAAAAAGGGCTTACTTTACGTAAGCCCTTTTTCACTAAATTACCTAATAATTAGTTATTAATTAATCTAAATTGAGTTCTTCTGTTTGCAGCGTGCTCTCTTGCAGTACAAGAAACACCATCACTACATCTGTTTAATAATTTAGTTTCACCGTAACCGTTAGCAACTAAAAGACTAGAGTTAACACCTTTTGAGATCAAGTAATCTGCAACCGCTTTAGCTCTTCTTTCAGAAAGATTTTGGTTAGATGCAGCACCACCTTGAGAATCTGTGTGAGAAGCTAATTCAACTTTAACACCAGGGTTTTGAGCTAATACAGGTAACAATCTGTTATCGATAATACTTTTTGCTGCAGAAGTTAATGTTGCGCTACCAGAATCCCAGTTGATTGGTAATGCTTGGTACTCAACTAATGCACATTCTACTTCTTTCCATGTAGTTAAACCACCTTTTTCTTTTAAAACTTCTTTAGTAAGTGTAGTAGTCTTAGCAGGTACTATCTCTTCAACAGTATAAGCATCTTTATCTAATACAGTTTTAGTAATTTCTCTGTACTCAGCAGGAATAATTTTCTCAACAACAGTTGCAGGAGAAATTAATACTGACTTAGTGTAAGATCCATTTTTAGAACCTAATGGAGTACTAGTTGTAGATGCATCACTTGCAAGAACTTGAGTTGAAACTGTCTCAAATTGTGCAGGATACCCTTTGTAACACCAGTATCTACAATCATCTGGATTACCAGATTCACAATCAGGAGCAGCAACACCTAGCTCCCATTGAGCATAAGCTGGCTTTATTTCTAATGTTTGTGTGCTAGGAGAAAAAGAAGCAGGGATCACCTGTAAAGAATTTCCACCTCCTTTAGATACATACGTTACAGTTTCTGTTCCCCACTTAGCAGGAACAACTGTTAGCACTTTTTCTTCTTCTCTCACTAATACACGTTCTGTAATTGTCTTAAATGTAGCAGGGATCGTTTTTAAAATTTTGTACGACGGGTTTGTTGTAATCGTAGTTGTTTCGTTTACATAAACATCTGGAGTTGTACAACGAACGTAACATTTACCAGGTTCTGGATTTGATGGCAAATCTTGTGCCATTGCAAAAGAAGCTGAAAACGCAACTGCTAGGAATAATACTTTCTTCATTTTGATAAGGATTTTAATAGTTAATATTTGGCAATTTATGTTAATATTTTAACATCTGTATAAGAAATGTCTTACTTTTTGTATTCTTTTCTTAATCAAAAGTTAAACGGACTTACGTCTCAATAGTTAAGACACAGCATTATTTAAAAAGTCACTAAAAAACAGAGAAAATATTATTTATCTTTATTGATATGATCAAGATCGACAAAAAAGAAGATGGGTTTTATCAGTTTATCCTGAAGTCTGACAGTGGTAATGTATTATTGAAGAGTGTATCGTTCAATACTGAAAACGAAATAGATAGCACCATAGCAGATATAAAAGCGTTAAAAAATGCCAATGGTAAATTGTTTGAACGTAGAACAAATACTGACGGTAAATTTTTAGTTGAATTAAAAAATTCTACCGGAAAAATAATTGGCTCCAGCGGACTTTATTCCTCTGAAGCCGGTATGGAAAATGGTATTTTAAATATATCTAACAGTATAGATTTAGGTATTAAATAGATTTTAACTGCTTTAATAATTCGTTATGCATGTCATCTGTATAATCTAAATGGGTTACCATTCTTAATTTACCTTGCCCCATACCTATGATTAAAATATCTTTTTCCTTTAATGTATTTACAAATTGATCACTGGTCATAAATGACTCATCAATCTCAAAAATGACAATATTGGTTTCAATTGGCTCTACCTTTTTAATATAAGATTTTGCCGATAGGACCTTACCAATCTCCTTCGCCTTTTTATGATCTTCCGCTAATCTATCTACGTGATTGTCTAAGGCATATATGGCAGCAGCAGCTAAAAAACCAGATTGACGCATACCGCCACCAAAAATCTTACGAATACGTAGCGCTTTATCCATATGCTCTTTAGTACCAATTAATAACGACCCAACCGGACAACCTAAGCCTTTGCTTAAACAAACACTAATAGTGTTGAACAACTGACCATACTGCAAAGTAGTTTCATTTTTCTCTACCATGGCATTCCATAAACGGGCACCATCTAGGTGATAACCTAACTTATGCTCATCGCAGACTTTTCTTATTTTTTGTAATTCTTGAAAATCCCAACAGGTACCACCACCTTTATTTGCGGTATTCTCCACACACACTAGAGAAGTCAACGGGCTATGATAAAAATCTGGCGGATTAATTGCGGCTTCTACCTGTTCAGCTGTCATTGTACCTCTATCACCATCTACCAACCTACAAGAGACTCCGCTATTAAAACTAACTCCCCCGCCCTCGTAGTTATAGATATGCGCATATTTATCACATATTAATTGTTCACCTGGCTGGGTATGTAATTTTATTGCAGTCTGGTTGGTCATAGTACCACTAGGAAAAAACAAGGCAGATTCCATACCAAAAAGTTTGGCAGCTTTTTCCTCTAAAGCATTTACCGTTGGGTCTTCTTTAAAAACATCATCACCGACTGCAGCAGACATCATGGCATCTAACATCCCTTTCGTTGGTTTGGTTACCGTATCACTGATAAGATTAATAAGCATAATAAAGTTCTGAAAATTGAATTAGTGAAAACAACTCATCCCTATTGGCGAACCATCAGGAATCTTTGGTGAAGGTACCACTTTGAACAATTCCGGGTGCTCCCTAAATGACTTAATTCTTCTTACCATTTCTGCACTTATGGCGTTAGAACCTGAATCTTTTACCATTTGAAAACTTAACTCCTTTAATTTTTGAGATGCAATTGCATTTACTTGCGGATGCACATTTGCGTGTCCAGCCAAGTTCATAATATGAAACAACACTCTAAAATTGATTGTAGTCTGTGCTTCGGTCAGGTAAGCATCTTTATGCTTCCTATTAATAGTTGATGCTATCAATTTATCTAAAACCTCACCTAACCCAACGTTATCGGTATCAATAGCTTTTTGTTGTATAAGTCTAGATGCTTTCTCTGGATGTAATAAAAATTTTAAAGTCATATCAGATGCCGTTTCTACAGCTGATAGCGCATCAAAAGAAACTCCTGTTTTCCCTTTGATCGATTCTCTAGTTCTTGGCGTACCGAAAGATCTAGGCGGAAATAAACTCAACTTATCTTTAGGTATAGCTATTTCATCTGCATCTAAAGTCTTTAAAACACTTTTTAACGCTTCCTCTTGCATCGCTTTATCAGCAATAGCAACAACTTCTTGTCCATCACCTTTTACCGCATAGTTATATTCTAACCCACCTATAACTTTTGCCACACCTTCGGTTTGATATCTATGAAAGAAATATAGCGGAACAAAAACATCTTCTAAAACTGAATACGGTGTACCATCTTGTATATTATCAACAGAGAAATTATTTATGGCCACCTTTCTCAACTTTAGCATATCATCTAATTCTTTGCTAACATTTGTACCATTATCCCATAGATGAGCCAATACATGGGCACTACCCTGCGGACGAGCATCTTGATCGGTTATATAACGTAGACCGTCAGCTTTTGCTTTGTCTAAAATCTTATTCAATTCATCTTTCTCATTCTCGCCTTTATCAAAGCTCTGATAAGAATAGGCAACTGTTACCTTATCCCAATCTCCAATACCAACTTCATACGCTTTAGAAAATTCAACCTTACCATCAACTAAATTAAATTGCGGGTGCGGATAATCCATCACTGACGCCTTACCGGTAGTACTAGCTGCATAATTATGCGCAAAACCTAAAGTATGACCTATTTCATGGGCAGATAACTGACGAATACGTGCAATAGCCATTTCAAGCATTGGTTGGTAATTGCCATCTCTTTCTGCAAAAGGCTTGTTCATTAATGCTTGGGCAATTAAGAAATCTTGACGTATTCTCAAACTCCCTAAACTAACATGCCCTTTCATGATTTCACCAGTTCTTGGATCGGTAATACTACTACCATAGCTCCAACCTCTTGTAGAACGGTGCACCCATTGTATTACATTATAACGAACATCTAAAGGGTCTGCATCGTCCGGTAACATTTTCAATTGAAAAGCATCTTTATAACCAATAGCCTCAAAAGCTTGGTTCCACCAACGTCCGCCTTCTAAAAGCGCAGATCTTACAGGCTCAGGAGTACCATTATCCAAATAATAAATAATAGGTTCAACAGCTTCACTAACTGCCGCAGTTGGATCTTTCTTCTCTAGGCGGTGTCTTCTTATAAATTGCTTTAAAATATTAGATTCAACAGGAGTTGCATAATCATAATAATTAAAAGGAGATGAACCAGATCTTGGATCAAACACTCGTTTTTCATATTTATCATCAGGTAGCTCTATAAAGGAATGATGCTCAGCAACAGTAACCAAGTCTGCATTTGGCGCTACACTCTTAATATAACTTCCTTTTGCCTGCCCCTTGAAAGTCATAGTAACATCAAACTCTACATTTTTTGGAAATGCTTTTGTTCTATCTAAAGCAAATGCACTTTTAGATTTATCTAGACTATAAGAACCTTGGTTCGTTCTCTTCAAACGATTAGAAACCCCATGAGCATCCTGCATTAAAAAATCGGTAATATCAATTATATACGTACCGTTTTTTTCTTCTACAATCGGGAAACCGAACAATACCGATTTTGCAAAAGCCTGTTCAACAGACTTACGTTCTAATTCATTTTCGGTTATCGCCCTATATTTCATATTTGGCTGAATCAACAATAGCTTATTACCGGCTTTTTTGAAAAAGACCACTTGCTCATCTCCCAACTGACCTCTATCTAAACCAATGTCATTACTACCTATACCACTACTAAGAGAATATACATATAAGAACTCTTCATCTAAATTATCTACTTCCAAATAAATTTTATCATGATCCCCATCATAATAAAAATCATAAAGCCCTTCATACTTTACATAGTCTTTCTTTTGGTCGCTAAACTGCGCAGACACCATATTATAGGATAGCACAAGCAACCCAACCAAAAACACATATTTCTTTTTCATTCTCTGTTAGTTTTGTCTAAAAGTATATAAAAACTTACGAATGAAAAACAGCCATAGCCAACTATATTATAAATACCATTCTTGTTAAAAATCTTATCGTATAATTACAGAATAAGGAAAAACTCTGCCGATTATTGCAAATATGACACTTGATAATTGCTATTTATCATGTACCTTTTAACAAAACTATTTCTATGGAGAACATTGAAAATCAAATTTTTTCTTCTTATCAAAGAAATCCAGATTTATATGATGAAATACATGACAAAAAAGGAAAGGTAAAAGAGATATACCAGAAACTGTTTAACCTTTATGGAGAGCATACTATAAACGATTATGTTTCTTTAAACAATAAAGCCAAAGCTTCCTTCTTTAATCAAGGTATTACATTTCAAGTTTATGGAGACAATAATGTACAAGAGAAGATTTTCCCTTTTGATTTATTTCCTCGAATAATTGACCCCGAAGAATGGGATATTATAGAACGTGGATCTATTCAAAGAAGTAAAGCTTTAAATTTATTTCTATGGGATATCTATCACGATAAAAAAATTTTAAAAGACAAAATAGTACCCATTGAATTAATTACCTCGTCAGCAAATTACCTGGATCAAATGAACGGTGTTAATCCTCCCGGTGGAATTTACAATCATATTTCAGGCACTGATATCATAAAACATAATGACGGCAAGTATTATGTTCTTGAAGATAACATAAGGTGTCCTTCAGGAGTAAGCTATGTTATATGCAACCGTACCGCACTTAAAAAAGCACTTTTTGGTGTATTCAATCATTACCAAACGCACACGGTAACCAATTATGCCGAAAATTTGCTAGAGCTATTAGAATCCGTAAAACCAAAAGGTGTAGACATACCTAACGTAGTGGTAATTACACCGGGTATGTATAACTCTGCCTTTTATGAACATTCATATTTAGCAAAAACCATGGGTGTAGAACTTGTGGAGGGTCGTGATTTGTTTGTAGAGAATGACTTTGTTTACATGAAAACCATTAAAGGCCCAGAAAAAGTCGATGTTATATACAGAAGAATTGATGATCAGTTTATTGACCCCTTAGAATTCAACCCAGATTCCGTTCTTGGTGTACCAGGTCTTTTTGCTGCATACAAAAAAGGTAATGTCACTTTAGCCAATGCGCCAGGTACAGGTGTAGCAGATGATAAGGCGGTATACACTTATATGCCACAAATCATTAAATACTATTTAGACCAGGAGCCTATTCTAAACAATGTACACACCTACCATTGCAGTAGACCAGACGAGTTAAAATATGTTTTAGAACACATACACGAACTGGTTATTAAACCGGTTGACGAAGCAGGTGGCTATGGCATCTCTATTGGCAACAGACTAAGTAAACAAGAAATAGAAAAAGTAAAAGCCGAAGTTAAGGCAAGCCCAAGGAAATATGTTGCCCAGCCTATAATGTCATTATCAGTACACCCTACATACATAGACGACACAGAATCATTTGAACAACGTCACGTAGATTTAAGAACATTTACTGTTCTAGGAAAGGACAAAGAGTTTGTTCTAAAAGGAGGATTGACACGTGTAGCGCTGAAAAAGGGAAATTTAATTGTTAATTCTTCTCAAGGAGGAGGATCAAAAGATACCTGGGTATTAAAAAAATAAAGAAATTATATGTTAGCAAGAGTTGCCAATAATCTATTTTGGATGGGACGTTATATTGAGCGTTCTGAACATGTAGCAAGATATTTAAATGTAAACTATTTCTCTTCTTTAGATGCACCTAATCTAAAATCTCAAGATCGCCAATTTGTATTGCGATCAATGTTATTTATGGTAGGTGACCCTGAAAAAGATTTAGATAAATTTTTAAAAGAAGAAGACGTACTTTATCAGATTGGTTTAGATCCATCTTATAGTTCTTCTATAATCAACAACATAAAATTTGCAAGGGAAAATGCCAACAGTGCAAGAGATTTAATCTCTACAGAATTGTACGAGGCAATCAACAAGTTTTATCACTTCGTCATCAACTACCCAAAAGAAATTTTTGTAAAAAATGGTCTTCATGATTTCACTACAAACGTAGCTGAAATGACAGATATACTTAGGGGTAAAATACGTGGCACTCTCTTACATGATGCCACCTACGCTATAATTTCAATGGGTATCAATATTGAAAGAGCCACCCAAATCACTAGAATGATCAATGCTAAATATAATGATGCATTACTTTCTCAAGGAGGAGAGAACGATAAATTCAGAAAAAGTTTTGAGTGGACTACCCTTTTAAAATGTGCGGAGTCTTATGATATGATGCGTAGATTTTACAAAAAAACACCTACCAGTATTACAACATTAGAATTTTTGATTCTAAACCCTAACTGCCCAAGATCGGTAATGAACTCATTAAACCAAGTAAATAGGCATGTAAAAATGCTTAATCCAGAAAAGAGATATAACAAAGATTCTACCGCTTTCTTAATAGGCAGGGTACGATCTGAATATGAGTTTAAATATATTGAGGAAATAGATGAGGACATTAAATCATTTATTGAAGATATTCTAAAAAGTCTAGTAGATATTAGCGACAAAGTAGACGAAGAGTTTTTTAACTATTAGCCCGGTTAAATGAGGTATATTTGCCCTTATGCCGAGAGAATTTGAGATTACCTATAATGCGAAAAATATTTATGATGATTGGGTTTATGACGCACATTGGCAATTTTTAATAATTCCGGTTGAGAACGAGAACCAACATGAAGTAGAAATAGAATTCAGTAATTCATTATTTGCCAATACTGAATATTCAATTAATGGTTATGGCTTTAAAACATTAAGAGTTCATCCAAAGAAAAAGTTTAAGGAAATTACTTTTGAAGCTAAATTTAAGTTCTCAAAAGAAGAGGTAGACCCATATAATTTCAAAATAAATCCGGATATATCTTTAGCATATAATGAACTACATAATTCAGATTTTAAAATTATTCACGAACGCTTTTTAAAATCTACCCCTTTCACCTCCTTAGAAAACAAACAAGAAGAGCTGTTCAAGTTTGATAATTCTATTTCTATTTTCGATAATCTTGAAGCCTTAAACTTATTTATTTTTAAGTACATAAAATTTACCGCAGGTGTAACTGAAGTAGGCACCCCACTAAAACAGATCATAGCTAAGAAAAAAGGAGTTTGCCAAGACTTCACCCATCTTTTTTGTGCATTGGCACGAAATAATGGTGTACCAACTAGATATGTATCAGGATATCTTGATCAAGACAGCGGCTACGTTGGTGATTCTCAAATGCATGCGTGGGCAGAAGCCTATATACCAGAAATTGGCTGGAAAGGTTTTGACCCTACCAACAATATTCTTGCCAATACCAACCACATAAAGGTTTGTTATGGTAAAGACTATAATGATTGCGCTCCCCTCAAAGGAATAATTCATTCACAGGGCAGGAACAAGACCATACACACGGTAACTGTTGAAAGTCAACAATAGGTATTCTAAAATATCTACCATCATTATTTAAAAGAGTATTATTTTTACCCAAAAATAAAATTGTATGAACATAAGTACAGACCACTACAAAGGTCTTTTAGATCGCCTTGGTGCGTTAAGGAGGTATCTTTGACATTGATGCCAAATTAATAGAAATAGAAAACGAACAAGAGAAAACCTTGGCTCCTGATTTTTGGGATAATCCACAAGAAGCACAGGCTCATATGAAGTTTATCCAATCAAAAAAACAATGGGTAGATGATTATGATGCGGCACAACTATTGGTAGCAGATTTAGAGGTATTAATTGAATTTCAACAAGAAGGTGAAGTTTCTGAAGAAGAAGTGGAACGCCAATATGAAAAGGCAATTAATACCCTTGAAAAAATGGAGTTCAAGAATATGCTTTCTGAAGAAGGTGATGAACTACCAGCTGTATTACAAATAACTGCGGGTGCCGGTGGTACTGAAAGTTGCGATTGGGCAGCTATGCTTATGCGTATGTATATGATGTGGGTAGAAAAGAATGGTTATAAAATTAAAGAATTAAACTACCAAGAAGGTGATGTAGCCGGTATTAAAACCGTAACATTAGAAATTGATGGCGAGTATGCCTTTGGTTGGTTAAAAGGCGAAAATGGCGTCCACAGACTGGTACGTATTTCTCCGTTTGATAGTAATGCCAAGAGACACACCTCATTCGCATCTGTGTATGTATACCCTCTAGTAGATGATAGCATAGAGGTAGATGTCAATCCTGCAGATATAACTATTACAACAGCTAGATCCAGTGGTGCCGGTGGACAAAATGTGAATAAAGTAGAAACTAAAGTTCAATTGACCCACTACCCTACCGGTATACAAATTTCATGTTCAGATAGTAGAAGTCAACATGATAATAGAGCCACGGCAATGAAAATGCTAAAGTCTCAATTGTACGAGATAGAACTTCGCAAGAAAATGGAAGCGCGGCAAGAAATTGAATCTTCTAAAATGAAGATTGAATGGGGCTCTCAGATTAGAAACTATGTTATGCATCCTTACAAATTGGTAAAAGATGTAAGAACAGGTCAAGAAACAGGTAATGTCGACAATGTTATGGATGGCGATATAGACCAATTTCTTAAAGCCTATCTAATGATGATGGGACAAAAAGATGAAGAATAAAACAGATATCCTTATTTATCTTTTTTTAGATGAATAGGGATATCTATTAGTTAAAATAAATTGTAATGATTAAAATATATCACAATTCTAGATGTAGTAAATCTAGGGAAGGACTTAAAGTACTTGAAAATTCTGGCAAGAAGTTTGAAGTAGTAAAATATTTAGAAGACATACCAACTAAAGATGAGTTAAGAAACATCATAAGTTGTTTAGGAATTAAGCCTATTAATTTAGTACGAAAGTCTGAAGCAATCTGGAAAGAAAAATTTAAGCATTTACCACTAAATGATGAAGAATTATTAGATGCAATGATTGCTTATCCAAAATTAATAGAAAGACCTATTGTAATTAATGGAAATAGTGCAGTTATAGGTAGACCTGCTTCTAACATAGATTCATTGTTAAAATAGAATTCACTATAATTGCTCAGGTAATTATCTTAACAAACAATTAACCATTTTCAGTTAAACCATAGTATAACTTTATAATCTAAACACATGAAAAAAGTAATAAAATGTAGCAGCCTAAAAGTATTGGCACTGCTATTAATTCTATTAGGAAGTTCTGAAATTTATGCGCAATACGGTTATGGTAATAACGGTTATGGGTCACGTGGCGGTTATGGTTATGGCAGACAAAGAAGTTCAATACCACAAGCTCAGACACCAGCAGAAGCACCAAAACCTAAAACCGCAGAAGAATTGGTTGATGGCGAAATGCCTAGAATAACCGAGGCGCTTGCACTAAATGAATTTGAACAGGCTGTATTAAGTTCTGTTTTAAAGAAATATGTTCAAGAGCGTATAGAAGCTCAAATATTGAAGCTTCCGCCAGAAAAAATGGCTGAGGTTTATGAGAATATTACAAAAAGGCAAGACGAAGAATTAAAAGCAGGTTTGCCATTAGAAAAGTATGAAGCTTTTGTTGCACTACAAAAAGATGGTGTTTCAAAAACTTTAAAGAAGAATAAAAAGAAGAAAAAACGAAAGAAATCTAAAACCGACTAAATGAAACAACTTTTCCCTTTACTCCTACTCCTAGTACTATCATTCAATTACACACATAGTCAAAGACCGGGAGGAGACCGGGAAAGAGGTCCAATTGTCATTACAGGTAAGGTCTTGGACAAAGATAATAACTTACCTTTAGAATATGCCACACTAGTACTACAAAGTGTTGCCAACCCAGATCAAATTACCGGTGGTATAACGGATATAGATGGAAATTTTAAGGTTGAGGCATCACCAGGTAAGTATAATATATCCATTGAATATATATCTTACAAAACGTATAAACTACCAAATCAAACTTTAAGAAAATCAACAGACTTAGGTACCATTAAACTTGCCTTAGATGTAGCCCAATTAGAAGCTGTAGAAGTAGTTGGTGAAAAGACAACTGTAGAAGTTCGTCTAGACAAAAAGATTTATAATATTGGTAAAGACTTAACCAATAGTGGTGCAACCATTACCGATGCCCTTAATAATGTACCATCTGTTGATGTAGATGTTGAAGGTGCTATAAGTTTAAGAGGTAATGAGAATGTTAGAATACTAATTAATGGCAAACCATCTGCTTTAGCAGGTTTTGGTTCTACTGACGCACTAACCCAACTTCCTGCAGATGCTATTGAAAAGGTTGAGGTTATTACAAGTCCATCTGCAAGATATGATGCAGAAGGTACAGCGGGTATTTTGAACATTGTTCTTAAAAAAGAAAAAACATTAGGTTTTAATGGCTCAGTAAATACAACCATAGGTTACCCTGTTAATAGTGGTATATCTGTCAATGCAAATTTACGAACAGATAAATTCAATTTATTCAACACCACAGGTTATAGCTACAGAGACGCACCAGGTAATGCATTTTACGACAACACTTATTCTTCTGGTACTTATGACAGAATTATAGAGGACAGAGAGTATAATAGATTAAGAAAGGGATTCAATACCAACTTAGGGTTAGAATATTTCTTGACCGAATCATCATCTATTACCGGTAGTGTTTTCTATAGAACTTCTAAAAGCGAAGATGAAACAGGCAATACAAACCAGAGGTTCATAAACAGCTCTTTAGACAGCGAAACGTTTAGAAGTGAAGATGAAAATGAAGATGATAACAACTATCAATTCTCTTTAAATTATGTAAATGATTTAGATGACAATGGACAAAAACTAACAGTAGACCTTCAATATTCTAAAGGAGAAGAAGAAAAGTTTAATCTCATTCAAGAGAACAATACATTGCCTAATGATGATTTAATCGTTTTGGAAAATGTATACGAGGAAGAAACCGACAACGAATATTTAATTCAAGCAGATTATGTACTACCAATGGGTGACGCTCAATTTGAAATTGGCTACAGAGGAACTTTTGAAGAAACAGGTACTGACTATCGCTTAGATTCCCTAAACCAAGCAACAGGTTTATTTGATATCAACGAAGACCTTACCAACCTATTTACTTATACTGAAAACGTAAATGCATTATATACACAGTATGGTAACAAATTTGGTAAATTTTCTTTCCTATTAGGATTACGATTAGAAAACACGCAATTGAAAGGTGAACTGTCTTCGTTATATGACACTAGTGAATTAGAAGATCAATTAGGCGTTGATGTAGAAGCTAATTTCGATAATAATTATTTAGGCTTGTTCCCAACAGTGAATTTCATTTATGAGTTAGCTGAAAATGAAAATATTTCTTTAGGTTATAACAGAAGAATAAATAGACCTAGAGGTAGATTTGTAAATCCTTTTCCATCTAGATCTAGTAGAACAAATATTTTTCAAGGTAACCCAAATTTAAATCCGGCATTTTCAAATGCTTTTGATTTAGGTTATTTGAAAAGATGGGACAAAATAACCTTAACTTCTTCCATTTACTATCAAAGAGAAACCGACTCTTTTGAGCGTGTTCAAGAAGAAACAGGACAAACTACCACTGATGGTATTGAAATTATTAGATCTATTCCTATCAACCTATCTACAAACGATAGAATAGGTGTTGAAGCTGGTGTTTTATATAGTGCCGCAAAATGGTTGCGATTAAATTCTAGTTTTAACTTCTTTCAATTTTCAACTGAAGGAGACTTTAATGGTGTAGATTATGGCACCACAAATACAAGTTGGTTTGCTAGATTTAGCTCTAAGGTTTCACTACCAGCCAAAGTAGACTGGCAAACTAATGCATTCTATAGAGGACCATCTTCTACCGCACAAACTGAAAACGGTGGTATATTCTCATTGAACCTAGCCTTCAGTAAAGATATTTTAAATGATAACGGTACGCTTTCACTAAATGTAAGTGATTTATTGAACTCTAGAAAAAGAACATCATATACAGAAACAGAGTTCTTTACATCAGACAGTGAGTTTCAATGGAGACAACGCCAAATAACTATGGGCTTTGTATATCGTTTCAATCAACCAAAGGAACGTAACAAAGGTAATAGAGGGGGAAACAACGATGATGACGGAGATGAAATAGAAGGTTAATATCAAAAAACAAGACATAAAAAAAAGGAGCCAATTAGCTCCTTTTTTTTATTCTATTATATCTATGCTTCTCTTGCGGCTTTTTTCTTGTCGCGTCTTTCTTTCAATAGCTCCATAATGTTACCACCTAACCAGTAAGGGACAACAAATAATAACAAAAACATCATTAGCCAAAAACCTATTGTTAATATGGTTAAAAAAGCTAAAAATCCTAAATATTGGTCAAAATCAAACATATCTTCTTACTTATATATGACAAAGATACCATAAACGAATTATTTTTTGCAAACGTTCTGCAAAATTAATTTTACTTTTCGCAACAAAGTTGTCACAATAAAAATAAATGTAAACCTTATTTTTGAGGCTATATTAATAAGTTAACTTAAGATTCATATAAATTATAAGATTATGGAGTTCAGAATCGAAAAAGATACCATGGGTAATGTTGAGGTTCCCAAAGACAAATATTGGGGAGCACAAACAGAACGTTCTAGAAATAATTTCAAAATTGGTCCTTCTGCGTCAATGCCATTAGACATTGTTTACGGCTTTGCATATTTAAAAAAATCTGCCGCATACGCCAATTGCGAACTCGGAGTTTTATCTGAAGAAAAAAGAGATTTGATTGCACAAGTTTGCGATGAAATTTTAGAAGGCAAGCATAATGATCAATTTCCATTGGTCATATGGCAAACAGGTTCTGGTACGCAAAGTAACATGAACGTGAATGAGGTAGTTGCCAACAGGGCACATGAAATTGCTGGTAAAGTTATAGGTGAGGGTGAAAAAACAATTCAGCCAAATGACGATGTAAACAAATCGCAATCATCAAATGACACCTTCCCTACCGGTATGCATATTGCTGCATATAAAAAGATAGTTGAAGTTACCATACCTGGTGTTACGCAATTAAGAGACACACTTCAGAAAAAATCTGTTGAATTCAAGAATGTAGTTAAGATAGGCCGTACGCATTTAATGGATGCTACTCCCCTAACCTTAGGTCAAGAATTTTCAGGTTACGTATCTCAATTAGACCATGGTTTAAAAGCATTGAAAAATACACTCGCACATTTAAGTGAACTTGCTTTAGGCGGAACGGCAGTAGGTACAGGTTTAAATACACCTGAAGGGTATGATGTTTTGGTTGCAAAATATATTGCTGATTTCACAGGTTTGCCATTTATAACTGCTGAAAATAAATTTGAAGCCCTTGCTGCTCATGATGCTATTGTTGAAAGTCACGGTGCATTGAAGCAATTGGCTGTTTCTCTAAATAAGATTGCCAATGATATTAGAATGATGGCTTCAGGTCCGCGTTCAGGTATTGGAGAAATCATTATTCCGGCAAATGAGCCAGGTAGTTCCATTATGCCAGGAAAAGTGAATCCTACGCAGTGTGAAGCATTAACTATGGTTTGCGCTCAGGTTATGGGCAATGATGTTGCCGTTAGCGTAGGTGGAACCCAAGGACATTATGAATTAAATGTTTTTAAACCTATGATGGCTGCCAACATTTTACAATCGGCACAACTAATTGGTGATGCCTGCGTAAGTTTTGAAGAGCACTGCGCTGCCGGTATAGAACCAAATCATGAAGTTATCAAACAACTACTGAATAACTCATTAATGTTGGTAACTGCTTTAAATACTAAAATAGGGTATTACAAGGCTGCAGAAATAGCTAACACCGCTCACAAAAACGGTACAACTTTAAAAGAAGAAGCCGTTAATTTAGGCTATGTATCCGCAGAGGATTATGATGAATGGGTAAAACCTGAAAATATGGTAGGTAGTCTAAAAGACTAACAACAAACTATAAAAACGAAAAAAGGCGACCAAATTGGTCGCCTTTTTTTATGTAATAAAGTTATCTTACTTCAACATGAATTTAGAAGTACCCAATAATTTTAATTGGTCATCATATACATTTACCATATAATTTCCATCCTTGAAATCACCAGAAGGCTTACTAATATAATCACATACATCTAAAGATTTGTTCTCATAATAGAAACCAGTTTGCTTACTATAAGTAATAGATGCCCCGTTGTCATTTGTCATAGAGTTGCTACCACCAAGTACATTACCTTGAGGATCTAAAACTTCTAAGAAAAATTCTCTATCGCCTGCTTGTGCAATTACGTTATCAGCTACAGTAAAACAGATTTTAAACTTATCAGTTGCTTTAGCTCTTTGTGTAGAAACTAATTTTCCACTGTTACGTTCTTTAACGGCATCAACATTAAACTTAGATAAGTTCAACGCAGAACCTTTTTCTACTACTTGAGCCAAGTTTGTATTTTGTACTACTAAAGAGTCATTAAAAACAGTTTGCTTTTCTAATTCCACATACGTACTGTCACGTTGCATAGCAATTGCAGTATTTGAACGTGTTAAAGAATCTACTTGCTTTAATAATTGCTCTCTTTCTGCTTTAAGAACACCAACTTGTCTTCTATATCTAGATAAAGAACCTATATCAGCTTTCATTGTTTTTACAGAATCAATATATTTTGCAATATTATCTCTTGCGCTTACCAACTCTTCATTAGTGGCATTGCTTTCTAAAATAGCTTTGTCATACTCAGATTTCAAGCTATTTAAATCTTCAACTACCAATTCTTTCTCTTTGGTAAGTACACCTTCAGTCTTCTTTTTATCTTGGTAAAGACTTACTGTGTAAATGATAGTACCTAAAAGCACAACACCTAAAAGAGCGGTCAAAACCTTTAAGCCATTGTTGTTTTTTGTTTCAGTCATAATTTTAAATTTAATAAAGTGTCTGTTTGTTCAGTTTATATACGTGGTAATTCAAATTTTAGATTTTTTAATGTTAAATTAATTTATAAACCTTGTTAGGGACTATAAAATATGATATAACTTAGGTGTTAACTAAAATAACAATTAGAAATCATGCTTAGCATTGTGCCTTACGAGCCTAAATATACTGAAAACTTTAGAGACTTGAATATTGCTTGGATTACTGAATATTTTAAGGTGGAAGAAAAAGACAAGGAGCTATTAGATCATAGTCAATCTACAATAATTGATAAAGGCGGATATATCTTTATAGGATTATGGAATGACAAACCTGTAGGATGCTTTGCATTGATCAAAAAGGAAGCTAATCGTTTTGAATTGGGTAAGATGGCAGTAGACAAAAACCATCATGGATTAAAAATCGGGCAAAAAATGCTAGCCCATGCCATAGACTTTTCTAAGAATAAAAAATGGGAAACTCTAGAATTGTACTCTAGCACTAAATTGGACACCGCTCTGCATATATATAAGAAATTCGGTTTTAAAAATGTGCCACTAGAAGATAATTTAGAGTACCTTCGATCCGATATTAAAATGGAACTAACACTTTTAAACGTAACATAATGAAAATAAATAAATTGCTTGTTTTAGTATTCTTGGGCGCTATGGCATTTGCATGTAAAGATGCTAAGAAAGCAGAGAGCAACGTAGATACTACAACCGAAATTGAAGAAAACAAATCGGTTACCGAAATAATCAACAAGCGTAAATCTGAAGATATCAAGTTTATTCCTATTGAGCATTCCACAGCTGTAATAGAATGGAACGATGTCATCATTTACATTGACCCTGTTGGCGGAGCCGCTGCTTTTGAAGGTCAAAAAAAACCTACTTTAATTTTAATTACCGATATACACGGCGACCACTTAAATGTAGAGACTTTAAATGCCTTAGACACTGCTAACGCAACATTTGTAGTACCACAAGCGGTCGCTAACGAATTACCTGAAAAATATAAAGAACAACTTGTAATTATGGCAAATGGGACCAGTAAAGAACTTAATGATATTACAATTGAAGCTATACCCATGTACAACCTTAGAAAAGAAGCTTTAAAATTCCATGAAAAAGGACGCGGTAACGGATATGTTCTTAACATTGACGGTCAGCGAATTTACTTCTCTGGTGACACCGAAGACATTCCAGAAATGCGTTCTTTAAAAAATATTGACAAAGCTTTTATATGTATGAACTTACCATACACTATGACAGAAGAAAGTGCCGCTGCTTCCGTTTTGGACTTTAAGCCTAAACAAGTATACCCATATCACTACAGAGGTAAACCCGACGTAAGCGATGTTGCGAAATTTAAGCAATTAGTAGACGCAGGCAACCAAGATATTGAAGTGATACAGTTAGATTGGTACCCTAATAAAGAATATTAATATTAGCTAATAGCTGAAAATAAAAAAGCCCGCAATTGCGGGCTTTTTCTTTTATTAAAATATTATCTGATCAACTTCTTATACTTAATTCGTTTCGGCATAAGGTCTCCGCCTAATCTCTTTTTCTTATTCTCTTCATAGTCAGAGAAAGAACCTTCAAAGAAATACACTTGAGAATCACCCTCAAAAGCTAGAATGTGTGTACAGATACGATCCAAGAACCATCTATCATGCGATATTACCACTGCACAACCAGCAAAATTTTCTAAACCTTCTTCAAGGGCACGTAACGTATTTACATCTAAGTCGTTGGTAGGCTCATCTAATAAAAGAACGTTACCTTCTTCCTTTAATGTCATAGCCAAATGCAAACGGTTACGCTCACCACCAGACAACATGTTTACTTTTTTGTTCTGCTCACTACCTGAGAAATTAAATCTACTTAGGTATGCACGAGAATTCACTTGTTTACCGCCCATCATTACCATCTCTTGCTCATCACTAAAGTTCTGCCAAATGGTTTTTTCAGGATCAATATTAGAATGACTTTGGTCAACATATGCAATCTTAGCAGTTTCACCAGTTTCAAACTCTCCTTTATCAGGAGTTTCTTCACCCATGATCATTCTAAAAATAGTGGTTTTACCGGCACCGTTAGGACCAATAATACCAACAATACCTGCTTGTGGTAATTTAAAGTTCAAATCTTCATAAAGCAATTTATCGTCATAAGCTTTACTTACTCCCTTTGCTTCAATTACATTGGTACCTAATCGCGGTCCGTTAGGGATGTAAATTTCTAGTTTCTCGTCAAGTTGTTTCTGATCTTGACTCATTAACTTATCGTAATTCTTAAGACGTGCCTTTTGTTTTGTCTGCCTTCCTTTTGCTCCTTGACGTACCCATTCTAGCTCTCGCTCTAAAGTTTTCTGTCTTTTAGAAGCTGTTTTGCTCTCTTGAGCCAAACGTTTAGATTTTTGATCTAACCATGAAGAATAGTTTCCTTTCCATGGTATGCCTTCTCCTCTATCCAATTCAAGAATCCAACCGGCAACATTATCCAAGAAATATCTATCGTGTGTTACAGCAATTACCGTACCCTTGTAAGATGCTAAATGATGCTCTAACCAATGTACAGATTCTGCATCTAAGTGGTTGGTAGGCTCATCTAATAATAAAATTTCAGGTTCTTGAAGTAGTAATCGACATAAGGCTACCCTTCTTCTCTCACCACCGGATAATACGGCAATTTTCTTATCAGGGTCCGGAGTACGTAAAGCATCCATTGCAATTTCTAACTTGGTATCCAACTCCCAAGCATTGGCGGCATCAATTTTATCTTGTAGAACAGCCTGTTGATCCATCAACTTCTGCATTTTGTCAGCATCTTCATAAACCTCAGGGAGACCAAACATATCGTTTATCTTATTGTACTCATCAAGAATGGCTACAGTTTCTGCAACACCTTCTTTTACAATCTCTAAAACGGTTTTGTTTTCATCCAATTCAGGTTCCTGTTCTAGGTACCCAACATTATAACCAGGAGAAAATACAACATCACCTTGAAAGTTTTTATCGACCCCTGCAATAATCTTCAGCAAAGTAGATTTACCAGAACCGTTTAGACCTAAAATTCCGATTTTGGCACCGTAGAAAAAACTTAAGTATATATTCTTTAAAACTGGGGTATTAGCATTCTTATAGGTTTTCGTAACTCCTGACATGGAGAAGATTACCTTCTTATCGTCTGACATAAATTATAGTGTTTATTGAAAATTATAAGCTAGTAGAAAAATTCACTACCGGTTTAAAATGTATGTTATACTCTACCCTTAAGTGCGTTGAACACCCAAGCAATAGCAAAAAAACCAATTCCGACGGATGCAAAACCCCAACCAGCAACTTGATCATAGCGAAAAGCTCCTAATGCAATAAGAGCAAGACCTACAAAAATCATAATAAAAGTAGCCCAAGTGAGCACAGTATTCTTGTTCATTTTCGAGTCGATTAAAATTTAAGCGAACATCAAATATCGTAAATTTTAAGATATTTGTCCACTATTACCCATGCTAATATTCAAACGGAAACACAATTCCCGTCTTTTTACGTACCGAATCCATAATCCCTATTAAATCTAGGCTATTTTGGTGACTCCATAAGTCACTCTCTTTTTTCCCAGAATTTAGACAATCGTGAACTTCCTCAATTTCATGAACATACCCTTTACCTCTTTTTCCGACTTCCTTAGAAATCGTTTCTCCATCTTTTTCTAAAGTGTAACCTGTAGACTCATGCCATCTTGGGTGTATAAAAATAGTCCCTAGGCTTCCGGCTATTTCAGATTTCTTTTCAGAGTTAGAATTGAGTCCGCTATACAGAATAGCCTGAGCATTATCATAGTTAAAAATCATACTACACTGCACCTCTACTCCGGTTTTATAAAGATTCGCCGTTGCCTTTATATCCTTTGGTTTTCCTAACATTAAATATGCTAAAAATATAGGATAGATACCTATGTCCAATAAAGAGCCACCAGCAAGATCAGGGTTTAACAATCTTCCGTTCTCATCCCTATCCAAAGCATAAAAAGCAAAATCTGAATGTAGATATCCAATGCCACCAATAGTATCATTTTCTACCAATTCTTTCACCTTTTTGATTGTAGGATTAAAACGTGACCATAAAGCCTCCATTAAAAAAACATTATTCTCCTTGGCGACTGCAACCATTTTTTCAACCTCAGCTTTGTTTACACCCATCGGTTTTTCGCATAGCACAGCATTACCTGCTTTCATTGCTGCAATACTCAAATCTGCATGTGATGTATGTGGCGTTGCCAAGTAAATGATATCTACCGTACCACTATTAAATAGCTCTTCATAACTTCCATATGCATTTTCTGCTTCATATTCATCTGCAAAAGCTCTTGCTTTCTCTAAACTTCTTGATGCCACGGACACCAATTTACCACCATTTACCAATGCTAAATCTTTAGAAAAACTATGGGCAATGTTACCTGCCCCTACAATACCCCACTTTATCATACTTTTTGTTTTTGTTGCATGAACACCAAAATTAACTCCTTATCTTTATCAAAAGAAAAGATATTATATAGAATGGATTTAAAATTCAATCAAAACGAAGATAGGAATAAGTTGTTATTATCAGACCTTAGAAGAAAGCTAAACGAGGTTTATTTAGGCGGAGGAAAAGCCAAAATAGCCAAGCAGCATGATCAAGGAAAAATGACCGCCAGAGAACGTATTGATTATCTTTTAGATCCAAAGTCTGAACAAATAGAAATAGGTGCTTTTGTTGGTGACGGCATGTATAAAGAACACGGCGGCTGCCCATCTGGTGGTGTCGTTATTAAAATGGGGTACGTAAAAGGAAAGCAGTGCATTGTCGTTGCCAATGATGCTACGGTTAAAGCCGGAGCTTGGTTCCCCATTACCGCAAAGAAAAATTTAAGAGCACAAGAAATAGCTATAGAAAACAAACTCCCCATTATTTATTTAGTGGATAGCGCGGGAGTGTACTTGCCTTTACAGGATGAGATATTCCCCGATAAGGAGCACTTTGGTCGCATTTTCAGAAATAACGCCATCATGAGCAGTATGGGCATTACCCAAATATCTGCCGTTATGGGTAGTTGTGTTGCCGGTGGTGCATATTTACCAATTATGAGCGATGAAGCGCTAATTGTAGATAAAACCGCAAGTATATTTTTGGCAGGCAGCTATTTGGTAAAAGCTGCTATTGGCGAAAGCATAGATAATGAAACTTTAGGCGGAGCTACTACACATTGTGAAATTAGTGGAGTAACAGATTATAAAGCGAAAGATGATGCCGCGGCTTTAGATACCATAAAGAATATTATGGATAAAATCGGTGATTTCCCTAAGGCGGGATACAACCGTAAGAAAAGTATGAAGCCAAAAGAAAACCCGGATGATATATACGGAATACTACCAAGCTCTAGAGCTGAGCAATACGATATGATGGAAATCATTAAGCGTTTGGTAGACGATTCTGAATTTGAAGAATATAAAGCTGGCTACGGACAAACCATTCTTACCGGATATGCACGTATAGATGGGTGGGCAGTAGGTATAGTTGCCAACCAAAGAAAAGTAGTTAAAACCAAAAAAGGTGAAATGCAATTTGGCGGAGTAATTTATTCCGACTCCGCAGATAAATCAACCCGATTTATAGCCAACTGCAATCAAAAGAAAATTCCCTTAGTCTTTCTACAAGATGTAACCGGTTTTATGGTAGGTAGTAAAAGTGAACATGGTGGTATCATAAAAGATGGAGCTAAAATGGTAAATGCGGTAAGTAACTCCGTCGTTCCCAAGTTCACCATCGTCATAGGAAACAGTTATGGAGCCGGAAACTACGCCATGTGCGGTAAAGCATATGACCCAAGATTAATTGTTGCTTGGCCAAGCGCAGAACTTGCTGTAATGAGTGGAAACTCTGCTGCCAAAGTATTATTACAAATTGAAAAAGCTTCTTTGAAAAAGAAAGGTGAAACTATTACAGAAACAAAAGAAACCGAGCTTTTTGATAAAATCAAGAAACGTTACGACAATCAAGTTTCTCCGTACTACGCTGCTTCCCGCTTATGGACAGATGCTATTATAGACCCAAAAGACACCCGCAAATGGATTTCTATGGGAATTGAAGCTGCTGATCATTCACCTATTGAAAAGCCTTTTAATATGGGGGTTTTGCAAGTTTAATTTCTTAAATACTTTTAGTAGCAATATCTTATACTATTTACATTCAAAAAACCCACAACACATTTAAAATGTATTGTGGGTTTTTATAATAATTACATATCTACTATGCTATTATATTTTGCAATTTTAACGGACTTAATTAGATACCATACTAACAGCATTAGATACTGAAAACAATTGCTGATTTACATTACGAAGACCAAGTTTAAAAACCTTTGTTTCTTTTCGTTGCGATGCACTACCGTAATTATAATATACAGTGGCTTTTAAATATGTAGGCGTCAAACTTTTATTACCTAAATAGGTAGCATTAACCAACCAATTACCACGCAGGGTATCATCTATTAAATATTCTTCACTAGAAAAACCTGAACGTTTTTCGCTTTGAATTCTCTCAGAATCTGCCACTAGAGAATGTTCACTTTTGTAATATCTTTTTTCTGGGTTTACAAATTGTAATTCAAATTCTGCCTCACTATCACTCCATTCAAAAACCAAACGAGTCCCCTTAAAATCATCATCAAGTTTAATTTCATTCACCTTATCCGTTGAAACTAAATCGGCACCCTTTAAAGAAATCAAATTATTTAAATTACGATCCATTATGGTTTTTACTTCCTCTTCCTTTTCCAATAATTCTTCTTCTAATAAATAATCATATCGTAGATACATAGCTGCCGCTTTTTGATTCATACCTAGATCTCTATAACTATTTGCAAGGTCTAAATAAGACTGGGCATAATCTGCTCTAAGCGTATATACATCTTCATATAATTTATTCGCTTTCTCTAATTTCCCTTCTGCTTGATAAATATATGCCAGAGACTTCAATGCCAAAGGATTTCCACTCAGAACCCTATCATTCTCTTGGATAATCTTTTCAGCAAATTCATTATTTTTCCATTTGTTAGAAAAGTAATCATAAGCATCTAAAACATAGTAATAAGAACTACTGTATTTTTTGATTTGATTTTCGTAGATAACCTTTGCTTCGTCTTCGGTTTTCGCATTTAAAAGTTCATTCAGGTACGAAGGCTTATCTTCTTTAAAATTAACTGTACTTAATGCTGAATTATCATATTTATTATTTCTAAGCTTAGCTTGATCATAAGGCTTTCCATCAATATTACCAGCATATAATAATGTTTTCGTGTTAATTACTATGACACCGCCAGCACCTATTGACCCGTATCTAGTAGTCATTGCCAAATTATTTAAAACAGCCAACCTAGCAATTGAAGCTGGTGCAATCCACGTAGGAGCACTAGTTAAAATCTGACCATCAACATCATAAACCGCAGGTGATGCCTGACTTATGGAATTAAACCCTCTAATGTATACACCTCCACCTCTCATACAATCACCAAACACTCTTACTCCCGGAAATTCGTTTCTAACAACATCTAAAATACAGATACCTACATCATTGATTTCTTCCTCTTGTAAAAACCTAATTTTTCCTGGTGCAGTCTCACTATCCAAAATTCCGAATGCCGTTTTAATTAAATTTGGTTTGTATTTATACTCTTCTTCCAATTCACTTTGAGATTTCCTATTACTACCTTTTACGGTTACCTCATCTAATTGTTCAACTTTTTGACTCATTCCTATATTCAAGGTGCGAGTAACATCTTCTACCATAATTTGCACATCATTGAGGCCCGGATATTTGTATAATAACACATCTCTAGGTTCAGTCGTTATTTGGTAAAATCCGTTTGAGTCTGTTGTAGTTGCAATATCAGAATCTATAATAGATATCTGAACATTTGCCAAAGGAGCATCCATTTGGGTAACTTTACCTTTTACAATTTTGCTCTGGGCATGAACATTGCAAGCAAAAGATGCTAATACTAAGAGGAATAAAACATTTTTCATAGAATAGAGTTTTAAATATTATACTAAAATTAACATCAAAAATTAAACCAGAGTTAATTATGTAGGAATTGATATACAAAATATGTATGAATTTAACAATTTTACGAAAACATTGAAAAATTAAAACAGACTTCAACCATTTAAATATCAAGCTATTAATTTTAATTCAGCTTATCGATACCTAAAGTTGGTAGGTAAAATAAATTTTGATTCACATTTTTTAAAGATAGCCTATAAATTCTAATGGTGCTTTCTTCACTATCTGTACCATAACCAGAAAAAGAAGTCACTTTTAGATAGGTAGGCAAACCACTTTTATTCCCTTTATAATTTATATTTACAACCCACTCCCCTATAATATCACTTTCAAGGAAGAACTCTTTGCTCGATGAATATTCTTGCTTACCAAAATATTCATTTTGATTGTTTAACGATGTACGAGAAACAAAATAACGATTTTCTGGATTTACGAACTGAAGTTCAAACTCGGCTTCATCATCGTTCCATTCAAAAAGAAGACGGGTATCTGTACCCTTGCGCATAGCCACAATTTCTTTTAAATCCTCTGAACTAATAGCAAAGTCGGTTTTATGCTGTAAAAAGTGATTGAACTCAGTCGTAATGATAGGATGTAATCCTATAGTATCTGCCACAAGAAAAGAATCGTTCAATAATTTGGTGTACCTACTATAAAGATTAGCCGCCTTTTGCACCTCATTAACCTCAACATAGCTATTTGCCATGTCTCTATACGATTGCGCATAATTGGGTCTTTTTACAAAAACGTTGGTATATAATTTCTTGGCTTTTTCAAATTCACCTTCTCGCTGATGAGCATATGCCAAAGCTTTCATTTCATTGATATTATTTTCAAAGAGCGACTGATGATTAGCGATGATATCATTATTGAATTTTTCTTGCTCCCAATTAGCAGTAAAATAAATATAGGCATCAAGAAAGAACGAAGCAGAACTACTGTAAAGTTTCTCATTTTCGTGATACACTTTCTTAGCCGCTTCAAAACTACTGCCAGCTAAAAGAGCTTGAAGGTAGCCTGGCAAATTTTTATTAGCCTGTTGTTTATCTATTGCATCGTGCTTATAAATATTACGCTGAATTAATGCCTGATCAATATTTTTACCGTCTTTACCAGCAAAATTAGAAAAATGAGTACTTATAGCAATAACACCACCTGCTGCAACTTGACCATACCTACCAACGCCAGCAAGACCAGGTATTACCGCAATACGCTCAATAACATTCAAATCTAAGAAATAAGGAACTTCTTCATAGATTATACCGTCAACCTCAAATATAGCAGGTCTCAAATTATTTATTGATCCGCTTCCCCCTCTTATAAAAACAGCAACTTTGGTAAAAGAACATCCAAAACAGGGATTTTCAACTTTTACGTTCCCTACCCGGACACCCGCTATTTTACCGTCGATAGCTGCAAGTATATTTGGGGCAGTTAAATTTAAACTCTTACCCTCTAAAATAGTTATTGAATGCCCAATAGTTTTTTTATCAAGGGTTCCATAAGCAGTTTTGGCAAATTCATCATTCGTTAAATATTCAGAAAACATTTCTGCCTCGGTTTTCTTTAAGCGTGCTCTTTCTGTAACCGTTACACCTGTTAACTCTTCTACTTTAACATTCATACTTACATTAATGTTATGTACGGTTTCTGTAACTTTACGCTCTACCTTTTCAAAACCTAAATAATTATAACTAATAACATCACCTAACCTAGCCATAATAGAGTATCTACCATAGGCATCTGTTTGTGTCTGTTTTAATGATTCTGTTATTTGAACTGTAGCATTTTCCACGGGCTTACCATTATTAAAAACAAAACCAGTAATAGATCGGTGGGTTTTAATAGGATTAGTATTAATTATTGGAGTTTGAAATGAATTTTTAAGCAACTTGTTTCTAGAATAATCTGATATTTGAGCAATATCACCGTCATTCAAAGCAGTGGTATTAACATAAAAGGTCATTGCATCTCCCCTAAAGGTTTTCCATTGCCCTTGACTCACATATCTTCTGTACGAAGTACTTGGTCTATAATCTGCAGCCAAAACTAAACCAACGCGCTTACCATACACTTCCAATAATTCTAGACCAATACTAAAATCTTCATCTACAATTAGATTGTAAGGCTTTAAATCTACCGTTATCTTTCCTGGAGATTTGCCTATCATTTTGGTAACGTTCTTTTTTAATAATTTATCTTCTGGATAGATAGTTCCGCCCTTGTAAATATTGATACGTACCAAAACGCTATCTGAATAATTCTCGTTCACATAAAAGTGAAAATCTTTTAAGTAGTGCTTTTTCTTGTCTACACTTATTCTTGTCAATAATTCAGCACCCAATGAACCATCACCCTTCCAATACCCAAACTTATTTTTACTAGGATAGGAAAAACCGACAACGTCATCTTTTTTACCTTTTAGGTATTTAGCAGTTACTATCGCCTCGTTGAGTTGCATTGCCTCAGGCTGCATGACCACTTTTTGAAAAAGTGCATTGCTAAAGTTTACCTCGGATATTTTGAACTTAACGGTTTTATAACCTACAGATGAAAATTGAAGAATATCATCTTTGGAAAAATTACCTTTATCAATCTCTAAATAAAACTTCCCGTCAAAATCACTTACGGTACCTACACCCTTATTTACAATTCCAATATTTACAAAAGGAAGCGTCTCTTTAGTGTCAGCATCCAGCACCGTTCCCTTATATTGATGTTGTGCAAAAAGCCCTATACTTGATATACATAAAACCAAAAAAAGGAAATACTTTTTATGAAGTTTATTAATCAATATCATTTGGCGGTTTATTTAATAACTGTTAATATATTCTTAAATATATGAATAACAGCACATTAAACCTAGTGCCTAAAAAAATAAATAAGATTTTTATTACATCTTTAATTAATAATCTTACAAATAGAAAATTAATAACCCTGATGTCCTTTCACTCTAGGAATCAATAAAAGCTCCGTTTGCCTTCCTCCCACATACCTAAAGCCATCTTCACCGTAAAAACCTGCTTCTTCAAGCATAATACGAATATCTCTATTCCATTCCGGTATGTTGATGGTAGTATTTAATTCAATAGCATAAACAGTATTAGGATTTAATCCATAGTTTTCACCGTCGTCACGCATAACTCCGCCTTGAGAATCCCACATACCAATTGTAGTACCAGCCGAGTGACCATATAAACCTAATGGGTGTGTATAAATTGAAGGTCTTAAGCCGGCTGCTTTAGCTTCCTTTAATGATTTTGCTAGAATATCATTACCAGACCTGTCTTTAACCATATTACTGGTCAGAAAATCTTGTAGTTTATTCCCCTCTTTTAATCCATGAATTAAAAAATCTGGAGCAGCAGTTTCTTCTGGCTTTAAAACATATGCCAATTCTTGACAATCGGTATTTAGGCGTAAGTATGTAATTCCGAAATCGCAATGCACTAAATCTCCTGGTAGAATCACCATATCGTCTGGCTTATTTGAAAAAGAATAAAACTCACTTTTTTCACCCTTCTCACTTCTTTGAACATCTATAGTTGGGTGAAACCAAGTTTCCAATCCTAAATCGGTTACTTTTTGTCTCATCCACCATACCACATCAGAGGTTCTAGTTACTCCAGGAGTAATTACTTTTTCAGAAAAAGCCTCTGCAATAATATCATGAGTAATATCTACTAATTGATTGTAGATAACCATTTCACGTTCCGATCTTGTTTCAATCCAACGAACAGCAAGTTGTTCCGCAGAAGTAACTTTTGAAGTGTATTTCTTAGGTAAATTAGCCATAAACTCTTCATAGTCTGTTTTAACTAATCCATCGGCAATATTGTGATCTGTAGAATAATTTAGTCCAATTTTCTTAGGATCTCTTTCAGATATCAATTGCATCAACCTAGTCCATTGGTTAGGCACTTTTTCCTTGTCCCAAGCAGATACAATATTTTTACCTACATTATAACGGGCAACAGCCAACTTTTCAATCGTATTCTTCGCCTTATCTCTATAGAACAAAAGAATAGTTCTTCTGCGAGCGTTCAACCAAGTAGCCGGAAGCATTGTTTTAATAACCGGATCCTCATTGTATTCCCTTGATATCACCACCCACATATCAAGGTCAGCGGCATCCATAAGTTCAGGTAGCAGATTATTGAAACGATCGTCTAAAATTTCATCAATTACCTGTGCTCTTTCTTTTTCATTTAAGATTTGTTGGGCGCTAATTTTACCTATAAAAATTAAGCATACAAAAAGGAATAGTTTTTTCATGAGTGTTGTTTGGTTTAAGCACTGAAAATACAAAATAACAAACATTAGAAATAAACTATTCCCCAAAAATCAAATGATTTTTACAATCTATTTAATATCAATAGTTGTCAGTTACCAATTTCTCATTAACGCTTTTAACCAACCTGATAAATTCTGCTCTATATCCATTTTTATCGTCACCTCTACCGTTCTCTGCCAATTCAATAATATTTTTATAAGATGTTTTATTTATAAATGCAGAGTTTCGTAATTGCTGACCGAACAAAGCAACGGCTGTGGCAAATTGAAAATCTTTTGTCATTTCTTGAAAATTTGAATTTTGCACATGAACCAATTCTATACTCTTTTTACCATCAGGTTTTTTATATCTGAATTTAACAGTAAACAACTCATCAGAAAAAGCATTATTACTAGTAGTATTAGTATACTTTAATTCTGGTGTTTTTTTATCATATACTGATTCAACCCCTGTTTCCACTATTTCATACAAAGCGGTTACCTTATGTCCGCTGCCTAATTCCCCTGCATCTTTGGTATCATCAATAAAATCTTCATCTGCCAATAATCTATTCTCGTAACCAATTAGTCGATAAGATTTTACTTTTGCTGGATTAAACTCTACCTGCAGCTTTACGTCTTTTGCAATGGTAAACAAAGTACCACCGAACTCCTTACCAAATAACTTCTGAGCTTCTTGCATAGTATCTATGTAGCCATGATTTCCGTTTCCTTTATCTGCCAAAGTTTCCAACTTAGAATCCAAATAATTACCCATTCCGAAACCTAGCACAGAAAGAAACACTCCAGATTCTCGTTTTTCAGTAATCAAATCTTCCATGTCTTTATCGCTAGACAGCCCAACGTTAAAATCCCCATCTGTTGCCAATATCACTCTATTATTACCATTTTTTTTAAAATTCTTTTCTGCCAGTTTATACGCTAATTGAATTCCTTCTCCACCAGCTGTAGAACCGCCAGCCTCTAAGTTATTTAGTGCACTCATGATTTTCTCTTTATTATTACCAGATGTAGGTTCCAACACAACACCGGCTGCCCCGGCATAAACAACAATAGAAACCCTATCTTTTTCTCTTAATTGATTTACTAATAGTTTAAATGCGGATTTTAGTAGTGGTAATTTATTACCTGCCGACATTGAACCAGAAACATCTATAAGAAAAGTTAGATTAGAAGCTGGCAGCTCTTCATTTAAATACTCTTTTCCCTGCAAACCAATACGTACCAACTTAGTATCAACATTCCAAGGAGTTTGTGCTACCTCTGTGTTAACAGAAAAAGGATGCTCTGCTGTTGGTTGCGGATAATCATAATCGAAGTAATTAATCATTTCTTCAATCTTAACGGCATCTATAGGAACCGCCTTTCCATTATTTATGAATCTTCTAATATTACTGTATGCCGCTTTGTCGACATCTATGGAAAAAGTAGATAGCGGATTTACGTTAACATTCTGAAATTGATTTTCAGTAATTTGAGCATAATTCTCATCTTCTTCAATTACATAATTTCCTTTTACGGTTTGTATTACAATACATCCATACCTGGCATCAGCTCCATACAAACTCTTTGCTTCAGAAGCTTTAAGTTTTTTTCTACTATCAATATTTTCACTTTTTAAGTTTTGAACAATTGAATTATATTGCTTTTTAATAGGAACACCATCAACAATATACAGAGGGGTTGTTACCTTTTTGTGCTTTTCCTTCTTTTCTTGGGGAATTGCTCCACTTATTGCGACACCACTTATCTTACCTTGCAATAGGCTATTCATATTATTTTGAGAGTTTCGTTTTCTAGTTCGATTACCTCTGACTCTTGTCACCGAACCTGTTAAGAAAGAACGTTTAGAAGTTGCGTAACCTACGACCACAACCTCTTCAAGAGCTTCATGATCTTCTTCAAGTGAAACATTAACAACTACTGATTCCCTGATCTTTACAGTTAGATTCTTACAACCTATATATGAAAATGCTAATTCAGCACCTTCTGATACTATTATAGCATAATGTCCATCAAAATCTGTTTGTGTACCATTGGTCGTTCCTTTTTCCATAACATTTACACCAGGCATAGGGTACCCTGCATGATCAGAAACAATACCACTAATTTTAACTTGTTGAGAAGACAACAGCATACTATAGAACAGAAAAAATAGGAAAATTGCATTTTTCATTATAATTGGTTTAAAGTTTGAACAATAAACCTATAAAGAAAGAAATGCTATAAAAATGAAAAATGAGTAAAGTATGGCTTTGAGCTAGGGAAGTTATGACTACAGTAAGGACATGGTTTTTTGTCGCTGCACTTTACCACTTTCAGTCCGTTTAAATTCTTTAGAAACCATAATGGCTTTAGGTTTCTCAAATTTTTTGAATTCTAATATTTTATCCAAGGTTTTATGAATATCACTTTTAGAGGTATTCTCAACTACCAAAACAACTTTCTGTCCTAACTCTTCATCTTCAACACCGATTACAAAGAAGGGAATATTTAAATACTTAGAAAGCACTTTCTCTATATGCTCAGGATGCAACTTAACTCCACCAGAATTTATAACATTATCAATTCTACCAAGCCATTTAAATTCTTTTTCCGAAACCAATTCAACAACATCATTGGTAACTACAGTTTCATCTGAAATCTTAGGAGCATTGATTACTAAACAGTTTCTTTCATCTACTGAAATTTTTACATCTGGTAAAATTGAAAAAGATGATTCAAACCCTGTTCCTGTATTTAACGGATTTATAGCAATGTGGGTAATAGTCTCCGTCATACCATATGTTTCATAACTAGCGTTAGACACATTTTTCAAATCTTCTCTTAATGATGCAGAAATAGGAGCTCCGCCAATAATGAGCTTTTTAACTTGATGCAAATTTGGTAAAGAGTTCTTTACCTGCATAGGAACCATAGCTCCAAAATCAAAAGACCTGTTTGTATCTTCTAACGGATTTGATGTTGGTGGCACAAAATAAATATTTAAACCTAATACCATAGCCCTAACCAACATCATTTTACCTGCAATATACGTTGCAGGCAAGCATAACAAGGCTGAAGATTCAGGAGCTAAATCAAAATAGCTACCTGTCGCTAAAGCGCTATTTACCATATGCTCTTTCTTTAAGACAATGGTTTTAGGAGTTCCTGTAGAACCAGAAGTCTTTACTGAAATAGTTGAAGATCCATCTATCCAATCTAAAAGAAATTCACCTATATGCTTTTCAAACTCCTCACCTTCTTTAATAAGGCTATAGCTAATTTCAAAAAGATTTTCACCAGACGTTAACCGACCGTTTACTCGAAAAGCATGATGCGGGTTATAACTAGCCATCAGTTTTACTTTCAATCAAAAAAAACTCTTCTCTAGACAGTACTTTTCCAAAAAGTTTGTTCTTCCAATTTGACCAACCGTACTTTTTAGAAAACAAGAATAATAAAATAGGAAAAATTATAAAAACCGGAACCAAAACGTCATAGCCCAAAACAGGATCAGAAACATCTCTATAAATTGAATTTGTCTGAAAGGCTGTCCAATCTGCAGTTAGTAACAAAGCACTGATTAAATTATTAGCCGCGTGAAAACCTAATGCCAATTCCAAACCATCATCCATAAGGGTTATTATTCCTAAGAAAAAACCTGTACCTATATAATAGATCATTATACCGTATCCTAACTTTTCAACTTCTGGGTTACCTAAATGCATTAATCCAAATAAAACAGAGGTTACAACTAAAGGCACCCATCGGTTCTTTACGGCAAGCCCTATACCTTGCATCATATGACCTCTAAACAGATACTCTTCAAAACTTGTTTGTAAAGGAATAAGCAAAACACCTATTAATGCTAAATACAAGAAGGGTTTCAATTTAAAATTAAATTCATAATCCTCTGGAGACAAATAAATACCTACCATAGTCAATACTACCGTAAGTAAACCCCATACCGCAAAGGCAAAACCTACCCTTTTCCAATCTATTTTTTTTCTAGCTGTTGTCAAAGAAGTAATACTTTGCGCATGCACCAATTTAGACCAACCTAACACCAACAACAACCCTAAAGCCAATGGTGCCAATAAAATAATTAAGACCAAATTAGACCCTAATTTATCAATCATTCCAGCCATACTATCCTCTACACTAACAGGCGAGAACACTATAGCTATATAATTCATAACCATTAAACCAATAAAGCATCCAGGAATTATCAAATATTTCCATAAACCGATATCTCCTTTATACCCCTGTTCTATATACATAAACTTTCAATTAAATTTTTATTCCATTTTTTAGTGCTGTCGTAAAACAAGCCTCCATTATCTACTTCTAACGGACTATCTATATTATTTGTAAATAAAGACCCAGTGCCCAAACCTTGTGGCATTTTATTATTTAAAGTTGCCGTCCATTGAGCAATGGCATTTAATCCAATATTACTTTCTAACGCACTCGTGACCCACCAACCTATATTATTTTGTTCAGCAATAGAAATCCATTCATTACTACCTGAAAATCCACCTACCAAACTTGGTTTTAAAATGATATATTGTGGTTGTATAGTTTGTAGCAACTCTTGCTTCTTTGTTACATCTACCACACCAATTAATTCCTCATCTAAAGCTATTGGTAACGGTGTAGTTTTGCACAATTTCTGCATTTCTTCCCATTGCCCTTGTTTAATAGGTTGTTCAATAGAGTGTAAATGCAGCTTTGATAAAACCTCTAACTTAGACAAAGCTTCTTGCGGAGAGAATGCTCCATTAGCATCAACTCTTAATTCAATATCTTCTCTTGAATAGCGTTCTCTAATTGATTTTAACAAGGCAATTTCTGTATTGAAATCTATTGCGCCAATTTTCATTTTAATACAAGAAAAACCAAGCGCTAGTTTTTCTTCTATTTGTTGATGCATAAACTCCTTATCACCCATCCAAACCAAACCATTAATAGAAATTGGTTTATTATTTTTTAAAAAAGCAGAATCAAAGAGCTGAAAAGGATTTGTAGACCTTAAGGATAAAAAAGCCTGTTCCAACCCAAATTGTATACTAGGAAACTCTTTTAACCTTGTCAATAATTCAGTTTCTCCTAAATTAATATTTTCCGCTACCCAATTACACTTTTCTTCATAATTAGGCACATCATCAAAACTAAGTCCTCTAAAAAGTCCGCATTCACCAATACCCCATTTCCCTTCTTCTTCTAAAAACAAGAACCATGTTTCTTTGGTTCGTAAAATTCCCCTAGAAGTTCCACTAGGGTTTTTAAAGTTTAAAAGATACTTTTTAAATGTTGCCTTCATATTATCATTCAAATTTAACTATATTTTGAGTTTAAATACGACAGAATGGATAGCATAAACAATAAGGTAGTTTGGGTAACAGGAGCTTCTTCGGGAATTGGTGAAGCATTGGCATATCAATTAAACGAGCTTGGCGCTAAAGTTATACTCTCAGCAAGAAGGGAAGCTGTACTTTTAGAAGTTAAAAATAAATGTAAGTTTCCTAATAGTGTTTCTATTCTGCCTTTAGATTTAACTGAATTTGATTCTTTAGAAATCATAACCCAAAAGGCTTTTAAAATATATGGTAAGATTGACATATTAATCAATAATGGCGGACTGAGTCAGCGTTCACTCATAATTGATACAAAATTTGAAGTCTATCAACAGATGATAGACGTTAATTACCTGGGTGCTATAAAACTAACTAAACATATACTACCCTATTTTATAGCTCAAAAAAGTGGTCATTTCGTTACCGTAACTAGTTTAATGGGTAAATTTTCATCTCCTTATCGTTCTGGCTATTGTGGGGCAAAACATGCCTTACATGGCTTCTTTGATGCATTACGAATGGAGCATGAAAAAGATAATATCAACGTTTCTATAATTTGCCCTGGCTTTATACAAACCAATGTGGCTAAAAATGCATTAACTGGTGATGGCTCTGCTTTACAAAAAGAAGACAATGCCACAGAAAATGGAATGCCAGTTAACGAATGTGCACAAAAAATAATCTCTGCAATTAAAAAGAAACGTTTTGAAACTTACATAGGCGGAAAAGAAAAATTTGGTATTTACCTCAAAAGATTCTTCCCTAAACTTTTACATAAAGTGGTTATGAAAAGTAAGGTTCGTTAAGCTTATTTAAAATTAAACCAGAAACGTACGCCTTCTTGGGTCTTATCTGTATTCAATGAAGTTTGAAGCTGATTTGCCAATCTACTCATTAAACGAATACCCATTGAGGAGCTTGCTCTTTCATCTGAATCTTCTGGCAAACCAACACCATTATCAGTATATTCAAAAAAGCCTTCTTGACCAGCTATTTTACGCAAATGAATATATATCTTTCCGTCGCTATCATCGTTCGGGAATGCATATTTAAATGAATTAGAAACCAACTCGTTCAATATAAGACCAAATGGTATTGCTCTATCAATATCCAATTCTACACCTTCTGCATCAATAGTAATATTAATATTATGTCCACCTTTTTTATAAACAGACTGAATACTATTAATTAAACTTTCAATATAGCCCTGCATCTCAATTACTGACAAATCATCATTTTGATACAATTTTTGATGTATTAAAGCCATAGCCTTCACCCTACTCTTACCTTCTTCTAACGCAGCAATAGCAGCTTTACTTCTAGTATTTTTAGTTTGTAGACTTAACAAACTAGATACCATTTGCAGGTTATTTTTAACCCTATGATGTATCTCTTTAAGTAATGAATCTTTCTCTACTAATGAATTTTCAATAATAAATTTCTGCTCGGCAATTAAACGTTGGTTTTTAATACTCTTTAAATACGCATATACTAAACCGGCAAAACCTATAAGTGTAAAAATCAAGGATACAAACACCAAGCTAATTTTATCATCTCTTGCCTTAATATCTTTTCTAGATTCCTCTAACTGAGCTTTTTGTTGATCCACCATTTTTCTAGAGTTCTCTAAATCTTGTGCAACAACAGAAGTTAATTGTTGATTTTTTATGTTAGATGCCAAGGCATCAATAGAATCTCTAATTCTTATGTTCTTCTTAAGGTATACCGTAGAGTTTTTGAAATCTCCTGTTTTAAAGTAATAATCCGCATAAATTCTATTACGCTTTAAAATATTATCTGACTTTATAGGGTTAAGGTCATCAGTTAAATAATCTGTTGCTTTAGCATAATCATCTAACTTTAAATAACATTCGGCAAGAGCCAATGTGTTCTCTATAATATCTGAAGAAAATTTACTTTTATTGTACTTCTTAATAATCTCTCTACTTTCCTCTAAAAAAGGAATAGCCTTTTCATACTCACTTAATTGAACATGACTTTTACCAATGTTACCTATTATCAATCCGTTAAGAATTCTTCCGTCAGCAATTTCTTTATCAGAATGCTCATTGGTGACATCACTTAAAAATACCTTTATTAATCCTTCTGCTTTCTTATAGTAACTTAACGCTGTAGCTGTTGATTTATCTAATCTTAGATAATCACCTATCGTATTATTATAAATAGCCTGACCGTAGTAATCATCGTCTTTAAGTACTTTCTTTTCTTCGGTCATGTAATCGCGCATAGCCTTTCTATACTGACCTAAACTTGCATAAATATCATAAAAAGCTACATTATCAGTGAAACCTAATTCACGCTTAACCCTTCTAATTTCAATTTGCTTGTCATACAATTCAAGCATTTTGTAATTACTATCCAATATGCTTAAAATTGTCTTTTTAGACTCAAGATCTAATTTTAACAAATCATCATATAACGGTCTTGCTATTGCTAAACTTTTCTCATAGTTACCCAAATCATAATAAATTTGAGATTCTATAAGTTGATAATTACGAATTGAAATGGAATCTTTAGTTTTTTCAGAACTGTTCAAGTAAACCTTCACAGTATCTAACCAATCGTACGGAGAATTCTGATTATATCGATTTGGAGTATTAAAAAAGAAAAAAGAACGCAATTCACCGTTCTCTAAATCCTGAAACTGCTTGTAGTAATCTTCATTCTGAGATTCAATATTTTCCTGTGCAAATACAAAGCACGTAAATACACTTAAAACCAAAGTGCACATTAATCTCAAAATAATCTGTTTTTTCATATCTCAATAAAAGCAAAATCAAACTTAAAACTTATAGTCTGTTCTACTAAATTTTTGTTGTGAGCCATCGTTATAAGTTTATCAAATAACCTAAGCTCAAAAAGCGTGTTCTACGTACTTTCTATTAATTTATTTGAAATTGTTGTGAATTCTAGATATAATATTAATTTCTAGCCTAAAAATTCTACAACTTCTAATACTTCAAAATTAAAAAGATCACATAGCTAAGGAGATTAATTGTTGTGTAACCCCTAATTATTGTTGTGAAACGTATTTAAGCTCTAAAATAGTGCATTTCACCGATAAAAATATACATTTTAACGATGAATAAAGACCTTTCATCTGAGATAAGTCCAAAAAAAAACACCTTAAAAAGGTGTTTTTTTTACATTATTACTCGTACTAAGAATTCATAGCCGAAATTATAAATTCTTTAAAATCTTTAGAAATAGGAATCAATGTATTATTGATCATAATATCTTTAGAATTGATGGCATCAATATGATCTACATTTACAATGTAAGATTTATGAGCCCTGTAAAATTTATTCTGTGGTAACTTCTCTAAATAATCTTTTAATGGCGAACGTACCAAAAACTTTTTGTCAACTGTATTTACCTCTAAATACACGTTATCCGCTTTTATAAATTGAATATCTCCAAATTGTATTCTATAATAAAGGTGCTGCTTTTTAACAAAAATTGAGTCCTTTAAAATTGAATTGGACATTGCTACATCTTCTGTACTTGCAGTAGGTGCAGCTCCATTGCTGGCAGCAGCTTGTTTACCATAAATAAAGTTAGATAAAGCAATTTCTATAGAAGTATATAAATCTTGTTGCTCAAATGGTTTAACCAGGTAACCATTTGGCTTTACGGTTTTTGCATTTTCAACTGTTGCACGGTCAGAGTTAGAGGTTACAAAAATGAATGGAATATCATAATTTTCCCTAATATGCTTACCCAAATCAATACCCGTTTTATCAGACGCTAAAATGATGTCAATTAAAACTAAATCTACCTGTTGGGTTTTTAAAACTTCTACAGCTTGTTCGTAAACAATTACGTTATCAACTATTTCATATCCTATTTCCTCTAGCATAGATTGCATATCATCGGCGATGATCACATTATCCTCAACAATTAGAATTTTTATGGGTTGTTCCAAGGTTTAAATTGGTTTGTGGGTTATACTCAAAATTACAAAAAATAATAATAACTAATAAAAAACAACAGGGCGATAAAAAAGGTACTTAAAGCCAATTTTTTAAGCTCTGGATCTAGTTCAGCTTCATTTGTAGTACGTGCTACTTTTCTTAAATGTATAAATACCAAAAGGTAGCCTACAAGACATACATAACGTAATTGTGATCCATTTGTTGTAAGCAAAAAACAAAACAGGCATAAAAACGAAATAATTAATAATGAATAGTGATACTTTTTTGCTTTCGTCAAACCCATTTTAACCACCATGGTATTTTTACCCACAGCAGCATCAGATTTAATATCTCTCATATTATTGAGGTTAAGCACACCAACACTTAGCAGACCAATAGAAGCTGCCGGTAACACTGTCATAAACGAAATAGCCTTTAGGTACAAAAACATTGAGCCCAAAACACTTACAAGCCCAAAGAAAATGAAAACAAAAATATCACCTAGACCGTTATAACCATAAGCAGATTTACCAACTGTATATTTAATTGCCGCCCAAATTGCAAAAGCCCCCAACAATAAAAAAAGAATAGGATATAAAATATTATCTAAACCGAATGAAGTCACAATTAAAGACACAATGAGAATTGCATTTATGACAATACTAATATAAATACCTGATTTTAATTGTGATGCGGTTAAAAGTCCGCTTTGAAGTGCTCGCTTAGGTCCTAACCTATCATCCCCATCCGTACCTTTTACACCGTCACCATAATCATTGGCAAAATTAGAAGTTACTTGTAACCCTATGGTGGTTAAGATTGCCAAAATAAAAATAGTGGTATTGGTTACTCCATGATAAGCTGCCAAAGCAGTACCAACTAATATACCTGAAATTGATAATGGAAGCGTTCTAAGTCTTGCTGCGTTGAGCCAAGCTTTAACTTTAATCACTAAAACGGATCTTCTATTTGAATTCTTTTACCGTCTTGATAAGAAGCTACAAAAGCATCACCGAAACCAATATCAACTAATTGTTTTCTAAAAGACTGAGCTTCTTCTAAAGTCTCAAAATTACCAAGTGAGTAAGAATAAAAAGGGTTTGTTTTGACAAAAAGTGTATTGGTCAAAGCTTCAGAAGCCAAAGTCACGTTATTATCTACGAATGATTTTACCTGAACGGAATATATTTTTTCTTTCTGTAAAAACTCTTTAGCTAAGTAAAACTCCTTAACCAAACTTAATTCTTCGTTTTGTTCCTTTAAGTTTTCTAATCGCGTTCTAATAGCATCTACACTATCTATAGAAGTCAAAACCAAATCGTTAGAAGTTTTTCTATTAAAGCCTCCGGAACTTGATAAACCTGCCGTAAATGACGTAAACGCCAAACCGCCTATTAAAAAAAGTCCTGTAATACCTGCCAAGACATTCCGCTGAATCTTACTCTTTTTTAGCTCCTTGTTCTTGAACTTAATTTGATCTAATAAACGCTCATTAATAATCTGAGCTTTATCGACATCTTTATGTAATTCTAGTAAATCACTCTCTTCTATAAAAGGCATAAATACAGGGGTAATTTTTAAGCTTAAAACTTAAATGTAAGCTAAAAATTGTTAATAACTTTTTATTTACAACAAAAATAAAATTAATTGTAAGGTATTACAAAAAACTCGACGTTTATTTAAGATATTCTGTTGAAAATCAAATATCAGAGAATTTTCCTACATAACATTTAATCATCTGCAAGAGTAATACCATCAGATTCTATTTTTATCTTGCGTTCTCTATACAGTGTGCCTAGACCTTTTTTAAATGTCTTTTTACTCATTTGAAAAACATCTCTAATTTCCTCTGGTGCAGATTTATCATGTAAGCCTAAAAAACCACCACTTTCAACAAGAACTTCATATATTTTTTTGGCAGCAGGCTCCAATACTTTTGCACCTAAGGGCTGTAGCGAAATATCTAATTTATTATCTTTTCTTATGGTCTTAATACAACCAGGTATAACATCACCAATATTAATTGGTTTAAACACCTCGTTAAAATAAACTAGACCTTTATGTTTTTCATTTACAATGACCTCCCATCCTAAATCGGTTTGCCTAGTAACTACCAAATCTACCTTTTCCCATTCTTTAAGTTCTACGGTATCATTACTCAAAAATTTATCTAATTTATTTGATGCTACCAATCTACCGGAACGATCATCTAAATAACAATGTACTACGTACCATTGCCCTTCTTTCATCTTAACCCTTTGCTCACGAAATGGTACTAAAAGATGTTTTTCAAGCCCCCACTGCATAAATGCGCCAAATTCATTAACCTCAGCCACTTGCAATAATCTAAACTCACCTAACATAATGTCTGGCTCTAAAGTAGTTGCAACAGGTCTTTCATCATAATCCAAGTAACAGAAAACTTTTATTTTCTCACCTATTTCATAAGTTGTGGGTACATATTTATTTGGTAACAATACATCATTTCCTTCTTCATCTCCCAAAAAAAGACCTACACTAGTGTCTCTTAAAATTTCAAGGTTGTTTATACGTCCTAATTCTATCATGCTGCAAAATTACATTTTAAATATTTAAAATTTAGCGTAAAAAAAAGACCGTTACCAAAAAGGCAACGGTCTCTAATTTATTTATCATCTGACTATTTATCGTAAACAGATTCTTTTTTGAAATGTTGACAAAGCTTGTAATAGATAACAGCTCTATGCTTATTTCTGTTAGATGAACCATATTTGTCCATAACAGTTGCAATAGCCTCATCTAATTTAGCATTATCAGGAAGACCTAACTTCTTGATCAAGTAATTGTTCTTTACAGTGTCCAATTCTTTTTGATCACTACCTGATACTTTAGAAGCATCAATGTTGTAAATAGATGGTCCAAGACCAACTGTTACTTTTTTAAGCAAGTCCATATCTGCATTTTCACCAAATTTATCTTTGATATCAGCAGCATACTTTTCGATTAAATCGTCTCTTTTACTCATGTTAAATGTGTTATAATTAATGGTTAATACACCACTAAGATATGAAACGAAAATAATCAATCAAAATTTTATCGTTTTTTAATGTAGGCGTAGTAATTTCCAGTAATTGCGGACGACTAGATACTTTGAAAAAACTACTCAATTCATCACGCAGTTCTGCTGATGATTTTGCTGTACTATAATCAAAGCCGTACATAGCACTAAGATGTTCTGCAGACAAGGAATGTCTTGTCTCAAAATACGTTTCAAAAACCTCAGAATTCTCCTTTCCCGGAAGTATTCTGAAAATTCCACCGCCATTATTATTGATTACTATAATTCTAAAATTAGACTTTAAATAGCTATTCCACAAGGCATTACTGTCATAAAAAAAGCTCAAATCCCCTGTAATAAAAAGTGTTGGCGAACTACTTGCTATAGATGCACCTATTGCTGTAGATGTACTACCATCTATACCACTTGTGCCTCTATTACAAAATACCTTAAGGGTAGGGTTGACATTGAATAACTGTGTATATCTGATAGTAGAACTATTAGCTAATTGTAGCATATAGCCATTAGGTATAGCCTCTAAAATATGCTCAAAAGCTAAAAAATCGGTAAACGGTATTTCTTTTAAATATGTGTCTCTTTTTAACTCATAATTCTGTTTTACCAAATTCCAATGAGCAAAATAATCACTTTTTACAATAGTGCCATTTGAATACATTTCATTAAAAAAATCATGCACAGGAACTTTAATATGCTCTTCTAAACAGAAAAAAGTATCGTTTGCAAATTGGCCGTCAACATGCCAATGGTATTTTGGTGTATGATGTCTTAAAAATGCTTTTACTTTCTTTGAAACAATGAGTCCGCCAAAAGTGATAAGCACCTCTGGTCTTAGTTTTTCAAATTCCAATTCTCTGTCGGCATGCATTTCAATAGGCGCAACTAAAGAATCTATACTATTGAAAAAATTAGAATGATGTATGTTTGATGTTGTTTCTGTCAACACCAAAACACTTGGATCATTAGCTAATTTCTCTAGCAATATATCTGTAATAATATTTGGCGTATTTACCCCAACTAAAACCATTTTACGGGTAGAAGTATTCCATATGTGTTTATGCTCTTCTAAACTAATCACATCTTCCACCTCTGTAGGTATAGCACTTATCTGAGGAGCTATTGAAGGTTCTGAAAGTGTATCATACAAAGGTTCTTCAAAAGGGGCATTTATGTGTACGGGAGTATTGGTAGTCAGCGCAATTTCTAAAGCCAGGTTTAATTCGGCATCATTGTAATTCTGAACTTCTTGCTGAACTTGGCTTATCTCTTTTTCAGAAACCCACTCTGGTCTATATTGCAAGACCTTAGATGTAGAGTGGCTAACATCTTGTTTTAAATTAGCTGAATATCTTATATGATTTTCAAATACATTTTGCTGATTTATAGTTTGTCCGTCCCCTATTCCTAACTTATAAACCGGTCTATCCGCAGAAATAATCAATAACGGAATATTACTAAAATACGCCTCTGCAACTGCAGGATAATAATTTAAAAGAGCACTACCAGATGTACATAAAATTACAACAGGCTCTTTTAATTGTTGTGCCATACCTAAGGCAAAAAAAGCTGCACAACGCTCATCGACTATACTATAACACGTAAAATAAGGGTTTTCAGCAAAGGCAATAGTGAGCGGTGCATTTCTTGATCCCGGCGATATTACAACATTAGAAATATGCTTTGCCTGGCAATGTTGAACAATAGATTGTGCGGTAGGTATAGCGGAGTATTTCATGTAGTTCAAAAATACGACCAAAGCGGGTCATTACCCAAAAGTTAAGTATCTATTTACCGCCCAGAACACGAAACATGGTATTACTTTTTAAAGCTGTTTCTTCCCATTCTTTTTCAGGTATAGAATCACCAGTAATTCCACCACCTACATAAATCTCAGCTTTATCTTTAAACATTTGCATACAACGAAGATTTACAAAAAGCTCTGAAGTTTTCATTACACTTCTATAAGCACTGTTCTCTTGGTTACGGCGGTTTCTATTTCTTGACAATTCTGATTTTGTGTTCAATTCACCCAAAAATCCGGTATAAAAGGTACGTTCATACAATTCATTTTTTAGAATAAACTTCTTTGCATTTTTTAAAGGACTACCACATACTGCCGGGGTTGGGTGCAGTGCTTTTAATATATCACCAAATTTATCAGGAGCAAAAGTACCTTTCATTTCTGTGCGAAGGTGCCATAGCTGACCTGCCTTTACAGACTCTCTCTCAGAACTATTTAAAGAAACAACTTTGTCTTTTAAGGAATCAAAAATATAATCTGTAACCAATTGCTGCTCATTTGACTCCTTTTCCTTCCAAATAGGCTCACTATCACCAATTGAATTCTGAGTACCTGCCAAAGACATTGTTGTAAATTGAGAGCCATTACTTTTTACCAAAATTTCAGGTGTAGCACCCATCCAAGTTCCTATTTTTGGGTGGTACCAGAAGTAACAAAAGGCTTTTTTATACACTTGAAGAATTCGTTGATACACTTCAAAGTAATCTTCATGATAATCAACTTCTATTTTCCTTGACAATACTACCTTATTGAAATCGCCTTGATCAATATTGCCAATAGCTTTAGATATCAACTTAAGATATCTTTCCTTTTCTGCAGCATCGTTTTCTGGTATACTTTTTCCATTGACCTGAACCTCAGTACTTAAATTCAACGGAACCTTTTCTACAGCATCCATTTTCAATAATATAGCATCTGAATTCAAATCGAAAGGAGCAAAAACGAATCCGGTTTCAGAGAAATCTTTAACCTTATGAACAGCATCGTCGTTTTGAAAAACACCCACCAAATCGGTTTCATTAGGTTTGCTATATAAAACAAACGGCAATTGGTCTTCCAAGCAATCTTTAGCTCGATTAAAAAGTTCTTTCACCATGCTACTTTCTAGGTAAGGCTATAGTAGTTAATTTACAAAGAGAGACCAATTGATCATCCTCATTAGTTACTCTAATCTCCCATAATTGTGTAGTTCTACCTTTATGTAAGATACTGGCTTTAGCATAAACAAATCCTTCTTTTACACTTTTAACGTGATTTGCAGAAATCTCTAAACCTCTAACAAAATACTTATTACCATCTAAAAAAACATAAGACGCAGCACTACCTACACTCTCCGCCAACGCAGCAGTTGCACCACCATGTAAAACCCCGTCTGGCTGATGTACTTTTGGGGTAACAGGCATTTTAGCCAACAAGAAATCTTCTCCTACATCTATGTATTCAATTTCTAAAGTTTCCATTAAAGTATCTTTAGAAGATTCGTTACAAATCTTTAGAATTTTTTCTTTGTAGTCGTTCATCCTTTTTTTTGTAAAATTAAGCATTACATTACCAACAGAAAAGCATAACAGTAATGATCGATTCATGAAGAACCAAATAAAAAATGTTACTTATAAGACTACGAACACCTACGAAACACTAAATGAATTGAATAGCGACACAAAGCAAGTTTGGATCGTTTTTCATGGCATTGGGTTCTTGAGTAGATTCTTCTTAAAGTATTTTAACGAACTGCCCAAGAACGAAAATTACATAATTGCGCCACAGGCTCCTTCCAAATATTATTTAAAAAATGAATATAAGCATGTAGGCGCAAGCTGGTTAACGAAAGAAAATACGGCACTTGAAACTGAAAATCTTTATCATTATTTAGATGCTGTTTTAGAAAACGAAAAGCTCCCATCAAATTGTAAGATTTTTTTCTTCGGATTTTCACAGGGTATTTCAATAGCTCTTAGGTATTTAGCATATTCCAAAATGCCATGTTCCAAATTGATTCTTTATGCCGGCGGTATCCCAAAAGAATTAAAAACATCAGACTTCAGCCACTTAAATGGTAACAGTGAAGTCATTTCTATCATTGGAAATAAAGATGAATACTTAACACCAAATAAATTAAAAGAAGAGAATAATAAACTTAAAATTCTTTTTGGGGATACTATTCAACATATCACTTTTGATGGTGGACATAAGGTTAAAAAACAAATTATAAATCAACTGGCAGAATGAACAACACTCCAACTCTAGAAAATGAACGGGTAATATTAAGTGCGTTAACCTTAGCAAATTACGAAAAGCTGATTCCTATTGCATCGCAGGAAAAATTAGTTCAATATTCTCCTACTGATATTGAAACACCAAACAGTTTAAAAAATTATGTAGAAATAGCTTTACAGCAATTAGCAGCAGGCACAAGTATCCCTTTTATTATTTATGATAGAGAACATAGTACTTTTGCAGGTTCTACACGTTTTATGCATATCAACAGAAAAAATAAAGTACTCCATATTGGTTCTACATGGATCGGTCGCGAATTTCAGGGCACAGGCCTAAATACACAAATGAAAAAATTGATGCTAACATATGCTTTTACTACTATGGACTTTGAGAAGGTTGAGTTTCGTGTAGATGAAAGAAATACGGCATCAAGAAAAGCAGTAGAAAAATTAGGATGCACCTTAGAGGGTATTCTTAGAAAAGATGTATACTTATTAGATGGTTTTAAAAGAAACACATGTTGCTATGGTCTTTTACGAGAAGAATGGTTAAATAATAATAAATAAACCTTACTCTTCAACAACTTCTTTATCAGCTGTATAATACGTGATTTTTCTAGTAGTATAAGTATTGTCTGGCGTAACAATTTGCTTGATCCAATTGCCTACCTCTGAATTATCGTATTGATAGATATATTCTTTCTTTATTATACCGGCACCTCTTTTAGCCGTTTCAGTAACTAGCATACCTTTTTCATCATATTCATAACTAGTACGTGTAGTTGGCTCAAATTTTTTCAACTCAGAATTATATTCAAACTCTTGTTGTGCCATTAATTTACCATCCATACTAAACACTTCTTCAAAAGCATTGCTTTCTTCACCATTTAAATACTCTTTGGTCAAAACAATTCTTTGAGCTGGTTTATTTATTGGTTTTAAAGTTGATGTACGAATAGATTTTAAAGGTTCTTCATTCAATAGATAAGTAACCGTATTCTCGCCTTTAAACTTTTTATGTTCTACCTGGGTTATGTCTATACCATCATTATTGGTTCTCTCAATACTGGCTAAATCTCCATACTCATCATAACCATATATGTATTGATCTAAAAACTCTTTATCATATGAAAAAATACGCTCTTGTATTTTTAAATTATCAGTAGAATCAATTTCATAAAAGTGGGCTATAGACGTGCTTGGGTCAAAAGTATTGTTTCTGTAAGATTCCGCTCTCTTCTCTAAAAGTTCGCTATTGCTGTATTTATAATAAACCACATCATAATCTGCCTCATTATACCTGGTAACAGATTTGGTTAGTAATCCGTTCTTATTAAAGTCGTATTCCTCTTTACCATAATCCGTACTTACCAAGCAAAATTTCACATCCCCTTTTAAATCAAAATCATCTAGTGTAAAGATTTGAATTTCTTGACCACTGACTATAGAGAAAGCTGCAATAAAAACCGATAAAAACAGAAAGTGTCGTTTCTTAACCATACTACAAAATTACTTTATTAATAATAGGCATAAAAGAATATCCTATAAAAGTAAAAAGGGACGGTAAATACCGTCCCTTTTTTATAACCATTTAAAGCTATATTATTTAACTTCTTCGAAATCTACGTCTTCAACGTTATCACCTTCAGAAGCACCACCGTCAGCATTTGGTTCTCCTTGTGGAGCACCTTGAGCATCAGCTTGCGCCTTGTACATTTCTTCAGATGCAACTTTCCAAGCTTCATTGATTTTATCTAAAGCCGGTGTTATAACAGCCAAATCTTTAGTTTCATATGCCGCTTTCAATTCTGCTAAAGCATCTTCAATTGGCTTTTTCTTATCATCAGATAATTTATCGCCAAATTCAGTAAGTTGAGATTCAGTTTGGAAAATCATTCCGTCCGCTTCATTCAACTTGTCAGCAGTCTCTTTCGCTTTTTTATCAGATTCAGCATTAGCTTCTGCTTCTGCTTTCATCTTCTTGATTTCTTCTTCAGTTAAACCAGAAGAAGCTTCAATACGAATATCCTGAGTTTTGTTCGTAGCCTTATCAGTTGCAGATACTTTAATTATACCGTTAGCATCGATATCAAAAGTTACTTCAATTTGTGGAGTACCTCTTTTTGCTGGTGGAATACCATCTAAGTGGAATCTACCAATTGTTTTGTTATCGTTAGCCATTGGTCTTTCTCCTTGCAATACGTGAATCTCAACCGAAGGTTGGTTATCAGCAGCAGTAGAAAATACCTGAGACTTTTTAGTCGGTATAGTTGTATTGGCCTCTATCAACTTAGTCATTACACTACCCATAGTTTCAATACCTAATGAAAGTGGAGTAACATCTAATAACAATACATCTTTTACATCACCGGTTAAAACACCACCTTGTATTGCTGCACCAATTGCAACAACCTCATCTGGGTTTACACCTTTAGAAGGTTTCTTACCAAAGAACTTCTCAACAGCTTCTTGTACTGCAGGTATTCTAGTAGAACCACCAACTAAGATAATCTCATCAATATCGCTCTTAGAAAGTCCTGCTGCTTTCATAGCAGTCTCACATGGCTCAATTGTTCTTTTTACCAAATCAGCAATTAATTGCTCAAACTTAGATCTTGTCAAAGTTCTTACTAAGTGTTTAGGCCCAGAAGCAGTTGCAGTAACGTATGGTAAGTTAATCTCTGTCTGTGCAGAAGATGATAATTCAATCTTCGCTTTTTCAGCAGCTTCACGTAAACGTTGTAACGCCATTGCATCTTTTCTAAGGTCCATATCTTCTTCAGATTTGAACTCTTCAGCTAACCAATCAATAATTTTTTGATCAACATCATCACCACCTAAGTGTGTATCACCATCAGTAGCCAATACTTCAAAAACACCGTCACCTAACTCTAAGATAGATACATCATGCGTACCACCACCAAAGTCAAAAACAACGATTTTTTGATCTGTATCTTTTTTGTCCATACCGTATGCTAAAGAAGCAGACGTTGGCTCGTTAATAATACGCTCTACAGTTAAACCTGCAATTTCACCAGCTTCTTTAGTAGCTTGTCTTTGCGCATCATTAAAATATGCTGGTACGGTTATTACCGCACGAGAAACTTCTTGTCCTAAATAATCTTCAGCAGTTTTCTTCATTTTTTGAAGAATCATAGCTGATAATTCTTGTGGAGAATATAAACGACCATCAATATCTACTCTTGGTGTATCGTTATCTCCTTTTACTACGTTATAAGGTACTCTTTCAGCCTCTTTACTAGATTCTGAATATTTATTACCCATAAACCTTTTAATAGAATAAATGGTTTTATGAGGATTGGTTACCGCTTGTCTTTTTGCCGGGTCACCAACTTTAATTTCACCACCATCAACAAAAGCGATGACAGATGGTGTAGTTCTTTTTCCTTCTGCATTCGGAATTACTACTGGCTCATTACCTTCCATTACGGAAACACAGGAGTTGGTAGTACCCAAATCTATTCCTATAATCTTACTCATTTTATATGTTTTAAATTAAGTGCTTTATTTTACAATCGGTATGTAAATGACAAACAATATGCCAAGTCAGAAAAACTGACATGATGTCATTAATATACTTTTTTACTATATAATTATGCCAATATAGTATAGTAATACATTACCAAAACATTGTACCTTAGCCTACAAAACTTATAAGATTTGGAGATAGAAAGCATTAGTGTTTTTGATATGCTAAAGATAGGCGTAGGTCCTTCTAGTTCACATACTTTAGGACCATGGCGTGCTGCGGAGAGATGGTTGGCCAGGTTAAATTCTAAAGACAATCTTGAGAAAGTTGAAGAAGTAGAAGTACACTTATACGGTTCGTTATCATTGACAGGTAAAGGTCATGCCACTGACTATGCCGTAATGCTAGGCTTATTGGGAGCCGATCCAGAATTAATACCTATTGACACTATTGATTCTTTAATCGATAAAATTAAAAACAAGCATGTATTACTTTTAGATGGTAAATACAGTATTACTTTCGACCCTAGCAAACATATTATATTCAACAAAAAATTTCTTCCTTTTCATGCGAACGGGTTAAAGTTTCAAGCCAAATTAAAATCGGGCAGAAAAATTTCAAAAACCTATTATTCTATTGGCGGCGGATTCGTAATCAGTGAAGAACGAAAAAATGCCAAACGTAAGGTTGACATGTTTGAAAAGTTTCCTTTTCCTGTACAGAAGGGAACTGAACTTCTGGATTTTTGCAAAAACGAAGATTTAAAAATTTCAGAATTAGTTTTACAGAACGAAAGATCTTTACGAGATGATGCAAAAATCGATTATGAGTTAAATCGTGTTTGGTCTACTATGTTAGAATGCATGTATACCGGTTGCCACACAGAAGGAACTTTACCAGGTGGTTTGCATGTTAAACGCAGGGCATATGAAATGCATAATAAGCTGAAAAGCGACCTACCCTACTCTAACCCCGAAGAATGGTTGCAGAGTATTCGCCAAACAGAGGTGAAATTTAGACAAATCTTACAATGGGTAAGTTGTTTTGCCTTAAGCGTAAATGAAGTGAATGCATCTTTAGGCCGTGTAGTAACCGCACCTACAAATGGCAGCGCGGGCGTTATACCTGCCGTATTAATGTATTATATGGTCATTGAGAACCATGCTGGTAATTTTGAACATGTAAAACAGTTTTTACTGGTTGCCGGAGAAATTGGGAGCATCTTTAAAAAAGGAGCTACAATATCGGCTGCCATGGGTGGTTGCCAAGCAGAAATTGGCGTTTCTTCTGCTATGGCCGCAGGAGCACTCACCGAGCTTTTAGGCGGTACACCCGAGCAAGTACTTATGGCAGCAGAAATTGCCATGGAACACCATTTAGGTCTTACTTGTGATCCTATAGGTGGTTTGGTTCAGATACCATGTATTGAACGTAACTCTATGGGAGCAATAAAAGCTATCAACGCAGCTGAGCTTGCTTTGGGTTCTGACCCATATGCTGCAAAAGTTCCATTAGATAAAGTTGTACAGACCATGTGGGAAACTGCAAAAGATATGAGCTCTAAATACAAAGAAACCTCTGAAGGCGGGTTAGCAGTAGGTGTTTTCTTGAGTGATTGTTAAGTTCATTTCAAAATATTAGCAAGCTATATTATAAAGGTTGCATAAATACCGCTCTTTTATATAAGCGATTAATCAGCTAACTTTAATTTATGAAAAATCTGATTTCAGAAAGGGTAGCGGATTTTATTAAAAACTATCCGCCTTTTAATGTTCTTGACAGCAATTCTTTATTTGAATTGGCTGAACAAGTGTTAATCGTTTACAAAGAAAAAAACAGCATTATTTTCTCCGTAGACGAACCTCAGCATACTCATTTTTACATAGTACATAAAGGTGCGGTTACCTTAAACAATACGGCAACATCAAATATTCTTGACTATTGTGATGAAGGAGATATATTTGGGTTACGTCCACTTTTTGCTAATGAAAACTACAAGTTAGAAGCAAGAGCCCATGAAGAATGTATTCTTTACGGAATACCTATTAACATCTTTAAACCCATTGCAAAGAAGAATGATCAAGTAACTATTTTCTTGATGGAGAGTTTTGCCTCTAACACCCGTAATCCGTATGCCAAAAATCAGAAAGGACAACTTTATGATTACGAAGGTGAAGAGGAGGTTACTAAAGAGGTGGTGCTGCCAGATTTACAATTAGCCAGCTATTCAAAAAAATTGATAACCTGTTCCACAAGAACCACTATTAAAAAGGCTGCCGATATTATGTCCAAAAAGAAAATTGGATCCATATTGGTCACCAGCAAAGATTTACCTGTCGGAATTATAACAGATAAAGATTTTAGAAACAAAGTAATATCTGGCGAACAACCCATAGACGCATCGGTGAAATCAATTATGTCTACTCCTGTAATCACCTATCCTAAAAATCTTACGATTACACAGGCACAAATGGCAATGATGAAAAGTAATATCAGTCATTTGATTATTACGGAAGACGGAACACCAAATTCTTCTGCATTAGGTATTTTATCTAAACATGATGTAATGGTATCCTTGGGAGATAATCCCGCGGTATTGGTAAAAGCTATTAAACGCACCTCTCGTATTAAGAAAATTAAACAGATCAGAAAGAGTGTGATGGTACTTTTAACCGGGTATTTAGAGCAAAACATTCCATTGGGGTTGATTGCCAAAATTATTTCTGAATTAAATGATACGTGTATTAAGCAGGTAGTACAAATATCCCTTGCAAAAATGGATACTCCGCCGCCCGTAAAATTTGCATGGCTAGCGCTGGGTAGTCAAGGTAGAAGCGAACAACTTTTACACACAGATCAAGATAATGCCTTAGTGTTTGAAAATGTGCCTGAAGAAGATTTATCAAAGACAACTACTTACTTTCTTGAACTTTCTAAACATATTACCAAAGGGTTAAATACCATAGGATATGAATATTGCCCCGCAGATATGATGGCTTCTAACCCTAAATGGTGTTTAAGTCTAGAAGAATGGAAAAACAAATTATCATACTGGATCGGTAACCCAGGACCAAATGAGGTTTTAATGTCCTCGATTTTTTTTGATTATAGTTTGGCTTATGGTGAACGAAGTTTGTTGGACAACATGTCCGATCATATATTTAGAACCGTTCAAAACTATCCTATTTTCTTAGTGCATTTGGCAAACGGGGCACTTCAAAGTCCGTCACCCACAGGATTCTTTAGAAAGTTTATCATTGAACAAGATGGTCAGCATAAAGATTCATTTGACCTAAAAAGTAGGGCTTTACGCCCTTTGGTAGATGCCGCTAGGGTTTTAATACTATCACATTCTGTGAAAGCGATCAGCAATACTTGGGAACGCTATGAAAAGTTAGCGGAACTTGAACCCAATAATAAAGAATTGTATTTAGCTTGTTCTTACGCTACAAAAGCTTTGGTGAAATTTAGAACACGCCAAGGATTAGCAAATCATGACTCAGGCAGGTTTATTCAACTGGACCAATTGAGCAAGCAAGAAAAAATGAAATTGAAGCGTACTTTTAAGGCTATTAAAGAAATACAAGAATTGATTACGCTAAGATTTAAGGTGACAAATATTTTAGGGTAATGGGATTATTTAAAAGAAAACCTAAAAATCTACCTGACTATTGGAAAACCTATGAAAGTCTTTTCAAGGATAGTCAAACTAAAAATTTTAACGAACTAACTTTTGTTGTATTAGATACTGAAACAACAGGCTTTAGTTTTGATGATGATCGTATTCTATCTATTGGTGCTGTAAAAATCAAAAATGAATCTATTTCTGTTCAAGAAGTATTCAATATTTATTTAGAACAAGAGAAATTCAGTAAAGAGACTGTTCATGTGCACGGACTCTTAAAAAATGGTCAACGAGAATGTATTAGTGAAATTGCGGCTCTTGAGCAATTTTTAGCATATGTGGGCAATGCCATTATTGTTGCCCATCATGCAGGTTTTGATATGGGCATGTTGAATACCGCCTTAGAAAGACATAGTCTACCTAAACTTAAAAATATGGTGCTTGACACTGGTATCATTTATAAAAAAACGCTGATTAAATCTTATTTGGTGCAACCAAAACCGAATTACACTTTAGATGAACTTGCCGAAAAATTCTCTATCTCCAGAAAAGATAGACACACAGCATTAGGCGACGCCTATATTACAGCTGTCGCCTTTTTAAAAATTATATCACGTTTAAAAGAAAAGAAAAACTTCTCTCTAAAATCTTTATTTAGATAAGCTTAAAGGCTTTCCAAATAATTTAAAACATTTCTATTTATTCTGTCGTGTATATGTGTAGTATCAGCCTTTACAAACTGTTCTCCCGTTATGTGTTCGTAAAGTTCAATGTAACGTTCAGAAACTGATTCTATATAATCATCGGTCATTTCAGGTACTGTTTGCCCTTCTAAACCTTGAAAGTCGTTCGCAATTAACCACTGTCTTACAAACTCTTTTGACAATTGTTTTTGTGGCTCGTTGGCATCTTGTCTTTCTTGATATCCATCGGAATAAAAATATCTTGAAGAATCTGGAGTATGTATCTCATCGATCAAAACAATTTTTCCTTCTTTGGTTTTTCCAAATTCATATTTAGTATCCACCAAAATCAATCCTCTTTCAGCAGCGATTTCTGTTCCTCTTTGAAAAAGTGCATAAGTATACTTTTCAAGTAAAGCATAATCCTCTGCTGAAACTATTCCCTTGCTTAGAATATCCTCTTTAGATATATCCTCATCATGATCACCCATTTCTGCTTTGGTAGCAGGTGTAATTATTGGGCTAGGAAATTTATCATTCTCTTTCATACCCTCTGGCATAGCAACGCCACAAAGCATTCTCTTACCCAATTTATATTCCCTAGCTGCATGACCAGATAAATAACCACGTATAACCATTTCTATTTTAAAAGGCTCGCAGGCAATACCAACAGCTACATTAGGATCAGGTGTGGCCGTTAACCAATTAGGAACAATATCTTCAGTAGAAGCCATCATTTGAGTTGCTATCTGATTTAATATTTGTCCTTTATAAGGAATTCCCTTAGGCATAACCACATCAAAAGCAGATAATCTATCTGTTGCTACCATGACCAACATATCGTTCTCTAATGTGTATACAGATCTAACTTTGCCTTTATAGACGTTCTTCTGACCCGGAAAATTAAATTCAGTTTCGTAAATAGTATTCTTTGACATGTAAATTCTTAATTGTGGTGTTCTATAGTTTTATAAGCTTCAATAACTTTTTTCACAAGTTTATGACGAATAACATCCTTATCGTCCAGGTAAATAACCTCTATACCAGGAACATTTTGTAGAATTAACAAAGCTTCCTTTAGACCTGAAATTGTTCTTCTAGGTAAATCTATTTGTCCAGGATCGCCCGTTATTAGAAATCTTGCATTTCTACCCATTCTGGTCAAAAACATTTTCATTTGTGCATGGGTTGTATTCTGTGCCTCGTCTAAAATTACAAAGGCATTATCTAAAGTTCTACCACGCATAAACGCCATTGGCGCAATCTGTATAGTGCCATTTTCAATGTAATGCACCAACTTCTCTGCCGGGATCATATCTCTAAGCGCATCATATAAAGGTTGCATATAAGGATCAAGCTTCTCTTTTAAATCACCTGGTAAAAAACCTAGATTTTCACCAGCTTCAACAGCAGGTCTTGTCAAGATAATTTTCTTTACCTGTTTCTCTTTTAATGCTTTTACGGCAAGTGCCACACCTGTATAGGTTTTACCCGTACCAGCAGGACCTATGGCAAAAACCATATCGTTCTTCTTTGAGGCATCTACCAAACGACGTTGATTAGCAGTCTGTGCTTTTATCAATCTACCACTGACACCATGAACCAATGTTTCACCACTATTCTTAGATGATTTTAGCTCATCATCTTCAGAACTTGTCAACACTCTTTCAATGCTGTTTTCATCTAATTTGTTGTATTTGATGAAATGCTGGGTCAACATATCAAAACGTTTCTCAAACTCTTCTAAAAGTTCTTCATCTCCAAAGGCTTTAATCTTGTTACCACGGGCTACGATCTTCAACTTTGGAAAGTATTTTTTCAATAAATCAATATGCTCATTTTGCTGCCCAAAAAACTCTCTCGGGCTAATTTCGGTAAGTTCTAGAATTATCTCGTTCAAACAGTCGGTTTTATAATGATTTATAGTTAGCGAAGATTAGTTTCTAATCGCTGTTTTTTGTTTAATTTTGTATATCAAATTTAAGCAAATTTTAAGTTCGACTAACCAAAAACATATCAACATTGCTGTATGGCAATAATCACCCTTACAACAGATTTCGGATTAAAAGATCACTTTGTAGCTGTATTAAAAGGCTCCATATACACAGAACTACCCGATGCCAAAATTGTTGATATTTCGCATGACATCATGCCTTTCAACATTCAAGAATGTGCATACATTCTTTCTAACTCATATGATAGTTTTCCAAAAGGGACTATACATATTGTTGGGGTAGATTCTGAAGAAACGCCAGATAACAAGCACATTGTTGCCCTTGTAAACGGACATTATTTTATTAGTGCAAATACGGGTGTCATTGGTCTTATCACCTCTGAAATGACTCCTGAAAAAGTATTTGAAATAAATTTACCAGACTCTATTGCAAATTCTTTCCCAGTATTAAATGTCTTCATTCAAGTAGCTTGCCATATAGCTCGCGGTGGCACATTACAGCTGGTAGGCAAACCATTTACAGAACTGAACGATTTAAGGGAATTTGCACCAAGAATTGTAGAAGACGGTAAAAAGATTATTGGTAGTGTAATCTATATTGATAACTATGGCAATGTCATCACCAATATTCGTAAAAACTTATTCGATGCTTACCGTAAAGACCGTAATTACACCCTTATCGCCCGTAATCATAAAATTAAAACAATTCATAAAGCCTACAATGAATTCATAGACTATAGTCTAGAAAAAAGCCAGCGTAAGAGTGCGGGAGACCTGTTGGCCATTTTCAATTCTTCCGATTATATAGAATTGGCTATATACAAGAGTAACCTTACCACCGTAGGTGGCGCTTCTACCCTATTAGGTTTAGATTATAGAGATACTATTATGGTAGATTTTGAATAGCAAATGGAAATTCAATTTTGCGAATATTTAAGCGTATTTTTAAAATACATGAATACATCAAAAGTTAATAACTAATGCCTAAAATTAAATATTAAGAACTTAATGTAGTAATACTTAGTAATATACACTACCTTAATCAATAACAAACTGTTAATAAGTTTGTTTCCTTAAAAAGGGCAATTAAAATATCTTTGTTGGTAACGAAAACTGCCAACGATAAGGAGTTTAAACCTATTTTGCTTGATGAATTCAAGGAAGATATCAATAAAAATTAAAGAATGAAATTTATAGTTTCAAGTACCTATTTGCTAAAACAACTTCAAATACTAGGAGGTGTAATCAACAACAGTAACACATTACCAATCTTGGATAATTTCCTGTTCGATTTGCAGAAGGACAAACTAACTGTCTCAGCTTCTGATTTGGAAACCACTATGAGTTCGGTTATAAAAGTAGATTCTGACAACGAAGGTACTATTGCTGTACCGGCAAGATTACTTTTAGAAACTTTAAAAACATTCCCGGAACAACCACTTACGTTTGTTGTTGAGGATAATAATACGGTAGAAATTAGTTCTAACCATGGTAAATACGCCCTTGCTTATGCTGATGGTGCAGAATTTCCTAAAGCGGTTGAATTAACCAGTCCAAGTTCTACAACATTACTTGGTGACATTTTGGCAACAGCTATCAACAAAACAATTTTTGCTGCTGGCAATGATGATTTAAGACCTGTAATGAGCGGTGTATTTTTTCAATTTTCTCCAGAAAACTTAACATTTGTTGCTACAGACGCACATAAATTGGTAAAATACCAACGTACAGATGTAAGAGCTTCTCAAGTGGCAGAATTCATTATGCCTAAAAAACCATTGACCTTATTGAAAGGAATATTGGCAGGTAGTGAGTCTGATGTACTTATTGAATACAATGAAAGTAACGCAAAATTCAGTTTTGACGAAACTGAATTGATTTGTAGATTAATTGACGGTAAATACCCTAATTACGAAGCGGTAATACCAAAGGAGAACCCTAACAAACTTACTATAGCTAGAAATCAATTCTTAAGTTCTGTAAAAAGGGTTTCTATTTTCTCTAACAAGACTACACACCAAATACGTTTAAAAATAGCTGGTGCAGAATTGAATATTTCTGCCGAAGATTTAGATTACTCTAACAAGGCAGAAGAAAGATTAACATGTTCTTACCAAGGTGATGATATGCAAATTGGTTTCAACTCTAGGTTCTTGACCGAAATGTTAAACAATTTAGGATCCAATGAGGTTTCACTTGAAATGAGTTTACCTAACCGAGCAGGTATACTAACACCAACAGATGATTTAGATGAAGGTGAATTTGTAACTATGTTGGTAATGCCAGTAATGCTTAACAGCTAGTTAAAAATTACAGTGTAATAAAAAAGAGTCCGTTTAAAATTATTTAAACGGACTCTTTTTTTTGGTGCTTGCAGCACTCTTTTTTTATAAAAAATCCTCTGAAGATAATTCCGTTATTAACTTCTCCATCATTTCCACACCTTTTTCTAATTGCTCTATGGCTATAAACTCATCTGCCCTATGTGCTTGTTCAATAGAACCAGGACCGCAGATAGCTGCATGAAAACCTTCATTAGCAAATTGACCAGCTTCTGCCGCATAGGAAACGGTATCTAACTTTGAATTACCCGATATTTTTTTAATCAAACCTACAATATCATCATCAGCCTTAGTGTCTAAATGAGGTACCGCTGGGTGATGTTCAACATTTTTTATCTCAAAACCTGGAAATATTTTTCGATTCTTCTCTTCTCGTTCTCTACAAAAAGCTTCAAACTCAGCTACAATACTGCTAATATCATCTTTGGGAATGGTACGTAAATCCCAATAAAAGCTTGCTTTGTCTGCGATAATATTAGGTGCAATACCTCCTTTAACCAAACCAATATGTATACTAGAATGTGGTGGATGAAAGCGATCATCCAATTGTTTGTCTGCTATTAGCTGGTCCATTTTCTGTTCCAACCAAAGAATCAAATGCATAGCTTCGTGAATGGCACTAATTTCTTGTTTAATACGACTGCTATGACCTGCTGAACCATTTACATAAGTTTCTAAAATATAAATACCTTTTTGACCAACAATAGGTTCCATTAATGATGGTTCGCCTATAATAGCATATTTTGGAGTCTCGGTATAGTATGTATTAATTTCACGTGCCAATTCTGGCGCAGCTAAACACCCTATTTCTTCATCGTAGGAAAATGCAAAGTAAATTGGCTTCTTTAAATGAGCTTCTATCATTTGTGGTAAAGCAGCCAAACAACAGGCCAAGAAACCTTTCATATCGCAAGAACCTCTACCATATAATTTACCATCTCCCTTATCCGTAAGTACAAAAGGGTCAGTTGTCCACTCTTGACCTTCTACAGGAACAACATCTGTATGACCTGATAATATGACACCGCCATCAACAGCAGGACCAATTCTACAATGTAAAGATGCCTTAGTACCTTCTTCATTAGGAACTAATTTTGTTTCAACACCATGAGATTCAATATAATCTTTAATCCAATGAATAATACTTAAATTACTTTCACCTCCTAACACAGGAAATGCTACTAGTTTTTCTAGAATACTCTCAACAGTCATATTTAATTATAGTTTGTTGCTACAGCAATGATCAATGCTAAGAAAGAAATTAGCAGTAGACTTATTAATACTGGAAATATAAAACGAATCCATCTATCGATGGGAACACGGCACATACTAAGCATCGCTATTAAGCCACCTAAAGTTGGGTTAACAAGATTTGACAACCCATCGCCTATTTGAAAAGCCAAAATAGTTATTTGCCTTGACAACCCTAAAGATTCCCCTAATGGAAGCATTACAGGCAAAGTAGCTAAAGCCTGACCACTTCCTGAAGGAATAAAAAAGTTGATAATAGATTGAGTAATGGACATACCAATTGCACTAACATATGATGGTAAACCTTCTAAAACGAGTGATAGTTGATAAGAAATGGTATCACCTATATTACCCATTTCCATCAGCACCTTTATAGAAGTAGCAAAACCAACCATAAAAGCACCTGGTGCAGCCAAACTTACAGATTTTAGCACCGTTTCACTTAAGGTAGTAGCGCTCATTCTAGACACTATACCACAAAACAATGCAATGATTAAAAACACTGCCGACAATTCATTAATGAACCAGTTCCAATTAAAAACGCCGTATAGAATAAATACCAAGCCTATTATGAAGACAGAAATAACCATCTTATTATTCGTTGTCAAAGAATAATCTTTAATAGGCTTTGACAGTGTTAACTCTGACACATTTAACCCTTTTCCAAGGCTTTTACCAGGATCAGCTAAAATCTTTTTAAGATACCTTACATTATAGTAAGCCATAATACCTAATGCCGTAAAACACAATATACTTCGAAGTATAGCGCCAGAGAACATAGGTAATTCTGATATTTTGTGCCCTGTACCAACGGTGTATGGATTAATTGGAGAAAGCCCAAAACCAATAGTCATTGCCCCTACGGAAATACCTGCCGCTAAAATTAAATCTCCACCAAGTGCAAGACTTAGTACAGCTGCTATTGGTACCATGGCTATATTATTTTCATATCCAACGGTAACACCAAGAATACCATATATAAAAGTCATAATAATGACAATGAGATACTTATTTTTCAACCCCAAAGTTTTAACAAGAGTACCCACAGCATTCTCCACTGCTTTGGACTTTTCCATAACCCCAAACATGATTCCCCCGGCCAAAACGATGAAGATAATTTCTACGGCTGCTTTAAAACCTAAAGGCATAGCTCTAAACATATCTAAAAAACCGACCGGAGTAGAAGGTATAATTTTATAGGAATTAGGTACTACCGCATTTCTACCATCTACCATAACCCTATCATAAGCACCAGCTGGCAGTACATAAGTTAACACAGTCACCAAAACAATTATACTGAATAGCATAGTGATGGCATGCGGAATTTTTTTGAAAAAAGATAGAATTTTAGAACTAGAATTAGCCATGAATTTTTAAGAGGTCAATATTATTCAATTAGGTAAATCATAAGGAATATTGTCTTTAAAACTTGTAGGTAACACCCTATCCAAATATAAATATATATGCCCGAACACAATTTTCTATTTCCGTAAAACTTCTTACTCTTTTTTATGAATAACATAATACAGAGTTTTAAATAGAACCTAAAAAAAAAGGACTGCCCGTTTGGGCAGCCCTTTTTAATAAAATATGTAGATAATTATATAAATCTAATTGTTCCAAAATAACTAGGAGATTCTCCGTTACTGGCTTTTATTGCATTTACAGCTGGCATTACTATTGATAAAATTCCGGCGAAAATTAATAATAGAATTCCGAGTCCAAATAACAGAATTCCAGGAATTCCAATGATCAAATACAAAATTAAGGTTAATTGAAAATTGATAACAGATTTACCATGCTCATTCATACCTATTACAGCATCTTTGCTTGTTAACCAAATTACCAACGGCACAAGAAGTCCGCCAAAACCTGTTATAAAATCTAAATACTGAGACAAATGTGTAATGACCAACAAATTACGGTCTTCACGAACAACTACTGCGTTTTTATTTACTAGTTCCATTTTTGATTGATTTAATGATGAATACTATAAATATGACGCACAAACACTCAATTTGTTACAACTTTTAAGAAAATTATAGTTTTCTGTTCAACTTTTTAAGTTTTTCCTGCTCTTTCATAATCTTCATTTGACTCTTAGCGATCTTATCTTCTTTTTTCTGAATATCAACCGGAGACAATGTACCTTTTACCTTCCCTTTTTCTAGCTGTCCTTTTAACTTCTCAATTTGTTTCTCTGAACTAGAAATAGATTTCTCTTTTGTCTTAATTTGTTTTTTCAGCTTCTCTTCTTTCTTTTTAGCGGCATCTTTTTTCTTTTGTTCAGCAGCTTCCTTTTTTGCTTTTTTAGCTTCGACTTTAGCATCCTCAACATCTTTCTTCACCTGCTCCATTTCCTTTTCATGTTCTACGGAAACTTCCTTAGAAATTTCTGAGTCATTATCCTGAGCCACAGCTATAGAGCTAACTAACATAAGCCCCAACAATACAAATACTTTTTTCATTTTTTTAAATACATTTTATAGTACGCGAAATTAATACATAATTATATATTGAAAACAAAATGTCATTAAATTAAGAAAACTACAACAGTTATAATTGATTATTTTTGCACGATGATTCAAACAGATACTATTATAGCATTAGCGACCCCGGCAGGTGCAGGAGCTATTGCCGTTATAAGGCTTTCAGGTAATGATGCAATTACTATTGCTTCTAAACAATTTGAATCAGTTTCAGGTAAGATTCTTGAAAACCAAAAAAGTCATACCATACACTTAGGATATATTAAGGATGGTGAAAATGTTCTAGATCAAGCACTTGTTTCCATTTTTAAAAACCCACATTCATATACAGGAGAAAACGTCATAGAAATTTCATGTCATGGTTCTCCATACATACAACAACAAATAATTCAATTATTCTTAAGAAATGGCTGTAGAACTGCGGATGCAGGTGAGTTTACCCTAAGAGCCTTTTTAAATGGTAAAATGGATTTAAGTCAGGCAGAAGCAGTTGCCGATTTAATTTCTAGTGATAATGCCGCAAGTCACCAAATTGCAGTTCAGCAAATGCGTGGAGGTTTCAGTAATGAGATAAAGCAGTTGCGAACAGAACTTTTGAATTTTGCTTCACTAATAGAACTAGAACTCGATTTTTCTGAAGAAGATGTAGAGTTTGCTGACCGTACGCAATTTAAAGAACTTCTTACCCGTATTCAAAAAGTTCTTCAAAGTTTAATAGACTCTTTTGCCGTTGGCAATGTTATTAAAAACGGAATTCCTGTTGCTATAGTTGGCGAGCCTAATGTTGGAAAATCTACTCTTTTGAACGCCTTTTTAAATGAAGAGCGCGCCCTTGTTTCAGACATTGCCGGAACAACCCGTGATACCATTGAAGATGAAATCTCAATTGGAGGTATAGGTTTTAGGTTCATAGATACGGCAGGAATTCGTGAAACCGAAGATGTTGTAGAAGGCATGGGTATTAAACGAACTTTTGAAAAAATAGAACAAGCCCAAGTCATTTTACTTTTAGTTGACGGATCAAAACTTTTAGCTGACGATAAAAAACTTAAGAATATTGTCATCGATTTTGAGAAAATAAAAAACCAGAATCCCTTAAAACCTCTAGTTCTATTGGTCAATAAGGCTGATACACTTTCTGAAGATGATAAAAATAAAATAAGTACCTATTTAGATGATGTAAAATATCTTTCCGCAAAAACCGGCGAAGGTGTTGAAGAATTACAGAATAGCCTTTTAGAATTTGTAAATACAGGAGCACTGCGTAATAACGAAACTATCGTAACCAATACCCGTCATTACAACTCCTTGTTGAAAGCATTGGAAGAAATTGAAAAGGTACAATTTGGAATGAAAGCAGAACTTTCAAGTGATCTAATGGCTATTGATGTTAAAGAAGCTCTTTATCATTTGGGCGAAATCACAGGTCAGGTTACGAATGATGAATTGCTAGGAAATATTTTTGCTAATTTTTGTATCGGGAAGTAATATTTAAAAAGCAAGTACTAGCCATGTATAGTTTCATCTTTACCATAATTCTGTATAACTTTCGCTTCAAATTCAACCAACTCTTGCCAGCGCTTATCCACATCAACATCTTGACCATATTTACGGGCAAAACCAATAAATGTAGTATAATGACCTGCTTCGCTAATCATTAAGTCTCTATAAAATTTAGCTAATTCTGGATCTTGAATTTCTTCTGATAGTAATTTAAAACGTTCGCAGCTACGTGCTTCTATCATTGCAGAAAACAAAAGTCTATCTACCATAGATTGCAATCTATTACCACCTTTATTCATGAATTTATACAACTCATTTACATAACTATCTTTACGTTCTCTACCCAGTGTGTAACCACGTTCTTTAATAATATCATGCACCATTTGAAAGTGCACCAATTCTTCTTGCGCTAAAAGAAGTAAATCTGTCACTAAATCCGGATACTCAGAATTAAGCGTAATTATAGTAATGGCATTGGTTGCCGCCTTTTGTTCGCACCATGCATGATCTGTTAAAATCTCTTCTAGATTTTTCTCAACAATATTGACCCAACGAGGATCAGTAGCTAGTTTTAGATGAAGCATGATTTTTGTTTTATGTAAAAGTAGGTGTCAAGGTCCAATTACAAGAATCATTGCCTTATATAATTTTAATATATAAAGTTTCTACTTTCAAATCTTAATATTAAATCACACTACATATTTCTACGATACTGCCCTCCTACTTCAAACATGGCATGCGTAATTTGACCTAAAGAACAATATTTAGTCGTCTCCATTAATTGCTCAAAAGTATTCTCATTTTTCAAGGCAACATCTTGTAAAGATTTTAAAGACTGTTCTGCTATAGTAGTATTTCTTTCATGCAAATCTTCAAGGTTATCAATTTGCTCTTTCTTTTCTTCTTCCGTAGCCCGAATAACTTCATCTGGAATTACAGTGGGTGACCCTTTAGAAGATAAGAAAGTGTTGACCCCTATAATCGGCAATTCACCGGTATGCTTTTTCGTTTCGTAATACAAACTTTCTTCTTGAATTTTACTACGTTGGTACATACTTTCCATAGCTCCAAGTACTCCACCACGGTCTGTAATTCTATCAAACTCTACCATTACAGCTTCTTCTACCAAATCTGTAAGTTCTTCTGTAATAAATGACCCTTGCATTGGGTTTTCGTTCTTAGCTAAGCCAAGCTCTTTATTTATAATCAATTGTATTGCCATAGCCCTTCTAACCGAATGTTCCGTAGGGGTGGTAATTGCCTCATCATATGCATTAGTATGTAATGAATTACAGTTATCATAAATGGCATAAAGCGCTTGTAGGGTAGTTCTAATATCGTTGAAATCTATCTCTTGCGCATGTAACGAACGCCCTGATGTTTGAATATGATATTTTAGTTTCTGTGAACGTTCATTTCCTCCATATTTCAACTTCATAGCTTTTGCCCAAATTCTTCTAGCCACTCTGCCAATTACGGCATATTCAGGATCAAGTCCGTTACTAAAGAAAAAGGAAAGGTTGGGCGCAAATTCATCAATATGCATACCTCTAGAGAGATAATATTCTACAAATGTAAAGCCATTGGCTAATGTAAATGCTAACTGGCTAATCGGGTTTGCACCTGCTTCAGCAATATGATAGCCAGAAATGGAGACCGAATAAAAATTACGGACCTTCTGATCAATAAAATACTGTTGTACATCACCCATTAAACGCAATGAAAATTCCGTAGAAAAAATACAAGTATTCTGCGCTTGATCTTCTTTTAAAATATCTGCTTGTACTGTTCCTCTCACTTTAGACAACGCATCTGCCTTAAGTTCTGCATATACATCTGCCTTTAAAACTTGATCACCGGTTACCCCTAACAGAAACAGACCAAGACCATCATTACCCTCTGGCAAATCTCCAGCATAAACAGGGCGCTTAGCACCTAACTTTTTATATATGTCGTCAATCTTTTTATTGATTTCACTTTCTAATCCGTTAGCTTTAATATATTTCTCGCACTGCTGATCAATGGCTGCATTCATGAAAAATGCGGCTATGGTTGCCGCAGGACCATTAATGGTCATAGAAACCGAAGTAGTAGGCGCACATAAATCGAATCCGGAATATAGTTTTTTGGCATCATCTAAGCAGCAAATGCTAACACCAGAATTACCAATTTTACCATAAATATCCAGACGATTTCCAGGATCTTCACCATATAATGTTACTGAGTCAAAAGCTGTTGATAAGCGAGCTGCCGGTAATCCTTTACAAACATAATGAAAACGCTTATTCGTTCTTTCAGGACCACCCTCACCTGCAAACATTCTAGTTGGATCTTCGCCTTGCCTTTTAAACGGAAAAACACCTGCTGTAAAAGGAAACTCTCCAGGTACGTTTTCCTGCAAAGACCATTTTAAAATATCTCCCCAACCTTCATATCTTGGCAATATTACTTTTGGTATTTGTGTTTGCGATAAAGATTTAGTGGTTGTTTGCACTTTTACTTCTTTACCTCTAACTATATAGGTAAAAAAATCACCTTCGTAATTCGCTTTTTTAGCATTCCACTCATCTATTATTTTTTGATTGTGTGGATCAAGATCCAATTGTAGTTTTTCTTTTGCAGCTTCTATAGCCAGTAGTGCCTCTTCTTTATCTTTAAGTATTTCAGCAGACTCTTTAAGGCTAAAAAGATTTTGTGCAACCGTTTTTTGACGCTCAACCCTGTCGTTGTAATCACGAATAGTATCTGTTATTTCAGAAAGGTATCTAGTACGTTTTGGCGGGATGATGTAAATCTTCTCAGACATCTCCCTTGAACTTTTAAAGGTCGATGTTAAGTCCTTAGCATCTGTTTTAGCTACCAAAGTATCAATCACCGCCTTGTACAACTGATTCATACCAGGATCATTAAACTGGGATGCAATAGTGCCATAAGCAGGAAGTTCTTCTGCAGGAGTCTCCCACAATTGATGATTACGTTGGTATTGCTTTTTCACATCTCGCAAAGCATCTAAAGCTCCTCGTTTATCAAACTTGTTTAAAGCGATTAAATCGGCAAAATCAAGCATATCAATCTTTTCAAGCTGTGTAGCTGCTCCGTATTCAGGAGTCATTACGTATAAAGAGACATCAGAATGTTCGGTAATTTCAGTATCTGACTGCCCAATACCAGAGGTTTCTAAGATAATTAAATCAAACCCTGCCGCTTTGGTAATATCTACGGCATCTTTCACATACTTTGACAACGCCAGATTAGACTGTCGCGTAGCCAATGAACGCATGTACACTCTATCATTAAAAATAGCGTTCATACGTATTCGATCTCCTAATAATGCCCCACCAGTTTTTCGTTTAGAGGGATCAACAGAAATTACCGCTATCTTTTTATCTTTAAAATCAGCAAGAAAACGACGTACCAATTCATCGACCAAAGATGATTTACCGGAGCCGCCAGTTCCTGTAATTCCCAATACAGGAGCCACTTTTTTTGTTTCAACCTTATTTCTAATTTTATTTAAAACATCTTCATGCTTTTCAGGAAAATTTTCTACAGACGAAATTAGTCTGGCTATATCTGCATAACCAAGCTCTTCAATAGAATTAAACTTATCATTTAGCTGCTCTCCTACTGGAAAATCACTTTTTCTGATCAGGTCGTTGATCATACCTTGAAGCCCCATTTCACGACCATCATCGGGCGAATAAATTCTCTCTATTCCATAAGCATGTAGTTCGTTTATCTCTTCAGGAAGAATCGTTCCGCCACCGCCGCCAAACAATTTAATTTGAGACGCCCCTCTTTCCTTCAGCAAATCATGCATGTACTTAAAATATTCTACATGTCCGCCTTGATAAGAAGTAATCGCAATTGCCTGCACATCCTCTTGAATTGCACAATCAACAATTTCTTGTACTGACCTATTATGACCTAAATGAATAACCTCACACCCGGAAGATTGAATTATTCTACGCATAATGTTTATAGCTGCATCATGCCCATCAAAAAGAGAAGCCGCAGTAACAATACGTATATGATTAATTGGTTTGTAAGGAGTCTGTATTACGTCGTTCATTTTCTATGCTCAATTTATTTATTGATAACCTTAAATATGTTTTTTCTTCAGATGGATGAATGGGTTTTGACACACCCTCGCTCTAAAAAAACTGCATCTATCTTTTTTGATGTTGCAACAACAATTTTTGATTCTCACGAAAATAGATATTTTATTTAGCATAAATTCAGTTTTCTTCAATTCTGTAACTACAAAATGATTTTTTCATAAATATTTGCTTATAATTTGATGATATGATATTCTTGAAATAATTCCATAAGTATCTATACTATATAATTTTCGTAAAAAGTTAGATTTACAACTCTTATTATTACTCTTTCATGATTTATAATGACCAACTAGGAAATAATATAGAAATTAATTCCACGCCTTCTAGGATAGTTTCTCTTGTTCCGTCTATAACAGAACTATTATTCGATTTAGATTTAGGAGATAAGGTCATTGGTTGCACAAAATTCTGTGTACATCCTCATAAGCCCTATCTCACAAAAAATATGATTGGTGGCACAAAAGATTTGAATTTGGATAAAATTTTAAAACTAAAACCCGACTTAATTCTTGCCAATAAAGAAGAAAACAATAAAGAACAGATTAAATACCTGAGTACATCTGTTCCTGTATGGGTAAGTGATGTCAAAACTTTTAACGATAGCTTAAAAATGATTGAGCAAATCGGTTTGATGACCGACAGCGCTATTCGTGCACATGAAATCATCAACCAATTAAATCATACTTTAAAGCTCAAAGCAGCTTCTAAAAAAGCAGTATATCTCATCTGGAAAGACCCCTATATGACCGTTGGTGGTGACACCTATATAAACGACATTTTAAACCGATCTGGATACCTTAATGTCTTTTCAGAACAAGACCGCTACCCTACCGTAACTTTAGAAGAAATAGCTAATCGCAATCCTGATGTAGTTTTGCTGTCATCTGAACCCTACCCATTTAAAGAGGAACATCTAAAAACTATTAAGCACACACTTAAAAATACTGATGTGGAATTGGTTGACGGAGAATTCTTTTCGTGGTATGGTTCAAGGCAATTGCACCTAGCAACCAAAAATCCTTAAACTATACTTTTAGTTACTACAACTAAAATAATGGAGCTCTTTTTAAGTTATCAAGGTTGAAGATATGGTATTCTACACCTCATAAAAGTAGAACCATTCCACATAGTAGCTTTCGTAAAAACTTATAATGGTAATATATAGTAACTTTGTTCTATTATCAATCTTCAGATAACTAAAATCTAATTTCAATTTATGTTCAGCTTTTTCTCCAAAAAACATTTCTTAATTGACCATTTAGATGGATTTATAGATATACATAACCACATTTTACCGAGTATTGATGATGGCGCAAAAACTGTTGAAGATTCTATTGAACTTATAAAAAATTTCAGTGAATTTGGAGTTACAGATTTTATATGTACTCCGCATATTATGGAGAATTATTATCCTAATAATGCCAATACCATTACCAGCTCATTATCGCTACTTGAAAACGCTTTAAAAATGAACAATTTAGAGCATGTAAATTTAGAAGCTGCTGCTGAACATATGATTGATTCTGGTTTTGAAAAAATTCTTGAAGACAAGCAAATTATGCCTTTGGCTAAGAATTACTTGTTGATAGAAATGTCTTATTTACAAGCTTCGATTAATTTTGATGAAGCCGTAAAAAAAATAAAAAAATCTAATTACTCCCCCATTCTAGCACACCCAGAGCGCTATGTTTACTTTCACAACAAATTAAAATCTTTAAATAAAATAAAGGATACAGGTGTCTTTTTCCAGTTAAATATGCTCTCTTTAAGTAACTATTATGGAAAAGATGTAAATAAAGTAGCTATTCATTTGATCAAGGAAAATTTAATTGATTTTATTGCAAGTGACACACACTCCATTAATCATATAAATCAATTGAAAAAAATAACGGTCACTACTTCTTTATTAGATTTATTATTCCCAATTATAACTAAGACTATTTATAGTTTTAAATAGTATTATTTAATTAAAAGTTCTTTTTGATACCTCTCACCATTTACATCGAGAATAGTAAGGATGTAGTATCCTTCTGTAAAATCATACAAATCTATTGTCACATTTAAATCTGCTTGTGCTATTTTAGGTTTAATATTTTTAATTAATCTTCCCGTGATATCGTAAATATAAATTTCTTTGATTTGAATTTCCTCTAAATTATTCAAAGTAACAATATCAAAACTAGGGTTAGGGTAAAGATCAAATGAATTGGGTTTAGATGCCACAACACTTTTCGCAGTCGTCGTATTTATCTTTTCTATTTTAAAGTTATCGTAATAGACCGTTCCCGGGTTTTGCGAGGCATAGTTCGTGAACAGCCAGATATCCAGCGTGGTAAGGTTCGCAGGGACCGTGAACGTTCCGCTGTAACCGTTCCATCCGCTACCGAAGGTGTGCGAGAGCAGGGCCGTGTTCGCCTGGTTGTTGCGGTTCACCTCTATCCTGGGGATTCCCGTGCTCCCCTCGGCATCAAGGGAGACCGATAGCTCGTCGCCCACATCGATGCCCAATGCTTCAAGATCCAACGAGACTTGGTAACGTCCCCAAGGTTCACCATTGTCAACATTGGATATGCCAAAGGCACAGTCCGATCCGTTGGTCGTGTTCGATGTACCTGAAAAATTATCCGCACCGCCCTGAACTGACCCAGACGACAAAGTAATGCCCGGTACATCGTTGGTCAGCCGGTCTTCGCATACAGGCGGGACACTACCGTCGATAGCCTCCACCTCAAGGCTGCTCACCGAGGAATTTCCGTCCTCGTCGGTCACCGTCAAGGTCGCCGTATAGATGCCCGCATTGACATAATCGTACTGCGGGTCCGGAACATCCGAGCTGCCACCGTCGCCAAAATCCCAGGAGTAGGTTACTACACCTACATCGTCCGAAGAATCGCTTCCTGTAAAATATACAGACAAGGGAATCTCCCCGCTCAACGGACTTCCTGAGGATATGGATATCGGGGAATCAGCGGATGGCTCCACGGTGATCTCCACCGTGTCCGTTGCCGTCTGTCCCGACGAGTCCGTTACCGTCAATACGGCATTATATGTTCCCGAAGAAATATACACATGTGAAAGCTGGACACCGCTACCGGTGTCGCCGTCGCCAAAATTCCATTCATAGGAAACTATACCGTTGTCGTCGGACGAGGAAGAGCCGTTAAAGTCCACGGTCAATGGTGAGGGCCCTTGCAACGTAGAGACCGTCGCTTCCGATAACGGGGGCGAATCCGTTTCCGCTTTGGACAGGTTCACGATACTAAGGTTATCGTAATAGACCGTTCCCGGGTTTTGCGAGGCATAGTTCGTGAACAGCCAGATATCCAGCGTGGTAAGGTTCGCAGGGACCGTGAACGTTCCGCTATAACTGTTCCATCCGCTGCCATAGGTATGCGAGAGCAGGGAACTATTGGTCCGGTTGTCTTGGCTGACTTCTATCCTAGGTACTCCGGTACTCCCCTCGGCATCCAGGGAGACCGATAGTTCGTCGCCCGCATCTATTCCCAACACGTCAAGGTCCAGCGATACGCGGTAGCGGCCCCAGGGCTGGCCGCCGTCTACGTTGGATATCTCCAGTGCACAATCCGATCCGTTCGTAACGCTTGAACTGCCCAGAACACTATCCGGACCACCGACCATCGTACCCGATGGAAGTACCATGCCGGCCGAATCGTTAATAAGCTGATCTTCGCATACTAATGGAGCACTGCCATCGATCGCATCTATCTCTAGTTCGCTGGTAGAGGAATTTCCGTCCTTGTCGGTCACCGTCAAGGTCGCCGTATAGATACCCGCGTCCACATAGATATATTGCGGGTCCGGAACATCCGAGCTGCCACCGTCGCCAAAATCCCAGAAATAGCTCGT
>NZ_JARKMR010000004.1:144853-331305 GCF_029350975.1 Maribacter zhoushanensis
AGGTTCACGATACTAAGGTTATCGTAATAGACCGTTCCCGGGTTTTGCGAGGCATAGTTCGTGAACAGCCAGATATCAAGCGTGGTAAGGTTCGCAGGGACCGTGAAAGTTCCACTATAACTGTTCCAACCGCTGCCATAGGTATGCGAGAGCAATGCCGTGTTCGCCTGGTTGTTGCGGTTCACCTCTATCCTGGGGATTCCAGTGCTCCCCTCGGCATCCAAGGAGACCGATAGTTCGTCGCCCACATCTATTCCCAACACGTCAAGGTCCAGCGATACGCGGTAGCGGCCCCAGGGCTGGCCACCGTCAACGTTGGATATCTCCAGCGCACACTCAGATCCGTTCGTGACACCCGAGGTGCCCGATACCGTATCGGGACCGCCGACCATAGTCCCGGAGGGCAGGACGATGCCGGCCGAATCGTTTTTCAATTGGTTAGAACAACCATCTGTTTCATCGACTATAATTACTTGCAAATCAAAAACGGTAGCACAACCATTCGCTGTAGTCATCACAAATTGCCCTTGATTAGAAATATCAATTAAACCGTCATTTCTTTTTGGATTGCTCCCTTGAAATACTCCGGTATCTATTTTATAAACATAGCTTTCACTACCTCCAGAATTGAATGTAGGTCCGTTTTCTTGAGGAGTAGTAATATAATATTGATTGCTTGGAGTTTGAGCCCTAAGGTAAATATCCACACCTTCTTCTATACTTAATGCATTTCCTGTTTGCCAATGACCATTGATGCCTATACGATATTGAGCAATGATATCTTCAGTAGTACAGATTACAACATCTGGATTACCCGTATTGATACCCTGTTGATAATATTCATTTATTTCAGATTCACCTAACACTTTATTGAAGACTTTAAGCTCATCAATTTTACCGTTTATTTCATCTGTTATACCACTTCCATTAGCATAGCTTGGCAATTCAGCAGCAATTCTCTCATCATAAAAACCAGAAGATGTAAAATGCGATTGTAAGCTTCCATCATCTTTAAAAGGAATGGTACCACTTAATTCTTTCCATGCAATCAATTTACCATTCGCATAAAGTTTGGCGGTGTTACCATCATAGGTTGCCGCCATATGTACCCAAGTATCCATTGGAGCACGCCCAGCATAAAGATCTACCGGTCCGTTATTGGTTACAAAGGCCCATTTATATAATGTGTTATGAAAGCCAAAAAATAAGGTACTTACATAATCATGGCTAAAAAGACCTACGTTTGCTACTTTTCCAGTTTCGGGTATAGTACTACCGGCAGAATTTCTATAAGCCCAAGCCATAACCGTTATTTGTTCATCCAACGATTGTAAAGATGCTGAACTAGGAATATCGATCAAAGCATTACTGCTGTGTTCAAGACCATTGAATTCGATAGCGCCACCAATAATGCCAGATGTCCAACTATAATTTCCAGCATTAGCTACTGGGCTTCCTTGATCATCGTATTCAACAATAGATGCATCGTTACTATATATACTACTATCCAATGCATTGCTTCCACTTACATCCTCAAACTGCATATCAACAATTAAATTTTCATTGGCTATTTCCAATGAAAGGGCGGAACCAATTTTAATGGTAGCGGCTTTGCTTGGTACACCATTATGGTCAAGGCCAAATAGCATGTAGTATCCTGGAGGCAACAGCTCTCGGTTCGGAATAGTTATATTGTAAGTACCATTTCCCGTAAAACTAACCGGAATTCTTCTTTGCTCGTTATTTGTTGAATGGGTAGCAGCAGAAAACCGAACAAGACTAAACTCCGTAATTCCTGTACTTGCCGTAACAGTAATGTTTGAATTATAATCTGAACTTTCTGGAGCATCGGAAATAATAGGTCTAATAGCTAAATCACCAGAAGAATCAAATAAATAAGGAGGACTATAAATCTCGGCACTAAAATGGTTGTTACATCCATTTAGGAGATTATCACAAAGACCGCCACCACCAACAAAAACACGACCGTCCGTCATTAAAATGGCCACGCTATGATAGGTTCTGGCCTCCTGCATCTCCGCAACGGTTTCCCAAGTACCCGAACCCCCGTTTAAAGACGGTGTATAGAGTTCCGCTACATGACGAGCGCCCACATCCGTGAATACTGCTCCCCTATCAAGACCACCAGTAACTAAAACTTGACCATTGGGCAAAACCGTACTATTATGCATTGTTCTACTTTCAGACAAATGACCTGCACTAATAACCGTTGGTGATTGAGGATAAGGTACATCTATATCTATAACATATGAATTATTTTTTGCTGGCGCAGTACTATTGTAACTCTCACCATAAGAAGTGGCACCACCAACTTTTAAAATTTTACCAATGTCGAACATTACGGTAGTCCCTTTCATTGAATATGTATCATCTGCCCTAAATCCTGCAGAACTTATAGAGCCACCCGGCACATCTATATCTATCCAATGCATTTCTTCACTAGGACCTGCATGAAATAATTTTCCATTAGGTGCCGGCCATAGCCATACATGATTATCTACCCTATATAAAGGGTTTGTTTGGCTTTCCAAATTAAGATCATTAGAATTATAGATACTTTCACCAGTGATGCCAGGAAGATTGATCCATCCAGATTCAGGAGACCATAGTTCAGCTGCTTTACCACCATTATTACCGGTACCATTACTCCAAGAACCGCCAACGGTAAATACCGCTCCATTAGAAAGTGTAACATTACCTTGATAACCACGTGGAATGTTCATGTCGGCGGCACGTGTCCAAAGATTGGTTTTAGGATCGTAAATACTGGTACGTTCGCTCGTAGTACCACCGGCAGATAGTATACGTCCATCCGCTAGATTATTAATACCAGGACAAAACATATCATGATCCGTATCTGTCAAGGTCATACCTAAAGCACTTCCTAATCCATTATTACCGCTAGGATCAAATAGTTCTGTATATGTATAGCCATCACCTATTTCATCAAAAGTATTAGGAAACTGGGAAGACCATGTTAACAATCTACCATCAGGAAGATTTGCCACAGCTACAGGAACAATTTCAAATGGAATTGGGTTGCCCCATTCACCAACTTCGTTTAAGGCTTGTGAAAAACAAGAGGAAATATAAAATAAGAAGATAAAACTAATTGAAAAACGCCCCCAATTTAAATGATATTTACACATATTGCTCTTTTATAATCGGGGAATTACAAAAGAAAGCATAGTATTTAATTATTGTATTTTTTTATTATAAATTATCGATGAACTACACTATTACACGATGAACAAAAAAAATCCCCGCAGAAGAACTGCGAGGATATATAAATTATTCTAATTGAGTTTACTAAAAGTGTTGACAAGGTTTTACGTAATTAAAACTTCCACCATTTTTTAACCGATTTTCCATAGCCATAACCATATTTACCACCATAACCAAGGTTAGATTCTTTTACATCATTGACAACAAATGCCAGTCCTTTTAACTTACCTTGATCCCATAGGTTAATAGGATACTCCAATACTTTTGTTTCAGTAACCCCAGCTCTAGTTACATATATAATATGATCTGCAAGGTCTGTTATCAACATAGTATCGGTAACTACCATTATCGGTGCCGTATCCACAATAACATAATCATACATTTCAGATACTTCGGACAATAAGGTTTCCATTCTATCACCCATTAATAACTCGGCAGGGTTTGGTGGTATTTTACCTGAATAAATAACATCAAAAGTAGTTGAATGGACTAACATGGAGTTAATGATATCTTTAGTTTGAATCTTGGGATCATGAAGATACTCAGATAAACCTATATCAACATTACCCCTTGAACGTCCACCTATTTTATCTACATCTTTCTGTGCGAAGTAAGTATATAATTTAGGATTTCTAACATCTCCACCAATTAATAAAACCTTTTTATTAGTATTGGCAAAAATCATTGATAAGTTAGAAGATATAAATGTTTTACCCTCACCAGGCACACTAGAGGTCACAAAAATAACATTGTTCTTTTTGTCACTTTTAGACTTTATTAAATAATCTAAGTTTGTTCTTAATATTCTTAGAGACTCGCTTAGTACTGAACGATCATCAGTCTTAATTAACATTTCTTCTTTACGCCCCATCTTAGGAAGTTCAGCCAAAATAGGAACTTCATTGATTAGTTTTTCCAATGATATCTTGTTATGGATCTTATTATCCATCAATTGGTTGGCATATATTACAGAAAAAGGCAATAATAAACCTACAAACAAAAATGCTAAATATACTTTAGGCCGCTGTGGAGAAACTGGCGCATCGCCCACCTGATAGGCGTAATCGATAACCTTTGACTTCGGTGAACTAGATGCAAAAGTAACTTGAGACTCCTCTCTTTTTTGTAATAAATACAAATAAAGAGATTCTGTAGTTTGTTGCTGTCTAGTAATATCTCGAAATTCTCTTTCATTTTTAGGTGCCGAATATATTTTAGAGTTAATTCTAGACATCTGGCTCGACAAACTATTTACTTGAAGACCCAAATTCCGCTCCATACCGTTTAAACTAGACTGCATACTTTGCTTTAAACCATCTAATTGTTGATCTAGGTTAACAATCATCGGGTTTTGTTCATCGGCACTTTTAAGCAATCTATTTCTTTCCAAAACCAACTCATTGTACTTAGCCGTGGTATTTGCTATGGTTGGGTCAGATAAACCAACATTTGATGGCAATACTTCATAGCCAGTTTCGGAATTGACATAATCTTTCATTCCACTAGCTATATTCAACTGGGTTTTGGCATTTTCCAATTCTTGTCTATTGGCCGCCCCAACGTTTAAAGCTATGTTAGCCTCTCCTTGTATATCGGTTACACCTTTAGACGTTTTAAAATCTTGTGCAGTTTGATCAACAGTAGTTAAGTTGGAAGAAATTTCCTTAATTCTTTCATTGATAAAAGTAGAGGTTTTATCCGCTATTGCCTTTTTATCAATTATGGCATTGTTGTTATATGTTGCAATTAAGTTATTTAATATATCTTTTGCTTTTTCTTGATTTGCATCCTCTAAAGAAATATTGAGAATATTTGAGAACTCGGTAGCAGGATTCACTACTATTCTTTCCTGATACCCTTCGGCAACAACATACAAAGGATTTACAGAAACTTTTATCTGGCTATCCTTATAATTATTGAAATAAGGTAAATTAGGCGTAATTACAATATCCCCAATCTCCGTTGGAATATTTTTTCCATAAGAGTAAATTTTAGAAGGCGTATCTCTATCCAAGCTGAAACCGAATGTTGTTGAATTTGAGATTTCTACAAAAAACTCTAATTTAGAGTTATTTACAATAGAATCATTTTCTAAAAAATTAACCTTAAATGGCTTATTCGAGTATATTTCCCTACTCTTTACATTACCCAACTCGGTTAGAACAACGTTCAAATCTAGATTATCTACAACTTCGACCAAATTTGAACGAGATCCTAAAATTTCCAGTTCATCTTCAACATTATTTTGACCTTTACCTAAAAAATCTAAATCTGAAAATACCGATAATTCTGACGAAGCAGATTTATCCTCAAGAATTTGAATTTTTGCAGCCGCCTTGTATTTAGGTGTTGCATAACGTAAATACAAAACCCCAAGCATTAAAAAGAAAATGGCCGATAATAAAAACCATTTCCAATGTTTAGAATATCCTTTAATCAGGTCTGACAGATCAGAACTATCTCCTAGAGAAATTCTTTTATTTTTTTCCATAAAATTAAAAAGTAATATTATTACCTAGTTAGTACCAAGACTGTAGATGTAATCAGTACAGATGCTATAGACACCCAAATTGATGCACGATTATCCAATGCAGAAGAAGTAATTGCAGATTTATTTGGTTCAACGTAAACAATATCATTTTGGGTCAAGTAATAAACCGGTGAGTTCAAAGATTCTTTTTGTGTCAAATCTATTCTGGTATAAACCTTCGTACCGTTAAAATCTCTTATTACCATAACGTTTTGGCGTATACCCTTAATTGTCAAATCTCCTGCCAATCCAATAGCTTCCAATACAGTAATCTGTTCTCCATTAACAGGATATGTACCAGGTCTGGCCACCTCTCCTAAAACAGATATGGTAAAGTTCTTTAATCTAATATTGATGATAGGATCCTTTAAATAATTACTTAATTTTTCAGTCAATAGTTGTTTTGTTTCTTCAGGAGAAAGACCAACAATTTTTATAGCTCCAAGTACAGGGAAATCAATATCTCCATTTTTATCAATAATATAATCTAATTGCTCCGGACGAATACCACCTTCTTCAGCACCTTTAAAAAGATTAAAGGGCATACTGGCCTGTGGATCTAAAGTAGAAACATTTATACTGATCACATCATCTATCTTAAACTTATTGGTGTGTGAATTATCTGAAACTATCGTCTCATAATCACCGGCATTTTGAAAATAAACGACATCTTTTTTAGATGCACAAGAAACTAAAAGTAAAGAACTAATGATAAATAAACTGCAAAGTTTAACTACTGATTTTCTGATCATGTCTAGATTGTATAATAAAAAGGTTGATTAACTATTTAAGATTTTACGATTTTTAATGATGGCGCCATTTCTTCATTAGTTTTGTTCGCATCATCATGCTTACATAATTCTGAATTATTTGACACGAACTCTGGTACTATTTTCTTCATTAGAACCACTGGATCTCCCGCAAAGAACATATTGGTAATACATAGTTCATCAATTCTAGTTCTAATTAATGGATAATCCAAAGCTCTTACCTTACTAATTTTTATTTTTTTATGATATGTTGGCATCGTACTTTCTCCATTGGCCAAAAGTTCTTCATATAATTTTTCGCCCGGTCTTAATCCAGTAATCTTAATATCAATATCTTCAGGGTAGTTCAGCCCAGATAATTTGATCATATTTTTGGCTAAATCAAAAATCTTAACAGATTCTCCCATATCAAAGATAAAAATTTCTCCTCCTTGCCCCATTGAACCAGCTTCAAGAACTAATTGGGAAGCCTCAGGTATGGTCATAAAGTATCTTGTAACATCTTTATGTGTAAGCGTAATTGGACCACCCTTTTCAATTTGTTTTCTAAATAATGGAATTACCGATCCGTTAGATCCTAGAACATTACCGAATCTGGTGGTAATAAATTTTGTTTTGCCTTCTTGTTGCATACAGCTAATATACATTTCGGCAATTCTCTTACTAGCTCCCATCACATTAGTTGGATTCACCGCCTTGTCCGTAGATACAAAAACGAATTTCTCCACTCCATGCATGATAGACAGGTCAGAAATATTTTTTGTTCCGGCAATATTTATTTTTATAGCCTCATAAGAATTGTACTCCATTAACGGCACATGCTTATATGCTGCGGCATGAAATACCATATTCGGTTTATGTTCTTCAAAAATTGAATTCAATCTATTTTTATCCCTAACATCGCCTACAATAGGAATAAAATTATGAAAGCCATTTTGTTTTAGCTCCTGTTGCAAATCATAAAGCGCAGATTCAGCTTGATCAATTACAATTAACGACTTATAATCGTAGGTACAAATTTGTCTAACCAGCTCGCTACCAATAGATCCTGCACCACCTGTAACCAAAACGGTTTTGTCTTTAAGCTCATTGGCTATTTTACTGTTATCTATATTGATCTGTGCCCTATCCAGAAGATCTTCAATTTGCACTTGCTTAATTTGTGATACTTTAAGCTCTCCATTTATCCAATCTTCAACAGGTGGAACTATTTTAACCTTAACGGGATAATCAACCAATCTCTCAACCAAAATCCTTAATTTCTTTTGTGAGATTCCTTTATTGATGGAAAAAATAATTTCACTGATGTTATTTTTCAATATGAATTCCTCCGTTAGAATTCTTCTACTAAAAACATCAATTCCGTTTATCTGCTTACCAACCTTTTTATTATCATTATCAATGTAACCTAAAACTCTAACCTTGTTTACCGTATTCTGGGTCAAAGCATTGTGTGTTAAGATACCAGACTCCCCTGCACCATAAATAATCACATTCTTGTGAGATTTTATGTCCTTGGTCAATACGGCATTGTACATAGACTTAAATGCAAAACGTGAAGCCGTTAAACCTATAAAAGAAAGTAAACTATATATAATTATAATGGAAAGAGGTATGGTGAAGTTTTCAAAAATGTTCAGCTCCTTATTGATCAACACCATGGTTATCAACAAAATACTTGACAAACAAACGGCATTAAATATATTATAGACATCACGTACACCTGTATGTCTTATAACACCTTTGTAGGAACCAATGATTAAAAATGAAATTGCCGTAATCAAGCAAACTACCGGTAATTGAATCAATAATTGATTAACGTCAAAGTTGAATGTCAAATTAAATCTTATACAATAAGATAATATAAAACAAATACCGATCATTAAAATGTCAATAGCAAGAACTATCCATTTAGATGCAAATCGATTTATATTATTAGATAAGTTAAAGTAGGTCATTATGTTGTTTTTTATTGGACTTGTGGAATACGAATATAAAATGGGATTATTTCAAAATAAAAAAAACCTATTTAAATTCGTTTAATTCGCATTTATCATCGTCTAACAGATTGATAGGTTAGAAAATAACAAGGTACTACCATTAATAACTTTGCTTTAATTACTGACAATCAGGCAAATTTACTAAATCCATTCTATAAACGAATATTCTCCAACTATATTTCATAAAAGTGACAAGTAAGTTTTTTCTACTTAAGCGGACTAAAAAAGACTGACGTACTTAATCGACAATTTGATGGATTTCAGCGTTTTGTTCGTTCAATTCGTATATACAAAAGTATCTTTGTTATAACAAAAGTGTCCCCGGAATGTAACTATATTAGATTCTACTAAAAAAATGAAGCGCATACAATTTTACAATTTATATATATTAATATTTGTTTTGTGTTGTAGCTCAACAATGCAATCACAAACACGAGGAGAAGTTGGTGAATGGGGAGACCCTATTCCATTTGGGATTGTACCTGTTGCCGTGGCAAACCTACCTGACGGAAGATTAATAACCTGGTCATCTCAATTCCGCAATACTTTTATTGAGATTGGTGATGGTATGACGTATACGGAGCTTTTTGACCCTAATGCTAATGGCGGACTTGGTCAAGCTCTTGGTGAAAAGGTAACACAAACAGATCATGACATGTTCTGTCCCGGAATAAACAACCTTGCCGATGGCCGTATTTTATCGGCAGGTGGTACTACTAGTGAACGCACAAGTATTTATGACCCGTTAACAGGTGTTTGGTCTCGTGCTGCGGACATGAATATTCCACGAGGCTATCAGGGCAATACTACACTATCAAATGGCGCTGTTTTTACAGTTGGTGGTTCTTGGAGTGGAGGAGCTGGTAACAATGGAGGTAAAGCAGCGGAATTATGGACACCGGAATCAGGGTGGATAAATCTTCCTAATATTACAGGAGAGGACATCTATACTGCCAATGACCTTGGTCTTGAAACGCAGACTAACCCTTTATACAGGGTCGACAACCACGTTTGGTTATGGCCTGCACCTAATGGCAAACTATTTCATGCGGGTCCTAGCGAAGAGATGCATTGGATAGACCCAGATGTATCAGGCGGTGATATTACCTCAGCCGGATTTAGGGCGGATGATACTTACTCCATGAAAGGCACAACAGTAATGTTCGATATTGGAAAAATCTTAAAAGTTGGTGGTGCCACTTCTTATGGAGAAAGTTCTACTACAACCACACCTGCTAAAAACAATTCATTTGTTATCGATATAAATGTTCCTTATGCAAGCCAAGCTCAAGTAACCAGTGCAGGCACCTTAGCGGAAAGCCGCACAATGCACAACAGCACGGTTCTTCCAAATGGTCAAGTTTTGGTTACGGGCGGCCTTGATAGAGGCGCCGTTTTTACAGATGTAGGTGCTCGTTATGTAGCGGAGCTATACACTCCTTCCTCAAGCGGAGGTTCAGGAAATTGGGAAACGGTAGCGGCAATGCAAGAGGCAAGGACATATCATAGCGTTGCCATCTTAATGACCGATGGTCGTGTATTCATTGGTGGTGGTGGACTTTGTGACGGTACGTTGGATTGTAAAAACCACTTCAGCGCCGAAATCTACAGCCCTCCATACCTATTTAACAGTTCCGGCAATTTAGCATCAAGACCCGTTATAACCAATGTTACGGGCAATACATTAGGCACAGGACCTTACAACAACCCATTAGTAGATTATACGGATGTTTTACAAGTAAATACCGATGTTTCAGTGGAATCATTTAGTTTGGTAAGATTCTCCGCAGCTACCCATTCAACAAATAATGAACAAAGAAGAATTCCTTTAGCTACAACTCCCGGCACTAGCCATAATTTAACAATACCGGATAGAAATCTTTTACCTCCAGGTTACTATATGCTCTTTGCTCTTGACGCAAATGGCACTCCTAGTGTTTCAAGAACGCTAAGAATAGGTACTGCTGAGCCATTACAAATAACAAATACGAATTTGGTGGTAGACATGAAGTTCGATGAAAATAGTGGTTCCACAGCAACAGACGCAAGTTCTTACAATAACAACGCTAACATTGTTGAGCATGATGATAACGGAAATATTATAACAAATGGCGGTAATTACAATTGGACAACAGGAATTATAGATGGTGCTATAGAATTTAATGGGCTTGAGCATAGTAGCAATGCTCTCATAGATATCCCTAGCTCCCCTTCTTTACAAACCTTGGACGACCAAATAACCGTAATGGCATGGGCGTATAGAAATTCTGCAGGAAGTACAATACCTGATACCGGAAAGGTTGCTAACGTTGGACTGTTTAGTCACGATTATGTAAGTACCCTATTTTTCGGATTTCATAATACTATGTACAAATGGGCATTTGTAACCAATAACGGTCCTGTGGATCTTTATGCCGGTCGTGCCCCTATGGACACTTGGGTACATATGGCAGCTACCTATGATGGAAGAACTGCAAAACTCTATGCTAATGGCAAATTAATTTCTTGGAAAGAACTTAGCGGTACAATTCCTTTTAAAGATGATGGCAGCCTTCAGTCACACTTTACATCTTCAGGTTTTTACGATGAAAGGTCAGCTGCAAATTTACCTAGTTATGCAAACGGCAGTGGCATTACTGATGAGATTAACGGTAAAATAGATGAGCTAAAAGTATTTAACAAAGTGCTTGGAGAGACTGAAATCTACGAATACTATCAACAAGGCATAAATACAGGCAATCCAGAAGTAGTTAATTGCAATGAAGGCGATATCATAGCACAGTACCGCATTGGAGAAACAGGCACTTGGCTTACCGGAAATTCGTTAACGGTACAAGAAGGTGGCGACATTTACATTAGAGCAATAACAGCAGGTAATCAATATTACGTAACTACCCCGCAAGAAAATGGACCTACGTTCAATTCTGAAGGAAGTGCAGGTTACGAGTACCGTATAGACACTGATGTTTTTCCTTATGGTAATCCTGAAAGAAACAACGGGTGGGTAGATATAACAAATCAAGGCCAATTCGTAATGACCACAGAACAAGGATGTACAGCGGTTTTTGATTTAAAAGTAACAGTAATCGATGAAACGGACGGTTGTCCAAACCAATTGATTAATGAGGACAGTGCTATAACGCTACCAAAAGGAACATCTAGCCAAGTTGAAATTGCTGTTGGCTCACCAGATAATACTAATGGATCGGACTGTGCACTTAGATTGGTAAATGTTGATAATGGTGAACTTTATGCTAGACATGAAATTGAGCTAGATTTAACAACTTTAGGCATAGCTGCCGGTAATGAGATACTTGTTTCCCTTGACGCCTATGGTACAGATGGAATACCTAGAATTGAAGTAAATCAAAATAATCAAACAAATAGCGCACTTATAAGCCAAACGTTCGGCACGGGCTGGACAAATTTTGAAGATTCATTCATTGTACCAAGTGGAATTTCTACCTTAAATATTTGGCTTTACACGAATTACGCTTCAAATAACCCTGGAACTGTATTTTACGACAACCTTTCTGTAATAAATTTATCACAAAATGGTGGAAATACTCCACCAGTTGCAGCCATAACTGCTGTACCGACTAACGGTAGTGCTCCATTAGAAGTTAATTTTAATGGTTCCAATTCCACTGATGATTCGGGTATAGCATCATACAGTTGGGACTTTGGAGATGGTACAACTGCCACAGGTGTAAATGTTGACAAAACTTTTATCTATTCTGGAACATACAATGTAGTTTTAACTATTACCGCTAATGACGGCGGTACGGATACCGAAGCAATTGAAATCATTTCTAGTGGTGCACCTATTGCTAATATAGTTGCGACACCTCAAACAGGAGATACACCATTAGATGTATCATTCGACGCATCTGGTTCCTCTGGAGACAATGCCATCGTCTCTTATGCCTGGGATTATGGAGATGGAACAATGGGTTCTGGAATAACTTCGACCCATACTTATACCTTGGTTGGTAATTTTACTGCAAAACTAACTATAACAGATTCGGCTGGTTTAATGGACACTGAAAACATTTTAATAACGGTAGAAGCACCATTGAACAATGCACCAACTGCTGTTGCTAATGCAACGCCACTAAATGGCGAAGCACCGTTAGAAGTGAGTTTCGATGGTTCTGGATCCACCGACGATAATGGTATTTTTTCTTATTCATGGAATTTTGGCGACGGTACTGCAATTGAAACTGGTGCGGTAATATCACACATTTATACTGATGAAGGTACTTATGACGCTATCTTAACTGTTACCGATGCCGAAGGATTAATGGATACAGAAACAATTGAAATTATAGTTTCACCAAGTACTGTAACCAACTCAGCTCCTATAGCTGCAGCAACAGCAAGCCCTATGACGGGTACCGCGCCACTATTAGTTGAATTTGATGCTTCAGGCTCAACTGACGATGTCGCGATAGTCTCATACTCTTGGGATTTTGGCGATGGTACTACCGGAACAGGTATAAATCCTTCTCATACCTATACCGCTGTAAATAATTTTACTGCCACATTAACTGTAGTTGACTCGGAAGGGCTTTCTGATTCTACCACCATTGAAATAAACGTAACGCAACCTGTATCGGGAAACACACCTCCTATAGCCATGATGACGGCTACACCTATCAACGGAGAAGCTCCCTTATTGGTTGAATTCGATGCATCTGGATCTTCTGACGATGATGCGATAGCCTCATACTCTTGGGATTTTGGCGATGGTACTACGGGAACAGGTATAAATCCTTCACACACGTACACGTCCATAAATACATTTACCGCTACATTGACAGTAATTGATTCGGAAGGACTTTCAGACGTTACCACCATCGATATTACCGTAACACAACCCTCATCGGGCAACACGCCTCCTATTGCCATGACAACTGCTACTCCTATGAACGGAGAAGCTCCTTTGTTGGTAGAATTCGATGCCTCGGAGTCTTCTGACGATGATGCCATTGCCTCATATTCTTGGGATTTTGGTGATGGTACAACGGGTACGGGAGTAAATCCTTCACATACCTATACCTCCGCAAATACCTTTATAGCTACATTAACAGTAGTAGATTCGGAAGGACTTACGGATACTGCCACCATAGATATCACGGTAACGCAAATCTCCTCAGGAAACAACCCTCCTGTTGCTATGATTACGGCTACGCCCTTGAACGGAGAAGCTCCATTATTAGTTGAATTTGATGCTTCAGCTTCCTCTGATGATAATGAAATCAGTTCATATTCATGGAATTTTGGTGATGGTTCTTCAGTAGGTACTGGAATCGAAACATCACACACATTTGAAACAGAGGGTATTTATAATGTAATTTTAACCGTAACCGATACAGAAGGTCTTACCGATACTGTTGACCTTGAAATTGTTGTCACTAGCAGTCAACCTACCAATATAGCACCAACAGCATTGGCAACTGCCGACCCATTAAATGGTGAGACACCTTTGCCTGTAACTTTTGACGCATCTGGATCGTCTGATGATAATGCTATTAGCTCGTATGTGTGGAATTATGGTGATGGTACAACTGGTAATGGAATAACTACTACACATACCTTTACTACACCAGATACTTATGAAGTAACATTAACAGTTACGGATGAAGAAGGGGCAACAGCTACTACCAATCTCACTATAATTGTTACAGCATCAAATACAACACTTAACAATGCAGATTTAAAAGATATTTTAGTGTACCCTAATCCGGTAGGTAATGAAAATCTAAATATCAACTTATCAGATTTCATGAGTGAATCTATAGCATTAGGTTTTTATGATTCTTATGGCAAATTGGTATTTCAAAATATTGTTAATGAAGATCATCCTGAAGAGATTGCGATTGATGTTTCATTCTTATCCAATGGGCTTTATCTAATTGAAATTACAAGAGTGGAAACAAATGAATTTACATATAAGAAAATCATAAAAGCCAATTAAAACATTTAACTTCTATTAATCTTGCCGTAATAAAGGGTTTTATTACGGCAATAGTTACATTTGTATCTCACAAAATTTAAAGGTTTTGAAAATACTTGTAACTGGCGCTGCTGGCTTTATCGGCTATCATTTATCCCTTTCCTTACTAAAATCTGGTCATCATGTAATTGGTTTAGATAATATAAACGACTATTACGATGTTAACCTAAAATTTGCAAGGTTATTGGAGCTAGGTATTCCAGAAGACAAAATAAAAGACGACTACAATTATACTCAAAGTACCGCTTACGAAAACTTCAAATTCATCAAGTGTAATTTGGAAGATACAGTTACGATAAGTAATGTATTTCAAACAAATAAATTTGACATAGTTTGTAACCTAGCAGCTCAAGCCGGTGTACGCTACAGTCTAGAACATCCTGATAAATATATAAATAGCAATATTGTAGGTTTTTTTAATATTCTAGAAGGTTGCAAGACAATTAAAGTTCCTCATTTAATATATGCAAGTAGTTCAAGTGTATATGGCAATAGCACTACTACCCCTTTTAAAACATCAGATTTTACTGATAGTCCCGTAAGTTTATACGCCGCTACAAAGAAAAGCAATGAACTAATGGCTCATACCTATAGTCATTTATATGACTTTAAGACAACCGGATTGAGGTTTTTTACCGTATATGGACCGTGGGGTAGACCGGACATGGCCTACTTTAAATTTACGAAAGCTATTTTAAAAAATGAAAGTATCCCAGTATTCAACAATGGGCAGCTTGAAAGGGATTTCACTTATATAGATGATATCATTGGTGGAATCAATAAAATAGTAGAAAAAGGTTTTATAAGCAATTCAGAAAACAGCAATAATGCCATATATAATATTGGAAATGGCAAACCGGTTAAACTGATGGATTTTATTGCTATACTAGAAAAGGAATTGAATAAAAAAGCAACTTATAACATGTTACCCATGCAAGATGGAGATGTTTATAAAACCTGGACGGATATTGAGGAGTTAAAAGAAAATTACAATTACCTACCTGCAATAGATATTGAATTTGGCATTCATCAATTTGCAAAGTGGTATACGAGTTTCTTTAAACCCTTATAACGTTCTATAAATTTAAAGTTCCCCAGTTTTAATTATAAAGTAAGAAAGAAACAAAGAACAGAACATTTATATAAAACTAAGGAATGAAAATAGGAATTATAGGATTAGGATATGTAGGACTTCCATTGGCTGCCCTATTTGCAAAAAAGTACAGAGTTGTAGGTTATGATATAAGTCAAAAAAGAGTTGATGAAATAAGATCAGGAAAGGATACTACTCTTGAACTTTCAGATTTAGACCTTGAAGAAGTTTTAACAACGGATTTAAACCAAAAAGAGAAGGGGTTAATTTGCACAACCTCAATTAATGACCTGGCTGATTGCACTTATTATATTATTACGGTACCTACCCCGGTTGACGACACAAAAAGACCAGTTTTTACGCCATTGATCAAAGCCAGTGAAGCGGTAGGTAAAATTATAAAAAAGGGAGATATCGTAATATATGAATCAACGGTATACCCCGGTGCCACGGAAGAAGTATGTATTCCTGTTATAGAGCAAACAAGTAATATGGTCTTCAACAAGGACTTTTATGCAGGTTATTCTCCAGAACGCATAAATCCGGGAGATAAAAAGCATACGGTAGAGAAGATTTTAAAAGTAACGTCGGGATCTACTCCGGAAATCGGTAAAAAGGTAGATGAGTTATATAAATCTGTAATTACGGCGGGCACTCACCTTGCTCCTACTATTAAAGTTGCGGAAGCCTCCAAGGTCATTGAAAATACCCAAAGGGATATTAATATCGCTTTCATGAATGAACTGGCCAAAATTTTTGGACTGTTGGATATTGATACAAATGATGTTTTAGCGGCAGCAGGTACGAAATGGAATTTTTTACCGTTTAAACCAGGTCTAGTTGGTGGTCACTGTATAGGTGTAGACCCTTATTATTTAGCTCAAAAAGCGCAAGAAAATGGGTACAACCCAGATCTGATCTTGGCCGGCAGAAGAATTAACGATGGTATGGGCGAGTATGTTAGTCTGCAAATCATTAAGCTAATGCTAAAGCACGACTTACAGGTCAAAGATGCTAAAGTTTTGATACTAGGCGTAACGTTTAAAGAAGATTGCCCGGATATCAGAAACACAAAGGTTATTGATATGGTAAAAAATTTGAACGATTATAGGGTAAACACCACTATATATGACCCTTGGGCAGACCCAGAAGAAGTAGAACATGAATACGGATTAATTACAACACAGCAAAGACCTACGGATACATATGATGTCATTGTATTGGCCGTAGCTCATGATAAGTTTTTAAAAGAGGACTTATCTAGTTTTAAAAAGGAGAGCACATTGGTTTATGATATAAAAGGCAAACTAACAAGTGGTTACACAGCACGATTATAAATCCATAAAACGATATATTTTTCAATATTCAAAATATAGATATTAACTTTATCGCCAGAAAATAAAATTACCAAATGAATTTAACAGTAATAGGAACAGGATATGTAGGTCTAGTTAGCGGAACGTGTTTTGCTGAAATGGGAAACACGGTTACCTGCGTAGATATAGACGAAAAAAAGATCACGAACCTAGAGAAAGGTATTATACCTATATATGAGCCAGGTCTTACCCAAATGGTGTTGAGAAATTTTGAAAACAAAACACTACATTTTAGCACAGACCTAGCCAAAACACTTAAAAAATGTGATATAGCATTTATTGCCGTTGGTACGCCAATGGGTGAAGATGGTGCGGCAGATTTACAATATGTATTACAAGTTGCATCAGACATAGGTGACCATATGCAGCAAAAGCTGATCATTGTGGATAAATCTACGGTACCCGTGGGTACAGCGGACAAAGTAAAAGCTAAAATTCAAGAACGTTTGGCCTTACGCGGAGTAGACATTCCTTTTGAAGTGGTATCTAACCCAGAATTCTTAAAAGAAGGTGATGCCATAAATGACTTTATGAAGCCGGACAGGGTGGTGATCGGGGTAGAAACTCCTGAGACCGAAGAGCAAATGAGAACTTTATACGCGCCATTCTTTAGAACACAAAATAGAATGATTTCTATGGATGTACGTTCTGCAGAAATGACCAAATATGTGGCAAATGCTATGCTTGCAACTAAAATTTCATTTATGAACGAGGTTGCCAATATATGTGAATTGGTAGGTGCAGATGTAAATAAAGTTAGAGTTGGTATTGGATCAGATAGCAGAATTGGCTATAGTTTCATATACCCAGGTAGTGGTTACGGTGGATCATGTTTTCCAAAAGATGTAAAAGCCTTAAAACGTTCTGCACAACAACATGGCTATACACCTAGACTTATAGATGCCGTTGAAAAGGTGAACAATGACCAAAAATTTGTTATTGCAAATAAAGTGGTTAGTCATTTTGGAGAAGACCTTACCGGAAAATCTTTTGCTATATGGGGTCTTGCTTTTAAACCAGAAACTGATGACATGCGAGAAGCTCCGGCCATTTACATTATTAAAGAATTAGTAAAAAGAGGCGCAACCGTTAATGCTTACGACCCAAAGGCGATGCATGAAGCTCAGAGCTTTTATTTAAAAGATGTGGAAAACGTAACGTATTTTGATTCTAAATACGATACGCTAAAAGATGCTGATGCGATGTTATTATTAACGGAGTGGAAAGAATTTAGATCTCCGGATTTCGAAGAGTTAAAAATAAGATTGAACCAACCTATTATTTTTGACGGTAGAAATCAATATACAGCATTAAATATGCCTGAAAAAGGGTTTACATATTACCAAATTGGTAAGAAATAACAACTTTTTACATAAGAAGTAGTTGAAGGTCAAGAACGTTGTTCTTGACCTTTTTTGTTGATAATCAATTAAAAATTAATGGTATATATAGGCTCTTATCTAGTAATTTTGCGATTCAGCGATTAATGATTTTATTAGGTAATCCGCTGACTATTTTTACTACATATCTTTGTGTTTAACCCCATAAAATGATACTGTTTTTATAAATAACCACTATGCTACACAGAACACTATATTTAGCACTTCTATTTTTTTCTTTATCATTTATAGCCGTTGCTCAGGACGCTGACTTTGATGGAATTTTAGATGGCGTTGACTTATGCCCAAATACTGCAGATCCAACTAATGCTGATTCTGATGGTGATGGCGTTGGTGATATATGTGATTTAGATGATGATAATGATGGTATATTAGATAGTAATGAATGTGAAATACCTATACCCTTTAGTGGTTTTGAAGCAAACTTTACATCGTCATGGGACATTATAAACTTTAACAGTTACGCCTTTGAAACCTCTAGCGCCCAACAACCAACAATTACCGAGGGCACTCAATACTTGGCTATTAATTCATATTTAGAAACAACTCAACTAACTTTAGACACACCAGCTGGAATTTATTCAGAAGGCGCATATATCTTTTCGGTTGACATTGGAGACAAAATTGGAACAGGACCATTTGAAAATGACGGTATAACTACTGTACAATTGGGTTATGGAAATGATGCAGCTAGTTTTACAGCAATTCCAGGTGCAGAACAAATAATTAACGGACCTACAGATACACCAACCCCTGGCTGGATGACTTTCTCTTTTTCTTACATGGTAAATTCTGCTCCGGCATTAGGGGAAGGTATTCTTATTCGAATATTACATGAAGGTATTGCTGCGACGGATGTTCAATTAAATATTGACAACATAAGATTGGTTAGAGATACTGACAATGATGGTTTAAGTGATTGTATCGACTTAGATTCTGACGACCCAACTAACAGTAGTGGCTGCTATGATACTACAGAGGCAGGGCATATAGCAAATGGTACAGGTAATTTAACAGGATCTGGAGTTGACCCTACAAACGGTTTGGTAACAGGATTTATTACAGGTTATACTGGTAATACACAAGAAGTTTTATTTGCGGGAATTTATGAAGCATGTATTTTAAACTATAAAGATAACGATGGCGATAATGTATTAGACAAAGACGACTTAGATGATGATAATGATGGAATTTATGATTCAAACGAGTGTTCAGTTCCAATTTCAAATTATAGTTTTGAGAATAACGGCGCAGGAGACCCAATTACTGAATGGAGTCTTACAGATGCTACCAACAATATTGCCTGGGGCATAGAAGTACCAGCAATTTCTAATTATAATAATATACCAGATGGCAATGCAATAGCGTTTATAAATGGTAGCGGAACAATAACTTTAAATAATCCTGGTGCTGCATTTGAAATTGGTGATTATATCACAAGTCTTGAAATTGGAGACGGAATAGAAACTGCAAATGTCTTTAGTAATGATGGACAGTCTACGATTGAAATAGGTTATGATAATGGAACCGGATTTCAACCTATAGGAGCAAGAACCGTTCAAGCTCATGAGACCCTTAATGGAATTTGGACAGAAATAGTGTTTTCTACTAATATACCAGTCGGGAGTCCGGCTGTTGGCGAAGGTATACTTATACAGATCACACATACAGAAAACCAAGACTTGGACCAACGCGGTGGCGATTACGATCTTATTCAAGTCCGTCTAGATAGAAACTCAAATGGTATTCCAGACTGTTTTGAAAATGATATTGATAATGATGGCTGTGCCGATGTTATTGAAGCAGGTCATACCGACGGAGGTGGTGGAATTTTAGCAAATTCAGGTTCAAATGCAGATGGTACAGTCACTCCAACAGGAACAGGTTATACTGGAATAAATCAAGCAGTATTAAGTAATAACATAAACATTTGTACTGAAGATTTAGATTTTGATAATGATGGCGAAGATGACATTGTAGATTTGGACGATGATAATGACGGTATTTTAGATAGGTATGAATGCGAAATTCCTGTACCAAATTTTAGCTTTGAAACTGATAATTTACCTGCAGACCCTATTCAAAATTGGCAAGTGGTTACAGGAACAAACTATGGAATAGAAACAATAGACGGAACTAATTTTACAGCTGCCCAAGAAGGTAATTCATTTGGCTTTATAAATGGTGATGGTTCCATACAATTAAACGAAGTTTGGGCTACTTATGATAGAGAAGCAACCTATATTTTAGAATTTTCAATTGGAGACCCGATCCCTTTCGCTCCTCAATTTTCCAATGATAGTCGTACTATTGTTGAACTTGGATATTCTAACGGTACAACCTTCACAGCTTTTGCCGCTGGAGATTATATTGTTGAAAGTTACGACACACCCAACGGGTCTTGGTCAAAGTTTAGTATTTCTGTGCCAGTTACAACTGCAACACCAGGTTTTGGGCAAGGAGTTTCTATCCGTATAACACATGATGACATTTCATTGAATAACACCTCACAAACTACATTTGATAATTTTATTTTAAAAATTGACACTGATGGTGATGGTGAGCCAGATTGTACAGATTTAGATAGTGATGATGATGGATGTTTTGATGTCGTGGAAGCTGGACATACTGATGCAGGTGGCGGCGTTCTAGGTACTACAATTGATGGAGATGGATTAGTTACTGGAGCAGCTACGGGTTATACAGGGCCTAGACACCAAATGTGGGATGACTCAAAAAACATTACCTGTAATCCCTTAGATACTGATGGAGATTTAGTTGAGGATGGTAATTACTTTCGTTATGATGCAACTAATACTTTACAAACAAACATTGATGAAGATGATGATAATGACGGTATTTTAGATATTGATGAGGACTGCGAACTTATAAACACAGCTTTTCTGCGTCAACCATGGGATTTTGAAATTCCGACAAACAATTTTCTATTAGGCGGAACCGATACTCCTTTTACTTCCGTGGTAGATTACTGGTATACGGAAACTGGAGCAGGTGATGCTTTTGTGCATTTAGCAAATGCTGATAATTTCTTCGGACCTAATCCTGACCCTTATAGTGTTAATTTTGCAACCGATGGTACATTTTTGGAAGATTTCCCTGAACCAGATGGCGCTTATGATGCATTTTTAGCTCTTCATGGTGATGTAACTATTACTCAAACGGAATCTAGAATTACTTTAGAAGAAGGCACTTATATACTTACTTTAGCTGTTGGTGATGGATTAGATTATGAAGATCAATTTAGAAATGACGGGACTAGTTATATTGAAATCGGCTATGCTGATGCTACAAACAACTTTAATCCTTTAGGCTTTGATTTAACTATTTTACCTGAAGAAACACCAAACGGTACTTGGACAGATTTTTCAATCAGCTATACAATACCAGCGGGGTCACCAGCTATAGGTAATGACATAAGAATTCAAATTACACATACAATAGATGTAAATTTAAATCAACAAGCAGGAAATTATGATCATTTTAGAATTAGCCGCGATACCGATGGTGACCTAATACCTGACTGTCTAGATTTTGATTCAGACAATGACGGTTGCCCAGATAGTATAGAAAATGGATATATAGATGAAGACAGAGATGGCATCTTAGGAACGGGTGTCGCGACCGTTGATGGAAACGGCTTAGTTACTAGTGAAGTTGGCTACACTACATTCCCTTTAAATGCGGGAGTGCGCATAGTTTCAGAACCTGCAGTAATAGACACAGGTCTCACAGATCCAACCGCAGTTTGTGAAGGAGAAGACGCTGTATTTACAGTAGCTGCATCGAGACCTGCTCCTAACACAAACATTGTATACGAATGGTATGAGAGCACTGATAGTGGTACAACATTTACATTGTTGGTTGAGGGAGCACCTTATACAGGAACCACAACGAACGAACTTACCATAGCTGCGGTCACCAATGCTGAGAACGGATACATGTACAGCGTTCGTGTCATGGGAGATGACAACCTTTGTTATGAAGAATCAATAGCCACGTTAAATGTAACGGCAGGTCCAACAGCAATAACCCCTGTAGCCACTACAACAAACATTTGCGAAGGAGAAGATGCCGAGTTTACTATAACCGGTACTCCAGGAGATATCATAACATATTCCTTGAATGGAGGAACTACATCTATTTCGGTAACTTTAGATGCCACAGGTATATCAACGGTAACCGAGACAACTACTACTGCAGATGTTACTATGGAAATTAGCAGTATAGAAAGCGGTACATGTACATTAAATTTAGTACCAGCAACCTCTGCTACCGTTACCGTCAACACAGCTCCAGTACTAGACCCAACAACTACCGCCACCTGTTCTACAGATTTGGCGACCTATGATGTTGATGTGGTAGTAAACGCCGGCAACATTACAAATACAAGTGAAGGAGTATTAACAGGTAATACCATTACAGGAATTACAGCAGGTAATGACATTACAATTACAGTAGATAACAATGGTTGTATTAGAGACCTGGACATAACCGCTCCAGATTGTTCTTGCCCAGTTATTGACATCCCTGTAAACGCAAATAACCCGTCTATATGCTTTGGTACCGCCACTCCAGATCTATCCGTAGATTTAGGGATAAGTGGTGATGCCATAAATTGGTATGATGCAAGTACCGCAGGCACCCTATTAGGCAGTGGAAACACATATACTACTGGGGAAACTGCAGTTGGCACCTACACATTTTATGCAGAAGCCATTGAAACAGCTTCTAGCTGTACAAGTAATAGAATTCCGGTTACACTAACCATAAATGCAATGCCTGTTGCTGATACAAGTACGGACATTAATGAATGTGGTCCTTACACCCTACCCGCTTTGTCTGCTGACAATTTTTATTACACGGCCCCTAATGGCTCAGGAACCAATCTATTGGAAGGCTCTGATATTACTAGTACACAAACCGTATATATTTATTCAGAATCCGGTTCTACACCAAATTGTTTTGATGAAAATAGCTTTGTAGTCACTATCAATGAAACTCCGGTGGTGAATATTATTTCAGCTACATGTAGTGCAGACTTGAATACCTACACCGTACAATTTTCTAATAGCGCACCTACGGCAATACTTACAACATCTGCCGGAACCATTAGCGGTAATAGTATTATTGACATTCCATCGACTACAGGTTCTGTAACGATTACTGCAGATAATAATGGCTGTATAGCAACATCGACTACCTTGTCCCCAGATTGTTCGTGCCCTGTCATTGATGATGCCGTAAACCCAATTGACCAAACTATCTGTGAAGGATCACCAAACCCTAATTTAGAAGTTTCATTAGGAGCCACAGGAGATACCATTAATTGGTTCAATACAGAAATTGGCGGTACTAGCATTGCTAATGGATTAAGCTTTACACCAACAAATACAACTATTGGCTCTTATACTTATTACGCAGAAGCAAGCGATAACATTACTGGCTGCACAAGTGATAATAGAATTGCTGTTACATTTACAATTGAACCAATACCAGTAGCGGACACCTTAAACGATGTTGAAGGTTGCGAATTTTACGTACTACCTAATCTGAATGCGAATAACAGTTATTATACCGGTATGAACGGTACAGGACAATTGTTGGCCGAAGGTAGCCAAGTAAACCAAAGCCAGACCATTTACATATTTGCCCAATCTCCTAACAATCAAGATTGTTCTTCTGAATCTCAATTTGAGGTTACTATATTAGAGGAACCTATCATAGATTTACCATTTGAAATATCTATCTGTAATAACGCAAGTGGTGGTGCCAGCTCGGTGCCGGTAGGTGTGGATTTAGGAACTGGTTATATTTATGATTGGACACCAAACAATGATACTAACGGTGATGGTATTGAAGAAGCGATTTTTAACGTTACCGAAGCAGGGGAATATAGCTTAAGGATATTTACCGTAGGCAACACCATTAATTGCGGAGGAAGTTTAGAATATGTAGTTAATGTTACCGAAGCTCCACTACCACAAGATATTGAAATAGAAATTACTAGCGAAGGTTTTGAATTAAATTCTGGCAATAGAGTAAGAGCCATAGTAAACAATGATATCTTTGCTTACACTGATTTTGAATATAGCTTAGATGACCCAGACGGGCCATATCAAACGGATAATTTCTTTCAAAATGTAGTTGGTGGCTTACACACTATATTTGTTAGATCCATTGGAAATTGCGGTACTACTTTAGAAAGTGACCCTTTCTTAATAGTAAATTACCCTACTTATTTTTCACCTAACGGAGATGGATCAAATGATACTTGGTTTCCATTAGGGTTGGCAGATCCTAACTTGACCACAAATGTAGTTGCTGAAATATATGATAGACATGGTAAGTTAGTTCATTATTTAGACATATTTGGATCTGGATGGGACGGTACTTACAATGGAGAATCATTACCTGAATCTGACTATTGGTTCGTTATAGAATATACCGATGCTATTGATAATAATAGAAACATACAATTTAAAGGTCACTTTAGTTTAATTAGGTAAGTATTAAAAATTGTACATTAAAAAAGCGTCAGAAATTATATAATTTCTGACGCTTTTTTAGTTTTAGATTATAGCGATTTACTTGTTGTAGAAAACAGCTAGCATACTTTTAACCGCATCTTTAACTGATTTCGGAAAAAACCAGGCAAGAGAATTTATCCATGTATTCCGTTCTTTATAAAAAGCTTTATCAAAATCAATTTGCGGTAAAATATAAGATGGGTGCTTTAAAGGGAAAGCAAGCTCTTCTCTCTTATCATAATTCATAAAAGGACTTTTAGAACTATGAGTAGCATCTTCTCCATAACCTATATTACTAATTAGATTAACTTCTGGAAAAACACCTAATTGGTTTTGACCTGCAACGCTATAGCACCATTGAAAATCCCAAGCACTTACTAAACCTGTTTCTACAGCTTTAATTCTTCGTTTCCAATAGGTATAATCTTTTCCTAAATAGCCACAATTAGATAAGATAGAATCTTCATATTTACCAGACTTCCAAACCATATCATAATCCATATTTTTCCACGCCCTACGCCATGTAGCCCAACCCCAACATACTGAATACTTAGAAAAGCAATAGGAATCATTTACAGGAATAGAACCAACTTGATTAAAACCCGATATTAAACCAATACGCTCGTCATCTTCATATTTCTCTAACAACTCTTCACAAAACAGAAAAAAACTTTCGCTGGCAACACAATCATCCTCTAATATAATTCCTTGTTCTTCATGTTCAAAAAACCAATTAATAGCAGTATAAACGCCAGGGCCACAGCCAAGATTTTCTTCTTGAAATAATGTTTTTACTTCACAATCCCAATCAATAGCCTCAATGATAGCTTCTCTTGTACTTTTAACTTTTTCTTTATCTTTTTCTACTGTATTTCTAGGACCATCCCCTGATATATACATTCTTTTTGGCTTACTTTTTTTAATAGCGGCCAAAGATTTTAAGGCTACCTCTTTTCTATTAAAGATTATAAAAAGTATGGGTGTATCTAACATATTTAAATTTTAAGCTAATGACTTAGGTAAAAAATTGGTGTTATAATCAAGCTCTTGAACACCTTTGATTAAAAAGTGCTTAATATGGGAAAGTTTCCAATCTGCAATAATCTGGTCTCTTCTTAAGAATACTTTATTCTTGTCAAGCATACCTTGACCATTTATATGACACCCCCTAGAAGCTGATATACAAGATTCATATCCACTGTCCATAACAAATTCAAACGCAGGTTTGGTAAAATTTTCAAACCTACCATAAGTATACGCAAAGTGTTTAATAGGGCCACACTTTTGAGTTAAAATAGTATCAGCCTTTAAGAAATCTTCTTCAAATTGATCTTGAGTCAATTGGGATACCATATCATGTTTAAACGTATGGTTACCGATCTCATGCCCTTGGCTTTGTAAAAGCTCAACTTCTTTCCAACTCAAAAATGCCACAGGTGGCATTTCTAATTTTTCTTTACAGAAATGTTTTATTTTCTCAACATCGGTCAAGCCAATACTTGCTGGGTTGACATAAAAGCAACAACTAGCACCAAACTTATTTAATGCTTTTGCCGCTAACATATTATTCTGAATGCCATCATCAGAACTCCATGCTATGTAAGGCTTATCTACTCTATCTGTAAGCAATCTATCAACAGCTTCTGAATGACTAATAAACACGTGGTCTTTAGAAAGATATTCTAATAAAATTTCAAAGTTTTCTAACTCATCTTTAAAAATGTGATGAAAATACAAGAACTGAACCCTTGGTTTTTTCAATTTCTCTTCATCACCAAAAAAATGATGTTTTAAGCTTAATACGTCTAAAACAGATGATCTTACTTTAGACCTAAGTTGACCTTGTTGACCATCTTTAATTTGGGCATAAGTATCAATAAGCACGTTATCTTTCATTTAAGGAAATTTCGTTTTTCAAAGATAGTTGATATAGTATTTTGCTTGAATCTTAAATATAAACTAGATATACTTTCTAAAATTGTATTGATGGATGAAATAATAGCTAAATGTTAAAAAGAAGGTAGTTTAACGAAAAAAAGGTCTTTTGAACATCCAAACTTACTTTTAGAACGTTTAATCCTAAAAGAAATATTTTTTGTGCATTTCATCGAATAAAAGAGTTTTTAATCGACAAATTCAATAAAAAGTTGAATTTTTGAAATGAGAAAGAAAAAACATTAACCCAATTTACCTACTTTACCTATGAATGTAAACCTTAGATTTCCCAAATTGTCTTTGGTCATCCTTTTTTCTATCATTCTAACATCTTGCTCAAAAGATGCAGATTTATTGTCAGAGTACGTCATTAACGACACGGAGCAATATTTAGAAAATGATCTTTTGATACAAAATGATTTTGTAACCACCCAACCCAACACCAGTATTGTTATTGATGTTCTGTCTAATGACAACTATGCTAATTGGGAAAATGTAAGAATCATTAGTGTTTCTTCGCCAACAAATGGTGAAGTGATATTAAATGACAACAAAACGTTAACGTATATACCAGATGGATTTTTGGACACTACAAGTAGTTCAGAAGAAATACCTACAACTGAACCGGAAACTACTCCAGAACCAGAGCCTACTCCAGAACCGGAAACAACTCCAGAACCAGAGCCTACTCCGGAACCAACTCCAGAACCAGAGCCTACTCCAGAACCAGAAACAACTCCAGAACCGGAAACAAGCACAGAAACTGTTGAAGATACGTTTACATATACTACAGAAGTAACTAACCCTGAAGACAATACAACAACGACAGAAGAAGCTACAGTAACTGTAATAGTAACAAATTCAACTTTAGCGACATCAGGAGAAAATGTATATTACGTAACTACAAGTGGAAATTCATACAATGATGGAAAATCGGAAAATTCTGCCTGGAGTTTACAGCATGCACTCAATATGGCAACTGCAGGAAGTATTGTACACGTAAAAGCTGGTAATTACGGTAGTTCTGAATTTACACAATCTAAAAACGGAAATCAAGGCAGCCCAATAATTTTTAATGGTTATCAAAATAATCCTGGTGACATACAATCTGTTCAAAATTCTAGTTTTTCTAATGGTAGTAGTATAAACAGTTCTTTTCTTCCAGTTTTATCTGGTAATGTCAATAACGGTCTTGCAACAGGGCAAGCTTTACTAATAGACGGTAACTATGTAGAACTAAATAATTTTCAAATTACTAATTTTGAACTGGGAATTTTATCAAGAGGAGAAGGTGTAAAATTAAATAACATTTTCATCTATGAAATGGGTGATTTTCGCTCTAATATTTCAGGTTTTGGAGATTATAGTGGCATTGGGATGAGAGTAGAAGGCAATAATTCTATTGTGACAAAAAGCTTCATTCTTGATTGTGGTGCCGAAGCACTTGTTCTTCATGGTTGTAACACATGTTCAGTTAACGATACTGAGGTTTCGTCACAGAACAACACCAATCCTACAGATTATTATTTACTATTAACCGCAGGAACAACGAACTCAACTGTGGATAATGTTACCATTACAAGAAAGAGTGGTATTTCTCATTACGGTCATGGTTTAGTAGCAAAAGCAAATGCATACAATAATCTTATTAAAAATTCAACTGTAATAAATACCACGATTGAAATGTCTTTTTCAAACGTTTATGAAAACACTATAAGAGATTGCAGTATTGTAGGTACATTTTATGAAAATGGAGATACGGCAGGTTCACTTGAAGTTGCAAATGGTGCGCACCATAATACTTTTGAAAATATTTCCATACAAGGAGTTTGGGGTGCAGTTAAATTTAGAGACTGGAGAGATCAATCTGGTCAAGCTAACGATGCCCAAGATGCAGGAAATAATAATGTTTACAACAATATAAATGTTTCGAATTCTCAAATCGGTGTTCATTTCGACGAATTTGATAAGCTTGAAGGAGTAGCTTGGAGCAATACGTTCAATAATTGTTCTTTTAAAGATTTGGAAAGGCTATTTCAAGTAAATCGACCAAATTCAAATAATGCATTTAAAAATACAACAGTTCAAAACGTAGGACAGTTATCAGCAACTAGCAACGGTTATAACTATTCATTAAATACAAACACTATTTTTGAAAATATGTCTTGGATAAATATTGGATTTACCCCTCCAAATTAAATTAAGCAACATATAATACAAGAAATCCGTAGTTATTTATTTAGCTACGGATTTTTTTATTTGACACGCAAATATGAGTGCTCAAATCTCACTGAAAATTAATCAGTTAAAATAAAATTTAAGAGATTTACTTACTTTTTAAATGTTTTGAATAAGTTTTTTCAACTTAATACGTTATTCATATCAAGCTTAGAAGTTTAAATAAAAATATCAAGTACAAATAAATTAACATAATGAGTAAAGTTGCATTAATTACAGGGGTTACCGGACAAGATGGTGCCTATTTAAGTGAGTTTCTTTTAAAGAAAGGATATATTGTTCATGGTTTAAAAAGAAGATCATCTCTTTTTAATACTGACAGAATAGATCATTTATATCAAGATCCTCATGTAGAACATAGAAACTTCATATTACATTATGGGGACATGACCGATAGTACAAACTTGATAAGAATAATTCAAGAAGTGCAACCAGATGAAATTTATAATCTAGCGGCCATGAGCCATGTTCATGTTTCTTTTGAAGTACCAGAATACACCGCTAATGCAGATGGTATAGGTACGTTACGTATTTTAGATGCAGTAAGAATGTTAGGTTTATCTGAAAAGACAAGAATATATCAAGCGTCTACATCAGAATTGTACGGTAAAGTGCAAGAAGTACCACAATCAGAAACTACACCATTTTACCCAAGAAGCCCATATGCTGTAGCAAAAATGTATGCTTATTGGATTACAGTAAACTATAGAGAAGCTTATGGCATGTATGCCTGTAATGGCATCTTATTTAATCATGAATCTCCAATTAGAGGGGAAACTTTTGTTACAAGAAAAATTACTCGTGCAACGGCTAGAATAGCTCTAGGTCTTCAAGATAAAATCTACCTTGGTAATTTAGATGCACAAAGAGACTGGGGGCATGCCAAAGATTATGTTCGCATGATGTGGATGATTCTTCAAGCAGATGAAGCAGAAGACTGGGTAATTGCAACAGGTAAAACTACACCGGTAAGAGAATTTGTCCGTATGAGTTTCCAGGAAGTCGGTATTGAATTAGAGTTCAAAGGCGAAGGTGTCAATGAAAAAGGATATGTAAAAGCATGTAACAACCCAGAATTTCAATTAGAAATTGGAAAAGAGGTTTTGGGTGTTGATCCAAAATACTTTAGACCGACGGAAGTTGACCTTTTAATTGGGGATCCAACTAAAGCAAAAACTAAACTAGGTTGGGATACAGAATACGAACTAAAGGATTTAGTACAAGACATGATGCAAAGCGATGTAAAATTAATGCAGAAACATCAATATCTTAAAGATGGAGGTTATCGCATTTTAAATTATTTCGAATAAACCCGAATAATAAGCATTTAATCATTATTCCCTAAGTTGGTAATTAATTATTATAATTTAATCAACCGCTTAGGGATTTTTTAATTTAAAATGACTGAAATTTTGATACGATTAGCATTTGAAAATTGAAAATATAGCTTAAAAATATAATTACAAACATTATTAAGTTTAACTGTATAAACAAATAAATCAACGCCTATAACATGAAGAGCTAAGCAAATATTAAAATATCATCAAGAGATTTCCTTCACAGCTATTACTTTAAAAAATCATGTTGCTTAACTTTTTTATAGTATAAAATTCTGCTGACAGTTAAACTCAATAAAATAGGATTTAATCTTTTAGAAGTTTTTTTTACAAAATCAAAAATATATTTCATAGCAACAAGCCATAATTATTTAATATAAAAACTTGTAGAGGTTTTGAAATTTTCACATAATATAACATAGATTAATATTCTCATTCATAAATTATAATATATGAGTATAGGAAATAAGATGTTCAAAGGTGCTATTTGGAGCACTGTGGAACGTCTTTCTGTTCAATTAGTATCATTCGCATTAACCATTGTTCTTGCAAGACTTCTGACACCTAAAGAATATGGTACAGTTGGTCTATTGATTGTGTTCATTTCGTTTTCACAAGTCTTTATTGATTCCGGTTTTAGCAAAGCCCTAATTCAAAAACAAAACAGAACAAATGAGGATATATCCACTGTATTTTATTTTAATTTAATAGTAGCTTTAATCTGTTATTTAGCATTATGGATTTGCGCGCCTTTTATTTCAGATTTTTATAGTATTCCAAAACTAGATAATCTTTTAAAAATTCTATCAATATCGTTGTTTTTCAATGCTTTATTTGCAATACCAAACACGCTGTTAAGTATTGAAATGAATTTTAAATCTATAACTAAAGTTAATTTCATATCTACTGTTATTAGCGGTCTAGCTGCAATTTATTTAGCGTACGAAAATTTTGGGGAATGGGCATTGGTGTATCAGACTTTAATCAAATCTGTATTAATGGCTCTTTTATTTTGGTTCTCCACTAAATGGAAACCTCTTTTTATATTTTCTAAAGATTCATTTAAAAACTTATTTGGATTTGGATCAAAGCTATTAGTTAATAGTATAATGAACAACCTTGTAAACAATTTTGCATCTCTGTTTATTGCAAAAATTATAAGTGCTCAACAATTAGGTTACTACACTAGGGGAACACAAAATGCAGATACTGCATTTAGTACAATTAATTCAATAATAGACAATGTATTACTACCAGGTTTAGCTCCTCTTCAAAATCAATTAGAACTACTTATAGAAGGCACAAAAAAAATTATCAAAACAGCAGCTCTACTAGTTGTCCCATTATTTTTTGGATTAACAATTATTTCAAAACCATTGATAATTTTATTGTTAACAGATAAATGGGCTTTAGCTATTCCAATTATGCAATTAATCTGTTTATCAAGATTAATAACGATAATATCTGGAATTAATATAAACTTACTTTACGTACTTGGACGAAGCGATTTAGCTTTAAAACAACAATACTTTAAAATTGCGATAAGAATAATTCTATTAATTTTTGCGTTAAGATACGGAATAGTAATGATTGCAATTGCAGAACTAGTTTCTACAGTTATTCATTTTTTCATAAACACTTATTATCCTGGGAAAATGATGACATATGGAGCAAAAGACCAAATAAGAGACATCTTCCCAATTTTAATTAGTGGATTAGTAATGTCTATACCAGGTTTATGGATTGTTTATTTCACTTCATTTTCAGAAATAGTTAAAATTATTTTAACCATTAGTACTTGTTTCATTACTTATTATTTAATGTTAAGAGTTTTAAAAATAGAGGAATATAAGATGTTAATTAAAAGAGTTACATCTTTGCTAAAAAAATAACAACAAATAAAATGAAACATCTGTAAAAATGCCAGCTAGAATTAAACAGTTTATTTTGTCTAATAATTTTCTTAAAAATTTAAGTTTTTTTGGGATAAGGCTATATTTAAAATATTCAAAAAAACAGACAATTGGCAGGAATGCCAAGATAGGTCTTTCTTCTAAATTAGAAGGTAAAAACGTGATAGGCGAAAATTGTAGTTTTATTGGAAGTAAATTAGGTTTTGCATCATATATTTCAAAAAACACTCATTTACAAAATGTTAAAATTGGAAAATATTGCTCTATTGGACCTAATGTAATAAGCATTCATGGTACGCATCCTACCAAAGATTTTGTAAGTACTCATCCTGCATTCTTTTCTACAGATTTTAAAAACTCATATACAAAAAAACAATTATTTCAAGAAAAGCCTGAACCAATTAACAAAAACGAACCTTATATGACCTTTATTGGAAACGACGTATGGGTTGGAGCCTCTGTCAATATTATTGAAGGTGTTAAATTGGGAAACGGATGCATAGTTGCAGCAGGATCATTGGTTCACAAAGATGTAGAGCCCTACTCCATAGTTGGTGGAGTGCCAGCAAAACATATCCGTTACAGATTTGAACAAAATGAAATTGAATTTTTATTGGACTTTAAATGGTGGCAAAAACCTGAAGAATGGATTAAATCAAATTCTTTACTTTTTTCTAATATAAAAAAGTTCATAATTAATACTGATAAGTAATGACATCTAAACATAACCTCCTACCAGTAATCGTAATTATTGCTTTCAATAGACCAGACTCTTTAAGTAGAATTTTAAATTCAATAAGTGAAGCTAAATATCCTAATGAAAATGTAGATCTTATTATAAGCATTGATAAATCTCATAATAATCAAAATGTACTTGATGTCGCTAATAATTTTAACTGGAAAAATGGATGTAAGAAGGTTGAATATCAATCACAAAATTTAGGTCTAAGAAAACATATACTAAAAAGTATGTTATTTGCCCGTGAATATGGTAGTATGATTATGTTAGAAGATGACTTGTTTGTATCGCCAGATTACTATAATTATTCCAAGCAATCATTGGAGTTTTCTGAAAATAATGAAAATATAGCCGGTATATCACTTTACAACCATCAATACAATGTTCATAAACAAGAAAATTTCACAGCTATAGAAGATGGTTACGATAATTACTATTTTCAATTTGCATCGTCTTGGGGTCAAGCTTGGACTGCAAAACAAATTGATTGTTTCTTAGAATGGTACAATCAAAAAATAGACATAAATAATTTGAAAGGAATACCCGCTTATGTTACAAATTGGTCTGAAAAATCTTGGTTAAAACACTTTATAGCATATACAGTAAACCAAAATAAATTTTTCATCTATCCAAAAATATCCTTGACCACTAATTTTGGCGATGAAGGGGCAAACATGGATGTTTCAAATACTTATTACCAAGTCCCCATACTTTTAAGCTCTGGCAAAAAATATAATTTTAGCACCTTAATTGAAACACGTTCTATCTACGACGTATACTTTGAAAATTTAAGTATCAGCAACGAGCTTAACTTAGACAAAAAAGATATTACAATTGATTTATATGGAATTAAACCATTAGTAAGCGATAAACAATATCTTCTAACTTCTTTAAAATACGATTATAAAATTATAAAATCATTTGGTAGAAATTTTAAACCACATGACTTAAATATCATTAAAAATATACAGGGGTTAGATTTTTTTCTATATGACACTAATGTAAAGTCCATTAATAAACATAAGGTAAAGCCGTTTGAGATAATTGACTACAATAAAAAAACTATATCTCTTACAGAGTCATTTATTATATTTAAACATAAATTTATACAGAGGCTTCTAATTTTTTTCGGCAAATAATTCAACTTTTATTAAAAAATATACTTATCATTTTAAGCAAAATTTACAAGTACTATTTTTTAATATTTTTAGAACTAGGAAAAAATTCTATTATTTAAAACAAACCTTATTACAAACTAGGTAACTATTATTATAATGTCAAACTCAATTGTAAAATCTATAGGATATTTAAGAGTAATACTATTTTTGATATATCTACTAGACCCATTTAGCTATGGATATCTTTTTGGAGTGGTATTGATAATTAGTATTATTACCGATAAGTTCTTTAAAGAGAAATTAGATTCTAATTTCTCTTTATTATTGCTATTTTCAATTTGCTATGCAACATTTTATATTTTCAACCTAGAATTAGGATCACAATTCATTTTAATATATGCGCTTTTTCCCGCTGGATTTTATTTAATTGGTAAAACATTTAATAATAAGATTATGGACAGCGAAAGACTTTTTTATTTGCTATTTGCAAGTGGTTTAATTTTCTCCCTGCCCGCAATGGCTTCTGTTTTAACTTCTATTTACGACAAAGGTTTTGTAGTAATTGAAAGAGATATACCAATGATCTGGGGAGGTGATTCGATACCAGCAACCAATATGGCTGCATACTTTGTATTAAACATGAGTATACCTGCCTTTTTAGTAGCAGGGTTCAAAAAGTTTAATTTACCCTTGAAAATTTTGATGATCACTACTTTTATATTATCAGTTGTAAGTGTACTACGACTAGGCAGTAGAACACAACTTTCTATATTTTTTATAACATTCGTAATTTCATTGATTTATTTAATTCGTAGACAAACAGTTAAACAAAATGCCGCTTTATTTGGTGTACTCTTTTTAATTTTCAATGTATTTATTAGTTATGTTTCCTTTGACAAAGACTCTGATATTATGAGTGCCTTTGCAGGTAGAATGGAGAGTAAAAAATATGGTGCGGCTACGGCTGGCGGTAGAACAGAGCGCTGGTCAAAATCAATAATTAACTTATGGGAAAAACCATTAGGTTGGGATGTAGCAGATTTTGGATTTTCACATAATCTTTGGTTTGATATTGCCAGGGTTGGCGGTACTTTGTCTTTTATTCTACTATTAATATTTACCATAAAAAATGCGGTAAATATTAAAAAAGCAATCTTTCTCATTCCCCAAAACGCATTATTGAATACTGCATTTATATGTTATGGGCTTTCTTTTTATTTATTGTTCTTTGTTGAGCCAATATTTGATGGGTATTTTCCTCTGTTCGTTTTTTACTGTTTTTTTCTTGGTATTGTCACACAATATATTCTCAACGATGAAACAATAAACAATGAACAAAATAGTTAATTGTAAATAACAATCAGTTCAAATAATTAAATGAAAATTTCTGTCTTACTTACTTGTTTCAATAGAAAGGAAAAAACTTTAAATGCACTTGAAAATTTGATGCAGGCTTTAAACACTGTTTCAAAAAGTATAAACTTAAAGATTTACCTTACTGATGATGGTTCTACAGATGGCACAGGAGATGCAGTCAAGGAAAAATATCCTGAAGCAACAGTACTGCAGGGTAATGGAAATTTATTTTGGGCAGGTGGTATGCGTAATTCTTGGCGCGAAGCAGTTAAAAAGGACTACGATGCTTATTTATTGTTAAATGATGACACCTTTGTGTCTTCCAATGTGTTTTCACAATTAATAGAAACCCATGAGTATTCCAAAGAAAAATTTGGTATGGGCGGTATTTACTTGGGGTCAACAAAAGATATGGACACGGGTTTACTAAGTTATGGTGGTGCCAAACTAACGAACAAATTTTTGTTTAAATATGAATTTGTTCAACCTAATGGAAATTTCCAAAGCTGTGATCTAGGCAATGCCAATATTATGATGGTAAGTAATGATGTAGTCTCTAAAATAGGTATCTTATCTGAGGGCTATGTTCACGGTGTAGCAGATTATGATTATACACTTAAGGCCGTTGACAAAAATATCCCCGTTCTAATTACCAAAGATTATTGTGGAACGTGTACAGATGACCATTCTGACATTTACCAAGTTTTTCCAGAAAAAACTTTTAAAGAAAGGTTAGCACTACTAAAAAGTCCTTTAGCTCTTGATTTTGGCTCAAATTTTAACTTAATGAAAAGGCACTTTCCTTTAAGAGTACCTTTTGTTCTATTGAGCGCGGGTTTTAAATTACTACTACCCAACTTATATGTTAAATTATCTAACCTAAGGTAATTTGATCAATTAAAATTTTAAGATGTCAAACAAAAAGCCTCTGGTTCTTTTTCTAAATAATATTGCTCCTTTATACCGAAAAAATGTATGGACCAAATATTTAGAATCCGAAAAAATGGATTTAAACTTTTTTTTCGGCAAAGAATCTTCAAGTGGTATAAAGACAATCAATTTTAATGAGCAAAAATTAAGACCTCATGCCCATAAAATTAACATATTAAAAAATGTTTATATTAAACAGTACTTAGTATGGCAGAACTTCAATATTTTCAACTGGATTAAAAAGAAGCCACAAACCATTATTCTATTAGGTGAATTCAACATTCTAAGTAATTGGCTTATCACTTTGTTTGCAAGAATCAATAATATAGAAATTGTTTCTAAAGGTCATGGAATGTATGGTAATGAGAAGGGAATAAAACTATTGGCCAGAAAATCATTTTTAAAAATCTGTAATAAACACCTAGTTTATGAAAAACATGGAAAAAGTATTCTAAGCAAAAATGGTATAGATCCAGACAGTATTCATATTTTATTTAATTCCTTAGATTATGAAAAACAGAAAAAATATAGAGAATTAATACCTTCAATGAACAAATCGGAAATTCTACATTTTTTTGTTAAATCTGAACTTCCTACTTTAATTTTCATAGGTAGATTAACTAAGGTCAAAAAATTAGAATTACTTATAGAAGCAATCGCGTTAATTCAAAAAGACACTCCTGTCAACTTGTTGATAGTTGGTAATGGCAGTGAAATGGATAGCTTAGAAAAATTAGCTTCGGAAAACCTGAATGATGATTGTTATCATTTCTATGGGGAAAACTATGACGAAGCTGTTAATAACAATTTAATTGCAGTAAGTGACCTTTGTGTTTCACCTGGCAATGTAGGCTTGACCGCCATACATTCTTTAAGTTATGGCACCCCAGTTTGTACGCATTCCAATCTTATGGAACAAATGCCAGAGGCCGAGGCAATAACCCATAAAGTTAATGGCATCTTGTTTGAACAAGATAATGTGGAGAGTTTAAAAAATTCCATAATGTGGTGGATAAGTAATACGAAGGACAGAAAAAAGGTCAGAGAAAATTGTTATAAAGTTATTGATACATATTACAATCCAAATTATCAGAAAAAAGTTATAGAAAATCTAATTGATGGCAATAAACCGTTGATTTAGGTGACAGAATTAAATTTATACGGGACAAATCAATAACAAAAACTTAAGTATTTCGTCTAATTCTCCTAGCCAATATCAGCAAAATATGCAAAGCGTAATGATGTATACATTGTAAGAAAATTAATCCACAGATACTATAAAAGCTTTACATCTATTATATATTCTATATACCGATTAATACTTAGTATTCGTCTTTTTTATCTAAAATTTGTCTCAAAATAAAAGTATGACCAAATATATAGCCACCTGGGTTTATTTAGATTCATCATCTGAAAAATCAAAATATCCAAACAATAAAGGAGATTCTACTACACCAGAATTCCAAGCGGTTTATTGGCGTTGTATTGTTCTATTTTTTAAAACTTCTTTACGCTTCAATAAAAATGCTACCCATTTAATTTTTACGAATACTGCTGATATACCTACCATTGACGGTATGGATTTAAGCATCTTTTTTAAAGAAAATAATATTGAGGTTATTACATTAAGTAATAAATATCCATTACCAAATAACTACTTTGGTAAATTTAGAAACCAATATTTTGAATTCTCCATTATTGATCATATGGCTACCCGTATGCAAGATGAGGATGGCTTTCTACTATTGGACTCCGATTGTATTTTTACCCAACCAATGGATAACGCCTTTAAAGAACTAGAGGCAGAAGAAATGGCCATTACCTACGTAGTAGACCATGAAACCGATTATATGATCCATGGGGTCAGCGGTGATAATATGAAAGAGATTTTTAAGGACTTTGGCGTGGTAGTAGACCAAAATCCATATTATAGCGGCGGTGAGCTTCTATTTGCCAAAGGAGCCTTTATAAAAAATGTTTCAAACGATTTTCCTCAACTTTTTGACGATATGTTAAAGCGACACAAAGAAGGAAGAATAAAATTTAATGAAGAAGCCCACGTACTTAGTTATTACTTTTACAAACACAAAGCATTAATGGCCGGCATGGATAAGTACATAAAACGTTTGTGGACGAACAGAAACTATTTTAGAAATGTACAGCCAGATGACATTAATCTTGCCATTTGGCACCTACCTAATGAAAAGAATACCGGTTTAGATAAATTATTTGGTATGCTTACCAATGGAAATGATTTTACATTATTACCAGAAGACGAATACTTGAAAACGGTACACGATGCATTACTAAGAAAATCTAACTACAAGAAAGACTACATTGCCATGTTCAAAGATTTTGGATCAAAGTTTTTAATGATGGTGGGTCTAAAAACTAAATAGAACGTTTGGCATTACGCAAAAAAAATATAGTTCAAATAAATGTAGAATCTAATTTTGGTTCTACAGGTAAAATTTGTGTGAACATTAGCGATTACCTAAAGTCTCATGAAAATGAACCTCATATTGCACATGGTCCCATACATAGAGACACCAGTAACAGCACCTACCAAATAGGAACAAAGCTGGACTACTATCTGCACATACTAAATACCCGAATTTTTGACAAACATGGGCTTGGTTCTAAAAAAGCTACAAAGGATTTCTTAAATAAGCTGAAAGTTTTAAAACCAGATTTAATTCATCTGCACAATATTCACGGATATTATATTAATTATGAATTGTTATTTGAATTTATAAAAGAAACAAATATACCAGTAGTATGGACCTTACATGATTGTTGGTCATTTACTGGGCACTGTACCCATTTTGAATATATTGATTGTGAAAAATACAAAACGGCCTGTACCAAATGTCCACTAACGTATACGTATCCTAAAAGTTGGTCGGTAGATCGCTCTTCAAAAAATTTCGCACAAAAGAAAGCTTCTTTTACGGGAGTAAAAAACTTAACGTTAGTACCGGTTTCTGAATGGTTGGGCACTAAGGTAGAACAATCCTTTTTACGCCACTACCCTATCCATACCATAACAAATGGCATAGACGTTTCAACTTTTGAGCCTAAAAATACTTCAGCTTATAAAGTTGAAAGAGGCTGGAACAATTTTAAAATTATACTAGGTGTTGCAAGTGTGTGGGACAAAACCAAAGGATGGGAAGATTTTATAAAAATTGCACCACATTTAAAAGACGACGAAAAAATTATTCTTGTAGGTCTATCAAAACAACAGATAGAGGTATTACCTGAAAATATTATTGGAATAGAAAGAACCGATTCTAAAGAAGAATTGATTCAGTTATACTCATTGGCAGATGTATTTATGAACTTAACATATGCGGACACCTACCCCACCACAAACCTAGAAGCACTTTCTTGTGGTACACCGGTTATCACTTATAAAACGGGGGGAAGTGTAGAAGAAATAACAGACTATAACGGCGCTATTATAGAACAAGGAAATTATTTAGAAGCATATAAAGTATTTGACAAAATGGGCGCTACATTTAAAAAAGAGCATTCGCAAACCATTAGAAATAACGCAATTAAAAAGTTCGACAAAAGTTTTCAGTTAAAAAAGTACGACGAACTATACCAATCTCTTTTAAATTAACGTTAGACATTACGTATTAGCCTTATAATAAAAACTAATATTTTCAAAATCAATAATCGAAAATTGAAAAAGTCCTTTAATGAACTTAATTTTAGATAACATTATATTTTCTTTACAAGATGCAGGGGGTATATCAAATTATTGGTATCAGATCTTAAAAAGAATTAAAGAAGAAGAGGGCTTAAGCATATACTTATTTGATGATTCAGAAAAATCTTCCAATATTTTTAGGCAAGAATTGAATCTTTCAAAATTTAAACAATTAGGCAAAAGTCCTGGATTAGTTGGTAGATACACCAATCCAAAACTTGCTCAATTAAGTGAACAAGCTATATTTCATTCTAGCTATTATAGATACTCAAAGAATTCTAAACATATAAATGTTACCACTGTTCATGATTTTACGTATGAACATTTTTTCACCGGTATTCAATTGTACGCACATACCAATCAAAAGAGAAAAGCTTTAGCGCATTCAGATGGTATTATTTGCGTGTCGGAAAATACAAAAAGAGATATGCTCCACTTCTTTCCAGAACTAGCTGAAAAGAAGACAGTAGTTATTCCGCACGGTGTTGGAAAACATTTTTATCAGATTGATAAAAAAGAGTTAAGTAGCAAAGACTATTTTAATGGCAGGCCCTTTATTTTATATGTAGGAGACCGTAAAGCCATATACAAGAATTTCAACCTAACGGTTAGGGCCAGTAAATTAAGCGGCTTACCTTTGGCCATTATTGGTGGTAGCCCTTTGACAGAGAAAGAACAAACTTATATAAACTCTAAATTAAAGACAGATGATTACGTCCATTTTAATGGTGTATCCAATGCAGAACTGAACGAGTTTTATAATAAAGCACTTTGTTTGGTGTACCCATCATCGTATGAAGGTTTTGGACTTCCGTTGTTAGAAGCTCAAAGCGCTGGTTGCCCAATTATTGCAATGAATACCTCTTCCATACCAGAAGTTGTAGAAGAAAGCGGTATTCTATTGGAAGAAGAGTCTCCGGAACTAATAGCAAGTCACATAAAATTGTTACTGGATGAAGACTATAGAAACGATTTAGTAACAAAGGGATTAGAAAATGTCAAAAGGTTTACTTGGAAAAATACATTTCAAAAAACATTTGATTTCTATAAGGAATTAATAAACCAATAAGTTTATATAAATGTTGTAATGAATACAGAAAAGCAAGATATAAAACCATTGGTAAGTATTGTAACAGGTACTTATAACAGCTCTAAATTTATTGGTGACTGTGTAAAAAGTATTAATGACCAAACCTATAAAAATATTGAACATATTATTATAGATGGTAACTCTAAGGACAATACAGTTTCTATAATAGAGCATATGCCCAATAGGGTTTCTAAACTTATTTCAGAAAAAGATGATGGCATTTATGATGCCATGAACAAAGGTTTAAAATTAGCCGATGGTGAAATATTAGGTATTTTAAATTCTGATGATTTTTATAATTCTGAGGAAGTAATACAAAATGTGGTTGAAGCGTTTGAAGACCCTAACATAGATTGTGTTTACGGTGATCTAGTTTATGTGGAGCAATTAAATACGGACAAAGTAGTTAGAAATTGGATCACAGGACCTTATAAAGAAAATGCATTTAGAAAAGGCTGGCATCCTGCACACCCATCATTTTTTGTAAGAAATTCAGTTTATAAAAAATTAGGATATTTCAATCTAAACTTTGGTCTTGCTGCCGACTTTGAATTAATGTTACGCTTTTTAGAAGGTAATAAGATAAAAGGTAAGTACATACCTTCACCTATGGTTAGAATGAGACTTGGTGGTGCTACAAATAAAAGTTTAAAAAATATTTTACAAGGAAATAAAGAGTGCGTAGAAGCGTTTAAAGCTAATGACTTGAAAGTTTCAGCGGCCTACCCCGTATATAGATTACTACCCAAATTAAAACAATTTCTTAAATGAAAGTTCTAATAACTGGTGGTAACGGTTTTTTAGGTAGCTATTTTGTTAAACACTGGAGCGGCAAAGGGAATGATGTGCTAACCTTGGGCAGAGGAGACAATAGTGATATAAGATGTGATATTAAGGCAGAAGTACCTAAAATTGAACAGGATATAGATTATGTTATTCATATTGCCGGTAAAGCGCATAGTGTACCAAAAACGAAGGCCGATGAAGAAGATTTTTATAATGTAAACGTAAATGGAACAGTTAATCTTCTTAAAGGTTTAGAAAATAAAGGAATAAAAGGATTAATGTTTATTAGCAGTGTAGCAGTTTACGGTGCTAAAGATGGATCAAACATAACAGAAGAAAACGAATTAAAAGCCACGGATAGTTACGGAAAAACAAAAATTGAAGCTGAGAAAATTATTACGGAATGGAGTTTAGAGCAAAAGATTACTGTATCTATTATAAGACCACCTTTAATAATAGGAAAAAATGCTCCTGGAAATTTAGGTAAGATGATTACCGGGATAGAAAAGGGACGATATTTTAATATTGCGGACGGTAATGCAAAACGATCGGTAGTCTTAGCGGAAGATCTAGCAGAATTTTCAACAGCGTTAATTACTATTGGTGGCGTATATAATTTAACGGATGGTTTTGATGCAAGTTTTCATCAATTATCTGATGTAATTTCTAAAAAGAAGAACAAAAAAAGAGTTAAAAATATGCCTCTTTGGTTAGCCAAGGGAATTGCGAAAATTGGAGATTCTATTGAAATGATTTTAAAAAAAGAAGCTCCTTTTTCAACAAAAAAATTAAAACAAATGACAACTGATTTAACGTTCAGTTCAGATAAGGCTACTGCAATAGGTTGGCGGCCAAAAAAAGTAGTGACGAACGTTGAATTATGGATAAATTAAAATAAGACTTTTTTAAAACTATAAATAATGATAATTTTAGGATTAAACACACACCACGCAGATTCTTCAGCAGCCATATTTGTTGATGGTAAATTAATTGCCGCTACAGAAGAAGAGCGTTTTACAAGAATAAAACATTGGGCCGGCTTTCCTGCCGAGGCCATTAAGTTTTGTTTGAAAGAGGCCAATACTACCTTAGAGCAGGTAGATTATATAACCTTAGGTAGGGACCCTAAAGCTAAAATTGACAAGAAGGCTTTATATGCCCTTACCAATTTAAAGACCGGAACATCATTATTAAAAAACCGTTGGGAGAATAGAAAGGATATTTCTTCTATGGCCGAACAATTTGAAAATGCATTTAATATTCCCCAAGATATTATCAATGCCAAATTAGTTAACGTAGAACATCATAGGGCTCATTTAGCATCGGCATTTTTTGCTAGCCCGTATGAAGAGTCTGCCATTATATCAATTGATGGCTCAGGTGATTTTACAACTACAATGTTCGCTTATGGAAAAGGCAATAAAATTGAAGTATTAGATTCTATAGATTATCCGGTTTCATTAGGTTTTTTATATACGGCATTCACTCACTTTTTAGGTTTCCCGCATTATGGAGACGAATATAAAGTAATGGGTCTAGCACCATATGGCGAACCAAAATACGTAGACAAGGTAAAGAAATTGATCAAATTCAAAGAAAAAGGCCTTTGGACTTGGAAAAAACAATATTTTGGAGAGATCAAAGCGTTGTATGAAAACAATCAACCTATAGTTGAGCCATTCTTCACCAAAAAATTCGAAGAGCTTTTTGGAACACCTAGAGGTGCAAAAGAAGAGTTAACGCAATATCATAAAGATTTGGCGAAGTCCGTTCAAACAGCTACTGAAGATGTAATTTTCCATATGGCAAACCATTTGCAAAAAGCTACGGGCAGTAAAAATATTTGTATTGCAGGTGGGGTTGCCCAAAACTCTGTTGCAAACGGAAAAATAATTGCAAATACAGATTTTGATAACCTATATATACCTTCAGCAGGTCATGATGCCGGTATATCTATGGGATCGGCACTATACCATTACAATCAAACTTTAGACTTTCCAAGAGCCGGAGAGCAAAAATCTGCTTCAACAGGTTCTCATTTTAATAATGATGAAATAGAAGCATATTTAAAAAGCAAAGGTGTTTCGTATAAAAAAATGGAAGACGCGGAATTGTATGATTACATTTCAGATAAGCTAATTGTACCTTCTGTAGTAGGCTGGTATCAAGGTAGGGCAGAATTTGGTCCAAGAGCATTAGGTAACAGGTCTATTATTGCCGATCCGCGAAATGAGAAAGCTAAAGAATTATTGAACCTTAAAATAAAACGTAGAGAAAGTTTTAGACCTTTTGCTCCGTCCATTTTAAAGGAATATGTGGGTGAGTATTTTGAATATGATTCAAATGTGCCTTTCATGGAAAAAGTTTTTCCTATTAAAAAAGAAAAATATAAAGAAATACCCGCTGTTACACATGTTGATGGTACAGGTAGATTACAAAGTGTAGATAAAGAGGTTTCACCTAGATATTACAACTTAATAGAAGCCTTTAGACAGAAGACAGGTGTTCCTATTCTTCTTAATACATCGTTCAACGAAAATGAGCCAATAGTGAACACGCCAGCTGAAGCCTACGCTTGTTTTGAAAGAACGGCTATGGATGTTTTGGTTATGGAAAATATCGTAGTAGAAAGATAACATTCAACCACAAGGAAAATAAATGAGTTCAATTACTCTTTTTATAATCACATTTTTAATTCTATTTTTTTGCGCCTATTTATACATTAAAATAGCGCAAAAATTTGGGATTGAAGATGTGCCCAATCATAGAAGTTCACATACGCTAAATACTATTAGAGGGGGCGGTATACTTTTCGTAATATCCTTATTCATTTATTTTTTTACGCAATCTCTACCACTACCCTATTTATTTGCCGCAATATTTTTAGTTGCCTTTATAAGCTTTGTAGATGATCTAAAAACTCTTGGTACACTAAGCAGATTGGGGGCACAGATAATTGCTGTTATTTTAGTTTTTTATCAACTAAACCTTTTTGACAATGCTATTTTCTGGATATTGCCATTACTAATTTTCTGTCTTGGAATTATAAATATCTATAATTTCATGGACGGCATAAACGGTATTACAGGCTTTTATTCCTTAGCTGTTTTATTTTCCGTTTTGGTATTGAACTACTCATTTAATCTAATTGACTATCAAATTTTAGTTTTTGGAATTTTAGGAATCTTGGTTTTTGGCTTCTTTAATTTCAGGAAAAAAGCCATTTTCTTTGCAGGCGATATTGGTAGTATTTCTATTGGAGTTTTCATCGCCTTCTTACTATTTCTATTCTCTTTTAATTTGAATACGCCCCTACCATTTATGTTCATTGCCGTTTATTTGGTTGATGGAGGTGTTACCATTATTTCTAGATTAATAAAAAAGGAGAATATTCTTAAACCACACAAAAGTCATCTTTATCAAAACCTTGTACATATAAGATCTGTTAATCACTTGACCGTTGCTGGTGGTTACGCTATAGCACAAATTTTAGTCAACATCATTGTGCTATTGGTAATACACGAAAGTTTAAGTCTACAATTACTTACGGCCGTACCATTAATTTTAGTATTAATAGTAGTTCACATTTTTTTAAATAAAAAAATGAAACCTAGTTTTATAGAACAAAACACATAATTTACAAATCATAACTTCTTTAAAAGTCCTATTTCATTAGCATATTTTCTAGTATGCTATAACAGTTTTTTTTGACCGCTTCGGTTAAATTGGTTCTTTAAATTCAATTATTTATTACTTTCGCATAGCTTATTGATAATCATAAACTAAGCTGCAGTTTTAATTAGTGATTTTAATATCAATACCCCCGAATATTTCATGGTTAATCACAAGCACTTTTTATTTTTTATTTTCTGTTTAGTATTCTTTTTCGCTCATAGCCAAGAATTATCTTATAAAGAGGCTTTCCCGAACATTACATTCAATTTCCCTACTGAAATCCAAGCTAGTGTGGACGGTACCGATCGTATGTTCGTCGTAGAGCAGCCAGGTTTCATAAAAGTTTTTCCAAATAAAGAAGATGTAACCACCCAAGAACTGGTTACATTTTTAGATATTTCATCTAATGTAGCGTATAGCTCCGGCCAGGAAATTGGACTTTTAGGTCTAGCTTTTCACCCCAATTATGCTACTAACGGTTATATTTTTGTTTACTATATTGATCAACCCAGTAATTACAGAATTAATATTGCGCGTTATACCGTAGATAGTTCCAATCCTAATTTGATCGATTATTCATCTAGAACAATTATTGCACAATACACCAAAAATCAATCAGACTCCAACCATAATGGCGGTAAAATTGCTTTTGGTCCTGATGGTTACTTATATATTTCTATTGGTGATGGCGGGGGTGGTGGCGATCCACAAGGAAATGGACAAAATTTAAACACAGTTTTTGGCAGCTTACTTAGAATTGATATTGATTTGGATGGAAACAACCCAATTGAATCAAACCCAGAATTACCTAATGGCAATTATGAAATACCAAGTGACAACCCAAGAGTGGACCTATCAGGATTAGATGAAATTTATGCTTGGGGAATAAGGAATACATGGAAATTTTCTTTTGACCCTACCGGTAATCTGTGGGGAGCGGACGTAGGTCAAAATTCCTATGAGGAAATTAATATTATTACCAAAGGCGGCAACTATGGCTGGAACAAATTTGAAGCTAATACAGAACCTAGCTATGGAAGTGAAACCTTACTTGCTACATCACCTGATATTAAGCCTATTTTCTTCTATGACCACAATGCATCTGACCTTTCCATAACCGGCGGCTATACCTACAATGGTTCCTTAACTAGCAACAGTATAAAAAACAAATATATTTATGGCGACTATGTTTCAGGGCGTGTGTGGGCTCTTGAATATAATCCATTGAACGGCGCCATATCCAATGAACTACTTTTCAAAACCAATGGAGAGTTCATTTCCTCATTTGGTGAAGATGAAGCTGGTGAGTTATATTTCTCCGATTACGGAGAAAATGCAAAAATTTTTAAAATTACGGAAACTGTAACCGGTCCCGTGACAACACCTGTAAATGGAATTGGTGAATGGAAATCACTATCCTCAGGAACAAATGGAATTGTAGAAACTATTTTAACTTCTTCAAATAACTTAAGTTACATAGCAGGTTCATTCTCAAGTGCCGGAGGAATAAATGTATCCAATTTGGCCACTTTAAGTACAAACGAACAATGGGCCACATTGGGTGTCGCTGTAGAAGGAACTATATTAACTACTGCAATGGCAACGGACGGGACATTATATATAGCCGGGGATTTTACAACAGTAAATGGTATTGAAGCCAATAATATAGCAAAATGGAACGGTACCACTTGGTCATCTTTGAGTTCCGGAACCAACGGTCAAGTTTCTACAATAGATTTTAATGAAGATGGAGTTTTGTTCGTTGGCGGTGTATTTACTACTGCTGGTGTCTTAAATGCCAATAATATAGCAAAATGGGAAAATGATACCTGGAGCCTGCTTACAGATGCTACAACTACTATTTCAGGAACTAATAATGAAGTAAGATCCATTCATATAGAAGACAACGGTCAGGTTTATGTGGGTGGTAATTTTGACACTGCCGGTGGTATTGCCGCAAATAGAATCGCTCTATGGAACGGTACTAATTGGTCTGCCCTGGGTTCTGGCACCAGCGGATTTGTACAAGCAATAGAATCTTTAGGTAATTATTTATATGTTGGAGGCAACTTTGCCATTGCCGGGGACAAAACAGTAAATAGAATAGCCAGGTATGATAAAAACAGTAGTACATGGCAAGCTATGGGAACAGGGGTAAGTGGAAACATAAATGCTATTACCCATAGTGGACCGTACATTTACGTAGGAGGTACATTTGATACTGCAAGTGATAATGGATCCATTGATAAAGTAATGAACAATATTGCCCGCTGGAGCGAACAAAGTGGTTGGGAAGCTTTAGGAACAGATACCAATGTAGGTGTAAATACCAGAGTAAACACCTTACAATTTATAAAGGATGAAACCCAGCTTCTAGTTGGCGGTAACTTTGATGTAGCGGGAAATGTGAACGCCAACAATATTGCTATATGGGCAGAAGTTTTTTGTACTGATGAAAACGTAATTCCAGAATATTTCATAAATGGTAGCTGGGATAGTGGCAGTGACAACTTAACGATTACTGAAGGTAAGGATATTACCTTAAGCATTTTACCCAACAATACCCCTTTTACAATCACCCTTCCCGGGGGCGATATTGTTGAAAATGATTATTTAATAGAAAACGTAAGCCAAGCACAGGCTGGTACTTACACCTTTACTACGGTAGAAGGATGTACCAAAAATTTTACATTGATCATTGATACTATTAGTATTGATGATGGCGATGATGGCGATGATGATGGCGACGGAGTATTGAATTCTGATGACTTTTGCCCTAATACACCCAGCGGGGAATTTGTGGATGAAAATGGATGCATAGCAACTTCATACCCTAACAATCAGTTTAAGATAACTTCTACCGGTACTTCTTGTATTGGTTCCGAAAACGGCTCAGTTTTAATAGAATCCATAACTACTGAAGAATTTTCGGCAACTATTACCGGTGAGGGCGTAAATAGTACAATACCCTTCACCGAAACCCTATCTATAAAAGATTTAGCGAACGGGGATTATAATTTATGCATATCCCCTATCAATTCTTCAAATTATCAAACATGTTCTAAAATAGTCATAACCGAGCCTTTACCCTTGAGTGTATTTTTAGATTTTAATGCTCTAACAAATGAAGCCAATATTCATATGATTGGTGCAGAAGAATATACTGTTCAAGTTAACGGTAAAAGTTTTCAAACTAAAGAATCTCAAATTACCCTGCCACTTCTTGAAGACATCAACAATATTAGCGTTAGTTCAGGTCAACTTTGCCAAGGCAAATTTGAAGAAACTATATATTTAAGAAATACGCCAATAATCTATCCCAACCCTGTGGGCAACATACTGTCAATTGATTTAAAATCTCTTACAATAGATAAGCTTGAAATAGCTATTTTTACCGAAGCGGGAGTTTTACTACATTCTAGCAATCTTAAAGTTGAACAATCTATTATTGAAATAAACACCAGCTATTTAAGTTCTGGTATTTATTTTTTAAAATTGAAGAATGATGGTTTTAATAAATCCTTCAAACTAATAAAACAGTGAAAAAAAGCGGATTTTTAGTTTTTCTATTTTTATTAATTCAGTCATGCGGTGTAGATTCAGATGTTCTGGAATATGCCAATGACGAAATAAACATTACGCTTATTTTTCCCGAAAATGATTCTGAATGTACCGAAGGCGTTATCGTTTCCGAAACACAGAGCGAACTAGTTTTTAAATGGGAAGATAACAATGACAATAGTCCGTACACCGTTCATTTAACAAACCTGTTGAGTTCACAAACAGAATTTATACTAAGCGATGCTACAGAAGTTGCCATTACTTTAGAACGTGGTGTTGCTTATTCCTGGTATGTAACCGGTAAAGTAAATAGTAGTAGTGAAATTTGGACTTTTTATAATGAAGGTCCCGGTCTAGAATCTACTATACCGTATCCTGCCACGGCAATATCACCAGTTAGTGGTGCTACAATATCACAAACGAGTACATCAATAAATCTAATTTGGCGATCAGAAGACCCAGATGACGATATAGTCTCTTACGATCTATATTTTGGTGAAGTAAAAGATCCTGAACTTTATGGAACAGATGTTACGGAAACTAGATTCAACGACATTGCGGTTGAGGCTGGGAAAGTTTACTATTGGAAAGTTGTAACTAAAGATAGTGTAGGAAATGAATCAACTTCTGAAGTTTTTAATTTTAGCGTAGGATAAAAGGAGAGAAACTTAAGTTAAAACATAAGAAAAAGGTACTCTTGCTTAATTTAACATAAACAAAAAAGCCCGATAAATGGATAAACATTTATCGGGCTTTTTTTATAAAATAATCTTTTAGAATTCTTGAATAATGAACTCTGATCGTCTGTTTACCGCATGTTTCTCTTCTGGACAATACGTATCGTCATTACAATCATTAAGTAACATAGACTCTCCATAGGCTTCGGTTGTCAGTTTTTCTTCTGAAACACCTTTAGATATTAAATACTCCTTTGTTTTATCTACTCTACGTTGAGATAACCAATCATTATATTTAGATGTTCCTCGAGAATCTGTATGTGAGGTTATCTTTAGTTTTAAAGTAGGTATCTCGATCAATACATCTGCTAAAGATTCCAACACTTTTTTAGAAGATGAATTTAGATAAGATGAATTCAAATCAAAATAAACATAACCTAAATCTTCAATTTTAGATTTAATTTCTGCTTTACGCTTATTGATTGCATCAATTTTTGCTTTCTCGGCAGCAACCAAGGCTTCTGCTTCTTTTTGTTTCTTAAGTCTTTCTGCCAGTAAAGCTTCGTCTTTTAAACGGTTAACCTCATTAATAGAATCTGTTTGTCGTTGTTTCTCTTTGGCAATGGCCGCCAATAGTTCCAACTTCTCTTCTCCACGTTTAGAAAGACCTTTTTCAATTCCAAATTGATAAACGGCACCTGCTGCATACTGTAAGTGATTTGAAACACCTTCACTTTCGCTCATAGCCCATTTACCTGTAGCATTAAGATCTAATCCCCATCTATCTGAAAACCATGTTCTAAAACCTACTATAGCATTATAGGTACCTCTACCTCTATTATTTGCATCTGTATAACCCGCACCTATACCAACATAAGGGTCAAACCAGCCAGTTTCACCAATTATTTTGTTCAAATCATACGTTATTCTACCATCTAGGGCAAAATAATTGATATTTTCAGTTAAAATTTCCCCATCAACATTTTTACCTTCCTTATATTGGTTATAAGTACCAATTGCTTCTAGACCCAGACCACTTTTAAAATAGCGTCCAACACTTACTCTTGATGGATAAGGAACAATATTCCATTCATCTGAAAAGTTATAAAGTTCATCAAATACATTACCGGAATCATCAACTGCATTTAAGCCAACTCCGAAAATCCAAGAGCTTTGAACAATACTATCTTTTGCCGTAATTTGAAGTTCATCTTGGGCAAAAGTGACTGAAGAAAGCATAAATAGCAGCAAAAAACTAAGATGAGTTGTAGTTTTCATAATGAACAATTTGGGGTTATAAAAAACAAAATTAATTGTAAGCTAACTAGTTATCAAACATTTACTATATACAGCAATTAAAATCGTCCGATAGTTGAATGTAGAAGAATTATCGACTAATTACTTTTCTATTTTTAAACTTTTTGCGCTTAGCGGTAGTTTATACATACTAAAAGGGCTGACCACTAACTTACTTTCTTCTTTAGAAGTTTTGGATTTAAGCTTATGTATTTCTAGGAAGTTTTCATCCTCACTCAACTTTAGATTAGCAAAACTAGATGCACTACTATTACCACACCAAATAAGTACCATTTCCGTGGTAAAATCTATGGAAGGCGGAGTCAAACCTGGCTTTCTAGTACGGTTTATTTTGCCATAAAAAGCATTCAATTCTTTCTGATTTTTGATAAGAATATATTCTTCATGCTCAAAGCCGCTATAATTTTCATTTAATAGAAGTTCCATACCCAAATCATTAGATTCTTGAAAGTTACTTTGTGCAGTACTTTTACAAGAATTTAATTGAATCAACACAACTAAAAAAAAGCAAATAGAATATTTAAACATTTTTTAATCTTCCGTTATAAGCTCTTTCGTATACCTCTTCATAAAGTGGTACTACTTTTTGAATATCAAAACGCTGTGCTTCTTTTAATGCATTCAGCTTAAAGCGCTCTAAAACACTATCATTCTTTAAAATGGTTATTGCCTTGGCCGCCATATCATTAATATCGCCAACATCGCTTAAAAATCCGCTAACACCCTCTGTATTTACTTCTGGGATACCGCCTGCGTTACTAGAAATAACCGGAACTTTATTTATCATAGCTTCTAAGGCTGCTAGTCCAAAACTTTCCGATTGTGATGGTAAGAGAAACAAATCAGAAAAACATAAAATCTTATCTATCTCATTACTATTACCTAGAAAAATCACTTTATCAGAAATACCCAATTCTTCACATAATCGCTCAGCAACAGCCTTTTCAGGACCTTCACCAACCATTATCAATTTTGAAGGTATCTCTAATTGTATTTTACTGAAAATCTTTATAACATCAGGTATACGTTTTACCTTTCTAAAATTACTAATATGTGTTACAATACGCTCTTCTTCCGTAGCCATGTTAGATCGTTGACAATCTGTAAAAGTAGTGCTGTATTTTTTTGCATCTATGAAATTGGGAATGACCTCAATATCACCCTGAATATCAAAAGTATCCAACGTTCCTTGTTTTAAACTGGCCGAAACAGAGGTTACCACATCAGATTGATTGATGCTAAACGTAACTGCCGGTTTATAGAACGGGTGCTTACCTACCAAAGTAATATCAGTGCCGTGCAATGTGGTAATCATAGGTACATAAATACCTTCTTCTTCTAACATCTTTTTCGCCATATACCCTGCATATGCATGAGGTATGGCATAGTGTACATGTAAAAGATCTATTTTATGAAGCTTTATCGTATCTACCAACTTACTTGACAATGCAAGTTCATAAGGTTGATAATGAAAGAGTGGATATTCCGGTACATGAACTTCATGAAAGAATATCTTGTTACTCAACAGTTCTAAACGAACGGGTTGTTTGTAAGTAATAAAATGAATCTCATGACCTCTGTTCGCCAATGCAATTCCTAATTCTGTTGCTACAACACCACTACCACCAAAAGTAGGGTAACATACTATTGCTATTTTCATTACAACAAAATTACCTTTTTTAATTCAGAATTGAATCGTAAATGGCTTGTTGAATTCTTGTTCTTAACCCAGATTTAACTAAAAGCGTGTTAGATGCGGAAGGATATGTTCTATTCGATAAAAATACATACACAATTTCTTCTTCTGGATCTGCCCAAGTATAGGTACCGGTAAAACCACTGTGACCAAAACTTTTTCTAGATACACAACCACAAGTAGGACCGCTATGTTGCAACTGAGGTTTATCAAAACCTACACCCCTACGAACATTATTATCACAAAAATAACAGGTGTTGAATTTTTTAACAGTTCTAGAATCAAAAAACTTAGTGCCGCCATAATAACCGTCTTGAAGATACATCTGCATAATTTTAGCAATATCATTGGCATTACTAAAAAGACCCGCATGACCGCCAACACCGGCTTGCATTGCCGCTCCCATATCATGCACGTAACCTTGCACGGTACCGTATCTATAATAATTGTCCTCTTCTGAAGGTACGATCATAGCTTTATCAAACTTCTCTAGCGGGTTATATGTAGTACGGTTTGCCCCTATTCTTTTGTAAAGAAAATTACTGGTTAAGTCGTCTAACCTTTGACCGTAGCTTTCTTCTACGACCTTTTTCATCACATAATAAGGTACATCACTGTAACGATATCTATTAGACTTTAGATCTTGCCTACCAATTCTATTATAAATGGAATCTTTGTAAGCATCTGCCAAATAAAGATTATCATACACTTTTGTTGAAAAACCAGGCAGCGGCCTGTTTCTATAAAACTCACCTGAGGGTTTTTTATTTTCGTCTAGCGTATTAATGTAAAAAGGAATCCACGCCGGCAAACGACCGTAATGAGATAACGCCTTTAAAACGGTGACATTTTTAATTTCAGTATTGGAGTAATTTGGCACCAATTCTTCAAAAGTATTATTCAACCCTATTCTACCTTCTTCCTCCATCTTCATTACCATTGGTAATGTTGCCAATATTTTGGTTAATGAGGCAAGATCATATATATAATCGTTGGTAATCTTTTCTTTACTGTCATAGGTAGGCTTACCAAAACTTTTCTGATAAATAACCTTTCCTTTTCTGGCTACTAGCACCTGAGCTCCAGGAAACATTAAACTATCCAACCCATGGCTCATTAGTTCATCTATTTCTTTAAGTCCTTTTGAGCTCATACCAACACGTTCAGGTATGCTATAGCCCAATCTACTTAAAGATTTTACTTCTACACCAGTCTGTACTGGAAATTCTTGATGGGCCGTAACAGGTAATTTCCCTTTAGCCCCAACAGCTCCAAACAGCACTTCTGCCGTCTTCTCTTGTGCTATACTACTATTCTGATATGACATTACCACAGCATCGACCATATCATATGACTTGATATCTGACAACGCATAGGGTTTGGCAAATACACAAAGTATAAGATTTAATGTACGTTCACTACCAATGGCTTGTAACCAGTTTAATTCTTTAGTTGAAAATTTATATGATTTCCACGGACTTTCATTGCTCTTATGATGCCCCACAATAACCAAATTAAAATCTTTTAATTTGGCTTTTAAAGTATTAATATCACTTGCCTCAACTACAGTAATGTTAGCATAGTTCTTTAATCCTTTAACAAATGCCTCATTATCAGAATCACCCATTTTTACATAAGCTACCTTCTTATTGTCTAAATTCTTTATAGATAATATATCTAACTTATTCTTAACTACCGTAATTGCATTTTCAATTGCTTGCTCATAAATGATATCATCTTCAAGACTATTTAAATCCTCATAAAGGTTGTTTATAGCAATAGGTCTGTATTTGTTTAACCCAGCTTTGTATTTTGCCATTAAAATCTTTTTGACGGAATAAGCCAATCGCTCTTCGGTCAATTTACCTTTTTCATAAGCCTTTGCCAATTTTGCTTTGGCACTAACTATATTTTCTGGCATTAATAACATATCATTACCGGCCATAAACGCATCTAACTCTACACTACCATCTTTACCTTTTGTAGAAACCCCTTTCATGTTTAGGGCATCGGTAAATATTAATCCTTCATAACCTAATTCTTCTTTTAAAATACCTGAAATAATTTGTTCGGATAAAGAAGAAGGCATTCCCTTTTTCATTTCAAGCGTAGGCACCTCTAGATGAGCCACCATAATACTACTTAAGCCAGAACTAATTAATTTTTTAAACGGATAGAGTTCAAGGCTATCCAATCTTTTTCTTGAGAACGGAATTACCGGTAAATTGTGATGAGAATCTACTTCTGTATCACCATGACCAGGAAAATGCTTTCCATTTGCAAGTACACCGGCACTCTCCATTCCTCTTACAAAAGCAGTTCCCTTTGCAACTACATTATCCCTGTCCTCACCAAAGGAACGATTCCCAATAATTGGATTTTTCGGATTGGTATTGATATCTAAATCAGGCGCAAAGTTTATATGGACACCCAATCTTTTTGCATGCTTACCTATTTGATAGCCCACTTTTTCTACAATAGAATTGTCTTGAATAGCACCCAAGGTCATATTCCAAGGAAAAGCATATGTAGAGTCTAATCGCATAGAAAGACCCCATTCAGCATCCATACCAATAAGTAATGGAAGCTTTGATACAGATTGATAATCATTGGTAAGTTTTGCCTGTCTTACAGGTCCGCCTTTAGAAAAAATAACTCCTCCTAAATGCTCTTGAACTATTAACTTTTTAATTAAATCTGTAGCTTGTTTACTTTGGTTAGAAGCAACACTCACCATAAATAGTTGACCAAGTTTCTGATCTAAACTCATTTGAGCGTACTGAGCATCTACCCATCTATTTTGATCGGTACTGTCTTTAGTTACTAAAGGGTTTTGAGCTAATATACTTGAACAGCAAAACAACCCACAAATAAGAATAAAAATATAGCGCATAAAAAAATATGTACTGAGATAACTATTATGGATTGAAATTATTGCATTTCATCGATAAAACCCAATAAATTCTGATACTTAAGAAGAAATTATGTTAAAGAAATCGAGCATGCCAACTTTCAGAAGCAGGTACTTCCCAGTGCTCCAAATACTCTCCCTTATTGGCTACCAGATTGTTAAATACAATAGTGTTCTTTGAAATCGCTTTTTGCTTGGCCATTGCCTTAAAATCAATTAAGCTTTTATAGGCTACAAATTCACCTTGTTTATAAGAAACATTCATTTTATCAAGCAACAGAACATCATATTTCTTTTCTAGAGCCTGAATAAAATGTACCGATGCATCTATAGAGCAACCAGTAGCACCTTGTGCAGTTTGGTCAAGGGCTATCACTATAAATCGTTTGTATTTTATCTCATAACCGGCTTTTAAATCATTACCGTGTGCGGTCCATGAGGTTAAAAAAGTATCTAAGTCCGACCCAATTTCAGCAATCTCCTTTTCAGAAAACGACCGATTACATTGGTAAATCCAAACTCTTGCAGTCTCTGGTAACGTATTAAATTCTACTAGCAAATTTTACTTTTTTAAATTATAAATCTTCTGCAGCTGCAATCATTTCAGCGATATCCATTACTGCAACATCATCTTCCTTTTCCTTGTTCTTCACCCCATCGGTCATCATCGTATTACAGAATGGGCAACCTGCCGCAATAATTTCAGGTTTGGTTTCTAAAGCCTGCTCTGTACGTTCAATGTTCACGTCTTTATCACCCTTCTCAGGTTCCTTGAACATTTGCGCGCCACCAGCACCACAACAAAGACCTCTTTGCTTACAGCTTTTCATTTCTATTAGCTCAGCATCTAATTTTCTAATTAAATCCCTAGGAGCTTCATATACGCCGTTTGCCCTACCCAAATAACAAGGATCATGAAAAGTAATACGCTTACCTTTAAAGGTTCCACCTTCCATAGATATTCTACCTTCAGATAGTAAATCTTTTAAAAACTGTGTATGGTGTACCACTTCATAATTACCACCTAAACCAGGATACTCATTTTTAATGGTATTAAAACAGTGAGGACATGCCGTCACTATTTTCTTAATTTCATAAGCGTTCAGTACCTCTATATTCGTTACTGCCTGCATCTGAAACAAAAACTCATTACCAGCACGCTTTGCAGGGTCACCGGTACAACTTTCTTCCGTACCTAATACCGCAAAAGAAACATTTGCCTTATTTAAAATCTTAACGAAAGCCTTCGTTATCTTTTTTGCCCTATCATCAAAACTACCAGCACAACCTACCCAAAACAAAACTTCAGGTACAGTCCCCGACGCAAAAAATTCTGCCATTGTAGGCACTTTTAATTCACTTGCCATATCTATCTTTAAGATTCTTTACTCCAATTTAAACGGTCCATTTGGTTAAATGGCCAAGGTGCTCCATTATTTTCAATATTACCCATCATATTATTTAAATCTGTAGGAGCAGCAGATTGTTCCATTACCAAATACTGTCTCATATCCATAATAATAGAAAGAGGGTCAATACTAATTGGACAGGCTTGAACACAGGCATTACAAGATGTACATGCCCATAGTTCTTCTGGTGTAATATAATCGTTCAACAATTGCTTGCCGTCATCTTTAAACTCGCCTTTATTAGCATCGATATTCTTACCAACTTCTTCTAGTCGGTCACGAGTATCCATCATAATTTTACGAGGAGATAATTTTTTTCCGGTCTGATTTGCAGGGCATTCACTTGTACAACGCCCACATTCCGTACACGTATAAGCGTTTAACAATTGTACCCAACTTAAATCTTGCACATCTGATGCTCCAAACTTATCTGGAACAGCAGCATCTTCCGCAGGTTCTGCATAAGGGTCAGCATCAGGATCCATCATCATTTTTACTTCATCAGTTACTGATTGCAAGTTCTTGAATTGACCTTTTGGTGTCAATTTCCCATAATACGTATTTGGGAATGCAAGTAAAATATGTAAATGCTTTGAGTAATATAAGTAGTTAAGGAAAAACAAGATTCCTGCAATATGCAACCACCAAGCCGTTCTTTCTAATAGTACCAAGCTAGAAATGGACATACCTTCAAACATAGGGGCAATTATACTACTAATAGGAAATGCACCAGCCTCTGCATAATGATCAGCACCCATTTGTTGCAATTGATAATCTGCACCGTTCATTGTTAAAAAAAGAACCATCAAGACCAGCTCTATACAAAGAATCAAATTACCATCATTCTTCGGCCAGCCTTCCATTTCCGGTTTAAAAAATCGCTTTAATTTAATTACATTTCTTCTAATCCAGAATATAACTACGGCAACGATAACCAATAATGCAAGTACTTCAAAAGAACCAATTAAAAAGTCATATACAGGTCCTAAAACCGCAAACATTCTGTGGGTTCCAAAAATACCATCTAAAATAATTTCTAAAACCTCAATGTTTATGATCACGAAACCAACATAAACAATGATATGCAAAGCTCCTGCAATGGGTCTCACTACCATTTTTGATTGGCCTAAGGCAATCTTTGCCATGTTTTTCCATCGTTGTGGCTTATCATCTGTCAATGATTCTTCTTTTCCTAAAAAGATGTTTCTTTTCAACTTTGAAACATTTTTTACAAAAAAACCAATACCTGCTATTAGCAGTATTACAAAAATTACATTAGGGAGATATTGCATATAATTTAATCTTCTTTACTCGATAATCGAGATTCAAAATACGCCGACGTTTGCGTCGAATTTATAATTATGTTTTCAATTCAATGTTTATCGAACTTGCCTGGAGCTAATTTAGTTCTCTATCCTATTTGTTGCTGGATCATTTTCTGGTAACTCGTAGTCTTTCTGCTTTTTACCAAAAACAGAAACATTTACATATCTTTTTGGGTTTAAACGAAAATCCTGCAACAGTAAGTCTAACTCACGCGATGCATTATTTAAGTTATTATATAGTTCCTTATCATTCATAAGCAAACCAAGAGACCCATCACCATTTTCAATTTTTGCCGTAACCTGATCCAAACTAGCCATTGTAGATTCTAAACTCGCTAAAGTTCTTCCTAGTCCTGCTGAATTTAAAGAATCTGAAAGCTTTGCAAAATTAGCAGTCAACTGCTCAAAATTTTCGAAAGAGTTGTTCAACTTATCCTTATTTGTATCTAAAACTGAATTAAGTTGCGTTGCACTGCCATTAAGGCTAGTTATTAATGTATTTAAACCTCCTATAACTTCCTTCAATTCTTTTTTAGTCTTTTCATCTAAAACAGAATTCACATTGACCAAAACAGAGTCTGCTCCAGAAATAGCAGATTCAACCTTACGTACTAAAGGATTTAACTTCTGCTGTGCCAAGTCAGTAATACCCGGTCTAGTTTCTGTACGTAATGTATCGCCAGATTGTGCTAAAGCCTCGTCAAAAACGGGTTTTATTTGTAATCCTTTACCACCTATAATACCTGTATCATATAATTCAACGGTACTATTCTTTGAAAATTTGAACTCATTACCAACGGTAAAAGTTACCAATAAATTTCCCCTCTCATCTAAAAATTTGATATCATTGACCTTACCAACACTGAATCCGTTTATAGAAACAGTAGTACCAGATTGTAAGCCGCCTACATTAGGGTATACGGCAAAAAACGTTTTACTATTATCAAAAATAGGGGTCGACTTTAAATAGCTGAATCCCATGATGAACAGTAATATGCCACCAATTACGATAATTCCTGTTTTTAATTCTCTAGATAGTTTCAAGCAAATTTATTTTTAGTCCTCTCAAAATTATGAATAATATTGACACTTTATGGTCTAAAATTAGAAACCTCGTCAATTGCGTTTTGTATAGGAATTCTTTCTCCTAACTTATAAGCAACAATATAAGCAGTTGCATATCCTATTTCTTTAGCCTGGGTCTGCATCATTTTAGCCTCTCTATACGACCTTGTCTCCCCATACATATAGCGATACAAATTTTTATAAGGCTCTTGCGATAAGTTTGACAATCCTTTAAAGTTACTAGAATTAAGTGCAACATTCTTACTACTTGCCATTAATTGAATTTTAAAAACAATAGAATTTGCAACTTCTTTTTCATTTATTGCTTCTTTTACCTTGACCACAGATACATCAACTACTTCTTTGACCGCTTCACTTTTAGACGGTGTATCAACTTCTTTTGGTTTTTCTACTGCAGCAACTACCTCTTTAACAGGTTCAACAACAGTCTCTTTTACCGGTTCAACAACCACTTCTTTTTTAGCTTCTACCTTTTCTACAATTTCTTCTTTAATTGGCGGCGCTACTGGTTTTGTTACTACAGTTTCAATATCTTGTGTGGTTGGCTGAACACCTTCTTTATAATGCAAAATTGCTTTAGCTATTGCATCGCCCATTTCATTCTGACCTTTTGTAGAATTCAAATAAGCACCTTCATCCTTATTGGTCAAAAAGCCTGTTTCTACTAAAACACTAGGCATAAAGGTTTGGTGCAGCACAATAAATCCTGCTTGCTTTACTTTTCTATCTGTTCTTTTAAGTTGACTAGAGAAATTTTCTTGAATCATAGAAGCTAACGCTACACTTTGATCTAAAAATTCTTCTTGCATTATGGTAAGTCCTATAACAGATTCTGGTGAATTAATATCATAATCAGCATATCTATTCTCGTAATTGTCCTCTAAATAAATCACCGAGTTTTCTTTCTTAGCAATCTCAAAATTCTGTTTATTGGCATGAAGTCCTAAAACAAAGGTTCCCGCACCGTGTGCATCAGAGGTATGAGAATCGCAATGTACAGATACAAATAAATCAGCATTGGCTTTATTTGCCACTTCTCCCCTAACATATAAATCTATAAACGTATCGTCTTTACGCGTGTAAATGACTTTGATATCCTTATTCTTTGAAAGAATCTCACCTACTTTCAAAACTATATTCAAGGCTATTTTCTTTTCTAAGTAACCATTACCTAAGTTACCAGGATCATGACCACCGTGCCCGGCATCAAGAACAACAATAAATGGATCGTCTGATTGAATTTTCTCGTCAGACGGTGTAAAAGACAGTAGTAATAACGCTGTTGTTAATACTAAAGAAATGCTAAACAATTTTATTTTCATATGTGTTAGGGATTATATCGCCCTTTTAATGGTTAAATTTATTGTAAGACCCTACATACGGATTAAAAAATATATGTAAGTTTGACATCTTAAATAACGGCTCATTGGACCGCCAAACCTTTACAAAAATAGGATATATAGCCTTGCAATCAAACAAACAATACTTACTTTTCCTATTCGTGGTTATTGCCAGTGCTTTTTACGCCACTGGTCAAGAAGGTAAAATTACGACTCTTAATATCAAAGCAGATAGAGATTCAATAATCGCGCCATTGTTCCCACCAACCGCACTCAGAGACTCTATAGCCAATGATTCTTTAGTTGCCGACTCACTAAATCAAAAGCCACCTTTACTTTTAGACAAGATAAAATACAAAGCAAAAGATTACGTAAAGCTAAGTCAAAAAGAAAATAAAATTTATCTGTATAACGAAGCAGAAATCTATTATCAAGATACCGAACTTAAGGCAGGTATCATCATCATGGATTACATTAAAAATGAAGTCTATGCAGGTAGAATGGTAGATTCTTTGGGTAACTACAGTCAGCTCCCTTATTTTAAACAAGGCGAAAATATTGTTATACCAGATTCTATTCGTTTTAATTTCGACACACAGAAAGCTCTAATCTGGAACTCAAGAACAGAACAGCAAGCAGCTGCTGGATCACTTGGTAGTGATGCCATGAAAGTGTATGCAGAGATTACAAAGAAAGAAAATGACTCGGTTTATTTTTTAAGCGAAGGAAAATTAACCACTTCTACAGATACTATAAACCCTGATTATTACATACGTGTAAGAAAAGCAAAATTTGTACCCAAGAAAAAAGTAATTGCTGGCTTCAGTAATTTATACATTGCAGATGTACCTACGCCTATAGCCATGCCTTTCGCATATTTTCCACTTTCTCAAGGCAGGTCTGCAGGTATATTAATGCCTTCTTTTGGTAATGATCCGGACCAAGGTTATTTTCTGCAAGATATGGGATACTATGTTCCACTGGGTGATTATGCAGACATTACACTTTCAGGTGATTTTTATACCAATGGTAGTTATGGGTTTAGAACTGCATCTATTTATACAAAACGCTATAAATACAGAGGAAATGTTAATTTCAGGTTTGAAAATATTGTAAATAGCCAAAAAGGGTTTAGTGACTATAGTCTATCCCAAAATTATAATATTCAGTTCTCTCACTCACAAGATACCAAAGCAAGTCCTAACTCTAGGTTTTCTGCCTCTGTTAACTTGGGTAGTAGTGATTATTTTCAAAATTCATTACAACAACGTAATTTACCCAACACCCAAAATAATACTTTATCCTCCTCTATTTCCTACTCAAAGACGTTTCCAAATTATCCGTCTGTAAACATGAGTTTAACCGCTACGCATTCACAGCTAACAACAGCGGCAACAGACGACGAAGATGACGACGACAACATTAACATGACCTTACCAACATTTCAAGCAAGTGTTGAGCGTATATATCCTTTCGTAAAAAAAGACGGTGTTAAAAAGGGAATCATTGACAATATTAATTTTCAATACAGTGTTAACGCCCAGAATAGATTAACAACGAACGACGACGATTTTTTTACTTCAAAAATGTTCGACAACGCAAGAGTTGGTGCAAGCCATAGCATACCGGTAGCAACAAACTTTAAAGTAGCTAAATTTTTTAGTGTAAGTATGGGCGGTAGCTATGAAGATGTTTGGTCATTAGAAACCTACAACAGAAGCTACGATAATGAACTAGAAGAAGTTGTCATAGATACCGTTAGTGGATTTGATCGCTACAACACCTATAATTTTAGTGCAAGTATTGGTACCACCCTATACGGTACTTTCAATTTTGGCGAGGACAAAAGAATTCAAGCTATAAGACATACTGCGAGACCATCATTAAGCTATGGCTACGCCCCTTCTTTTGAACAGTTTTATGATGAGTATCTTGGTGAGGACGGAGTTGAAGTCCAATACAGCCGCTTTACAGGAACTCTCAATGGCGCACCTTCTTTAGGAAAATCTAATAGTTTAAGTTTCTCTTTAGCCAATACCTTAGAAGCAAAAGTGAGGGATAAGGATTCTACCAAAACAGAACCTAAGAAAATATCACTATTGAGTAATTTCAATATTTCTACGGGATATAATTTTGAATCTGATTCTCTACGACTTAACCCGTTAAGCATTAATGGAGGAACCAATATACTTGACAACAAAATGTCAATTAACTTTTCAGCAGGTTTAGATCCGTATGCTATTGACAATAACGGAACCAGAATAGACACTTGGAACATTGACAATGGCGGTAGTCTTTTTAGATTAACGAGAGCAAATGCCAATGTCTCATACTCCATTAGCAGTGAAATGTTCGGCAAAAAGAACAAAAAGGACAAAGACGAAGAAGAAGAACAAGACCCTTTTGATTACGTAGCTCAAAGTGGCGGTAGAGAAGATGACCTATTTGGTAGGGCAGACGATTTTAATTCTAACCCCATCAAAAAGGATGATAAGGGTTCTGACGTTGAAAATCCCATATTCGGAACCAAAATTCCGTGGAACTTTAGGCTTGCCTATTCTGCAAACTACAGTAATTCTGCACGTCAAAATGAATTTAGCAGTCACTCTTTAATGTTTTCCGGAGACATAGAACTTGCACCACGTTGGTCTGTTGGCGGCTCTTCTGGTTATGATTTCAAAAACCAAGGATTTACATTAACACAACTACGTTTTCAACGAGATTTAAAGAGTTTTACCATGCGCTTTAATTGGACACCGTTTGGAACTTACAAAAGATGGTACTTCTTCATAGGTATAGATTCATCTATACTTAAAGACCTTAAGTGGGAAAATAGAAGCCAAAACTAACACCTAAATTCTAAAGAAATGAAGAAAACAATAAACACAGAGAACGCTCCAGCACCTATAGGACCTTACAATCAAGCAACATTGAGTAATGGCACTTTATATATTTCCGGTCAAATTCCTTTAAACCCTAAAAGTGGAGAATTGGTTTCTGGAGATATAAAATTAGAAACAAAGCAGTCTATGGAAAATTTAAAGGCCATTTTAACCGAAGCTGAAATGACCTTTGACAATGTTGTTAAATCGTCTATTTTTCTTAGTGATATGAATCAGTTCACTGAAGTAAACGAAGTTTATGCATCTTATTTTAATGCAGAAACAGCACCGGCAAGAGAAACAGTAGAAGTTGCAAATTTACCTAAGTTTGTAAATGTTGAAATTTCTATGATTGCCGTAAAGTAGTATTTTACATATTAGCTTTATGAAATTCTACCAAACCTTCAATAGGCTTTTGTCTAATTACGCCAACTATTAAATCGTTTCTAAGCAATACAGTGGTTAATTCTTCTTTTAAATAATAAGCTATACTACCCACAAAATTGATAGGCACTTTTGTAGCAAGCTCAAATTGCATTACGTAATTATTGATGAACTGCTGAAAACCTTTATCAATAACCCCTTTAGAATAAGGGTGGTCTTTGTTCTCAATTAAAAAACGAGCAAAGGTTGCTAAATAGGTATTTGGATTAGGTTGCTTGTATAAATTCTCTTTAATAACATCGGCATCCAAATCATGTTGCTTAGCAAATTTATGCGCTAAATCTGCAGGCATCTTATGAAAGTAATAGTCACGTATTAATTTACGGCCAAAAAAGTTTCCACTACCATCATCCATAGGTATATACCCTAATGATGTCACTTTTTGAAACAGTTGGTTACCATCATAATAACTACAATTAGAACCTGTACCTAAAATACAAACGATACCTTGATGACCAACTTTTGTTGTAGCAAATATGGCAGCATACGTATCTTCTTTTACATCTGCTTTGGCATTTGGAAAAAAGTCTTTAAAAATTGCTTTCAAGAACAACTTCATACGATCGGTTCCACAACCTGCACCGTAAAAATAAAGATGAGTTACTTTTTCTCTATTCTTAGAAATTTCAAAATTATTCGCTAAACGATCTTCAATAACATCTTTCGTCAATACTTCAGGACTAAGACCTAAAGTCTGTGTTAAAAAAAGTTGTTCGCCACTTTCATCTAATGCAATCCAATCTGACTTGGTTGCACCACTATCTACTATTAAAATCATATACCGAATGTCTTTAAAAAATAATCCTGAAAATAAGGAAAAACCGCCTCATTTTCAGGATATATCTTTGTTATACTAAAATGAAGGTTATAGTGTATTAACGTGCTGCATTAAGTCTACCATTTTGTTGGAGAAACCAGCTTCGTTATCATACCAAGAAATTAATTTAAAGAAACCAGAGTTAAGCTCTATACAAGCCTCTGCATCAAAAACACTAGTTCTTGGATCACTTACAAAATCTTGAGAAACAACAGCTTCATCAGTATAACCTAATACACCTTTAAGCTCACCTTCAGACGCAGCTTTGAAAGCTTTTTTAATTTCCTCTAAAGAAGTTTGCTTACTAGTTCTTACAGTTAAATCTACTACAGAAACATCTGCAGTTGGCACTCTAAATGCCATACCTGTAAGCTTACCCGTTAAAGCAGGTATAACTTTAGTTACCGCAATTGCAGCACCAGTAGTCGAAGGAATAATGTTCAACATTGCAGAACGACCTAAACGGTAGTTTTTTCTAGAAGGTGAATCTACAGTAAACTGAGTAGAAGTACTTGCGTGAATTGTTGTCATCAACGCTTCTTCTATACCAAAGTTATCGTTTAAAACCTTAGCAACAGGAGCCAAACAGTTTGTAGTACAAGATGCATTAGAAACAATTGTATCAGATGCTTTTACCTCTTTATGATTTACACCCATTACAAACATTGGTGCATCTTTAGAAGGAGCAGAAATAACTACTTTTTTAGCACCACCGTCAATATGGTATTGAGCCGTTTCTAAAGTTGTAAAGATACCTGTACATTCTGCAACAGTATCTGCACCAACAGCATCCCACTTAATATTTTTTGGATCTCTTTCTGCAGTAATACGTACTGTTTTACCATTTACTACCAAGTTACCATCTTTAACCTCTACAGTACCATCAAATTTACCGTGAACAGAATCATACTTTAACAAGTAAGCCAAGTGCTCAACATCTAACAAATCATTGATTGCAACTACATCAACATCACCACGCTTAATCGTAGTTCTGAAGACTAATCTACCAATTCTACCAAATCCGTTTATTCCTATTTTCATATTTGACATTTTTCTATTTTTATCGTTTATTATTAAGTCGTCATTATTTCTGAAACTCTTATAAGTTCCTTATCAATTTTTGTATGTCCTTTAATTGCTTTGTTAATAGGGGTCAACGTAAGCTTGTTATCTTGAATACCCACCATTAGGTTGGTCTTACCTTCTAATAACGCTTCTACCGCCTTTACTCCCATCCTACTAGCAAGAACACGATCATAACAAGATGGCGCACCTCCTCTTTGCATATGACCTAGTACAGAAACACGTACATCATATATTGGTAAATGTTCTTCAACATATTCCTTTAGTTCAAATACATTTTTACCAGATTTATCACCTTCGGCAACAATTACGATACTTGAAGATTTACCAGATTCTTTACTTCTTTTTAAAGACTCTAGCAATCTATCCAATCCTAAATTTTCTTCAGGAATCAAAATTTCTTCAGCACCTGCACCAACACCTGCATTTAATGCTATGTGCCCAACATCTCTACCCATAACTTCTACGAAGAAAAGTCTATTATGGGAACTTGCCGTATCTCTAATTTTATCAATACACTCTACAACAGTATTTAATGCTGTATCAAACCCTAAAGTGAAGGTAGTACCAAAAATATCGTTATCAATAGTACCAGGAATACCAATTACGGGGAAGTTATATTCTCTATTGAAAATCATACCACCTGTAAAACTACCATCACCACCAATAACTACAAATGCATCTATACCAGCCTTTACTAGTTGCTCGTGAGCAGTTTTTCTTCCTTCGGGCGTTCTAAAATCATCGCAACGTGCAGATTTAAGAATAGTACCGCCTTTATTAATAATATTGTTTACGCTACGCGCATCCATAGGTTTAAAATCCCCCTCAATCATACCTTGGTACCCTCTGTAGACCGCAACGCAATCTACCTTCATATAGGCACACGTACGAACAACTGATCTTATGGCTGCATTCATACCTGGTGAATCACCCCCTGAAGTCAGTACTGCTATTTTTTTTATTTCTGAAGACATTGAAAAATTTAAGCCAACGAAATTAAGAAATCTTGTTTAAAAACGGAATAAAACGGAGTCGCATTTTAAGAAAAAATCAACGAAAAGGATTTCGCTGTAACAGATTAATAGTCAAATTCTTAAAATTTGTTATTTATTCACAAAGAGAGAAGTGTTTATCTGTTAATTTAATGATTTAGGCTTATCGTAAAAACGAATTAAACTATCATTACCCATGACCGAAGATGGGTTTTGAATTTCTTTTACAGGCGCTTCTTCAACCTCAGGTTTAGTAGCCAAAATCTTTTGAAAGAGTTCCTTAAAATTATTGAAATCTACCTCATAAGAAATTCCCGCACCTTGAGTGGAACCTTGTTGATCTGACAAATACGCCTGTATCTCACTTTGCCTACTAAAGAAATTCGCACTTAAGGTACCTTCTTCATTTAACAAAACCTGTATTTCAAAATCACCGGCCACTAAAGTTTCACTAGATGCACCAACCGGCACGCCTACTTTACCGTTGAACAGTATCCTATCCGATATTTGGGTGGATACCGTTACCCCTATTCTATCATCTGTTTCTATATCTGCCGATCGATCCAATATACCTTGCTCATAAGATAGACCAAGATTAAACTTATCGTTACCGCCACTTAAGATAGAATTTAATATACTAGATGCACTTTGCACCAAATTACCTGTAATTGCCTGTTGGTTAATACCGCTCTGAGAATTTACGAAAGTACCTTGAGCCAATAGGAATATAGCATTTTTCTCTTCTACGGTTGGATCCTGCAAACGATATTCTAATTCCGATTTAACAATAGAGTTCGTACCCGGAAAATCAATACCAAAATCGATATCAGGTTTTTGAAGTTGTCCCGTTAAACTGATTATTACGTCTGTAGGGATTCTTCTCGTAAATCCTGCATCATCAAGTAAAGGTGCAGGGTTCGCATTTAAGGAATATACCGCCTCCATATCTAAAATTGCCTCTAACGGCTTTTGATCCCAATTTATAGTACCACCGGGTTCCACCTTAAATTTCTTATCAATGATGCCACCAAACTTATAATTGAATTCACCTGTAACCACAACATAATCACCGTACATTTCAAATTTGCCATTAGTGTTGATCTGTATTAATATAATACCCACCCCTGTACCTTTCAGAGAGCTACCTGTTTTAGTATCGGTCACAATTTCAACTTCGGCATCAGGAGTAACGTCAAGGTTAAATTCCAGTTCCAGACCTTGGTAATCTTTTAACTGAAGTTTGCTTTCAATACGTTGCTTATCCTTCTTTTCTAAAAAATTAATAAACGAGTAATCACCAACACTGGCAACATCACTCAAAGGTATTTTCAGAGAAGTTCCTTTAGCCGTAGACCCATCTACAGTTATATTCAAAGCAGTAGTAGGTCCATAAATACGACCTGTTCCATTTAAATACCCGTCGCCATAATACAAATCACCTTCCTTAAATTCGGTATTCAGAATTAAGAATCTATCATTCTTGGTATCTACATTTAGATCCAAAACCCAATCCTTGAAAAAACTATGGGTTATAGTACCGTCAAGATTTGCGCGTGTACTCTTTGCCACATCTTCCAATGCTATATTTTCAAAGTCGAAAGTCTGATTTTTAAGTATTACTCTTGAGCGTGGAGCAAAACCATAATCAACATTTAAATAGGGTACAGCAATGCCCGCATTATCCAGAGTCAGCAATCCGTTAAAATCAGGATTGTCAACATTGCCTTCTATCTGAACCCTACCATCAATATCTCCACGTATATTATCTATAACCCCTTCACCCAATGGGCTAAACGGGTCTAAACTAAAATTACTAAAATTGGCTATCAGGTTAGCTTTAGGTATTTCTCCTTTATTTTCAATACTACCTACTACACTGAATTTTTCTACATTATTGTCTGACAATTGTGAATTTACTTGAAACTCAGATAAATCTTTATTCCCAATAATATTAATTGCCAAATCTCCTAAAGGAATACTGTTAATACCGAAATCAACAATATTCAAATTTGATGATGGCAAATAGATACCATCTTTTTGAAGGACGTTCAAAGTACCGTTAACCTCTCCCTGTAATTTAAGACTATCTATTACAGGTGTTATTTTATCCAAGGATACAATTTTAAACTGAAGCTGCAGATCCTTATAGGTTGAATCTGCCAATTGCCCCTTTAATCTAATTTGCTCTTTCTCTTCGTTGTTCATTACAATTTCTTGAATTGTAATACTATCTAAAGACCTATTTAATATAACCTTGTTCTTTGTATCACCATCTTTATTCAACACCCATTTGTTGCCTTTGAAATTTACATCTGATGTTTTAAGACCTATTACAGATTTGTTATCCTTATTAAATGTGTGATAGAAGTTAAGATTATAAGAATCGTTAAACTCACTACCACCCTTGAATTCAGACCTAAAGAATAACGTATCTTTTAATGTGGTATTAATTAGGTTAAAATCTTTAAAATTATAATAAGGTGTATCTAACTCACTTACGGAAACATATGTATTGAACAGCGGGTTCTTATTATCAATTCTAACCTCTATACTATCGGCAGCTGTACCGAAAGCCTCTATACTTGGAGAAGCAAAATTGAGCTTAAAATCACCATCATCAGCCACAATATTACCTTTTATAAAAGTATTTGGATCAAAACGAACCTCAGGAAAAAACACATCTACAATCTTATTATATATTTTAAAATTGAAGGAAAGGTTCTGACCATCAGAAATCTCAAAGGGTCTGTAATTAGTGTAAATACTACCCAAAGAGTTTTGCACGAGTTTACCCAACTCTTTAACCTTAAAATTACCTTTCATAAAACCGGTAATGATATCAGGTGAGTTGATATTTATAGTTCGTTCGCGATCTTCGCCAAAGCTAGAAGTCACCGCAAAATCTTCAAAATAATAGGTGTCATTTACGTTTTGATAGCTTGTTTGTGTAAAATTTATATCTCCCGTAATATTATCTAGCGTAGTACCTGTGATATCCATACTTACATTACCCTTGAACACAGAAACGCTGTCATTGATGATATTCAACTTCTTTAAATCAGCATAATCTACAGAGGCAATAAAGTTGAAATTATTTCTAGCTTCCGCAACATTGGCAAGACCTTTAAAATCAAATTTGAAATTCTCGTCATTACTGATCAAAGACCCATCAAACAACTGATCTTTAATAATACCCGAAACACGTAAATCTTGGTAATTATACTTATTAAATTCTATAGAATATATTTGCCCTATAACCTCAGTATTTAGCTTCTCTTTTACAAAGCCCTTACCTTCCACATTAAAATCTAAAGTTGTCTTACCAAGGTTTTTATTCTCTGCAAAATCACCCAAATCAAAATCTATCAAAGAAATAAATCCTTTATAAGTTGCATTGTCAATATTATTGAAATCACTTAAAACGATATCAGCATAACTACTACCAACGGCAGTATTTAAGTTTACTTTTGCAGCTATAGAAGAATTGGTAATAAACGCATTACCACGTATTGTAAATTGTCCAAGTTTACTAAAAGATGATGGCAACGATTTACCGATTAAATTAGGCAACAAAGCATTTAATTGATAATAACTACTTGTTACGTTTTTCATTTCAGCATTTAAGCTAAAAGGCTTTTGCTTATTAAATAAGTTTTTAAAATTAAAATCGCCACGTATACCGGTATCATCAGAAAACAGAAAAAGATCATCAGTATTAAGATCATTTAAAACCCCGTTTACATTGGCATTGAACGTTACTCCTTTTCCTTTACCAAATTCATTGTACAACAAATTGACTTCATCAAAAGCCACCTTAGACTCTTTAAACTCTGCTACAACATTAACCTTGTTCAAAAAATCTGCAAAATCTTTACGATCATAGTTAAACACCAAGTTACCGTCTAAAGCAGAAAGCGGAGTATTTATTTTCAAAGAATCAAAACGCATTTGTTGTTTTGTATACTTGAAATTTGTCGCTAATCTATCTACTTTTAATCCTCTTTTACTGAAGAAAGACATTTCTTGAATATCTGCAGAAACCTCAGGACCTAGAATTAAAAAATCTCCTGCATTAATATTAAGACTATCAAAATTTAAGACAGTCGCATTATTTAAATTTTCATCAATATATTTAAACCTGCTATTTTCAATGTCAACCTTGGATGATGAAAGTCTAAATGGTGGTGTACCAGGAGCTCTAGGATTGCCACTATCAAGTTTATCTACAAAAACCTCAAGGTTAGTATTGGTTTCACCGAAATACCTTTTAAGCTTAAAGTTTAATTTATCAACTTCAATATCTCCAAATTCTAAATTTCCCTGTACCAAATTATTAATACTTAAAACAGAAGTTTTAAGCTCATTTACATAGAATAAAGTGTCTTGTTTGTAATCTTCTATAAAAACACCCTCTAAACCTGTATTCCATGAAATTAAAGAAACTTTTAATCGCTCAATATTGATATGCGTACCATATTGATCGTTAATTTTTTTCGTAGCAAACTGCGCCAGCAAGGTCTGTACCACTGGCAATGAAAAAATGATGGTACCTAAAACACATATCAGCACAAGCACCAATAATGTTCTCACCAATATTTTTCTCAGTTTTTTGATAGGTCTTTATGTTTTACCTTTGTTGCTCAAATTTTATTCCAAATATGTCTGAACACGATACAATTTATATACTTGCTATAGAATCTTCTTGTGACGACACTTCTGCGGCAGTTTTAATGAACGATAAAGTGCTCAGTAATGTTGTGGCTACCCAGGCTATTCACGAAGAATACGGAGGGGTTGTACCAGAACTTGCTTCAAGAGCGCATCAACAAAATATAGTCCCTGTCGTTCATCAAGCCATAGCCAAAGCAAATATCGATAAAAAACAATTATCAGCCATAGCATTTACACGCGGACCTGGACTAATGGGCTCATTACTTGTAGGCACTTCATTTGCAAAATCTTTATCATTAGGTTTACAAATACCACTCATTGAGGTTAACCACATGAAAGCCCATATTTTAGCTCATTTTATAGATGACGAAACTATGAAGGCACCGTCATTTCCTTTTTTGGCACTCACCATAAGTGGAGGTCACACACAGATTGTTCAAGTCAACGATTTCTTTGACATGAAAATTATTGGACAAACTTTAGATGATGCGGTTGGTGAAGCATTTGACAAAAGTGCTAAAATTTTAGGTCTACCCTACCCTGGCGGACCTTTGATAGACAAATATGCCGCAACAGGCAACCCTAATAAATTTGAATTTACCATACCCAATGTTAAAGATTTAGATTTTAGTTTCAGCGGGTTGAAAACTAATATTTTATATTTTATACAAAGACAAACGAAAGAAAATCCAAATTTCATAAAGGACAATCTTGAGGATATCTGTGCCTCTATTCAGTATACGATCATCACTATATTGATGAGAAAATTAAAAAAAGCCGTAAAGCAAACAGGCATAAAAGAAATTGCCATTGGCGGCGGAGTATCGGCAAATTCCGGAATTAGAAATGCGCTAACTGAAACACAGTCAAGGTACGGATGGAAAACTTATACCCCTAAATTTGAGTATTGCACTGATAATGCTGCCATGATAGGCATTGTAGGCTATCAAAAATATAAAAACGAGAAATTTTCTCAACAAGATGTAACTGCTAAAGCCAGGTATGTTATATCCTAGTTTTTAAAACAACCCACATGCAATTATTTTACAATTCAGATATTAAACCCACAGATGCTACTTTCATTTTTGATAGTAACGAAAGTAAGCACATCATCAAAGTTTTGAGAAAAAAAAATGGTGATCAGTTGTGGATTACAAATGGAAATGGCTACTTATTTGAAGCAAAAATAATTGGCGATAATTTAAAAAAATGTGAGGTTGAACTTGTATCCTCAAAGAAAACTCATCCAAAATCGCATTGGTTACACATAGCAGTTGCACCAACAAAAATGAATGATCGTTTTGAATGGTTTTTAGAAAAAGCTACCGAAATAGGCATTGATGAAATAACACCCATTATTTGTGTAAGATCAGAACGCAAAGTATTAAAACTAGAGCGTATGCAGCGTGTGCTAGAATCAGCTATGAAGCAATCTTTACAAACATATTTACCTAAACTAAACGAACCCATTAGTTTCTCTGAATTTTTAGAAAAACCAGCAGCTGAACTACAATTCATTGCGCATTGCGAAGACACAGAGCGGCATGAACTTAAAAGAAGGGTTGCAGCAGATAAAGATGTTACCATTTTAATAGGTCCTGAAGGTGATTTTTCTCCCGAAGAAATAAAGAATGCAATGCAAAAAGGCTATGCACCTGTTGCCATGGGCAAAACAAGATTAAGAACAGAAACAGCTGCAATTGTAGCCTGTACCATTATAGCGACAATAAATAATGGCTAATTTTATATAACTGCATTAACCGCTCCTATTATATCACCATTTCTGTTTTCTATAAGCAACATGAGCACAAGCGCTTCTTTGTTTTTAACAATTGAAGGAATATTTATGCCCCCAACAAGACTATTATCCTCAATTTTTACACTCTTTTCTGCTACCACAATGTTAGAATTCACTAATGTTCTTTGTCTATTCTCTCCTCTTTTTACTTGTGTAGTTCTTTCGTTTAATACCAAAACAGCTCTTACAGTTTTACCTGATGTATCCCCAACAATACTATAATCAAAATTTACTTTATCAATTCCTCTATTTAAATTTTGAACAATAAATTGGTTTTCTGATTTCACAGCAGAATATTTATTGATAGCGCTTATAACCTTGCCCCTATTTGAACCTACCAAATGTTCTTTCCCATTAACCACCAGTTCTGGCGTATAATTACCTCTATACCCAAACTTTCTATTATAACTGCTTTGCTTTTCAGTAAACTCTTTATTGCTAAATGGATCAGTCCAACCTATATAATTCCAATAATCAACATGGTAACTAAGTACAAATACATTTTCAGGATACTTAATCTTTACTTCTTGCAACAAATCATCGGCTGGCGGACAACTAGAACAACCCTGTGAGGTAAAGAGCTCTAACACTACCATTCCGTTCAATACATTTTCTGAATACTTTGAAGAAAAAGCATCATCAACTTTATTATCTTTACTCGGTTGAGATTTAATAAAGGAGGTTAATAAAAGACCTGCTCCCATAAACAATAGAACAATTATTTTTTTATGTAACATAATAGTATAATTAGGTATTCTATTATTCGAATTAAAATGAAAAAACTTACAATTTATCTTGCTTTAACCCTGTTGTTCTTCTGTTTTCAGATGTCATCACAAGAATTAGCTATTTTAAAATATCAAGGTGGTGGAGATTGGTATGCCAACCCAACTGCATTACCTAACTTAATTAAATTTTGCAATAATAATATTGACACAACCATTAACAGCAAACCTGAAACTGTAGAAGTTGGCAGTAGTTCCATTTTTCAATACCCTTACTTACATATGACCGGGCATGGTAATGTTGTATTTTCAGATGAGGAATTAGACAATTTAAGAAATTACCTATTATCTGGCGGTTTTTTACATATTGATGATAATTATGGTATGAAGCCTTACATCACCAGAGAAATTAAAAGGCTTTTTCCAGATACCCCTTTGGAAGAGTTAGGTGCAGAACATCAAATTTTTAAAAACATATATTCTTTTCCAAAAGGATTACCAAAAATTCATGAGCATGATGGGCAGCGCCCGCAAGCATTTGCCATATCAATAAACAATAGAATTGTATTATTATTTACATCAGAATCAGATTTAGGTGATGGCTGGGAAGACCCTACTGTACATAACGACCCTGTAGAGGTTAGAGAAAAAGCGCTGCAAATGGGAGCTAATATCATAACTTATGCCTTTAAAAATTAATCAATGACCTCAAAAACCATATCGCAAGGCATACTAAGAGCAATAGGAGTACTAGTTGGCATTACTCTTTTATTATACTTCTTATACACTATACAATCTGTTATAGCCTACTTGGCAATTGCCGCTGTTACGGCGTTAATAGGCAGCCCTTTAGTTCGTTTTTTTAGATTACGACTTAAACTACCAAATATTCTAGCCGTCATTATAACCATGCTTTTAATGGTTGGGATCTTGGTGGGTATTGTAGCCTTGTTTATACCATTGTTAACCGAGCAAGGCAAGAACCTTTCTTTACTTGACATAGATGAACTACAAAAAAGCTTAAACACATTAAATCATCAAATAACAAATTACTTAGGGCTTTCATCACATATAGTTGAAGATGTAATTGATGATTCTGGTCTAGAACAAAATATACTACAAGGCTTAGATATAGGCTTTATTCCAAATTTTTTAAATTCCTTTTTAAATATCTTGAGCACGGCAAGTATTGGATTGTTTTCAGTACTCTTTATTTCATTTTTCTTTTTAAAGGACAGTAAATTATTTGAACATGGCTTATTAATATTCGTGCCATTAGACAAGAAGAAAGGCACCACCAATTCAATTGGAAAAATTAATGGATTATTGTCAAGATACTTTGTTGGTCTACTACTTCAAATTTTCATTCTATTTGTAATCTACACCATAGTTTTATTAATTGTTGGTATTGAAAATGCTGTAGTTATAGCATTTCTTTGCGCCCTTTTTAATATCATTCCCTATATAGGACCTATAATAGGTGGTGTTATTATGTTGACATTGACCATGACGAGTAATTTAGGTTCAGATTTTAGCGAAGTAATATTACCAAAAACGGGCTATGTATTTATAGGATTGCTAATTGGGCAATTAGTAGATAATTTTTTCTCTCAACCTTTTATATTTTCCAATAGTGTAAAATCTCATCCTCTAGAGATTTTCTTAGTTATTATCATTGCGGGTTTATTATTTGGCACCGTAGGTATGATAGTTGCTGTTCCTGGCTATACTGCATTAAAAGTTATTTTGAAAGAATTCCTTTCTGATAACCAAATAGTAAAATCTTTGACCCATAATCTCTAGATTGTCGTGAATTTAGAAATTACAACCAGTGAAGCACAAAAGTTTATAGATACTAATCTAAAGAACGATGTTCACAAAATTATCCTTTCAAAACCAAGGTTCAAAAATATAACCCAGAAAGAATTAGTTGAACAAATTGAGTCGAAATTAAAAGCAAAAACAAAATTACCTACATGGTATAAAGCAAAAAACATATACTACCCCAACAAACTTAATCTTTCACAGACTTCATCAGAAATTACAGCAAATTACAAAGCGTCGTTAGTAGAAGGAGATATTTTGATTGATGTAACTGGTGGTTTTGGCGTAGATTCATTAGCATTTTCCAAAAAAGTAAACCAAGTTTTCCATATCGAAAAAAACAAAACACTATCAAAAATTGCCGATTATAATTTTACCCAAATGGGTATTTCAAACATAAAATGCGTTGCAGACGATGGATTAACCTTCTTAAACAACACATCTAAAACCTATAATTGGCTTTATATTGACCCATCTAGAAGAGACAAAGACAACAAAAAAGTATATTACTTGTCTGATTGCGAACCAAACGTAGTAAGCAACATGGACCTTTTATTGTCAAAATCTTCTAATCTAATTATTAAAACCGGACCATTATTAGATATTAAGAGTGGATTAAAAGAATTAAACCATGTAAAAGAGATACACATTATAGCTATCAACAATGATGTAAAGGAAATTTTATGGTTAATTGAAAAAGACTTTAGTAGTGAAGCTTTTATAAAAACAATGAATTTTAAGTCAAGTAATGTACAGCAGTTTAATTTCTATTTAAGCGATGAAGTAAATGCAATACCTAAATATTCAGAACCATTAAGCTATATATATGAGCCAAATGCATCTATTTTAAAATCTGGCTCGTTTCAGTATTTAGGAAATCACTTCAACCTAAATAAAATTCACCCCAATTCTCACCTTTACACATCAGAAAAATTAATTGAGTTCCCAGGGCGAACATTCAAAGTTGAACATATTTATGATTACTCTAAAAAATCATTAAAAAAATCAGGCATTAAAAAAGCCAATATCACTACAAGGAATTTCCCAGATTCTGTAGCCGAAATCAGAAAAAAACTCGCACTTAAAGACGGTGGAAAAAACTACCTATTCTGTACCACAAAATTAGATGGAAATTTAATAGTAATTTCTTCTTTTCAAATTTAAACGCTTTAAAAAGTACATCCATATATTTTTACCAGGCTTTGCTTTCAAGCAATTTTTGAGTACAAAAAACCACCTACTACAACGTTGTAAATTTGAAATTTTATGTAGTTTTTTTCTTACACAATGTAATTAAATTGTTAAAAAATTAACTTAGCAAATTTCAAATTATTGAAGCTCTAAATTATTGATATCCTATTAATTACAGCTATTAATACAGATTATTACAATAACAATAGCCTTGTTTAGTTTTATGACCTTCGAAAATTAACACTGTTGAATTATTCATTTTTAAAGGAAAAGTGCTATTATTATACCGGATTTTGATTTTTTTAACATTTAAAGACTGCAACTAAAAATTTTAGAAGCTCAATTTCCAAGCATTTAATTTAAACTAACAAACAACAACAATTATGAGTCAAAAACGTGATTACACGTTGATGAAATCCAGTAAAAGGTCATCCTTTATTAAATCTGGAGTTTTATCAATGCTTGTTTGCTTAGGTACCCAAATGGTACAAGCAAATGAAAACACAAGTACTTCAAAAGAGGTTGAAGTAAAAACACTTCAATCTACTATTACGGGAACCGTTTTAGATGACACTGGCCAACCCCTGCCTGGAGCCAATGTTGTAGAAAAAGGTACAACTAATGGTACACAAACAGATTTTGATGGTAACTATAGCTTAAACGTATCTGATGGTGCCACATTAGTATTTAGCTATATAGGATTTAAAAGTACAGAGATCGCTGTAAACGGTCAATCAAGCGTAAACGCAACTTTAGCCGAAGATGCTGCAGCCCTTGACGAAGTTATTGTACTAGGGTACTCTCAGCAAACTAGAGGTGACCTAACCGGTTCAGTAGCATCTGTAGATGTATCTGAAGCAACAAAAGCACCAGTGGTTAATGCCGCATCTGCATTACAAGGTCGTGTAAGTGGTGTAACTGTTGTACAAAACGCAACACCAGGTAGCCCACCAAAAATTAACATTCGTGGTTTTGGTACTAGTAACAATACCAACCCATTGTTTATTATTGACGGTCTACAAACAGATGACCCATTTGTATTGAACAGTATCAACCCTAATGATATTGACCAAATGAACGTCTTAAAAGATGGTGCTGCTGCTATATACGGTGCAAGAGCATCTAACGGGGTAGTAATTATCACAACTAAAGGTGGTGGTTATAATATGGATAAACCAATAGTATCTGTTGATACATATACTGGGTTTTCTTCAATAGCGAACACTCCTGAATTTTTAAATGCACAACAATTAGGAGATGTCTTGTTTCAAAGTTCGGCAAACGATGGAACAGTATTTGATCATCCTCAATATGGTAATGGTTCATCTGCAGTTGTTCCTTCATCATTAAATGGTTACACCAGAGTAGTTTCTTATGATCCTATCGTAAGAGGTGATGCTTCTGCTTCTGTAGACCCTAATGGTACAGATTGGATAGATGCTATCACAAGAACTTCAATTATTCAAAGTGTAGCTTTCTCTGTTGCGAATGGTGAAGAAAATAGTAAATATTCACTTTCTGCTAATTTCTTGAACAATCCAAGTAATCTTGTAAATACATTTTATAAAATAGGTCAAATTCGATTAAACTCAGAATTTAAACTTGGAGACAAAGTTCGTGTTGGTCAACACTTTAGTACGGCTTATTCTAACGGAAACCAAGGTGGAGCCGGAGCTAGATATGAAGAAGCAGTAAGAAGTAGCCCGTTAATACCATTATATGATGATAACGGTAATTTTGCAGGTACTGGGGCGCAAGGTACAGGTAACTCTAGAAGTCCTTTAGCACAATTAGGTAGAGCAAGTGACAACTTCAACAAAACACTTAGGGTTTTAGGTGATATTTATTTATCTGCTGAAATAGCAAATGGACTTACGTTCAAAACTAATTTTGGTGGTACTATAAACTCGTTCAATACTCGTAGTTTTCAAGCATTAGACCCTGAGCACAGCGAGCCATTAGGAACAAACCAACTTACAGAACTAAACCAAGATGGTTACTCATGGACTTTTACAAATACCTTAAACTATAAAAAAACATTTGAAAACAGTAAAATTGATGCTTTAGTAGGTATTGAATCTGTTGAAGATGGTGTAAAAGGAAAGCAAGTAAGTAGAACCGGTTTCTTATTTGAAACACCAGATTTCTACTTATTAAACAATGGTAGCGGAACACCTAATATTGACAATGCATATGACGCAACTACCAGCTTGTATTCTTTATTTGGATCTGCAACATATTCTTATGCTGACAAATATTTTATTACAGGTACTTTACGTAACGATACATCTTCACGTTTTGCTGGAGATAACAAAAGTGACACCTTCCCTTCTATAAGTGGTGCTTGGGTAGTTAGTAAAGAAGATTTCATTTCTTCTGACTCAGCTTTAAGCTGGTTCAAATTAAAAGGATCATGGGGTCAATTAGGTAACCAATCTTTACCAGCTAGTAACCCTACTATTAACATTTCTTCATTAAATGAAAGTTTATCTAATTACGCCATTGATGGTAGTTCTATAGCAACGGGAGCATTGTTATCCGCAGTTGGTAACCCAAATTTAAAATGGGAAACTAGTGAAGCGATTAATGCAGGTATTGAACTAGGTTTTTTCAATGACAAATTGAACTTGGATTTTGAATGGTTCAACATTAAAACCAAAGATTTAATTGTTCAAGATAACAGTTTAATTAGTACAACAGCTATCGATGCAGGTGCACCATATGTAAATGCAGGTAATGTAACAAACACAGGTTTTGATATCAATCTTCGTTATAAAGATGAAACTACATCTGGATGGAAATATGGTTTCGATGTAAACTTTTCTAAATACAAAAATGAAGTAACTGATTGGATCAGTGAATTCCAAACTGGTGATGACAGTTTCCGTGGTGGTGCTGTATCTAGAACGCAAGTTGGTCAGCCTATTTCTTCTTTCTTTGGTAGAGAAGTAATTGGTTTTACAGACGAAGGTAGATTTGAATACAGAGATGTAAACGGTGACACAGTAATTGACGATGATGACAGAACTTTTATTGGTTCTCCACATCCAGATTTCACTTATGGCTTCAACTTTAACTTAGGATATAAAGCTTTTGACCTTTCATTATTCTTACAAGGTTCTCAAGGAAATGATATTTATAATTACACTAAAATATTTACTGACTTCCCAACTTTCGTTGACGGTAACAGAAGTGTAAGAGTTTTAGATTCTTGGACACCAACAAATACGAATGCTACTTTACCAGCATTAAGTAATTCTATCCAGAATAGTGAAACACAACCAAATTCATACTTTGTAGAAGATGGTTCTTACTTACGTTTAAAAAATGTTCAATTAGGTTATGCTTTTCCTGATAAGATAACAAATAAGATTGGTCTTGACTTATTACGTGTTTACGTACAAGCCACAAATTTACTTACTGTTACAGGATATGATGGCTTTGATCCAGAGATCATTTCATCAGTTACCGGTAATAACTTAACATTAGGTGTAGATAGTCAGGTTGTACCACAATCAAGAATTCTTACACTTGGATTTAATTTAAAATTGTAAAAAAATGAAAAAGAAATTAATTTATTTATTTTCACTATTCGCTGTTATAAGCGCATGTAGTGATGATTTTACAGAGCAGCCTGCAGTTGGTGCTCTTAGTGACGCTGCAGTACAAAATGAAGATGGTGTTGAACTCCTTTTAATTGGAGCATATTCTACTCTTGATGGTATACGTAACAACCTTGCAGGAAATGGTTTTGCAGCAAGTGGAGATAACTGGTGGTTTGACGTTGTTGCAGATGACGCTCACAAAGGTAGTACTGATGGTGATCAAGCTGACCTATTTGAGATGGAAGTTTACAACTGGACTACAGGTAACCCTTACGTTTTAGGAAAATGGTCATCTATTTTTGCCGGTGTAAACAGAGCTAACGCAGTAATTGCCTTAATAGCTACTATTGAAGATGCAGATTTAACTGGCAAATTAGCAGAGGCGCGTTTTTTAAGAGGTCATTTTAATTTTGAATTGCAAAGAATTTACGGAAATGTACCTTACATTTCTGAAGAAAACTATGCAAATACAGAATTTAACCAGCCTAACCCAGGACCAATCTGGGATGAAATTGAAGCTGATTTACAATTTGCAATGGACAATTTACCTGCTACACAAGCACAATCAGGAAGACCAACTTCTTGGGCTGCACAAGCATATTTAGGTAAGGTTCATTTACAACAATCTGAATGGGCTGAAGCTTTCGCTTTATTAGAAGATGTCATCAACAATGGCCCTTATAGCTTAAACCCTGAGTTTGTAGCTAATTTTGAAAGTACAGGAGAAAATAGTTCTGAAGCAGTTTTTGCAATTCAGTTTACTGCTGATGATGGTCAATCATTCAACGGTAATATTGGAGGGGTATTGAATTTCCCTAACCCAGGGCCATTTGGTTCGTGTTGTGGTTTTTACCAACCGTCTCAAGATTTGGTGAATGCTTTCCAAACTGACGGAACTACTGGTCTTCCTTTATTAGATACTTTCAACCAATCTGACGTAGCTAATGATTACGGAATTGAAGATGAAGACGCATTTACTCCTCATACCGGTCCATTAGATCCAAGGTTAGATTATACCGTTGGTAGAAGAGGTGTTGATTATAACCGTTATGGTACTTTCCCTGGACATTCATGGATACGTGCAACTTTTTCAGATATCTCAGGCCCATACTTACCAGCTAAGAACGTTTACCAATCTGGTGATACAGACAACCAAGGTACGGGTGCATGGGGACAACAACATGCAGGTATCAACTATCATATAATTCGTTTTGCAGATGTTCTATTAATGGGTGCTGAGGCAGCTGTAGAAACTAATGACCTGGCTTCTGCCCTAACATGGGTTAACATGGTTCGTAATAGAGCTAAAAACATGACCTATGTTCAGAATGAAGCAGGTGATGCTGATGCTGCCAATTACGTTATTGAACCTTACACAAGTTTTGCCGATCAAGCATTTGCAAGAAAAGCGGTTCGTCATGAAAGACGTTTAGAGCTTGGTATGGAAGGTCATCGCCTATTCGATTTATACAGATGGGGTAACGGAGTGGAAGTAATCAATGAGTATATTTCAAATGAAAGCCGTACTATTGCGAACTTCGGCACAAAGGCTAATGCTTTTGAAGCTAAAAATGAAGTTTTACCAATTCCTTTATCTGCAATAGATTTAAGTGGTGGTATTCTTGAACAGAACCCTGGATACTAAATAATATTTATTCTTATTATTTTTAAAAGCAGGACATTTTAATGTCCTGCTTTTTTTATTTTAAACATACCAAATGCTTATCATAATTATCTCGAATTTCTAAAATAACAATAAAGACCAACCTCCCAAAAAATCACTTAAAATCAAATAAAACTAGTCGTAAATGCTTTAAGTAAATAGGCTTACTACTATGATTTTCTATTCAAAAATATTACTTTGGTACTTGATAAAATGATTGGATTTAATTTGGCAATCTACAATCAATCACCATTTTTTTAACTCTTATTTCAACTAACTCATCAAACATTGAACACACCTATAACTACTACTTTAAAACAAAAATCTGTACGTATTTTATTAGCCGTATTATTAGTTATATTTCTACTAAATGCGACACATTGTAAGAAACAAAGCGAATCATTATTTGAGGTTGTACCAAGTTCAAATTCCGGAATCGACTTCAATAATAAAATTGTAGAAACGGATAGCTTCAATATATTAACAAGTGAATACATATTTAATGGAGGTGGTGTCGCTATAGGTGATTTTAACAATGACCAAAAACCAGATATATTCTTCAGTGGAAATCAAGTTTCAAATAAGCTTTATTTAAATGAAGGCAATTTTAAATTTAAAGATATTTCTAAAGAATCTGGAATAGAAGCCCTTAACAAATGGAATACTGGTGTTGCTTTGGCAGATATAAACAATGATGGTTTTCTAGACATCTACGTATGCTCTGCAATGTTGAACAGTGAACAAGAAAAGAAAAATATACTGTTTATACATCAAGGTTTAGATGATAACGGTATACCGTCTTTTAAAAATATGGGCAAAGAATATGGTCTTGAAGAATCTGGCAATAGTATGGGTGCATCTTTCTTAGATTACAACAAAGATGGTCTTTTAGATTTGTATGTTTTAAACAATGTTGATGTACATATTTTACCTTCTAATTTTAGAAAAAAAATTACTGACGGTTCTGCATTAAGCAATGATAAATTATATAAAAATAATGGTGATGGTACATTTTCAGATGTTACTATAGAGGCAGGTATAACTATAGAAGGTTATGGACTAGGGCTTTCGATTGCTGACTTAAATTATGACGGTTGGCCAGATATTTATGTAAGTAATGATTATCTGTCAAATGATATTCTATACGTTAACAATCAAGACGGTACATTTTCTAACAAGATAAAAGAAAACATTAAACACCAAAGTAAGTTTTCTATGGGCAATGATATTTCTGACTACAACAATGATGGGTATTTAGATATCATCACCTTAGATATGCTTGGTGAAACTAATGAAAGGTTAAAAACAACATTAGCAGGAAATAAATACACAGAGTATATTCTAAATGACCGTTTTGGTTATGAATACCAACATACCAGAAACATGTTACAAAAAGGTAATGGAAACAACGTACCGTTTAGTGAAATTGGGTTAATGGCAGGTGTATCTAAAACAGATTGGAGCTGGTCTCCCTTATTTGCTGATATGGACAATGATGGTTATGAAGATTTATTAATTACAAATGGGTTCCCAAGAGATATCACGGACTTAGATTTTGGTGACTTCAAATTTAACGTTAGTAGATATTTAAGTCCTGCTCAAATTTTAGATTCCATTCCAAAAATAAAGATTCCTAATTACGCATATAAAAACAATACCAACAATCAATTCACAGATGTTAGTGAAGATTGGGGCATTGGAATAGCATCTTTTTCTAATGGCGCTGCATTTGCTGATTTAGATAATGATGGTGATTTAGATTATATCGTCAATAATATAAACGACGAAGCATTAATCTTTCAAAACAAAACTGACCTAAAAGATGGTCAACATAATTACTTAAGTGTAGACCTTAAAGATTCCCCTTCAAAATCTCAAAAAACAGGTGCAAAAATTGTTTTAAGGTTTGATGATAATACATTTCAATATAAGGAACATCATACCTATAGAGGCTATATGTCTACCGTTGAAGATATCATGCATTTTGGTCTAGGAAACATAAAACAAATAACATCAATTGAAATACTATGGCCAGATTATAAGTTTCAAAAAATATCTAATGTTAAAGCAAATCAAAGAATAATTCTTGACTACGAAGATGCAATTTCAATAGCCCAAGAAAAATTAAGTTTTCCATTTGTTCCTAAAAAAGAAAATACCATTTTTAAAGAGGTTTCAAGCGATTTAGGATTGTCATACATACATGAAGAAAAAGATTTCATTGATTACAATATTCAACGAACAATACCACATAAATTAACTCAAAATGGTCCTATAACAGCCGTGGGAGATATGAATGGAGATGGTTTTGAAGATTTTATCATTGGTAGTTCTTCCGGTAAGTCACCTCAAATATTCTTTCAAAACTCAACAGGTAAGTTCACTCAACAAAACTTATTTGATGATGAAGAAAACAAAACATATGAAGAGGAAAGTATTGCATTGTTCGATTTAGAGAACGATGGTGATTTAGATATGTACCTAGTCTCTGGTAGTAATGAATTTAATCAAGGGAGTACTAATTACAATCATCGTTTATTAGTAAATGATGGTCAAGGAAACTTTGAGGTTGCAACGAATAAGATGCCTACAATTAATACTAGCGGATCAATCGTAACCGTCTCAGATTTTAATAAAGACGGATTCGTTGATCTGTTTGTTGGTGGTAGAACTCCTTATTCACAATACCCTAATACCGAAAAAAGCTTTCTATTAAAAAACCACAATGGTGTACTAGAAGATGTAACTAAAAGTATGGCACCTGATTTAGGTAACGTAGGTATGGTCACAGATGCTGTTTGGGCAGATATTGATTTAGATGGTTATGATGATTTAATAGTCATTGGTGAATTTATGCCCATTTCTATTTTTAAAAATAATGGTGCCAATTTCAAAAAACTGGATAAAACAGGTATTGAAAAACTTTCGGGTTGGTGGGAAAGCATTGCACAAACCGACATAGATAATGATGGCGATATAGATTTTGTAGTAGGTAATTTAGGTATGAATAATTTTTATCAACCTTCGGAAGAAAGACCAGTTACCGTAGTCGCAAAAGATTTTGATGACAACGGCACTATAGACCCCGTAATGTTCGCTTATTTTAAAGACAGTTTTGATAAACCTACCTACAAAGCATTTCCTGTAAATTTTTGGGGAGACTTAAACGGACAAAGTCCAATTTTTAGAGCAAAATTCAACACATTCAAGGCATATTCTAAAGCAACGATTTCTACTTTATTCACTGATGATGAATTAGAAGGTTCTACTAAATTGATTGGAAATTTTGATAATAGTATAATAATAGAAAATAATGGCGATAGTACATTTAAGTATAGTCCACTGCCTATTGAAGCTCAAGTAGCCCCAATAAACGGAATTACATTTTTGGATTATAATAATGATGGCTACAAAGATCTTTTGTTGGTTGGCAACAATTTTGGAAATGAAGTTTTTATAGGTAGAAATGATGCATTTAATGGGCTATTATTAGAGAATGATGGAAAGGGAAAGTTCAAATCTATTGAGACATCTAAAAGCGGATTTTTGGTACCTGGAGATTCAAAAAGTATTGTAAAGGTCAACAGTGACATTAAAGAAAAGCCATATTATATAGTCACTCAAAATAGAGATTCAATTAAGGTATTTCAGAAGAATTAAGAAAAATAGGGCTTTACCTCAACTCTTGATCAACAAACCAATCATATAAAGCTTCGGTTTCATAGGCTTTAATCCATGCGTTATGACCAACGTTAGGATATCTAGTAAAGATGACCTCATAGCCCATTTCCTTTAATTTGGCGACCATATTTTCTGATTCGGAAAAGGGAATAGATTTATCTTTCTCTCCATGAAAAACCCACATAGGCATTTTCCTATTTATCCAAGAGGCATAAGGTAAAGGTGCCATGCCACATACTACCGCCATAGCGGCAAAAGTATCAGGATATTGAACTGCCAATTCCCAGGCAGCTCCTCCTCCTCTACTTAATCCGGTTAAATAAATTCTACGTTTGTCTATCCTATTAGTCTCCACAATAGAATCTAATAACTGTTTTACAGCTCTTGTATTCCACCACTTTTTCGCATTAGGGTTCTGCGGTGCCAATATCAAAAAAGGAAATTTTTTACCTTGCACTATTAATTTTGGCGGACCGTTTCTTTTTACAGTAACCAAACTATCACCAGACTCACCACCACCGTGTAAGAACAATAGAATTGGAAATTCTTTTTCAGGTTCCTCTTCATAGTCTTCAGGGTAATAAAGATAATAGGCAAGATTCTCTTTTACGTTCGTTTGCATAGCTGAATCTATTAGAACAGGCTTTGCTTGAGATGCACAACTTTGAAAAATAACCAATAAAATAATATATGCAATTGCCCTCATCTGTGAAATCTTAATTTGCTATCAAATGTACCCTAAAAACAAGTTCCTTAAAAGTAATTGTAGTTTTAGGTTAATTCGCGTTCAGAAAGTTAGACGGTAAAGATTTCAAAAACTTAATCGTTACATTTTTAAACAAAAAAAGAGGATGCAAAATGCATCCTCTTTTTCAAATATATTTTTCTGTTTTATTTATCTGTATAAAGTAAAGTGACCTACATACTTCAGCTCATTGCTATTAGCATTTACCACGTACCAGTAATCTCCTGTTGGCACTTCTTTACCTTCATAGGTACCGTCCCAACCGCTAACTTCATCTAATACAGCCACTACTCTACCATAACGGTCATATATTCTAACCTCAACACCATCAAAAAGATCTCTATTCTTTGGTGACCAAATATCATTAAGGTTATCTCCATCAGGAGTAAAGAAATTAGGGAATTCTAGCATACCTGTAAATTCGAACGGTACACTCAATTCTAGCTCACAACCTCTTGCATCTCTTACACGAACATTTACCATTCCGCTTTCATTGGTTGTAAATGTAGTTTCGGCACCGTAAGATTGTCCGTTAAAGAAAAATTCATAGTCTCCATAACCACCTTCTGCAAAAGCTTGAACTTCATTTGGTCCTGTTTTATCAACTACTAAGCTTAAAGGCTCGTATGCATCAATACTGAACTCCACAAAATTAGTACATCCGTTTTCGTGATAAATATAAACCGTATGATCACCTGCCGGTAAATCTCCCCATACATACTCATCATTTGCATTTGCGGTTATCGCATCGGTAGGATCAATAGGATCTAATGCAAACATTAACTCAGATAGCAAATTGGTATTATCTAACTGAATAGTTGTTGTACTATTCGGGAAAATACCCTCACAACCGTATTGTACTTGTGGTTCTGCAGTTAAATCTACCCCAATATCAATAGTGAACAACTCTGATGCTGTACACAAGTTGGCATCTTGTATATATATAATATACGACGCTCCACCCTGTAAATCCTCTATAATTTCTCCGTTATAAGGAGCAAAAACTGCCGTTCCCGTTTCGTCTACCGGATCAATCATTTCAATTTTATACTCAAAATAAGGAGTAGGATTAACTAAAACATCATCAAAAGGAGTACCACCAACAATATCAAAAACTACGGTACCATCATTGGCGCCAATACATAATTCATCTGTTGTCTCAATATTGATTACTTGTAATTGGTCTGGCTCCTCTACCGTAATAAAATCTTTTTCAAAACAGCCATTGTCATCTTTAATCAAAATCTCATAAGTACCAGCCGCAAGTTCATCAAAAGTATACGTACCCGGATTATCGGCATCACTAAAGAATTCATTGAAGTTTGGTGCAATTGCAAATTGAATTAAGCCTTCGCCACCAGCACTTACAGATACTGTTATGGTACCATCTTCTTCACCGTTACAAGTAACATTTGTTGGAACTGCATCGAAGATAATAGGATCAGGTCTAATTATTTCAAAAGGACCAGCAATATCCATACAAGTAGCTCCACTAGTTACCGCTATATAATATTCTGTACCTTCAGGAAGACCTTCAAATGTTCCGTTATCTTGAGGACCTCTAATTACCGTTGCTGTTGCAGCAGGATTAAAAGCATCTACAGGATCACCTTCATACAGGTAAAATAAATCTGCACCTACACCACCGTTAACAAATGACTCTATTCTACCATCTAATTCAGATGCACAAGAAATATCATCCGGCAAATTTGGAAGTAAAGTAATACCTGTAGCATCGGTCATGGTAATACCATTTGATCGAATTGCAGGACAAGCACCCGCACCATTTACTTTTCTTACATCAAACTGATATGTAATACCCTGAACTCCTGTAATAGTTACAGAATTACTCGTCATAGGCTGATAAGTACCAATGGTCACTCCATTTTCAACTCTTAAATATTCATAAGTAAATAAAGGATCAGGATTCTCAACAGTCATTCTCATTTCACCATCTCCACCACAACCAGGTACTCTTGTTTGTACCAATAATGGTTGAATTGGTGGTGGGGGATCAACATAGTAAGCATCAGTTACAAATGAACACCCAAAACTAGAAGATACTTCTATTGCATACCAACCAGCACTAATATAACCACCACTGTCACCAATGAAAGTTGGTGTATTTTGCAATCCACTTTCAGACACAACAGCTGTGTTATCATCACCACTTAAATATAATAAAGTGTAATTGTAACCAGCACCAGGAAAACCTCCGCTTGCACCAGGCGTAGCAGTAATAGCATCACCCGAAGTAGTATCATAAGCTTCTAATACTGCATTGTTACCATTAGGACAATCTAAAGTTTGTGGCTCTCTTATACCTGCAATAATTTGAGGAACTTCTTCCAATTCTATTTCAACAGTATTTGTACAACCTTCCACATCCCTGATTTCTACTTCATAAAAACCGAAAGACAAACCTGTAAACTCATTATCGTTAGAGAATGTAGCTACTTCAGTAGTATAACTAGAACCACCATCAGTGCTCATTAACAATCTGTACTCATATGCAGTAGTATCCCAACCACCAGTACCGGTAGCTATAATTTCACCGGTATTATTAGTACAACTAACATTACCTATAGATTCTGCAGTAACTTGAAGTTCACCATTAGGAGTTCTGATATTGGTAACATTACTGGTACCTGAACAGAACGGTGTATCTATAGAAATTATATCAACAATTAAGTTACCACCTATTAGATTATCTATTCTAGCTTCGTCACCATTGATATCAGGGAAATTATTGGTATCAAAAGTTCCTGAAGCCAAAGGTGTTGTTCTAGCATCATCGGTAGCCTCATAAACGATGTAATCAAATACACCTACATAATCGCTAACCGTAATGAACAAAGCACCATCATTACCAGGTACCGCACAGCTAACCGGTTTAGCCTCGCTAATTAATACTGTAGGAGCAATAGGAGTATTTACCGTATGCACAGGCATTGGATAGGTACAACCTACGGTATTATCAACAATCTCGAACAAGTAATCACCTACATCCGGCAAGAACACATCAACATAGTTGTTACCTGCTGTATTCGTTACTGGAGCAACCGCAGTAACCGAAACCGTATTCACCGTAAAATCAGTTGTACCCGCTACTTCTATACGTACACGCTCATCATCTCTACAATTTAAAATATCTACTTCAACAATAGTTGGAACAACATCTGTAGGTGGATTGATAGTAGGAACGTCAAATGTAGTCTGACAACCATTTCCATCAATAGCATAAACAGTGATATTTTGTGCGCTACCGTCATCAATAATTTCAAATGTATTACCAGGTTGATAATTTTCAAAACCAGTGATACTATATTGATATCCTGAACCAACAGTACCTGCATCTACTACATTTACGTTGATGATTGTAGAACTATATCTATTTGCACCTGGCTCACAAGCAAAATCTGCAGCACTTGCCGTAATGCTAAATGCATCAGGATTTGTAATTGAATGTACAGCAGATAGCACCTCACAATTACGTGCCGTTACCACCTGAACTTGATAATCACCTGCTGGTAAATCTGAAAAAGCACCAGTATTATTTCTTGTCACCTCTGTAGTTCCCGAACTAACATCATTTAAGATATAAGTTATAGGAGTGTCTTGGGATGTAAATGGCACCAACGCATTTGCCGGACCAACTACTACCTCTATAGACCCATCATTTTCATCTCTACAACTAATATCAATTGCTTCTTCTGAAACAATTACTGGTTGTGCAGCTTGATTTAGAACAATGTTTGTAACCGTAGTTTCACAGAAACCAGCACCATCGTTAACTATATTGTCAGTTATTAAAACCTCATAAGTACCAGGAGCAAGCCCTGTAAAAACTGGATTATTATTTTGTGTTAAGGGTCCAACGGCATTTGAATTATAATCAACACCTGTTAACTCAAATTCAAAATCACCACTACCTCCAGTAGTTGAAATTGTAATTTCCCCATCTGCGTCATTACAAGTACTATCTGTTGAAAATCTACCAGTAGCCGATAAGAAATCGTAAACCGTAGCAATACCTTCACTAGTACAACCATTGGCATCTACTACATCTACTACATAATCACCAGGGCTACTAACAACATAAGTATATTCCCAAAATGAACCGACTACAGTTGGTAATTGCTCATCACCACCCAAAGTGAATCTTGGAGTGTTAACAGAACTAGGTACTCTCACCGTAATATCAAAAGCAGTTGACGTAGGATCACATTGATTTACTACTGCAAATGTTGGAATTGGTAAATCTGGATCTAATGAAATAATAGTAGCTATATCAAAAGAAGTACAACCACTTGCGTCTCTTACATAAACATCATAAGTACCATCAGCTGCCGAGAACGTTGTATCCGTCGTCCAACCAGAAGGAGGCACACCTGTATCCATAAAGGCAAATTCGTATGGTCCACCTGAACCACCTCTACCCTGAACGGTTACCTGACCAAATGCATTACAGTTTGCAGGAACTTCCTGCAAAATATCAATATCAGGTAAATTTTGTTCTATGATTACGCCTGAGGCATCTGTACAAGTATCGGTTAAGTTTTCAACCAATATCTGATAGCTACCCGGTAATTCTGCATATGTACCTGTATAAGGTAATGCTGTCGTTGTTACAGAATTTTCAAGTATAATACTTGAGCCGTCTGAATTATCTATTAATTCTATTCTTAAATTATCACCAATTGTATACCCTATTATTTCATAAGCTATTTCTCCATTTCTGTTTACATCACATGCCCCCGGCGTTGAAGTTGCTGTAACATCTAATGTTGAAGGCGCATCTACAGGAGGAATTTCCTGCTCATACGTACAGTTTGTAACAACATCTAAAACAACAACAGTATAAGCTACTCCGTACTGAATACCATCTGAAGTATTACTAAAAGTATGATCGTTAACCGTTGGCGTATCATTCAAGTTATAAAAACCTGGTTGATCTATTAATCTTATTTGATAGGTCCCAGAACCTCCACTTACGGTAACTGCATACGTAAAAGCAGTATCATCACAATCTGCCGGTGCTGGTGGTGGTATTGGCGTAATTACTACTTCGTTAGAAGTAATAGAAACAGTATCAATATCCGTACAACCATTTGCATCAATTGTTATTACCGTATAATCTCCTGTTACTAGAAGTGGATCTAAAATTTGTACAGGTAATGCAGTAGGATCAACATCTTCCATTCTCGTAATCTCTACCCCTGTATTATCTTCAACTATGAATGTATAATTTGCCGTACCGTCAGTTACAGCATCAATACTGACACCACCACTAACTGGTCCGCTACCGCCACAAACCGCTTGAACTTCAGAGACCGTAGTTGCAGGTGGTGGGGTGTTATCCAATACAATATCAAAAGTATCGGCCGGGGTTTCACAACCTCTGGCATCTCTAACCAAGTATGAGTATGTACCTACCGTTAAGTTGGAATATACCGTTTCTGAAGCCCATCCCGTTCCGTTGAAATTAACTTCGTATGGTGGTACTCCGCTAGTAGCATCTGGTATAATAGTTACAGAACCGTTATTTGTTGAACTACAACTAACCGGTCTAGCAACATAAGATGCAGCAGCAATATTTTGAGGAGGATTTAAGGTGATAGCAACGGACTGTGCTACACAACCACTACTTGTCGTATTATTATCCGTAATTCTGAAAACATAATCTCCAGGTACATTAGTATTATAATCAAAAGTATTGGTTGTAAGTGGAATTGCCGCACCAAAAGTAGCACCACCATCAGAACTAACTTCATACTGTTTAGCCCCAGCACCAGAAGTGTAACCTCCATTAACACTTACTTCAATTCTACCATCAGCTCCACCACAAGGTATTTCAGCTACAATACTTGTATTTACTCTCAGTTGTGGGGCAATTGTTACCGAAAGACTATCTGAACAGTCATTACCATCAACAACCTCAATCGTATAATTACCAGGAGAAAGTCCGGCAAAAGTTGGAGTTGGTTGAAGTGCCCCTCCATTAATTCTATATTGATGTGTTCCAATTGCTGCTGTACCCGCTGTAGAAGTAACCGCTACAGTTGCTCCAGTACCTGCAACAAAACAAAAATCTGAAGACGGACCATCTAATGCTATACTTGGTGCATCAATAGGATTTAAATCAAATGTGAATGTATCTGTACAACCTTCAGCATCTTCAACAGTTAATGTGTATGTTCCCGCTGCAGAAAGGTTACTAAAAGTCCTTCCTGATTTTGGTCCTATTTGTGGTCCTACAGGCTGGATTAAAGTGTATCTATATGTACCCCAACCTCCAATTGCTTCCGCTCTTACCGCTCCTAAATTTCCATTGGCACAGCTCATAGCTGTTACCGTACTAGTAGATAAATCTAAAACCGGCGCTTCATTTATATCAAAAGAAATAGTATCTGTACAACCTGTATCAGCATCAGTTACCGTAATTGTATAAGTATCTGCTCCAGATAATGGCAAGTCTACTTCACGATCACTTTGTGGAGCACTAGTTGCACCACCATTAATATCAAAAGTATAATTGTTTGCGAAACCGTCAACTATAAAAGTTCCACTACCATCGGTAGCACCGTTACACACTCTTAAGTCTCCACCTGATTTAACTTGAACTCTAATAGAACTGATTTCTACAGGTCTAAAACCTTCTGTGTAAGAACATCCATTAACATCAGTAATCTGAAAAATATATGCCTGAGAAGTCATTAACCCAGTAAATGTATCATTAGTACCGTTATCAACATAAGCCGGACTAATAATTTCATATCTATTGATTGCAGCGTTGCTTGTTGGTGTCAACTGAACATCTGTAGTACCCGCAGCACAACTAGTATTGCTCTGTGCAAAATCTAAGTCTGTAGGTGGATCAACATCTAAAATTTCAATTGCTGTCAATTCTAATCTACATCCACCTGCATCACGAATAATAGGAGTATAAGTACCCGCAGCTAAATCCGTATAAGAAGTTATTGTAGAGAAGTTAACTCCATCAATACTAAATACATATCCACTACCTGAACCACCGGAAAAAGGACCAACAAAATCAATTTGTCCACCTACATTTCCTGCTCCAGAACATGTTACATCAGAAACTTTTGTGGCACTACCCGTTAATGAACCTACAGTATCAACCGTTACAGATGGCAAATCTAATGTACACTCAAACGCACCTTGTTGATACCTTACTTCAATATCAGCATACGTACCTGCAGCTACTGAAATTTGTGGTGTACTTACCCATGGTTCAGAAGCACTTTCTCTAAATGAGATATTATAACCTCTACCATTATTTATAGTAAACTCTAATTTTGCACCTCCGTTACTACAAGTACCATCAATACCGGCAACACTTACATCCGGTGGTAATAAATCTTCTACATCTGAAGAAGCATTAATAATACAACCGTTACTATCTGTAATTACAAAATCATACGTTCCTGCGGTGTTCACCGTATACGTTGTTGAACCAGAATCTGTAGCGGCATCTCCAAATGAAGGTTGTACCGGTCCACCATTTACCGTAAAGGTATAGGGAGCAGAACCACCTGATGTATTTAAAGTAATATCTACACTAGAAATATTAGAACAACCAAAACTACTATTTACCTCCGTAGAAGCATCTAAAGCTGATGCACCTGCACCAATTGTCATGGGATTTCCGTTGATATCTAAACTTTGTCTTGGCGGATCTATACCGTTTAAAGGATCACCAGTGCACTGTTGGGTTTCAACTTGTACCGTATAAGTACCAAAACCTACTGCTGAAAAAGTATAAGGGTTTGTTGAAATAAATGCAGTAAATTCTTGGGCAACCCCACTAGAATTCAATAATGTATATTTATAAGGTCCGGGAACATTAGAAGCGGTTACCGTAATAGTACCCGTATCTCCACTACATAAAGCATCTGTAAAAGTAGTAGTAATTTCAATCTCCTTTTCTTCTATTACTATAGGTTCATAAGGATACTCACAAGTATTTGCCGTATTTTTTAATCTTGCTAAAATATTATATGTACCAGGAGTTAAGTTAGAAAAAATAGCACCTTGCCAAGAAGAACCTCCGTCAATACTAAACTCATAAGCACTAGAAAGATTGGTAATTTGAATTCTACCATCTACACCACAGATATAATCTTGTTTTTGATATGTTTGTGTTATGGTACTTTTCTTTACTTTAAAGTAGTATGGTTGTCCATCTACAACAACTTTATATTCTGCACCTGAAGTTGAAGGTACAGAGCTAGCGTCTATATTAAATGTTTGACCAGAACCAACTGAAGAATAACAAGAACTTGTTGTATTTGGACATTCGGTATTTACATCTGAAGAACAAGAACCACCTAGTACCTCCCATGAAACCGAACTATACGGGCCGCCAGACAAACTAATTAAACGATCATCATAATCACCACATAGATTAAACCGTGCAATCGTAAATCCGTTGTCATTACAAGTTTCCGTATCATCTGCTCCTACTATAACAGTAGTAAACATTGCCGGAGCCGCTAAGCTAGACTTGGATGTAATTTTATTTTCTAATGTTGTTTGGTTGTTGGTAGAAACCGAAACAGCCTTTTCGATTACATGAGCCACCTTTTCGTATAAAGTAGTTACTTTAGAGTTGGCTAAAGCCGTAGTACCAATTACTGAAAGAACAATCAGAAATAGTACATACAGCGCATACCGCTGTTGTTTTGGAAGCATAGGTTAAGTTTCGTTTTTAAGAACAAAGTCGATTTGGGATCTAATTAGTTCTTTGGTGTAATTTTTTGCTTATATTTTAACTTTTAAATAATCATGTGTTCTCTAATATATTTCTAACGCCTGTATATGAAAAATAGTATTATAGTCAACCTTTTATTCGTTGTAACGCTAAATTTTTCTTGCGCACAAAATACTGACAACAAGGTAACTACCCCAAAAAAGTCTGTTTTTACAGCTGAGCTGTTCGTCGATGAGGTACAGATTCCATGGGGCTTCACCTTCCTTCCTGACAAAAGTATTTTAATCACCGAAAAAGAAGGGAAATTGATTCATTTTGCAAACGGAAAAAAAACTCTAATCGGTAATATTCCTAAGGTATATAATAGAGGTCAAGGTGGGTTATTGGATGTAGCCCTTCATCCAGAGTATTCAAAAAATGGATGGATTTACCTCACTTACGCATCAACGGAAGGGGATGAAAAGGGAGGACATACAGCAATTATGAGAGCAAAATTGAAGAATAATTCTTTGACCGAAAAACAAGTACTTTATAAAGCAACGCCCAATACTACCAAAGGGCAACATTTTGGATCTAGAATTGCTTTTGATAATGACGAATATCTATTCTTTTCAATTGGTGAACGAGGAGATAGAGATATTAATCCGCAAGACATTAAAAGAGACGGTGGTAAAATTTACCGTTTACATGATGATGGGCGCATTCCTACAGATAACCCATTTATTGATGTCAAGGGTGCAAAGTCTGCTATTTACAGCTATGGACACCGAAATCCACAAGGATTGACAAAGCACCCGGTTACCGGAGAAATTTGGGATAACGAACATGGTCCAAGAGGTGGTGATGAAATAAATAGTATTAAAAAAGGCGCTAACTATGGATGGCCATTAGTGACCTACGGAATCAATTATGGCGGTACACCTATTACAGATAAAACTGAAATGAAAGGAATGGAACAACCCATACATTATTGGGTACCGTCTATTGCACCTAGCGGCATGGAGTTCGTAACAACCGATAAATATAAAAATTGGAAAGGAAGCCTATTAGTTGGGTCCCTAGCTTTTCAATATTTAGAACGATTGGTCCTGGATGGAGAAAAAGTAATTTTGCGTGAAAAACTAATGCCTGGTTTAGGTAGAGTACGTGCCGTAAAACAAGGACCTGATGGGTATATTTATGTAGCCGTTGAAGGTAAGGGTATCTATAAACTAATACCGAAAAATTAGACACCAACATAATAGTATAAAAAAAGGTCTGTAACCAGAGAATTTGGTTACAGACCTTTTTAAGGTATACAATCTATTAGAAAAGCTACTTATCCCCTACCGGCATCAATAGCCAACTTTACAGAGCCATGCTTTTTTAATAAAGCCTCAGCTGCTGCATATTCTATGTCGAGCCCCTCCATGATATAACGTGTACCACGATCAACCAACTTGTCGTTGCTCAATTGCATATTCACCATTTTATTACCCTTAACCCTACCTATTTTTATCATTAAAGCAGTTGATATCATATTAAGAACCAGTTTTTGCGAAGTACCACTTTTCATTCTAGTACTACCGGTTAGAAATTCTGGGCCAACATTGATTTCTATAGGAATATCCGCAATTCTAGCAATGGGCGCACCTGGATTGTTCGTAATCGCTGCAGTTAAAATTCCATTTTGTTTAGCATCTTCCAAACCACCAATTACATATGGTGTACTACCCGATGCCGCAATACCTACAACAACATCATTAGCATTAATATCATGTTTTTTTAAATCTAACCATGCTTGCTTAGTAGCATCTTCAGCATTTTCTACGGCTTTTCTTATCGCAGTATCTCCACCAGCAATTAAACCCACAACACGTTCATGTGGCATACCAAAAGTTGGCGGAATTTCAGAAGCATCTAGAATTCCTAATCTACCACTAGTACCGGCACCAATGTAAAAAAGTCTCCCGCCTTTATTAAATCTTTCAGTCAAAGCATCTACTAGTTTAGTAACCTGTGGAATTGTTTTTTCTACGGCATCAGCTATTTTCTTATCCTCCTCATTCATTTTTTGAAGAATAGTAGTGGTATCCATCAACTCTAAATTGTCATGATTAGACGGAGTCTCAGTAATTTTTTTGTAATCCATATAATTATAAAATTTTAATATCGTGATTTTTAAAAGCCTTTAGTAAGTTATCATCGGGCTTTAACTCGGTAATCATTGTATTGATAGAGTTAATATCGCATGTCTTATAACGATGTTGAGAATTTAGTTTTTCAGAAATAGATAATAACACAGTTTTCTTTGATGCCTTTATTACCGCTTTTTTTATCTGAACAATATCCCAATCAAACTCCGTTAGACCATATGTTGCATCAACATACCCTGTACCTATAAAACTATAATCAAATCGTATTTCAGAAATATGATGAATGGCATTTGCGCCAATAGCGATCTGTGCTTCTTTAGAAATTTGTCCCCCAATTGAAATTACGTTGATATTTGCTTTATGAGAAAGCTCCATAGCAACTGGCAGACTAATGGTAAAGCAAGTAAGGTTTAAATTCTCAGGTATAATCCTGGCAAGTTCCATACAGGTAGTACCACCGTCTAAAAAAATAACTGCACCATCTCTCAACATACCAACAGCTTTAGCAGCAATGGCAGCCTTATCGGCTAACTTATAAATATTGGTGTTTCTGGCACTATTGGTCATAAACCCCATAGAGATTGCGCCACCATGTACCTTACGCAGTTTTTTTTCAGCGTCTAGCTCCTTAACATCTCTTCTTATAGTATCAATAGAAACATCTAAAGCCTCGGCTATATCCGTTATAAGAATTCTATTATGCAAATCTACCTCACTTAATATAGTCTGCTGCCGTTCTTCTTTTAGCATTTAAAAAACCTCTTTTTTACTTATGAATCATACAAAGATAGGGATTTTTAACGCATGCTGTTTTATGACGTTAATATAATGTAAATAGAATTTAAAGATTAATTAACAGCAAAATACAGCATAATTTATGGCATAAAACAGCAAATATTCAAAATAACGCATATATTTGCATGGATTCAAAAATTCAAAACCCTACCACTAGCTCATGAAAAATACCGCAAAAAAATCCAAATTTGACATCAGCCACAAACCCATTGGTCAGTTTGAAGAAACAAGATTTGAAAAAATACATAATGTAATTTTCGAAGATTCCAATGAAGCTTCAATAGTAGTTGCTCATGAAATTGCTGCATTGATAAAAAAGAGACAAGGGCAAAAAAGAAATTGTGTTTTAGGCTTAGCTACCGGGTCTTCCCCTATTAGAGTATATGAAGAATTGGTTAGAATGCATAAAGAAGAAGGATTAAGTTTTAAAAATGTAGTCACCTTTAACTTAGACGAATATCTACCAATGGAGCCAAATAACATACAGAGTTATTTTTACTTCATGCACGAGCATCTTTTTAACCATGTAGATATTCCAGAGGAAAATATCCACATTCCAGATGGTACGGTTAGTAGTAAAGAGACAATTGCGTATTGCCTAAGTTATGATCGCAAAATAAAAGAATATGGCGGTTTAGATTTTCAATTGTTAGGAATTGGTAGAACAGGCCATGTTGGCTTTAACGAACCTGGCTCACATTTTAATTCGGGAACACGAGTTATCACGCTAGATCACATTACACGTGTAGATGCCGCACCTGCTTTTTTAGGCATAGCTAATGTTCCTAGAAAGGCAATTACCATGGGCATTGCTACGGTAAGAAAAGCAAAAAGAATTGTTTTATTAGGATGGGGTGAAAACAAAGCAGGAATTATAAAAAAGACCATTGAGGGCGATATCTCATCTCATGTTCCAGCAACCTATTTACAAGAACATGACAATTGTACTTTTGTTTTAGATACCGGTGCAGGAAGCCAATTAACAAAAAACAAAACGCCTTGGCTGGTAGATGCCTGTGAATGGACGGAGGAACTAAAAGCGAAAGCCATGGTTTGGCTCTGTGAAAACACGGGTAAAACAATATTGAGCCTAACCGATAAAGATTACAACGATAACGGTATGGCCGATCTATTGGCCTTAGCTGATTCTTATGATCTGAATATTGAAATGTTCAATAAGCTACAACATACCATTACAGGATGGCCAGGTGGCAAACCAAATGCAGATGACACCCATAGACCTGAAAGAGCAACACCTGCTAAAAAACGAGTTATTATTTTTAGTCCACACCCCGATGATGACGTTATTTCCATGGGCGGAACTTTTGATAGATTGGTAGAACAAGGTCATGATGTGCATATCGTTTACCAAACTTCAGGTAACATTGCGGTATCAGACACCGATGCTAGAAAATATGCAGAAATAGCTATGCAGATTAATCCGTCAGATGAGGCAAAGAATATTATAAAATCAATTTCTGAAAAGAATGAAACTCGCATAGATGCTCCAGAAGTTAGAAATCTAAAAGGAAAAATTAGAAGAGGAGAATCTTATGCTGCTACTAGATATATGGGGCTGCAAGATGAAAACGTTCACTTTTTAGATTTACCATTTTATGAAACAGGAACGATCAAGAAAAAGAACTTATCTGATGAAGACATTAACATCGTTATAGATATTATCAAACAGATAAAACCTCATCAAATATATGCTGCTGGCGACTTAGCTGATCCACATGGCACCCACAAAGTTTGTTTAGATGCTGTCTTTGCAGCATGCGAAGAATTGAAATCAGAATCATTTATGAAAGACTGCTGGTTATGGCTATACAGAGGGGCTTGGCATGAATGGGATATTAATGAAATTGAAATGGCAGTACCTATGAGTCCGGGGCAAGTATTGAAAAAAAGATATGCTATTTTCTGTCACCAATCTCAGAAGGACGGCGTAATGTTCCAAGGTGATGATTCTAGAGAATTCTGGATGCGTGCAGAAGAAAGAAACAGAGATACCGCTAATAAATATAAAGCAATGGGCTTATCATCATATGCAGCAATGGAAGCCTTTGTAAGACATAAATTTAACTAACAACTAAATTTGAATTAAAAGGCCTATTTTAGTTTTAAAATGGGTCTTTTTTATATTTATGACTAAACAACTAACGCTACTCGTACTATTATTACTTCTTAATTCTTGCGGAATTTTCAAATCATATGAGAAATATCCAAAGAGAGAATTTAGAGGGGTTTGGATTGCTACCGTGGTCAATATTGATTGGCCCAAAAATGGCAATGACACTGCAGATAAGCAAAAAGCCGACTACCTTAAAATTTTAGATTTTTACGAAAAGGAGAATTACAATGCTGTAATAGTTCAGGTAAGAGCTGCAGGTGATGCCTTTTATCAATCTGACTATGCACCATATTCTAGGTTTCTAACAGGCAAAGAAGGTACACCTCCAAAATGGAATACAGATGTTCTTGATTGGATGATAAACGAAGCTCATGTAAGAGGTATGGAATTCCATGCATGGTTAAACCCATACAGAGCAACTTTTGATGAGAATTTTGAAGTTCTATCAGAAACGCATGACTACTGTACTCACCCAGAATGGATAGTTCATTATGGGAAAAAGAACTATTATAACCCAGGATTACCTGAAGTTCGTAATCACTTTTCCAAAATCATTGAAGAACTGGTTTCTTCCTATGATGTAGATGCCATTCACTTTGATGATTATTTCTATCCGTACACTATCCAAGATGCTGTTTTTAATGATTCCCTAGCATTTGAAACCTATGCTGAGCAAGGGCAGACCATTGATGATTGGCGACGTAGCAATATTGATTCACTCGTAAAACAATCTCACGAAACTATTAAATCAATTAAACCATGGGTTCAGTTTGGTATTAGTCCGTTTGGAGTTTGGAAAAACAATTCTACAGATCCAAAAGGCTCTGACACCAAAGCAGGGCAAACCACTTATGAAGATTTATATGCAGACCCATTACTTTGGATGCAAAAAGGATGGATAGATTATCTAGCTCCCCAAGTCTATTGGAGCATGGAATTACCGGTAGCCTCGCATAGAAAAATTGTAGACTGGTGGTCAAAAAACAATTACAACACCAACCTTTATGTGGGCAATGGTCCATACAAGATTAGAAACAACAGCGACAAAGCATGGGATGATATTGAGGAAATTCCAAATCAGATTGAACTTGCCCGTGAAACTCCTGAAATTCAAGGCAACATAATGTTTAGTGCAAAGTCGCTAATGAAAGACAATGACGATGTGGTTGAATATATGCACAAAAAGTATTACAAAAAACCGGCATTGAATCCTGTTTCTACATTATCAAAAAATCATACTACGAGAACCCCAAAGTTATTAGCCACTTCCAAGACAGATTCTGAGCTTATTCTTGAGTTTAATGATTTAAACGAGATACGGTTTGCATTGTTTTACACTTCTGGTATTCGAGTAAAAAAAACTTATGACATTAAGAAATTACGTCACAAAATTTATGTGGACAACCACTCAAAAACCGTACGTATTCCTCTAGAGCAATTGAGAAAAAAATATAACGCCATTACCTTTTTAGACGTCTATGGTAAAGAAACCACACCTATAATTTTCAATTTAAAACAAGTGAATAAATAATATGGTACAAAAAGACAAAGGAGCTTGGGCATGGGTACCTGTGTTATATTTCACACAAGGTTTACCTTACGTATTGGTGGTTACGGTATCTGTAATCATGTATAAAAAACTAGGTGTTAGTAATGAAGATATTGGGCTTTACACCAGTATTTTATATTTGCCATGGGTATTAAAACCCTTATGGAGTCCGTTTGTAGATTTAAAAAGTACTAAGCGTAAATGGTTTTTAAGCATGCAGCTTTTAATCGCCATTGCGCTACTAGGCGTTGGGCTCACCCTACCAACCAATATGTTTTTCATTTCATCATTAGCCTGTTTTTGGATAGCTGCTTTTGCCTCGGCTACAAATGACATTGCTTCAGATGGGTATTATATGCTAGGGCTGACCGAAAAAAAACAATCTTTTTTCGTGGGAATGCGAAGTACTTTTTACCGACTTGCCATGGTTACGGGCGAAGGATTAATAGTGGTACTTGCCGGTTTTTTAGAAAATAAATATGGTGACAATACCAAAGCTTGGAGTATAACCATGTCTGCAGCAGCTTTTTTAATGTTGATTATGACCGTTGCCAACTTCTTTGTTACTCCAAAATATGAAATAGAAAACACCGAAGAAAAAGAAAAACCTGCAGGTTTCTTAGAGGTATTTGCCTCCTTCTTCCAAAAACCAGGTATCGGTATTGCTCTAGCCTTTATTCTAAGCTACCGTTTAGGAGAATCACAATTGGTAAAAATGACATCGCCGTTTTTACTGGACTCTCCCGACAAAGGCGGTCTCGGATATTCAACAGAACAATTAGGAACCATTTTTGGTACTGCGGGAGTTATTTTTCTTTCCATAGGAGGAATATTAGGAGGTATACTTATTTCTCGAGACGGATTAAAAAAATGGATGCTACCAATGGTACTTTCTTTGAATCTACCCAACATTTTATATGCTGTATTGGCAATCACAAATACTACTAATATTTACGCAGTAACGGCAACCGTAATTTTTGAAAAATTTGGCTATGGATTCGGCTTCGCCGCCTTTTTAATGTACCTCATTTATATTGCAGATGGTAAGTCTAAAACATCACATTATGCCATTGCTACAGGCTTTATGGCATTGGGCATGATGTTACCCGGTATGGTAAGCGGTTATATTCAACAATGGCTGGGGTATGATGGCTTTTTTGTTTGGGTAGTCATTGCTGCCTTACCAGCGCTATTCTTATTAAAATTCATTTCTTACCCGGCAGATTTCGGCAAAAAAACAACAGTCCCCAATGAATAAATTTATACCTACAATTGAAGCAATAGAAAAGCTTTCCCTAACGGAGAAAGTTGGACAACTATTTATGCCTGCTGCATTTATAAATGATACTGAGGAAGATATTCAGCAATTAGAAAAAGTAATATCTGAGCACCACGTTGGCGGACTCTGCTTTTTTCACTCCAGAGCCAGTGCTGCTACCAATTTTGAAGGCAAGAAGAAAATAGTTATCAATGAAAATAGTTTCAACACTTTAAAAAACCTCATCAAGAGATATCAAAAAGCAGCTACCTATCCCCTATTAATTTCTATTGATGCAGAATGGGGCTTGGCTATGCGAATAGAAAACACTCCACAATACCCGTACGCTATAACTTTAGGGGCAAATTCAGAAAACAAAGATTTAGTCTTTGAAGTGGGCAAGCAGATAGCTAAAGATTGCAAAGCAGCCGGTATACACTGGAACCTTTCTCCCGTGGTAGATGTAAACGTGAATCCTAATAACCCTGTTATTGGCTATCGTTCTTTTGGTGATGACAAGGATAATGTTGTTGCCATGGCAACTGCTTTTGTTAAAGGCACACAGATAGAAAACTTACTTACAAGCATTAAACATTTTCCAGGTCACGGTGATACGGCAACAGATTCTCATTTAGGTTTACCAGTAATTGATAAGTCTAAAACTGACCTAATGGAAAATGAGCTCTATCCATTTCAAAAATTAATTGACCAAGGTGTAGATTCAGTTATGGTAGGTCATTTATCCGTTCCTGCTTTAACTACTACTCCTGAACTACCCTCAAGTATCAATAAAGATATTATAACCGGAGTGCTAAGAAATGAAATGGGTTTTGACGGAGTTGTAATTTCCGACGCTTTAAATATGCATGCCGTTTCTAAAAATTATCCGACTAAAGGCGAACTAGAATGGCTTGCTTTTGATGCCGGTAACGACGTATTATGTTTTGCGGAGCATATTGAAGAAGGAATACAATTCATATTAAAAAATGCATCAAAAGAACAAATCAATAAAAGTATAGAGCGTATTTGGCAATTAAAGGAAAAAGCAATTACTGAAGAAGGTTTGGAAATAGAATTAACCGCCCCTTCTACTCTAAATAGAAAAATAGCCGAAAAATCAATCACTTTACATCACGGTTCTGCCACTGAAATTGCACATTTTAGGGGAACAATTTTCTGCACATTAACTATTAAAAGATTTGGGACAGACCAAACTAAAAAAGACATTTTAGAAAACATTGTAGCGATGAAAAAGGAAGTTAAAAACGAAACAGAGATTCTTTTGCTTTTAACTCCCCCACAAATAAAACCGACTAACAAATTCGGCTTTTTTGATGAGGAAATAGATTTCATCAACGAACTAATCGCTACTAAAAATGTTGTAATGTATCACTTTGGAAATCCGTATGCGTTAAAGTTTTTCAATACAGAAAGAACAACAGCGACAGTAATAGCCTATCAAAATTTCAAAGAGTTTCAAGATGTGGCAACTGAACATTTTTTAGGCAATCTTGAAGCAGTAGGGAAATTGCCAGTAACATTAAAATAAAAATATGAATCATAATGGATGGAGTAGAATATTCGCTCTTATAATTCCGTACATTCTAATACTTAGTATATTTCAAGTTGCGGGTTCCTTAGTTGCCGGTATTCCATTTGGTGATAGAGATTTCCAAGAAACCTCTCTTCAACAATTGATAATGACATTTTTCTCATTTTTAGGCACTCTTTTTTTAGTTTGGCTTTTCATGAAATATATGGATACGCAGAATTTTATCGAAGTTGGACTTCAAATAAAAGACAGAAAAAAAGATATTATAATAGGAACCCTACTTGGAATTGTCATTATGGGCGTAGCCTATTTAGGTTTAATTGTATCTGAAGAAATTATCTTTACTGCAATTAAATTTGATTTTTTAGAACTGGTTTACACTATACTATTATTTATATTAGTAGCAATTTTAGAAGAAGTGCTGTTTAGAGGGTATATTCAAAAGAACCTAATGCTCTCATTTAACAAATATGTTGCATTAATAATTACTTCTGCACTTTTCGCCTTAGTACATGGCGCCAATCCTAATATAAGTTTATTTAGTTTACTTGGGCTTTTCTTAGCCGGTTTAGCGTTGGGTGCTTCTTATATGTATACAAAAAATTTATGGTACCCAATAGCATTTCATTTTAGTTGGAACTTGTTTCAATCGTTGTTCGGGTTCAATGTTAGTGGGCAAGACATTTATAGTATAATTGAATTTACAATTCCAGAAAATAACAAAATCAACGGAGGTCAATTTGGCTTTGAAGGTTCAATTTTTTCTTTGCTCACAGAAGCAACGTTATTGGCCGTTATCATTTATTATTATCAAGTAAAAAAGAAAACGCAACATCTTACTAATGAAAACATATAATATTATCGGTCTTATGTCAGGCACATCATTAGATGGTCTAGATTTAGCCTATTGTCACATTTGGGAGAAAGATCACATTTGGCATTTTGATATCAAAGAAACCAAAAGTGTGAACTATTCAACAGAAATGCTGAATACGCTTAAGAATGCCATTAGTTTATCCGGAGAAAAACTTATTGAATTACATAACACCTACGGCACTTGGCTTGGTGAACAAACCTCTTTATTTATTAATCAAAATAATTTAGAGGTCGATTATATAGCCAGTCACGGGCATACCACACATCACAGACCAGAAATGGGACTTACTTTTCAAGTAGGTTCTGGGCAACATATAGCAAACACAACCGGAATTAAAGTCATAGCTGATTTTAGAACAAATGACTTGGCGCTTGGTGGTCAGGGCGCTCCTCTAGTACCTATAGGTGACCGCATGTTTTTTAATGACTATGAATTCTGTTTGAATTTAGGCGGTATTAGTAACATCTCTTTTGATGTTAAGGATAAAAGAATAGCTTATGATATAGGCTTAGCAAATATGATTCTAAATTACATTACCAGAAAGGTAGATTTAGAATATGATGAAGATGGCAATCTCGCCAGAACCGGAAGCATAAACCAAGAAATGTTAGAGCGATTAAATAGTCTTAAATACTACTTATTGCCACACCCAAAATCTATTGGTTATGAATGGTTTTTAGACGAAGTGGTACCTATTGTGGAAAATACAGATGATACTATTGAGAATTTATTACACACCAGTATTCACCATATATGCGATAAAGTTGCGCAACAGATTCAATTAAATTTTATAAAAAAAGAACAACAAGTATTGGTTACAGGTGGTGGCGCATTGAACTCCTTTTTAATTGAGATGCTACAACAAAAACTAGGTTTTACCACAAAAGTGGTTGTACCAGAAAAAATAATTATTGAATTTAAAGAAGCTTTGGTATTCGCATTAATGGGTGTATTAAGAGTAGAGCAATTAACAAATGTACTCTCTTCTGTTACCGGGGCAAAAAAAGACTCTTCAAGTGGAGTATTGTTCATACCCAATTAAAGTTTTTTACCTAATTTACTCGATAATCGAGATTTAAAATTCCAGAGGTACCCCTCTGCTTTAGTATTTTTTATTTGATTCACTCTTGTTGAAAAACAAGGGTATTCACGCCATTAAAATCGTATCGAAAATGTCAGAAAAACAAAAGAAAGCATCAGCCTACTGGAAAGAAAATGTTAGGTACTTATTCATTTTACTAGCAATTTGGTTTCTTGTTTCGTTTGGCGCGGGAATACTCTTCAAAGAATCTTTGGACACTATTAAAATTGGAGGTTTTAAACTAGGCTTTTGGTTTGCGCAACAAGGTTCTATTTATGTATTTGTTATTTTGATTTTTGTCTATGTAAGGCTCATGAACAAATTAGATAAGAAATACGGATATGACGAATAACACCAAAACCTTCAACCACCAAAAACCAAATTTATGACTGTTCAAACTTGGACGTATATTTTAGTCGGACTCACATTTGCACTATACATAGGTATCGCAATCTGGTCTAGAGCCGGATCTACAAAAGACTTTTATGTTGCTGGCGGCGGCGTTTCACCACTTGCAAATGGTATGGCAACAGCAGCGGATTGGATGTCTGCAGCATCATTTATTTCAATGGCAGGGATTATCTCCTTCGCCGGCTATGATGGCTCTGTATACTTAATGGGTTGGACAGGCGGCTATGTATTACTGGCTTTATTGTTAGCTCCATATTTGAGAAAATTTGGCAAATTCACGGTACCTGATTTTATAGGCGATAGATACTATTCAAAAACAGCACGTATTGTTGCGGTAATTTGTGCACTAATTGTTTCTTTCACATATGTAGCAGGTCAAATGCGAGGTGTTGGTGTTGTTTTTTCAAGATTCCTGCAAGTAGATATTAATACCGGTGTTATTATTGGTATGATAATAGTTTTGTTTTATGCCGTTTTAGGCGGAATGAAAGGCATTACCTATACTCAGGTTGCTCAGTATTGCGTATTAATTTTTGCCTTTATGGTTCCCGCAATATTCATATCCATCCAAATGACAGGAAACCCTATTCCACAACTAGGTATGGGTGCAACTCTTAATGATGGATCCGGTACTTTTTTATTGGATAAATTAGATGGACTATCAACAGAACTAGGTTTCAACGAGTACACCAATGGCTCTAAATCTGTAACCGATATTTTTGCCATTACTTTAGCGTTAATGGTAGGTACCGCAGGATTACCACATGTTATTGTTCGTTTCTTTACGGTCAAGAAAGTAAAAGATGCCCGTAAATCTGCAGGGTTGGCATTGTTGCTAATCGCTATTCTTTATACCACGGCACCAGCGGTATCTGTATTTGCAAAGACAAATCTAATTAACACAGTTAGCAACGAAGAATATTCCAATATGCCGGTTTGGTTTAAAAACTGGGAAGAAACCGGATTACTTTCTTTTGAGGATAAGAACGATGATGGTAAAATTCAATATGTAGCAGATATATCTAAAAATGAATTGACCATAGATAATGATATTATGGTATTGGCAAATCCTGAAATTGCAGATTTACCAGCTTGGGTAATTGCTTTGGTAGCAGCTGGCGGATTGGCAGCAGCGCTTTCAACGGCAGCGGGGTTGTTGCTAGTAATTTCAGCATCGGTTTCTCATGACCTAGTGAAGAAAGTATTTAAACCGAATATTTCTGACAAAGCAGAATTATGGGTCGCCAGAGGTGCAGCAACAGTTGCTGTAGTTATCGCAGGTTATTTTGGTATAAATCCGCCAGGCTTTGTAGCTGCGGTAGTAGCATTAGCCTTCGGTTTGGCAGCAGCCTCCTTCTTCCCTGCCATTGTGCTAGGTATCTTTTATAAAAAAATGAACAAAGAAGGGGCTATTAGCGGCATGGTAGTCGGTATAGTTCTAATGTTATTCTACATGACCAAATTTAAATTTGGCTGGTTCGGTGGCGGAACCCCTGAAGATTGGTGGTTTGGTATTTCACCTGAAGGCTTTGGTAGTATTGCTATGATTGCTAACTTTATTGTAGCAATCATTGTTCTTCAATTTACACCAGAACCACCTACAGATGTTCAAGAAATTGTAGAAAACATAAGAATACCCAGTGGTGCAGGTGAAGCTACGGGACATTAACAGTAACAAATCAATATTCAACAACAACCAAAGGACATCAACACCCTTTGCATATTAAATTAACGCATACCATGAGTAATTATCACATTAAACATCTGGAGGAATATTATCAAGTCTATCGAAAATCGGTTCGTAATCCCGAAGCTTTCTGGGAAGAAATTGCAGAGGAGCATTTTGTTTGGCGTAAGCGATGGGATAATGTGTTAGCTTGGGATTTTAAAAAACCAGAAATAAAATGGTTTGAAGGTGCAAAACTAAACATTACAGAAAACTGTTTAGACCGCCATTTACCAACAAGAGGTAACAAAACAGCTATAATTTTTGAACCTAACAATCCAGACGAAGAAGCACTACACATAACGTACAGGCAATTGCATGAACGTGTTTGTCGTATGGCGAATGTGTTATTGGACCACGGAGTTAAAAAAGGTGATCGTGTATGTATTTATTTACCAATGATCCCTGAGTTATCTGTAGCACTTTTAGCATGTGCACGTATAGGAGCCATACATTCCGTTGTATTCGCAGGTTTTTCTTCACATGCATTAGCAACGCGTATTAACGACTCTGATTGTAAGGTCGTATTAACATCAGATGGTTCTTTTAGAGGAAATAAATCCATCGACCTAAAAGGTATCGTGGATAAAGCTTTGGAAGGTTGCCCAGGTGTAGCTAATGTTTTAGTCGTAAAACGTACCGGTTCTAAAATTGATATGCTAGAAAATAGGGACAAATGGCTACAACCATTGTTAGATGAAGCATATGCAGATTGTGTTGCCGAGGTTATGGATGCCGAAGACCCGTTATTTATTTTATATACATCAGGATCTACGGGTACACCCAAAGGAATGGTACATACCACGGCAGGCTATATGGTATACACTGCTTACACCTTTAAAAACGTATTTCAATACAAAGAACATGATGTATATTGGTGTACTGCGGACATCGGGTGGATAACCGGACACTCTTATATTGTTTACGGACCGTTAGCAAATGGCGCCACAACTTTAATGTTTGAAGGGGTTCCCTCTTATCCAGATTTTGGTCGTTTTTGGGAAGTTGTCGAAAAACACAAAGTAAATCAGTTTTATACGGCGCCAACAGCCATTAGAGCACTTGCTAAAGAAAATTTAGATTTTCTTGAAAAACACGATTTATCCAGCCTTAAAGTTTTAGGTTCTGTAGGCGAGCCTATAAACGAGGAGGCATGGCATTGGTACAATAATAACGTAGGTAAAAAGAATAGTCCAATTGTAGATACCTGGTGGCAAACAGAAACAGGTGGTATTATGATTACGCCAATACCATATGTAACACCAACCACACCAACGTATGCTACATTACCATTTATTGGTATTCAACCAGCATTAATGGACGAGAATGCGAAAGAAATAAAAGGTAATCAGGTTGAAGGTAGATTATGTGTAAAATTCCCATGGCCATCTATAGCCAGAACTATTTGGGGTAACCACGACCGTTACCGAGACACCTATTTTTCAGCATATGAAAACATGTATTTTACAGGTGATGGTGCCTTAAGAGATGCTGTAGGCTATTACAGAATTACAGGTCGTGTAGATGATGTAATTATAGTATCCGGTCATAATTTAGGAACCGCACCAATAGAAGATTCTATTAACGAGCACCAAGCTGTGGCAGAATCTGCAATAGTAGGTTTCCCGCACGATGTAAAAGGAAATGCACTCTACGGATACGTTATTTTAAAGGAAACAGGTGAAAGTAGAGATCGCGATAACTTAAGAAAAGAAATCAACCAACAGATCACAGAGCATGTGGGGCCAATTGCAAAACTAGATAAGATTCAGTTCGTATCCGGATTACCAAAAACACGTAGCGGTAAAATTATGCGTAGAATTTTACGTAAAATAGCAAGCAACGACACAAGTAATTTAGGGGACACAAGCACCTTATTAAATCCGGAAATTGTTCAAGAAATTATGGATAACTCCTTGTAATCAAGAGTTCGATCTACAATAATATTTTATTTGAAATCCATCAAGTTTATATAACATTGAACTTGATGGATTTTTATTTTATTGGAAACATAGACTCAAATAATGCTATGCAAAAGATTCAGATAAGAAAGTACTAAGACTGATTAGAAAACGCACGATTATTAGCAAAAAGCGGACGAGTTTTAAAAGTCATAAATAAGATTATTGATATTAACCCGCAGACACCCAAACCTGCAAATAGTGCCCAAACTGAATCTTCAATAAAGCTACCTACAAAAATTGATATTGGAATAGAAAGTATGGTAGAAATAAAACCGGTAATTGCCGCACCAATACCTGCAATATGACCAATAGGCTCCATTGCAATAGAACGCATGTTTCCCCATATGAAACCTAAACACAAAAACTGCAGTGATAAGAATATCAATAAAATAGTAATGCTTGGATTTTTAGAGCCCAAAAACAATAAACTATACGACAGGGCAATAACGGTAAAAGCCACTAAAGCTGTGAATGATAAATTTCGCATTCCAAAGCGTAATACCAAAGTACCGTTCATTAGTGTAGAAAAACCTACAGAAAGTGCCAAACCGGCAAAAACATAGGGGAATGTTTCCGTTAACCCATATAGCTCTTCAAAAACGTGTTGAGCAGAACTCAAGTACACTAAAAAAGATCCCGTAATCAATCCTGATATCATGGTGCACGATACTGTTTCCTTGTATTTAAAAATTTCTTTAGTCCCTCTAATAAAAACATTGAATGAAAAAGGAACCTTATACTCCGGCTTTAGTGTTTCTTCCTGTCTTTTATAAAACCATAACCCCACTAACAAAGCAAAAAATAATTGCATGTAAAAGATACCTTGCCAACCCGTAATACCCATAACAGCTTTACCGATAGCAGGTGCAACCACAGGAACTAGAATAAAAAATGCAGTAACAAAAGACATTATTTTTGCCATATAATCACCACGGTAAGTATCACGAATAATAGAAATACTTATAGTTCTTGGTGCAGAAAGACCAATACCCTGCAAAATACGACCAACTAACATTACCTCTAGGTTTGGCGCCAACAAACAGATAATACTAGCAATCAAAAACACGGTAAAGCCAAAGTATACAATTGGCTTTCTACCCAGACTATCTGACAGCGGACCAAAAAACAACTGCCCTACTCCCAATCCTAAAAAAATCATGGTAACCAGTAACTGATTTCGGGTAGGATCCAAACTATTAATAGACACGCCAATATCTGCCATTGCGGGTAAAATAGCATCAATAGTCAATGCTACGATAGACATTAAAGAAGCCATTAAGGCAACAAACTCAAAATTAGGTTTTACCTGTTCATTCTGCATCCTGCAAAAATACGGCTTAACAATTCATGCAATGTTATTAAAAGTTGATTTTTGAGATTATGCTTTTTGAAATTCAAATATGTACTTTTGCATTAAATTACAATGTATGTTGATTATAGGTATTGCCGGTGGAACAGGTTGTGGAAAAACCACAGTAGTAAATCAAATTATTAATGAATTACCAAATCAAGAAGTAGGTGTAATTTCTCAAGACTCTTACTATAACGATCTTTCTCATCTATCTTTAGAAGAAAGGCGTAAAACAAATTTTGACCACCCTAGCAGCATAGATTTTGCATTGCTTGAGCAACATTTAATTGCATTAAGAAACGGTGAATCTATTGAGCAACCCGTGTATTCATTTTTAGAATGTAACCGTACTGCCAAAACTGTACCTACACATCCTACAAAGGTTATAATCGTTGAAGGTATCTTGATAATGACCAATAGTGCTATTCGTAAAATGTTCGACATTAAAATCTTTGTACATGCAGATACTGACGAAAGATTGATTAGAAGATTAAAGCGCGACGTTAACGAAAGAGGTTGGGATCTAGATGAAACAATAGAGAAATACCAAGCTGTAATCAAGCCCATGCACGAGCAATTTATAGAACCTACAAAAGAGTATGCAGATATTATAATACCGAATAATAAATACAACACTGTTGCCGTTGAAATAGTCAAGAGCATTATCAACGAAAAATTTATGCAAGCATAATGGCATTCAAAGACTTAAAACAAAAAAAATGGTTTAAAATCATGACCAATATGTATGTATTGGTGCTCTCCGTTTTTGTTGTTTGGATGCTTTTCTTTGATACAAACTCCCTTTTAATTCATCTAGAATTAAGAAAAGAAATCAAGAAACTAGAAAAAACCCAAGATTTTTTAAAGGAAGAAATTGCCCGTGATAAAAAAATTATAGAAAAACTATCTGATGAAGATGAACTTGAGCGTTTTGCCAGAGAGGAATACTATTTAAAGAAAAAGAACGAAGAAATTTACCTTATTGAATACGAGGACAGTTTAAAAACTAAAGAGAAAGAATAGTTTTTAATATCCTTTTAATAAGTTTATCCCTTTTAACATACTACAATCTAAGCTTGGTTCTAATCAATTCACAATTAAAAGTTTAACGCTTTATTAATGAAAACAAAGGGCTTATTCACTCAGTGTTAACAAAAAGCTTTCATTAGCCCCATAAATAATTGTATTTTTACCACCTAACTTACTTTGAACATGGGCAAGATTATTGCTATAGCCAACCAAAAAGGCGGTGTAGGTAAAACTACTACTTCGGTAAACTTAGCTGCCTCGCTAGGTGTATTGGAAAAAAAGGTATTATTAATAGATGCCGACCCTCAGGCGAATGCCACTTCTGGGTTAGGTATAGATGTTGACGGCGTTGAATTAGGCTCGTACCAATTATTGGAACATACTAAAACAGCCAGAGAAACCATCATCTCTACAACATCACCAAACGTAGACCTTATCCCCGCACACATTGACCTTGTTGCCATTGAAATAGAATTGGTTGACAAGGATGAGCGCGAGTATATGATGAAAAAAGCCATTACCGAGCTTAAAGATGATTACGATTATATTTTAATAGATTGCGCCCCATCTTTAGGGCTATTGACATTAAATGCATTGACAGCTGCAGATTCTGTTGTAATACCTATACAATGCGAGTATTTTGCGTTAGAAGGATTGGGCAAGCTGTTAAACACGATAAAAAGTGTACAAAAACTACATAATGCCGAATTGGATATTGAAGGCATGCTGTTAACTATGTACGATTCTAGATTACGCTTATCTAACCAAGTAGTTGATGAGGTAAGAAAGCATTTTGGTGACATGGTTTTTGAAACTGTAATTCAACGTAATGTTAGATTAAGTGAAGCTCCTAGTTATGGAGAAAGTATAATCAAATATGATGCTGCCAGTAAAGGAGCAACAAATTATTTGAACTTGGCTAACGAGATAGTCAAAAAAAATAAGCAGACGGTTTAAGTATGGCAAAAGCGACAAAGAAACAAGCTCTTGGTAGAGGACTTTCGGCTCTTTTGAAAGACCCGGAAAATGATATAAACACGGCATCAGATAAGAATGCCGATAAAGTTGTTGGTAATATAATAGAGTTAGATTTAGAACACATTGAAGTAAATCCATTTCAGCCACGTTCTAATTTCAATGATGAAAACATAAAAGAACTAGCCGCCTCTATTAAAGAATTGGGGGTTATTCAGCCAATTACAGTTAGAAAATTAGGCTTTAACGAATACCAACTTGTATCTGGAGAAAGAAGATATCGTGCTTCTAAACTTTTAGGTTTAGAAACTATACCAGCTTATATACGTATTGCAAATGACCAAGAGTCTTTAGAGATGGCTTTGGTTGAAAACATTCAACGTCAAGATTTAGACCCTATAGAAATTGCTCTTTCTTACCAACGTCTTATTGATGAAATTAACCTTACACAAGAAAGACTTAGTGAACGTGTTGGTAAAAAGAGATCTACTATTGCCAATTATTTACGCCTATTAAAGTTAGACCCAATTATTCAAACGGGTATGCGTGACGGATTCTTAACAATGGGTCACGGTAGAGCTTTGGTAAATATTGATAAAAAGCAAGATCAAATATCGCTATACGAAAAAATCATATTTGACAATCTTTCTGTTAGAGATACGGAAAGTGCAGTAAAAGCCTATCACGCTGATGATGTACCTACTGATGAAGTAGTTAAAAAGGTAAATAAAGAAGCTTCTGTTTTTGTTCGTAAGGGCATAAAAGAACTTACTGACGCCTTATCGGTAAAGGTAGATATCAAATCTGCTGATAATGCAAGAGGAAAAATAACCATACCATTTAAGTCTCAAGAGGAATTTGACCGTATCAAAAAATTGATAACAGGTGCGTAACTATCTTTTATTATTTAGTACTCTATTATTATTTATTAATTTATCCTTTTCTCAAGAGGAGCAAGATTCTATTCCTAAAACTGAAATAGACAGTGTACAAGCTGATTTAGCTGATAAGGGAGTAGTCATCAAAGATTCCATTTCTTTCAAAAAATCAAAAAAAGAATTTAATCCATTAGCACCAAGTAAAGCAGCATTTTACTCTGCCGTAATACCAGGTTTAGGTCAAATCTACAACAAGAGATACTGGAAAGTTCCTATCGTTTGGGGAGCTATTGGTGGCAGTGCGTATATGTATATCTATAACAACGATCAATACCAACGTTTTAGAACTGCTTTCAAAAGAAGACAGGCCGGTTTTACAGATGACGAATTTAATGGGGAAGGAACCTTACCTCTCTTTGATGTAGACGACCTTGAATACCAACAAGAACGTTTTCAAAATGACCGTGATCTTTGGTTGGTTGCCGCTATTGGCTTATATGCCCTAAATATTGTTGATGCCAATGTTGATGCGCATTTAAAACAATTTAATATTGACGATGACCTAAGTATAGACTTTGAGCCATATCTTGATTTTAATCAAGCAACCAACAGTCCTAATTACGGAATGGCATTAATTATAAAATTTTAAAAATGAGAATTGCACTTTTCGGATACGGAAAAATGGGTCAGATGATAGAGCAAATAGCTGTAAATAGTGGTCATGAGATTGTCGCAAAAATTGACGAAAATTCTGAGAATATTGACTTTAGCATAATGGATGTTGCCATTGATTTCAGTATGCCAGAGGCAGCTTTCGGTAATATTACCAAATGCTTGAACAATAATGTTCCTGTAATTTCCGGTACAACAGGTTGGCTAGACAAATATGATGAGGCTATTTCTTTATGCGAAAAAAAGAAGGGTGCTTTTATATATGCTTCTAATTTTAGTTTAGGAGTTAACATTTTTTTTGAGCTAAATAACTATTTGGCTAAAATGATGCAAAACCTACCTGAGTATAAGGTAGAATTGGAAGAAATACATCATACTCAGAAATTAGACGCACCAAGCGGCACAGCTATAACTTTGGCTGAAGGTGTCATTGCAAATTCTAATTATACCCAATGGAAATTGGATAGTACAAGTGAAGAAGACTTAAAAATAACCTCTAAAAGAATTGGTAAAGTACCAGGCACGCATACCGTTGCTTACAACAGTAATGTAGATAGTATTGAAATAAAACATACTGCCCACAATAGAGAAGGCTTTGCCTTAGGAGCTGTTACCGCTGCGGAATGGATTATTGGAAAAACAGGTGTTTTTTCAATGCGAGATGTGTTAAACCTAGGTTAAAAACGTAACAAAAATCAATCTATAAGACTGATGGATTATTGATGTTAACCAACACATCTAAAAATTCATACTATTTCAATAAAAAACAAAGACGATGAACGGCACTCAATGGATTATTTTTATTCTCATTGTACAAGTAATACATTTCTTAGGTACTTGGAAACTATACGTTAAAGCAGGAAGAAAAGCTTGGGAAGCTGCTATACCAGTTTATAATGCCATAGTTTTAATGCAAATTATCAATAGACCAAAATGGTGGGTAATATTATTATTCATTCCTATAATCAATTTATTGATGTTTCCGGTGATATGGGTAGAAACCATTAGAAGCTTTGGAAGAAACAGCAAACTAGAAACTTGGATCGTAGTATTGACTCTTGGTTTTTACATCTACTACGTAAACTATTCTCTTGATGTAAAATATATTGAAGACCGATCTTTGCAACCAACAACGGCAGCCGGAGAATGGGTTAGCTCAATTTTATTCGCAGTCGTTGCCGCCACTTTAGTACATACCTATTTTATTCAACCCTATGTAATACCAACAGGTTCTTTAGAGCGTACATTAAGAGTGGGAGATTTTCTCTTTGTAAGTAAGTTTCACTACGGCGCAAGAACACCTATGACCACTGTTGCAGCTCCAATGGTGCATGACACTTTACCCGGTTTAGGAGTTCCTTCTTATTTAAAGAAACCACAACTACCCTATTTTAGGCTTCCTGGTTTTACAAAAGTAGAGAGAAATGACATTGTAGTATTCAGCTGGCCAGCAGATACCGTTCGTGTATTTTTCAAAAAAGAAAAAGGCGTTGACAAGCCAATTGATAAAAAATCTAACTACGTAAAACGTTGTGTAGGTGTACCAGGCGATTCTCTTGAAGTTCGTGATGGTTATGTTTTTATCAACGGAAAGCAATTAGAATTACCTAAAAGTGCCAAACCACAGTTTGATTATACCGTTTATAGCGCTAAAGGTGTTTCTTCAAAAATACTTGACAACTTAGGGGTTACTGATTTCACTAGAAAATATTTATCAGGTCAGCTTAATCAAAATCAAGCAAATGCAATTAACCCATATCTTATGGGATACAAACCAACAGACAATGGTCAATTGGAACTATATACAAAGTCTTCGGGTATTCCATCTAATGTGATATCCAAATATGGATTTGCATTAAAAGAAATCACAGACCGCCAACGCACAGTTCCATTAACGGCAGATATGGTTGCCTCTTTGAGAAACAATCCTAACATTGATTCTGTTGTACAGCAGGTAGTAGAAAAAGGAAGAAGAGGTATTAACCTATTCCCTCAGAGTCCTGACTACCCATGGAATTATAGTCAGATGGGACCTATTTACATCCCTCAAAAAGGAGCAACGGTAGACTTGAATTTAAAAGTACTTCCGTTATACAAGAAAATTATTAAAGAATACGAGAAGAATGAAATTTCAGTATCTGGCAATCAAATAAGTATAAATGGATCACCGGCGACCAGCTATACATTTAAACAAGATTATTTCTGGATGATGGGTGACAACAGAGACCACTCTGAAGATAGTAGAGCTTGGGGTTATGTTCCAGAAAACCACATTGTAGGCACACCTATATTTATATGGATGAGTTTTGACAATTTCACCGAAGGTATCAGTAATTGGAGACCTCGATGGGATCGTATATTTACTACTGTAAATGGTGACGGAGAGCCACAGTCTTATTTCAAGTATTTCTTAATTCTACTAGTAGCATATTTCGTTGGAAATTGGTTCTGGAAACGCAAAAAGGATAAAAAGTGAAATTAATTCATCCCTCATATTTTCCCAACATACTCACATTTAGTTATATCATGCATCACCCAATATGTTGGGAGGTAAACGATAATTACCAAAAGCAGACATTTAGAAATAGAACTTACATTTCTAATGATCGCGGCAAGCATATATTAAGTATACCCATTATTCATGTGGGTAGAGCGAATGGCAGACAGAAATATAAAGATGTCAAAATAGACAATTCTTACCCTTGGCAAAGGCAACATTGGCGAACGTTAGAGACTGCCTATAGAACATCACCATTCTTTGAGTTTTACGAAGATGATATAAGGCCGTTATACGACCAACCTTACGAAAGTCTACTTGACTACAATTTAAAGACCATAGAGACCATATTCGAATGTCTTCAGGTACAAATGCCAACTGATAAAACAATTGCTTTTGAGACCACACCAGAAGGCAAAGAAGATTTTAGATTTTTAATAAGTGCTAAATTTAAGCCCCAACTAAATATAGAGCCCTATACACAAGTATTTGGTGACAGACACGGTTTTACACCCAATCTAAGTATTTTAGATCTTTTATTCAACATGGGGCCAAATAGTATTGAATATCTAAAACACGAGTTTACCGCGACCTCAAATGATTAGGTTCATAGCTCACTACGGAATACATTTCATTGTACCGATTGTAATTGCTGTTTACTTCTATAAAGAAAACAAGTTTTGGTCTGCCGTGATACTTCTATCTGCAATTGTAATTGATATTGATCACTTTTTAGCAACACCATTGTTTGACCCTAATCGTTGCAGTATCAATTTTCATCCGTTACATAGCCATTGGGCAATTGGTCTTTATTCCCTAATGTTTATATATAAAAAAACGAGGATTTTTGGGCTAGCCTTACTACTGCACATATTGGCAGATATAGTAGATTGCTTGTTTATTATTCGGACAACTTAAAAGTGGCCATTATAGGCTCATGATCAGAAATATTTATACTGTAGTTGTCATGAGACAAGAAGGTAAAACTAGAATCTCCTAAAATCATATCAATTCTAAACGGAAATTTCCAAAATTTAATGGTTTCCCCATAACCATGACCAGCTTCTAAAAAGCTATCTTTTAATTCTCCCTTTATATTAAAATAAACTTTAGAAAATTGGGTGTTATTAAAATCACCACCAACAATAACTGGATAAGGACTGGTTTTAATATGCTCTTTGACAATATCAGATTGTCTTTCCTGTTTATCAAAAGAATCTCTAAGCCTAACAAACAGCTTATCTGAGCGTTCTTTTTTAATATAACCAGGCCTTATACTTAAAGATTCTAAGTGTAAATTATAGAAACGAATAGTGTCTTTTTTAAATACAATATCTGCATACACACCACCATTAAAGGTATTTGGAAAATCAAGCTCTCCATTATTAATAATCTTAAACTTAGAAAAAATTGCTAAATTTTTACTTGACTCCCCGTCTTTAACTTCAAACTTATTGGCTTTAAAAGGATAGCTTTTCAACATATCACCCTTAACATAATGAGGCTCAAATTCTTGAAAATAGATTATATCAGGATTTTCACCTTCAACAAATTCTATCACCTCGGGGCTTGTTATATTCTCCCAATCTCCATGATACTTACTATGAAATCCTAATGCATTATAACTTAACAAAGAAATGGTGTTAGTATCAGAAACACTATTAGAGCGACCATTAAACGCAATAAAAGAACCAAGTGTAAAATAACCAAAAACCAAAATGGACAATGATAGTAAAAGGTATATCTTTTTACCTATTAACCAGTATAAGAAAAACAGCATATTAACAATAACCAATGCAGGTACCGCTAAACTAATAAAAGCCAAACTAGCTATAGATGTGTAAGGAACTATACACGCCAAAAACAAACTAAAAGCTACAATCACATTTAAGAACAACATGAGTTTTTTAAAGAAAGACATTCTTTTCATGCTTAATTTTCTTTACCCGCTTTAAATAAAAAGTCTTTTTCTGCTTTTGAAAGGCTTTCATAACCAGACTTGCTTATTTTATCTAAAATAGCATCTATCTTCTTCTGATGTGTTTTTTTATCATAATCTACCGCTGAACTACTAGTACTACGGGCGGCGCCTTTATTTTTATATACTGTTTTTAATGGTGCTTTTTTCTCTGAACCCTTAAAGAGGTTGACAACACTATCCATAAACTTTGAAAATCCTGAACCTATATCGTTTCCTTTTGTTAGTTGACTTGCATATAAGTAACCCAGAAACGCACCGCCTAAATGTGCTAAATGTCCACCAGAATTGCTAATGGGCAACTGTATTAAATCGCTTAAAACCAAAAGAGCACCTACCATCCATAGCTTTACATTAAAAAATATAACCCTAACTTCTTGATTAGGTAGATAAGTACAAATAAATATTAAAACCGCACTAGCACCTGCCGAGGCACCTATCAAAGTAGCATTCACATCAAAGAACGCAGGAAATATATTATAACCCAAAACAAAGAAGAGTCCACCTAAAATGACTCCCAACAAATACACATTTAAGAATCTCCTTGCATCAAATAGGTTTAAAAAAATACGGCCTACAAAATAAATCATCAACATGTTCCAAAACAAATGACCTATACCTCCATGAAAAAAGGAATAGGTAACAATTGACCATGGTTGAAAAGCTATGTCAACAATATCATTTGGCAATTCAAACCATTGCACAATAATATTACCTGACAAGCCTAATAAAAAAGGAATTAAAGCATTTACAATAAAAACCACCACGTTAACCGCTATGAGTTTCTCTGCAATGTTTAATCTACTAAATTGATATTTTAAATCTGGTTGAGCCATATGTTAGTTCCACCTATTATTATTAAATTGATTTTTTTTCCAATACCACATCATTAAAAATCCGAACAAAGCCCCACCCACGTGTGCGAAGTGAGCAATACCTTGTCCAAATAGACTGTACCCCGTAACACCGGAAAACAAATCTAAACCTATTAAAACTGGTATAAAGTACTTTGCCTTGATAGGAACAGGTAGAAATATTAAAAACAATTCGCTGTTCGGGTAAGACATTCCAAATGCCACCAATATACCGTAAATAGCTCCTGAAGCACCAACCACTGGAGTATTGAATGCTCCTAGAAAGTTATCTATGGTAGCTTTACCCGCTATACCATACCAATCTGTACTATACTGCCCGCTATTGATTATCTCTAGAATACTACTCTCAGATATGCCCGCATCCATCAAAGCACTCATACCGGCATTGTAGTAGTAATAATTTACACCAATATGAATCAAAGCTGCACCTAAACCAGCAGATATATAGAAAAACAAAAACTTATTTCTACCCCACATACGCTCTAAAGGCGTACCAAATGCCCATAAGGCATACATATTAAAAAGAATATGCATAAAACCACCATGCATAAACATATGCGTGATAATCTGCCATAACTGAAAATGATCGTTTTTTGGGAAATACAATGAAAACCACTCGTACATCTGTTCGCCATACATTTGTGTAGCAACAAAAAACAGAACATTAATAATCAGTAAGTGCTTAATTGTTTCTGTTATTCTTCCCATTTATATAAATTTTCGTTCAATATCATTCTCTGTAATCGTAATGTATACTTTTTTGTTAAACGGACTCAAAGTTGTTTCCTTACATGCAAATAAATCGTTTACCAATTTCACTTGAGAAAACTCATCTAACGTTTCGCCCGTTTTCACCGAAAGTGTTTTTGCCAATGTTTTCGCCAACATATCACTCTGAGAAAAACTATCACCAGGTACTTCTTGTTGAAAATCAGAAATTAGTTGCTCCATAATCATTTGCACTTCACTTTCTACAACTAGTACAGGCACTCCAGAAATCTCTACGCCGTTTTCGGTAATTTCACCGAACACGAAACCTACGGTACATAAATTCTCTTTAATCTCTTTTAGAATATTTATTTCACTAGTAGAAAAAGATAAGGTCAACGGAAAAAGTAATTGCTGACTTATAGCCTCTTTGATGGTGATATTCTTTAAAAAGTTCTCGTATAATACGCGTTGGTGAGCTCTACTCTGATTAATAACTACCATACCAGACTTAATGGTCGTTATAATATACTTTTTACGCATTTGAAAAGTGGTAGTAGAATGATCAACAACCTCTTTTTCATCATCAAAAATACTACTATTGACAACTTCAGATTCAAACTCTAAATGGCTAACACCGCTATCTACAGTTGTTTCTAAACCTGCATATAAATTTTCCCATCCATCCACTTTTGGCTTCGTATAATTACCACCCCCACCAACAGCGTTACTTTTTGATGGCTTAACTGTTTCAAATGGATTAAACGAAGAATCTACCACAACTTGCGGTACACCCACCTGTTTATTTTTATATGAATATGGAGTATCTAAATTTTGATCTTGCTCAAAGTCTAATGCAGGCACCACATTAAATTGACCTAGACTATGCTTTACCGTTGACTTCAGCATAGCATAAAGCGTATGTTCATCATCAAACTTGACTTCCGTTTTAGTAGGGTGTATATTAATATCAATGGTAGCAGGATCTACTTCTAGATTCAAAAAATATCCAGGGTGAGTACCCGGACGAATCAATCCTTCAAAAGCACCCAAAATAGCATGATGCAAGTAAGGACTCTTGATAAACCTATTATTAGCAAAGAAAAACTGCTCACCCCTACTCTTTTTCGCAAACTCTGGTTTTTGAATATAACCAGAGATTTTTACTACCTGTGTCTCTTCTTCTACAGGTACAAGTTTCTCATCTGTCTTTCTTCCAAAAATATGTACAATGCGTTTTCTAAAATCATTAGCGGGCAGTTGAAAAACATCACCACCGTTATTATAAAAATTAAACGCTACATGTGGGTGAGCCAAAGCTATTCTATGAAACTCATCTGTTATATGACGATATTCTACCTGATCAGATTTTAAAAAATTACGTCTTGCCGGTATATTGAAGAAAAGGTTCTTAACCAACATTGAAGTTCCTTTAGGAGCAACTACAACCTCTTGGGTAACTATTTTACTACCTTCAATTTTAATTTTTGTTCCAATTTCATCATCTTCTGTTTTGGTCAGCATTTCTACATGCGCAATAGCTGCAATAGAAGCTAGTGCCTCTCCCCTAAAACCTTTGGTATTTAAATTAAAAAGATCTTCTGCTTTTTGAATTTTAGATGTGGCATGGCGTTCAAAGCTTAAGCGCGCATCTGTGCCGCTCATGCCCTTACCATTATCAACCACTTGAATAAGTGTTTTACCACCATCTTTTATAATAAGTTGAATATCGGTAGCACCTGCATCAATGGCATTCTCCATTAATTCTTTTACCACTGAAGATGGGCGTTGCACCACTTCGCCAGCAGCAATTTGGTTTGCTACATGGTCAGGTAATAATCTAATAATATCTGCCATTATGAAGTAAAGAAAATTGTGAGGTCAAAATCAATAATGTAAAGAAAAATAAAAACCAATACTGCAATTATAACAGCCATTCTAATCTTTAAGTTGCGATCTCCCTTTCTTTTAGAATCTTCGATGGCACTATTAATCTTTCTTTTTAATCCTCGAGATGTATTTAATGTACTACGAAACTGGTCAAATTTAGGCTCCATTTTAAACGGATTCCCTTTTCCTTTGCCATCATAATACCTAGGATTGTATTCAAATGACCTATTTTTTCGTAACCGCGTTATTTTGCTCAACATCCCCATAACCTCAAAGTTACTTAAAATAGAAAAATGGGGCATGTTACCAATGCCAAAATTTGTTAACATCTTGCGACATTAACCTGGCACCGTTAAACTTAGTTGAAAATTGAACTGATAAAAAGTCTACTTATTACCTAAAACTGCCATTTTAATGGCTGCAATAGCGGCTTCAGTACCTTTATTACCATGCTTACCACCACTACGATCAATGGCTTGCTGCATGTTATTATCCGTTAGTACACAAAATATTACAGGTACGTTAGTAATAACATTTAAGTCTTTAATACCTTGAGCAGTAGCATCACACACAAAATCGAAATGTTTGGTCTCTCCTTGTATAACGCTGCCAATGGCAATAACTGCATCGACCTTAAGACTCTGGATCATTTTCTTTGAACCAAAAGTAAGTTCAAAACTACCAGGAACATCCCAGCGGATAATATCAGATTCTTGTGCTCCACAATCCGTTAAAGCTTCAATTGCACCAGAATACAAACCTTCCGTTATCTCTGAATTCCATTCTGAAACAACAATCCCAAACCGAAGTCCGTTCGCGTTTGGGATTGTTGCCTTATCGTAAACCGATAAATTTTTATTTACTGTAGCCATTATTCACCACTTTTAGCCATACCTATAAACGCATCTATAGAATTGGCATTTTCTGAATTTGGAAAATCGTCCTTAATTTTTTGAAAGAATCCTAAAGCTTTATCCTTATCTCCCATTTCCAATGCAGTTACACCTGCTTTGTATAAAAACTTTGGAGCCGTATAATCATTATCACTGTGATTTACAGCAGCTTCATAATACCCTAAAGCATCAGACGCTTGGTCTAATTGCATAAAGGCATCACCTAAACCACCTTTTGCCAAGGCACCTAAAACATCATCATCAGAGCTAAAATCCTCTAAATATGTTATAGCGTTTTGGTAATCGTTCATATTTAAATATGACATACCTGCACCATAATTTGCAAGATTGGCAGCTTTAGTACCACTATATTCTTCTATGATATCTAAAAAACCATATTTACCCTCAGCACCTTCTAATGCTAAAGTAAACAATGAGTCTTTTGCAGTTGTTGCAACCAATGCCTGGTCAAAATACTGTTGTGGGTAGTACATCTCATTTGCAGCACTTGCCTCTTTCGGCTTTTCCACAAATTGATCATAAGCCAAATAGCCTAAAACACCAATAGCAATAACACCAATGACACCCAAAATAATATTCTGATTCTTAGAAACCCACTCTTCTGACCTAGAAGCGCCTTCATCTAATGAACTAAAAACTTCAGCTGTTGTGCTTTCCTGTTCGTCAAATTCTTGCTGTTCAGCCTTTGTTTCAGGTTTATATCCTCTTTTCTTATATGTTGCCATCTGTAAATTTATTGATCGCGCAAAAATAATGGTTTTATTGAAATCGCAAAGTGTATTTATTCGTTATTTTTGGATATTTTAAGCATGTTTTCATTCTTCCAAATCTAAAATCTTATATTCTTAATGCTGCTGAGACAATTATCATTGATCAATTACAAAAATTTTGAGTCCAAAGAACTGTCTTTCGACGCTAAAATAAATTGTTATGTAGGTGATAACGGAATTGGTAAAACTAACATACTTGACGCTATTTACCATTTATCATTTGGCAAGAGTTACTTTAACCCTGTTTCTTCTCAAAATATTCGGCACGGATCAGATTTCTTTGTAATTGACGGTACTTTTGAAAAAGAAGGAAGAGAAGAAAAAATTGTTTGTAGCTTAAAGAAAAACAATAAGAAAATCATTAAGCGAAACGGTAAAGCCTATGACCGCTTTGCAGACCATATAGGTCTTTTGCCATTGGTTATTATTTCGCCGGCCGATAGAGACCTTATCATAGAAGGTAGCGATACACGTAGAAAATTTATTGACGGTGTTATTTCTCAATCAGATAAAAGCTATTTACAAAACCTCATAAACTATAACAAAGTAGTATCACAAAGAAATGCCTTGCTGAAATACTTTGCTGCCAATAGAACTTTCAACAAAGATACTTTGGCGGTATACAATGAACAGATGGAGACGTATGGTACTGAAATCTTCAAAAAAAGAACCTCGTTCTTAGAAGCATTTATTCCTATTTTTCAAGAACAATACAAATCTATTACCGGCAACACAGAAGATGTTTCTCTTTCGTATAACAGTAAATTAAAAGATTATGACCTGTTAACACTTTTAAATAAAAATCTAGATAAAGACAGAGCTTTACAATATACCAGTGTAGGCGTTCATAAAGATGATCTTAGCTTTGAAATCAGCAACTACCCAATTAAGAAATTTGGTAGCCAAGGTCAACAAAAGTCTTTTTTAATAGCCTTAAAATTTGCTCAGTTTCATTTTATGAAATCGCAAAGTGGCACTACCCCAATATTAATTTTGGATGATATTTTTGATAAGTTAGATGAGCACCGGGTTTCTCATATAATCACTTTGGTAAACAATGAAAATTTTGGACAGATTTTTTTAAGTGACACCCATGCCGATAGAACCGAAAGTGTTGTTAAAAAAATTCATCAATCATATAAAATATTTAAATTGTAATGATGAAAAAATTATTGATCATATTCTCTTTAATTCTTATTTCTTGTAGCTCTAAAATTGACAAGAATCAATTACACCTATTAAACGGATATTGGGAAATTAAAGAAGTTACTTTAAAAGACGGAGTAAAGAAAGAATACTCAATTAACAGTACTATTGATTATATACAGTTAGATTCGTTAAAAGGATTCAGAAAAAAAGTTGAGCCTAAATTTAATGGTACTTTTGAAACCTCTAATGATGCCGAGCCTTTTACAATTAGAATTTCTAACGATTCTATATTTATGAGCTACAACAATGACTCTAACACCTGGGAAGAGGTATTGACGCAATTATCAGAAGAAAGCTTCAAGGTAAAGAACAACCAAGGCATTACCTATACATACAACAAATTTGAACCTATAAACATAACCCCATAATGGCTAGTAGAGGCAACGATAACACTTCAATGAAAGATGCTCTTTCTGCATTTATTCAAAAAAATAAATTAGAAAAAGGTATAGATAAAGTAGACGCAAGAGAAGCATGGGCAAAACTTATGGGTAACGGTGTAAATAATTACACTACAGAAATTGAATTAAAGTTCGGCACGTTATACGTGGCATTAAGCTCTTCTGTATTACGCGATGAATTAAGTATGGGTAAATCTAAAATAGTACGTATGCTTAACGAAGAAATTGGAAAAGAGGTTGTAAAAAAACTTGTGCTTAGATAAATAATGGCTGTTGGCTGTTGGCTGTTGGCTGTTGGCTGTTGGCTGTTGGCTGTTGGCTGTTGGCTGTTGGCTGTTGGCTGTTGGAAAATACTAGATATAAAAAAAAGCCAGTTCTAAAGAACTGGCTTTTTTATTTGTTATAATTCGTCTTAGTAAATTTCTCTACCAGAAAAATGGAATGAACCTTCTATAGCTGCATTCTCATCGCTATCAGAACCATGTACTGCATTTTCACCAATACTATTAGCAAACATTTTACGAATAGTACCTTCTGCTGCATCTGCAGGGTTAGTAGCACCTATCAATGCTCTAAAATCTTCAACAGCATTTTCTTTTTCTAAAATAGCCGCTACGATTGTACCGCTAGTCATGAATTCTACTAATTCACCAAAGAAAGGACGCTCTCTATGTACACCATAAAATTCTTGTGCATCTCTTAAGCTCAGTTGTGTATATTTCATCGCTACGATTTTAAAACCAGCAGCAGTAATTTTTTCTAAAATAGCCCCAATATGTCCGTTTTTTACGGCATCTGGTTTGATCATTGTAAACGTTCTATTCGTACTCATATCTTAATTTTTGCGCAAAAATACGTTTTTCCACATATCTCACAACTATTCGTAGACTTGTTCTAATTTCTCTAACACTATTCCGTTATCTCCAACTATCTTGAAATCAACCTTTTTAGCTTCAAAATTAAACTCTAAAATCCCAAAACTTTCTGTAAAAACAACCTCTCCTACTCTATATTTATTAGGTTCGCCGCTAAAACCTCTGTAAGCATGTGTTAGACCGCTACTAGTAAAATCTATTACAGGATAACTCATTTCACCTATATTGGTTCTAGAAAATTCTGAAATATGTCTATCACCAGATAAAACAATAACACCGGCAGCTTTTGAATCTGCGATTACTTTTGCTAGTTTATCTACTTCGTGAGGAAAATTGCCCCAAGCCTCAAAACCGTGTTCATTAGACAAGTACTGCACACTACTTACAATAATATTATAATCTGCTTTAGATGTATTCAGTTCATTTTCTAACCAACCCCATTGCGCTGCTCCCAATATGGTACCTACTCCATATTCATTTGGTTTCAACCTTTTTTTAGTTTCGGTATCAGGTGTCAACTTTGTTCTAAAATACCGAGTATCAAGAATGATGATGTTAATAGAGTGACCATCTACTTCATATTTTTTAGAATTATAAACCCCTTGGCGCTTTCTTAGCGGGCTATCATCTGGTACATTCATGAAATTCAAGAATTCTTGTTGGCTGGCATCTTTTGCTTCAAATTCTACTCCGCCATCATTTAAACCATAATCATGATCATCCCAAGTACCTAATATATCCGTACTTTCTACAAGTTTCTTATATTCAGATTGTTCCTTTTGTACATTATACATTGCTCTTAAAGCAACCATATCATCAGTGTCAGCATAGATATTATCACCGCCCCACACCCAAACATCTGGTTTGGTATTTAAAACATCATCCCATAAAAGATTGGGCAAATCAACTCTGTTGCAAGAACCAAAAGCCAATACAAAATCGGCATTTACAGCATTATTTTCTACTGTTTTTTTGTTCGATGAACATGACGCTAAAAATAGAGCGCTAATAAAAAAGTATATAAATTTCATATGAGATAGTTAAGTCTGGGTAAAATTAAGGTTTTCGGTTTAAAGCCTATATTATTAAATTGTATCTTTGCCGCCATGAATTTAGAGCACTTAAACGAGCTAAAAAAACTACTTTCTTCACCAAAGAAAATAGCAATTATTCCACATAAAAATCCCGATGGAGACGCCATTGGATCAACCTTGGCACTTTGGCATTATTTGGTCAACACCGGTCATACGGCAAGCATTGTTGCACCCAATGATTATCCTAAATTTTTAAAATGGATGCCGGGTTCAGATAAAATTTTGAATTTTGAAAGAGAAAATTCGCAATCCAAAGCATGTATAAATAATGCTGACATCATATTTACATTAGACTTCAACCATTTGGGTCGCGTAGGTCAAATGAGCGATATTTTAGAATCTGCAACTGCAACTTTCGTAATGGTAGACCATCACCAAGAGCCATCAGATTATGCTAAAATCATGTACTCAGATGTAAAAATGAGCTCTACATGCGAAATGGTCTATGTACTCATTAACCAACTGGGTGATGAAAACAGTATTACTGCCGAAATGGCCAATTGTATTTATACAGGTATAATGACAGATACCGGTTCCTTTAAATTTGCAGCAACAACCAGTAATACACATAGAGTTATTGCAGACCTTATGGATAAGGGTGCAGAAGGTACAGAAATTCACCACCGTATTTATGACACTAATTCTCCAAGTAGACTACACTTGTTGGGTTGTGCATTAAAAAACATGGTTATTCTTGAAGAGTATTCTACGGTATATATAACACTAAGTCAAGACGAATTAGACACCTTTAATTATCAAAAAGGAGATACGGAAGGCTTTGTAAATTACGGCCTAACTTTAGATGGAATTAAATTTGCAGTCATATTTATAGAAAACAGAGAAGAAGGTATCTATAAAATCTCATTTAGATCTGTAGGCGAATTTTCTGTAAACGATTTTGCAAGAAAACACTTTAGTGGTGGCGGACACACAAATGCAGCAGGCGGAAAAAGCGATGATAATTTAGAAGAAACAATCACCAAGTTTACATCATTACTACCTTTATATAAGAACCAATTACAATCATGAGATTAGTTTCATTTTTATTTTTAGCCTTACTGGTAATAGGCTGCGACGGACCTGAACCAAGAAAACCTGTTCAAACAAAAAGCGGAAGTTTCTTTAAGGCGTCTATAGAGAGAAGTAGAAAACTATTAGAAGCTGAAGAAAGTAAAATTCAAGAAATTATAGCATTAGATTCTTTAAAACACTATTCTCATAGTAATTCTGGGTCTTGGTATCACTATTTAACTGTTAACGAAGAAAGTGATTACACCCCTAAAACAAATGATTTAGTAGCATTCACCTATGACCTTTTAACTTTAGATAATGATACTATTTATTCTCAAGAAGAAATTGGTGTTGTTACCTATAAAGTTGATAAGCAAGAATTATTCTTAGGACTTAGAGATGCCGTTAAGATGCTAAAAGAAAATGAACGGGCTACCTTTTTATTCCCATCTTCAATTGCATTTGGTTACCATGGAGATGAAAACAAAATAGGCAGCAATGTTCCCCTTAAATCTACGATTACCATTTTACAAATAGAAAAACAACAAGACAACACAGTAAATTAAAATGACCATTATGATTAAAAAAATGTACTTGATTGCAGTTATAGGCTTAGTTTTAGCCAGCTGCAAAACCAGTAAAAGAGCTGATTTAGGAGACGGTTTGTTTGCCGATATCAAAACTTCTAAAGGTGACATTATTGTTCGTTTAGAGCAAGAAAAGACTCCTGTTACCGTAGCTAACTTTGTCTCACTGGCAGAAGGAACAAATACTTTTGTAAGTGAAGAATATAAGGGTAAAAAATATTATGACGGATTAACTTTTCACAGAATTATGAAAGATTTCATGATTCAAGGTGGTGATCCTTTAGGACAAGGAACAGGAAACCCTGGTTATAAGTTTATGGATGAATTCAACGATTCTTTGGTTCATGATAAAAAAGGTATTCTTTCAATGGCCAATTCAGGACCAACTACTAACGGTAGTCAGTTCTTTATTACTCATAAAGAAACACCTTGGTTGAACAACAAACACACCGTATTTGGTGAAGTTGTAGAAGGTATGGATGTGGTTGATTCTATTGCAAACGTTGCTGTAGGCGCTGGTAATAAACCTGTAGAGCCAGTTATTATGAATACTGTTGAAATTATTAGAAACGGTAAAGAGGCTCGTAAATTTGATGCTGTTCAAATCATGACAGACTATTTTGACGGTGAAGAAGATAGACTTGCTGCTATTGAAAAAGAGAAAGCTGAAAAATTAGCTGAAGTTCAAAAAATAAAAACGGAGTTTGCTTCTTCTATTGAAGCTCAAAAAGCAAAAGCGCAAACCTTGGCTTCTGGTCTTAAGGTATTAACTTTAGAAAGTGGCTCTGGTGAAAAACCAAAAGTTGGTCAAAAAGTAAATGTAATGTATGCAGGTTACTTAATGGACGGTACCTTATTTGACAGTAACTACGAAGAAGTTGCTCAAAAATATGGTATGTTCGACATTAAAAGACAACAAGGTGGCGGTTATATGCCAGTACCTATGGATTACTCTCCAGAATCTCGTTTGATCGCAGGTTTCAGAGAAGGACTTTTAACAATGAAAGTTGGAGATAAAGTTCGTTTGTTCATTCCTTCTCATTTAGGTTATGGTCCACAAGGTGGAGGTCCAATTCCACCAGATGCAGATTTAATCTTTGATTTGGAAATTACGGGAATAACCCAATAATAAACACAAATAAAAAAGCCCTTTAGTTTTCACTAAAGGGCTTTTTTTATATCTACAATTCTAATTTGTATTCTTCAAAATCTCTAGAAGCAAACTCCAGAATTTCTGAACAGATGAAACACTTACTCGTTCATCTGGCGAGTGTGCCCCAAGAATTGTAGGTCCAAAACTAACCATATCCACATCAGGATAATTTTGACCCAAAATACCGCATTCCAACCCTGCATGGCATGCAACGACCCTTGGCCGTTCCTTAAATAATTTAACATAGCTATCTTTTACTACTGTTAATATTTCAGAATTAGGATTAGGATTCCAACCTGGATAAGCCCCACTAAAACAAACTTTAAAACCACTTAATTCAAAAGCTGAACGCAGAGAATTTGCCAGATCTAGCTTAGCCGTTTCTACTGATGACCGTGTTAGACAACCAATAGTTATCTCTCCTTTTTCAACTTTTACAATTGCAATATTGTTAGACGTTTCAACCAAATCACCCATAGCTCCACTCATGGCATACACTCCGTTATGCGCTGCATAAACCGCTTTGACCAATTTTTCTTGAGCACCAAGACCCATTACCTTTTTAGCAGGTTTTAAATCTTTAAACTCAATTTGTAAGTCAGGCTCTTGCACACTTAACTCTGCCTTTATAGCTTGAGAAAGTTCATTTATTTTTTCAAAGAATTCATCGGCGTGCTTTCTACCTATATTAAGTTTGCAAACACTTTCACGGGGAATTGCATTTCTAAGACTACCACCGTTCAATGAACTAATGCGAACATTGTAATCAAGACCTAAGAAAAGTAATCTATTCATAATCTTATTGGCATTACCCAACCCTTTATGAATATCCATACCACTATGACCTCCCTTTAAACCTTTTACAGTAATCTCTAAACCGGCATCGCCATGAGTTCCGTCCTTTTCATTATATGTTCTGGTAGCCGTAACATCTATTCCGCCTGCACAGCCAATATCAATTTCGTCATCTTCCTCAGTATCTAAATTTAAAAGAATTTCACCCTGTAAAACTCCTGCTTTCAATTCAAAAGCACCGGTCATTCCCGTTTCCTCATCAATTGTAAATAAAGCTTCAAGAGCAGGATGCTGTATTTCTGTACTTTCCAAAAGCGCCATTATAGCGGCAACACCCATACCATTATCCGCACCTAATGTGGTACCCTTTGCTTTCACCCAATCATCATCAACATACATTTCTATACCTTGGGTATCAAAATCAAAATCGGTGTCCGCATTTTTTTGGTGTACCATATCTAAATGGCTCTGCAGCGTTATCATTTTCTTATCTTCCATACCTTTGGCGGCAGGTTTTCTAATGATAACATTACCTATTTCATCAGAAAAAGTTTCTAGACCAATACCATTACCAAAATCCAACATAAAACTGATTACCCTTTCCTCTTTTTTTGAGGGTCTAGGTACGGCGTTCAATCTAGAAAAATTTTTCCATACAGCTGTAGGTTCTAATTTATCAATATCCATATAATTATTTTCATGGTTAGTACCTGCAAAAATACTTATAGAAAAAGGATTTCGCTATTTTTGAGATAATGAAGATATCTTTTAAAAATGCGCTTGCTATTTCTTTGGTCCCACAAATTATAATTGTAAAATGGCTTGCCACACGTAGTGATTTAGTGGAGCAATATTACAGTACGGGATTATATCCTGTAATTTCCAAATTCTTTAGGTTTCTTTTTGGTTGGATTCCTTTTTCAGTTGGCGATATCATCTATTTTATTTTAATACTACTTGCCATCACCTACCTATTTAAGAACAGAAAATACATTTGGCGAAATAAACTGAAATTTTTACAAAATGTAGCCATGGTACTCTCCGTTGCCTATTTCACCTTCCATGTCATGTGGGGCATGAACTATTATAGAGAACCATTGGCCAAGAAACTAGAATTGGTACCAAACAGAGAATACCAAGATTTACTTGAATTTACGGAAAGGTTAATTATGAAAACTAACCAAACACAAATCGCCATAACCCAAGATTCTAGTTTAGCGGTAAAAATACCATACTCACAAAAAGAAATTTTTCATAAAACAGTTGAAGGTTATGATGATTTAAAAAAGATTCATCCATTTTTAGCCTATGAAATACCAAGCATAAAAAAATCTTTATTCAGCACAGGGCTAACATATATGGGATACGCCGGATATTTAAATCCGTTTACAAATGAGGCTCAGGTAAACGACTTACTACCAAACTTCAGATTTCCATTTGTTGCCGGTCATGAGGTAGGTCATCAAATTGGTTACTCTGCGGAAAACGAAACAAATTTTATTGGCTATCTAGTTACTTCAAACAATAAAGACCCGTATTTTAAATATGCAGCATATGCCTATGGGTTAGGCTATTGCCTGAATGATATTAGAAGAACCAATCCTGATGATTTTGATACGTTAATGTTACAATTGAATTCTGGTGTAAAAAGCAACTTTCAAGAAATGTCCATTTTTTGGAATTCTTACGAAAACCCTATAGAACCGGTTTTCAAATCAATATTCGATACTTTTCTAAAAGCCAACAACCAAAAAGAAGGTATTAGAAGCTATAGCGCAGTTGTATTATTTTTAGTTGCTTATCACAAAGACCACCAGCTATAAAATAAGTTTGAGACTTGGTGATCAAACCACTCAAAAACCGCCCTTCTTGTAATAATTTGACAGAAAAATAGCTTTTCTACATTAATACAATTTCTAGTGTTAAAGAAAAGTGAAACAGACCGTATTTACTACTCAATCCCAGTACTTTTAAGATACTAATTCAAACTAAACGTAATGAAAAAACTATTTTTTGCGCTATGCCTACTCGGGTATGGCTCATTTTTGACTGCACAAGATTATTTTCCAGAAAATGCAGGAGTAAAAGTTAACAACAATAATTATACTGCTTTTACAAACGCAAAAATCTTTGTAACTCCTACCCAAGTAATAGAAAAAGGAACATTATTAATTCAGCATGGTAAAGTAGTCAGTGCTTCCAGTTCTGTTAATATTCCAAAAAATGCTGTTGTAATCGATTTAGACGGTAAAACTATATACCCTTCTTTCATTGATGTGTATTCTAAATTTGGGGTAGAACAAGCAAAGAAAAAACCAGGCAGAGGTCGTTCAACTCAATACGAACCATCTAGAGAAGGTTACTACTGGAACGATCATATTATGCCAGAAAATAAGGCAATTGAAAAGTTCACTTATAATGACAAAGAAGCAAAAGTATTGCGAGAAGCAGGTTTCGGTGTTGTTAATTCTCATATACAGGACGGTATTGCCAGAGGTACCGGTGTGCTTATTGCTCTAAATGGTGAGGGCACAAATGCCAATAGAATTTTAGATGACCGTTCCGCTCAATATTTTTCTTTAACCAGAAGTATTGCAAAAGGGCAATCTTACCCAGGTTCTTTAATGGGTACATTGGCTTTACTAAGACAAATGTACAGCGATGCAGATTGGTACGCTAAAGGCAATGCTACCACTACAGACCTTTCTTTAGAAGCGCTTAACGAAAACAAAAGTTTGGTTCAGATTTTTGAAGCCAAAGATAAATCTCAAGATTTACGTGCCGATAAGATTGGAGATGCCAACGGCATACAATACACCATTTTAGGTGGTGGTAATGAATTTGAACGTATTGAAGAAATAAAAGGTACTAATGCAAAATTCATTTTACCGCTAAACTTTCCAGATGCCTACGATGTTTCTAATCCGTATGCTGTAGGTTATGTTTCTTTACAGGATATGCGTTATTGGAATCAAGCTCCTTCTAACCCAAAAGTATTGGCAGAAAACGGAATTCAGTTTTCACTAACTACCCACGATTTAAAATCTCCAGCTAAATTCAAGGCAAAATTGATGAAAGCCATTGAATACGGACTTTCTTCCACCAAAGCATTAGAGGCTTTAACTACTGTACCTGCACAAATATTAGGAAAATCAAATGAAATAGGCTCTTTGAAAACAGGTGCTCTTGCCAACTTCTTAATCACTTCCGGTGATGTTTTTGATAAGTCTACCACATTGTATGAAAACTGGGTTCAAGGAACAAAAAGTGTTGTTAATTCGATGGATTCAAAAGACATTCGAGGAGATTACAACTTAACCGTTCAAGGAAAACCTTATGATGTTTCTATAACGGGAGAAATCTCAAAACCTAAAATTGAGGTAAAACAAGACACTACAAAATTATCCTCCAAAATAGCATATAAAGACAATTGGGTAACCCTATCTTTTGCAACTGATAAAGGGGAAAAAACGTATAGAATGATAGGTGCTGTAACCAAAACATCAGACAACCTAACAGGTCGTTTGGTTTTACCCGATGGCACAGAATCTCAATTTACGGCAACCAAATCAAAATCATTTACTGAAAAGGAAGCTCAGAAAAAAGCAAATGATACTTCTATAAAAGTAATGCCTGTAACTTTCCCCAATGTTGGTTACGGATTTGCATCTAAACCAAAAGCACAAAACACACTATTTAAAAATGCTACGGTTTGGACAAGTGAAGATGCCGGAATTTTAGAAAATACCGATGTATTGGTTAAAAACGGAAAAATCGTTAAAATAGGAAAAGACCTTAGCGCTGGTGGTGCAACAGTTATTGATGCCACAGGCAAACATTTAACGGCAGGTATTATTGACGAACATAGCCATATTGCTGCTTTAGCAGTAAATGAAGCTGGTCAAAATAGTTCTGCAGAAGTAAAAATGGAAGATGTTGTAGATCCAGAACATATGGGTATTTATCGCTCTCTTGCAGGTGGTGTTACTTCACTTCAATTACTGCATGGTTCTGCAAACCCTATTGGTGGTAGATCGGCTATTTTAAAATTAAAATGGGGAGAAGAAGCAGACGGATTAATTTATGATAACTCGCCTAAGTTCATCAAATTCGCTCTTGGTGAAAATGTAAAACAAAGTAACTGGGGCAGTTTTTCTCGTTTCCCACAAACTCGTATGGGTGTTGAGCAACTATACATGAACTACTTTCAAAGAGCTAAGGAATATGACACCAAAAAGAAAAATGGTGAACCGTACCGCTACGATGAAGAAATGGAAGTATTGGCTGAGATCATTAACGGAGAGCGTTTCATCTCTTGTCACTCTTATGTACAGAGCGAAATTAATATGATGATGAAGGTAGCCGAACATTTCGGATTTAGAATAAACACATTCACTCACATTTTAGAAGGTTATAAAGTTGCCGATAAAATGGCTGAACACGGTGTTGGCGCAGGTACATTTAGCGATTGGTGGGCATACAAATTTGAAGTAAACGATGCTATACCATACAATGCAGCAATTATGCAAAAGCAAGGTGTTGTAACGGCAATTAATAGTGATGACCGTGAAATGATTAGAAGGTTAAACCAAGAAGCTGCTAAAACTATTAAGTATGGCGGTATGACGGAACTAGAAGCTTGGAAAATGGTCACTATTAATCCTGCAAAACTACTACACTTAGATAACCGTGTTGGTAGTATTAAAGTAGGTAAAGATGCTGATTTAGTTTTATGGTCAGGTAGTCCGTTATCTATTTATTCGAAAGCGGAGAAAACAATGATTGAAGGTATAACCTATTTTGATTTAGAAACGGATAAGAAAAACCGTGAAAAAATTAAAAAAGAAAGAAATGAATTGGTGACAATGATGCTTAAAGAGAAAAGTAGTGGTAAGAAAACTCAAGGTCCAAGACAAAGTGTAAAAAGAGATTTTACTTGCGAAAGTCTTTAATTTAACAAGCTACATTTCAAAATATTTAAAACAATACAAATGAAGAAACTTATAACCTTAATCATGGCTTTAGCACTGGGAATACCAGCTATAGCTCAACAAACACCAGGTTCTAAACAAACCGAAGCCATTACCATTGAAGGTGCCACCGCGCATTTGGGTAACGGAGAAGTAATTGAAAGTTCGCTTATCATGTTCGAAGATGGTAAGATTACTTTTGTAGGGGATTCTAAAATGAGAATTGCCAGAAAAGGTAAAGTAATCGACGCCACTGGCAAACATGTTTACCCGGGATTCATTGCTCCCGCAAAAACACTAGGTTTAGTGGAGATTGATGCCGTTAGAGCATCTAAAGATGAAGATGAAATAGGAGATTTTATACCACATGTAAGAAGTTTAATTGCTTACAACGCAGAATCTAAAGTAGTAGAAAGCATGCGACCTAATGGTGTTTTGATTGGGCAAATTGCTCCTTCAGGAGGTAGAATTTCAGGCACATCAAGTATTGTACAGTTTGATGCTTGGAACTGGGAAGATGCAGCTATTAAAGTAGATGACGGAGTTCATTTAAACTGGCCTGCAACTTTTAAGCAAGGTCGTTGGTGGGCCGGTGAAGACCCAGGGTATCAACCTAACAAAGATTATGCTGAACAAATAGAAACGGTTGCTACATTCTTAAAAAATTCAGCCGCTTATGGTAAATCAACCCCTGAAGAAGTTAACCCTGCATACGCAGCAATGCAAGGAATCTTTGATGGAAGTCAAAAATTATATGTGTATGCCGATGATGAAAAACAAATTATCGATGCGATCAACACTTTAAAATCAAATGGAGCCAAGGAAGTTGTTTTAATAGGTGGTTATCACGCTTATAAAATTCCAGAATTTTTAAAGAGCAACAACATTCCTGTTTTAGTTCAGTATACGCACAACCTTCCCGTATTTGATGATGACGATTATGACTTACCTTACAAACTACCTAAGTTATTAGTAGATGCAGGTTTATTAGTTGGAATTCAAAACTCAGACGCGGTTAACTTTCAAACTAGAAACTTACCTTTCTATGCAGGTCAAGCCGCACAACAAGGTTTGGACAAGGAAGTAGCTGTTCAATTATTGACAGGTAATACTGCCAAGATTTTAGGCATAGATGATCTTTACGGAACATTGGAGAATGGTAAAAGTGCCACACTTTTTATATCTGAAGGTGATGCTTTAGAAATGGCGGGTAATCAATTAACACATGTTTTTATCAATGGTAGAACAGTTTCATTAGAAACACACCAAACTGAACTTTGGAAACGCTATATGGGCAAGTACGAAGGAAAATAAAATAATAAAGATATTTATGTAAAGAGGCTGTCTAAAATTTTAGACAGCCTCTTTTTTATTTAAAAACATGAAGTAATTATTTCTTGCCAAGTATATACCCTATATATGCCATTGGCATGTAAGCCACTATAATATCTAAAGCGGTAAACCACATTGGCCCGCCCAACATGGCAATATTTGCGGTACCACCTATTAGAAAAAACAAGCCAATGATTAAAGCCATTAGCATTTTTCTTGTTGCTGCAATTTTAGTGGCAATTATGGCTCCTACCAAAGTCCCTAAAGCATGGGCAAGAAAAGGAAAAATAAAGTGCTTGGGCTCAAATAAATGCATTGTCGCCTTCAAACCTTCCATTGTGGTAATATCACCACCCCCTGGTGGCGGAATTATGGAACCACTAATCATAATAATTCCCATATTTACAATACTACCAACCACTACCCCGGCTACTACAGCCAAAATATTCTTTACTACTGGATTCATATAGAAAAATTTAATTGATTACTACCTGGTTCTTACAAAAGGAACAACCTCCCCTACCTCATAGTCCATACTTCTTGGTGCTAGACAAATAAACCCGTCGGCTTTTGCCAAACTTGTTAAATCTCCTGATCCATTTTCAACAACAGGAGTTGCCCAAAATTCACCTTCTCCTTCTTCTGCACTTACCTGTATAAATCTGGTTAACGGCTGTGATACGGTTATCGTTGTACTTAACTTAATATACGATTTATCTATTGAAATGCCCCATGAGGTATGCAACCATGGCAAAAAGTAGAGATGATAATTGGCAAAAGTAGAAACCGGATTGCCAGGAAAGGAGAAAATAACAGTCTTCAATTCTGGGTGAACGCCAAACCAAAATGGTTTACCTGGTCTTTGTAATACTCTATGAAAAACTTTCTCTACACCCAATGACTCCATTACCTCTGGTATAAAATCAAACTTTCCTTTGGAGACTCCGCCACTTAAAAGAAGTACATCGTTTTCAGTTAACGCTTTTTCTAATTCATTTTTAATAATAGCTTTATCATCTAATAAATGAAGTGAATCCGCATCAATCTTAGAATTCAATAATGCAGACTCAATAGTCAACATATTCGATTTTCGAATTTGATGTGGTTTGGGAGTTTCATTAACGGCAACCAACTCATTCCCTGTGGCAATAGTGCAAACTTTAGGGCTTCCCTTAACCATCACCGTTGCTTTCCCAACGGTAGCCATCACACCAATTTCTGCGGGACTAATCTTTTTCCCTTTAGATAATAGTAGTGCACCGGCTTTTTCGTCACTGGCTTGATAATGTATATTTTGACCTTTAGTTACTTTTTCATTGATTGTAACCTCACCATCTTCTATTGTGATATGCTCATACATAATTACGGTATCACAATTTGCTGGGACTACAGCACCAGTCATCACTTCTAAACAGTTACCTATATCTTGTAACTTTTTTTGGACTTCACCTGCAGCAGCTAAGCCTTCAATTCCTAAAGAATGTCCGCTATTTACAACATCAGAGAACTGAATTGCAATACCATCTTTGGTTGCACGATCAAAAGGAGGAAAATCTCTATCGGCATAAATATCTTCAGCCAATATTCTATTTAAACTATTTAAAAGTGAAACCTTCTCCATTCCTAAATCTAGGGGATGGTCCAACACTTTTTGATATGCTTCGTTAAATGTAATCATAGATTTAAAGGTAAAACTATTATAAATTATACCCTTAAAGAATTACAGCCAATTATTTTAACCTTTTAAAATAACTCCAGTCCATTAACCAACAAGACCCTTATACCTACAACAAACACCAACAAAGCCGTAACCCTTTTAATACCGTTAGCCGATAGTTTTTTAAGACTAATGCGAATACCTAACTGCCCGCCAAGAAGGACAGCTACAATTAAGCAAATAGTTTCTGTCCAGGGTAATGATAGTGAACCGCTAGTTATCAAACCAAATAACCCCGATATCGAATTTACCAAAATAAAGAAACTGGCAAGTGCTGCTATTTTTATAGCCTTGTTCCAACGTAAATGGTTAAGAATTGGCGCTAAAAAAATGCCTCCACCAATACCCACCAATCCAGATAAAAATCCAATACCAGCACCTAAAACATAGCTTAAGTACTTTGGATAATCCTTTACCTCTTTTTTAGATGTATTGATATTAAAAGTCTGAACAGCCAAAAACAATGCCGATAAAATAAGAGAACATCCTAAAATCATAAAAAAGACACTCTCTTTTAAACGAAATGTGGCACCTAAATACGCTAGCGGAATGCTTGCCAAAACAAAAGGTAGAAAATCTTTCCATTTTGCATGACCATTTTTAAAATACAGATACGTGCTGCCAGAAACTACCACTAAATTACATACTAACGCAATAAATCTAATATCAAAAAAACTAGTTAGAAATAACGTTAATAGCGCGAGATAGCTAGAACCACCACCAAAACCTACAGAAGAATAAAGTGTAGCAATGATAAAAAAACCAATGCATAAGATAATTAGTTGCTCAATAGGTATCAACATAATTTTTCATCTGATTCATACCTCCCGCAACATTAACAAAATCCTTACCCGGATATAATTCTTGCAATTTTGTTATTGCCTTTTTACTTCGAATACCAGACTGGCAAATAACATAAACGGTAGTTTCTAAATCAACCTCAGCGACCCTATCTGTTAATTCACCCAAAGGAATGTGTTTGGCTACTTTTAGATGTTGCCTTTGAAATTCTTTATCTGTACGTACATCTATCAGTTCAAAAGAGGAATCTGTAAGCAATTGTTGTAGCTCACCAGCCTCTACTGATTTTAGTGGAAGTTCACAATCAAACTCATAGCTAGCAGCTAGCGTTTTTATTTCGTTGTTACCAGATTGTAATTTAAACTTCATTCGCTGTGTACGTTGGCTCAATGTATCAAAAAGTAATAAAACACCTGATAGCACTTCTCCAATTTCCGCAATAACCTTAACCACTTCTAAAGCCTGTAGATTACCAATAATACCAGGCAAAATACCCAATACGCCATTCTCATTACAATTAGGCACGGCATCTGCCGCCGGCATGGTAGGGAACAAACAACGATATGTTGGTCCGCCTTTATAGTTAAATACACTTACCTGACCTTCAAAACTATGTAATGCACCATAAACAAAAGGTTTGTTTGCAATAACACAGGCATCATTAATTAAATATCTAGTTGGAAAATTATCTGTAGCATCTACAACGACATCATAATCTTTAATAATATCAAGAGCGTTAGCGGTTGACAAAAAAGACTTGTAAGTCTGTATATTAGTAGTAGAATTCTGAACTGACAATTGTTTTTTTACCGCCTCAACTTTAGGCATACCCACCATAGTCTCGGTAAATAAAACTTGACGATGAAGATTGGATAACGACACTACATCTGCATCAACAATACCTAAGGTTCCAACGCCCATAGCATTTAAATAAGTTAATACAGGAATTCCTAGTCCGCCTGCCCCAACCACCAATACTTTGGCGTTACCAAGCTTTTGTTGACCTTGAGTTCCAAAACCTGCTAAAGTTGTTTGTCTTAGGTAACGTTCCTCGTTCATGGTGCTATTTTAAGTAGCGCTTCTTCATACTCTGCTCTAGAGTTAGCATTTAACAACACTTCTTTTTGTTGTGGAAACACCAAATTTACATCTGAATTAATCAGAAATTTTCTTGGACAAGAACCATTGCCCGCCTGTAAATATACTACAGATTGCTTTAATGCTTCTGGTTCCCAAATAGCACAAAGTGGCTCTGGTAAAGGGTCATCCGAATCTGCAAAAGCACTAGCAATTTTATCTGAATTTCTTGCTTCAATTAGCTCCTCTAAAGCCTTTTTATCCATCAATGGCAAATCGCACGCCAATACCAACCACGCAGCATCTGGATGCGCTTTATGAGCAGACAGCAATCCGTTGTAAGGACCTCTGAATTCATCATTATCTATTATGGCATGGAACGAATTAGAAATTTCGCTTTCTTGGTCTTTACGGATACTAAGAAAGGTTTTATCGCAAACCTCATTCAACAAATGGTATAAATGCTCACGTTGCGGCAGGTTGTGATAAGTAATTAAACCCTTATCTTCTCCCATTCTAGTGCTCTTACCACCTGAAAGCACCAATCCGTATATCTTATCTTTGGAAATCATTTTTTCCTCCTGTTTTTTGTTCTAGTTGAACTGTACCGATTACGATGTCTTGCGAAAGCGCCTTGCACATATCATAAATGGTTAAGGCAGCTATAGAAACCCCAGTTAAAGCTTCCATCTCAACACCAGTCTTTTCATTGCATTTTACCGTACATGTAATCTGAAATGAATCTAATGCCGGTTCAATTTCAACATTAATTTTAGACAAATTTATTTGATGGCACAACGGTATTAATTCCGATGTTTTTTTTACACCTTGTATCCCTGCAATAACAGCTGTTTGTACAATACTACCTTTCTTACCGACAAAATCCTGATCAGATAATGATTTAAAAACTTCCGCTGGAAATTTTATAATTCCACTAGCAATTGCGGTACGTACTGAAGCTGTTTTTTGAGAAACATCTACCATGGTAGCATTCCCAGATTCATCTATATGTGATAATTTATTTTGCATTACCCTCCTATTGAAGTCATTGAATTACTAAATACGTCTTTATACTTTTCTTGTGCCTCAAAACCTGTTTTAGCACGACTGCCCACAGCCTTTAAAATTTCTTTTTTGATATTATCTTCCATAGCATCAGCTCTCATAATATCCCTAAGATTGGCACTTGCTTTGGCATATAAACAAGTAATAACGTCTCCCGTAGCCGAAATTCTTAAACGGTTACAACTACCACAAAATGTTCTACTAAAAGAAGGAATGACCCCAAAAGTTCCTTTAAACCCTGGCATCTTATAATTTATAGATGTAGATGTTTTTGGAGAGTCTAGTTTATAATAATCTGGATGCTTACTTCTAATATGTTCAAGTATGGTCTTAAAATCCCATTTTATAGTCTGAAATTCTTTTGAACCACCATTAAAAGGCATTTCTTCCAAATAACGAACCGAAACATTATAGTGTTTTGTAAGCTCTAACATAGGTAGAATATCATCTGTATTTTGACCATCTAAAGCAATAAAATTAATACGTACATTAAAACCTTCGGTAATTAAGCGGATCATGTTATTATAAACCACATCATAGTGATCACGACGTGTTATACGCTCAAAAGTCTCACGGTTAATGGCGTCCATACTCACATTAATATTCTTAATGCCAAGTTCTTTCAGCTCATCTATATACGGACCAATTAATGTTGCATTTGTGGTAACCGAAATATCATTTAATCCTTCTAGATTAGACAAGCTTCTCAACAACACCATTAAATCTTTACGAACAAAAGGTTCACCGCCGGTAATTCGTATTTTGTCTATACCTTGAGAAACCACAATTTCACTCAATTTAACCAGTTCATCTATGGTAAACAATTTGTCATTTTTGGCAAAATTGATTCCCTCCTCTGGCATACAATAATTACAACGAAGATTACAACGGTCTGTCACCGCTAATCTTAAGTAATTAATTGTTCTATTATGGTTGTCTACTAACATACTTTATAAATACAAATTCAAGAGGTAAATACAAATTCAAAAATCAAGTTCAAACTCAAAAAACAAATACAAATTCAAGAATAAATGTCAAGTTCAAATTCTCTCTTCTAATTTCTCTTCTCTGTTTGCTATTTCCTTTTCTCTATTATCTCTTTTCTATATTCTATTCTCTCTCTTCTAACTTCTCTTCTCTATTTTCTTACGGATGAGCTGAAACCCACACCGTTTTGTTCTTAAATTTCTCTTTTTTCCAGATAGGAACAGTTTCTTTTAGGGTATCGATTAGATATCTACAGGCTTCAAAGCAAGCATCTCTATGTGCAGATGATGCGCCTACAACCACAACTGGTTCTTCAACTCCTTTTTCACCCACGGCATGCCTCATTACTACTTTATTCAATGACCACTTCTCTAATGCGCTATCGGCAATTTTCTCCATCTCTTTCAACGCCATTGTCTTATACGTTTCAAACTCTAAAGCTACTACTTCTTCATTATTGGTAAACTCACGTACGGCACCTACAAAAACACAAATCCCTCCGCTTTTGGCATTACTAAGTTCTGTATACACCTCAGCAGTATCGATTACATCTACTATTTCAATTACTTTTTTCATTAGCCTCCGCTTACTGGTGGTATAATGGCAATTTCCTCGTTGCCAATTAATGGTACACTATCATCCGCATATTCACTATTTACAGCTACTGCCAATGAATTTAATTTTGAAAACACAGGATACGATTCTATAAGTTGCTTTTTTAATTCGGCAACATTAACAGGCTTAAATTCATCAGAAAAACTGATTTCAGAGCTGCCCACAATATCTTTCGTTATGCCAAAAAAAAGTACATTCATGCCCTTTTAAATTTAGATAAATTCCAAGTTAGGTATAAAAAATAAGGTGCCATAAAAATGGCACCTTTTTTAAAAGAATTATATGTTTTTGAGAAAAACCTTACTCTACTATTACAGCATTCTCAGGTTTAGAATAAAACTCCATTGGTTTCGCTTCTGTTGATAATGTTGCATTTTCAAAATTTACCGTTTTAGCCGCTTCTTTAATTTTACCTTCTTCTACTTTATGCCATGTAATTGAATTAGGTAATAAAACCTCATCAACCTTTACCCAATCAGCATAATTGATATAGCTAATTTTATCTGATGGCTCTCCACTAAAATACGTCATAGTATACCCCAACCATCTCATTTCATACGTTTTTGCATCATAATAGATATAGTATTCATCTGTAGAAGAAGCTCCAACACCTGTATTGTATGAAATTTTATAACCTGGATACGAAACTCCGTCATATACCAAAGCATCAGCTTCTTCATACTTTATTCCGTTATCTGACAGTACAAATGGCATTGCATAAAAATAGAACATTAGGTTATGATAAAATTTAGGCTTCCCTTTATAATCACCAGTTTTATCCATTAACCAAACATCACTACCTGCATATCCTAAATCATAGGCTGGCGTTGAAATTTTATCAAATCTTTTATGCAAATCAATAGTTTGTATTTCATTGAAATCCTCTTTTGGCATTTCAAAATGCAATGTTTTATATCCCTTCCAAGCATTTAATCCGCCATGAGCTTCAAAAACTTTATTCAATTCCGCTGGATATTTATCTAAATCCACTTGCTTTTCTACCGCTTCTACGGCATCGGTAACCATTTCTTTTTTAGGAGCTTCTTTACACGCAAATACTGCCAAGGCCAAAACCAAAAGGTAAAATTTATTCATAGTAATTATTGATTATGTATTATTTTTTTAAAACCCGTTAGTCGAGAAACTACAGTATACTTACTAAATTGAACTATTTTTGTATTTCATGCAAGCAAATAAACATATTAGTAGTGTCCAAAACCCGCTGATAAAGAAGGTTTTACTTTTAAAAGAAAAATCTAGGGAGCGAAAAAAAACAGGTCTTTTTATTTTAGAAGGTTTGCGTGAATTGGAAATTGCAAGTAATACAGGTTATACTATTGACACTATACTGTACTGTGAAGATATTTTAGAAAATTTTGATACAGTACAAACTTTTAATGCAGACCAACATATATCAGTTACTTTAGAAGTATATAAAAAACTAGCATATAGAGATACTACGGAAGGTATTATAGCTATAGTAAATAGCAAAGACCATGAACTATCTTCTTTAAAATTTAAGACCAAAAACCCGTTACTTTTAATTGCAGAAGCTCCTGAAAAACCAGGTAATATTGGCGCACTATTAAGAACTGCGGATGCAGCGAATTTAGATGCCGTATTAATTGCTAACCCTAAAACAGATTTATACAACCCCAATATTATAAGATCAAGTGTAGGCTGTATTTTTTCTAGGAATGTAAAAATGGGAAGCTCTTCAGAAATTATATCCTATTTAAAAAAAGAAGGATTTCAAATATACTGCGCTGCGCTATCGGCGTCTAAAGATTATACCACAGTAGATTTCACTGCACCTACAGCAATAGTAGTAGGTACAGAGCATTCTGGATTAAGTGACGAATGGCTAACGAACAGCACACAGAACATTATTATACCCATGGAAGGTGAGATAGATTCCATGAACGTTTCGGTCTCTGCGGCAATACTTATCTTTGAAGCCAAACGTCAGCGAAAAATAAACTAGCAATACACATACTTTTTACAATAAAGTATTCGTTTGCAACTACACTATATGGATAATACATTTATCTTTTACTGTATTCTTTTCATTCTAATTGCAGAGTTTATACTTGCTACGGTAATGAATTACCTGAACGCGAAGCGTTTTAAAGACCCCATCCCAGAAGATTTAATTGACGTTTATAACTCTGATGAGTATGAGAAATCTCAAGCCTACAAACTAACTAATTATAAGTTTAGCGTTTTTACATCCATATTTTCGTTGTTGCTTATTTTGTCATTCTTATTATTTGGCGGATTTGCCTACGTAGATAGTATTGCCCAAAACCAGAGCGACAACATTATACTACAAGCTTTAATTTTCTTTGGTATCATTATGATTGGAAGCGATATTATCAATATTCCTTTTTCATACTACCAGACATTTGTAATCGAAGCAAAATTTGGGTTCAACAAAACGACCTTATCAACTTTCTTTTTAGATAAATTAAAGCAATGGGCAATGACCATAATTGTAGGTGGTGCAATTCTATCTTTGGTGATTTGTTTTTTTCAATGGGCAGGAACTAATTTTTGGTTATACACGTGGGCATTGGTTGCAGTCTTCACTTTATTCATGAATGTCTTCTACAGTAAACTAATTGTGCCATTGTTCAATAAGCAAGAACCTTTAGAACCAGGCAGCTTAAAAGAAAAAATTGAAAATTACGCGGCACAAGTAGGCTTTGATCTTCAGAATATATTTGTCATTAACGGGTCTAAGAGATCTACAAAAGCAAACGCCTATTTCTCAGGATTTGGAAAAGAAAAGCGAGTAACCTTATATGACACCTTAATAAATGATTTAGAAGAAGAAGAAATTGTTGCCGTACTTGCACATGAGATCGGGCATTACAAAAGAAAGCATATCATATATAATTTAGCGACCTCAATTCTACTAACCGGGTTAATGCTATTGGTCTTGTCGTTATTCATAAACAATCCTGAAGTTTCTTTGGCAATTGGTGTTGATAGACCTAGTTTTCATGCAGCACTGATCGGTTTTGGAATCTTATATAGTCCTATTTCTGAAATTACAGGATTGTTAATGAATCATTTTTCAAGAAAATTTGAGTATCAGGCAGATGACTATGCTAAAACTACATATGCAGCTTTACCATTGGTCACTTCATTGAAAAAGCTATCAAAAAACAGTCTTAGCAACCTTACTCCACACCCGGCATATGTATTTATGCACTATTCTCACCCACCGTTAATCGATCGCATACGTAATTTAAAGGCATAATTTTTGTTGTGCATCATATAAGATTATCTTATTTTTAATCTAGTATGACACAGGCAGCGATAGAAGAAGAAAATAAGCTTATAGCTCAAGAGTACAAAGAGTTACTTCGAATTAGTTATCAAACATTGACAGATGATGATAAAAAACTAATACGAAGCGCTTTTGAGGTCGCTGTAGACGCGCATAAAACTCAACGAAGAAAATCTGGTGAAGCTTATATTTTTCACCCTATAGCAGTGGCTAAGATAGTAGCTTCCGAAATTGGACTTGATGCCGTTTCCATAGCCTCTGCCCTATTACATGATGTCGTTGAAGATACCGAGTATACTTTAGATGATATTGACCGCATGTTCGGTGAAACCGTTGCCCGTATTGTTGACGGACTCACAAAAATATCACATTTAAAGAAAGATATGAACATCTCGCAGCAAGCCGAGAATTTCAGAAAAATGCTTTTGACCTTAAATGATGATGTTCGTGTAATCATTATAAAAATAGCAGATAGATACCATAATATGCTCACTATGGATTCTATGCCAGAGCATAAGCAAGTAAAGATAGCATCTGAAACTTTGTATATCTACGCTCCCCTTGCACATAGAATTGGTCTCTACAACATTAAAACAGAATTAGAAGATTTAAGTTTAAAATATACAGAGCCAGAAGTTTACAACTCTATTAAAGACAAAATAGAAGACAGCAAAGAAGATCAGCAGGCTTATATTGATGCATTCTCTGGCACCATTGATAATTCACTTAAAAAAGAAGGACTCAATTACATTATAAAAGGGAGGATGAAGTCTATCTTCTCTATGCGCAAAAAGATGATCGCCCAGAATGTAACTTTTGAGGAAATCTATGACAAGTTTGCAATTAGAATTATTTATAAATCTGACCCGCAGAACGAAAAATTTCTTGCTTGGAAAATTTATTCAATAGTTACCGATCACTTCACCCCAAACCCTGTTAGATTAAGAGATTGGATATCCTCTCCTAAATCTACAGGTTATGAAGCTTTACACATTACCGTTATGGGACCAAAAGGCAAATGGGTAGAGGTTCAGATCAGAAGTGAACGAATGCATGAAATAGCTGAAAAAGGCTATGCGGCGCATTTTAAATACAAACATGGTGATCAAAAAGAACAAGGTATAGAGGTTTGGTTAAACAAACTGCAAGAAGCATTAGAGAACGCAAATACAAATGCAGTTGATTTTGTGGAGGAGTTTAAACTTAACCTGTACTCTAAAGAGATATTCGTATTCACACCTAAGGGAGAACTAAAATCCCTACCAAAAGGAGCTACTCCATTAGACTTTGCCTTCAATATACATACAGAAGTAGGTATGCGTACCAGAGGCGCAAAGGTCAATGGTAAATTAGTTCCTTTGAACACCACACTTTCAAGCGGAGATCAAGTAGAAATAATAACATCTAATCAAGCAAAACCAAATTCTAACTGGTTAGATTATGCCACAACTGCTAGAGCTAGGGCAAAAATTAAATCTGTTTTACGCGAAGAGAAAAAATCTGTTGCTGAGGATGGAAAAGAAATTTTACGCAGAAAATTAAAATCTCAAAAAATTTCGCTCAATGAAGACTCCATCAATAAAATGGTTTCCTTCTTTAAATTAAAGACAAGTCTAGATTTGTTTTATAGAGTTGGTATAGGTTCTATTGACAATGCCATGATCAAAGACTTTGCTTCTTCTTATAGCAATGCATTCATTAGTTTCTTTAAGAATAGAATGCGAAAATCGCCTACACAAGAAGACATCAACAAAGATGAAATCACGGCCAAGTATGATATGCTTGTTTTTGGCAAAGAAGAAGAAAAATTGGAATACAAGTTATCTCAATGTTGTAACCCAATACCCGGTGATGAAGTATTTGGTTTTGTAAGTGTATCTGAAGGAATTAAAGTGCACAAAAAGAACTGTCCAAATGCCATTTCGTTACAATCTAACTATGCCTATCGTATAATTAGTGCCAAATGGATAGATTCATCTCAACAAGAATACCAAGCCGACATAGTCATGACAGGTATAGATAACTTAGGACTTGTTAATGATATTACAGAAGTTATTTCTGATATTATGCACGTGAATATGCGTAATTTAAATTTCAGCACAGATGGTGGTACGTTCAAAGGTAAGATTACCGTAGTGGTAAAAAACAAGGCAGTATTGAAAAAGCTGACCGATAATCTTATGAACATCAACGGTATTGATAAAGTTACTCGTATTTAGAAAAAGGAAATTAAAATTTAAATGTACCTTTGTGTATTAATGTAGTAAATATGTCTTCTGATAAAAATCAAGAAATTGTAAAAAACGTCTTCACCGCCTTTTTAGAGGACAAAGGACATAGAAAAACCCCTGAACGTTACGCTATTCTTCAAGAGATTTACGAAAGTGACGAACATTTTGATATAGAGTCTCTATATATTAAAATGAAGAATAAAAACTATCGTGTTAGTAGAGCTACTTTATATAACACCATTGAACTTCTTTTAGATTGTAAATTGGTACGTAAGCATCAATTTGGAAAGAATCAGGCACAATATGAAAAATCATATTTTGATCGTCAGCATGACCATGTTATACTTACCGATACGGGTGAGGTAATGGAGTTTTGTGACCCAAGAATACAGTCTATCAAAAAAACGATAGAAGAAGTTTTTGACATAACCATAAATACACATTCCCTATATTTTTACGGGACCAAAAATACTCCTGCTAAAAGTGCAGGCAAAAAAGAAATTAAATAAAACTAACCAAGTATATAAAATTTAGATGGCAGTAGATTTATTGTTAGGCCTACAATGGGGTGACGAAGGAAAAGGAAAAATTGTTGATGTATTAACTAGAGATTACGACATTATTGCACGTTTTCAAGGCGGTCCAAATGCTGGTCACACCTTAGAATTTGACGGTATTAAACACGTTCTTAGAACTATTCCTTCAGGAATTTTTCATAAAAAAGCAATGAACGTTATTGGTAACGGTGTTGTTATAGATCCGGTTGTTTTTGTAAAAGAACTTGAAGGTTTGGATCAGTTTGATATAGACTACAAGGCTAAACTTATTATCTCTAGAAAAGCACATTTAATATTACCAACGCACCGTTTGTTAGATGCAGCATCTGAAGCATCTAAGGGTAAAGCAAAAATTGGTTCTACATTAAAGGGTATTGGTCCAACTTATATGGACAAGACCGGTAGAAACGGTATGCGTATTGGAGATTTAGAACTGGATTCTTGGAAAGAAAAATACCGTCATTTAGCAGATAAACATGAAGCAATGATCAGCTTCTATAATGTTGATATTCAGTATGATTTAGAAGAAATGGAAGTAGAATTTTTTGATGCCGTAGAGCGTTTGAAAGAATTAACTTTTATTGATAGCGAAGAGTACTTGAATGAAGCTATAAAAGCAGGTAAAACTATATTGGCAGAAGGTGCTCAAGGATCTTTATTAGATATAGATTTTGGAACATACCCATTTGTTACATCATCTAACACTACTGCGGCAGGAGCTTGTACAGGTTTAGGTATTGCCCCTAATAAAGTAAAAGAGGTGTTTGGAATTTTCAAAGCATATACAACACGTGTAGGTTCTGGTCCATTTCCAACAGAATTGTTTGATGAAGTTGGAGCAGAAATGGCAAAAGTAGGTCATGAGTTTGGTGCGGTAACTGGTAGACCACGTCGTTGTGGCTGGTTAGATTTAGTAGCATTAAAATATGCTTGTCAAGTTAATGGTGTTACCCAGTTAAACATGATGAAAGGCGATGTCCTTTCTGGTTTTGATAGCCTACAAGTTTGTACCGCATATGAATACAAAGGAAAAACAATAACTCATTTTCCATATAACATAGAACCAGAAAATGTAACTCCTATTTATACTGAGTTCCCATGTTGGAAAGAAGATTTGACCAAAATGACTTCTGCAGATCAATTACCTAAAGAACTTAATGAGTACATAGACTTTTTAGAAAAAGAATTAGAAGTGCCAATTAAAATTGTTTCTGTAGGTCCAGATAGAACACAGACAATTTTAAGATAAACATCTAACGACCAAGAGAGGTTGTTCAACTTGCAGGAATGGCGATATAGGGAAATACCTTTATCGCCATTCTTTTTTTTTGTATTTTCAAGTCTGTGTAAAATGCACATTTTTACAATTCAACAACAACTTAAACTACAAGGCAACAAATGAAAATAACCTCATACGCCTCATTCTTATTTTTTCTTGTTTTAGCGTCAGCTTGCAAAACAGAAAAAAAAGATAAAGCAGAAGAACAAACCCGCACAGAACAAGAAAAAGAGAACGAATGGATAACTCTTTTTGACGGCACTACAACCAAAGGTTGGCGCGCCTACAACGGCAAAGAACTACCACCAGGTTGGATTGCCAAAGACGGAGAATTACAGTTTGATACCGAATTAGGTATGGAACAAGATTATACGGGCGGTACGGATATTATATACGGCGCAGAAGAGTTTGATAATTTTGAGCTCTATGTAGAATGGAAATTACCAAAGGGAGGAAACAGCGGCATTTTCTACCACCTAAAAGAAGGCTATGATAGTCCACCAGAAGTTGCTCCAGAATATCAATTGATTGATGATGAAAACTATGCTAGCATCCATAATATTACTGATTACAATATAAGCTTAGGTTACACCGAAAATCCGGAAGAATTAAAACCTCTTCAACAAACAGCTTCTGACTATGCCATGCACGCCGCAAATCCTGAAGGTAAAATATTGCATCCGGTTGGGGAATGGAATACTACAAGAATCATATTTACCCCAGAACAGGTAGAGCACTGGTTAAACGGCAAAAAAGTAGTTTCATTTGTACCTTGGGACGAAGCTTGGTATGAGAAAAAGAATTCGGACAAATGGAAAAACAGTGAGGATTATGGCAAGTTTAAAACTGGTTATATCGGTTTTCAAGACCATTCTAGTCCAATCTGGTTCAGAAATATAAAAATCAAAAAACTTTAACCACCACACCAATGAATAAAAGAGACTTTTTAAAAAACGCAGCGGCATTGTCCACATTTGTATTATTACCAACTGGGCTTTGGTCTTGTAAAAAAGAGGTGAAGAAATTAACTAGGCTAAAAACTGCACACATTGGTGTTGGCAATATGGGAGCCGAAGATTTAAAAGCAATATCATCTCATAGTAAAGTTGATGTCACCGTATTATGTGATGTTGACGCCAACAACTTAGCAGCTGCCAAAGAACTACATCCAAATGCAAAAACATATAGCGACTATAGAGTAATGTTGAAAGAGATGGGCGATGAAATTGACGCCGTTGTGGTTTCTACTCCAGACCATACACACGCACCAGCTTCAATGATGGCAATGGAAATGGATAAACCTGTATATTGCCAAAAACCACTAACCCATTATGTATCTGAAGCTAGAGCTATGAACAAGCTTGCCGAAGAAAAAGGCTTGGTGACCCAAATGGGAATTCAAGTACATTCATTCTATGATTATAAGTTAGCAACTTTATTAATACAATCCGGCATAATAGGTAAAGTACATACTGTACGTGCATGGTCTCCAAAAGACTGGGGTTATGATGGAACCGAACCAACAGGGTCAGACCCCATCCCAGAATCACTAGATTGGAATTTATGGCTAGGAACCTCTGCAGAAAGACCGTATAAAGAAGGTTTTTATCACCCGGGCAACTGGAGAAAATTAGTAGATTATGGTTGTGGTACTTTAGGCGATATGGGCGTACATATTTTTGACACTCCATATAATGCACTCGCTCTTAAGGTTCCAAAGACCATTAAGAATGAATGTAGGGAGCCAAACGGATTCGGTTTTCCACAGAAAAATATCGTAACCTATGAATTCCCACAGACGGAATACACCGCAGAAACCTTAAAATGGGTTTGGTATGATGGTCCTGGCGCCCCAGAAGACCATGAAGATTTAATATTACCAGGTGCAAAGAATATAGCTTCTACTGAAGATACTTCAAAAGAATCAATGGAAGATAAAATGTCTTTAGATACCAAGGAAGCTAGTGAAGGCACATTACCAGATCAAGGTGCCATGTTCATTGGTGAAAAAGGAAGGTTATTGTTACCACATTTCATGCAACTACCAAAGAAGATTGTTGATGGGGAATATGTAGATATTACCGCAGAAATTGAAGCAGTAGAAAAAGCGAACAATATGGGTAAACCAATTAGAGATTATGATTTGGAAGGACCTAAACACTATCATCAGTTTGTAGATGCTTGCTTGGGTACGGATAAAACTACAGCTCCATTTTCATATGCATCTAGACTAACGGAAACTATTTTGCTGGGCGTTATTGCGGGTAGATTCCCTAACCAAGTATTACATTGGGACAGTGAGAATGCAAAATTCGCCGAAGAAGAAGCAAATGCTTTTCTAGAAGGCGATTATAGAGATTTCTAAATTTTGATGTAAAATAATAAAAACCACTTTCGGGTGGTTTTTTTATATCTCTACTATTCTGAATTTACCATACATATGTAAATTTAGATATATTTGAAAATGGACTAAAATATATGTTTTCATATTAAAATTACACGTCATCAAATCAAATAAAAGATGATACTTTTCACATTAAAATCCCAAAAATATCATAACCATGACAAGGCTCTTTTAAAATGTCCTATTTTTGAAAAAATTTTTAGGTTGAAAAAGATTTATTCCGTTGTTTTTTTATTCTTTACATGCATTCTTTTTGGCTATGCCCAACAGAATACTACCGAAGAAGAACCCAAACAAATTAATATCGTCTACGGTGCCAATTTCACCAAAAATGAAGCTGAATACCCTGGCGCATCTATATTTAGCAAAGACACCCGTCAAGTTCAATTTGAGCACCAAGGTGCAGATTTATGGTGCGATGTTGCCATCTATTACCAGTTAGAAAATAGATTAGAAGCTATTGGTAATGTTATTTTAAAGCAGGGCGATTCTGTTGAAATGACAAGCAAAAAAATTAATTATTTAGGCGATGTAAAATTGGCTAAAGCATGGGGAAATGTTGTCTTAACAAATTCTGACATGACTTTAAGAACGGACACTTTGCGATTAGACCGTGAAAAACAAGAAGCTTTTTATCAAGATAACGGTACTGTAGTAGATTCAGCAAATACATTGACAAGTAAAATTGGCAAGTATTTTATGGAACTTAAAAAATATCAGTTCTTGGACAGTGTACATGTTAAAAACCCTGAATATACTTTAGACTCAGAACAATTAGACTATTACACAAATTCTAAAAATGCCTATATGTATGGTCCGTCGACCATAAACGGGGAAACGTATAAGATATATTGTGAAAGAGGATTTTATGATACCAAAGTAGAAACCGGCTACGGAATTAAAAACACACGTATAGATTACAACAACAGAATTATTGAAGGTGATAGTGTGTACTTCAACAAAGCAGAGGAATTTGCATCTGCTACCAATAACATTACAGTAACAGACACTATTAATAACGGCATAATTAGAGCTCATTATGCCGAAGTATTTAAAGCTAAAGATTCTGTATTTGCAACGAGAAGAGCAGTATCTATTTCTGTTCAAGAAAGAGATTCTCTATTTGTTCATGGAGATACGTTAATGGTTACCGGTAAACCAGAAGATAGAGTGCTACGTGCTTTTAGAAATGCTAAATTCTACAAAACAGATTTAAGCGGTAAATGTGACAGCATACATTCAGAACAAAAAACGGGTATTACACAATTAATTAAGAACCCTATTATTTGGAACGGTGCCAATCAAATGACAGGTGATAGCATTCATCTAAAATCGAACTTAGAAACGGAAAAGCTTGATTCTCTAAAAGTATTGAACAATGCCTTTATAATATCCCTAGACAGTGTTAGTATGACAGGATATAATCAAGCCAAAGGAATTAATTTATTCGGAAAGTTTATTGAAAACGAATTAAAGCTCATAGACTTAGTTCAGAATACCGAGGTCGTTTATTATATGTATAATGATGATGACGAACTTATAGGTATAGATAAAACTGTTTGTAGTAAGATAAGAATTACAATGGTAGAAAATGACATTGAAGACCTTACCTTTTACACAGACCCTGATGGCGATATTTTCCCCGAAAAGGATTTACCAAAAAACAGTAGAATTTTAAAAGGCTTTGTGTGGCGTGGTGATGAACGCATATTGACCAAAGACGATATTTTTGATGAAGATGACAATAATCTAAAACTCGTTGTTATTAATGGAATTGATAACCCTATTGACATTGATGCCGAAGAACAACAACGAAGTCAAAACGAATCTGACCCTGTCAATAATACTCCTGCACAAAATAAAGCAACAGACCCTAAAAAGTCGGTAAAGCCTAAAAAGGTGAAATAGTTATTTCACATGAACAAAGATTTTCTAAAATATCAAGCACAAACTTCTCCCTACCCTTTAGGTATGGAAGTTTCTCATGCTAGCGGTAGTTATATCTATGATACTAATGGTAATGCACATTTAGATTTTGTTGCCGGTGTATCGGCATGCACACTTGGCCATTGTCACCCAGATGTGGTAGATGCCATAAAAGAGCAGGTAGAGAAATATATGCATGTAATGGTGTATGGCGAATATGCACAATCACCTGCAACCATTTACACAAAATTGCTTGCTGATAATTTACCTGAACCATTAGAGGTCACCTATTTGGTTAATTCTGGCACAGAAGCTATTGAAGGTGCTTTAAAATTAGCACGCCGATTTACCGGTCGTTCAGAAATCATTGCAGCTAAATCTGCTTATCATGGTAATACCATGGGTAGTTTAAGCTTAATGGACTTTGAAGAACGCAAAAGTGTTTTTAGACCTTTACTACCAGATATTTATCATATCAGTTTCAATAACGAAGAAGATTTAGAAAAGATAACAACCAAAACTGCTTGTGTAATTTTAGAAACTATACAAGGCGGTGCAGGTTTTATACTTCCTACAAATGACTATTTAAAGAAAGTAAAAGCACGTTGTACAGAAATGGGAGCGTTGTTAATACTTGACGAAATACAGCCAGGTTTTGGTAGAACAGGAAAACTATTTGCTTTTGAACATTTTGACTGCATACCAGATATTTTGGTCATAGGTAAAGGCATGGCATCTGGTTTACCCGTTGGTGCTTTCACCGCCAATAAAGAAATTATGCATACGTTAAGTGAGAATCCTAAAATGGGACATATCACAACTTTTGGTGGTAATCCGGTTATTGCAGCATCTAGTTTGGCAACATTGAAGGTACTGTTGAATTCTACTCTAATTGCAGATACTATAAAGAAAGAAATACTTTTTAAATCGCTATTAAAGCATCCGAAGATAAAAGAAATCAGAGGTAAAGGGCTAATGCTTGCCTTGATTATGGATTCTCCCGAAACAGCAAATGAATTAGTCTTAAAAGCTAAAGAAAAGAACCTTATTCTATTCTGGTTATTATTTGAAAATAGAGCCGTTAGAATTTCTCCGCCATTAACAATTTCAGAAAAAGAAATTAAAGAAGGTTGCGCTATAATTTTAGCACTTCTTAACTCTATGTAAATCAACGTTGTTAACTAATTTGTTAATAATATCGATTGGCTCCATGGCTGAAACCCCGCACAATCGCTTACTTTTAAAATATCTTGTAAAACCAAAAAGTTCCTATGGCGTTAGAATCTAACGAGAGACCGGACAAGCCGATTACAAAATTTGAATCGATGTTAAAGACAGATGATGTCTATTTCTTTGATGCAGAAGATTTTGAAGATATTGTGCACCACTACCTTAATCATGGGAAGATTTCTTTGGCTAAAAAAGGGATTAAAATTGGTTTACAGCAGCATCCCGCCTCCATAGAACTAAAATTACTACAGGTAGAAGTCATGGTTTTTGAAAACCAGATGGAAAAAGCCGAAGCGCTGTTAGATGAATTACAGCAGCTGGATAATAACAATGATGAAATCTACATTCAACGTGCCAATATTTATTCCAAAAGAGATGACCATGCTGGCGCAATAGAATTGTTACAAAAAGCACTAAGCTTCACTAATAACAGTTTTGACATCTACAGCCTATTGGGTATGGAGTATTTGTTCATGGACAACTTCAACAATGCCAAAGAGAGTTTTATGAAGTGTGTGGAGTTTGATGAACAAGATTATTCGTCACTTTATAACGTGGTATATTGCTTTGAATTTCTTGAAGATTATGATGGTGCTATAGTTTATCTGAACAGCTATTTAGAAAAGAACCCGTATTGCGAAGTAGCTTGGCATCAATTAGGTAAACAGTATTATTTTAAAGAAATGTTTACTGAAGCCTTGACCGCTTTTGATTTTGCAGTTATTTCAGATGACACTTTTATTGGAGCCTACTTTGAAAAAGGAAAAGTACTTGAAAAATTAGGTCGCCATAAAGAGGCTATTGAAAACTACGAAACCACTATTTCTATTGAAGATCCAACATCTCATGCATTTTTAAGAATTGGAAAATGTTATGAAAAATTAAAGGATACTGAAATGGCCAAATACTATTTCTACCAAACTGTTCATGAAGATCCACTTTTAGACAAGGGTTGGCTGGCCATTACAAATCTATATTATAACAGTAGAGATTTTGAAAAGGCAGTTTTCTATATTAATAAAGCTTTGAATATTGACGGAGAGAATCCACAATATTGGAAAAAATGTGCTCAAATTCACATGGCTTTAAAGAATTACGATCAAGCAGATTTCGCCTTTAAACAAGCGGTAGACCTTGGTAATTTTGAAATAGATACATGGTTAAGTTGGGCAGAAGTAGTTCATATTAATGGAGAAGAATCTGCTGCGGTAGAGATTTTAGCACAAGGAAGAGAGTTTTATCCTGAAAATTTAAAACTTTTATATAAATCTGTAGGCTACTTATTACTTGCCGAGGACCCTATTAATGCACGAATTATGCTAATGGACGCATTAAAGATTGATAAAAAACAGAAAAAACTACATTTGTTCACTGAAAATTTTCCAGAATACGGCAATTCTGAATGGACACAAGAAATTGTAAGAAAATACAATAAAACCTCATAGATTAGGTTCTACATTTCATGGACAATAGAAAACTAAAAGATTATACTTTCATATCTCTAAAAGGTATGGCAATGGGTATTGCTGAATTGGTACCGGGAGTATCTGGTGGAACAATCGCCTTTGTAACAGGCATATACGAAGAATTCATTACTTCTATAAATAACGTCAATCTAAAAACATTAAAAGTTTTAAAGGAAGAAGGCTTTAAAAGCTTTTGGGAGAAATTGAACGGTAACTTTCTTTTAGCCTTGGTCATTGGTATGATGATAAGTATTTTCTCATTATCAAAAGTTATTGCTTGGTTATTAGAAGAACATCCTATAATTACTTGGTCGTTCTTTTTCGGTTTGGTGTTGGCAAGTGTCATTTTCGTTGCCAAATCTATTAAAAAATGGAATGTTTTAGGTTTTGCCTTATTTCTAATTGCAACGGTCACAGCTTTCTACATAACCACCCTACCCCCTTCTACTAGTTCTGGTAGTCTGCCATTTATCTTTTTATCAGGAGCTATTGCCATTTGCGCAATGGTTTTGCCAGGTATATCGGGCTCTTTTATATTGGTACTTTTAGGATCTTATAAAAATGTTTTAGAGGCTGTAAATGAAAGAGATTTTGGCATTGTTATCACTTTTGCTTTTGGCGCTGCCTTTGGTATACTAAGTTTTGCTAGAATTTTAAAATGGATGTTCACCAATTATAAAAATAGCAGCTTAGCTTTTTTAACGGGCTTCATCTTAGGATCATTGAACGAAATATGGCCATGGAAAAATATTATAGAGGTTATTCAGATTGGTAAAAAAGAAATAATTATTGACGAAAATATTTCACCGTTCGCTTTTCAAGGTGATAATCAATTAACCTTTGCTATTGTTGCCGCTGTAATAGGTTTTTCTCTTATTTTTATATTAGAAAAATCAGCTTCTAAGAAGTAACGCAAAAACCTAAATGAACGAAACCCGATCCTTTACAGATAAATTTTTCTTGGTCGTAAAGGGACTTTGTATGGGTGCTGCCAATAAAGTACCAGGTGTATCTGGTGGTATAGTCGCTTTTGTTGGTGGCTTTTACGAAGAATTCATTTATTCCCTTCAAAAAGTAAATGGAAAAGCTTTTAAGCTACTTATCAATGGTAGACTTAAAAGCTTCTACAGATATATAAACGGTTCTTTTTTAACCCTGCTCATCTTTGGCATGCTGGTAAGCTACTTCAGCATATCTAAAGTATTAGATTATTTTTTGGTTAAACGAGAACTTTATGTTTGGGCCGCTTTTTTTGGTATGATTCTAGGATCCATATATTATATAGGCAAAGATTTCGATTACTGGAAAAAGAAAACCTTTACCGCCGCATTGATAGGTTTAAGTGTAGGTGTTGCCATTAGTTTTCTTAGTCCCGCCAAAGAAAACGACAACTTACTATTTATCTTCTTATGTGGTATGATCAGTGTATCTGGCATGACTTTACCTGGGCTTTCAGGCTCTTTCATATTAATATTATTAGGCAATTACGTACTGTTATTAGTAGATTCTGTTAATGCGTTATATGATACATTTTCAGAGTTAATTGTGGGTGATTTTAGTTTTACCTCCAATACAGAAAGATTACATACCTTAAAAATCTTAGCAGTATTCACCTTGGGATCCGCCACAGGTTTAGTTACCCTCTCCCATGTATTGACTTACGTCTTAAAACATTTTAAACATGTAACTACGGCTACAATATTAGGTTTTATTACTGGATCATTAGGTGTTGTCTGGCCATGGAAAAGAACAATTTTTAAAACGGGTATTGACGGAGAAAGCATTTTAGATACGAACGGAAAACCGATAATAATGAATTATGAGCGGTTTATACCAGATTTGACCACCGTAGAAAACTGGATAGCTATTTTCTTTATTTTAATTGGTATTAGTATTTTGCTACTTTTAGATTGGTATGGAAAAAACAGAAAAACAGAAAACTAACTACGGTTTAATAGGAAAAGATATTTCTTATTCATTTTCAAGAGGTTACTTTAAAAATAAATTCGAAGAGATGGGATTGGATCATTGCCAATATCAAAACTTCGATTTACAATCTATTTCAGAATTCCCTACTATATTTGAAAACGCCGAAAATGTTCAAGGCCTAAACATTACCATTCCCTACAAAGAAGATGTAATGGCATTTTTAGATGACATGGATAATGCCGCAAAAAAAATTGGAGCTGTAAATACCATAAAATTTACGGCGAATGGTTTAGTAGGTTACAATACCGATGCCTACGGATTTGAAAAATCTATAGAGCCCTATTTAAAAGAACATCACAAAAAAGCATTAATCTTAGGAACGGGAGGAGCATCAAAAGCAATCGCATTTGTATTGAATGAATTAGGAATTGATTTTTCATTTGTTTCCAGAAGTGGTAAAAACAAGGGTTATACCTATACTGAACTAACCGATGATATTATTACCGACTATACTTTAATTATTAACTGTTCACCAGTAGGCACGTTCCCAAATATTAAAGAAAAGCCGGCTATACCATATTCCAAAATAGGCACGGAACATCTACTTTTTGATCTTATTTATAATCCTGAGGAAACTGCATTTTTAGCTACAGGAAAAGCCAACGGCGCAGCAATTTGTAACGGTCATAGAATGTTAGAGTATCAAGCTGAAAAATCTTGGGAAATCTGGAACCGATAGTTCTTTCATTATAAACTTATTTTTAGAAAGACAGTGTAAATTATAGGTTTACGCTAGATTACTCTTTTGTGATATAACTAAAAAGAACCATCAATTCTTTGCTAGTCGTAGGGTTGTTACTATCTTGTAAGCATATAATTTAGCATTATGTCTGAGGATAAAGAACAACAATTACCAGAGAATTCAATTGAAGAAAAAACTGTAACTGAAACTACCGAAAACGTAGTAGAAGAAACAGTAGATTCTTCAGAAGAATCTACCGCATTACAAAAAGAAACTGCAAACGAAAAAATCGTAGATGCAGAACAAACTGATGTAATGAATGAAATTGACGATTCTAATGCAGAGGATGCAGAAGATACCGACACCGAAAAAAGACATGAAATACCTATGCCAGATTACCATGACATGAGCATGGAAAACTTAGTAGGTGAATTACAACGATTGGTTAAGAATGAGAAGATACAAGCTATAAGAAAGCATGTTGATACAATCAAAGACGAATTCAACCAAAAATTTGATCAATTTTTAGAGGAAAAGAAAGAAGAATTCATTTCTAATGGCGGTAATGAAATTGATTTTAGATACAATTCTATTGACAAACAACAATTCAACGAAGTATATTCAGAATACAGAGACAAGCGCAATCAATATTATAAAAGTTTAGAAAAGAGTCATAAAGAAAATCTTGCGTATAGATTAGATCTTATTGAACAGTTAAAAGCTTTGGTCAATGTAGAAGAAGATATTAATACAACGTATAACAATTTTAAGGATATACAGGCTAAATGGCGCCATGCAGGACCAATACCTCGTGCAGATTATAACAATGTTTGGAAAACATACCACCACCACATTGAAATATTTTACGATTTTCTAAATATAAATAGAGACTTAAGAGATTTAGATTTCAAGCACAATCTAGAAGAAAAAAGTAAAATTGTTGCTAGAGCCGAAGAGCTTTCTAAAGAACCAGATTTAAATAGAGCATTTAGAGAACTACAGGTATTGCATAAAATCTGGAAAGAAGATTTAGGTCCCGTAGGTAAAGATCATAGAGAAGAAATCTGGAATCGTTTTAGTGCCGCAACAAAAATTATTCACGAAAGAAGACAAGATTACTTCAAAAATCTTGATAAGATAAAAGAAGAAAACCTAGAGCGCAAACATGCAATTATAGCTGAGATAAATACACTTAGTGAAAATGTTTCTAGCAATCATGGTACACTTCAACAACAAATTAAAAAATTAGAGGAGCTAAGAGAATCATTTTTCAAAGCCGGTCAAGTACCACAAAAAGTAAATTCTAAAACTTGGAATAGCTTTAAGGCAGCAGTTCGTGCGTTCAACCAAAATAAAAACGCTTTTTATAAGAATCTTAAAAAAGAGCAACAAGAGAATTTAGATAAGAAAAGAGCCTTACTAGAAATTGCGGTTTCATTAAAAGATAGTGATGATTTTGATGCTACAACTTCAGAAATGAAGCGCATACAGGGGCAATGGAAGAAAATTGGGCATGTTCCAAGAAAGTACTCAGACAAACTATGGAAAGAGTTTAAAACAGCCTGTAATCATTATTTCGACAGATTAAATGCGCTTAAAAGCGATGCATTTAAAGAAGAAGAAGCTAATTACAAATTAAAGGACGAATGTATAGAACGCCTAAAAGCTTTTGAACTCAGTGGAGATAAAACAAAAGACTTAGAGGCTATCAATAAGTTTTCTGAAGAATGGAAAACATACGGTAGGGTTCCATTTAAAAAGAAAAACATAAATCAAAAGTTCGATAAAATTATTGATGCGTTATATCAAAAATGTGGTGTTAGCAAACAAGAATCAGAATTACTGAAATATGGTAACAAAATTCAGCAACTAAGCAACAATGATAATCAAGAGCGTGCAATACAGAACGAGCGTGCATTTATTAGAAAAAAGATTGACGAAAGCAAAGATGAGATTAGACAATTAGAAAACAACTTACAGTTTTTCTCTAATGCCTCAGAAAGCAATCCATTGGTGCAAGATGTTATAAAAAGGGTTAACCAACACAAAGAATCTTTAGCGGCTTGGAATGCAAAACTGAAGAAGTTGAACATCTTAAAAAACAACTTACAAAAAGAAGAGGAAGAAGCTGAAAATCCAGAAGAATCTGAAACCGAAGAGTAGTTTATTCATAAAATAAAAGTATATATAACAATTTGATTTTCTTTGCGTTAACTATGTAGGAAAAAACTTATTTTTAAGTTTGAGTAACAAGTTAGACCCAATATATGGTTAGCCCTGAAATACCGATTAACGAGCAACAAAGAATTGAGGCATTAAATAGTTTTAATGTACTGGACACAGTAGAAGAAAAAGAATATGATGCCATAACCCGTATTGCTGCGGAAATTTGCAATACACCCATGGCATTAGTTTCTTTAGTGGATGAAAAGCGACAGTGGTTTAAATCTCATTATGGCATAGACGCTACAGAAACCCCAAGAGATTTAGCCTTTTGCGCCCATGCTATAAATACTCCTGATTCTATATTGCTGGTCAATGATGCCAAAAAAGATGAACGTTTCTTTGACAACCCTTTAGTAACTAGCGGACCATCTGTACAATTTTATGCCGGCGCCCCCTTGAACACTAAGGAAGGTGAATCTATAGGTACACTATGTGTCATTGACACCCAGCCAAGACAAGAATTTACCGTGAATCAACAAGCGTCTTTAAAAGACTTAGCCAACCAAGTAATGGCTCAGTTAGAATTAAGGCGACAAAATATCCAACAAAAAGTCATTAACGAAGAATTGCGAATAAAGAACAATCAGCTAAAACAAATATCATATAGAATGGCACATGATATGAAAACGCCATTATTAGGTATTAGCTCTATTGTAGGATTTATAAAAGAAGATTACACTAAACTTTTTGAAGACACTGAAATACCAAATTATTTAGGTATTATAGATAACAGGGTTGAATATATGGAGTCATTGATTAACGGTATTATCAATTACAATTCCATAACCAATGCTGAGATAAGATTAGAAGATTTTAAAATTTCAGAAGAAATACAAAATGTACTAAATAAAGAATCTAATACCGAAAACGTCTCATTACAATTAGAAAACTGTGACCATAAAATAAATCATTCTTTAAACAGCTTTGACCAAATTTTTAGAGACTTAATATCAAACAGTATTAAATTTACAGATAAGCCTACTATCGAAATTAAAATTTCTTTTAGAGAGGATGAAAACGATTATTCGTTCACCTATGAAGACAATGGACCAGGAATTCCTGAGAAATACTGGGAAAAGGTTTTCTTACTATTCGAAAAGCTAGGTACAGATGGTGCCACAGATACCGGTATTGGTTTAACGACTATTAAAGAACTTACTGAAAAATTAGGTGGCACTATAACTATAGGCAAGCGTGATTACGACAAAGAAGGAGTACATTTCAAATTAACACTTGCTAAAAACCTTTCTTAAAAATTATAAGAATATGAAACTTATAATCTTGCATTTTTTGGCAATTGTCAATATAAATTCTGACCCTTTCATCAAAACATTGGCAATAACAGACAATCAATCTAAAACTATAAAGCAAGAAGCCTATTTGGTATTAAACACCAAATGCAACTTTTGTCATTCTGTAAAAAAGAACAGAACTGTTTTCTCTCTTGAAAACATGGACGGATTCTCAAAAGCTATAGCCAACCAAGTATTCATAAAGAAAAAAATGCCAAAAGGCAGAAAGAATAAACTATCAACCCTTGAAGAAGAACAATTATTAAACTGGATCAAAACTCTAGATCAGTCATAAAAAAAGCCTCTATAAATAGAGGCTTTTTTTATTGTCGGCAATTGTGATTACTTAGCTACGTTAACCGCTCTTGTTTCACGTATAACAGTAACTTTCACTTGACCTGGATAAGTCATATCAGTTTGTATTTTTTGAGAAATTTCAAATGATAACTGTGCTGCTCTGTCATCATTAACCTTTTCGCTTTCTACAATCACACGAAGCTCTCTACCTGCTTGAATAGCATAAGCCTTCTGTACACCACTAAATCCAAAAGCAATCTCTTCAAGATCTTTTAAACGTTGAATGTAAGAGTCTAATACTTGTCTTCTTGCACCTGGTCTTGCTCCACTGATGGCATCACAAACCTGAACTATAGGCGCAATAAGCGTTTTCATTTCTATTTCATCATGGTGAGCACCAATAGCATTACATACCTCTGGTTTTTCTCCAAATTTCTCTGCCCACTGCATACCCAAGATAGCGTGCGGAGTTTCTATTTCATTTTCGGTGTTAGGAACTTTTCCTATATCATGTAAAAGTCCTGCACGTTTGGCAATTTTAGGATTTAATCCTAATTCAGATGCCATTACACCACAAAGTTTTGCAACTTCTCTAGAGTGCTGTAATAAGTTTTGACCGTAAGAAGATCTATACTTCATTCTACCTACAGCACGTATCAACTCTGGGTGTAAACCGTGAATACCCAAATCTATAACCGTACGCTTACCTATTTCAACAATTTCAGTTTCTATTTGCTTCTCTGTCTTCTTTACAATTTCTTCAATTCTTGCCGGGTGAATTCTACCGTCTGTCACTAATTTATGAAGCGAAAGTCTAGCAACTTCTCTTCTTACAGAGTCAAAACAAGAAAGAATAATAGCCTCTGGTGTATCATCAACAATAATTTCTACACCCGTAGCAGCTTCTAACGCTCTAATGTTTCTACCTTCTCTACCAATAATTCTACCTTTAACATCATCAGATTCTATATTGAATACAGATACACAGTTTTCAACCGCTTCTTCAGTACCAATTCTCTGAATTGTATTAATGATAATTTTACGTGCTTCTTGTTGCGCGGTAAGTTTAGACTCTTCTACCGTAGATTGTATAAAAGCCATTGCATCTGTCTTGGCAGTTTCTTTTAAGCTCTCTACCAATTGATTTTTAGCCTCATCTGCAGAAAGACCAGAAATAACCTCTAATTGCTGAATTTGACTTTTATGCATTTTATCCAACTCCTCATGACGCTTATCAAAAAGTTGTCTTTTCTGCTCTACATCTTTCAGTTTACTATCTAACTGAGAGTTCATGTTCTTGTTTTTGGCAAGCTCACTACTCACTTGAGATTCTTTATCTCTTGTACGCTTTTCTGCGTCGCTTATCTTCTTATCCTTATTATTTATAACCTTTTCATGCTCGGCTTTCAATTCTAGGAATTTCTCTTTCGCCTGTAAAATCTTTTCTTTCTTGACACTTTCTCCCTCGGCATTTGCATCTTTTAAAATACGCTCAGCGTCTTTCTTTGCATTTATTATGGTTTTAGAGGCTCTCCCTTTTTCCAAAAATTTTGCTATTGCAAAACCGATTGCCAGCCCAACTATTGCGGCAATAATTATCATTGTACTATCCATAGTGTAATTTATTAATAAAAAAAAAGCCCACATTGGAGAAGTTTTGATCAAACTCCGGTAAACAGGTTTAGGGCTAACAGACTGATCAAGGATCCCTATACAAGTAGGGCTTGCTTTTACAATCTAAACTCACCCTTTTTAAAAAAAATAAATGTTGAGTTTGTCAAAAGGTATTACCAATGTGGGCAGTAACTTAATGTATTTATAAGAACGTTTTATTTCAAAGCTAATTTAGACGTCACCAATTCTTCAAGCGCTTTTAAACGCTCTTCAGCTTCTTTGGTTCCTTCTGTTTGCTCAATGCCATTCTGTTCAATCTTAGACGCAAATTGCAAGGCGCACATGGCCAAAACATCTTGTTTGTCTCTAACTGCGTAGTTCTTCTCAAATTTTTTAGCCAACTGTTCTATATTTTTGGCTGCCTTACGCAAGCCTTCTTCCTGAGCAGGGTCAATAGTCAATGGGTAGACCCTATCAGCAATAGAAAGTTTTATTTTGAGCTTTTCTGACATATTATTATAAACATTACTCCGACAATTGAGCTATACAATGGTCCAACTCTCGTATTAATGTATTTATTTTAAGCTTAGCTTCTGTTTTATTGGTATTACTGCCAAGCATTGAATTAGCTAGTTTAAGCGAATTATATTTTTCTTCCCATTCAGACACCGTTTTACTGGCACTTTCTTGTGAAGACTTTATATCCTTTAACTCTTTTTCCAATTCAAGATTAGCATTGTTCAAAACCTCAAGTTTATGCAACAATTTGCTAATTTTATTTTCTAAAGAATCAACGATTTTAATTAACTCGCTCATACATTACCATCAATGCGATTTACACAAAGTTAACATACATTATATGACTTAGCAATAGTTTTTTCAAATATTCGTAAATCAACCGTTCTTGAATTAACAATATAGTATGTAAAACGCTTTATAATAATTTTAGCGCGTCCAACTTCATAGAATTGTTATTGATTAATTATTTTCGCAGTATTCCTATCTACCTATGAAAAAAATATCCCTTGGTCTGTTATTATTATTTTGCTTTAGTCTTTTTGCACAAGAGAATTATCCAAAAGATGCTTTTGCCCCTCCAATGGATATCCCCATTATATTAGCGGGTACTTTTGGTGAGCTACGCTCCAACCATTTTCACTCTGGTGTTGACATTAAAACCCAACAAAGAGAAGGTATTCCGATAAACGCCATTGGTGATGGTACCATCACCAGAATTAAGGTTTCTCTTTGGGGCTATGGTAAGGTACTTTATATAGCACACCCAAATGGATATACATCTGTTTACGGTCATTTACAAAAATTCTCACCTACTATTGAAGCGTATATTAAAAAACTACAGTACAATAAAAAATCTTTCGAAGTAGAAGTTTTTCCTGATTATGGCGAGTTGAAAGTTTCTAAAGGTGAACTAATTGCATATAGTGGTAATACTGGTGGTTCTGCCGGTCCTCATTTACATTTTGAAATACGAAGTAGTATTTCTGAAAAACCTACCAATCCATTAATGTATGGTTTAGAGGTTGCCGATGCTACAAATCCTATCCTAGAAAAACTATTCATATATCCGTTAACAGATAATTCTCATGTTAATAATAATTACGAAAGAACACAGATAAACGTTAGCAAACAGAAAGATGGTACATTTTTAGCGGATAAAGTAACGGCCTTAGGTGAAATTGGGGTTGGTTTTATCGGTTTTGACAGGTTAGATATGGCTGCCAACAAAAACGGTGTATATAGCGTAGAACTTAGCGTAAACGGTAAGGTGTATTCTTCATATGATTTTGAGAAGTTTTCATTTGGAGAAACCAGATATATAAACACGCTGGTAGACTATGACTATTACGGTAGAAATAGACAAAAAATTCAAAAGAGCTTTAAATCGCCCGGTAATAAGCTAAGTATTTACAAAGACCTGTATAATGATGGTAAAGTCAAAATAAACGAGGGCTTAAGCTACAACGCAAAATTGTTGATCAAAGATTACGCTGGTAATAAGTTAGAACTTAACATACCTATTGAAGGGGTAAAGAACTTATTAGGTAACAAAAAAGTAATTAAAAAAACCGACAACTACGTAATTGCCAAAAAGCCTAATAATTTTGATTTAGACGGGGCCAAAGTATATTTCCCTACAAATACTTTTTATGAAGATTTTTACATAGACTTAAAAAAAGGAAAAGATACCGTTACCATACACACCAACACCGTACCTGCACATAGAAACTTTACAATTACTTTTGATGTTTCTAAGTATTCAAAAGAAGAGCGAAAGCAATTATTCATTGCCAGATTAGATTCTAAACTTAGACCAAACCATGCAAATACATATAAACGTGGTAATGAGTTTACCACACGTACACGTAATTTAGGAACATATACTTTAGCTAAAGATACTGTTGCCCCAACCATAAGAACCAAAAACTTCAAAGAGAAGCAATGGTTAAACAACTACAAATACCTGAGTGTACAAATTGCCGATGATTTAAGTGGTGTAGACAAATACTCTGCAACTTTAAATGGAGAATGGATATTAATGGAATATGAGCCTAAACGTAACACCTTGACTTATAATTTTGACGATAAGATTGCAGATCAAACGCAATGTGTTCTTGAAGTTACCGTTACAGATAATGTAGGCAATACAAATACTCTTAGCACCTCTTTTTACAGAAAATAATATAGTTGAAATTACATAACGTTCTAAGCCTGATACTTCTGCTGTGCAGCTCCATTGCTTTTGCTCAGAACGCTACTATTTCAGGTATTGTCTTAGGTGATAATAATGAACCTTTGCCTAATGTAAATATTTCAAGTAAAGATTTTGGAACCACAACAAATTCTGATGGATTCTATATTTTAGAGATTACTTCAGACATAGAGAATACCATAGTTTTTTCACATATTGCCTACCTAGATGTGGTATTGGAAAAATTAATATTGAATACAAACGAAACCTTTGAGTTCAATCCTGTCTTAAAAAGTGATGTCACACAAATAGACGGCGTAACCGTTTCTGCCACTGGAGAAAAAGAAGCGAGTAACATTTTAAACATTTCTCCAGAAAAAATCAGAAAAATACCCGGAGCCAATTCAGGGGTAGAAACCATATTAAAACTCTTACCGGGGGTATCTTCCAATAACGAATTAAGTACGCAATATGCGGTACGTGGTGGTAATTACGACGAAAACTTGGTATATGTAAACGAAATAGAAGTTTACAGACCCTTTTTAATTCGTTCTGCACAACAAGAAGGCTTAAGCTTTGTAAACAGTGACCTGGTACAGAATGTAAAGTTTTCAGCTGGTGGTTTTCAAGCGAAGTATGGTGATAAGCTGGCTTCCGTATTAGATATTAAATATAAGACCCCTACTCTATTTTCTCTCCGTGCAGATGTAAGTTTTCTTGGCGCAAGTGCTAGTTTAGAAACGGTTTCTAAAAACCAAAAACTGAGCTCGGTATCTGGTATTCGTTACAGAAATAATTCACTATTGGTTAATAGCCAGCAGACAGAAAGTAATTTTAATCCGGCATTTACAGATATTCAAAGCTACTTGACCTACCGTTTCTCCCCTAAATTTCAGTTGAATTTTCTAGGTAACCTAGCTATTAACGATTACAAGAATGAGCCTTTAAACAGACAGACTAATTTTGGCACCATAGACAACCCGCAGGCACTGGTCGTGTATTATCAAGGTCAAGAAACCAACAAATACACCACGGCTTTGGGTGCTTTAAAAGGAAGCTATTATTTAAATGAGAACACAACGTTAAAATTGATATCATCTATCTATCATACCACAGAAGAAGAATATTCAGATGTAGTTGCAGCATATGAGCTTGGTGATGTTGATAGTAATTTAGGTAGTGATACTGCTGGCGAGGTATTGACTTCTCGCGGAATAGGTTCACAATTCAATAGAACAAGAAATGATTTAGATGCCTTAATCTTTAATCTAGAACACAAAGGCTCACATACCATGGGTAACTCTGTATTGGAATGGGGAGCAAAATATACTCATGAAGATATTCGAGATCAATTACGTGAGTCCGAATTTATTGACTCTGCAGGATTTTCCATTAGACCACCTAGAAGTGAATTCATAAACAATCAGCCTTCTGAACCCTTTGATGCGCCTTTAGAAGCATATAGCGGATTAAGTGCTTTAAACTTTGTAAAGACAAATAGGTTTTCTGGTTACGCTCAATTAGGAACACATAAAACATGGAGCAATGCAGATGTTTATTATAACATTGGTGTACGCTCTCACCATTGGACGGTTAGTGGAACCGGAGTTGAAAAGGTATCACAAACCGTATTAAGCCCGCGTGCACAGTTTGCTATAAAGCCCAACTGGAATAAAGACATGCTCTTTAGGTTATCGACAGGAGTATACCACCAACCACCATTTTACAGAGAATTACGTGATAAAACGGGTACTATACAGCCAAATGTCAAAGCTCAAAAATCATTTCATATTGTTGCAGGTAACGAGTATAGTTTTCTTCTTTGGGATAGACCTTTTACACTAATTACTGAAGGGTATTACAAGAAATTAGAAAATGTAAATGCATATACCTTAGAAGATGTTCGCATTCGTTATGCCGCTAACAATGAGGCGGAAGCTTATGTATATGGAGCAGAAGTAAGATTAAACGGTGCTTTTGTACCTGGAACAGAGTCTTGGGTAAGTCTTGGATATTTAAAAACCGAGGAGAATAGAAATAATAGAGGCTATATTCCCCGACCTACGGATCAACGCGTAAAATTTGGTATTCTCTTTCAAGATTACATACCTACCATACCTGATTTAAAAATGTATTTGAATTTGGTTTATCAAACAGGTGTTCCTGGCGGGTCTCCAAGTTATGCCGATCCATATATTTTTCAGAATAGATTAAGAGATTATAAACGTGCAGATTTAGGAATTTCCTATATTTTTGCAAATAAGAACAAACAATTTCCAAAAACACATTGGCTAAGTAATTTTAAAGAATTGAGTTTAGGTTTTGAAATTTTCAACTTATTCAATAATCAAAATTCAATTACCAATACTTGGGTAAGAGATGCCGACAGTAAAAATGAATATACTGTACCAAATTATCTTACTTCTAGGGTTTTAAATTTAAAATTAGGTATACGCCTTTAAACAATACAAATGAAAAGAATACTTTTCTTACTAGTACTTATTTCTTCTTTTACTGTAATGGCTCAGAAAAATATATATGAAAGCCCGAGTTTTGACAACTTGAGTTCTGACCATAATGTTTTAGCTATTATCCCTTTTTTAACCAATTTAGATTTAAACGAAAAGGTATCTAAAACGGAACAAAAAAGGTTAGAAGAGAACGAAGGTTACGCTGTACAAAATGCGTTAGAGACTTATTTCTCTAAGCGAAGTAAAAAGAAAAAACTACCGGTAACTTTTCAAAATATTGAAAATACGGCAGCTATTCTTGCCAAGAAGAATATCAGTTACGACAATATTGACGTATATACTACAAAAGAGCTTAGTGAAATTTTAGGCGTTGACGGTATAATTAGCGGTACTTTAGATTTGAATATACTGTTATCTAACGGTATACCAACAGAGTTCAGTTTTACCGACTACTTCTCAGGAGGAGCAAATTACGGTAGAATAGGCATTAAAATAAGCGATGGCAATTCTGGCAAGCTTCTTTGGAAATACGAAAAGGAAATCAATAAGAAAACTGGCAAGAATACCACTGACCTTATTGATCGCATGATGAAATTAGCAATTAGAAAATTCCCGTACGAGAGAGAGCGTAAAAGAGATCGTAAAAACTAATTACGCCTCAACAATATCCTTTAAAGCTGCAATAGTATAATCAACATCTTCTTTGGTATTATATGTTGAGAATGAAAAACGAACTGATGGTTTTTTCATATCCTCAGCAGATAATATTTGGGTAAGCACATGAGAACCTGCATCACTACCAGACTGACAAGCACTACCCTTAGAACAAGCAATACCTTTCATATCTAAATTAAATAACAGCAGCATAGCTTTTTCTTCAGTAATAGGTAAGCACACATTAACCAAGGTATAGGTACTCTTCTCCAAATTACCCGAATGTCCATTAAATTTGACTCCAGGTATTTCTTTATTTATCTGATCTATGAAGTAAGATTTTATGCCTTCAACATATTTCTTTTCTTCTTCTAGGTTTTCGTAGGCATGAACAAAAGCTTCTTCAAGACCAACAATGTTATGAAAAGATTCCGTACCAGCTCTAAGACCACGTTCTTGAGAACCACCTGAAATCATACAGCTTAAACCTGAATTCTTACGAATAAAAGCAAAACCAATCCCTTTTGGTCCGTGAAACTTATGCGCTGCGGCAGCTAAGAAATCTATAGGAAATGCTTTAACATCCCAATTATAATGTCCTAATGACTGTACGGTATCTGAATGCACGAGTGCATCATACTTTTTAGCCAAGAGCGTAATTTCCTCTAAATTGATTTTATTACCTATCTCATTGTTTACATGCATTAAGCTTACCAATTTTTTAGAATCATCTTTCTGTAAAAGCGTTTCTAAATGAGTAATATCTGGATTACCAAATGCATCTAAGTCGACATATAAAAGCTGAATTAGCTCTTTTTGTTCTAACTCTTCTACGGTGTGTAAAACTGCATGGTGCTCAATTCTAGAAGTAATAATAGTTTTTACGCCAAGATCACGCACTGCACATCTAATAATCATATTATCAGCTTCTGTACCACCAGATGTAAATATAATTTCTGACGGCTGTGCATTCATATACTTAGCAATGGTTTTACGTGCACTTTCAATGGCTGTTTTTGCCGTTCTACCAAAACTATGAGTAGAAGAAGGGTTTCCATATATAGCTAAGGCATCTTGCATTTTTGCAATTACATTAGGGTGAACTTGCGTAGTAGCGGCGTTATCTAAATATACTTGTTTCATATAGACGTACTCTAAAATAAATAATGAACAAAAATAGTTAATTAACCTATAAATGACAGTGATGCTACAGACAGATTTACAAATTTTAAACTAAATTTGAAATATGAAAAAATACCTTTTAATTGGCTGTTCCGTATTATTCTTTAGCTGCAATGATGGCGACATACAGATAGAAACTGTTGATTTTGACAGTATTGAAACGATTGAAAGTTGCAATGAAATTTCTTCTACAACAGAAAATGTATTGTTTAAAATAAACGGTGACGAAGCATTAATATTAAATCTTCCTAGTGAACTATTGAAAAACGAAGTTTCAACTACTGAAATTGAGAGTCTTGTTCCTGGAAGTTCTCAAATTACGTACCGTATTTTCTCTGAGACCGTTAGCAGTAGTTATTTTTGTGATTCACCACCACCACTTACACCAACAGTTCTAGAAGAAATTGAGGCTGAGGCAGGTAGTATTTTTGTCACCACCACTACCGAAGACAATATTACATACAGTCATTTCATTCAATTAAGTGGTGTTACTTTTTTAAATGAAAATGGTAGTAGAATTACAGATTTACAGGTTAATGATTTTGGCACGGTAACCACTACAGTAGAATAACTAGAAGTTTTGAAAAATATAAACTTCGGTTGCACCTAGCCCATATTTTTGATAATCGGCATCGTAATATTTTACATTATCATATTTTCTAAACAAGTAGCCAAGTTCTTCTTTCAATACACCCTCACCAACACCATGTATGAATACAATTTTTTGTATTCTTTTACTAATAGCAAAATCTAATTGTCGTTTTGCGGTATCTAACTGTAAAGTAAGCATATCAAACTTACTTATAGATTTAGGGTTCTTGATAAGTTGATTTATGTGCAAATCAACTTCCATTTTTGGTGCTGTACGTTCCTTAGACTTTAGAACTCTTGTTTTTTTACGCTTAGGTATTTCCTTTTCCTTTTTAATTTTAGCGACTTCATAATTAGAAACGCGAATATCATCGGCAATTAAAACCAGTTCATGAGCGGCATACGTTAACGGAAAACCATCATCGCTCAACATAGTAATATTAGTACCGTCAATAGACTCGACAACACCTTTTATAACATCATCAATAGTTTCTACGGTATCACCAATATTAAAATGAGGCATGTTTTTATTTTGAATACACAAAAATAATGGTAATTTTCGGACTACTAATTTATTTATAGATGCGCATTAAGGCATTAATTATTTTTCTTGGACTTGAAAGTTTTATGCTACCCTGCTTCACCAAACAGATAATAGGGGTTGATTGTCCTGGTTGTGGCTTACAACGTTCCCTATTATTTTTAATAAAAGGCGAGTTTACATCTGCATTTTTAATGTATCCTGCCATTTACCCAATGCTTTTACTTTTTGGTTTTTTAGGACTTAATAAGTTATACCCTGTTAAACACTCAAATACAATTACTATTACACTTATGGTAAGTACCGTAGGTTTAATATTAACCAATTACATATTAAAATTCATCTAATAACTAAACCTTTAAATTATGGAACAACAAAAATTACCTAATGTAACTATCGCTCTTATTTTGAGTATCGTCTCTTTTTTATGCTGCTGCGTAAGTGCTGGTATAGGAGGTGTTATTATGTCTGGTATTGCATTAATTTTAGTAAACAAAGACACTAAAACTTATCAGGAAAATCCACAAGAATATTCCAACTTCAGCACTCTTAAGACAACTAAAATTGTTGCTATAATAGGTCTAGTTCTTGGAGCTCTATCATTATTATGGACTGTATACTCAATAGTTTCTATGGGTGGTTGGGATGCATACATGGAGCAAACCTCTGAAATTTATGAGCAACTTGGAATACCAATGGAATAAATGAACAATTCAGAATATCAACAAATACCAGGTTCTAGCAACGCTTTAACTTTTGGCATTTTATCTATTGCCCTAACTCTTTTCTGTTGTGGTCCCTTTGGAGCCATCTTCAGTTTCATTGGGTTAAGCAATGCTAAAAAAGCTAAGAATTATTTTGAAGCTAACCCTGGTAACTATAGAGGATATGAAAATATTAGTACAGGAAGAATACTTTCTTATATAGGTCTAGCACTAGCACTTATTTACTTAGTATTTTGTATTCTGTATTTCGGATTGATCATCGCTTTCTTTGCAACAGCCGATTTTCAATAAGGAAATAGTATTCAAAAAACATCCCCGATTTACATCGGGGATTTTTTATTTCTAATTTTTAAACTCTTGTAACGTTTTAATTATGATAGAAACACAATCTAGAAGTTGTTCTTTTGTCATCACCAATGGCGGTGCAAATCTTATAATATTACCATGAGTTGGTTTTGCTAGTAATCCGTTTTCTTTTAAAGCCATACAAATGTCCCAAGCAGTAGAACTATCTTCACTGTCATTAATGAGTATTGCATTTAAAAGACCTTTACCCCTTACACTATTAACCAAATCTGTAGTAGGAATAAATTTATTTAGCTCAGCTCTAAAAAGCTCGCCTAGTTCATAAGCATTTTCTGCAAGCTCTTCTTCCTTGACTACTTCTAAAGCCGCTATACCAACTGCAGCAGCAATAGGGTTTCCACCAAAAGTACTACCATGATTACCTGGGCGAATAACACCCATAATATTATCATTTGCCAAAACTGCAGAAACAGGATATGCTCCACCGGACAAAGCTTTGCCCAATATTAATATATCTGGTTTAATCTCAGGTGTTCCGCTACAATGCTTATCTGAGCAAGAACAATTACCACATGTTGCCAATAAACGACCTGTTCTTGCAATACCCGTCTGTACTTCATCGGCAATGAACAATACATTATATTTTTCGCACAAAGCTTTCGCCCCGCTTAGGTAACCTTCAGAAGGTACATAAACTCCGGCTTCACCTTGTATAGGCTCCACTAAAAATCCGGCAATATTCGAATTTGATTTTAAAACCTCTTCAAGAGCAGATAAATTATCGTACTCTATTTTAATGAACCCGTCTGTATATGGTCCAAAATTCTTTCGAGCAACCGGATCATTTGAAAAAGAAATTATTGTAGTGGTACGACCGTGAAAATTATTCTCACAAACAATTATTTCTGCATTGTTCTCGGCAATACCTTTTTCTTCATATGCCCATTTTCTACAAATTTTCAAAGCTGTTTCTACAGCTTCTGCACCTGTATTCATAGGTAACAACTTATCAAAATGAAAAGTTTCGGTAGCATACTTCTCGTACTTACCCAACATATCATTGTAAAATGCTCTAGAAGTCAAAGACAATGTTTTGGCTTGTTCTGTCATAGCATTAACAATTTTGGGGTGACAATGCCCTTGGTTTACGGCAGAATATGCGGAGAGGAAATCATAATATTTTTTTCCTTCCACATCCCAAACATAAACACCCTCACCTTTGCTTAATACAACAGGTAATGGGTGATAATTGTGAGCACCGTGTTTTTCTTCTAATGCAATTGCATCCTTAGAAGTGATGTTTTCTAAAATTGACATGATAAAAATTACTTTAAATAAAACTTTAGCAATTCCTTCTATACCTTTTTCCTTTCAAATCCCGAAAAAGTTATCGGGGAGAAAATTCAGCGTGGGAGAGAAATCATCCTGTAGAATTACAAACTTAATAAATATTTTTTTTGAACTACTATAAATACGAAAAGAACCTATGAACTACCATAAAGTGTGACCTTTAACAAAATATGGTGTCTTAATGAATACAACCAATTTATTATAAAAAGAACACTATGAATTATTTAGAGAACATGATGACTAGCCTTTCTAACTCAGTTGGCGATTTTTTACCAACTACAATCGGCGCAATACTTATCCTTATAATAGGATGGTTTATCGCCGGGTTTTTAAAAAGGCTTATTACAAAATTAATTAAGCGAACAAATGTAGATAACAAACTTGGTACTGGTAAAGTTGTACTTTCTTCCTTTATTGGGAAATTAGTATACTTCTTTATCATGATTTTTGTTTTCATGTTGGCTTTAGAAAAGCTAGGCATGACAAGTGTATTAGATCCTGTCAAAAATTTATTAAATGGCTTTACCGACTATATACCAAATATTGTAGGAGCTGGTTTAGTAGGCTACATTGGCTATATGTTAGCTACTATAGTTTCTGAATTAGTAGGTTTATCTGGAGAAACTATACAAAGTTTTGTACCTAAATTTAAATTGCCAGAGAATTTAGATTTAGTAAACATTCTTAAAAAGGTAGTTTTCATTTTTATATTTATTCCTCTATTAATAACGGCATTGAACATCTTAAATATGGATGCAATCTCTGTACCGGCAACACATATGTTAGAACAATTTTTTGCTGCAATACCAAAAATAATTGTTGCTGTTCTAATTCTTTTAATCTTCGTAATAGGTGGTAGATTTGTTGCTGGTTTAGTAACTGATTTGTTAGAAAGTTTAAATTTAGACGGTATTGTTAATAGAATGAATTTAAGTAGCCTTTCATCTAACACAAACCTTGCAAAACTTATAGGTAATGTAGTTTATTTTTTCATAGTTCTTTTTGGTATTACTACTGCATTAGAAAAGTTAGAATTTGAAAAACTAACCAATGTATTAGATACCCTTGTAGGTGTATCTGGAAACATACTTTTTGGATTGGTAATTTTAATTATCGGTAATTGGATTGCTTCTACAGCTCATAAAGCAATGGCTAAAGACGAAAGCAGTCTATTTGTAGCATCAATTGTAAGAATGTGCATATTGGCAATTTTCTTGGCAATGGGCCTTAAAACAATGGGCATAGGTGATGAAATCATTAACATGGCTTTTGGTATTACATTGGGTACAATTGCTGTAACTATTGCACTATCCTTTGGTTTAGGTGGTAGAGAAGCTGCTGGAAAACAAATGGAAAGAATTTTGAACAAATTCAATAAAAATAAATAGTAGTACAAAAGTATTTTACTGTTCAAAGTCAGGGAGTCTTATCTTAAAGATTTCCTGACTTTTTTTATTTAAGAAATAAGGATAAACAAACCACCAGTTACCAGAACTATCATATTTAACTAAATATAACAACGGTACCTTGTTTATTAGTTATTATAAATGCCGAGGTATGCTTATTTTTGCCAAATGCGAAAAAAGACAAAGCGAGTAGTTTTTGAAAATGTGATGGTGACCGATGCTGCAGCAAAAGGAAAAACTATTGGTAAAGCCCCAGATGGAAGGGTAATTTTCTTGAACAATACCGTACCTGGCGATGTGGTAGATGTACAGACCACAAAAAAGCGAAAAGCTTATTTTGAAGGAACAGCCATTAATTTTCATACTCTTTCAGATAAAAGAGTAGATCCGGTTTGCCAGCATTTTAATGTATGTGGTGGTTGCAAATGGCAAGATATGGGCTATGAACATCAACTATTTTACAAACAAAAAGAGGTAGAAAACAACCTTAAAAGAATTGGACATTTAGACCTGCCAGAGCTTACTCCCATATTAGGATCAGAACAAAAGTATTTCTACAGAAACAAAATGGAATTTTCTTTTTCTGACAGTCGTTGGTTAACGCTTGAAGAAGTAAGATCAGATAATCAAATAGAAGATAGAAATGCCTTAGGTTTTCATATACCTGGCATGTGGGACAAAATTTTGGATATTAAAAAATGTCATTTACAGAAAGACCCATCTAATGCAATACGTTTAGAGACAAAAAAATTTGCTACTGAAAACGGATTAACATTTTTTAACCCAAGAAACCAATATGGTTTGCTACGTACATTAATGATACGTACCAGCTCTATTGGTGAAATAATGATTCTAGTTCAGTTTTTTGAAAATGATAAAGAAAAAAGAGAGTTGCTTTTAAATCATCTTTCTACAACTTTCCCTGAGATTACGTCTTTGTTATATGTCATTAATCCAAAACAGAACGATACTATTTACGATCAAGAAATAATCTGTTTTTCTGGTAGAGATCATATTTTTGAGGAAATGGAAGGGTTGAAATTTAAGATCAATGCCAAATCCTTTTATCAAACGAATTCAGAGCAAGCCTACGAACTTTATAAAATAACTCGAAATTTCGCAGATTTAAATGGTGATGAATTGGTTTATGATTTATACACAGGCACAGGTACCATTGCACAGTTTGTATCTAAGAAAGCTAAGAAAGTAGTAGGTATAGAATCTGTACCAGAAGCAATTTTAGATGCCAAGGCAAACGCAGAGAGAAACAAAATTGAAAATGTTGATTTTTTTGTGGGTGACATGAAAAATGTATTCAATGAACAGTTTATTGCTCAAAACGGTGTGCCCGATGTAATTATCACCGATCCTCCAAGAGATGGCATGCACAAAGATGTAGTACAGCAAATATTGAACATAGCACCTAAGAAAATGGTTTACGTAAGCTGTAATAGCGCTACACAGGCAAGAGATTTGGAGTTGATGAAGGAAATGTACGATATAACCAAGGTACAGCCAGTAGACATGTTTCCACAGACGCATCACGTTGAAAATGTTGTACTTTTAGAAAAGAAAGTTTAGAATGAGAAAATTTCAATTCGGGTTACTACTGTTTCTGAGTATAATTTTTGCATCATCATGCGAAAAGGACGATATCTGTGTAGAAGGAGACACTCCCCTACTCGTTATTGAATTCTATGATATTCTAGACACTGCAAGTCTTAAAGAAGTGAACACCTTAAGAGTTGTCGGCGTTGGGCAAACGGTGACTGTCAACACGGTTACTGATCGTAGTACGGTAAGTACTATTTCCATTCCTTTAAAAACTGAAGAAGATGCTACAAGTTTTATATTAATAAGTGACTCCGCCAGTTCTGATGATGGCACAGAAACAGGAAATGTAGATACTATTAACTTCACATATTCCAGAATTGAAGATTTTTTGTCTCGTGGTTGTGGCTTTGTAGTTAATTATGATGAACTAGAAGCAAATGTAACAGCAGATTCAGATAATTGGATTCAAGATATAGAAATAACAAAGTCACTAGTCACCAACTCAGATTCTACACATGTCAAGATTTTTCACTAGTCTTTTATTCATATTAATTTCTTGTTCGGTATTAAGCCAAAACAAGCCAATTGACTTAAACCCAAAAGATACCGTTGTACATAAACAATCTTATGGGATCAGTTTAGGTATAGATTTAAGTCGTATTATAACAGGCGCGCTAGATGATAATTATCAAGGTTTTGAAATTGTTGCAGATTACAGATTAACGCAAAACTTATATTTAGCTGCTGAACTTGGTAACGAAGAGAAGACCAGACAAGAGGATCTATATAATTTCACCACTTCTGGTAATTATATTAAGCTAGGTATCAATAAAAACACGTATGCAAACTGGTATGGAGAGCATAATTTAATTTACATGGGGGCTAGATTAGGATTTAGCACTTTTGAAAACACATTGAACAATTATCAGTATTTTGATACGAATAGATATTGGAATCCAGATAGTTTTGCGAACGGATCAGATATACCTGAAAATTTCTCAGGACTTAATGCAACATGGATAGAAGCCGTCTTTGGTACTAAAGTTGAAATTTTTAACAACTTTTATATGGGAGCCAGCGTTAGATTAGGTCTTTTATTACACCAAAAAGAAGACGACCGCTTTCCTAACTTATGGATACCCGGTTTTAATAAAGTAACCTGGGACAGTAATTTTGGAATTGGCTACAACTATAGTATTTCTTATTTCTTACCGCTCTATAAAAAGAAAAACAAGGTTAAGAAAAAAATTGAAAACGCTGCAGAAACAGAAGGCCCACCAAGACCAAAAGAACGTTTATAGGATCCTAAATCCTTTAATAAATACCCATTTCATTACAATTTTCTCAAGTCCTTCAATTTTAGCGACTGCAAATTTAGGAGCTAAGATAGAAGCTGCAATGGCTGCTATTGCCGATAAATAAAGACTATTTATAGAGAGTGAAACGTATAAGATAAAACGAAACAAAACAAATAGGACCGCAAAGGCTAAAAAATTATATATTAGGACTTTATGCTTTAGCTTCATTCTTCATTTCTTTTTTGATACTTGGCTTTCTTGCTACCTTCGTACATTTCATACTTCACCAAGCGCGATTCTAAGTGACTATTAAACACTTTTATTTTTCTAGAAGGTCTTAATCCTACAAATTTCAAAGCAGGTAGATTACTGGTAATAAACCAAGCATTGGTACCAGGGTAACCCTGTTTTAAAGTATCACCAATAGCACTGTAAAAGTTTTCTAAATCAATATCTAAACGTTCTCCATAAGGTGGGTTAAAACACATATGTAATGTACCTTCTGTTTGCTTATCCGTTTTGAAAAAATCTTTTCTTTCTACCGTGATATAATCCTCAAGGTTTGCATTTTCTATATTGTCTTGTGCTTTTCTTACAGCAGAGGGCGCTTTATCATAACCAATAATCTTATGATGAAATTCTCTAGTTTTCTTCAAACTAGAATCTACAATCTTTTCATACAGTTCAGCATCAAAGTCTGTCCATTTTTCAAAAGCAAAACCTTTTCTATTTATATTGGCAGGTATATTACAAGCTATCATAGCAGCTTCCGTCAACATAGTACCACTACCGCACATAGGGTCAAGAAAATCGCATTGACCGTCCCAACCACTTAAAAGCAATAAGCCTGAAGCCAGAACTTCATTTATAGGCGCAATATTTGTTGCAGTACGGTATCCTCTCTTATGTAAAGAATAACCAGAACTGTCTAAAGACACATTACAGTCATTATTATGAATATGAATGTTTATACGTAAATCTGGATCTTTTACATCTACATCTGGTCTTGTACCATCCGTATCTCTAAATTTATCTACAATAGCATCTTTTGTTTTTTGAGATACATATAGAGAATGGGTAAATTGATCTGAATTGACAGTAGCATCAATAGCAAAAGTTTCACTAACGGAAAGGTACTCTGTCCAATCCATCGCATATATTTTTTTGTAAAGATCATTTTCATCTCTTACACGAAATGAATGAATTGGTTTAATAATCTTAATAGCTGTTCTTAAACATAGGTTAGCTTTGTACATAAAACCAGTATCTCCTTCAAAAGATACATTTCTAGTTCCCTCTACAACATTACTCGCACCTAAATTTCTAAGCTCTTTAGAAAGCAGTTCTTCGAAACCAAATAAGGTCTTTGCGACCATTTTAAAATTATTACCCATATTCATCTTTTCTCGTACCGCAAAAATACGCTAATTTTGACGCCTGTTTAATTTATGACCTATTTCCTTTTTTAAAAGGTTTATCAGCATCACATGATTTATATATTACCTATTCTAGGAGTGCTTATTAGTTTTCTCTTTGTGGTTGTTGCAAAGCCCCAGAAAAACGAATCCTTTAAACTTTTATTAGCATTTAGTGGCGCATTTTTGTTAGCACTTACAATTTTTGAAATGCTACCAGAGGTGTATGAAAAAACAGACCCGAAATCTATAGGGGTCTTTATCATGTTAGGTATTCTTTTTCAAATATTCCTAGAGTTTTTCTCTAAAGGAGCTGAACATGGTCACGTGCATATTTCTAAAGAGAGCCCCAATTTTCCTTGGTTACTTTTTATCAGTCTATGTACGCACTCTCTTTTAGAAGGTCTACCCATTGGAACAAACGACACAATAATCTATGGAATCCTAATACATAAAATTCCTATTGCCATAATATTGAGTATATTTCTACTAGGCTCAAATATTAAACCTTTATATGCAGCCTTTTTTATGCTGCTATTTTCAATCATGACCCCCATAGGCACCTATTTGGCACATACTACTGATATACTATCTACTTTTGGCATGTATTTAAATGCTTTGGTTATAGGTGTGTTTTTACACATTTCTACAGTAATATTATTTGAAAGCTCTGAAGGCCATAAATTCAACCTGAGAAAATTATTGGTAATTATATTAGGTATAACAATCGCATATTTTTTATAGATGTTCAGTAAAGAAGAGTCAAGAAAACTAAGAGAAGAATTTTGGATTGCTTTTGGAAAATCATTCCCAAACAAATGGACTTTATATAAAACTGAAGTAAAAGGATTATCCTTTAAATTTCATTTCGATTTAAAAAAAGCTGTCGTCTCTATAGACATAGATTCAGATTTTGAACAACGAATTAAAGTATGGGATAAACTGGTGGCTTTAAAATCTATTTTCCACGACGAATATCTACCCAATGCTATTTTTGAAGATTTTTATATTCTTGATAATAATAAAGAAATATCAAGAGTGTATATTGAATTAGAGCATGTATCGATACATAACAAAAATACTTGGCGAGAAACGATGGAGTTCTTAAATACAAACATGCTAAAAATAGAAGCTTTCTACCACGAATACAAAGATATCATAGATTCGTAACTTAATCCTCTACAAGTTTTTTAGATTACATCTAGATAAATAAAGAACCAATGGCTTATTGCTCCGCATAGAACAAAAAGATGCCAGATAAAGTGATTGTAAGGAATTTTTCTAATTGCATAAAATAAAATCCCTATGGTATAAAATGCACCACCAAGCATGAGTAAATTAATACCTAACTCTGACGTATTATCTACTAAATTTTGAAAATCAAATACTATGAGCCATCCCATGGCTAAATATAGAAACAATGATACAATTTCAAACTTACCAGTAAAAAACAATTTTAGAATAGTCCCTACAGCCGCTATTCCCCATACTGTAAAGAAAATTGACCAGCCATTTCCATTTATAAGCGTAATTAAAGCTACAGGAGTATAAGTTCCTGCAATTAGATAATATATATTAATATGGTCTAAAATTCTAGTCCTTAACTTCCAAACCTTATTATCAACCGCATGATACACCGTCGATACAACTAACATACTTATTAATGAAATACTATAGATAACAATACCTAAGGTAGCATATGACGATTTATGAGTATTGGTATATAATAAAACAATCATACCTATAATTGCCAATAGCGCACCAACACCATGAGAAATGGTATTAAACTTTTCTTCCTTTTCTAATGAATCTGAATATAACATAATTACAATTGAAACATGAACACTTACACCAAATCATATATTATGAATAAAATTGGGGTAGAGTGCAAAATCTTAGCAACAAAATTAAGTGTAATATATAATATCTTATAATGCTCTGAAGATTATTAGAAGGAACATGAAAGCCTAGATTTTATAGTATAAAAAAAGCCCCTTACATTACTGTAAAGGGCTTTCGAAAAAGGCGGCTACCTACTCTCCCACTTGGTATAGCA
>NZ_JARKMR010000005.1 GCF_029350975.1 Maribacter zhoushanensis
CCTTCGAGATCATGCTGAGGTATGAATTCCTGAACAAGTACAAACGAGTGATCACCCCAAGATTCTTTTAATAAAAAACGACATGAAAAAAACAGGATATATTTTTTGTGGCTTGGCGGTAATGGCTATGATGGCAAGCGCACAGGACAAGAAAGTACGTAAAGCGGATACAAAATTCACGAACTATGCCTATGCCTCGGCGATACAATCGTACGAGCAATTGGTAAAGGACGGTTATACAGAAGAAGAGGTGTACAAGAATTTAGGTAACGCAAACTATTTAAATGCAAACTACGAAGAGGCATCCAGCTGGTACGGCAAACTGTTCGCACTTGAAGGCGCGGACATCGACCCGGAGTATATGTACCGCTACGCACAGACCTTAAAATCTTTGGAAAACTATACGGAATCCGACACATGGATGCAGAAGTTCAAGAGTGCAAAAGCGAACGATCAACGTGCCATCACTTTTGGAGAGAACCAGGACTACCTGGAACAGATCGAGGAACGTTCTGGTAGGTACGAACTGAAGAACATCGGTTTGAACTCGAAGGTATCGGATTTTGCGCCCTCGTTCCATGAAGAGGGGCTCGTATTCTCCACGGCAAGGGACAGCGGACTGTTAACGAAGAACATCCATAAATGGAACAACGGTTCTTTTCTGAACCTATATAAAGCTGCACAGGACGACCAAGGGAATTTCACCGATGTGGACAAACTGAGCAAGAAACTGAACAAAAAGACCCACGAATCGTCCACGGCATTTACCAAGGACGGACAGACGATGTACTTTACACGTAACAACTCCGATGATGGTAAGTTCGAAAGGGATGAAGAAGGAGTCAGTAGACTAAAAATATACAGAGCACGATTAATAGAAGACGAATGGAACGAAATCGAAGAACTGCCCTTTAACGGTGACAGTTACTCTGTAGCACACCCAACGCTGAACAACGACGAAACGAAACTATACTTCGCCTCTGACATGCCGGGCACGAAAGGGGAATCGGATATCTACGTGGTGGACATCAACAAGGACGGTACATTCAGTACACCGAAGAATCTTGGAGAACGAATCAATACCGAGGCAAGGGAGACCTTTCCGTTCGTGACGGAATCCGATAAATTATATTTCTCTTCTGACGGGCATCCGGGACTTGGAGGGCTTGATGTCTTCGCGACCGACCTGAAGAACGAAAGGGGAGAAGTGTTCAACGTAGGACGTCCCTTGAACGGAGAGGAAGACGACTTCTCGTACATTATAGACGAAGAAACGAAGAAAGGCTTTTTCGCATCGAACAGAAAAGGAGGACAGGGGAACGACGATATCTACAGTTTTGTGGAAATGACGCCGTTGGACTTCACCTGCCATACAAATATCACGGGAATAGTAAAGGACCAAAAGACCAATGTACTTTTAACGGATGCATCGGTAACGGTATACGACAAGGACAACCAGGTAGTATCTAGTTCACAGACCGATGCCAACGGAGCTTTCGAGATGGAAGGCAACTGCGAGGAAGGCAGTTACAAGGTAGTGGCTACCAAAGCGGACTATGAGGAAGGCAACAAGACGTTCATGACGGTCAAGGCGGAGGATGCGACCGGTATAGAGATCGTACTTGCACAGGTGGACCCATCCGCACCGATAGGTGCTGACCTTGCGCAATACCTGAACATAGAACCGATCTACTTCGATTTCGACAAGTACTTCATCAGGGAAGATGCGAGGATCAGTATCGAGAAGGTACTGGCATATCTTAACGAATACCCTAGCGTGAACGTACAGGTACGCTCTCATACGGATTCAAGGGCTAATGACGCATACAATATGAAATTATCGGCGAACAGGGCAAAGGCAACAGCGGATTACCTGATCGCTGCGGGCATCCCTAGCAATAGGATCTCGTACGAAGGCTATGGCGAGACGGAGCTTACAAACGATTGTAGCAACAACGTTCCCTGTAGCAAGGAAAAGCATCAGCTCAACAGACGATCGGAGTTTATCGTGGTGGAATAACTCGTATAGAATAATAATTATTATATAATATAGAATCCGATATTTTAGACTAACGATTGTGTTTTTCTAAAGTGTCGGATTTTTTCATGAATCTAAATTGATTGAATTGCCATTGGCAACTCAAAAAAGAAAGCTCAAAAACCTTCTATTTTATATAGAAATCAAAATTATTGAAGAGTACTAAATTAGAGAAAGTCTAATATTTTTTTGTGTTGCGTTTTCTTTTATTTTTAATAAAATCAAGCAGTTTACCGGAAAGGAAAGTAATTGCTAAGCTTTTGATAGTCCCTTTATTACCAAAGGTAGCTCCTAGACCCTGTCTAAATTGTTGTGGTACCAAATCAGTTTTAGCGTTGTTCAACTGCAGTTTAATGCTCTCTTGGGCAATTAAACGTTGTAGATTAAGAACTTTCAAGCGTTCATCTATTTCTTCAAAAGAATGGTATTGCTTGCTCATAATCAGTCAAAATAATATTTAGATAATTTTTTAAGTACAGGTTTGTTTAGCTGCTCCCTAAATATATAAAGCATTATTGCTAAAACTATATAAAAACCGGCTACTATAATAAAGCCAATGAAGTAACTGTTCATTAGTTCAGACAGCCATAAACAGGCTGCAAATGACAAAAATAAAATTGCAAAAAGACTACTTAAACCTATTAAGAGAAGTTTTAGTATGCCAGTGGCATTTTTTGACAAGACTTTGAAAATTTTAAGTCTATAGTATTCGTCACTACGTTCTAAATATGACTCCATTTCGGTTTTTAGCGCCATGAGGTCATTTTTGAATTCTTCAAAAGCCATAACTGCTATTTATGTAGTTGAGCGTTTTGGGCTTTTAATTCTTCTAGTTTTTGTTCTAACTTATCAATGATATCATCTGCCTTGTAGCTCATCGTTGAAATTGCCTCGTCTAATTTTCTATCAAAAGCATCTTTTTGTTCATTAGCGGTTTTTGTTAGCTCATCTTTTGCATGAGAAACTCTTTCAGCTATATCATGACTGGTATCTTCAACTTTTCTTTTGATTCTATGACGTGTTTCAATTCCTTTATCAGGTGCGTATAAAATTCCTATTCCGGCACCAATAGCAGCTCCGGTTAATATCGCTAATAAAATATTTCCATTATCGTTTTGCATGGTATTAAATTTAATATTTCAAGATAAATTTAAATACTTAAAAATGCCTGACATATGATTTAAATCATATATGAAAATTATAATAGCGTAAAAAAAAGAAGAATTTTATTTCATTGAAAATTAGTGAAGTAGCTCATATACCTGCTTTGCAATTTCTAATTCTTCATTTGTAGGGATTACCAGAATTTTTACCTTAGAATCCGTGGTGTTTATTTCTCTAACATTTTTAGACCTTAAATCATTTTTGGAGTCGTCTAAGTGAAGATTAAAACACTCCATATCCTTGCACACGAGTTGACGCATTAAATTGGAGTTTTCTCCAATACCGGCGGTGAAAATAATAGCGTCTAAACCGTTCATTGCCGCAATATAGGCACCTATGTATTTTTTAATTCGGTAGGCGTTCATTTCTAAGGCAAGAATGCAATCGGTATTACCTTTACTCGCCTCTACTTCAATATCACGTAGGTCATTGTAACCTGTAAGACCTAGCATTCCACTTTTTTTGTTCAAAAGTTCATTTACTTCATCTAAACTATACCCAAGTGTATTCACCATATAAAATATAATGGAATGGTCAATATCACCACTTCGTGTACCCATTACCAATCCGTTAGACGGTGCAAATCCCATACTGTGATCTATGCTTTTACCATCTTTGATAGCGGTAATACTACAACCATTTCCCAAGTGAATGGAAATGAGCTTGGTATTTTGATTGCCTAAATATTCATTTGCTTTCTCAGAAACATATTTATGGCTGGTACCATGAAATCCATAAGCCTGAACTCTCTTTTCTTCGAACAGGATATTGGGAACGGCATATTTTTTAGCTTTTATGGGCAACGTACCATGAAAGGCAGTATCGAAAACAACGATCTGCTTAGATGATTCAAAAATTTCTTCCGCCATTAGTATTCCTTCTAAATTGGCAGGGTTGTGTAAAGGGGCTAGGGGGGAAAGTGATTTTATTTTTTGTTTAACTTCTTCATTGATTAAAGTAGTATCAACATAATCTTTACCACCATGTACCACACGATGACCAATGGCATCTATTTCCTCAGTACTATTAATCACGCCCATTTCAGCATCAAGCAAAAGAGAAGTAATTCGCTCCAGACCAGCTTTGTGAGTTGTAATTTCATAGGTTTTTTGAACCTTATGGGTATCCGTTTTATAGGTTGAAATAGCTTGGGTACTACCAATACGCTCTATAGATCCTTGACAAATAATCTTTGCCGAAGGCATATCTAAAAGTTGATATTTTATAGATGAGCTACCAGAGTTGATAATTAAAATATTCATGAAAATGAGTTTAGAATCCTTCTGCTTGAATAGCAGTAATTATTACGGTGTTAAAAATATCATCTACGGTACAGCCACGGCTTAAATCGTTAACAGGTTTGTTTAAACCCTGTAACATTGGTCCGATAGCCAAAGCACCAGTTTCACGTTGTACAGCTTTGTATGTGTTGTTACCAGTATTTAAATCAGGAAATATAAACACACTAGCTTGCCCTGCAACTTCAGAATCCGGCAATTTACTGAGTCCTACTTTAGCATCTACCGCAGCGTCATATTGAATAGGACCTTCTACTTTAAGATCTGGTCTTTTTTCTTTAATGATTTCAGTTGCCTTTCTAACCCTATCTACATCTTCACCAACGCCAGAAGCACCAGAAGAATAAGAAAGCATAGCTACTTTAGGTTCAATTCCAAAAGCGGCACTTGTAGCGGCAGATGAAATAGCAATTTCAGAGAGCTGCTCTGAGTTTGGGTTAGGGTTAATAGCACAGTCTCCAAATACCGTAACCCTATTGGGTAAGCACATGAAAAATATGGAGGACACAATAGAAACCCCTGGTTTGGTTTTAATAAATTGAAGTGCCGGTCTAATGGTATGTTGGGTGGTATGTACCGCACCTGAAACCATACCATCTGCATGCCCTTTATGAACCATCATAGTGCCAAAATATGAAACATCTTCCATCAAATCTTTAGCCATTGCCAAGTTTACGTTCTTATGCTTACGCAATTCAAAAAGGGTAGAGGCATAGTCTAAAAATTGTTCAGACGTCGTTGGGTCTATGATAGCGATAGTATTGATATCTAAATCAATATCTAGTTCAGTAATTTTTGAGATGATTTGTTCTCTATTTCCTAAAAGTGTAATATTAACGGCATCGGCATCTATAAGCATTTTGGTTGCCATTAAAATACGTTCATCTGAACCTTCAGGTAGCACAATATGTTTTTTAGAAGATTTAGCTTTCTGCAGCAGGTTGTACTGAAACATTCTAGGGGTAATGCCCTTAGCCTTAAAGGTGATTAACCGTTCAGCCAATTCTTTTGTGGGAATGTGCTTTTCAAATTCTTGTATAGATGTCTGTATTTTTTCAGTGTTTTCAGCATATATACGTGGTCTAATAGTTCCAATTTTGTTAGTAACATAGAACGTACCCCTTGCAACCGAAAGAATAGGTATAATATCTGACAGACCTTCTATCAGTTTTATGATAGATTCTTCTGGAAGTAAGCCGCCGGTTAAAACAATACCAGAAAGGCTTGGGTAATTTGTTGAGATGTTAGCTTGTAGCGCGCCTAAAATAATATCTGCACGATCACCAGGTGTAATCACCAGACTATCATCTTTTAAATGTGTAATGTAATTACGTAATTGCATTGCACCAACACTAAAGCTTCCTACTTGATTGTTAATATAATCTTCACCAAAAAGAATCTTGGCATCTAATTCTTGGGCAATTTCTTTTAATGTAGGGCTACCTAAAATAGTGTTTACAGGTATGGTGCCTACTAAAACATCATCAGGTAATTTTTCTTTTAATCCGTTAGAGACAATAGTAACATTTTCTGGTTGTACTTTGTTTGCTACTATTAACAGGACGTCTACACCTTTTTCTTTAAAAGAATCATAGGCCATGTATAGGTTACCCACTAGTTCATCTAAAGTTTTATTTTTTCCGCTTGCTAGAATTACTGCGGGTATACCTAAGTTTTTTGCAATAAGCACGTTGATATCCCATTCAATTATTGCGCCTTCTCCAGAAAAATCAGTTCCTTCAACTAAAACGAAATCGAACTTGTTTTCTATGGTTTTATACTTGTGTATAATATGCCCTACAATTTCATCGTCTTTATCTTGGTTTTTTAATTGAACCACCTGGCTACGAGTATATGCAAAAGCCTCTTCAGGTTTCATATCTACATTGAAGTAGCTTAAAACAGTGTCAATATGGTTGTCTGTCTTACCATTTGGAACTTCGTCTATAATAGGTCTAAAATAGCCGACTTTAGCAGTTCTGCCCAATAGAAGTTGCATGAGACCTAGTGAAACAATTGATTTTCCACTGTTGGGCTCTGTAGTAACAATATATATAGCTTTACTCACGAATAAAAGGGATTAGTGTTTAACAAATTTATAGGATTCTTAATGGATTTGGTCTTTCAATATAAAAATCTGACACTTTAGTTTGAAGTTGATAATTATTAGGTCATAATAACAATATATGCCCATATGTTTCTCTTTTTTGATTTTTTAAAGTGTAATTACCAGATGCTTTTAAAGATACAAGTAAAACTTTTGTTTTTTAATTAAAGAACCAAAAATAGATAGGGTAAAGAGTTTTAAAAATGACTTATCTCATATTATAAACATGAGATAAGTCATTTTCATCTTTGTTAGTAACAAGTACATTTGACTCTGTTGTTAATTTTCTGTCCTAGATGCAAAACGAAGTAAATACTAGTCCTTTCCTTTTAAGTGGAGAACGTGCCTTTCTTGATGGACCACGAAGTAGGTTTAAAGAATTGTGGTTTACGTTTAAGGTACAGTATCAATTTATTAGAGCATTTAGAAAGTTACATTTTATAGGCCCGTGTGTTACCGTATTTGGTTCCGCACGTTTTAAGGAAGATAATCAATATTATAAATTAGGGGTAGATGTAGGTAAAGCTGTATCAGAAATGGGGTTCACGGTCATGACCGGCGGTGGACCAGGAGTTATGGAAGCAGCGAACAAAGGAGCTTACCTTAATAACGGCTATTCAATAGGTTGTAATATTATACTACCTCATGAACAGAAACCAAATCCGTATTTGCATAGATGGATTAATATTCCCTATTTCTTTATCAGAAAGTTTTTGTTGCTTAAATATAGCTTTGCATTTGTGGTATTGCCTGGAGGTATAGGTACGTTAGATGAACTTTTTGAGGCTGTAACGTTGATACAGACAAAAATGATACAAGATTTTCCGGTAATCATTTTTGGAAAAGAATATCATAAAGAATTATACCATCACATACAGGTAATGGCAGAAAACGAAAGTATATCAAAGAAAGATATGGATTTGATGTTCTTAACGGATTCTGTAGAAGAAATGAAAGAACATCTTAAAGAGCACGCGGTAAAAAGATTTAAACTAACTAAAAGACCAATGAGAACAAGATGGTGGTTTGGTGAAAAGAAACAAATGCGTTCAGTTTAAAATATTTTAATTGTTAGTTACAATAATAATAGTATAAAATGTTTAAAATCAGTTTTTTGAAAATAATTTTACTAATCATTATTTCAGTTTTTATTACTTCTTGTCAGTTTGAAAACAAGGGCGATATAGGTGCTTTGCCAATAGATAGTACCAATGTATTACTAGCAGATAAAAAAGAGTTAAAGAAGATTGAACAAATTAAAGTCTTGAAAAATATAAAGGTAGGTAGTTATTTTCAGTTTATGGATTCAGTAGTGAGCAAGTATGATACACTGGTACCATATTCGTTAACTGAGCATTTATTGGTTCGTAATAACCCTTGGATAATAGATACTTTGGCGCATACGGATTATTATAGAATGATGGCAAGAGATTCTTTTGTTTATGATCAAAAGCAAATGATAGTGTTGCCAAAAGGCAGTAAGTTAATAGTCCCCGATTCATTAGTAGCTTGTAAAATTTTAGAAGAATTTGCAACTACAGAAATTGATGTTAACATACCAGAATACAAATTACGTATCTATCAAGATTCTGTTTTATTAGAAACGTTTCCGGTTAGGGTGGGGCAATATCGAGAGCGTTATTTAAAGTTTGGGGATCGTGTAACAGATTTACGAACAAAAACAGGAAAGGGAACAATAGTAAGGCATGCAAAGCATCCAGATTTTTACAATCCGGTAAATGGAAAACGGTTTTATATTACCAGAAGAGATGATGGTAAAACCACTATGATGCCACAGATTCCTTGGATTGAGACTGAAATAAATAATATTAGAAACGGTCAGATGATTCATCCTACAACAAACCCAAAAACATTGGGTAAGGCATATTCAAATGGCTGTATAGGTCTTGGTGAAGGTGATGCTTGGCGCGTTTATTATTACGCACCATTAGGTACAAAACTTAGAATTAGATATGATTTAGAAACCTATGATGAAGGTATGGTCATTTCAGTACTTAGAGATGTTTATCACTTAACTGATGATGAAAAAGATTAATTATTCTAAAGCTTAAGCATATTTAGTTTAAAGTGATTTTAAATAATATTCACTAATAATTTTATTAATTTTACTGAAGTGAACAAACTGTTTTCCATACTGTTATCATCGCTCATCATGCTACAAAGCTTTGGTGTGCATTATGATGATATTGTACAGTTAGATGAATTGATCGAGCACGCACAATTTCATAATGAACAATATGGAGATAATATAATAGTTTTTCTTTCTAAGCATTATGGTGAATTGAAAGCTGATCACCAACGTGATCATCAAGAAGAAAAGAAAGATCACGAAAAATTACCCTTCAATCATAGTGGAGCATCGCATATTTGTATAGCAGATGTTATTTTTACCAGATACAAATCAGAATTAAACGAAGTAGAAGTACTTGATTATACAGATTCAAATTTCTATTATCAATCACCATCTTCATCTTTACACGTACAGGGCATTTTACAGCCGCCACGCTTTTCATAAAACAATCGGTTTTTTTTAATTTTTTAGTTCAGATTTATGTTAATGAATTTGAACAATTCACATTGATTTATATGAAAAGATGCTATCACATATCATTAATTTCAGCTTAAAGAATAAGCTTATTATTCTTTTGTTTACCGTATTTATTATTGGGTACGGGCTCTTTGCACTTTCGCAAATACCAATTGGGGCGGTACCAGATGTTACCAATAATCAGGTTCAGGTAATTACAACTTCACGTAATTTATCTACGCAAGATATGGAGCAATTCATCACATATCCTGTAGAATTAGAAATGGCAAACTTACCCGGTGTCAAAGAAATTCGCTCAGTATCTAAGTTTGGTTTATCTGTGGTTACTATTGTTTTTGAAGATGATTTAGGGACATACTTACCTAGGCAGTTAATTGCTGAAAAGATTGCTTCTGCAACAGAGAAAATTCCAGCCGGTTTTGGTACGCCACAAATGGGACCGATTACAACCGGGCTGGGTGAAATCTACCAATACGTTTTAGAGGTAGAGCCAGCGTATAAAAATGAGTATACCACGACCGAACTAAGAACCATACAAGATTGGATTGTTAAGCGACAATTGTCTGGTATACCCGGTGTGGTGGAGGTAAATACCTGGGGCGGATTTCTAAAACAATATGAGGTTGCTATAAATACCCAAAAACTCAATGCCATGAATATCACTGCAAGTGATGTTTTTAAAGCACTGGAAACCAACAATAGTGTTTCTGGTGGTGGGTATATTGAAAAAGTGAATCAGGCTTTCTTTATTCGTGGAGAAGGGTTGGTCTCGTCTCTTGAGGATATTCAAAATATTGTTATTACCACTAAAGATGGACTACCAATTTATATTAAAGATGTTGCTGCCGTAGATTTTGGAAGTGCGGTTCGTTTTGGCGCTATTACAGGTAATGGGGAAGGCGAGAAGGTGCTGGGACAGGTCATGATGTTGAAAGATGCAAACTCTAAAAAGGTAATTGAGGCAGTAAAGGAACGTGTTGCTGAAATATCAACTTCGTTGCCAAGGGGAGTATATATTAATCCGTTTTTAGAACGGAGCGAACTTATAGCCAAAACAACCTTTACCGTTAGTGAAAACCTAATATTAGGGTGTTTAATAGTCATTTTTGTGGTGGTATTACTACTCGGTAATTTTAGATCAGGTTTGGTGGTGGCATCTGTAATTCCTTTGTGTTTGTTATTTGCATTATCACTCATGTATATTTTCGGTGTTGATGCCAATTTAATGAGTTTAGGCGCCATAGATTTTGGTATTATTATAGATGGTGCCGTAATTATTGTAGAATTTATTGCCTTTGAAATTACTAGAAAACAGCAAGAAATTAATGGTTTGGCAAAAGTAGAGCAACAACAATTTAAAGATGAGATTACCTTTAACGGGGCATCTAAAATGATGAATTCTGCCATTTTTGGGCAGTTGATCATATTAATCGTTTTTATTCCTATTCTTTCTTTAAGTGGGGTAGAAGGTAAAATGTTCAAACCTATGGCGTTAACCTTTAGTTTCGCATTAATTGGAGCAATGATTTTATGTTTTACCTATGTACCGGTAGCTGCATCCATTTTTCTAAAACCATCAAAGGAATCAGATAAAAACATATCTGTTCGTTTAATGAAATGGTTGAATAAGAAATATGAGCCAATTATAAATTGGGCTTTACAAAGCAAGAAATTGGTATTGGGCATTGCAGCATTATTTCTTTTAGGGGCAACTGTTTTGTATACTACTATGGGTGGCGAGTTTGTGCCAACTTTAGATGAAGGCGATTTTGTAATTCAGCCCGTATTAAAAACAGGAACATCATTAAGTAAGACTGTAGAGATAACTACTAAAATTGAGAAGATTTTACTTGACGAGTTTACTGAGGTTCAGCAGGTAGTCACCAGAATTGGAGCTGCCGAAGTACCTACTGATCCTATGTCTATGGAAGAAAGTGATGTCATCATAAAATTGGCTCCGAAAGGGGAGTGGACAAGTGCAAAATCTAAAGATGAATTAGCAGATAAATTTAAAGAAGCATTAGCCATTATTCCGGGGATGGAAGTAGAATTCACGCAACCAATAGAAATGCGTTTTAATGAGCTTATTACCGGTGTACGTGCAGATATAGCCATAAAGATTTTTGGTCCTGATTTAGACGTATTGGCTAAAAAAGGAAATGAAATAGGTACATTGATAAAAGATGTTGAAGGTGCCGCAGATGTCAGTGTAGAAAAAATAGCTGGTCTACCTGAAATGAGTGTTGATTATGATCGCGCCAAAATTGCCCGCTTCGGATTAAATATTCAAGAACTGAATGATTTAGTTTCTATGGGTTTTGCGGGCAAAACGGCTGGTAATGTTTTTGAAGGAGAAAAGCGTTTTGATTTGGTTGTGCGGTTAGATAAAGCAAAACGTCAAGATATTGAAGATCTTAAAAACTTATTTGTTGATTTGCCCAACGGAGGTAAAATTCCGCTAAATGAGTTGGCTAACATCAGTTATAAAAAAGGGGCGGCTAAAATATCTAGAGATGATACAAAGAGACGAACTGTAGTTGGTGTAAATGTGCGCAATCGCGATTTGCAATCGGTGGTAGATGATGTTCAAAAACTCATTGTTGAAAATATAAATTTACCTGCAGGCTATACCATTACATACGGTGGTCAATTTGAAAATTTACAAAGTGCCCGTAACCGACTTTTGGTAGCCGTACCTATAGCCTTAATACTCATTTTTGTTCTATTGTATTTTGCGTTTCATTCGGTAAAAGAAGCCCTAATTATTTATTCCGCAATTCCGTTGGCAGCAGTTGGTGGTGTATTGTTATTATGGATGAGAGGTTTGCCCTTTAGTATTTCTGCAGGTGTAGGCTTTATCGCCCTTTTTGGTATAGCCGTTTTAAATGGTATTGTATTGATAGAACATTTTAAAGAGTTGAAAAAATACTCTTTTAACAGTTTAGACGATTTAATAAAACAAGGCGCAAAAGATCGCTTGCGAGCAGTATTGCTAACAGCATCTGCCGCTGCACTTGGTTTCTTACCCATGGCAATATCTACAAATGCGGGTGCAGAAGTGCAAAGACCTCTGGCAACTGTCGTTATAGGTGGTCTATTTACTGCCACAATATTGACTTTGGTAGTTTTGCCTGTACTATATTCTATGTTTGAGAAACATAATCATTCAAGAAAGCCTATACCAAAAACAACATTAGAAAATGGTATTGCTTTTATTGCGTTGCTTATTTCTGTGGGTGTATCTGCACAAGAATCAAATAGTCAAAATCTTATTGAATTAATACCCTTGGCAATTGAAAACAACATGGGTTTAAAAGCAAGTAGATTAAGGGTAGATGAATCTAAAGCGTTGATCAATAGTGCATTTTTTTTCAATAAAACACATGCGTATTATGAATATGATGAAAACAATTTAGCTATCAACAATGTTCCATTAAAGGTATTTGGCGTACAGCAAGATTTTCGTTTTCCTACTGCTTATTTTTCTGAAAAAAAGGTTAATAAGGTAAAAAATCGTTTGATGCAAAGCGAATATAATATTCAGCGCAAGGCAATAACTAGAGATGTTACAAGAGGTTATTACAACTATCAAATTGCTCGAGAACAAGTAAAAGTATATAAACGATTAGATAGTTTGTATGCCAATTTTTCAAAGGTGGCAGCTAGAAAATTTGAATTAGGTGAAACCAATTATCTTGAAAAAATTACCGCAGCTTCTAAACAGCGAAAGATAAGTTTAGACTATCAACAAGCAGTTCAACATGTAGCCGCTGCTTATGCCAATTTGTTGCAATTAATTCAGGTAGAAGATAGTCTGGTTATTTCAGAAGAAATGAACTTGAAGGTTGACATTCAAGATGTAAATGTAGATGCTTCACCTGAATCTGTTTATTACGAAAATAATATGCGATTATTGGCTGCAGAACGTAGTTTTAGCAAACAGCAACTATTACCGGATATTAGTTTGTCCTATTTTCAAGGTTCAAATTCAGAATTGAACGATAATCTATTTGGCTATCAATTAGGACTCAAAATTCCGTTATTGTTCGGTGGTAACACTTCTAAAATTAAGGCGTCAAAAATTGCTCAAGAAAGAGTGGTAACTGAGTCTGTTGCATATAAAATCCAGATAAAAGCTAAGCAAGAAATCTTGTTACAACAATTGTTGCAACTACAAAACTCATTAAACTATTATGAAAATGAAGGCGCAGAGTTATCCGATGAAATATTAAAAACGGCGAGTATTAGCTTTAAAAATGGAGAAATAGATTTCTATCAATATATACAAAGTTTAGAAAGTGCTTATGATATAAAATTGGGCTATCTAAATGAATTGAAAGCTTATAATGAAGCTGTCGTTGATATTAATTTCTTAACCTTATAAATAGGGAATCATGCAAAAAAATAGATATAAAATAGTGTTGTTTTTCTTTTTCGCAATTATTTCAAGTTGTGGAGATAAAGAAAGCAAAACAAGTGAGAATACTACATCTAGTAAGCAAGTAGATGATCGAATTAAAATAACAAAATCACAGTTCAATCAAAGTAAAATGAGTTTGGGTGAAATTGCAGAAAGTAACTTCCCGGTAATGGTAACCACGTCGGGCATGATAGATGTGCCACCGGAGAATAGAGCGGTAGTAAGTGCTACCATGGGCGGTTACATAAAGGCAACACCTTTGTTAATCGGTGATAAAGTTAAAAAAGGACAATTGTTGGTTACCATTGAAAATCCGGAGTTTGTATCCTTGCAACAAGAGTATATGGAGGTCAACGGGCAGTTGAGCTACTTAAAGGCAGAATACGAACGTCAGCAAACTATGGTAGCCGAAAACATTACATCTCAGAAAAGTTTTTTAAAAGCAGAGAGTGAATATAAAACAGGAGTAGCAAAATACAACGGGCTACGGAAGCAATTAGGCATGTTGAATATATCTCCAAGTCAAGTAGAAAAAGGAATTATAAGTTCGGTAGCTTCTATTTATGCGCCTATATCCGGTAGTATTACAAGTGTAAATGTTTCAAAAGGTACCTATGTTTCTCCCGCAACTTCTATTATGGAAATCATTAATAATGACCATATTCACCTAGAACTATCAGTATTTGAAAAAGATATTATGAAAGTAAAAAAGGATCAGCGAGTAGAATTTAAAATACCAGAGGCATCAAAAGAATTATATACGGCAGAAGTTCATTTGGTAGGCACATCTATAGGAGAAAATAGAACCATAAAAGTTCATGCACATATAGAAAATGAAGACGAAGCTAACTTTCTTACCGGTATGTTCGTTGAGGCAAATATTATTACCGCTACATCAAAGAAAATATCATTACCATCAGCCGCTATTGTTGTGGTCGATAACGAATCGTATGTACTACTATTAGATGAGAAAAAAGACGATAATTATTATTTTAAGCAGACTTCCGTGAGGACTTTAAGTACATATAATGATTTCACGGCATTAGAAAACACGACGAATTTTGATGAAGGAGCACAATTTTTGACCAAAGGTGCGTTTAGCCTGATAGGGGAGTAAGGTAAAAAAAGGAATTAGAAAAGATAGGTACTAGTATAAAAGTAGACTAATTGGTAGTTCAAAGAAAAATAAGATTATGAGGAGTTATATGCTGTTACTACTATTTTTATTGACCAGTTTAGGGACTGTAATTGCACAAGATTGGCAGACAGACCTAAACGTAGCCAAAGATATAGCCAAAACAAATGAGATGCCTATTATATTGGTATTTCAAGGTTCAGATTGGTGTGCGCCTTGTATTAAATTAGATAGGGCGGTATGGTCTACAGATAAGTTTAAAGAGTATGCGGATAAACATTATGTGATGTTGCAAGCAGACTTTCCGCGTAGAAAGAGCAATGCATTACCAAAGGAGCAATTGAATAAAAATAAAGCTCTGGCAGAAAAGTACAATAGGCAAGGTATATTCCCATTTGTTGTTGTAATGAATGCAGAAGGTGAAGTTTATGGTGAAACCAGTTACAAGAAACTTTCACCAGAACAATACATTGCAGAACTAAATTCATTCATAGAATAGCTTGAAAAAACTATTTCTCATATTGATGATAATTTCTGTTGGGCAACTATTTGCCCAAGAGCCTTTTAAGCGTACCATGAAATTAATGGGTAGCCGATTTGATATTACGGTCGTTGCTAAAGATCCTGTTGAAGGAGATGAGTATATAGATTTGGCTATCAATGAAATAAAGAGAATAGAAAACCTAATGTCTTCTTGGAACCCAGATTCACAAACATCAGAAATTAATAGAAATGCTGGAATTAAACCGGTCAAGGTTGATGCCGAATTATTAAATTTAATACAGAGGGGCATAGGTATTTCTAAGCTGACAGATGGTGCTTTTGATATTAGTTATGCCTCTATGGATAAAATCTGGAAGTTTGATGGCAGCATGACTACAATGCCCAAAGATGCTATGGTAAAAGCATCGGTTTCTAAAGTAGGCTATCATAATATAATTTTAGATAAAGACAAACATACCGTCTTTCTTAAGTTAACAGGAATGAAAATTGGTTTTGGAGCCATTGGTAAGGGGTATGCTGCAGACAAGGCAAAAGAACTACTAATTTCTAAAGGCGTGGTTGCCGGAATTATAAATGCTTCTGGTGATATGAATACTTGGGGAAAACAACCCGATGGTAAAGAGTGGAAGGTTGCCATTACCAACCCTATGGATAAAAACAAGGTCTTCGCGCTATTGCCAATTACTAATGGGGCGGTGGTAACATCTGGCAATTATGAAAAGTATGTGAATATTAATGATGTAAGATATACCCATATTATTGATCCTCGAAGTGGCTACCCTGCAACAGGTATTATAAGTGTTACTGTATTTGCACCAAAGGCAGAACTGGCAGATGCCTTGGCAACATCTGTATTTGTTATGGGTATAGAGGTTGGTTTAAATAGAATTGAGCAATTGCCACAAGTAGAATGTATTATTATTGATGATAAAGGAAATATTACAGCTTCTAAGAATATTGAAATAAATACCATAGAATGAAAAAGGTTTTAATTTTTACGTTGATTGCAGCATCGTTTAGTAGCTGTACCGTGTTGAAAGAATACGAGAAAATAAATATTAATGATCCAGATATGGTTCTACAAGATAAAAAGGTAGACAGGAATTTAACGACCATGCATTCTTATAGGGAAGCAGCGGTTGGTGCAAACGGAGGTAAGACTGGTGGCGGCTGCGGCTGTAATTAATATAGAACCTAATTTTTACAAAATGAAAATTTTCAAATTAATAGTTTTTATAGCAGCATTATTCGTGTTTACAGTTAGTCATGCCCAACAAGCAAAAGATTCTGTAAAAACATATAAAAAGCGTGTTTTAGAAACTACGGAAGTAGATTTCTTGACCAGTTATTATTCTCAAGATGGAGACAATGCAGCCGTAAGTGGCGGTTTGGGTACTGAAGAGTTAACTGATTTTACGGGCACATTCGTGGTTGCCATTCCGTTGAACGATGATGATGTATTAACTATAGATGCAGGTGTTTCTGCATACACATCGGCTTCTTCAAGTAACGTAGACCCTTTTGATGGTAGTGAACCTGCAGACCCTTTTATAGCAAGTTCTGGTGCTTCTAGTTCAGATACTTGGGCAAATATTTCAGGATCATATAGCCATAGTTCAGATGATAGAAATACCATTGTTTCTGGAAAAGTTTCGGTGTCTAGTGAGTATGATTATTTTTCTTTAGGTTTTGGAGGTGGTTTAACAAAGCTGTTCAATGAAAAGAATACGGAAGTCAGCATAAATGCGAATGTTTATTTAGATAGCTGGACGGCTATTTATCCTCAAGAATTAAGACCTTTTGCTAGTGGTGCCAATGGAATTAATAATGGTTTTTTTAGTAATTATACCATCACTGGTAATAGCAATTACAACCCAATATTCAATGAGTTTGATGATGAAACAAGAAATTCATATTCACTGGGTTTTGGCTTTTCTCAAATCTTGAGTAAGAATCTTCAAGGTTCTTTGGCTTTAGATTTTGTACGCCAAGATGGTTTGTTGTCCACCCCGTTTCAACGTGTTTATTTTAGTGATGTAGCAGATTCGTTCATTGAAAATTTTCAATTGGCAGATGCCATAGAACAATTACCATATAACCGTTTTAAGGTCGCTGCAGGTGGGCGTTTAAACTGGTATATTAATGAGACCTTTGTAGTGAGGAGTTTTTATCGATATTACAATGATGATTGGGGTATTAATTCACATACCGCAAGTGTAGAGGTTCCAATAAAACTAACGGATCAGTTTACCATATATCCATCATATAGGTTCTATCAGCAGTCCGCCGCAGATTATTTCTTTGGTTATGAGCAAGCTTTGTCTACTGAAACTTATTACACATCAGATTATGATTTGTCAAAATATTCAGCAAATCAATTTGGGATGGGAGTTTCGTACACAGATATTTTTACAAAAATGCATATCTGGAAACTGGGACTTAAAAGTATAGATGTGAAGTTCTACAAATACGACAGAGATACTACTTTTAGTTCTAGTATCATTACCGCAGGGTTTAAGTTTGTGGTGGATTAAAATTCATTATTGATTAGAAACGAAAAGAAGGTCTATCGGCTTCTTCTTTGTCTTTTGAAATATGATTTTAATTTGGACATCGTTCAGAATTAACCAAAAGAAATAGTTAACTTTTCAAGCGTATAAAGCGGTAATAAAATTTGATTTTGATGGAATTGAGAAAAGAATATGACCTTATTTGTGTAGGTGCGGGTATCATGAGTGCTACGTTGGCTTTATTGGTAAAACAGTTAAAGCCAGATCTTAAAGTACTGATCGTTGAACGATTAGATAAAGTAGCACAAGAAAGTTCTGCAGCTTGGAACAATGCCGGTACAGGACATTCTGCACTGTGCGAATTAAATTATACTCCGGAAAATGAAGATGGTACAGTTAATATTAAAAAGGCAATTAACATTTGTAGCCAGTTTGAAACCTCTAAACAATATTGGTCTTATTTGGTAGCGGAAGGTTTTATAAAAGACCCAAAGTCATTTATAACTCCCGTGCCACATCATAGTTGGGTAAAAGGAAAAGACAATGCCGACTATCTTGAAAATCGTTATAAGGCTTTTAAAGAGCATTTTATGTTCAATACCATTGAGTTTACCACTGCAAAAGAAAAGATGCAAGAATGGTTCCCTTTAATGATGCATGGTAGAACAGAAAATGAGGTCATGGCAGCTTCTAGAATTAATAGGGGAACAGAAATGAACTATGGCTCGTTAACGGAGCAATTATTTGATATTTTAGATAGAGAGTACAATACTAAAGTGCTATTTAATACCGAGGTGGAAGATATTGATCCAGATCACGATGTAGAGTGGTTGGTGAAAATGGAAGACCTTATAACGGGAGAGAAAAGTACCGTAGATTCAGAACATGTTTTTATAGGCGCCGGTGGTGGCAGTTTACTGCTGTTGCAAAAAGTAGAAATTGAAGAAAAGGATGGTTATGGCGGTTTCCCGGTAAGCGGGGAATGGTTAGTGTGCAAAAACCCAGATATCATAAATCAACACAATGCCAAAGTATACAGTAAAGCAGGTATAGGTGATCCACCAATGTCCGTACCTCATTTAGATACTAGGTACATCAATGGAAAAAGAGAATTACTTTTTGGTCCGTTTGCAGGTTTTAGTCCTAAGTTTTTAAAAGAGGGTTCCAACTTAGATTTATTAAAATCTATAAATTTTGATAATATACCTTCTATGTGGGGTGTGTTTTGGCACAATTTACCACTAACCAAATATTTGGTAGAACAGGTAGCCATGAGTTTTGAAGATAGAATGGATTCTCTAAGGGCATTTGTAAAAGATGCTAAAGATGAGGACTGGGAAATTATGATAGCTGGTCAACGTGTACAGACCATTAAGAAAGATGAGTTTGAGGGTGGTTCTCTAGAATTTGGAACTCAGTTGGTACATAGTAAAGATGGTAGAATTACCTGTCTATTAGGAGCCTCACCAGGTGCATCTACTTCCGTGAAGATTATGTTAGATGTGTTGGAAAAAGCTTTTCCTGAAATAATGGATTCTGAGTTTGGTAAAGCTCAACTTAATAAAATGGTTCCTTTCTATAAAAAAGAGGTTACCAAAGATTTGTTCGATAAGGAGCTAGCTCGTGTAACCAATGTTTTAGATTTATGAATATAATTTATTTAAGATAAATTTATGCTTAATAGCACTAAATCAGTACAATAAAAAAATAGAACTTGCATTATCATTATTCAGTACAGATACTACAAAAATTAAATGCGGTTTAAATTACCTTTATTTTTATTCTTCATAATTAGCTTTTCATCACAAGCACAACTAAGTGATTTAGCTCGTTTAGATTTTACATTTATACCTAATAAAGGTTCTGATGTAGAGTATACACGGTCAAGATTTCTTGTTAATTACCCGGTAAAACTTAAGAAAGAAGGGCAGTATTTATTTTTAGGAGTAGATTATAGTAATGTACACCTTCGCTTTAAAGATGATGAGCTTCCTTTTGATAGAGAGTTATTGAATGATTTTAAACTTTTAGATTTCACCATTGGCTATACCAAACCATTAAAAAATGGGTGGCGTTTAGGTGCACGTTTTCAGCCAGGTATAAGCACAAATCTTACAGCTAGAAATCTGAATGCTAATGATTTGGTTTTTTCGGGAGATTTAGTTTTTATAAAAAAGTTTGAAAAAGATTTAGAAAAGCCGTCACGTTTAATAGTAGGTCTATCTTATTCACAAAATAGGGGGTATGTTTTCCCATTGCCCTTCATTAGCTATTACAAAAAGTTTAGACCTGATTGGTCTTTTAATATTGGTATTCCAAAGTCTAATTTACAGTATCATCTTTCAGAAAAGCATCGCTTTAAGTTATATGCACAATTAGATGGTTTTACCTCTAATATACAGAATGGAGCATTAGTGAACGAAAATGAATTCGCTGAATTAATTAATATGTCTTTGATTAATGGAGGTCTACAGTATGAGTATCATTTCACGGATCACTTGCAGTTAGATTTACGGGCAGCTTATAATTTTAGTTTAAATAATAAGCTTAAAGACGGTAATAATAACACCTTGCTTACTATAGATAATGATTCTAGAAGTTATTTTAGGGCAGTATTAAGATTCAAAATATAAATACTGGCAATAAATATAAAACGCCGAAATCTAAGACTTCGGCGTTTTAATTTTACAATAGCATAAGGGCGTTAGCCAATTACCGATTTTTCAGTAATAAATGGTTGATTGTAATGTCTTTGTCCTGTTGCCTTATAAAGGGCATTTGCCAATGCACCAATAATTGGAGGCAAAGAAGGCTCTCCTAATCCGGTAGGATCAATACCGTTGTCTACAAAAAAGCTTTCTATTTCCTTTGGGGCTTCTTTATGTCTGATCAAGCGATAAGTATCGTAATTTTTATGTTGAGGTTTACCATCTTTAAAAGTCATTTCGCTGTATGTTGCATGACCTATACCGTCGATGATACCACCTTCAATTTGGTTTTTTGCTGCCATAGGGTTAATGACAATACCACAATCAACGGCACACCAAACTTTATCTACCTTTGGTGATTCTGTATCTGTAGAGAGGTCTAAAATCTGTGCTACATAAGAATTATGGCAGTAATATGCAGAAACTCCTCTTGCGGTTCCATTTTTCTGACTTCCGTACCAACTAGCTTTATCTCTCACTAATTTAAGAACACCTGCATAACGCACAGGGTCGTAATCGTTCTTTTCAGGTTCTCCAACAGGATTTTTGATGGCTCTGTCAAATAACTCTAATCTAAATTCAATTGGGTCTTTACCAGCAGTCTCGGCAACTTCATCTAAAAAAGCTTGTTCAGCACCGGCAACAAAATTAGAACGTGGGGCACGCCATGCACCAGTAGTCACATTGGTTTCTAAACTAAATTTTTCAGCTAGGTAGTTATCTACGGCGCCTGCAGGAAATCTATTTTCAAAAAGTAAATCGTCATTACTACCCGCGCCTTTAACGTGCCATGCAATTAGATTACCATCTTTATCTAGACCTGCCTTATATTTTACTTTATATGTAGGGCGGTAGGTACCTTGGGTCATATCATCTTCACGAGTATAAACCAACTTTATAGGTGTTTGCATACGTTGAGATATCACGGCAGCTTCTACACCAAATGTACCATAGAGACGACGACCAAATCCGCCACCCATACGGCTCATTTTAATATCAATTTTCTCTAGTGGCATTCCTAGTCTAGATGACAAGGTCTTCTCTAAAAACTCAGGAGTCTGTATAGGTCCGTTGAATAATGCTCTTTCAGCAGTAACATCGGCATAAAAGTTCATTGGTTCCATGGTATTGTGCGCTAAAAAAGGAGCACTGTAGGTGCGTTCAATAACCTTGTCCGCTTTTTTAAATGCACTGGCAACATTACCATCTTTACGAGCTGGTTGTTTAGAAGAAGTATTCAATAATTTTGTCAATGCTTCGTCATGCCCTTCTGTGCTTTCTAGTGCTGATGTTTCTTCCCAAGTTACGTTTAGCGCCTTTTTTGCTTGCATACATTGCCAAGTACTTTCACCCACAATAGCTACAAGCTTATTAATGGCACCGGCATCTGACCATTGTTTTTCTGTATCTTCTTTATATACTTCAATAGGGAAAACATCTTTGATGCCTGGCATAGTCTTTATGTCATCGGCATTCATAGATTTATAGGTCATACCAAAAGCTGGCGGGTGAACGATCATGGCAATCATCATTCCTTCCTCTTGAATATCTATACCGAACAAAGGTTTACCGGTAACAATATTAGGACCGTCAACATTACGTCTATCGGTGCCTATAATATCAAAATTACTTGTTTCTTTAAGTTTTACTTCTTCTGGTACTGGTAAAGTAGCCGCTTTAGAAGCCATTTCTCCAAATCCGGCAGAGTTGTTAGATGCGGCGTGACTTATAACACCGGCATTGACCGTAATTTCAGCTTCGTCAACTTGCCAAGCTTCTGCAGCTGCAGCAACTAACATATGCCTTGCTGTTGCACCTGCCATTCTTAATCCTGACCAACCAACACGAATAGATTGACTGCCACCTGCTAATTGTCTTTGAAAAATATCAGTGTTTAAAGGAGCTTGTTCTACAATTACATTTTTCCAATCTACACCAAGTTCATCTGCAACAATCATGGGCATAGAGGTTTTTACATTCTGCCCAATCTCTGGATTTGGAGACATGATAGTCACCATACCATTATCTCCAATTTTTAGAAAGCTATTAATATCAAACCATTCTTTTGGTATGTTACTAACTTGTTCAGGGGTAGGTTTACATGATGCTAGCCAACTAAATCCTAAAATCATACCACCACCGGCAAGCGTACCACTTTTTAAGAAAGAACGTCTATTATATGTTGTTTTAATGAGTGTCATCTTTTTGTTTTTTGAAGGTTAAAAATCCCAACATTGTGGGGTATAAATTACGCGTTAGAAATACTAGAAGCATTTTTAATAGCTTTCTTAATTCGCGTATAAGTACCACAACGACAGATATTACCGTTCATAGCATTTTCAATTTCGGTATCAGTAGGGTTGGGGTTCTGTTTTAAAAACGCACTGGCATTCATAATTTGACCCGCTTGGCAATACCCACATTGGTACACATCTTCTTCTATCCAAGCCTTTTGAACAGGGTGGTCTCCGTTTTCAGAAAGACCCTCAATAGTAGTTATAGATTGTTCACCCACGGCAGAAACCGGAAGCTGGCAAGAGCGCACTGCATTATCACCTAAGTGAACGGTACATGCTCCACATTGTGCAATACCGCAACCAAATTTTGTGCCTACCAATTTTAAATGATCCCGTAATACCCAAAGCATTGGTGTAGAAGGATCTACATCTACTTCTTTGGTTTCTCCATTAACTTTTAAACTGAAATTTGCCATTCGTTTTTCCTATTTGTTTGAGTTCTCTGAAATTAGGTATTTTTTTAGAAAAATGACCGAGATTTAAGAACAAAAAATCTTAAAATTTTCTTGACAGCATATTAAGATTGAAATTTTTAATTTTTGTGTAAGGTATTGATAATTAGAGGTGTGAAGGGTTTATTAGAAATTTCCATAAAAATGGCGTTTTCCATTTCTCTTTTTAACTTAAAACCGAAAGAGTTATTTAATTATTGAATAGTGATATTTAAAGAGTGTCTATCTAAGTAGTTTTAGCAACGATAGCAATCCTTGTTTTCTGAATAACCACTAATCTATTGAATATGATAACACAAAATATTTCTGATACTGTATCTGATTCTATTATTAATACCATTGGTAACACACCATTGGTTCAATTAAATAAAATTTTTAAGCATAATAAATTCAATCTTTTCGGCAAGCTAGAAGCTGCAAACCCTGCCGGAAGCATTAAAGACAGAACTTCCCTTTTTATATTGCAACAAGCACTTGCCAATGGCAGAATAAAAAAGGGAGATACGGTCATAGAATCAAGTTCAGGTAATATGGCGGTTGGTCTGGCGCAGGCATGTTTATACTATGGTCTTAAATTGATAGTTGTAGTAGATCCCAAATTAAATTTACACACAGAGAAAATTCTAAATACCTATGGTGCCCGCATAGAAAAAGTAACTGAGCCAAAAGAGGATGGAGGCTTTTTAGCGGCAAGATTAGAGCGTGTTCGTTACTTATTGATCAGTATTCCAAATAGTTTTTGGTCAAACCAATACGGTAATCAAGACAATCCGTTAACGCATCATAAAACAATGACAGAGATTATGGATTCTTTAGAGGGTAAATTAGATTACCTATTTGTTGCTACCAGCACATGCGGCACATTAATGGGCTGTGCAGATTATATAAAAGAAAACAATTTGGACACCAAGATAATTGCTGTTGATGCTGTAGGTAGTGTTTTGTTTGGCGGTCCGCCATTAAAAAGATTAATTCCGGGTCATGGTGCGGGTGTACCTTCCCAATTTTTGGATACGGACAAGATTTATGATCATGTATATGTAGATGATGTTGATTGCGCAAGAGGATGTTGGTCATTACTGGAAAATGAATCAATTTTATGCGGAGGTTCTTCTGGCGGTATGATCAGTGCCGTAAAAAAGTACAGTAAAAAAATAGAAGCGGATAGTAATTGTGCGCTGTTTTTAGGTGATCGTGGAGAACGCTATTTAGATACTATCTATAATCAAGACTGGTTATTAAAAGAATTACCGGAAAGTAGAAATGCTTTTACTCCCTTAGGAGGGTGGAAAGTAGCATAATCTATGAATGATAATAGCATATATAATATTGGAATAATAGGTTTTGGACCTAAGGGCTTCTATGGTTTTGAAAGATTGATAGCGTATTTAAATGAAGCTAAAATTTTAAATACTGTACAAATACATGTTTTCAATAGCACATCTTTTTTAGCATCGGGCGATGTATATAGATCAGATCAGCCAGAGTACCTAATTATGAATTACGCCAATCGTAATATTAATAGTTGGGTATTACAAGAACCTTTTTCATCTGCTACCGAAACTCCTGATTTTGTAACATGGCTTGCAGATAATGGTCATAAGAATACTGCTTCTGGAAAATATGCACCTAGAGCTCTAGTAGGTAGCTATCTGGCAGATTGTTATCAGTATGTATTAGACCATTTGCCAAGTAATGTTCAGGTAGTTACGCATATTGGCACGGTAACTAATATGACAAAACAAAAGAATAGTTATCAAGTATTTTATAAGGATAAAGCAACCAGTAGACAAGAAGTTGTTACCTGTAACAAGGTTTTATTTACAACGGGGCACCATTCTTTTAAAACTCAGAAAAGCAAAAGTGTCATTTCAGAAAATAAGATTGATTTTATTTATCCTACCAACGAAAAATTAAAGCCTATATTTTCAAGGTCTTTAGTAGCTATAAAAGGTTTTGGGCTAACGGCTATTGACGCAATTATAGCTTTGACAGAAGGTAGGGGAGGTAATTTTGAAAAGAGTGATACAGGTAATTTAAAATATATTTCATCAGGTGATGAGCCTTTTAAAATTTATCCGTTCTCTAGAACCGGTGTGCCTATGGTACCAAGAAATGACTCATTGTCAACTGTTACGGATTTGTATTTTTTAACCGAAGATGTGGTAACTGAACTTAAGAAAAATAAACCTGTTAGTTTTAATGCTACGCTGTTACCTTTATTTAAGAAAGAATTTTATTTTTCATATTACACGGTATTGTTTAGAAATTATGGTCATCAGTTTTATTATGACGATGATTTTAAAGTAATGGAAAAACAGGTGAAATATTTTCATGAAGATTACCCTGATTCTCCTGTTTTTAATTGGAAAGCTATAATAAATCCGTTTAAAGAGAAGTCCGTTTTATCAACAAAGGAAATACAAGTTTACCTACAGTTTTTAATTGATGAAGCTAATGATGGAGAAGAAAAAAGTCCGTTAATGGCAGCAGTTACCACATGGCATAAAATTAGTCCTATATTCAATGAGCTATATAGTTTTGGAGGTTTAGATGCGGTTTCGCACAAGGAATTTGATACCTATTATTTTGGACTGTTCAATAGGTTATCCTATGGTCCGCCAGTTGAGAATATGCAAAAAATTGTAGCGCTTTGTAACGCAGGTATTTTAGATTTCACTTACGCTAAATCTGCAACTATATCTATAGATGATGCTAATAAAAATTTTAGCTTACAAATAGATAATGGTCAAAGAACGGAAATAAACTATTTGGTAAATGCAACAATTTCCAGGGCTAAGGAAGGAAATTTTGAAAATGAACTTTACCAGAATTTGTTGGAAAATGGACTAATTAGTGAATTTGAAAATAAAACACAGACCGGTTACAAACCAGGTTGTATAGAAATTAGTAAAGCAGGAAATGCTATAGACGGCAATGGTCATGTCAATACAGATATTTCATTTTATGGAACACCTACAGAAGGCATAACCTGCGATAATGATACCTTGTCAAGAACCCGAAACGATTTTGCGTCTATTTGGGCAAAATCTACCAGTGAAGCAATTAAAGAGAAAGATGAAAGAACAAAAAAATATAAAAGGAAAGAACATGTATTATAAGGGAAAACCTGAATATCAATTGACACCAAAGACTTCTGAATGGATGCATGAGCTATTCAATGACCAAGGGGTTGTAAGAGGTTTAGTTGAACGATATGGTTCGCCCATAAACATACATCATTTACCATCTTTCAATCTCAATTGCGAAAGCTACCAGGAGGTTTTTCAATCCTATGGATTAAAATATAGAATTTTTTATGCCAGAAAAGCTAACAAATCTAAAGGTTTGGTAAAACAGGCATTTACATCTGGTATAGGTGTAGATACCGCCAGCTTTAAAGAGTTGGAACAGTCACTGGCACTGGGCGGAAATGCTGAAAATTTAGTGTTGACGGCAGCAATAAAGACCGAAGCACAAATAGAATTGGCAATTAATAATGGCGTACCCATTATTTTGGATAATGAAGATGAATGTAGGTTGACCCAAACAGTAGCTGCTAAATTGAATAAAACGGCAAAAGTTGGATTTAGAATTAGTGGTTTTGAAGTTGATGGAAAGAAACTTTATAGTCGTTTTGGTTTTGATGTAGATGAAGTAATAGATTTTATAGGGTCCTATGTTGGCGACGGTAAAACTTTTGATTTACTAGAAGTAACCGGACTTCATTTTCATTTAGATAGTTATTCTACGCATCAGCGAAGTGTCAGTTTAATTGCAAGCATTCACATCGTTTCAGCTTTAAAAGAAAAAGGATACCCCATTTCATTTATTGATATAGGCGGTGGTATTCTAATGAACTATTTAGAGGATGAAAAAGAGTGGACGAATTTTAATGAAAAATTAAAAGATGCTGTATTAAACCAGGATAATGATATTACTTTCAATGATAATGGATTGGGCTTTAGGCTAGAAGATGGTAAGTTGAATGGTAAATTGAATACCTACCCGTACTTTAATAAGATAAATAAAGGTTCTTTTATAAAAGAGGTGCTAGATTTTATGGATGATGCATCAGGGTTATCGGTAGCATCTTTGTTACTTAAAAATGATATAGAAATACGTATAGAACCTGGTCGCTCTTTATTGGACCAAGTGGGAATGACGGTCGCAAAAGTCATCCACCGAAAAAAAGATGCTAAAGGGCAATGGTTGGTTGGTCTAGAAATGAATATGAGTCAGATGATGAGTTCAAGCGCAGATTTTCTACTAGATCCATTTATGCTTTATAATTCTGAAATTATGGAAAATGAGCATGTTGATGTATTTTTTACGGGAGCTTATTGCTTGGAAAGAGATGTATTGTTAAAAAGAAAAATAACACTACCTAGATTACCGGCAATAGGCGAGTATGTGGCTTTTGTGAATACAGCGGGTTATATGATGCACTTTTTTGAAACGGAAGCGCATCTTTTTGAACTAACTACCAATTTAGTTTTTACGGGATTAAATGAAAAGTTATCATTTTTTCAATTTATAGATGATAAAAAGATTGTGTTGGAATAGCATTATTAAATGCATCAATAACTAAGTGTATTAAGACAAGGCAAATTTGAGGTATTGGGTAATTTGTATAAAAATTAATTATCATGAAAACACAAGCATATTTAGCCTTCAACGGCAATTGTCAAGAAGCATTGAATTTCTACGGAAACCTGTTCAATGCAGACATTAAAAACAAACAAACATACGAGGATAAGAAAATTGATGTACCGTCATCTTTTCGTCAAAAATTACAACACGCAGAATTAAAAGGTAAAGGTGTACACTTTATGGCATATGATGCGGCACCAGATACACCATTAAATAATGGAAATCAGATTAATATGAGTATTGATACGGATAGTCTAGATGAAGGAAAACAATTGTTTGAAGATTTATCTAGTGGTGGTCAGGTACACCACGAATTTAGAGAACGAGAATGGGGTCATTTTGGTAGATGTACAGATAGATTCGGAATAGGGTGGATGGTCAATGTAGATAAGTAGACCAAGCTCTAAAAAGTAATTAAAATTTAAGAATATAAATATTAAGTATCGAGGCAAAACTCCTTGGAGTTACGCCTCGATTTTTAGATTAAAACAAAACATATGGATATTATATATGAATATGATGGCGTAACAGCTAGTCAAAGATTAGAAAGTTTTGCAGAAGAGAAGTTGAATAAACTACAAACCAAGTTCAGTGACATAATTAGGGCCGACGTGTTTTTAAAACAAGAAAACACATCATCAGATGAAACGGGTATGATCTGTAATATACGTTTAAGCCTACCAGGTCCAAGAATTTTTGCCGAAGCCAGCAATGAAAATTTTGAAGAGTCTGTCAATGAATCTGTAAGTGAATTAGAAAGACAACTGAAAAAGAGAAAAGATAAACTGAAAACTTATTAATACCCTATTATGAAAAAAGCATTAATACTTTATTTTGGCAAAAAGTTTTATAACAATTGGTTAAAGAGAAAACGTGCTGAGCAATCTAATAGAGCAATGAAATAAGAAGTTTGAATAAAGCATAAAAAAGCCCTTGCAAATTGCAAGGGCTTTTTTATGAATGAATATTATTTATATATAATCTTCTAAAACTTCAGTAGTCTCTAAAGCATTCTGCAGATGCTCTTTCTGTACTCTAATAATTTCTTTTAATCTATGTGGCATCATTACTTCTGCCAAGGCATTATCATAATCATTAATTGCAGCTTTATCGCCTCTTATAGCTTCTTCTAGCATAGCTTCATCATTATCTTCGGCAAAAAACGCTTTTACGTCCATCCAAGTTCTATGTAATGTTCCGGCCGCACTTCCTTCAATTTCTACACTACCTAACTCAAGCTCAGGAACAGTTGCTCTTAATTCTCTTAAAAATTGCATACGATCAATAACTTTTTTTTCAAAGTAGCTTTTAATTCCTACATCTTTAGAATTTTCAGATGCCTTTTCAAATCCTTTAATAGCATCTTCATTTTTACTTATTAAATCTTTTAAGTGATCTTCAATCTTTTTTATATCGGTGTTCATGTATTAAATTTTATTAGACCTTATGGTCTATGGTTAAACAAATTTTATATTACTAAGATACGGGCATAGAACGGCAATGCTTAGCTATATAAAATATCACTTTTGCTCTATTCAATAAGTAGTTATATACCATAAAAATGGGGCTTAAGTAAGTGTATTGGTATATCATTTTAAGGGATTGAGTTAAGTAGAAATGACTGTTCATATTATTTTGGTCAGGAACAATAAAAAATAATAGAATGGGATTATCACCTTTATTTGGAGTAGCAAAAATGTTAGTAAAAAGTAGAAAATTAAAAATGGCGGCCGTAGGACTGCAGTTAGCTTATTTGGGATACACTTATATTTCAGATAAAAGAAAAAATAAACAGGTAAGAAAATAATTTAAAATTTGTTGTAATTGTTTGATTTTTAATTGTTTAAATTGATTTATCGATTTAATGGTTCATTGAAATTTCAAAAACCTATGAATTTTTATTAATAATCAATTGAATGAGTTGTAAGACCTTTGGAGTATTAATCCCCAAAATCTAGTAATATGAACAATTCAATTAAAACTAGCCTTTTGTTTGCTTGCATGGCAACCATGGGCTATGGCCAAGATTTGGCCTACAATGACAACAGCACTACTTTTCAACAAAGAAAGGTTGAAGAAGTAACTAACCGTACAGAGAATTATAACAAGCTAAAGACACTTGGTTTTTCTGATGCAGAAATCTTTGAAGATTTAGGTAATGCCAATTTCTTGACCAAAAAATATGCAAATGCATTATACTGGTACGGTAGACTTATGGAAATTTCTGAAGATGGTACATTAAAGAGAAGCTACCAGAAGAGATTTGACCATGCAGTATCTCAATTAGGTAAAGAAGTCCAAAATGAAATTGCCGATGAGAACTGGACAGAGTTGGTAAAAGATGATTATAAGATGACGCGTTCAGTTGTACCATCTAGACTTACCTCTAATAATAGACGTAATTTTTTACCGTGGGATGGCCAAGGTACAAACAATGAGTTTGCATCAAATAAAGTAGCTCCAGCAAAGACAAATGGTGAGTATGCACCACCGGTAGCTATTACAAATGGTGGTAGAACTGCATACTACAGTAAAAAAACATACCAAAAACCTACAACTGGTATGTTCTCCAAAAAGAAAGAAGTATATAAGATTTACAAAGCCGATAAAGTAGGTGGCGAGTGGAAAAAAATTACTGAAGTGGCTGTATGTCCAAGTGATTATTCTGCTAAACACCCGGCAATATCGCCAGATGGTAGTCGTCTATTCTTTGCATCTAATATGCCAGGTACATTTGGCGAGTATGACATCTACGTGGCAACGATTCGGAAAAATGGAATGTTAGGTCAAGCAAAGAACTTGGGTACTAAAGTAAATACTGCTAAAAACGATGTACACCCAAATCCTATTTCTAATGGTAGCTTGGTTTTTGCATCAGACGGTAGAGATGGTTACGGAGGTTTAGATGTTTACATGGCAGAAGTTGGTCAACGCAGTGTTGGTCTTGCAGTTAACATGGGTAACACTATCAATAGTTCTTATGACGAGTACTCGGTAAATCTTTTACAGAGCGATGGATCTGGTTATGTGGTATCTAATAGAATGGCTCAAGGTAAACATACCCAAAATATAGCTTTTAATTTAAGCGATAAGCCTATTAATGAGAAAAGTAGAGATGATCGCTTCCTAGAAGCCTTTAATACAGATAAACGAACACAGTATTCTAGTTCGGTATTTGAAGATGAATAACCACCCATTATTCATTTCCCCCACTAAATCACAGACAATTTCAATTCTAATCACTAAATCTAATCGTTATGGAAAGTCCGTATAAAATCAATAGTTTTCTTATTGCTTTATTCTTATTGGCTCTTGTCCAAACAGTAAAAGGTCAAGAAACCAATGCAAACTTAGGATCAAGTAGTACCTACCACAACCAATTATTTTTCAATAGGTTTTTTATAAACCCAACGTTCTCTTTGGTACGTGAGAACAAATCATATTTAAATATTCTACATAGAAATCAATACGCAACTTTTGAAGATAATAGTCAAAACTATTTTCTAGGTTTCAGCAATAAATTAAACGAAAGTACTGCAGTTGGTATTGGGGTTTACAGTCAATGGTCTGGTGTGGTTCAAGAATTTGGATTCAATGCTAACTACGCATCTGCAGTACGTTTAGGAGAGAAATCTGTACTAACTTTTGGTACCAACGTTACATACTTTAATCAAGGATTGGACAAAAATAGAATTGTAGTTGCCGAAAATGATCCACAATTGGCAGATGCAAGAAAAGAAAGTAAAATTGCCGTACAGCCAGGCATTAACCTAACGTTAGGTAGCTTTGATTTTGGTTTGTACGCAGAAGACCTTTTAAAATACAATCAAACAACGAACGAATTTTTAACCGAATTGTCTACCAAAAGTGTAAAGGCATCGGTACAGTATACGCACTCATTTGAACATTCAAGAGGACTTTTTGAGAACGCAAGGTTGATGCCAATGGCACAAGTAGGGCAAAATTATGATGGTAGCCTATATTATTTTGGATCTTTACTATTAGATATGCCTAAATATGGTTGGTTGCAAACTACGGTAGATGAAGAGTATGGAGTAGCGGCAGGAGTAGGGTTTAACCTTAGTGAGAAAATGTCTCTGGGTTATTTAATGGAAAAAGATTTATCAAGTGAGGATGCAAACCTTGGTTGGAATCATGAAATTACCTTGGCATATAAGTTCAAAGATGATGATTTGGCTATCACGGTAGCAGATAACTCTTCAGACAATCAAATAGATAATATTGTACGTAACTATGAAGAGCAAATAGCTCATTTAATAGAGGAACGTGATAATGCAAGAAAGTCTAATCGTAAAAGACAAGAAACAATTACAAACACGGCTACACCTGTTTCAGAAAGTAGTTTGGCATATGAGAATAAAATTATTTTAGATGAGTTGATTTTACGTCAAGATTCTATTGAAATTGAAAGAATAGCGGCATTTGAAGAACGTTTTGAATTAATTGTTAGAATGTTACGTAATGATATTGATACTACGATAAAGAGCTCCTTACAAGACTTTAGCGTAGAAGAAAACACCTCTTATGCATCAAATGATTTAAAAGACGATGCAATGGACTTTGTAACTGAACCTGCAGATGCATTTGCTACGGCATCAGCTTCAACAGCAACAACAACAGCTACGAAGACATCAACGGTATCTAAGTCTTCAAGAAGAGCAAATTTCAAAGAATTACCATCTACAAGAGATAACTTTAAGGCAATGCCGGTGAAAATGTTAGTAGATTCTGATGTTATAGATATGAACTCTGGTTATTATGTTATAGCCAATGTTTATAGCCAAACAAAGTATATGAATGCTTTCATGAAAGATTTGAAAGAGAAAGGGTTAGATCCAAAACAGTTTTATAATAAAGAAAATGGACTGTATTATGTATACTTGGCAGATTACGATTATAAGAACGATGCCCAAATGGCAGCAAGCACAGATTTAAACGGAAAATACAATCAAGAGAAATGGATCATGCAGGTGAATGAAACTACTGCAACCGCATCTAATACTTTTGAGGACGATTATATAAGTATCGAGTAATGGATTAAAAACTATTCATCGATATGGTTATATGGTTGATTTGAATTGTCAATAAATGGAGGGGTGTTGTCCGGGGGGATAACTGGGGCCCCTCCTTTATTTTTTGGTTCATATTTATAGTGATTCTCGGTTTTAACTTTATGTTAACTATCGACGAATTACCTTCTTTTTTATGAAAATGTGGTATTTGAACGAAAATTCTTATGTTTTCAACGGGGATATTGCATTAATATATATATTTCGATCACCAAAAAGATTTAAACCCAATTGTATAACCCCAAATCCCCCCACAACCATGAAAGAATTTACCCTACTAAATTCCGGTTTTAAAACACATTTTTTTCTTCACAAGATTTCTATCATTATAGAATTTCGAAATCTCATTAATCCAAAGTTTGGCAAACGCCTCGGTTTCATGAATTAATTCTCTAGCGGTTAACCGTTTTATGATTTAATTTTTTAACTGAACAATAGTGAAGCATGGTCAATATTTTGACTATTCTTCTAGGCGAAATTTGTCAATTTTTGATGTAAAAATGAACTTATAGCATACACTATTGGTTTACAAAACATAGCTATTGTTTAGTTTTCATGCCTTTCAACAGGTACCTGAGATAACTTAAAACTAATTTTAGTTATTGTTCTATTTTTAGAACGATAGCCTCAAAATCTATGGAGATTATGAAAAATTCAAGCATTAGAATAATAGTATTAGAAAAAGATAGTTCATTACATTCCGTGTATAAAAATCACTTTGAAGATATAGATGGTTATGAAGTGGTAGGCTGCTACACATCTGCCAAAGACGCTATTAAAGATTATAAATTTACCAAACCTGAAATTGTATTATCTGAGATAGATTTAGATGATATGAACGGGGTAGATGCCATTAAGCTTTTTAAGAAAAAAGATTGGGAAGTGAAAATTATAATGTTTAGTGAAATCAATGATTTCGACGTTATTAAAAATGCTTTCAAAAAGGGAGCTAATGGATACTTGACTAAGCCATTGACCTTAGACAAGTTAGAACACGCTTTACGTAGTATGGAAAAAGAAGGTGCGGCAATGAGCAATGATATCGTCAAGAAAATTATAAGTAATTTTCATAGAAAGACCTTTGCTTTTTTCTCGGAGAGAGAGAATCAAATTGTAGATTTTCTATGTCAAGGTGCTACTTATAAAATGATTGCAAAAAAATTATTTGTGACGCCTAGTGCCGTAAATTTTCACATTCAGAATATTTATTTAAAGCTAGATGTTAACTCAAAATCAGAGGCACTTTCTAAGTTAGAACAATTACAGAATCAGCTAGAACAGTATTAAAAAATGAATTCTTAAGTATTGATATTAAGGGTAGTACGAAAACCCTTTCGAAAATAAGTTGTTTTCAATATTAAGTATAACAACCTTATATTCAGTAATTTATATTTTTGGATTTATACATTGATATTTTTAAAAAATTGAACTACGATAATTTTTCGTTGTGTAAATATTGAATGGTCTTCATAGTAACTATTTTTGGTTTAACTTATTTCAGCAAACCAATTTATACTATTTATGTACCATTTAGGATTAGATATCGGCAGTTCATCTATTAAGATTGCCTTGGTAAATGCTTCAACAGGAAAAAGTGTTGGGGTGGTTACAGAACCTGAAACAGAAATGTCGATGGAAGCTGTAAAAAACGGCTGGGCAGAACAGCGTCCAGAAGATTGGTGGAGCTACGTCTGTAGTGGCATTGACAAGATATGTAAACAAGAAAATATTGATAAAAAAGATATATCAGGCATTGGTATATCTTATCAAATGCACGGTCTAGTGCTCATTGATAAAGAAGGTAATTCCCTTAGAAAATCTATCATTTGGTGTGACAGTAGAGCTGTTGGCATTGGTCAGCAAGCCTACGAAGAAATAGGGGCAGATACTTGCGACACCCATCTTTTAAATTCACCATCAAACTTTACGGCATCTAAGCTGAAATGGGTGAAAGAAAACGAACTTGACATTTACGCTCAAATTTATAAAATGATGCTTCCGGGCGATTACATTGCCTATAAATTATCAGGAGTAGTAAATACTACGGTTTCCGGTTTATCAGAAGGTATTTTTTGGGATTTCAAAAAAGACAGTATAGCAGATTTGGTACTGGATTATTACGGATTGGAAAAAGATATGATACCGGATATTGTAGATACTTTTTCGGTACAATCTAAAGTCAATGAAAAAGGAGCAACTGAAAGCGGGCTTTCAATAGATACCCCAATATTATATAGGGCGGGAGACCAACCAAATAATGCATTGGCATTAAATGTGTTTAATCCTGGAGAAGTTGCGGCAACAGGTGGTACATCTGGCGTTGTTTATGCGGTAACAGATAATCTTTCAGTAAAAGAAAGCTCTCGGGTAAACAACTTTGCACACGTAAATTATTCAAAGGGAAAACCGGCTAGAATTGGCAAATTACTTTGCATTAATGGAGCAGGAATTCAATATCGTTGGTTGTTGAATAACCTAGATGTAGACTCTTATGAAGAAATGAATACGTTGGCAGATGAGGTTTCTATTGGGGCAGATGGTGTAGCTATGATTCCCTTTGGTAACGGGGCAGAAAGAATGTTAAAAAGTAAAGACGTCGGTACAAGAATTGTCAACCTAAATTTAAACAATCACGGTAAAGGGCATTTGTGTCGTGCAGCGTTAGAAGGCATTGCTTTTTCTTTTGTTTACGGAATGGAAATTATGGAGTCTGATGGTATAAAAGTAAATGTAATGCGAGCCGGTAACGATAACCTTTTTCGTTCAGATATCTTTTCGAATACAGTCGCAACTTTAATAGGGTATGATATTGAGATTTATAATACTACTGGTGCAATTGGAGCGGCTAGAGCGGCAAATTTACATAAGGGAGATTTTGAAGCTTTCGGTAAGGCAATATTAGATAATGATTATGTAATGACCTTCAGTCCTAAAAAAGATAAAATAGCATACCAAGAAGCCTACGCTACTTGGAAGAAAGAATTAGAATTGATATTGAACAACAAATAAATCATCATAATGGCAAACAAGGAATATTTTAAAGGAATAGACAAAATTAAATTTGAAGGCAAGGAGTCTGACAATCCGTTAGCTTTTAAATACTATAATCCAGATCAGGTTATTGCGGGTAAGACAATGAAGGAGCACTTTAAGTTTTCAACAGCTTATTGGCATACCTTCTGTGGTCAAGGTTCAGATCCATTTGGTCCTGGTACACAGAATTTTGAGTGGGATAAATCATCTGATGCGGTGCAAGCGGCTAAAGACAAGGCAGATGCTGCTTTTGAGTTTTTTGATAAAATAGGATTTGATTACTACTGTTTTCATGATTTTGATTTAATTGAGGAAGCATCAACATTTGCGGAGTCTGAAAAGAGATTGGCAACGATAACAGAGTACCTTAAGGAGAAGCAAAAAGAATCTGGGAAGAAATTATTGTGGGGTACGGCTAACTGTTTCTCAAACCCAAGATATATGAACGGTGCATCTACCAATCCTGATTTTAATGTATTGGCAAGAGCAGGTGGTCAAATTAAATTGGCTTTAGATGCTACTATTGCCTTAGGTGGTGAGAACTATGTTTTTTGGGGTGGTAGAGAAGGTTATATGTCTTTATTGAATACAGATTTAGGTCGTGAAGTTGACCATATGGGGCAGTTTTTGACTATGGCAAGAGACTATGCACGTAGCCAAGGGTTTAAAGGAAATTTCTTTATTGAACCAAAACCAATGGAGCCAATGAAACATCAGTATGATTTTGACTGTGCAACAGCCATTGGGTTCTTGAAAGAATATGGTCTAGAGAACGATTTTAAGATGAATATTGAAGTTAATCACGCCACATTGGCACAACACACTTTTCAGCATGAAATTGCCGTTGCCGCAAAAGCAGGTATGTTAGGTAGTATGGATGCTAACAGAGGAGATTACCAAAATGGATGGGATACCGATCAGTTTCCTAACAATATTCAAGAAACTACAGAAGCAATGTTGGTATTCTTGGCAGTTGGTGGTTTACAAGGTGGCGGTGTAAATTTTGATGCCAAAATAAGAAGAAATAGTACGGATTTGGAAGATGTGTTCCATGCACATATTGGTGGTGCAGATACTTTTGCAAGAGCATTGATTACTGCTGATAAAATTATTGAATCATCATCTTACAACAAGTTACGTGAAAATAGATACAGATCTTTTGATTCAGGAAAAGGAAAAGATTTTGAAAACGGTAAGTTAGATATGAAAGATCTTTACAACATTGCTAAAGAAAATGGTGAGTTGGAGTTACAGAGTGGTAAGCAAGAATTGTTTGAAAATATCATCAATCAATACATATAAATATTTTTACCCATTAAGCGTTTTAGCATAGTAGCTTTTTGGGTACTAATAGTTATAAAATTAAATTTAAATGTCCCTAGGTTTTTACCTTAGGGACATTTTGCTTTTTACGAATAATTTAAATGTCAAATTAAATCTGTTCTTTTGCAGTATATATTATGAAAAAAGTAACCTTAAAGGATATTGCCGGGCATTTTGGTGTTTCTATCTCAACCGTTTCTAAAGCGATAAACGATAGTCACGAGATCAGCAATGACCTAAAGGTAAAAATTCAAGCATACGCCAAAGAGAAACATTATAAGCCTAATAGATTGGCTCTTAATTTGTTGAATAAAAGCACTAAGACCATTGGTGTTGTTGTACCTAACATATTAAATTACTTCTTTGTTCAGGTTCTGTATGGTATAGAGAAGGTTGCAAATGAGAGTGGTTATAATATTATTAGTTGTATTAGTAACGAGTCTAAAGCAAAAGAAACGAAGACACTTGAATTTTTTGACGCGGGCACTGTAGATGGTGTCATAATGTCCCTTGCGGAAGAAAGCCAGAATGAGGATCAGCATGATGCGTTGATAGATGTTATAAATAATGATATACCCGTAGTACTTTTTGATAGGGTTTCGGACAATGTGCAATGCGATAAGGTGGTTGTAGATGATCTTGAAGCCGGTTATAAAATCACTAAGTACCTCATAAACATTGGCTGTCAAAATATAGCTGTGGTAAATCCTATTTCAAGCTCAAGCGTAGGTAAATTAAGATTGTTAGGCTACAAAAAAGCATTAGAAGAATTTGACATACCATTTGATTCTAAATTAATTATAAATCTTACGGTCAAAGATGATTTAGATTTACTGATGTCATTTCTTTTGAATTATAAAACCATAGATGGTATTATAGGAATTGATGAATTAATTGCTGTTCAAGTCTTAGAAGTTGTAAAGGCAAGAGGCTATAATGTACCTAATGATATTTCTATAATTGGCTTTACCAATGGGCAGTTGTCTAAATACGTAACTCCGTCATTAACAATGGTTAGTCAGCATGGAAAGTATATTGGCGAGCAAACCGCTAAATTGTTGATCAATAGAATTAAAAATCCTGGGCTACCTTATGAAACTAAAACAGTAAAGACCAGCTTGCTGGTACGTGATTCTACTAAAAAACTACAATAAATTTATACGGTATCTGGGTGCGGATGTTCCCACGGTCCACGATATTCTCGCTGTAATAGGGCAGTAGCTTCTGGATCATTTAAAACGTTTCTACTTTTAGGATCATAGGTTAAAGGTCTTTTTAAATCCATCGATAAATTAGCCAAAATACAGCTGGCAGATGAAATGTGCCCTTGTTCAATGTCTGCAACAGGTTTTGTATTGTTTTTAATTGCATTTAAGAAATCTATCATATGCCTACGCGTTGCTGGTGCGGCATGTAGTTCTAAATCTTTTTCGGTAAGGTCTTCTATATATTTTTCTTTTTCATAAAGTACATTAAAACGAATACTGTCGCTACCATCAACGGGTACAAATTCGGCTTTCATGACATCTCCCTTAAGTACACCTTTTTCTCCATATATTTTAAATGCCCAAGGGTACTCTGGGTCATTGGGATTTCCCCATGTTCTATGCTGCCAGTTGCAATTAAGACCATCATATTCAAAAACGGCTGATTGTGTATCAGAAATATTAGATTTGCCTTCTTTCTGCACATAAATACCTCCTTCAGAACTAATGCGTTTGGGCCATCCTAAATTGAGCATCCAACGAACGGTATCTAACATATGTACACACATATCTCCTGTAATTCCGTTTCCATATTCACGAAATGTTCGCCACCATCTCTTATGCGGTAATCCGTCATAAGGTCTTATAGGTGCAGGGCCCGTCCACATTTCATAATCAAAGAAATCGGGGATTTCCTGCTCTGGCGGATTTCCATTGGCGCGCATGTGATAGTAGCAGCACATATCTACATGACCAATGGTGCCTAGCATTCCGGTATCGATGATTTGTTTTTTAGCATCAACCAAATGCGGAGTACTTTTTCGTTGTGTACCCACTTGTACTACCTTGTTGTATTTTCTTGCTGCGGTAACCATTGCTTCACCTTCCATAACATCAACGCTGGTAGGTTTTTGAACATACACATGAGCGCCAGATTTTATAGCTGCAATACAAGTTAAAGCGTGCCAATGATCAGGTGTGCCTATAAGAACAATATCCAATTTTTCACTTTGTAACATGGTTCTATAATCAGAATATAGTTTTGGTTTTTTACCATTCTTCTGTCTTTCGGATACTAGCTGGGCAGCTATGTTTAACTGGTGACTATCAACATCACACAATGAAACTACTTCTACATTCGCTATTTGAATAAGACGCAATAAATCACCAGTGCCATACCAACCAGTTCCTATAAGGGCTACTTTTTTTGGCTTTTCGTTTGCGAAAAATTCGAATCCGTATGAAGGTATAGAAGCGAAAAGTAGCGATGCCGATGCTGCTTTAATAAAATTTCTTCGCTTTAATGATTGTGGTAGGTTAGGCATGACAAGTTGAGTTTAAGTAGATTATGAACATCACAAATAAAGTACTTAAGATAGCAAATACTTTAAAAATAATATTGAATGATTGTGAATTTGTTAATATGGAACATATTTAGGTATATTTAAATCAAAATTTTATCGACTGCAATGAATATACGTTTTACCCTGATTTTGCTGTGCCTAGTGGTTACCACTTTTACAAAAGCTGAAATAACACTACCCAAAATATTTTCTAATGAAATGGTCCTGCAACGAGAAAGTAATGTGTTGTTGTATGGCTGGGCAGATCCCAACGAGGAATTTACTATTTACACGAGTTGGAACGATGAGACCGTTCAAGTAAAAGCTGGTAACGATGCAAAATGGGAAATCACCGTAAAAACTCCAGAAGCTGGAGGTCCTTTTAAAATAAGCTTTACGGGAAAGAATAATGAAATTACTTTACAAGATGTTTTGATAGGCGAAGTTTGGCTTTGTTCTGGGCAAAGTAATATGGAGTGGAGTGCAAACAGCAAAATAGCGAATAGGGATTTTGAAGTCGAGAATGCAAACTATCCAAATATTAGACTATTTACTGTAGCAAAAAGAACAGCAGATTACCCACAGGAAGATACAGCAGGATCTTGGACATCTTGTTCATCTGAAACCATGCAAGATTTTAGTGCGGTTGCTTATTTTTTCGCAAGAAAGCTTCAAAAGGAAATGAACATTCCGATAGGATTAATAGATAACGCATGGGGAGCGTCTAGCGCAGAAGTGTGGACACCAGAATCTGTTTTTAAAGCACACCCTGAATTGGTAGAAGCGCACAAAAAATTAGAACCAAATAAATGGGTAACGGTACAGAAATCATCTTTGTTCAATGGTATGGTGGCGCCGTTGACCAAGTTCAAAATAGGTGGTGCCATCTATTATCAAGGTGAAGCTAATACGCCAAATGCTGAAAGCTATCAAGAGCTTTTTACCAATATGATCACATCTTGGCGAAAGGAATGGAAAGATGATTTTCCATTTTATTATGTTCAAATAGCGCCATTTAAGTATGACCAAGAATTTGCAGGAGGTATCGTTAGAGATCAGCAAAGAAGAACTTTGGCACTAGAGGATACTGGTATGGCAATGACAAGTGATATCTGTACAACAGAAGATATTCACCCGCTTAACAAACAAGATGTAGGTTTACGTTTGGCAAATATTGCGTTGAAAAATCACTACGGTCTATTAGCCAACACAGAAGTATATGGTCCGCTTTACGAATCTTTTGAAGTAGACGGCAATCAGTTAAAAGTGAAGTTCACTCACGCTGACGGATTATATAATAAAGGAAAGAAAATAACACTTTTTGAAGTTTCAAATGCTGCGGGAGAATGGTTTGCTGCCAAGGCAAAATTAAAAAATGGAGAGGTGTTATTGACTTCAAGTGAAGTAAAAAAACCGACAGGGGTAAGGTATGCTTGGAGGAGTACGGACATAGCTACCTTATTCAATAAGGCAGGTTTGCCCGCTTCTACCTTTACAAGTAAATAACAACATAGCTGAATTTGTACCAATGTGCTTGAAAAATATCCGTCCGTCCAGTAACGAATGTTATTCAGCTAAAAACGCAGGTTCTTATTTTATTTAATAGTTAAATTGTAATCATCAACTAATCTCAAATTATGCAAATAAAAGAATCCTCAGAAATCTTTGATGTTATCATCGTAGGTTCAGGAGCCGGTGGTGGTATGGCTACCAAACAATTGGCAGATGCAGGTTTAAATGTAGCTGTTGTAGAAGCGGGTCCATTTTTTGATCCTGCCGATCCAAAAACCATGACACAATTAAAACAACCTTATGATTCGCCACGTAGAGGTGCAGGAACAACCCGTGCTTTTGGAGAATGGGATATGTCTTGGGGAGATTGGGAAGTAGAAGGAGAACCATATACGCATGCAGAAGGAACTGAATTTAAGTGGTGGCGTGCAAGAATGCTAGGAGGACGTACAAATCACTGGGGGCGTATTTCTTTACGCTTTGGACCTAAAGATTTTAAAGGGAAAACCCGTGATGGTCATGGAGATGATTGGCCAATAGGATATGAAGACGTTAAACCATATTACGATAAATTAGACAAGTTAATTGGTGTTTTTGGCACCAATGAAGGTAGAGAAAATGATCCTGACGGGTTTTTTCTTCCTCCCCCGAAACCAAGATTGCACGAGTTATTTTACATAAATGGAGCAAAGAAATCTAATATACCGGTTATACCTGGTAGACTTTCCATGCTGACCAAAAGAATTAATGAAGACCGTGGCGTTTGTTTCTATTGCGGACAATGTGGAAGATCATGTCAAATTTATGCCGATTTCTCAGCAGGTAGTTGTTTGATCTTTCCGGCGCAAAAGAGCGGTGGTCAAGTAAAACTGTTCGTAAATTCAATGGTGCGCGAAGTCCTTACCAATGAAGAAGGTAAAGCAACAGGGGTATCGTACATCAATAAAGAAGATAGAAAAGAATATACACTTAGAGGCAAGGTGGTTGTATTGGCTGCATCTGCATGTAGTTCGGCACGTATACTTTTAAACTCTAAGAGTAAACAACACCCTAACGGATTAGGGAACAGTAGTAACTTAGTTGGTAGATATTTACATGATTCTACGGGATCTAGTGCTTCAGGAGTAATTCCTGGTTTAATGAACAGAAAGACCTCTTATAATGAAGATGGTGTTGGTGGTATGCACGTTTACTCGCCATGGTGGGGAGATAATTCCAAGTTAAATTTCCCAAGAGGATACCACATAGAAGTGTGGGGCGGAATGGGGCAACCTAATTATGGTTTTGGTTGGGATCCTAATGCCTTGAACCAATATTTTGGATTGAAATCTGGAGGCTATGGAGATAGCTTGCGTGATGATGTAAAGAAATACTACGGTTCCGTAATAGGTTTTGGTGGTCGTGGAGAAGCAATTGCTTACAAAGACAATTACTGTGAAATTGACCCTACAACCGTGGATCAATTTGGTATTCCTGTTTTGAAGTTTAACTACAAGCATTCAGAGTACGAGGTAAATCAGGCAAAGCACATGCAAGATACCTTTGAAGAAATTATTCATAATATGGGTGGTCATTATTTAGGTGAAAAGCCAGGTAAAGACAAAGATTACGGATTAAATAAGCCAGGTGAAATTATACATGAGGTGGGTACTACCAGAATGGGAGATGATCCTAAGACATCGGTGACCAATAAGTTTCAACAGTTACATAATGCAGATAATGTATTTATAGTAGATGCAGGGGTGTTTGTATCTCAAGCGGATAAGAACTGTACTTGGACTATTATGGCGCTTTCATGGAGAGCATCAGATTATATCATTGAACAATTAAAGGCACAAAATATTTAGATGATGGATAGAAGAAAGAGTTTACAAACTTTAATACTTGGTGGTGCTGCGGCAACTTCTGGGCTAGTCTTCAATTCATGTAAGACTGAAAATGGCGAATCTGTAGATCAAGATATTGCAGCTAGTAGTGAAAAGTATTTTGGAAGAACACCGGCAGAATTGGAACGTATAGAAAAGTTAAACGCTGAGCAGTTGTTCAACGAGCATGAGATGGAAACTATTGCAGCTTTAAGTGTAGTGATACTTCCTCCAAAAGAACCACATGGCGGTCCTATAGAAGCAGAAGTGCCGGCACTTGTAGAATTTATGGGCAAAGATATTCCAGAAATGGCACCTACATTATTAGGTGGCTTAATGTGGTTGGATCATAAAAGTAATACAGAATTCGGTACTGAATTCAAGTCGGCTACATTAGAGCAGAAAAAACAAATTTGTGATGAAATTTGCTGGCATGATACAGAGAAACCATTAAGTGAACAACCACTGGAAATTCAGTTTTTCTATACTATGCGTGGCTTGACCGTTACTGGATATTATACCTCTAAAGTGGGTATTGCAGATTTAGGATATAAAGGAAATTCACCAAATGTTTGGGATGGTGTACCGCAAGATGTACTAGACCAGCACGGTGTTGCTTATGATCCAGAATGGATTGCAAAATGTGTAGACCAAAGTCAGCGTAATGTTATGGCTGAGTGGGATGACGAAGGAAATTTACTTACGTAAACAACATTATAATGATAAAGAAAGTAATGATAGCCGCTATTCTTTTGGGTAGTGGTTTTTTAGCGCAAGCGCAAGAAGTAGGTCTGCAATTATATAGTTTACGAAATCAATTTAAAATGGATGTTTCTAACACCTTAGGATTGATTAATGAATGGGGGATAACCAAAATTGAAGGGGGCGAAACCTATGACATGCCATTAGAAGATTTCAAAGTTTTGTTGGTCGAAAATGACTTAGAGATGGTAAGTGTAGGTGCTGGCTTTGAAGATTTGGAAAACGATGTTGAAAAGGTCATTAAAAACGCTAAAGATTTTGGTGCAAAGTATGTAATGTGTGCATGGGTACCTCACGATGATAATAAGTGGGATTTAGAAGAAACTAAACACGCCACGGAAGTATTTAACAAGGCAGGAAAGATTTTAAAGAATAACGGACTTGTATTAGCTTATCACCCGCATGGATATGAGTTTAGACCTTATAAAAGCGGAACATTGTTTGACTATATGGCACAGAATGCTAAAGATTTTACATTTGAGTTAGATGTTTTCTGGGCGCAACATGGTGGTGCAGATCCATTGGCATTAATGAAGAAATATCCTAAAAAAATTACCCTTTTACATTTGAAGGATATGGAAAAAGGTATTGAGGGTAATAACACTGGTCATGAAGATGATGATACTAACGTTGTGCTAGGAACAGGACAAATTGATATTGCAGGCATAGTCGCCGAAGCTAAAAAAATAGGAATTGAATACATGTTTATAGAAGATGAATCTAAAAATGTAGTTACCCAAGTACCAAAAAGCTTGGTGTATTTAAAGACCTTGAAGTAAACCAACAACCAAAAGTGCATTCTAGCCTTCTATTTTTATACTATAGAGGGCTATTTTGTTTTACAATAAGTATACCTGTCCATTTTTTACTTTTCATTTTCAAACTTTAGAATGGTATTTTTACTCTTTACTAGTGAATATTATATTTTTCTAGTTGTTTAAGTTATAACAAATGAAAATGTGTGCCATGAAGACTATACTACAATTAGTGACACTATGCCTTATCGTTTTTACAACCAGCTGTAAAACGGAAGAATCTAAAAAACAAATGGATACTACAGCTGAGTTGGCAAAAGAAATAGAGGTAGATTCCGTAATAGAAGAAAAAGTCCAAGAGCCAGTGTTCAAAAGCTTGGAAGGTGTTGCAGATACTACATTTGTTCGTTTAGCAGACTATAGTGATGGCTTTGCATATGATCTTAGATATGCCACCGATAATAACTTTCTTAAAGAACAGGTGTATGAATGTGGAGAATGTTATACAAGAGCAAAAACGGTAAAGGCTTTGTTGAAAGCAAATGAAGAATTTAAAAAGCATGGTGTAAAAATTAAATTTTACGACTGTTACAGACCTAATTCTGTCCAGTATAAAATGTGGAAAATAGTACCTAATCCACAGTATGTAGCCAATCCTGTAAAAGGTTCTATTCATAATAAAGGTGGGGCAGTAGATATAACTTTAGTTACCTTGGATGATAAGGAAGTGAAAATGCCATCAGATTTTGATTTCTTTGGTAAACGAGCCTATCATGATAATTTTGATTTACCACAAGAGATACTTGATAATAGAAAGTTACTAAAGGAAACTATGGAAAAACATGGGTTTTGGTCCACCAGAACAGAATGGTGGCATTATAATTTACAAGGCGCATCTAATGATCCTATTGCAAACTTTAAATGGGAATGTAATGAGGTGGAATAAATATACTTATCTGTTCGCTTTAGTTTTTGCGATTAATTTTATGAGTTGCTCTAGCCAAGTAGAGATTATTCCATTGTGGCCTAAAAATTCTGTTCCAAACAATATAGAAAATGAGGTACAGGAAGTCCAAGAGATAACGGATATTTTAAGAATTTCAAAAGTTCAAGAACCAACCATAGAAGTGTATTTACCAGAAAAATCTATTGCTACCGGCAAAGCTTTCTTGATTTTTCCAGGAGGGGGTTATGGTATATTGGCTTACGATTGGGAAGGTACCGATATAGCTAAATTTTTGAATACATATGGAATTGCAGGAATTGTTGTTAAGTACCGATTACCATCTGATGCTACCCAGGTTGATAAGCACAATGTACCTTTAATAGATGCCCAACGGGCAATAAGGATAGTTAAAAGCAAGGCAGAAGACTGGAACTTAGATTCAAATCAGATCGGAATAATAGGGTTCTCTGCAGGCGGTCATTTGGCGTCTACCTTGGGTACACAATATAATCGTAAGGTTTATGAACCCATAGATGAGGTTGACGAGCTTAGTGCAAGACCAGATTTTATGGCATTGATGTATCCGGTAATTACAATGGGGGAGAATACTCATAAAGGTTCTAGAGAGAATTTATTGGGTAAAAATCCGTCAGAAGATTTAGTGTATCAATATTCAAACCAATTCAATATTGATGAAAATACACCAAGAACATTTCTAGCCCATGCTATTGACGATACTGTGGTACCAAGAGAAAATAGCGAATACTTTCATTCGTTATATAATGTAAAAGCAAAAGAGAAATCTGTACTGTATTTATATGATAAAGGCGGACATGGATTTAGTTTGGCAAAAGGACAACCAAATTTAGAGCAATGGACTAACCGACTGTTAGAATGGGTAAATGCATCTGAATAGTATTATTTATTAATAAATAATATATTGTTCTTTTGAACTTCTCTATTTTTGCAATCGAAAATTTCGGGATGTAGCCCTTCGACTTTACTCTGGATAAACTGCACTACAGTGAATCTTAAGTAGTTGAAAAAATATATAATATTAAGGAGATACTCTTTAATTAACATTTCGGGATGTAGCGCAGTCCGGTAGCGCACTCGGCTGGGGGTCGAGTGGTCGCAGGTTCAAATCCTGTCATCCCGACTGAATAAGAAAATGAACTGTGAGAACAGTTCATTTTTTGTTTCCAAAAGCGTCATAAACATAGTTTATAAAAGCGATTGGGAACAAAAAATGAAAAGGCGATAGCCTTTATTTTGTTATTTGCACTGAGGGTTTATTAGGATTATCAAAATCCTTTTGTTTTTGTAAACGATTGGAAACAAAAAATGAAAAGGCGATAGCCTTCACTTTGTCGTTTGCTACGAGGGTTCATTAGGGTTATTTATATTAATTAATAGTCCAAAAATCTCATAGACTTGGGCAATTTGTCTTGACTCGTGTTTTTATACTTAATTGCTTATCTTTCATTTCGCACCAAAACAAAATGTAAGTATATTAATATTCTTGCTCCTTTTGTTTTTAAATAGTAGGTACAAATGAAAAATACGATCCTAGTTTTTGTTTTATTAATCGTAGCTATTATAACAGGTTGCTCTGGTTCAGAAAATCCAGTAAATAATGGTTCTTCAGAAGAAATAGACAACGTAGAAATACCTAGTGACGATTCCGGATCAGATGAAGTCATTGATGGAACTATGCGAGATATCTCTCCTAAAGAATTTGTACTTGACATGGGTTCTGGTTGGAATTTGGGCAATACATTAGATACTGAAGATGTTGACGTGACGGCATGGGGAAATCCTTTGACAACTAAGGCAATGATCGATGAGATTGCCAACATGGGATTTAAAACTTTGAGATTGCCGGTAACTTGGCAATATCATACCGGTTCAGCGCCAGATTATCTATTAGAAACTGATTGGCTGAATACAGTTGAAAATATTGCAAATTTTGCTTTAAGCAATGATATGTATGTGATTATCAATATTCATCATGATGATGAGTGGATTGTACCTACGTATGAAAATGCACCTTTGGTAAAAGATAGATTGACTAAAACGTGGACACAGATTGCCAACAGATTTAAACCCTATGGAGACTATGTAATTTTTGAAACTTTAAATGAACCACGTCATGAAGGGTCACCAGAAGAATGGGAGGGAGGCACCGCCGAGGGGCGAGATGTTGTAAATCAATATCATCAGGTCAGTGTTGATGCAATTCGTGCAACAGATGGCAACAACGCCGTTCGTAAAATTATGGTTTCAACCTATGCGGCTGGTACAGGAGAAAATGTACTACAAGATTACATAGTTCCAAATAATGATGAAAATGTAATTGTCTCCATCCATAGTTATTCTCCTTATTTGTTCAGTCTTGCAGGTACTGATCCAATTTGGGGAACAGATGAGGATAAGGCGCAATTAACGCAAGAATTTAATACCATTCAAAATAAGTTCGAGAGCGAAGGTAGGGCAGTAGTCATGGGCGAATGGGGTTCCACTTTTTCCGATAACGAGAATGACCGTTTAGCTCATGCTGAATATTATGCTAACCTCTGTGCCGAACGCGGTATTTGCCCCATTTGGTGGGATAATGGCAATGCAGATGAATTCGGTATTTTCAATAGAAATACGTTAGAATGGGTATATCCTGAGATTGCAGAAGCAATTGTTAATGCTACGAATTGATGGTGAAATTTATTTTTTTTCAGTATTTTCTGAGGTACTAAGTGTATATAACATCTAATAATGGTGCAATAAAAAAATATCGAAATGAATAGCTTTAGTTTTCATTTCGATATTTATAATCAAGGTTTAGTGGAATTTCGAACTCATTAATATTTTATTTTAAATCATTTTCTTTTTTTCTTCTTTTTTACTTTGGATTTATCCAATTTCAATTTCTTTTTGATTCTATTTTCTTCATCCCCAATAAAAGAGAAGTAATCGTCATTGTATGAATGCTTTTTAGCTTTTTTAAGAAACTTTAAAGCATCTTTATATGCTTCCTTGGTTTCTAACGCATACGCTGAAAGCCAAAACAAATTTCCTTTTGATATCCCTTTTAATGTAAGGGCAAAAGCAATTAGTTTGTTTGCCCTTTCAATTTCATCAACCCAAATCAAGTATTTTATGTAAAGTGGATATACACCCAAATAATAACTATCAATTGCGATGACTTTGTCAAAACAATCAAATGCTTTTTCATATTGGTTTAAGTTTCTGGCATATACTTTCCCCAAAAGACAAAGTGCTGCGCAGTGGTTTTCATCATAAGACAAGGCATAGTTTAGTGATTCGCAAACTTCGTCCCAATCGTAACCAGATGCCGCTTTTGCCTTTAGGTAATAAGTGTCGGCTATTGTAAGTCCCATTTTTGTTGTTTTAAATCGTTTTTTAGCTTTTGCCGTTTTGGTTTAAAGCCTTTTTTCTCTTCTTGATGTTTAAAGTCCGTGCCCTTAAAAACACGAATAGGGTTTCCACGTTGCAAATTCATATGATTTTCCCATTCGTCTATCATGCTATTTTTTAACTGCGCTAGATTAACTTCGTTTACTTTTTCTTTTAATCGAGCTATTGCTAATTTTTTGTTTTGATGTTGTGATCTACTATCCATTGCAACTACTTGAACTCCAGTTGTGTTATGAATTGCTCTCACCGCCGAGTTTACTTTATTTACATTTTGGCCACCAGGACCCGTACTTCGCATAGTTTGAAAAGAGATGTCCTTTTCATCCAATTTCATGGTTTGCATTTGCTTCAATTCAAAAACTCCAATAAACCAGTTTTTTCGTTTATGGTATTTTCGAAATATAGAGATACCGATCCATTGAATGGTTCCCAACCAAGTTGCTAAAAAGGCTTCAAGATCTTCTCCTCTTAAGCGAATAGTCACCGATTGAACTGTTCCATTTAGGTTTCCTTTTTCTCGGTGTATTATAATATGTTTAAACCCTTTCATCTTGGTTTCTTCCAAAAATCGTTTAAGCACTTGGGCAACGACCCAGCTACATTCTGCTGGACCTCTACCTGCTGTTATTTGTATAATTTTTTCCATGTTTTTTAATTAAAAGTTAAACTATAGTGTTCCTACGCCTTTGACTAAGATCAGGATGACAGCTGAGCAAATACTGCTAGCTGCAACTGTCAACTGAACACTAATGTTTACTTATCCATTCTTACTATTTTAGGGGTAAAGGTTCCTATTACTTCTACTAGTTCTTGTTGATTTGCCATGACTTTATTAATGTCTTTGTAAGCCATCGGCGCTTCATCAATACCTCCACCAATAAGGGTTACTTCATTTGATTCTAGTTGCTTTTTAATATCACTTCGTGTAAAAGTTTGTTTACACTTTCGTCTTGAAAAAAGCCTTCCTGCACCATGAGAAGCAGAGTTTAAACTCTCTTTATTTCCCAAACCTCTAACAATGTAACCCGGTGCGGTCATAGAGCCAGGAATAATACCCAATTCACCTTTTGCAGCTGGGGTTGCTCCTTTTCTATGTACAATACACTCTTCGCCATTTACCTCTTGCTTCCATGCAAAATTGTGATGGTTCTCGATTTTAGCCACTGGCTTTTCCCCTAAAAGCTTAGCAAGTCTTGCGTGAATATCGTCATGACATGCTTTGGCATAATCTCCCGCTAAATTCATAGCTAACCAATATTCTTGTCCGTCATGTGTATTTAAATCTAACCATGCTAAATGTTGCACGTGCTTAGGTAAAGGACATTGCTTTGTTGCCAAATAGGTGTAATGTTTTGCAATGTTGGCTCCTAGACCTCGCGACCCACTATGAGAAAGCGCACCTAAGTATTCACCAATTTTCAAACCCCATTCGTTTTGGTTATCTGCAATAGTAACCGTTCCAAATTCTACGAAATGATTTCCGCCACCTGAGGTTCCCAATTGTTTATATGCCTTATCTTTTAATCTTTTCAAGAGAGGGGTATTTTTAAATTCATCTCGCTCAAAGATTTCATGATCGTGCTTTATCTGATGCGTTTCCCGCATTCCAAATTTGGTATGTTCCGAAAGGAAATTAGCCAATTGGTGTTTCTTTCCTTTGAGGTATGAAACCGGAATCGGATAAATAGTCAAACACATTCGACAACCGATATCGACACCGACTCCATACGGAATTACTGCATTCTTAGTAGCCAAAACTCCGCCAATGGGCAGACCATAACCACTATGGGCATCGGGCATTAAAGCCCCAGCGACAGAAATCGGAAGCTTTAAAGCATCATACAATTGGTATTTTGCTTGTTCTTCAATTTCATTTTCTCCATAGATATGAAAAGGTGCTCGTACCGAACTTAAGGCTTGTTTTTTTACTATAACCGGGTCTAATAAACTTTCGGAAATCTTACCCCAAACACCATCGCCCTTATAGTTTTCAGGATGCAACAACACTTTTTTGGCTTCAGTTAATATCTTTTCTTTTTTTACTCTTTTATGATACCTATTGATTTGACCTAAAGTGATATTTATACTATTGTTCTTTGGAAAGCCCAATTCGATAAGGTCTTTTCCACTTAATTTCTTTCCCATGATATTTCATATTAGAGAATAGAATGACCGTTCAACCTTTGAAAAGCCATACTTAATTTGATAAAATGTCTCGGAAAGTTTTGCTCTTAATTAATAAGCATAAAAAAAGTCCGAAACTTTAAAGGCTTCGGACTTTTAATCATAATCGTATGAAGATTTATGTATATAGAAAGTCCTGAAGCAACACTGTTAAAGCACCTGGTACCTTTAGTGTATTCTGATATGTGTTAGAAAAAGTCATATATACTTCAGTTAATTAGTTTTATTGCAGTATTGCGCTGCAAAGCTAAAATGTATTTTTATATTACACAAGAAAAAATAAATATAATTTACTGATTATCAATTAGTTATATTGTTTATTAGACATAGGTATTCCTGTCCGTTGTTTAACAGATAACAGTACAATTAATCAATTTGCTGTTTTTCAAATACTTAGCTTTTAAATAACATTCTTTTGGAATTTTTAGAATTCTCTAGAAAAATTGCATAAAAAAAGCGCCCAATTTCTTGGACGCTCTAGTTATGTATCTGTTTTTAATAGTATCTATCAATCAATTCGATGCAATCCTAGCTTTTCAGCGTCCGGTATGTGATTAAAATGATTTAGCATGTACTATTTTATTTATAATTAACTTTTAAATTTTAAAGATTAAAATGTGGCATGGAGCCTATAATATCTCTATTACTTTACCATACACATTTTTTGTCCATCCGTTAATTCTACCGTGATTATTACCAATTAGCAAACCTCGTTTATCATTCTTCCCTTTTACAAGGTGTGTAAATTCATTTCCACGTACTTTACAGAATACAATATCACCAACATTACATTCATCCCAACTAATTGGCGCAAGGCGCACTGGTTGTTTTGATTTTAACAATGGTAACATAGAATTACCGGGTTCTTTTGAAATGATGGTTTCCCCATCAAGTAATTTTTGAATTTTCCAATTCATAATTTAAATTTTAAAAGTTATGCAGACCAGTATTGGCATGCATATCCCATAAAATTTTCAAAAGAACTATTTCAATGAACTAATGCAAAGATGCAATTTTTATCTTAAATCTGATTTATTAGATCATATAAGAGGTCTTTTCTACTTTTACCTTCCAATTGCTTTTCGTAGCAACTGCTTAAAATTACCCCAAATTGTTGGGAAGGTTTTAAACCTAGATCAATCAAATCTTTTCCTGAAATCAAAGGTTTAATTTCATTCTCTCCAAATTTTTCAAAAAGGTTAAAACAGGTTTCGGATACTTTATGCTCGTCTAAAATGACATCTCTACCAGTTCTTCCCGCAGAATCAGCTTTGCTCTGCCAGCCTAAGATATCAATTCTACATTTGTTGTGTAACCTTTTCCAGGCTGCCTCCTTTGCCCCAGATGCATATAATTGCCCAGGTCTCATATGTAAGCCAACAATAGTGGTTACCTTATGGATCAAAGTTTTATTATTGGTCATCCGTTTTAAAAAAATTTCGGCCAAGAGCATTCCCTTAACATCATGACCATAAGCTGTTAATTCTGGGGTTGTGGTAGAGGGTTTACCAACATCATGTAACAATGCACCAAACATAAAGGGTAATTTCCATTTCTCAGGAATATGAGCCCTTAATTTTGCAGCATTATCCAAAACCATACATGTATGTACCCAAACATCTCCTTCTGGATGCCATACAGGGTTTTGAGGGCATCCAACTAAGTTTTGTAATTCGGGAAAATGCTTTAACCAGCCAGAATCTCTTAAAAATTCTAATCCTATAGAGGGTTGGTCTGCTTTAAGTAAAAGCTTTTCCCATTCTACAAAAATGCGCTCTCCCGGTAATTCTGAATAAGAATCTACCATTTTTCGACAAAGAGCCAAAGTTGATTTAGCGACCGATTTTCCTTTTCTCGGCAATAACTGCATGATACGAAGAACCCGTAGCGGATCTTCTATAAAGGTTTGCTCGTTGGTAGCCCTAAGAATACCTTTTTGTAAATCTACGAGTCCATTAAAAGGATCTACCAATTCTTTGGTATGTAAGTTTAGATACATGCTATTAATGGTAAGGTCTCTTCTTAATCCTGCCTCTTTAGGAGTCATTTTTTCGTCTAGTTCAATGGTAAATCCTTTGTGGCCTATACCCACTTTATTTTCTCTTCTAGGAATAGATATGTCGATTTCTAAATTGGCTATGACTGTTTTAATAACACCAAAAGAATTACCAACCATATTACAATTAATATCTAACCCCTCTATTAAATTGGTGAGTGCTACATAAGAAAGACCATAAACTTCAATATCTACATCTTTAATTTTTAAACCTTGTATTTCATCTATAACAGCCCCACCAATTAACATTGCAGTTCCGTTTTGTAATTCTATTTCTTTAAGGAATTTTTGGAAAGCAACTTCTTCAAAGAATATATTCTTGGTCCTTTGTAAGTTTTCCATATTCTGTTTTATTTAAATTTTAGCTTTCTCTCTTCTTTTCTTCCTCCAAGGAGCATTTACCTGAAAATCTCCAGCCATAATGCAACCGTAAGGCATTACTTTATCAATTATCTCTCCTAAGCCATACTCTTCCATTTGAGAACGAACCGTTTGTGCATTTTTATAAGCGCTAGGCAGCTCAGAAATATCAATTTCTTTAGAAAAGAAACGAACATCTAATCCTTCCGTTTCCAAATTGAACAAGGCTTCTTTGGTAAAATCTGCATTGTTTCTTTTGTGTTGTGTTCTACTCATATTTCTACCAGCTCCGTGTGGGGCAAAACCTAAGTTCTTAGTGGTGGTTTTACCTTCCACAATCAAAACAGGTTCAGCCATATTCAAGGGTATTAATCTTGGACCGGTAATATCAGGCATAAATTTAGGATCTAAGGGTGTAGCGCCTTTAGCATGGTAAAACAAATCTCCGTCTTTAAAAACAAAGTTATGCTCATTCCAGTAACGGTCTTCAGCTTCCATCTCTAGAACTTCTAAAGTGGCGTTATGAATACACTCGTGGTTTAACTTTGTCCATTTTCTTATCGTCTGCAAAGCACTCCAGTACAATTGTCCTTCTTCAGTTTCAAAAGGGATCCATGCATTTTGTTTTAACGCAGCTGGACAAAGGTCTTTTCTAAACCGTTCTGCAATGTGCATTCCTTTTTTGTACAACCTTGCACCTGGCGCTCTAGAACCGTGATGAGTAATCATCATAGTATTACCAGTTTTTTCTGAAACACCAACAAATAAGAAGTGATTACCATCACCTTGAGTTCCTAAATGTTCTATTGCAAGACTTATGTCCTTTGGTGTATTCAATAGTTTATTTGCTTTGAACTCAGCTAATAATTCTTGGGGTAATTTATATTGTTTACCACGTGGTCTACCACCTGGTCCAAAATGTGTAATTGAATGTGCGGCATCTAAAACTAGTTTTGGATCTGTTTTTCCGAAATCGGTCAACATTACAGAGCAACAAATATCTGCACTATGCATACCTGGGTGAATAGCATTCTTTGCTACAACAACACCACCAACGGGAATTGTACCTAGTGGCCCAGTAGGGCACGCATCAGGCATTATAGCCCCATTGACAGTTGTAGGTGTGCGCATTAAAACTTTCATGGAATCCACTACTTTAGTTACATTGGTCTCTTCCAATTCATTTTCGGCTTTTATATTTATTTCGAATTCTGCAGGGTTAGAATGCAGGTTGATCATAGGTGGTAAACGATATTGCTCTAAGAAGTCTAACATAGCTTCTTCTTCCAACTGGTTTGCGTTAATATAATCTATGGCTTCTGGAAACCATTTTCCTGAACGAAAACCTAAATCAATTAATTCTTTTCCTGTGATGTTTACTGTATTTTTCATCTGTTTAGTGTTATTGTTTTTTTAAGGTCATATGCAATTCGCTATTAGAAATTTTAAATAATCGGTAAATCTTTTTAGCTCATTTCATAATTTCTTTTAATTAGCTCTGCCGACTCCATTCGTTCGGCAGAGCGCTACATGAAGACTGTTTTAACTGGTCTTCTTTATGATTCTGGTACAAACTTGAGAACTATGTGCGCAATTATTTTGCGTAGTTGTTTTTGATTTTTTATTTTAATCAAAAACATTGTTAAATGGCAATCAATAAAAATGCACTTATCCGTTATAAAACGATTGATAAATGTCTTCAGAATACATACCGTAAATGGACATTAGATGATTTAATCGAAGCTTGTTCAGATGCTTTATATGAATATGAGGGTCGTGAAATCAATGTAAGCAAACGTACCGTGCAAATGGACATTCAGTTAATGCGAAGCGATAAATTAGGTTACAATGCACCCATAAAAGTTTACGATAAAAAGTATTACAAGTATGAGGAAGATGAATATTCCATAACAGATATTCCCATCACAGAAAATGATATGAATGTGCTTAGTGAAACTGTAGAAATGCTCAAACAGTTTAAAGACTTTTCATTATTTTCTGAACTAGGGGGCATTATTCAACGATTAGAAGATAAGGTGTACACAGAGAAAACGCATCAAGCTTCAATCATTCATTTAGACAAAAACGAGAACCTAAAAGGACTTCATTGGTTGGATGAATTGTATCAAGCAATTCAGAAAAAAATAGTATTGAAATTGGAGTATCAATCTTTTAAAGCAAAGCAATCTGGGGTGATTCAATTTCATCCTATACTATTAAAAGAATTTAATAATCGTTGGTTTCTAATTGGGAAAGGTGCAAAATCAAGAGGAATTGTAAATTTAGCTTTAGACCGTATTAAGAGTGTTGATTATGCTTTTTCCGTGCCTTATATACCTGTAGAGTTCAATGCAGATGAATTTTATAAGAACGTAATTGGGGTAACTGTAAACCAAGGGGAAAGAGCGGGCAATGTTAAATTGTGGGTAGATCATAGGCATGCACCATATGTGGTAACAAAACCTTTGCATCATTCGCAATGTATTGAAGAAAGAAATGAAGACGGTAGTATAGTTATATGTATTAAGGTCAAATTGAATTTTGAATTGGAACGAATTATACTGGGCTACGGAGAAGCTATGAAGGTTTTACAGCCAGAGCGATTAATTAAGCGTATTGCCCTACGAGTCAATAGAGCAAAGAAGTTATACGATATAAAGCCATCTTAACTCATTCAAATGGTCTATTCACTCAGTTTGCATTTCATATCTCGTAGTTTATGTAGACTTTTATCAAAACCATAAAACTACCAATCATGAAAAAGCTGATTTCACTAATTTTTCTATTTATATGTACACAGTTTTTTGCCCAAGAGTCTCTTGAAATAGTACTAAAAGACTCTAGCAAACTAAAACTAACTAGTCTAAAAATTGATGTGACCATCATTGGCAATTTTGCTACGACTACGTATGATATGAAATTTTATAATGAATTAGATAGAACCTTAGAGGGAGAATTAGTATTCCCGTTAGGGCAGGGTCAGTCGGTTTCTATATTTGCGATGGATGTAAATGACAAACTTAGAGAAGCCGTCATTGTAGAAAAAGAATTGGCTCGTGTTGCTTTTGAAAGTACAATAAGGCAAAACATAGATCCGGGTCTGTTAGAAAAAACAGAAGGCAATAATTACAAGGCAAGAATTTATCCGATTTTGCCTAAAAAGTATAAGCACATTGTTTTGACTTTTGAGCAAGAATTGTCAACATTAAATCAACGTCAAATTTATGAACTGCCTTTAGGCATGAAAGCTAAGTTGGATAATTTTTCAATACAAATGAAAGTATTGAATGAGGGAAAGCTGCCTAAAATAAAAAGTGATAATGAAAACTTCTTTTTTAAGGAAAGTAATGGTGGTTTTACGGCATCTTTAGAGAAACAGAATTATATACCAAACTCACCTGTTATAGTAGAGTTGTCAAGTACTGGCAATGCTGAAACACTATTAAGTTATCAAGACTATTTTTATATAAATCAAACGCTTAAACCAAATACTAGGTTAAAGCAAAAGCCTAAAAAAATTAAATTGCTTTGGGATACTTCGTATTCATTAAGAAATAGAAATGTAGAGAAAGAATTAGCAATACTTGGTGAATATTTTGATTACTTAAGAAACGTCGAAGTAAATTATATTTCTTTTAGTAATTCTATAGTTCAAACTAAAATTTATAAAATAGAAAATGGTGATTGGCAAGAATTAAAAGAAGCATTAAAAGATGCTGTTTATGATGGTGGTACATGTATGGATTTTTCTAAGTCATTAGCAAAAATTTTGGGCGAAACACTTTTGTTTACAGATGGTTTGGCGAATCTCGGAGATTATGCTAGAACTAATAACGGCTCAATTTATACAATCAACTCTACTACGTCTGCAAATCATGAATTGCTAAGAGAAGTCGCTACAGTTTCTGGTGGCAGTTATATAAATTTAGTAAGGTTGCCACAGACCGAAGCCTTAAATATTCTAAAACACGAGACATTTCAATTTTTAGGATACCAGCAGAATAATGATATCTGGGAAGTCTATCCAAATAAGAAAACAAACGTTTCTGAAGATTTTACCATTTCTGGAAGATTTTCAAAAGATAGCACTATAGAGTTGTTATTTGGCTATAGCGGAAAAGTAACGGAGCGCATCAAACTTCAGATTAACAAAAATAAAAGCGATGATGTAGTAAAACGACTATGGGCTAAACAAAAGCTAATGCACTTAAGTGGTAATAAAGATGAAAATAAAGAAGAGATAATCTCGCTTGCAAAGAGTCATTATTTGGTAACAGATTATACTTCAATGTTGATTTTAGATAGGGTTGAAGATTATGCGAAGTATCGTATTGAGCCACCCCAAGAATTAAGAGCTCAATACAAAGAACTAATTAAGGATTTAGAAAAAGATGAAGCATATCACCTTGAGCGATTTAATGATAGAAAGAAAGATTTATTCAGTAATTATGATAAAATTTTAAACTGGTATTCAACCAAGTATCCCAAAAAGACATTAAAGCAAAAAGGTGATGCAACAACCAATGGTGTTAGCTCTAGTATAGTAACAAATACCACTAAGGTAGACACTATTGAAGTAGTTGAAAATTCGGTGAGTCCAACTCTAAACCCTAGTGTTATAGGTATTGATTCTACAAAAAGAATAATTACAGGTACTATTGTAGATCAAGCTGGGTTGCCGCTGCCAGCAGCAAGTGTAGTCGTACAGGGAACAGCTAATGGCGTAACAACAGATTTTGATGGTAATTATAGTATCAATGCAGAAGAAAATGATGAATTGGAAATATCATATATAGGTTTTAATTCTTTGTCTCAAACAGTTACTGATTCTAATAATATTTCTATTTCATTAGACGAAAGTTCAGAATCTTTAGAAGAAGTTATTGTTGTAGGATATGGTACGGAGGTAAAAAGAGAAATGACTGGCTCTGTTACAATTAACGTAGCTCAAGCTTTACAAGGTAAGGTAGCAGGGGTAGAGGTAACACAAATTTCAGGTGAGCCAGGTTCAGATTCTAATATTACAGTTAGAGGTATCAATTCAGTTACAGCTAATAATAGTCCGCTTTATTTTGTTGATGGTGAAATTGTTTCAAATAATCCGATGGACGAACTACAACTTGAAGACATTGATGGTATGCAGGTGCTAAAGGCATTAAATGCAGCTTCCATTTACGGAGCTAGAGCTTCAAATGGAGTAGTTATTATAACAACGAAGAAAGGTTTGGAAACTAACCAAGAAGCAATTGAAAAATTTAATCAAGAAATAAGTGATCAGATAGATCTTAAATCTTGGAATCCAGATACGCCCTATATTAAGATTCTAGAAAAAGAACCTAATACAGAATTAGCCTATTGTAAGTATTTGGAAATTAGAGATAAATATTCAAATAGTCCCTCTTTTTATTTAGATGTATCTGACTTTTTTGAGCGCAAAGGAAAATCTGACATTGCAATTAGAATTTTAACCAATCTAATGGAAATTGAATTAAGTAATCATGAATTAATGAAAGCTCTAGGCTATAAACTTGAATACTTTAATCAATATGAATTAGCAGTAATTGTCTATAAAAAAGTTTTAGAACTAAGACCTGAAGAACCGCAATCTTATAGAGATTTAGCTTTGGCATATGAGCAATTGGGCGAAATACAAAAGGGGTATGATTTATTATTTAAATTATATAATGGCGATTTATTAGAAAAAGATGAGGATGACCGCTTTAATGGAATAGAGCAAATTGCTTATGTAGAACTAAGTAGACTGGTATATAAGTATGGTAACAAACTAAAATTAAAAAAAGAAGAGAAAGAAAAGTTTAAACCTCTTGAGACAGATGTAAGAATTGTGATTGACTGGAACCATAATGATACAGACATAGATTTATGGGTTGTTGATCCTAAAGATGAAAAAGCAAATTACTCAAATCAAGAAACAAAAATAGGAGGGCATATGTCTGAAGATATCACAGAAGGTTATGGTCCAGAAGAATTTATGTTGAAAAATGCTATTAAAGGCGAGTATAAAATTTTAGTAGATTATTATGCTGATGACGTTCAGAAAATTTCAGGACCAACAGTTTTAAAAATTACCATGTTTACTAATTATGGTAAACCAAATGAAGAGCGTAAAACAACTGTAGTAAGACTTGATAAAGAGAAAGATGAACTTGAGGTAGGTAGTTTAAGGTTTTGAGATTTCAAATAATCTAAATTTTATTCAATTTTTCATGTTATAGTAAATAAAAAACCACTGTTAAGTAAAAGATTAACAGCGGTTTAATTATTCAAGCATACAGTTAGGTAGCTTTAAGAAAGATAGATCTATGATATAGCTAATACCTTAATTACGTCGTTTCTTTTCAACGTTCTGACTACGTGCAGCATAACCACTGTTTAATGGTACTTCTTTAAGTGGTATTGCTCCAGGCTCCTCCATCTTATCAATAATAATTTCAAGATCTTCATCAGCCAATAAGGTTCTTATATGGTCAATGTTATCGCACCATGTTTCTTCTTCATTTTTATCAAGACTCGGTGACCTTTCGTTACTGCGGTTTTCGTCAGCTACAACACGTGCTTGTATTCGGCTGAGGTTTGTTGGACTCATAATTTCAACTCCGTAAAGTGAATTTGACTCCTTTTTTACGACCAGGCGACCATCTTCTACCCATGCAGTTTGCATAGTTTCGTTTATGGTATAACCTGCTTTTTCAAGTGCAGATTTTATTGCTTTTCTTCTTGCTTCGGCGATACGGTTTTCTGAAGTATTCTTATAAAATTCACGAGCTTTTGCGGCCGTTTCTAACAAATCTTTAAGTGACGAATTTTCGAGTTTCTCTCTCCACTGTGCCATAAATTTAAAGTCTTCGCCTAGTGTTTCTATGAGTAATAAGCTATTACTTAAATCTTCTCGAGCTTCTCTGAGTGCAAGTTCATTTTTAGTGAAATCTGCAGCGTCAATGATTAGAGAATCCAACTGAACCTCATATTTTGCTTCGCTTGAATCAAGCAAACCACAGCGGTCTATTAATGCCTGTATTTTATCTTGAGACATCTCGTGTACGTACATTTCTTTGAGTGTATCTTCTAGTTTTTTCAAGCGTGACTTGGTTTCCGGTAACTTTGCTTTCCATGCAGTAACTGATAACATACTATCGCCTTGCGACAAACGTTGCTGCATATCTAATTGTTCTTCAGATAACTCATCAACCTTAGAGATAGATTTTTGTAGTAATTCGTATAAATTATCTATTTGCGATTTATATGTGGCAAGGTGACTTTTTGTAATAATACTCGGAGCGTTAAAAGGTTCAATAGCAATATTATTTTCTATTGATAGTGCTTTCAACTCGTTATGGGTACTTTTTAGATGTTTAAAACTATCCCAATCTGTGGTGCGCTCGCTGGCTACTTTTTTTTGTAATTTCTTTAGTTCAGCATTTAAGTATTCAATTTGTTGTGGTACTTCTTGCTCAATTTGCAGGTAATCATCAATGGTTAATTTGGCAAAATGTCCATAGGTTTCTGCTAAGCCTTTCTCCAAATCTATATCTAATAGATTATTATTTCTAGCATAATCTTCAGTTCGTTTTAAGGCATATGCAAGTTGTGAGAGCCATCGATCTTTTATGATTTGACGTTCTTGTTGTGTAACAATACGTACTACTTTAGGTCCGCTCATTAATGTTGTATTAGTGCCATTTCTATGGCGTTTTTGAGTTTTAACTGTTCCTCTTGAGTATTCTCAAGCCACTGGTATGATGTTGTTCGGTGTATATGTGGAATAGATCTCTTTAATACTTTTGGGCGCCATAATTCTCTATAACGAGCCTGTTTTAAAAGCATATTATAAGGTGCATCACATTCTATACCTAATACAAAATGACCTTGTTGTTTATCTTTAATGGCAAGATCCATATAGAATACAGAATTATCACTGTTTTCTACAGTCTCATAACCCAAACTCTCCACATAGGCTTTAACGATATTTTTGAATCCGTCATTTCTGATCTTAGCTATTTGCTGTTGATCGCTAGTAGATAAAAGGCGTAAGGTTTTGGTAGCCATCTCAATTTGATTATTAGAGTGTATTTCTGCATAATTGAGATACGTTTGTATATAATCTCTAGGTTTAGATGCCAATCTTCCTGTAGATAAAATATCAGATATTGCTTGTGTAGGCATAGAGGTTGCAATAACTACTTTATTCCGAGCTCTAGTGATGGCTACATTAAGTCGACGTTCGCCACCGCGATGACCTAACGCTCCGAAATTTCTACGAAATGAACCTAAGGTGTTAATACCAAAAGTAGTACTGAATAAGATCATATCTCGCTCATCACCTTGAACATTTTCTACATTTTTAACAAAGAAGCCCATGTCTTCTCCATCTTGCTGCTTATTACGAGCAATGGTAAGGGCTCTACCAAACGTACCATCTTCTACGGCATGTTGTTCAATGATATCTTCAATAAGTTCTGCTTGTTTTTTATTGAAGGTAACAATACCCGTACTCAGTCTCTCATCTTCAGGAAGTGTCCAATGTTTAGCTAAATAAGCAATTAATGTATCCGCTTCGTCTCTATTGGTCTGTTCGTCATAAATTCCATTAACACGAAGTACTTCTATAGGTTTTACAGCAGTAATTTCTTCCTTTGGATGATATGCAGGAATATGTAACATACCGTCATAGAATGCGTAATTAGAATAATTGATAAGTGCCTTGTATTGCGAACGATAATGTATTTGTAGGGTAGTGGTAGGCAAGACTGTTTTTGCCAAGGACAGTAGATCCGGACTGTCTTTTACCTCTTTTTTATTCCACGCATCTTCATAATTTACAAGCTCTTCTTCAGAGTGATCTTCGTCAAGTTCTGACTGATCCGTATCATCATCGTCGTCTTCTACCTTCTTGGTAAAAAATCCTGTGGGAGGCATTTGTTTTTCGTCTCCGCTTATAATTACCCGTTTACCTCTATACAATGCAGGTATTGCATGATCCACTAACATTTGCGATGCCTCGTCAAAAATTACAACATCGAACATACCGGACTGTAAGGGTAATGCTTGAGAAACCACCTCAGGATTCATAAGCCAAACGGGTCTTAGTTCAAGTAATCCTAATGGTTCGCCTTCTGTTATAAATTCACGGAGTTTTTTATAATTCTTACCTCTTAATCTCGTAATGCCATTCCATGCTGATTGAGAATCTATTTTGTCAAAATTGAAGTTGAGTGCTAAAATATTTCTATTGAGCGTTTTCATCGATTTTAGATTTTTTTCTAAATCACCAATCTTATTTATCACTTCACTCTCTGCCATAAGCATTGAGGGATACGTTTTTTCAATACGCTGCTTCCAAGCCAACAATCCTTCACGATGAAGCGAAGTACCTATTACAACAGACCATTTTTCTTTAGGGAAATTAGAAAGTTCTTGTTCATAGTTTCTAAGAATAGCAAAGATTTCAATAAGTTCATTTTGAGCCGGACTATCGTTAAAACGTATTCTAAATTTTTGATAAGCGACAAAATTTTCCATATCAGCAATGATCGATGTAATAGGGTCTAAGTCTCTGTAATTATGTTCTATAGCATGATTAAAATTAGAGACCGCATTAGGTGTCAACCATTTTTCAAGCACCTGTAACTTCTCTAGAGATTGTTGTCTGTTTTGATGGCGTGTGCTTGCATTTTCTAAGGCAATAGAGAACTCTTCAAAGGCATTCTCATCACCCGTTTCAAGTATTGCTCTTGCTTCATCTTTTGCAGGACAGCTACGTAAGGTACTTACCAGTGAAATTGCTTTTGATAAATCTCGAGTCGTTGATTTTATGTCCACAGCCAATCGTCTCGGTTCATTTATTTCGAGAGAATTAGTCTTTAATTTTACAAGATTTTGAGCGTATTCATTCCGGTACGCTCTAAAATTATTTTCAAGGTGTACTGCAGCTTGTAATTCTTTAACGGTATTTTCATTTAATTGAAGGTGATGCTCATTCGTTATTTTTTTAAGCCGAGCTTTATATATCCAATAAAAAGGATTCATAATTTTTAAACCAGAGGTACTTAAATAACTAGTACAGACCTTATTTAATTTCAATACTTTATCATCGTCTAATGTATCGAAATAATGAGCAAATCTATCATCTTTATAGTTAGAGATAAGCTGCTCTACTTGTTCTAATAGTTGACTAAGCTTGTCATGAATATCTTCACCAATAGAGCGGTTATCAAATTCATCATAAAGAAGATCTAGCCAAAGTTGACTTTGAGAAGCTTGTGATTTTGATACGTTAATCAACACATTTTTATGCGAAGCTAACCATTGACTATAATGTTCCGCATTAACGGTGTCTAGTTTTCCGGTAGACTCTTTAATAAAGTCTACACGTATTTTTTCAGTTTCATAGAACGCGTACAGGTCTTTGGTCAATACTGTTTCAGTAGTACTATCAAACGAAGTTACTTGAAGGTTTTGAAGATTATTACCTTCATACTTAGAGGGTACCCAATCTGTTATTAAGCTACTTATTTCTTCAATATGTATGTTAAGCTTGTCTCTGGTGCTATCTTCAAAAAGCATTCTCAGTTCAGGTACTTCTAGGTATTCTTTCGAAGTAATAGCAATCAATTCTGATAGCACATTTCTATAGCTCAACCCAGAAGTATCGTCTTCAAGATGAATCTGATGAGATAATACATCAAGATTAGCTTCTATTCGATCTATTTTTTTTCCGAGATCTTCGCGTTTTTGAATAAGATTATCTAAGTTGTGTTGATTGTAAGGTTGAGAATAATAGTGTGCTATTTGTTCTCGTATACCTTGTATGATTGGTTGGCGATCACGTATTAAATCTGTAATAAGCAAGGCTCTTTTATCTAAGCCAACTGCTTGTAATCTTTTTAAAATAACTTGTATTGCAGCTCTCTTTTGAGAAATGACCAACACTTTTTCGTTTCTACCAATACAATCTGAAATAATATTGACAATGGTTTGACTTTTCCCTGTACCTGGTGGACCTTCGATAACGATGCCTGGCGCTGATCTACTTTTTAGAACAGCGTTATCTTGAGAAGGATCAATTGCCATTGTGGTATACCGACCATTTTCTGTACTTTCTTCTACTTGGGTAGTTATTTCAGGTTCAGAAATTTTTAAGATAGGTTCCATTGATGAACCAGTGTGCGGTAATTTTTGTAAAAGACGTAAGTCTTCACTAATGGCCTGACCCGTAAAATTTGCATTGAAAAATACCGCAGATGGATGCAGCTCTGTTCCAATTTCATCTCTACTGAAATTAACACTAGGGTGTGCAATGAGTTCGTTTGTTTTTGCAGGAAAACATGCGCTAAACGCATCAATTATTTCAGAACAATGCAACGATTGTCTACCCAGAATCTCACGGCTTATTTTCTCTAATTTTTTATAACTATCAGGATCTAATGTATTTGCAAGAGCAGGGTTCAACCTTATTTCCCCTTGCGCATAATCAAAACTTATTTTTAACGATGTAGTTGCTCTAGAACTAAAGTCTAAATGAACTGGCCATAATAGAATAGGCATGATACGTGGCCTGTGGGTCATTTTCTGTTGGGCTATCAAAAACGGAAACCCCATAAATAACGAATCTAAACCTGTATCGCGCTTAAAATTGGCAGCTTTAAGCAACATTCTTCTCGTTCGTCTTGCTAACAGTGCATTTTTATTGAAAGCCAAGGGGTCTACATTTTCCGTACCTGTAGATCTTTTAAGAATATTTTGTACAAGCTTTTCAGTAGATTTTAAGCTAGTGCCAAGTTCATTAACGTCAATACGAGCCGAGTGTTTTGATATAATCAACCTAACTAACGGACCTCTAGAGGATGCGTACACCACTTTTTTCTCAAAATGACGTAATAAGCTAGAACCATATTCATGTTTGGGCGGTGCTACCCATCTGTTTTTAGGAATAGATAGACATAGTACAGAAGGTATAATGGGTAATCTCTTTTCAATTCTGAAACGATCTGCCCATCTATCCAACGCTTCATTATTACAGCGAGAGAAACCTTCTAAATGGTTGTTTAGCATCTCAAAGATTTCTAATCTATACTTTATAAGACAAGCTTCATAAAAAGGTACGTTGAGTTCTAGATCATGCTTTTTCGCAAGTTTTTTTGTTTTGTTTATAAGCTCCTCCAATGTAATAAACTGATTTCGACTGGCACTTAAAACAAGTATCATATCTTCTTCACGAACCCTTAGATTACTCATAACATCTGAAAGTCCGGCATTATGTGCATCTGGATAAAGGCGACGCAAGAAATCCATTTCAGATTTAAGTTTTACTCGTGAAGAACTTAGGCTGTAAATTAAAAACTTATCATTGTCTAATTGAATTTCTTGGTTTTTTGCTTTTCGCGTAATGTTCGCTTTTCTTTCCTTAAGCTGAATGAGCCATTTTTCTCGCTGAATACTTGCTAAATAATCGGGTACTTGGCTTTCAACAAGGTTGATAGCTTCTTTCGTATTTCCCATAAGCCATGCCGGGATTACGATCTGTCCTCGCCAAGTAAGCGGCAATGCCTCATTTAAAACCATTAAGGCTAGGGGGTAGCACCATTCTAAAGCAATATCCTCTTTATTTCTAAGATCACGAACAGCTGCAGATTTTTGGTCGTTACCAAGAACCTCACTTACCCAGCTGGCAAGAGAACCAGAATTAAAAAGCGATAAGCCCTCTTCCCAATGTTCTTCTTCGGCAGCAGCTAAAGCAAAGAATGCAACATTGGTATAACTTTCAGAACCCAGCGTAATTTTCTTTTCTTTTTTCGTAGTCGTTGTAAGGTGTTCTACAGGAGCTAAGACCTTTTCATTTTTAAGCCATTTATCAACCTGTTCCCAATTCCAACGTTTTACCGGGTCTCTGTAAAGTAAACCCTTAAGCAAATGCAAAATACGCTCATCAATAGTAGGCGGAATATCTACGCCTCTAGTGATCAGGTGAATCATAAATGCTTTGTCATTGATATTTTCAAAGAATTCTCCCTTTGTAATATGTTCTAAGACAATCATACCTAAACTCCACCAATCTGAAGCCGGACTAACACCACCTATAATGGCTTCTGGGGCGGTATATCTAGTAAGTTCTATGGGTGTGTCCGTATCTAGATCATAATCTGACAAACGTGCAGAACTGTAATCTATAATAACCACATCAAAATTTTCAGAATCTCTTAGTAGAAGATTTTTAGGACAAATATCGCGATGACGAATACCTGCCTCAGAAAAATCGTGTATAGCTCTACCGACTTCATCCACTAATTTCTCTATTTTATCAAGCTCTAGATATCCCAATTTATCTAAAGACCCACCATCTATGCATTCAGAAACTTCAAAAAAGCGACCGTTCCATTCACCGGTTTTTATAAGTGTGGCAATATGGTCGCTATCCATTTTGTCCAATACTTTGTAAAGACCCTTGTCCGGCTCACTGTTTTCAAAATACAGGGTTAGAAAGTACTCCTTGTCTGCAGCGTCTTTGACTATAAAGCATTCTTTGGTTGTACGTTGTGCTTTAACAGTTTTAACAATTTGATATTCATCTATTTGTTGGGTATTGGTATTTTCATGGGCAGTAGTTAGCGTTTCAATATCTGCACTACATTCCATACACATAAAGTCGTTTGGCTGAACTTCGTGTCCGTTAGTACAGTAACGCGCGTTCTGTACAACAGGGGTGTTTTCAATTTCTACCTTACCGCCTTTTGGTGTTTGGGTAACGTTCATGAGCAACCAACTACACGTAGCATCATTGACCGTATTTTGGCAGTACATTTCTTGAACAGGGCGTTCACTATTACAAGCAGGGCAGAGTCTTACAAATTCCATAATTATTACTTTTTGATCACTGCTTGACTGTGCGTTAGGGTTACATTATTCTCTTTACTTGCTTGGGTAATCTCATTCATTCCGTCAACGGGTATGCCTGCCATCCAAATAGTTTCTGGGGTAATATGAAGGTCTAATTTTTTCTCTATAGGATGTTCTAGATATGTAGTGAATTCATTTTTACCTACCGATGTTAGAAAGTGAACCTTTTGATTATCACTACCAAGAAGTCTTTTGGTCTGGCTTTGAGTATGGTCATAAGGTTCAGATATTAATACATCTATCAATCCGTTTTGCACTAGCTTTTTTTCTTTTAATACATCAAACGAATATCCGCTATAGACCAAAATATTCTTATCAAAGGAATTTAAAAATACAAGCAACTCCGTAAGAGGTTTTTCTTGATCAAAAGGTTCACCGCCAGAGATGGTAATTCCGTCACATTGTGGTAACCATGTTTTTAAAACTTGCTTTAAGTCGTTCATGGATACCTTGTTGGTATTAAATTGCCAAGTATCTATAGAAATACAACCTTCACAATGAATAGAACAGCCTTGCAGCCAAATACCTATACGTTTTCCAGGACCTAATGTTGTAACCGGATAGTGCACACGAGAAATATGTATATCCATATAGGTTATTGTTTTTGCAGAATAATTGTTGTGCCCGTACTGTCTACGGTAATAGCAGTAGCTTTTAAATTATCATTAGGTGCAGGGTCAAGACTGAAAAGAGAACGTGAAATAGGGGTAATGAAGTGATATTCTATTTTATTTCTAATACCACGCCCACCATTACTTAGGTCTTTTAAGGCTAATTCTTTTAGACTGTTTTTTACGGAGTCATCTATATTCAAGGTGATGTTCAGTTGTTTTTGTATGGCTTTCAAATGGTTATCAAGCATCATATCAAAAATCATCTCGCCAACATGTGGTCTTATATAGTCAAAAACAATAATATTATCACCAATACGATTTAGAAGTTCAGGCCTATTCAGTTCAAACTTGAAATAATTCTCAATTTCATACTTAATTTTTTCTTGTATGGTAACAAAAGAATCCTCATAAGAAGTATGGGCAATACGACCACCAGTAGGTGTCTTCTTGTAAATTCCTAGGTTAGAGGTGAATATAATGAGGGTTTCAGAAAAATAAACTTTATCGCCACGACCGCTGGTGAGAACACCATCATCTAGTATTTGTAAAAACTTATCCAGTATACGCGGATGTGCTTTTTCAATCTCGTCAAATAATAGAACGCTAAAAGGTTTTTCGCGTACCGCATTGGTAAGTTCACCACCAACATCATACCCTATATACCCAGGAGGAGCACCTAAAAGACGCTGGTCTGAATGCTCTGCACTGAACTCTGACATATCAAAACGGATGTAAGCATTCTCATCGCCAAAAAGTAAACTGGTCAATGTTTTTGCCAATTCCGTTTTACCTACTCCCGTTGGTCCTGCCAAAAATACAACACCTCTAGGGCGACTATTTCGTTTGGAAGAACCTACACCTGTAATAGCTCTTTTGACAATATCCATTATGTGCTGTACAGAATGATTTTGTCCTTTTACTCGAGTCTTAATAAAGGTTTCTCCCTGCACAATTTTCTCTCGGTCTATATTGATCCAAGGGTCTTCTGTAACCCCGATCTTATATCTACGTACGGCATCGGCAATATGGGTTATGGGTATAGATTCTGCTCTTGTAAGCTCTATAATTGCAACAAGGTCTAAAAGTAGTAGGCCTTCTGTTTCATTTACAAAATCGGTAACAATTTTATCTACGTCTTCATCTTGTTTACCAAAACCTTTAATTAGCGTATCTACAAGTCTTCTGCGTACAATGTGGTCTGGTTTTTCTATGGGAATGTGGCGTATTTTGGGGTTGTTTACCACCATCCAATCTGGCAGATCACCTTCTTTGTCAACGATCCAAATAACCGAATTGTAAAATGGGGTAGGCGGATTGCCGTGTGGTCTTGTATTTGTAGTTTGTGAAAGTACGTTTGCAAGACTAAAAGTATCATGCTCCGCTTTTACCAAACTTTCAGGATTCATGAGTAATTGCGATGCAAAATCTACAATCAATGCAATAGGACTTTCCTTGAAGTTGACTATAGATTGAAGAACGTTATTAAAAGTATCAAGATTATTAAAACTAGTAGGACTACTTAGCGGTATGTTCAGCTTGTTGAAAAGGGCTTTTTTCTCATTGGGGTTACCGGTGAAAAAAGGAATGTCAAATCCGTCTAACGGGTTGTAATATAACACCTCTTCATACCCTAAACTTTTAAGTTCAATGTCAATCGCATTTTCTAGCCTATGCCAGTTGAAACCGCCAAAACCATTGTCAATAAGTTGTAAGTCTTTGGTGTTCCCAGAAAGTATAAATTGGCTCTTAAGTGTTACAAATCTTCTAAGGTCCTGTAGCCATCTTACTTTGGTATCTTTCATATATGTTTTGACTTGAAATTTATAAAGCTGTATAAAGGCTTTTTAATTGAACGATATCAGTTGTTTAATATTTTAAATAAAAGATAATAACAACTACGTCAAGTGTACTCAAATATAAATGATTCTATTTGAAAATAGTTTGTGTAACGTAGTATTTAGGTTACGTTTTCACGACAATTAAAATACAGTATGGTAATGCTCTATAAGTAATACATTATCTAATTATGCAATGCATTTAGATTGTAGAAAGTATTAAAGAGATGTTGAAAAATACATTTTAACACTTACTTCTATACTATTAATTTCTCTTTTTTATAGAAGTGGTAGGAACAAAAAACAGCAGATAAAATTTGTGGGACAGTTACTTGTTATTAGGGTATTGAAGTTGGATTTTTTTGAGGATGATAAGTGATGTAAAAATCAGTAATGATATATAGCACATAGGAATTCCAGAATCAGTTTTAGGGCATTCTGCCTTATTAACAAGCTGCATTATCGAAGCCACTAAAGCAATTAGTGCTGCAATAGCGGTAAATATGAAGTAGATAAGATTCCACTTTTTAAACAAATGCGAAACAAAGGGTAGTATAAAACAAATTAAGATAATTAAACAGGCTGGCACAGCCCCAAACTTGGGGCAGCCATTACCTGTTGTAAATTCTGTAATAACAAGGCTACCCGCACCAAAAAGACCAATGAGGAAAAGAATATTTATAATCCAGTATAGATTGATATTAGTTCTCATTTTTAAGAGTGATATGACAAGTAGGACACTCTAGTCCGCTAATTTTACTTTTTAGCTGTATACCTGTTAAATGGGTAACTACAAAATTTTGAATAAAGGCATGTTTACTAGTGTGATTGTTTACTTCAATCTGTAAATCTTTATATTTTTCACGAACTAAATTTCCATATTCTTGGTCACCCCAACAATTTGGGCAAACTCCTTCAGGAGTTATATCAAATTCGTCCGGTCTTTTATGGAACATTTTTTTAAGAGATTCTATCATAATTTTGTTTTCAATTTTGTTACTAATGTATCGTTTGCCTTTAGTAGATTACGTTCTTTTATAACATCTACGACCGAATTAATTTTAGGTGCAATAATCTCGTCTTTGTTACCATTTGAATAGGTTACCGTTATTTTATTAATATTTTGATTTTGTCCTAATCCAAAGTGTATCAATGCGGTTTGATCACTCGCTAATCCCTCACCCGTTACCAGCCAATCTGTATATGTTTGGTTTGGTGTAACAACGGTAACTTTTGCTCCCATAGCTTCTGCGGCATCTGCTAAATCTACTTGTACAAAATTGTTGTTATTTCCTTTATTGATAAAAGCATTTGACGGGCCATCTAGATTGGCCCAGATAAGATCCAAATGACCATCCGCATTGAAATCGCTTACAAGTGCGGTTATACCGTAAAAAGGATTTTCAACACCACTTTCTTTTTCTGTAGGAACAAAGGTGTGGTCTTCTTTTTGAATCAATAATCGTCCTGGTAGTTTAAATATTTTGCTAAAAGGAAAATCCACATAATTCTCTGCTACCATTAAATCTTGTAAGCCATCATTATTCATGTCAGCAAAAGTACATCCCCAAGAAAACTCATAATCAGCAATTTTAGCTTCTTCTGCGGCATCTGTAAATCGAAAGTTACCTTCATTCTTGAATAAAATCCATTTATCATTAAAAAGAGATTTATCCTTAATATCTCCACTTGCCATAAAATTTGGAGCAGTTGTACCAACATTTGAGAACATAAAATCAACCAATCCGTCATTATTATAATCACCAACAGCTAGCCCCATAGGGTAGGCAAACTTGCCAGTTAACGGGTTAGATTTCATTGTAAAAGTTAAATCGCCATTGTTTTTGTAGGTTCTAGCTTCGCCAGTATCATGCACTACAACTAGATCTAGCCATGAATCATTGTCAATATCTACAAGAACTCCTTGAAAAGTGTTGTGTATATAGTCTAAACCGGCAGCTTTTGTAATACTCTTAAAAGAATTATCACCGTTGTTCAATAATAACTCGCTTGTAGATCCATAGTCATAGCGTTCAAATATATTTTGACCCTCCATCAATTCTTTATGGAGGTATGTGGCTAAGAAAATATCTAAATCGCCGTCCTTATCAATATCACCAAGAGTGATTCCTGCAGGGGACGACTTTTTATTTACCGGAGTATTAACGACTGTTTCTGTAAATGTTTTTCCATCATTATAGTAAATTCGAAGACCATCTTCTCTACCAATAATTAAATCTGTAAAGCCATTATTGTCCATATCTCCGGATACAACACCTAATGAGGTAGTAGTGTTTCCTTTTTTAGGTAAGCCAACTTCATCTGAAATCAGTACAAATTCATTATTACGATATGCATAAATGGCATCTTCTTGGTCCATTCCACCACCAAAAAATACTTCATCAATGTTGTCATTATTAATGTCAATAAGGGCAGACGGAGCTAAAGGAAGTGATTTGTCACCAGTGTATTTATGAATACAATCTAAGGGTACACTTGAAAATTCAGGTATTTTATCTGATTCAATACTAACATCGTATTTATCAGAAACTGCATCACGCCAAAATCTAAAAAATACTAAGAGTATCATTGTTAATAGGATTATACCTATTATTTTAAGTATTTTTTTAATCATTATGTAAAGGTTTTAGAAGATTATTTAATTGGTATAGCGATAAGCTAAAAAGTATAAAATGAGTAATATTCATAAGAATTGGTAAAGTATGCTGACCAATAGCAGGAATAGCTAAACCAACTAGGGCTACGACAATTAATATTACAATTGGACTAAAAATTGCCATCCATTTTTTATAGTAAGTACCGCCTTTAAGTATAGCAACAATAAAAACAATGGATAGTAACGCAACTATGACTCTTAGCGCTTGCACTAATACTTCCATATGATTTGTATAATGGGCTAGTAAATCTTTATATACTTCTGGGGACATTACATTTTTAAGATGTACAATGTTGCCTATTGAAGAGCGAGAGCCAATCCATATTCCCCCAACGGCAAAAGCGATAAAACCAATTGCGAGTACCATTCTGGCTAATGTTTCATTGCCCGATCTCAACATTAGATATATATGAATATAGCCAGCAAAGTAAAAGGGTAGACCAATGACTGCTAAAAAATGACCTAAAGACATATGATCTAAGTCTACAAAAGCAAAGAATTCATAATTTTCTGAATGACCCAAAATATTAGTAGAGTAGTGGAGTAAATATTCTCCCATCCCTACCAGAATAGATCCTATTAATCCTAAATAGCCTAAAAATTGAATAGTTGTTTTTGTACTCATGTGGTTGATTTAGAATCTTTGACGAATAATTTTAACAATTCTTTCAATAAAAAATAAAAAAATATAGAAGTGGGTATTATAGTTAAGGCCCAACCCACAAAACCACAGACTAATTCATATGAAAGAGAATTTAGTGTTTTCCAAAAACTAAGATCATAACTTGCTTTTATCGCTTTAAAAGTTAACAAAGTATGTTCCGTTCCAAAAAGTGTTTCGCCAATATTGATAAAAGGAATAAAAAGAAAAGCCTTCATAGGCTCAACCACATAACTTAATACAATCATTATAGGGAGGTTTAATTTGTATTTAACAGCAAGTGCGGTGAGAACTATTGTTGAAATGCCAAAAATTGGAAACAGAGAAACTACAATTGCAACAGTAATACTTAATGACAATTGCCTAGGAGTAAGTCCTTGTTGAAAAAGTGATTTGAATCTGCTCCAAGTTGTTTTAATAAAATTCATTCAATAATTATATTCAGATAAGTTTTAAGTCGTAAACTAGACTCAAAACTTTTGAAACAATTTTGAAAGTAATATTAATTTAATGGATTCTGAATAATGATTTTCTAGAAGTTACTACAGGCGACAATAGTAGCTTTTGTGATTATTTTTAGAACTTAGTAGAACGATGTTATCTAGCGATTACAGCGTATAAAATACCAATGACAATAATGCCAACGAAAGTATAGCCTACTAATTTGCCCGTAATTTTAGAACCTTTGAATACCGAAATGCCCAATTTAACAAGCATATTACTCATTACTGCGGTAACTATAACAGATGATGCCAGTTTAATTTTTTCTGCATCAGAAGCAAATTTTGCCAAGCTTATGGTGATAGCATCCGTATCTGCTAATCCGGCAATTAACGCAGAGTAGTATAGACCACTCTCACCGAAAAATTTATTACTGTAAAAAACGGCAAAAAGTATGACCACATAAATTACACCAAACCAAATGGCATTAAGTAAATTCATAGGGTTGCCTAGCTTAATATTTGTGTCGGGCTTATTGGTATCTTCTCTAATTAATAGAAGGGAAACTGTAAGGCATAGAATTGAAAATATGGCAAAAGGTATGGCTACATATTTAAAAAGTGCGGTATTGAAAATATAGACCAACAAGGCTAGCCTTGGAAACATTATTGCCGATGCTATTATTATACCTGCAGCATATTTTCTAGAAAGTTCAGGAGATTCTACACTACGCGAAGCATAGCTCCAAGTTACCGCAGTACTTGAAATTAGACCACCCAGAATTGCGGTTAATAAGATACCTTTTTTAGAGCCAACAAATTTGACCAGAAAATAGCCTATGAAATTTAAAAAAGATACAATAACGATGATGGATCCAATCTCAAACGGATTAATCAATTCATTAGGACCGTAATTATTATTCGGTAAAAAAGGTAGAATCAATAAAGCTATAATTGAAAATTTTATCAATCCGAAAAGCTCGTCAGATGTAATATTTCTTATAACAGTATGAAAACGAGTCTTTAGAGATAGTAAGGTGACTATAATCACTGCCGTAGCGACTGCATTTCTATAATAATCTGCAGAAACCATTAGCCCTAAAACCAAAGTTGCAATCAATGCGATGTTGGTAGTGAAACTACGCTCATATTCTACAATTTCTTTATATAAATGATTGAAGCCTAAAAAGAAAATGAAAGTACCTAGACCAATAATGGGCAACCAGGTAGAGTAGATTTCAGTAAGGCTGCCAAGGGTGAAACCTAAAATGGCTACAATGGGGAAAGCACGTATACCGGCAAACCCTTTATCTTCCTTTAAGTTATTATATTCTCTCTCTAGTCCTAGAATTAGACCAATACCCAAACTAATGAGTACCCCTAAGATATAAGGATTCAAATACTTGGTGATATTTTCAACTTCATCCATATATTAAATACTTAAAATTGATCATTTCTAAAGATGGAAATTATGATATAAAACCCAAGAATTGCAGACAATACAAACCCTATTGCACCTAAAAGAGGAACGCCGTTAATTAATGGCGGCATTTTAGCCATGACCAATAAAGATGATCCAATGGAAAGTGCTGCGATGATAACGGCAAAGACTAAGCGATTTACAGCCTTGCTAGTTGCAGTTTGAAACTCTTTAAGACCTTTATGTTCATGCACGATTTCTAACTTACCTTCCTTAATTTTTTTTAAGATAGTATTGATATCATCTGGCAAGGTGTCAACTAACGCGTTGATATCTTTTATGCGGTTAAGGTTCTTTTTAAACAGGTATTTTAAGCTAAACCTTCTTTGTAAGATTTTTGCGGTATAAGGCTCTAGATTTTCAGTGATATTAAATTCAGGATCTAGTTTTAACCCAACCCCTTCAATAAGAACAATACCTCTTATCATCATATATAGATAATGGGGAATTATAATTTGATTCTCGTATAGGACAACTTTAAACTGAGACAAGGTATCGCCCAGTTTAATGTTCTGTATGGCAGTATTACTTACACCTTCAAGTAATTGATAGAGGTCTTGTTCTAGTTTTTTATAATCGGGTATATTAGTTCTTATAGCAATGTTTTCTAAGAGTGTAATTATCTTTTTAACGTCTTTGCTGAGAAAATACAGTAATAAGTCGTTTATATATTCTTTTTCATTGGGTAGAATGGTACCCATCATTCCAAAATCTAAAAAACATATTTTTTCTGTTTCCGGAATTATAAAAATGTTACCCGGGTGTGGGTCTGCGTGAAAAAATCCGTAATCTAAAATCTGTTCTATATATAGGTCAACACCAATTTTTGCAATTGCTTTTGGGTTTATGTTTGCTTTTGTAAGTGCTTCAATATTAGAAACTTTTATACCGTCTATAAGTTCCATACAAATAATCTTATCTGTAGAGAGTTCCTTATAAATTTCAGGTACGTGAATATTTTGATTGTCAGCAAAATTTAGGGCAAAACGTTCGGTATTGCCTATTTCTCTCGCAAACTGTAGTTCTTCATTAATGCTACGTTCAAAAGATTCAATAATACGAATTGGCTGAAAAGCTTGCGCCTGCGTACTATATTTCTCAAGACTATCGGCAACCTGCTTCATGACCATTAGATCTGCTTCAATGACTTCTGTAATATGTGGTCTCTGTATTTTTAAAATGACATCTTCACCATTTACCAGTTGAGCTTGGTGTACCTGCGCCAAAGATGCTGCCGCTAAAGGTTCTAATTTAATGGTGGCAAAATACCCGAATTTTTCAATACCTAATTCTTGCTCAACAGTATGTAATACATCAAAGTCTTTAAGTTTGGGAACATGATCCTGCAGTTTCTCTAGTTCTTCTATAAGCTCTAGCGGTAGCATGTCTTCTCGGGTACTGAATATTTGTCCCAGTTTTATGTAGGTAGGTCCTAATTCTTCAAGAACCATTCTAATACGTTCGTATTTAGAAAAAGATAAATTTTTCTGAGTATCTGGGTGGTTGTCCAGATACTTTTTAGGAATTAATTTAAGAATTGGACTATGTGATAACACATCTTCAAAGCCATATTTAACAAGTACATTGAATAAAGTGGTGTACCTCTTTATTTCTTTCTGAGTTGAAATTCTTAATATGGCCATTAGGTTTATAGTTCTGTGTGTTGAAAATTTTAGTTTTCAGCTTTATGTTCTTCCAAATAATGATGTAACATTTGTTTTAAGCTTTCTAGGTATTCTTGCATGACTACCTTGTCCATATGCGGGTGTTGACTAACAGGCAGGGTCATTGGATTTTCGTCTAAGGAACGGTATAGTTCTGGGTAGTTAGTTTCTATATTGCTAGTAAGCTGGGTAATTTCATTTAATACTTTATGTAACTGTTTCATATTTTTATTTTAATTATTTACTTGTGGTAGAACCAATAATGGAATTTTTATTTTAGCACTTAAATTTTTAATGATATTCTCTCTTAAAAGTTGTTTAAAAAAACCATGTTTTGTTTTTAAAATTACCATGGTATCAATATTCTGGTTTTCCTTTTCGATTTGATAAAGTGTGTACGCCACATTGTCTTGTAGTTCAATCTCAAAAAAATGATGTTTAGTTTTTTTTAATTCACTTTTTAATAATTCTTTGTTCGAGATTTGTTCATTGCTTAAAGTTTCTTCAGTTTTAACATGCGCAATGTTTAATGTAGTTTCTTTTAAGTTAACCATTTTTAAAACAGGAGATAACTCGGCATTAGTAAACGTATGCTTATAATCGGTTGCTAATACAATTTCCTTTGCACTAGAGTTCTTATATTCTGGAGGAACAACTATTAAAGCAGAATTTTCTAGATGCTCAATAAGATCTAAAGCATTGCTACCAATAAAAATTTGACTGAGAGCAGAAGATCCTTTAGTACCAATTATAACAAAATCGGCATTTATGATATTTTGGGTATGGTTAGTCAAATTTATAACCGATTCGGTTTTTAAAATTCCTTCAAAATAGAAGTCTTGATCTTCATTTTGCAGCTCTAAACTTTTAATTAAAATATCTAAAGATTTTTGAGTGGCAGATTTAGACATTTCTGAAGAAGGCGCGTTATGGTAGCCATGAAGAATGTAAAATGTGCATGTTTCATTCTTAAATAAATCAAGAGCGTAATCAATTGCTTTTTGAGCGTTTAAAGAAAAATCTGTTGGAATAATAACTTTTTTCATAGTAGAAAAGCTTTGAGTTTTAATAAGCAAATAGTTTGGAATTTATACTCTTGTAATACCTAATCGTTTTATCATTTCTTCACCATCAATTACATGTTCGGTGATAGCGAAAACTTCTTTTCTGTTCGTTCTAAATTGTTTTACAAAAACTGCGATTTCATCTTCAAGTTGCTCATGTTCTGTTCTAAAAGTATGAGAATCATACGCAAATGGGTTATCTATTAATTCTGCCAAATGATGCAAGTGGGTATCAATTCGTTTTACCAATGAATCGCACTTCTTATCCGTATCAATAAGGCTTACTTCTATTTCACGCACCATATCAATATTATCTTTCTTAGAAATCCACATAAAGTATTTATCTATTAAGTGATGTAGGAACTTTAAATCTTCATTGTAAAAAGCCATATCAGATTTCCAATGTTCCGTCAATACATAAAGAGATTTCCAGTCTGCTTCATGAATGTAGTTGTCTTTAGGTCTGTTTCTAAAAGTGCTCATTTCTTAACATTTTAATTATAGCATAAAGTTATAATCCATAGCCTTAAAAAATAATGACCAAAATCATATGAAGTATAGACTAACAAAGTGTAGAATTTGTAGTAATAATGTAAAAAGATGTCAATTTGATTAAAAACCAAGATATAAACCGAACAACCTCATTTTTAAGTCATAAGACAATTATTTGCATGAAATAAAAGAAAAATGACTAATTTAAATTTTAGGTTGAATTTGATCAACCCAAATAGGTTAATACACCTTTTATAAAAATAAAGATGGTTGAAGAAAATAATGATAATGTGTTAGCGGATGAACAATCATTATCACAAGAAAGCACTGTAGTTCAGGAACAAGGTGTAACAATAGTTGATGCAATCCAGAATTTAGAAGCAGATTTAGATGCTGAAATACTGCCTGAAAAAACAAAAAAGAAGAATGCTAAGAAAAAGAGCACTTCTAAAAAGAAGAAACGAAAAAATATAAAGTATAAGTCAAGTACATATAAATTAACTAAAAAGATGAAAGCAGAGATTAAACAGGTAACTAAATCAGCAAAGAAAGTAGAAAGTCTTAAAAACAAACTGAAAAAAGCGAAAAAGAAAAATGCTAAGAAAAGCGAAATAAAAAAAGTGAAAAGTAAGTTGAGCGCGTCGGTCAAAAGACTGAAGAGCAAGAAAGCAAAACTTAGAAAAGCTTTAAAATAATATATGAAAAACCGAGATGAAAATCTCGGTTTTTTTTGTTCAATATTTGATTGACTATATCTCAAAAGACTGCATAAGTAATAGATAATTGAGATTTATAGGTTGATTTTATAAAGCATGATATTACTCATATCATACCTAAAAGATTTCCTGTTATTTTGAATTATAATAATCTATAATTCATGAGATATCTGAACATTAGCGTACTATTTCTACTTTTTCTTTCTTGTGGAGAAAAACAAGAAAAGGTACTACCCCAAAAATCTCAACTAATATCTTCTGTTTATGCATCTGTTACCATACAACCAGATAGTATATATCAGGTTTATGCAGTAGTAGCCGGTATTTTAGATGATAATTTAGTAGAAGAAGGAGATTTGGTCAAGAAAGGAGATGCTATTTTACAGATTAATAATCGTACTCCCGTTTTAAATTCAGAAAATGCGTATTTGACTTTGCAACAGTCCAAAGAAAATTTTCAGGGTAGTGCCGCTATTTTAAAAAGTATAGAAGATGATATTTATGCAGCAGAATTGAAGTTCAACAATGACTCTATAAATTTTGCTAGACAAAAACGGCTTTGGGAACAGAATATAGGATCTAAGGCAGAATTTGACAATCAGAAGTTAGCGTATGAGCTATCAAAAAATCAACTGAACCAACAAAGGTCAAATTATACCAGAACAAAGAATGACTTGGAAACTGCTCTGCAGCAAGCAAAGAATAGTTATTCATCCTCAAAAATTACCGCAGAAGATTATACCATTAATAGCAAGATTAACGGCAAAGTCTATGCATTGTTTAAAGAACCGGGAGAGTTGATCAATACGCTAGAACCATTAGGTGCAATTGGTAGTGCTACTCATTTTAAAATAGAAATGTTGATTGATGAAGTAGATATTATTAAAATTAAAATGGGGCAGACTACCTTAGTAACTCTTGATGCTTACCCAACAGAAGTATTTACGGCTACTGTAAGTAAAATATATCCGCAAAAGGACGAAACATCACAAACTTTTAAAGTAGATGCAATTTTTGAGAATCAGCCCAAGGTATTGTACCCTGGTCTTGCCGGTGAGGGTAATATTGTAATTTCTAAGAAAGAAGATGTACTTACCATACCTAGAACATATCTTATTGACGGCAATAAAGTTATGACCGAAGACGGTACGGTTACCGTTGAAGTAGGTGCTGAAAATTTACAAAGAGTAGAAATTATTTCAGGTATAACCGAAAATGATTTGCTTCTAAAGCCTGTAGAATAATGAATTGGCCTGTTATACTAAATATCGCCAAAACCCATCTTTTGACCAAGATGAAATCTACTGCAACTGCAGCCTTGGGGGTAACTTTTGGCATTGGTGCTTATATAACTATGGTAAGTTTTATGACAGGTCTTAATGATATGTTAGATAATTTGGTGCTGAACCAAACTCCTCATATTCATTTGTATAATGAAATAGAACCTACAATAGACCAGCCAGTTTCCTTGTATGAGCAGTTTAATAATTCCGTACAAATGGTCAGTTCAATTAAACCTAAAAACGGACAAAAAAAGATTCATAATGCGCTGCCGATCTTAGATCATTTAAAACAGATGGATGAGGTAAAAGGAGCTACTGCTCAGGTGCGTGCACAAATCTTTTACCTATCTGGTTCTATTGAATTGTCAGGTAATTTGGTAGGTGTTGATATTATGGAAGAAACTAGACTTTCAAATATGCGAGATTATATCATAGAAGGCTCTCCCGAGGCTTTGAACAATATGGATAACGGTATTTTATTGGGTTCTGGGCTAGCTAGCAAAATGTCTTTGCAAATTGGAGATAGAGTACAGGTCAGCACAACTAGAGGCACTGTATTTCCATTGAAAATAGTGGGTATATATCAAAGCGGAGTGGCAGATATAGATAATTCCCAAAGCTATTGTAATTTAAAAACGGTACAGCGAATACAAGGAGAGGCACAAAATTATATCACTGATATCAATATAAAATTGAACAGTATTGAAAAAGCCCCAATTTTGGCAAAAGGTTTTGAAAAGCAATTTGATGTTACCGCAACTGATATTAACGAAGCTAATGCCCAGTTTGAGACCGGTACAAACATTCGTAACTTAATTACCTATGCTGTATCCATAACCTTGTTAATAGTAGCAGGATTTGGAATATATAACATTCTAAACATGCTTATTTATGAAAAAATGAAAGATATAGCCATTTTAAAAGCTACAGGGTTTTCAGGTAAAGATGTGCAATATATATTCATGAGTCAAGCTATGATTATAGGTATAGTCGGTGGCGTTCTAGGCTTAATTTTAGGTTTTGTACTATCGGTCATCATAGACGGTGTTCCTTTTAAAACAGAGGCTTTACCTACTATGACCACCTATCCGGTTCATTTTAGCTCTATGTTCTATATTATAGGAATTGTATTTGCACTCATTTCTACATTTGTAGCGGGTTGGCTACCATCTATCAAGGCAAAACATATTGATCCGGTAAAAATTATTAGAGGTACTTAAGACATACTAGATGGACATTGTATTAGAAGCAAAAGATATAAATAAGCACTTTCATAAACCAAAAGATTTCCATGTCTTAAAAGATATTTCATTTCAAATTTTTAATGGGGAATTTGCTTCTATAATGGGGAAATCTGGTTCTGGAAAATCAACACTATTATATATTCTGTCAACGATGGATACTGAATATACAGGCGATTTATTATTGAACAATAAGTTGGTAACGGGTTTGTCTGCAACAGAATTATCATTAATTAGAAATGAGAATATTGGGTTTGTATTTCAGTTTCATTATCTGTTATCAGAATTTAGTGTAATTGAAAATGTAATGTTACCCGCCAAAAAACTAGCTCGTAAAAGTCATCAAGAAATTGAGCATGATGCCATGGAGAAATTGAAAATGTTAGGTATAGAGAATTTGGCAAAACAGAAGGCATCGCGTATTTCAGGAGGAGAAAAACAACGCGTAGCCATTGCTAGGGCATTAATTAACAATCCGTCTATACTTATGGGCGATGAACCCACCGGAAATTTAGATAGTTACAATTCTGATAATGTTTTTAATATCTTCAAGCAACTGAAAGAAGAAGAAGGGCTATCATTGTTAATAGTTACACATGATGAAGATTTTGCGAAACGAACAGACTACATCATACAAATGGAAGATGGTAGAATTGTTGGTAAATCTAGTAACTTGTAACAAATCATAGTTGTTGTTTTTACTTTAATACTACGGGAATATACAGAACGCGAATTTTATGTGGACGTCAATTTTTATTGGAATTTATGTAATAGTAGCATTGTCAATTGTATTGTCAATTCTTTTATATGGAGCAAAGCCTACCAAAAGTTTAGCTTGGCTCTTAGCTATATTTGCCCTACCTGTTGGTGGTATTTTCCTTTATTTATTGTTAGGTAGAAATAGAAGAAGGTACAAACTTATTCAGAATCAAAAAGACTTGTTCCATAGAATGCCAATGCCGAACACGGAACGGATAAACGTTTTTGAAGGCAAGTATGATAAGCTAATGACACTCAGCTACAAGAACTCTCATTTTCCTCCTACTACTGGCAATGAGCTTAAAATATTAAAAGATGGGAGAACAACTTTTGAAACTATATTTAAGGCATTAGAAGGAGCAACGACCAGAATTCATATTCAATATTACATATTTGAAGAAGGAGATTTAGCTAATAGGTTATTAGCGTTGTTTGAAGAAAAAATAGCGCATGGGGTAGCTGTTAGAATGATTTATGACGGTGTAGGTAGTTTTTCTTTAAGTAAGAAATATTTAAAAAAGTTACTAAATATAGGCGTAGAGGTATACTCTTTTTTGCCATTTAAATTTGGAAGGTATTTTTATTCATTGAATTTTAGAAATCACCGTAAAATTATAGTGGTCGATGGTAAAATTGCTTTTACCGGTGGTATTAATGTTTCTGATAAGTATTTAAAAGGTCAAATAGGTTTGGGTAAATGGCATGATATGCATTTAAGACTTATAGGTACTGCAGCCACACAGCTAGATCAGGTCTTTATGACAGATTGGTACTTGGTAAGCACAAAATTATTGAAGCCCATACCATTACCCCAGGATAGTTCTATTGAGCCTGTAGCTAATGAATTGGTACAAATTGTTGCCGGTGGTCCAGATGATGATTTTCCGGTGTTGGAACAAACATATTTCTCTATGATAAATATGGCCAAGAACTATATTTATATAACCAACCCATATATTATACCTGGGCAGGCAATGGTAAGAGCGTTACAAACGGCAGCTTTAAGTGGGGTAGATGTAAGGTTGTTGGTATCAGAAAAAATAGATAATCAAGTAGTAAGTTGGTCGGTTCAATCTTATTTTGAGTTGTTCTTGAAAGCGGGTATTAAAATATATCTTTTTCCTGATGGATTTTTACACAGTAAAATTATGGTGAGTGATGATGCCGTATCATCTATTGGCACGGCTAATTTAGATGACCGTAGTTTTGAACAGAACTATGAAGTCAATGCTATTATGTATCATAGTAAAATGGCTAAGATCTTAAAAGAAGACTTTTTAAATGATTGTAAGGTAAGCAACGAATTATTCTATGATGAATTTGTAAAAAGGTCATGGGGCAAAAAGTTGAAACAAGGAGTGGGCAGAGTATTGAGTCCGTTATTCTAAAATCTACTCTTTGCTGGATAATACAAGATAATTACATCCTTAATCTTACCTAGATATTAGAAAATGTTTCTTTCAAAATACCTTACATAATTGCCTAAAAGCAGTTTACTCAATTTGTGATGTAAATACCAAGTCTTGATCTTCCATAGCAACAATGATCATTTTTACGTAATCTTTTATAGCTTTATCAATGTTGTTAGGTTCTGTAATTTCAATGATACCTCTCCATATCATAGCTCTTTCTTTACCTTCACAAATGCAATATAAAGTAGTCTCTGCATGGTAAATGGTAAATTTTTCATAGTAGTTATCGTCGTAATATATACCTTGGTGTTCTAGGTAATCATCATTAAATCTAGATTGGTGGTCATCCCATCTAGAAATAGATTTTACAAAGCTTTCACGATTTTCTGATCCTATAATCTTGGTTAATAAAATAGCATCAAAATCTTTGTCTAAAAGACTTTGTTCTACATCGTCTAATTCTTTGTCCGTCTTACGTGAATCTGTCAGAGAAAGGTCAAATATATCTACACTACGCCATGCTTCAACATCTCTACTAGTAAATTCTTTCTGTAGTTTGCTTTCAAAGTTTTCTCGTGTATCATTATTTTGAGCCATACCTACAATTAAAACTTTGTTGGCATTGAATATTACGATATCCGGGTTTTTCCAGTTTTCTACTAAACTAATAGAAGAACACCCCATTAACATCAATGATAATACTACAAATAACTTTTTCATAAGGCAGGTATATTTATATCTAATACTTGTCCAAGATACTATTTAGAAAATGCAGTAGATATGACGATTATCAGTTCGTCTAAATGTATAGAAAAATGTAAATGTAGTTTATATGAGTAAATCTATGGTTTCTTCTAATTTTGGAATATGACAGTGCCACCCTTTAGTATCTCTAATTTTTACTTTAAAAGCATCTAAAGCACCTGGTTCTCCATGTATTAAGAAAACATTTTCTGGGGTATTTTTAATACCATCAATAAAATGAAGAAGCTCCGCTTGGTCTGCATGTGCAGAAAGGCTTTCAATAAAATGAATACTAGCTTTTACGGGATAATATTTTCCGAATAACTTAAGTTCATGTGTACCCTCTAACAATTGTCTTCCTCTAGTACCTTCTGCTTGGTAACCGACTAACAAAACTCTAGTTTTTGGCTCATCTATTAATTGTTTTAAATAGGTGAGTACGCGTCCGCCTGTGACCATGCCACTACCTGCAATGACAATTTTGGGTCTGGGGTCGTCAATAGTTTTCCAAGTATCCGCGTAAGATGAAGTTATGGTAAAGTGATTGCACATAGCTTTAAAATCATTCTGGTCAAGCTTATGCCAATCTGTAAATTGCTCAAAAACATCAAGAACATTGCTTCCCATTGGGCTGTCTATGAAAATGGGTATGTTAGGTATTTTGTTCTTTTTATATAAATCCCAAAATATGAACATGAGCAATTGTAATCTTTCAACGGCAAAAGAAGGTATGATCAAAGTGCCTCTTTCATTAATGGTTTTGTAAACTAAATCACTTAAAATTTCAGTGATGTTTTCTTTAGGATGTAGTTTGTTGCCATAGGTACTTTCTAAAAAAAGATAGTCTGCCCATTCGGGTCTTTCTGGAGCCATTAATAGCTTGTCATTCAGTCTCCCTACATCGCCAGAGAAAACGAACATTTTTCCGAATATCTCCAATTCAATAAACATGGAACCAATGATATGGCCGTTATATCTATATTTAAATCTGATGTTCTCTGAAAGCGGTATCCATTCGTCTCTATTTCTACCTGAGAATAAACTAATCGTTCTTTCAGCTTCTAAAAGATTATAAAAAGGAAGCGCTTTTGGGTGTTTAGAAAAGCCCTCTTCATTTGCATTTTTTGCCTGTTCTTCTTGAATTTTGGCGCTATCAAGCAGTATTACACGGGCAACGGATAAGGTAGGGTAGGAGCCTATAATTTCTCCTTTAAAACCTTCTTTGACTAATCTTGGTAAATAGCCCGTATGATCTAGGTGACCATGTGTCAATAAAACGACATCTACTTTACTTGCGTCTATAGATAAGGGTTTCCAGTTTTTTTTACGTAGTTCTTTAAGCCCTTGAAACATGCCACAATCTATCATTATGTTCAGTTCGGGAGTTTCTAAATAAAACTTAGAACCGGTAACCGTACCAGAAGCGCCTAAAAATTTAATGCTAACTTTTTTCATACTATTAAGCTTTACAGAGTTGTGAGATTTCGTCTAAAATCTTTGATTTCCGATTGGTAGAAATACCTAGATGATCTAAGTAAAATTTATCTTTAACTAGTTGTCTGCATAGTACTATATTTCTACTAAGAAGAAATTGTTTTTCTCGTTTAGATAATAAGCTAGATACGGTTATCGGGTAGAGCCCAAGCCTATCAATTCTATCTTTTAGTCCGTCGTTTTCTGGAAAATCCCAACTTAAAAGATAGAGGTCTGCACACTTGCCATAAGTTAGGGCATCTTGTGTGAACCTAGTGTTGGTAACGACCCAACCTTTATTCAAGGGTTTATTATTTTTATTTGTTAGCCAATGTGCTTTTACATCATTATATCTAGAATGTATGTAAAGTGGAATTTTGACATTGCAATTACGCCCCTCGTCATTATGAAACTTACATTCAATAACGGTGACAGTATTATTTTTTTCTGCGATTACGTCTATTTCATGGGTAACACACTCACCGTTTAATGTAACACCAACTTGTACATCATAGCCAGAGTATTTTAGTATTTCGGCAATAAAGCGTTCAAATGGAAAACCAGTTGGTCCCAATTCATAGATAGCTTTTTTAAGTTTGTATTTAGAAGCGAAAACAGACTTGTTTTTTTTAAGAAGGGAATAGGCTCTATTATAGATTTCATTTGATGTGATGCCTTCAAAAAGTTCATCATATACTTTGCTGACAATTTCTTCTACTAGTTCATGATTTGCTCCACTATGCTTAAGAGAGTTACGAAGCTTTTCTAGCGAGAACTTCATTTTCTGCCCAGAAGATTTAATGATGTCAATAGATTCTTTAGTATCCATATTACTTTTTTAGATTAACATTAAGTGGTGGTACCTCTAGTAATTGTAATGTTGTAGAAGCCAATGTAACCTTGCCATCTGTTTTCGAAATAGCTTGTTTGATATATTGAAATAGCGTGTGTTTGGTATTTCTTCTTCTTTTGTAATCTGTTATATATCTTAGATTTAATTGAATCCAATTATCGGTAAGGTTCATGGCTATCGTGGGTTCGATCGTTGCATCTTCTATATAATAATGAGCTACCATTTGTTGCCATTTGGCTTTTGATTTTTCAGTATAATCAGACAATAATTCGGTAGCTGTATTTAGCATAATGGTTTTGGCAAGTTCGGCATCAGAACCATAGGTGATGAGAATGTTCAGTTCGTCCCAAACGAAAGGAAAATCCATCGAGTAATTCTTTATTGGACCTTTAAAAACAAAGGCATTACTAATTTTTACAATTCTACCAGAATAGTTATCGCTGCTAACCCATTCTCCCATTTCCATAATGGTGGTGTAAATGCTGTCAATATCAATAACATCACCTTTTATATTATTAATCTCAATACGGTCACCAGGTTTATAAACACGCACGAAAAATATATAAAAAGAGCCTGCAATACTTAATATCAGTTCTTGTAAGGTGAAGGTAATACCAGCAGTAAATAAGCCAATTATTATGGTGTAATCTTTTATGCTGTCGACAGTAAATGCCATTAGAACTAAGAAAATTATAAGTACATAGCCAACAATTTCAACACCTTTTTGTGCTTTGTATCTAATAGAAATATCTTCAATTCTCTTTTTAAGTGTTTTTCTTACAAAGCTGATAATGAAAACAATAAAGAGTATCCACGCAATTAACTTAAGCATTTTAATTAGCGTTGTATTCTCTAATAAACTCGAAAATGTATCCATATGAATTATTTAAAAAAACCGCCAATGAAAAGAATTCTTTGACGGTTTAATTTTAGACATCAACCAACTAAAAATGTCTAAAATATTCTTACTTCTTGTTAACTGTAAATATTAAATAAACTTACTAGTGTAATGCTAAAATGGGTACATCGCTGTCGTAACCAATTTCTTTAATCAATGGTTTAGAAAACACACTACCAAAAAAGAAATGTTTACGGTTAATGAAAGAGACCATATCACTTTCTCTACTTTCAACAAAATCCTGTATACCCTTGCCTAAATTCTTCTCTCTTAGGGTATGAAATTGGCATTTAGTCTCACTTAAAATAGATGATAATAATTGCTTATTGCTTAATTGGGTTTCAGTAAGTTTTTTATTGTTATCTATATGCAATACGGCAATTTCGGCATTATGCATATTAGCCAATTCAATAAGATATCTAAACGCTGATCGTTTATAGATATCTTTGAAGTCTGTTGGAAAAACAATCTCTTTCGGCGACATGAAAGATACATGTTCTGGTATAGCCAGTACAGGGCATTCTCTAATTTTTTCCATCGCCATTACGGTATTGCTGCCAAATAGAACACCTTTTGATCCTGTAGCGCCCTTAGTACCCATGGCAACCAAATCAATATCCTTTTCAGCGATTATTTTTTTAATAGCCTCTGAAAGAAAGGTATAAGATGATTCTGTATAATAATTATGCTTTAGGTTGTCTGGGTGCAAGGCTAAGGTATCTAGAAGCTTTTCAAAGTTCTTTTCAGAATCTTGTTTTGCCTGTTCAAATGCAGCGCTGCCTTCTTCCGGTATACTTAAGCTATTCGTTGTATATTTATCAAAACTGAATACGTTTAAAAAATAGAAATCACAGTTTAGTTTAGCATAAAGATCAATAGTATATCTAATGGCGTTCAAGGCATTTTTAGAAAAATCTGTAGGTATAAGAATACGCTTGTTCATTGTTAAATGATTTAGATTGCTCAATAAATATATGTCCTAATGATTACTAATACTATGATAAATATCAGTCTAGTACCGGTAGAATTAGAAAGGGAATAGTGGCATAAATACTTAAATCCATAATTACAGGTTCATGTAAAAAACGTTCAAAGAATTTTCTTCTGTGGTATGCCATGGCTAGCATACTGATCTCTCTTTCAACTATAAAATCTTGTATAACATTAGCCTTGTCGGCATAATTCCAAATTTCATCATAGCTATGTGGTGTTTGCTGTAAACACTTGTCTAATAATTTTTGATTGGAAACTTGTTTAGAAGTCATAATCTCTTCTTCATTTATATGAAGAACAGCAATAGAAGCATCTGTTAAAGTAGCTATATTCAACAATGAAGATAGTGTAGACTTAGTACATCCTTTTTTATAGTCCGTTACAAAAGCAATCTCTTTTATTGGTTTAAATGCAATTTCTTGAGGTATTGCTAGAATGGGGCATTTGGTAATTGTATTGGCAACTTGAACGGTATTGCTGCCCATAAACAGTTCTTTGGCGCCAGTTTTACCTTTGTTGCCCAAAACTACAAGTTCTATGTCATGACTATCTATAGTCTGTGAAATTACCGTAGTAAGACTGCCCTTACTTGAAATGGTGTTGAATTTATAAATTTTGTTACCTGTGTCCAATACAATTTTGTGAACAGTTTTAGTTAGGTTTTCTTCAGATAGGTTCTGTAAATCATCCATCTCTTTCTGACCTGTAAATAGTGCGTTTTTTGCGCTTAAAACTATATCGTCAAAGGCATGCACTATATGAAATGTACAGGCTGTGGATGCAAAAATTTGTGTTACATAAAATAGCGCATTGTAGGCTTCATTAGAAAAATCTGTAGCTACTAGTATATTTTTAATTTTCATAATTTTTATTGTGGAATTACTAAAAATGGAACCGTTACGTGAAAGCCTATTTTCTTTATTACAGGCTCAATGAATAAGCGTTCTAAAAAGGTGTGTTTATTTTGTACCATTACCAATAAATTGATTTTTTGCTTAATCTGAAATTCATTGATTGCAGCAATTACCTCGTTGCTTGGAACGTCATGAAAAAATCCGCTTTCAGATAGTACCTTGGTAAGTTGTTTTTTGTTTTTTTCTTGAATGGTATTTAGCTTATCACCCGTATAAACATGCATTACATTTACCTGCGATACATGCGATTCTGTAATTTTTAGCAGTTGCGCCAAAATGTTCTCATCTAGCCAAACCTCAAAATCATTTGGAAAAAGTATTTGTTCTGGCGCCTCATATTCAAAGCCCGAAGGAATGATTAAAACGGGACATTTTGCATTTTTAATAACATGAACAGTATTGGTGCCCAATAGTATTTCTGTGGCGCCTGTGGCTCCTTGCGTACCCATAACCACAATATCAATACCTTCTGCTTCTACAGTTCTGGTAACTTCACTAGAAAGTACGTTTAGCGCAGAATGTGTAATAAATGTATGTAAGGGATTTTTAAATTCCTGCTCTAGTTTTTCTTTAAGGTTTGCAAGATTATCTTGAGAGTTTTGTTGTACAATATCTCCAAGACCTATCTGTGCCGGGCTACCCATTAAATATTCTGTATGGTATACGGGCGGCATATAACTGTTTAAAAGATAAAAGGTACACTTTAAATCTTTATATAGTTTAAGCGCATAATGAATAGCCGTTAATGAATTTGTTGAAAAATCTGTGGGTAGTAGAATACGTGTCATAATACTAAATTTTGATAGTATAAAATTAACTACCTATGTCCACAAATGGTATGATATTCGTCATCATTAAAGATTTTATAAATAGTTATTATTAAGTAGCAAATACAAATCGATGAAAAAGAAATTTAGAAAAAGTATTGGGTCAGAAACACCTACATTGGTTTATTTCTTTGCATCTTGGTGTGTGCCATGTAAATTAATGAGACCGGTATTAAAAGAGGTTGTAGAAGAATTCCATACTGGTTTAAACTACTTAGAAATAGATGTAGAATTAAAAAAGAGAATTGTAAAAAGATATAAATAAAGGGTGTCCCTACCTTAATACTTTTTAAGAGTGGAACTCCCCAATGGCGACATACTGGTGTAATGCCTGTTGAAGATATAAGAATTGCGATAAAACAGCATATCTAAATATAGGCTCAATATTACTTATAACTCATTGTTATTCATGTATCACTAAAAATGGTACTTTGGTATGGTAGCTAATCTTTTCAACAGTAGGTCTAAATAAAATACGCTCTAGAAAATTAAGGTTTTTAGCGACCATAATGAGCATATCTAAATTTCTACTTTCCGTAAAACATTGTACGGATTCATCTATTTTTTTTCCAGTTACTTTATGAAATGTGCATGCTGTATCCTTGTAGAAGTCTAATAGCAAATTCTTGATTTTACTTTGATTTTGGTTCAGTTCCTCTCCTTTGTTAGAAACATATAATAAACGGAGCGCAGCTTTTTTTAATAAGACAATATCTTTAATGGTATCTAGTATAGTAATATCATACGCTAAATTTAAATCTGAAGGAAAACCAATTTCTTCGACTTTTTCATAAGTCGCATCTTCCGGTACCGCTAAAAGAGTACATGCTACTTTTGTAATAACATTGCCCGTGTTACTACCTATAGATACAGATTTAAGACCAGAAGCGCCTTTAGTACCCATAACAATAAGATCAATGTTCTTTTTCTTGACCAATTCCTTTAGTTGATTTGTTAAAAAGCCGTAGATAGCTTTAAAATGAAACTTATGTTTAACGTTTAAAGGTAGTTGCTCTATTTTTTTACTGAGCGTTTTAAGCTGTTCTTTGCTTTCGGCCAATACGGTGTCCTCTAAAATTTCTGGTGCTATGTACATGGCTGCTTCACCGCTAACATTAGTGTCGATAGCGTTTATATGAACAATATGAAAGGTGCAGTGCGTTTTTTCAAAGAAAGAAATACCATATAATAATGCATTCCACGCATTATCTGAAAAGTCTGTAGGTATTAATATATTTTTCATTGTAATAGTTTAAAGGTGAACGTTGATGAAGAATTATTGGGGTAAGAATAATACGGGGATTTTAGAGTGAAATGCTATCTTTTTAACTACAGGTTCACCAATTACTTTCTCCCAAAAAGTATGCTGATGGCGTAATATGCTTAAAAAGCTAGAATCTTTATCTTCCGTATACATATCAATACTCTTAGAGATATTTACTTCAAAAGGTACGTTGGTAAACTTAACGTCAAACCCAGACAAGCGCTCTTTCAATACTTCTTTATGAGCCTCTTGATTATCGTTCAGATTAAACTCAATGGCAACATGAACTACTTCAATACTAGTGTTCCATAGTTTGGCAAGTTCTATAATAGAGTCAAATAGGTTTTTCTTATAAGCCGCAGAAAAATCAGTTGCAAAAAATATTGACTTCAGACTTTGAAAGTTAAAATCTGTTGGTACTACGAGAATAGGAATACTTTTAATAAGACTCAATACCTTTACGGTGTTGCTGCCCAAGAAAACTTCTTTGGCACCTGTAGCACCTTGGGTACCCATAATTAATATATCAATATCGTTCTCGTTAAGCACGACTTCTACTGAATCTTCTAAATTACCAGGTTTAGATAAGGTGGTAAATTCATGCTTTGGGTTATTATGGTTTGTCTTTAGGTATGAAAGCACTTCTTCTAACTCTTTAACCGAGTATTTTGATAGCGAATCATAAATAACACCAAGTCGTTGCTGGCTTTTTGACCCCATTAGGTTTAAAGGCGTAGGCTCATAGGCATGCAGCAAGTAAAAGTGGCAATCTACTTCTGTATATATTTTTAGTGCCGTAAAAATGGCGTTCCAGGCATTATTTGAGAAATCTGTAGTAATTAATATCTTTTTCATAGCGATATAATTTTAATTAGCGGGGTAGATTTTGCATCACCAAAAACGGAATGGTTGGTGAAAGACCAATTTCATCTATGGTAGATTGGTAAAGCATATCTTCTAAAAAGGAATGTCTAGAATTTACCATAACAAGTAAATCCATATTGTTTTCGTTGATATAGGATGTAATTGCATTTGCTCTATTGGCAACACCTTTAGTAACAAATGATAACCTGGCATTTGGTAAAGACTCTTCTAAGAATTTTTTGTTATCCAATTGGCGCAGACTTAAATCCTCAAAATCTGAAATATAGAGGCTATGAACTTCTGCTTTGAATTCTCCTGCCATGATATCTAACAGTTTTAATTCTCGTCTTTTATAAGGCAACATATAGTTGCTTGGAAACAGTATTTTCTTTGGCTGATTATAACTGTATTGATCGGGCACTGCCAAAACCGGACATTTTACATATTTAAAGACCTGAACGGTGTTACTGCCAAAAGTAAGAGTAGTGCTAGCTGTCTTGCTCTTAGTACCCATTATGATGAGGTCAATATTTTTTGATTCGGCAAAATTATTAATAGCATCTACCAGAGATTCAAAAGAAGAAACAGCTTCATACTTATGCAAAGGGTTATGAGTTTTAGTTTGGGTGCTGGTAACAAGCTGATTTAATTTGTTTTCAGAATCATCAGCGATAATTTTCTTCTGTTTATCAAAAGTTTCGGCATCTACATTATGATAAGGTCCGTAAACCTCATCTGCATACGCATGAATAAAATAAAAGTTAGTACGCTCACACTTAAATACATTAAGCGCATAGGAAATGGCGTGATCAGCATTGCTAGAGAAGTCAGTGGGGATAAGAATATTTTTCATGGCTTTCTTTTTTTGATGTTTTAAAAGTATAGGAGAGTAAAAAAAAATCCTATGATAAATATCATGAGCAATCTAACCATCATACACTGCTACATAAGTATTATATCTAAAAACCTAAATGAGTTTAGGGCTGATATTCGTCATATTATATTGTAATTCAAGATCTTACATTTATAAAGATTTATAATTCAATAACAATTAATACGTAACTATGAGCAGGTTAAAAGATAAAGTAGCTATAATAACAGGTGGTACGGGTGGTATAGGCATGGCATCTGCAAACCTTTTTTTAGAACAAGGGGCAAAAGTAGTTTTAGTAGATAATAATCAAGAAGGTATAGATACGGCGCGCAAAAGTTTAAATAATAAAAATGTGTCTTTTTTTAGAGCTGATGTTTCTAAAAAAGAGGATACCATAAAATTTTTAAACCATACATTAGAAACATTTGGTAAGATTAATATTTTCTTCGCCAATGCAGGTATAGAAGGTACTGCAAGTCCTATAGCAGAATATCCGGAAGATGTGTTCGATAAGGTCATGGCGGTCAACCTTAAAGGTGTTTGGTTAGGTTGTCAATATATCATTCCTAAAATGGAAGAGGGTGGTAGTGTTATAATTACCTCATCTGTAGCCGGTTTAAAAGGATTTGCAAATTTAGGCGCTTATGTTGCTACAAAGCATGCAGTAGTAGGTGTAATGCGAGTTACGGCAGCAGAAAATGCGGTACGTAAAATTCGTGTGAATACCATACACCCAGGTCCTGTTGATAATGAAATGATGAGAAGAATAGAAAGCGATATGTCTCCTGATAGTCCAAATGCCGTAAAAGATGGTTTTAAGGCTACAGTTCCTTTTGATCGTTATGCAACCTCAAAAGAAGTAGGTGAACTTGCCCTATTTTTAGCATCAGAAGAAAGTAAGTATATCACCGGTTGTACACATCTTATTGATGGAGGTATGATAAATGCATAGATTGTAATTGAACTATATTTTTTTGTAAACTTGACAGCCTAAACAACCATATTTAAGCTGTCAAGTTTTATTTTTGAAAAGAGTATCTAAGAATTAAAATATAACATTCATGACCATTCATAATTTAGGAGATCAAAATTCAGTTCTCAATCAGTTTATTTCAGAAATACGCGACTTACAGATTCAAAAAGATCCCATGCGATTTCGTAGAAATATAGAGCGAATTGGAGAGATTTTAGGTTATGAGTTTAGTAAAGAATTAGCATACCATGCTAAAACTGTAGAAACTCCGCTTGGCACCAAATCTATGCATTTAAGTCAAGATCAGGTAGTTATATGCTCTATTTTAAGGGCAGGTTTGCCATTGCATCAAGGACTTTTAAATTATTTTGATGCGGCTGAAAACGCCTTTATTTCTGCCTATCGTAAACATGAAAACAATGAAGATGATTTTGAAGTTGTGGTAGACTATTTTGCGGCTCCGTCTTTAGAGGGTAAGGTATTGGTGTTAACAGATCCTATGTTGGCTACAGGGAGAACTTTGGAAAATGTGTTAAAGGGTTTAAAAGACCATGGTACACCAAAGCAAATTCATATCGTATCCGTTATTGGATCTAAAACAGGTATAGATTATATACAAGATATTTTTCCAGAAAGCACACATTTATGGATTGCCGCAGTAGATCCAGAATTAAATGCTCGTGGTTATATTATTCCAGGTATAGGTGATGCCGGTGATTTGGCATATGGTCAAAAGCTGTAATTAAACCTTTTTCTTAGATCGTTTAATTCCTTTTACAAGTTCATACCAAAGTACAGAAATAGCACCTATCAGTATTGTGGTGCCTAGCTGTGTTATAGTTAAACTTTCAAACTCAAAGAAACGTGTTAATACGGGAACGTATAGCAATGAAAATGAAAGTATGATAGTTAGACTTATGATTAGAGGAACCAGATTATTTTTGTATTTCAAGGTGGTGAATATGGAATAATAGAAAGAACGATTTACCAAGGTCAAAAATATATTGGCAACAATGAGCACCATAAATACCATGGTACGTGTTGTATTTTCAGAGAAACCTACCGATACCGAATATTGGTAAGCTACTAACGCACCAATAGTTATAATTAATCCTTGTATAACACTGGTAGTAAGTTCTTTATAGTTAAAGAAAGTAGTAGAAAAAGGTCTAGGTTTCTTAATCATTAAATTTTTCTCCATCGGTTCGTTTTCAAAGGTGATAGAGCAGGTAGGGCCCATGATCAATTCTAAAATAATAACATGTGAGGGAGAGAATATATTTGGGTATACCCACCGTAACGCCAAAGGAATAAATACGGTGAGGATGATGGGTATATGTATTGATATGATATACTGAATCGCCTTTTTTAGGTTGGTATAAATTTTTCTACCCATGGCAACGGCATCTACCATTCTAGATAGATCATCATCTACTAAAATAAGAGATGCTGCTTGTTTGGCAATTTCAGTACCTTTTTTTCCCATGGCAATACCAATGTGCGATGCCTTCAAAGCCGGACCGTCGTTTACACCGTCACCAGTCATTGCAACCACTTCATTGTTTTTCTTTAGTGCATTTACAATTCTCAGTTTTGCATCGGGGAACATTCTTGAGAATACATTGATATCCTTTACCCTTTCTTGTAATTCAATATCTGAAAGCTGCATTAATTCATCGCCTGAGATACATTTTTCGTACCCTTTAAAATTAATCTGTTTGGCAATTGCCATTGCCGTATTTGCATTATCACCGGTAACCAATTTTACTGCTATACCGGCATTGTCAAAGTCTTGCAGTACTTGTTTAATATTTTCTTTTGGTGGATCATAGAAAGCGATAATGCCTTTAAAATCAAATTTAAAATCTTGTTGCTCTTTAGGGTAATTTTCGCCTTCGAATATAGCCAGGCCAACAGCAAGCATTCTATACCCATCTTTACCTAAACTGGTTAATGTAGTTTGTATGATGTCAATTTCAGGAGAAGTAAGGTTAGATACCGCAATAATAGCTTCCGGTGCTCCCTTTGCTGCAATTATTTGGTTACCACCTGCATTCTGAAATACGTGGGTCATCATTGGCGGTTTGCCACCTAAAGGGTATTCATGAACCATTTTATAATTTGGGCGCTCATCGTTTTCTGTTAGCCTAGCGTATGCATTATGGATGGCAATTTCCATAGGGTCAAACGGTATAGGTTCACTTGCCCACATAGAGGTGGTAACCAAGTCTTTTTCATCAGTGCCTAAAATATCTTTAGTATTGACGATAGTGCCGGTTTTCAATGTAAATAGTTTGGCTAAAGCCATTTTGTTCTGTGTAATGGTACCTGTTTTATCCGTACAGATTACGGTGGCACTACCTAGGGTTTCAACAGTTTTCATCTGTTTTACGACAATACCCATTGTCATTAGTCGCCATGCACCCAAAGCCATGAATGTGGTAAATGCAACAGGTATTTCCTCGGGAAGAATACTCATGGCCAAGGTCAATGCTTTTAATAGACTGTCTAGAACAATGCCAGAACGCAAGTAGTTTATGCCCCAAACCAATAAAAATATAATACCTCCCCAAATGGACATCAACTTAACAAAGTTGAAAATCTTTAATTCTAAAGGTGTTTTTTCTTCGGTAATGTCTTCAAGGCTTTTTCCAATTTTACCAAGTCTGGTCAAGTTTCCAATAGCGGTAATCTCGGCAATCGCTAATCCGCTGGCAACGGTGCTTCCTGTGAAAATAAAATTATCAGTACTGGTAGCATCTTTATATACAGAAAGAGACTCTCCGGTTAAAATAGACTCATTTACAGAAAAATCGTTAGAATGTATAATAGTGCCATCTGCAGAAATGGTAGTGCCTTCCTCAACCATTAAGAAATCGCCAACAACAATATCTTGACTATCAATTTCAATAACCTGAGCATTACGTATAACTTTACTTTTGGGAAGAGTAAGATTTTTGAGATTCTCTAATGCCTTTCTACTGCGTGAATCTTGATATAATGATATTGACCCAACAAGTACAATGGCAGTTGCCAAGAAAACACCATCTCCCCAATTACCGGTTATAAAATAGATAGATGAAGCTATAAGCAATAAAATGACCATGGGCTCTTTAGCAATGCTTTTAAGCGCATCTAAAAAGCTGTTCTCTTTCTTATAATTGAACGAATTTAGACCATGTTCTTTTTTAGAAGCCTCTACCTGTTGGTCGGTTAGTCCGGTAATTCCAAAATCTTTAGGATTGATCATGGGCTAGTTATATTTAATTAAAAAGTAAGAAGTACTAAAGTATCTGAAATCTTTAGGTAACTCACTGACATTTATCATATGAATTACGCCTATAAGTTTGCAATTTTATGATGTAATAATCTTAAAAGTAACATATTATGGAAACTGCTATGAATGATGTAAAAATAATAATGAAAGAAACCTATTCTAAGTTAGTTAGCTTTAAGCGTAAAGAAAATAGGAAATCTTTTAATACGGAGCTATTAAAGGTATTACCAAAAATTTATAGATATGTATCTAAAAGATTGAATAGTGCCGTTGCCAATGGTAAATTAAATAAGGGTATGTTCAACCCGAGCGATTTTACCGATCAGCTTTTTATAGAAGTGTATGATAATATTGATGATATAAAGAGTGAAAATGAGCTACATGTTTTTCTATTTAAAAAAGTAGATGAATTATTGGAAGACAGTTTGGTAGAAGAGGAATTTGATCATGTTTTCTTTGATAATATAGATACATACTCTAAACCCGAGTGGGATGCTATGGAAGAAAATTACACCCAAGATGGCGATGGTGATTTCTTGCTCTTAGAAGAATTGGACGATAGTTCTTTAAATAAAAGTAATTATACTTTAGACCATGTTTTTATTACTGATGAAGAAAAGCAATTAGCCGATAAGCTTGATGCTACATTGGATAAGGAACGAATATATAAACACATACAGTTGGTATTAGATAAAATGAATTTACCCATGAGAACGGTATTTGAACTCTTTACCAATGAAGGCTTGACTACTGAAGAAATCGCCGATATACGCAAAACTACCTTAGAACAGGTAGAGGAGTTGTTGGCTTCGGCAAGGCAACTGCTTAAGAATAGTTTTGAGAAACGATTTCTTATAGATAGCAATTAAAATTGAAAAAAAGCTCTCATTTAAATTAGAGCTTTTTTTTTCATTATAAATAGTAATAATCACGGGACGGTAACAACTGAGGTATTTGAATTAAAATATTTTATCTCGATTATTTATCGGTTACTCTTAGTTTTCCCTTCAGTTCGTTGATGTTGATCCTAAAAATGATAGGAGCATCTTCGGTATCAATTTTTGCAGAGAACTCACTTATACATTTTGGGTGTTCTCCGTAGTTAGTTGCGATTACTTTTTTAACTCCCTCAGAAAATTCATGTAGCATATGTTTTGCATCTATACGAGAAAGTTCCTCAAAAGTGCCTTGCAATAGAACAGATTTCCAGTCTACAATGGAGGTTATTTCATCTATCGATAAACATACAGCCGTATTTTTTCTCATTTCCTGAATTTTATGACCTTCAGAAGAATAGCTAGTAATAGTGTTAGTTTCAGAATCGTAGAAATAGGTGATGGGTACAATATGTGGACATCCGCCAGAAATATAAGCCAGTCTACCAATGTAGTTCTGTGCCAATAATGTTTTGCATTCTTGTTGATTTAAATTTCTTCTCATGACCTATGGTTGTTTGTTGATGCGATAAAAGTATAAATCATTGAATTAGTGGTACATGATATTGGTCAGTAGTAGAAAAACTATAGTAGACTACGAATTCTAGTTCAACCCCAACGAATACTAAAAGGTGCCTATTTTACGAGTAGTTCGCAGTTAGATTTGACTTCAAATAATAATAATCTAAAACTACGATCATGAAACTTCTTTACACCTTTTTACTGTGTTGCACCATCTTCACAGGCTTTTCTCAAGATAATGACAGTCCGTATTTATTGGTATCTACAGAAGATGCAGTCATACCCTTAAAATCTTCTAAAACAGAAGTTGAAATATCTGGTACTATCGCTCATGTTCGTGTGACACAGGTATATCAAAATAATGGGGCAGGGGCAATAGAAGCTAAATATGTATTTCCGCTTTCTACTCAAGCAGCGGTGCATAAAATGCAGATGACCATTGGTAATAGAATTGTAAATGCCAAAATATTTGAAAAGCAAGAAGCTCAAGAAGTTTATGAAGCGGCTTTGAACGAAGGCAAGCGAGCAGCGAAGTTAGATCAAGAAAGACCTAATGTATTTAAAATGAACGTGGGTAATATTATGCCTGGTGATGAAATTGCCACTGATATCTATTACACAGAAATATTAGTGCCTGTAAACGGAGAATATCAATTTGTAGCACCAGGTGTTGTAGGTCCTAGGTTTACTGGCGAGAGCACTCAAAACGAAGAAAGTTTTAATATGCCTTATACGGCAAAAGGAATAGCGGATAGTTTTGATTTTGACATGACCGTAACCCTAAATGCGGGTATGATCATTCAGAATATTAATAGTAGTAGTCATAAAGTAACGGTGAATCATCCTAATGCAAAAACAGCAGAAGTCTTTTTATCCGAAGAGAATGAGCATCCGTCTAATAGAGATTTTATATTGAATTACAACCTTAGGGGAAATCAAATTCAAACGGGGTTATTGTTATACGAAGGTGAAGATGAGAACTTCTTTACTTATCAAATGGAGCCTAGTAAGAAGGTGGTTTTAGATGATATTCCTGCAAGAGAGTACTTGTTTATTGTAGACGTATCTGGTTCTATGAATGGGTATCCTTTAGAAGTATCAAGACAATTAATGCGAAACCTACTTTGCAATTTACGAATGAGCGACACCTTCAATGTTCAGTTATTTGCTTCTAGCTCAACGATGTTTAGTCAAACCCCAGTAGAATCGACCGAGCAGAATATTGAAGCAGCCATTCGTTTTTTATCAGATGGTCAAGGCGGTGGTGGTACCCAATTATTAAGTGCATTGCATGAAGCTTATAAATTACCACGAAGAGATATGAGTGTAGCCCGTTCTATGATAATCATTACAGACGGATATGTGAGTGTAGAAAAAGAAGCATTTGAACTTATTGGTAATAATTTAGATGAAGCCAATGTATTCACATTTGGCATAGGGTCAAGCGTTAACAGGTATTTAATAGAAGGCATGGCAAAGGTTTCCAACAGTGAATCTTTCATTGCAACAACATCAGAAGAAGCGGCAGAAGTAGCTAAAGACTTTGCAGATTATATAGCCACACCATTATTGACCAGGGTAAAAATAGAATCGAAAGGATTTGAGATGTATGACCTTACCCAAAAAAGCATTCCAGATGTTTTTGCTGCAAGACCCGTAATTATTCATGGTAAATACAAGGGTAAGGCAGAAGGTAAAATTATAGTAACCGGGTATCAAGGTAAAAAACGATTTAGAGAAGTGTATAATGTAGCTGACGGACAATTAAGTAAGCAGAACAAAGCCTTGCGCTACTTGTGGGCAAGAAAGAAGATTAGCGAGTTAGATGATTATAACAACTTGTTCAATGAAGATGTAAAAGATGAAGTAGTTGCCTTAGGATTAAAATATAACCTGTTGACCAATTACACCTCTTTCGTAGCTGTAGATGAAGCTATAGTAAATGAAGACGGCACCTTGACCAAAGTGAAGCAGCCGTTGCCTATGCCTAATAATGTAAACAACTCTGCCGTTGGTGCAGAAGCTGAGGTCAAAGAGACAAGTAAATTCAAACGCTCTTTCTCCATGCATTTTGAAAATGAAATAGCAAAGAATGTAAAAAGACAATTTACGATGGAATTTAAAGTGATGTGCAGCAAACTGGTAACAGATTACTTAAAAAAGTATGAAAGTCTACGTATTAAATTTAATGCCCATGGCGAGGTTATTCGTGTAGAAAAATTAGAAAATGGTAGCTGGGTAGTTGATGAAAGTATGCAGTTAGCGTTTGAGAAAATCAGTTTAAAGTCCGTAAAAAAAGAGATGACTTTAACGTTGAAAAAATAGGTAGTTAGTTTTGGTTAGTTGGTTCTCCGAAAGGAGAAGAAAACCTGTAAGATGTGTGTCATTTTGCAGGTTTTTCTTTTGCAATAATTTGAAGAATGAACATTTGCAACCTGAATAAATACGCCATGTTCAACGAATTCTAGATGAGGTGCTACGAATACTAGAACACCCTCATAAAAGCCCTGTCTCTGCTGTAATTTAGTAGTGTAGAAACATAACAACTAAAAATATTATCATGAAAAAATTCATTCTTTTAGCTTTCATATTCAACATTTGTATAACCAATGCACAAGAGTTTCAATTGACCGATAGTTATGATATCACCAACCAAAGAAGTAGTGGTCAAGAAGAGGAAGATACGTGGATGGTAGATGTAATCGTATCCAACAATCCAGAAAGTCATGTAGCAACATTATCTATATCAGATTTTGGTTTATTAGATGAAATACGCATCTCGGTTTTAAGTAATCCTGATCTAGAGGATATCAATGAAATTTTAAAAGTAACACTAGAGTATAACTCTTGTTGTTCAAGCACAGAAGAGTTCTATTATTTGGTTACCAATGATAATGATTATATCGCATTGCCAAGTATAAAAAATGAGTATGCGTACGAACCTATTTCAGACATACATTACATTTTTCCTAATCAGTCTTTTGGCAAAGAAGGAACCATTTTAAGAGCTGCATTACAATACACCGAAACATATACAATTAAAGATATTAAAGTACTTAGAAGCATTGCCTGGAACGACGATGATTTTGATACTGAAGACGCTATAACAGCAATTAATTATTAATAACCCTTAAAATTTAGAATTATGAAAAATTTAAAGAAAAGTGCCTTATTCCTATGCTTATTCGCATTTGTAAACATCTTTGCCCAAAGCGTAGAACAAGTAGATTTTGAAGTGATGGACAAAGAAATTCCTGCTGAAGAATTAACCTATGAGTACTTATTGGCTCACAAAGTATTTCTGCGTGAAAAGCCATCTGTACGTAGTAAAAAAGTAACCTTACTTAATATTGGTACTAAAATGGTTTTGTGGGAAAAGAGCCTTTATGCTAAAGAGATTGATGGAATTAAAAGTCACTGGTACAGAGTAACTACAGGTAATGAAACCGGTTGGGTTTGGGGCGGAATGATTGCTCAGAAGTCTTTTGGAAGTATTGCGGATAACCAAGTAAAGTTTGTATACGGTTATGAAAGCAGTGCTACAAATGAAGCAGGTATGACAGAAGTAAAATACCAGTTGCGTGCCTTTAAAAACGGTCAGCAATTAGATAAAATGGTTTTGGACAGTTTGTCTGTAATTCCTGTCCATATTGAAAACCACGGTAGTCTAGGTTTGTTCAATGTAGAAGATGTAATCACGATAGATTTAGCTGATGCTGATACCGGTTACCAAGTAGGTAAAAGCTACCTGTTTTGGAACAATGGTAGATTTAAAAAAGTAGCTAGTTTAATTGACTACGCAGATAGTAACTATTTAAAGACAGAGTCTTTTGTTTTTCCTTCAGATATGCAAGGTGTTAAGAGTACTATTTTACTGAAAACGACGATAACAAAAAACATTAAAACTTTAGATGATGCCTTTGCGCAGAACAACGTAGAATTCATTACCACTCCGTATGTATGGAACGGGTCTAAGTTGACCAAAAAAGAAGAAGTTCGTGAAATTAAAGATGATGCTGTAGTAAGTATAGACTTTTAAAAAATAGATATGAACAAGTGTTTAATTATGGTATTGGTTAGTGTGCTAATGCTTGGTGGTAAGATGCCGTTTTCGCAAAAGTCGGAGGCGGCACTTGCTTCACCTACCAAAAAAGAAATGGTACAGGAATCCATTGTTTTTATAGCTGGTTTTGATGAAGGTGATAACACCTATTATAACAATGCCAAGCAATATTTTGAAAATCAAGGATTGCCTATTGTTGATAGTTTATATACCATTGACGATATCGTCAATTATTTAAATAGAGCAGGGGAGAACCAAGTTCGTTTCAACGAAATTCATATTGTAAGTCATAGTAATGCCTGGTTGGGCATGTCTTTAAAAACAAACAGCACAGGAGAAAGAATTACAGTAAAGACCTTACAAAATGCAAAAAAAAACCATGACATAGAAACCATGTGTGATTTCATAACTAGTGATTCTAAAATCATTTTTCATTCTTGCGGGTTGGGAGAAAATCAGCCTCTTCTTCAAGAATTAAAAAATACGTTTAAAGCAGGGCAGGTAGTTGCTTCATCCTATTTCAATGTGTTTGGTGGTAAATATGCAGGTCATTATTTAGCAAAACCCTATTACGGTTATTACCCAACGGCAGAATCTTTAGGTCCGGCGCATTTATCAAAAGAGTTTAAGGAAACTTATCCAGAAGTCAATATAGATTGGTTTACTGCCATAAAAACAAGAAAGGAATCTTCTTTCGGTAAAGCCTATAGTTTCAAATTCAATATTCCGGTAGATTGGGAATTTACTTTTGATTCTGTAACTGATATACCTACATTACAAGACAAAGAGGCAATAATGGATTGGGTTTCAGAATCTCCAGAAATGGCTGAGGTTTTGTTTAAATTAAATATACCCATAGAAAAATTTCGTTGGAGAAGTACTATCCAGGGAAATAAATTGATGATAAATGGAAAAACCACCGTACTCTGTGTATTGGCACCTATTTTGCAATCTAACAATGTAAATGAATACCAAAACATTACTTTTAATGACCCTTTATTATATCAAATATTATAGGGATAACAGCGTTCGCATTAATATGAAAATTGTATTCACAATTATATTTTTAATTTTCGCATCTACTATTTTAGGGCAAGAGACATCTTTTGTTTCAGCTGAAAATGGATTAATAGTTCGTAAAAATCCAGACCAAACATCAGAGAAAATAGGCAAATTATGTTACGGTACCGAAGTAACCATAATAAAAGAAACTGAAATTGGATTAAAAATCGTTGATGCTGGGAAAACAATTTCTGGGCAATGGTTTGAAATTCAAGAATTAGTAGGAAATCTAAAAGGTTTTGTTTTTAGTGGTTATCTCACAGGAGATGAAATATTTACATTGAAAAATCCAAACGTTTCTATTCTAAAAGGTCAGCTGGATTCTGAGCAAATTACCGAAGTGATTTATAATTATTTGTCAAATAATTATCACCCAGTTGGTGAGAAATTTCAGTTAGAGTATTATGATTGGGATAAATCTAAAATTTGTTCTTTTACTCAAGAATTTAAAACGGGAATAAAGTATTCTTTATATGAATGCAAAGAAGGGGGAGGGATTACGGTAGAATTGGAGTTGCCTAAAACAAATAGAAATAACTTAATGAATTGGATAGAGGGTATTTATGAGGTGGATAATAGCGATATAGATCCAAATGTGTGGAAAGAGAACAATACTAAATTTGAGCCAAAAGAGATAAATCCTGGTTGTTATTATAAAATTGAAGAAAAAGACAATTCAACCTTTGTTGGATTATTCTGTGGGTGTTAAAGCTTATAATCTAAAAAACGTTGGTAAAGATTAAATAACTAATTACTTAAAATATAACACATATTTGAATCTGATTCTTAAATACATCGTACTGGTATTTTGTTTCTTAGGAACATTGCACCTCGCTGCACAAAATAGTCAGGTTAGGGCATATACAATAGCGGATGGTCTACCGCAATCTCAAGTTTATGATGTACTGCAAGATGAAATGGGATACTTGTGGTTAGGCACTCAAGGTGGCGGACTCGCAAATTTTGACGGTGAAAATTTTGAAGTTTGGAACGAAGGTGATGGTTTGCTTTCCAATTATATCGATGCTCTTTATACCGAGAACGATTCCCTTTTTATAGGAACCAGAAAAGGACTTTCTATAAAAGTAAAGAACAACTTTGTAAATTATAATTCCCCACAAATACTACAATTCTATAAGCCTGAAAATGTATTGTTCTTAGGGACTAAAAAAGGATTGTATACCTATGCCAAGAATAGTAAAATAAGCAAGATTAGCATAAATGCAGAAATAGATGTCAGCGAAATCAATTCCATACTTTTTGATGGAAATTACTATTGGTTAGCTACGAATAATGGCTTGTGGAAGCTTAATGAATTGAGCGAATCAGCCACTGAAAAAACAAAAATTGAAGTAAATAATTTTAAGAGTGTAATTCAGCATAACAATAAAATACTGGCTGCCACTTTTGATGATGGTGTTTTTGTAATGGATAGCGAGAATACTGATAATCAGTTTCTAATGCCGGAGCCATCGCGTATAAATTCAATGTCCATTCAAAATACAGATGAGCTTTGGATAGCCACAGATAATGATGGAATTACAATAGTTGAGACCACTAAGTTCTCTGAGCTAAAACGACTAAATAAATCTAACGGTTTAGCAACACCACACATTAGAAAAATCATAAATGATGACAACGGTAACCTTTGGATTGCAACTTCTGGTGGCGGATTCTACAAATATTTCCAGAATAATTTTAAGCATTATGACCAACGAACGGGCATAAAAGGCAATCGTATTTATGCGGTTCATAATGCCCCAGACGGATTATGGTTCTCTACTTCAGAAGCCGGCTTAGCAAAAATAGATTCCTCGGGAATTAATTCCTTACCAACTAAGGGTACATTTTTCGATGTTAAGATTAAAACGATTGATAGTGATTCAAAAGGTAATATTTGGGCAGGTTCAGATAATAGGGGATTGCTATTTCGAGAAACTAAAATGGTAGATAGTTTGGTGTTTTCGTCAAGCGAAACCTATTTAATACAAATAGATACTGTTTCCATAAAAAGAACTACCAATCATATTATAGATGAAAGCAAAGGCTTTCCGTCAGATTGGGTGCGTACCATAATTGCAGAAGATGATTTTATGTGGGCAGCCACTTATGCAAATGGTATTGTAAAATTCAATTATTACCCAGATAATGACAGTCTCGTGGTCAGAAAGACATTTTCTAAGCGAAATGGTATTGAAGACATGCTTATAAAAAGCATGGTAAAAGCACGCGATGGTAAACTATGGTATGCTACACGAAAAGGGTATTTGGGCTATATAGAAAACAATAAGGTGACCAGTGTAGAAACAGGCTTGGAACAACAAACCGCAATCGGTACCATTTTGTTTCATGATGATACTATGTATTTGGGTACATCGGGCAAGGGAATTTGGTATGCCAATAGTACAAATCCTGTAAATTTTCAGCAATTAAAAGGCAGTAAAAATCTGTCTTCAAAAAATATATATCAGCTCATTTTTGATGACCAAGGTTTTCTTTGGGCAGGTTCTGAACGTGGCGTAGATAAGATAGAACTAAATACGGATAACCAAATATTAGACGTTTATCATTTTGGCAGAAACGACGGTTTTTTGGGTATTGAAACCTGCCTAAATGCTGTTGATAAAGATGATAACGGAAATATATGGTTCGGTGCTATTTATGGGCTGACCAAGCATATGCCTAGTGAGGGTAAAAAGGCATCGGCACCCCCAACACTGTATTTTACAGGAGTAGAGGAACGTTATAAAAATATAGACTCGCTTATACTAAAAGATTGGACGAATAGCAAAAAGGTATTGCAGTTATCTCCCGATCAAACGCAACTTGGCTTTTCATTCATAACAGTAGATGTTGACCACCCTAATGAAGTAGAATACAGAACAAAATTAGATGATACTGATTGGAGTCCGTGGGTTAGGGAAAACAAACAAAATTTTGCAGGATTAGCTTATGGTGCACATACCTTTTCTGCCCAATCTAGAAATTACAGATGGCAAGAAAGTGAACCCATAACATTCAGCTTTTTTATTGATAGTCCGCTGTATAAAAAAGATTGGTTTCAATGGACGGTACTGGCTTTGGCAATTGCAATAGTATTGGCAATTGGTTGGTATTATATTCGCAAGATTAAAGCCAGAAACAAAGCGGAACAAGAACGCTTAAAAACTCAGAACTATCTATTGACTTTAGAGCAAAAAGCATTGCAATTACAGATGAATCCGCATTTTATATTTAATGTATTAAATGGGGTAAAAGCTATGGCAGGCACCAAACCGGAGAAGATGGATGCTACCATTAATAGCTTTGCCATATTGTTGCGTGAAACCTTACAGAATTCTAGAAAAGAACATATAAATTTAGACCAAGAAATTAAGGCACTACGGCATTACATAAAAGTAGAGCAATTGATGGCGCAGAAAACTTTTGAATATACTATTGATGTAAACACGGATCCCGATGCTGAAGAGATTTTGATTCCACCAATGTTGATTCAGCCTTTTGTGGAAAATGCCATTAGACATGGTATTCTGAAAGGAGACAAGGAAGGGAAGCTAGAAATAGGTTTCAATACCACAGAAACTCATTTACAGTGCAGTATTATTGACAACGGAATGGGTATTTTTAAATCGCAGAACGAAAAGCCAAAAACGGACCATCAATCTATGGCGTTGACAGTAACTAAAGAGCGATTAGAATCCATTGCCGGTAAGAATACCTTGCAAATTAGTGAGATTAAAAATGACGACGGCAGCATTGGTGGTACCAAAATTAGCTTTAAAATACCATTACTAACAGATTACTAGAAGACTTATGCATACAGCGATTATAGTAGAAGATATGATTGACGCCTTAACCCTTTTGAAAAAGGATATTGAGACGCAACACCCAGATATTGAAATTATCGCTACGGCACAGAGTGTAGTAGAAGCCGCAAAGGTGCTACGTAAAAATCAGCCCGATATTTTGTTTTTGGATATTATGTTAGGCGATGGTACAGGCTTTGATATTCTGGAAATTTTCCCCGACTTAAAATCGAAAATCATATTCGTAACGGCTAGTGATGAGTTCGCGATAAGAGCCTTCAAATTTGCAGCAATAGATTATGTTTTAAAACCATATTCAAATGACGATTTAAGTTTAGCGATTGCTCGCGCAAAAGAGCAGTTACAGCCCAATAAAGAGCGTTTACAGATTTTAAAGGAGACCATTTCAGCGCCAGAGAAAAAACCTAATAAGATATCGTTACATACGCTAGATCAAATTATCATTGTTAGTCTAGACGATATTATCAGGTGTGAATCCGATAGTAACAACACCATTTTCCACCTTCAAGATAAACGCAAGATATTCGTAACAAAGACCCTAAAATACTTTGCCGATTTATTAAGTAGTCACGATTTTGTTCGTGTACACCAAAGTCACTTGGTCAACCTACAATGCATCAGCGCCTATATCAAAACAGATGGGGGTTATTTAATGTTGAAGAATGGAGAAAACGTACCTGTATCTGTGCGAAAGAAAACCGAAATTATTGAGATTTTGGATAAGATGCATAGGTAATTAGTATCAGAAAAATGACATTTATTACTTCTTTTAAATTTAATACAGCTAAATATTATTTAAAAGTAAAGTAAGAAACTTTTATTCCGGGAATGAATTTCAATTAAAATGAAATTATTCTTGCAAATTCAAGCTGTAGTAGTATCCCGAAAATCTAAATAATTATCCTATTTTTATATATTTGTGTCAAACATTTCTAAAGATGACAGAAATAGGAAAACTCTTGGAGAAAAAATCAGTTAATAAAGCTGAAATATCCAGAAGAACAGGAATAAGTGCTTCAAGACTAAGTGAATTGAGTTTAAAAAACTCTACACGTTTGACAGCTGAAGAACTTTATTTAATTGCTTTAGCAATTGATAGCAAACCTGCTGATGTTTTAGAAGAAGTTTGCAAACATTTAAAATTAGAGGTAAATAATGACTAAGATTGCTTTCAAAGTTTCTGCAAGAGCGGGAAAATTATTGGGTAGAGAAAATTTCTCTAACCCAGAAGGAGCTATTATCGAATTAGTCAAAAACTCTTATGATGCTGATGCAAAAAACTGTCTTGTACTTTTTGACATTCCAACAAAAAAGGTAAAAGACGACGATGGAAAAGAAATTGAAATTCCTGTAAGAGAAAAAAGCATCCTTTAAATTATTGACAATGGTGAAGGAATGACTGTAGAAGTTATTAAAGACCACTGGATGCAAATTGGAACAGGCAATAAAGAGAAAGATTATATCTCTCACGATAAAAGAACTAAGACTGGAGCAAAAGGAATTGGGCGTTTTGCATTAGACAGGCTAGGATTTGAAACTGAAATGTGGACTCTTTCCAAAAATGCAAAAGATGGTATTGGCTCTTTTTGGAAAATGGATTGGAATCAATTTGATAATGCGGACAAAGCTATTTCACAAATTGAAGCAGAATTAGAGACTGAAAAAATTGACTTAAAGAGTAAAATTAAAAGCCTTACTAATGACAATGTGCTTATGGAAAAAGTTATAAGAGATTTAAACTTTGATAAAGGTACAATCATTAAAATAGCACACTTAAAAGATGATTGGTTCAACGAAGAGACATCTTCTGTCTTTAAAAGTTTAGAAGCTTTAATTCCACCAAAAGAACTTAATATTCCTTTTGAAGTCTTCTTTAAACATTTTCAACAACCAAAAGAGTTTGGTAAAGTTGATACCGCATTTTTTAACGATTTTGACTATAAACTAAAAGCTAGTTATGATGCCGAAAATCTGAATGTAGATTTCGAAATCATAAGGAATGAAATTGACATTAAGTCATTAAAAAAGAAATATCCCAACGTATATAAAAGCAAAAGTCATCCCTATGACTTACAAACCATAGAAAACAAAACATTTAAGTATTCGAAGTCTATTGACAAAGTATTAGAATGGAAACTTAATAGTTCCAATAGAAAATTATTGAAGGAGGTCGGGAGTTTTGATTTTACATTTTTTTACTTAAAACTTACAAATTCATTAAAAGAAGGCTATCCTTATAAAACTATATCTGCAAGTGAAAGAAAATCAATTTTAAAAAGATTTGGGGGTGTTAAAATATATAGAGATTCTTTTAGAGTTAGACCTTATGGAGACCCTAATAACGATTGGCTTCGATTGGGTTATCGTGCAGCACAAAGTCCTGCTGGTCCAGGTCAAAGAATTGGCGACTGGAGAGTTAGGCCAGAATCTACTGCCGGTATAATTACTATTTCTAGAAGTACTAATCCATTATTGGTAGATAAAGCTGATAGAGGTGCATTACAAGAAAATGAAACTTTTGAAATTTTCAAACTTATTCTCACGGGTATTATTAATGAATTTGAATATGATAGAACAAAAATTCTTAATCCTATCTATTTAGAACAAAAGAAGAAAGCAAAAGAAAAAAAGGAAAGCGAAATTCAAAAAAGAGCGGAAGCACTTGCTAATAAGATAATAGAACAAAGGAAAAAAGTAGAAGAGTCTATTTACGGTAAGAAAGGAAAAACTGATTTATTTGAGGAAAAGAAGGAAGAGGAAGAAAAAAAATCCTATGAAGAGGCTTTTAAAGACACCTTTAAAGCAATTGATGATGAAAAGGCAGAGCAAGAGAACCAAGAAATTGTTCAAGTACGATCATTGGCTAGCTTAGGACTCGTAGTGTCTTCTTTTGCTCATGAATTAAAGGAAATTAAAGATAATGCAGTAGAGATAAAAGAACTAGAAGTATTATTTAAATCTATTGTTCCAGAAGAAAAGAAAAAGTCTGTTGAATATAAAGACGGTATTGATATTATAGAATTATTAGATGAAAATTCTGATAAGATAATTCATTGGGTAGATTATGCGTTAACGGCAATTAAAAAAGATAAGAGAACTAGGGGAAAGTTTGAATTTTCTGGCTTCCTCAAGTCTTTAGATAAATCTTGGAGTAGAATTTTTAAGAAAAAAGATATTTCATTAAATATTGTTGATGAAACCAAAGATAACCCATACGACTTTAGAGCATTTGAAATGGATATCTCAACAATATTCACTAATCTCATAAACAATTCAATCGATTCATTCAACAATTTAACAGAGGTACAGAAAAGAATCATCAATATCTTAGCAAAAGTTAAAGATAATTCTATTGAAATATTATACTCAGATAATGGAGTTGGATTAGATGAAGTTTTTGAAGACAAGGAAGAAATATTTTTACCTTTTAAAACTGCAAAAAGGGATAGAAGAGGTAAAGAAATAGGCACAGGTTTAGGTATGTACCTAGTGAAATCTGTAATTGATGATAACAATGGAACTATCGATATTCTAGAACCAGAAAAAGGCTTTTCGGTGATGATATCATTTCTGCTAAGAAAATAAAAATTTATGGAGGCTAAATATAGAATTGGTTACATCGATGAAGATGTTAAACAAGTCAAGAAATATCAAAGACGTTTTAGAAATTATGGAATAGAAATAATTGGTTATGAATTCCATAAAGGAATGACTTTAGACGAACTAATGCATCAAGTTTATGAATCTGATATAGATTTATTGATGATTGATTATAAGTTAAACGAAACTAACCAAGTTACTTTTAACGGAGAAGTAGTAGAAAGTGAGTTTTATGACAAGAAACCTTTATTTCCGCATATTATTTTTACTAATAAGGTTGAGCAGGCTGAACCTCACGTAGAAGACTGGAAAATTATTTTTGATAAAGATGATATTTTTAGTGAAGACGATGAAGATGAGAAGAAAATACAGCATTTTATAACAACATTGTTTAAGAGTATCGAACAATATAAAAATCACGTTAATAAAAAGAAAGTCATTGTATCAGAACTATTAGAAAAGGGAGAGAAAGAAGGTTTAACAGCTTCCGAAAAAGATTTATTAGTTTCTAAACAAGAGGAATTATTAGCTTTAGATAAAAGTGAGAAAAATGAAATACCGAAGCATTTATTAACTGAAAAGACATTATACGATTTGTCTAAAACTAAAAAAGATGCCGAAGATTTTCTTCAATCTCTAATAGATAAAAGAAAAAAGTAATTGGTATATGAAAGTAAGAGCAACATTACCAATTAGAAGAACAGTTACTACTAAACAACCAACTGGTAAAAATTGGAGCGAACATAAACCTGACCTACATGAAGATTTTAATAATTGTTGTGGCTATTGTGACTCTTTTGACGGGTTTAGTCATACATATTTTGAAGTCGACCATTTTATTCCAAAGAGTCTATTTGAAAAAAATGGAAATATTGATTATTGTCAATATGACAATCTCACTTATTCCTGCAAATATTGTAATAATAAAAAGGGAAGTAAATGGCCATCAAAAGATGAAACTATTCCAAATATTAACGACCAAGGGTTTGTTGACGCTTGTCTATCTGATTATGAAAATCATTTGTATAGAACAACCTCAGGTAGTATAATGTGGAAAACAAATTTGGGTAAATGGATGGCTACTAAAGCCTTTCGATTTGATGAAAGAGAACGTTCAATAATTGTTTTGTGGAATTTGAATGAACTAAGAAAAATCATAAATGCCTTAATAGTTGAGTTAGAAAACTACCAAATTGGTGATGGTACATATGAAGTAATAAAAGAGAAATTGGGGGATTATTCTCTAAAATATTTTATTTATCATCAAGAATTGATGGAATATTATAATGAATAAAAAAAGTACAGGTTCATATTACACGCCAGCATATTTGGCAAGTTTTATTTCTAAAAGAGTCTTATCTCATTTTGGAAACCGAGCTCGTATGTCAATATTAGAGCCAAGTGTCGGTGATGGAGCATTTATTTCAGAATTAGAAAAGGAAAGAAGCATAGATATCAATTTAACTGCATTAGATATTAATAAAGTTGAATTAGAAAAAGCAAGTGATAGATGGAGCAAAAAAGCAGTTTCATTTATAGAAACGGACTTCTTAGAATTTTCAACTAGTAAAAAATATTCGGCTGTAATTGGGAATCCGCCTTATGTCAAAAAAAACATACTTACATCAAAACAAATTGCATTAAGTAAAGAAATACATTCTAATGAAAATTTGACTGAAGCGTCAGTTAAAAATATTTGGACTACATTTTTGGTGAAGGCAAATACATTGTTGGTTAAAAATGGAGTTCTAGCATTTGTCTTACCATCAGAATTATTACAAGTTAAATTCGCAGAAGAAATTAGAGAGTATTTAAAAGCTCAATTTGAAAGAATTGAAATATTTACTTTCAATGATTTAATGTTTGAGTGCAAAGGTCAAGATACCATTGTTCTTTTCGCTTTTAAAAAAGCTGATGATAAAGGCGAGTTTTTTACTAATATTACTTCTAAAGAAGCTTTAATGAACAATAGATTCATTTTGAAAAATAATGAATTGCTTGTTTCGTCAAATGTAAAATGGACACATCATTTTTTAACTTCTGATGAATTAACTTTTATAGACAACCTCAAGAATGAGCTTAAAACTGTAAATGATTATTCGATTTCAAAGCCTGGTATCGTAACCGCTGCAAATAAGTTTTTCATTATCGATAAAGAAACCGAAAAACAATATAATTTATCCAGATTTACGAAACCAATTATACAAAAGGGTCAATTTGTAAATGGAAGTGTTGTGTTTAATAACGAAGACTTAAAAAAGCTTGAGGATAATAAAAAACCTTCTAAGCTTCTTCAATTAAACGATGACGTAAAAATTTCCAAGAAGCTAAGAGAATATTTACAATTAGGTGAATTGGAAGAAATACCTGAAAGGTATAAATGTAAAATTAGAAATAATTGGTATGTTATTCCAAATATATCTGAAAAACCAGATGCATTTTTCTTTAAACGAAGCCATTTATACCCTAAACTTTTAAAAAACAATTCTAATGCATTAGTGACTGATTCTGCATATAAAGTAGGAATGAGAAATGATTATGATTTAAATAGTTTTGTATACTCTTTTTATAATACGTTGACCCTGTTATTATCTGAATTAGATGGTAGATATTATGGTGGTGGCGTTTTAGAGCTTATTCCGAGTGAATTTAAGAAATTACCTATTCCTTACATTAAAATAAACAGTATGGATTTTGATAATTTTACAACAAGTTTCAAGGAAAAGTCAAGTATTGAACAAATACTAACACATAATGACTTTAATATTCTAAATTCTACCTTAGGAATAAATAATGAGGATATAATAAAATTAACAGATATAAGGAATAAACTGAAAAAGAAAAGATTACGGAATTAAGGCTCAAAAACAAATTCTCAAACTATCTTCAATTCCATTTCAAAATCCCTTCCGAAGTACAAAAAATCCCCACCCCATTTTTATATAATTCTTAAAAGCAGCATTAAAAGTTATATTTTATGTTAAGGTTAACATAATTGTATCTAAAGCCTAACTATTTTTAGGGAGCACGAATAATTAAGTTAAAGATATTTCTAGCTCAATCGCGAGAATAACTCAATAAGGTAGTTAAATTTTCATATGATTAAATTAGAAATAGTTTTTTTCTTAAAGAACAACGCTAACAGCATTGAAACACTATAAAACTAACACATGAAAAGAAGAGATTTTGTACAGTACGCCGGGTTGGGTGCCGGAGCATTGATGATGCCATCATTATTGCTAGGTAACGACATCCCTACAGAGGCGTTACTGGAACCAGGTATGGATGCCTTGGTGAAAAAACGAATGGCAGATGTTGCCTTAAATACTGCCAAATCATTAGGTGCTACCTATGCAGATGCCCGTATAGGCAGGTATTTAAATCAGTATGTATTCACTAGGGAAGACAAAGTTCAAAACGTGGTCAATACAGAATCTTTCGGTATAGGTATACGAGTAATCGCTAATGGTACATGGGGTTTTGCCTCTACCAATAGTGTTACCGAAGATGGTATTAAAAAAGCAACGGAACAAGCAGTTGCCATTGCAAAGGCAAATTCAAAAATTCAAAAAGAACCGGTAAAGTTAGCTCCTGTTAACGCATACGGAGAGGTGTCTTGGAAGACGCCGATCAAAAAAGATTTTAAGGAAGTTCCTGTTTCAGAAAAGGTAGACCTTTTATTAAGTGCTAATGCAGCCGCTTTAGATAACGGGGCAAACTTTGTAAACTCTGCCTTATTTATGGTGAACGAGCAAAAGTATTTTGCATCTACTGATGGTTCTTATATAGACCAAGATATTCATCGCTTGTGGCCAACTTTAAGAGTGACTGCTGTTGATAAGGCTGCCGGTACTTTTAAGACCAGAGAGAATATGAGTGCTCCCGTAGGTATGGGCTATGAATATTTAGACGGATTGGAATCTGAGAAAATCGATGGTCCAGCAGGATTACGCTTATATAAAAATAGCTATGACATGGTAGAGGATGCCACTATAGCAGCTAAACAGGCGAGAGAAAAACTAACAGCGAAATCTGTAGACGCCGGTAAATATGATTTAGTCTTAGAACCAAATCACCTTGGGTTAACCATTCACGAATCTGTAGGTCACCCATTAGAACTTGATCGTGTATTGGGTTATGAAGCCAACTATGCAGGTACAAGTTTCGCTACATTGGATAAATTAAAATCGGGCAACTTCAAATACGGTAGTGATATTGTAAACCTTGTTGCCGATAAAACCCAGGTAGGTTCTCTAGGTGCTGTTGGGTATGATGATGAGGGAGTGAAATCGAAGAAGTGGGATTTGGTACGTAACGGAGTGTTGAGCAATTTCCAAGCGATACGTGACCAAGCACATATGATCGGGGAAGAGGAATCTCATGGTTGTTGTTATGCACAAAGCTGGGACGATGTACAGTTTCAACGTATGCCAAATGTTTCTTTAGAACCGGGCAAAGAGAAGTATTCTAGTGCCGAAATGATAAAAGATGTAGAAAAAGGTATTTATATAGCAGGTCGTGGATCGTATTCTATTGATCAGCAACGTTATAATTTCCAGTTTGGTGGTACTGTATTTTACGAAATTAAAGATGGTGAAATTGTGGGTATGTTAGAAGATGTAGCTTACCAAAGTAACACCCAAGAGTTTTGGAATTCTTGTGTTAAGATTTGCGATAAAGATGATTACCGTTTGTTCGGTACTTTCTTTGACGGTAAGGGGCAGCCTTCTCAGGTGAGCGCTGTATCTCATGGTAGTTCTACTGCCAGGTTCAATGATGTAAATGTAATTAACACTGGTAGAAACATTTAATTGTTTCACTCAAAAAAGAACAACAATGGCAATTTATACAAAAGAAGAAGCAAGAAAAATATTGGAGAAAGCATTGAGCTTTTCCAAAGCCGATACCTGCGAGATAAATTTAAGCGGTTATAATAGCGGTAATATAAGATATGCACGAAATACGGTATCTACATCTGGGTACAGTTCTAATCAAAGTTTGGCGGTACAGTCTAGCTTTGGTAAAAAATCTGGGACGGCTACTATTGATGAGTTTGATGATGCATCATTGGAAAAGGTAGTTAGAAGGGCTGAAGAATTGGCACAATTATCTCCTGAGAATCCAGAATTTATGGAGCCTTTAGGTCCGCAGATGTATGATGAGGCTATCACATATAGCGAATCTACAGCAAAGATCACTCCTGAGTATAGAGCTGAGGTAGCAAGCAGTAGTATTGTTCCGGCAGATGCAAAAGATGTTACTGCGGCAGGTTTTTTAAATGACTCTGCAGGTTTTAGTGCAATGATCAATTCTAAGGGATTATTCGCTTACAATCAATCTACCGATGTAGATTTTACCGTAACCATGCGTACAAATGACGGTACCGGTTCTGGTTGGGTAAAAAGAGATTTTAATGACGTAGATAAGTTTGATGCTGATGAAGCTGCAAAAACTGCAATTGATAAAGCGGTACTCTCTAGAGAGGCAAAAGCGATTGAACCTGGTAAGTACACGGTAATATTAGAACCAGCTGCTTCGGCAGATTTGTTACGTAACATGTTCCGCTCACTAAATGCGCGTTCTGCAGATGAAGGTAGAAGCTTTATGTCTGCTGCAGATGGTAAGAACAAGATTGGTGAGAAAATAGTGGACGAACGTGTTAATATATATTCTGACCCGTTGAATCCTGAAGTACCAACATCTACATGGAACGGAGAAGGGCAGCCACTGAAGAAAACAAGCTGGATAGAAAACGGAGTGGTTAAAAATTTGGCGTATGACCGTTTTTGGGCAAAGGAAAAAGGTGTTGAGCCAGTTCCTTTTCCACCAAACGCTATTATGACAGGTGGTGATGCCAGTTTGGAAGAATTGATCAAGAGTACTAAAAAGGGAATTTTGGTAACCCGTTTATGGTACATACGTAGCGTAGATCCACAAACCTTATTGTATACGGGACTAACGAGAGACGGAACGTTCTATATAGAAAATGGACAAATTAAATACCCTGTAAAAAACTTCAGGTTTAATGAGAGTCCGATCATCATGCTGAACAATCTAGAAACGTTAGGGCAACAAGTACGTATTAATGGTAATCTAATACCATATATGAAAGTGCGCGACTTTACGTTTACCAGTCTTTCAGATGCAGTTTAAAACATCATAAAATTATAGAAACTGGTTGTTTGTGGCACATCACGACAACCAGTTTTTCTTTTTTCTATCGGAATAAAAACACAAACTACTTGCCCTTGAGCAACGAATTTTTCTTTACGAGATTACAGTATGAGTCCGGCGATTGGGATGTGGATCAGCGCATGCCATCTAACCTTTTGAATTCATTGGTAGAGTACACTACGTTAAAGGTTGATGCGCAAGAGAAGATCATCACTTTGGCAAGCGATGATATTTTTAAGAGTCCGTTTTGCTATATCTCGGGTCACAAGTTGGTGGAGTTTACAAAAAAGGAACAAGAGAATTTTGAGAAATATGTGCGCAATGGCGGCTTTGTTTTTGCCGATGATTGCAATCACGATATTGACGGTTTGTTCGCCAAATCTTTTGAGCGGCAGATGGAAGAAATATTTGGTGCATCCGCATTAAAAAAAATACCCAACGACCACGAAATCTATACAATATTCTTCGACTTTGAAGACGGTCCGCCGACCACATCACAAGAATTGAATGGTTGGGGAGATGATCTGGTACACGATTATTTAAAAGCTATTGTGGTAAACGGTAGAATTGCGGTACTGTATAGCAACAAAGACTACGGTTGCGAGTGGGATTATGATTTTAGAAACAAACGCTGGTACAAAATAGACAATACACGGTTTGGGGTCAACATTGTTATGTACGCCCTAACCTCATAAAATATTTTTGAATGGATAAAGAATTACAACGCATTGCAGATGAGGTAGAAATGCTCTCAGGTAAATTAAGTGCCCTAAAGCAAGAAATTGGAAAAGTGATTATTGGGCAAGAAGAAACCGTATCGCAATTATTGATTACGTTTTTAGCCGGTGGTCATGCATTGTTAGAAGGGGTTCCCGGTTTGGCAAAAACCTTAATGATCAGAACTTTGGCGAATGCCATCGATTTAAAGTTTAAAAGAATACAGTTTACGCCCGATTTAATGCCTTCGGATATTATTGGGACCGAGATTTTAGAGGAAGATCAAACTACCGGTAAAAAGTTCTTTAAGTTCAACAAAGGTCCTATTTTTTCTAATATTATCCTGGCGGATGAAATAAACCGTACCCCACCAAAAACACAGGCAGCATTGTTGGAAGCGATGCAAGAATTTGAAGTAACCTACGGTGATAAAACCTATCCCTTAGATAAACCATTTTTTATACTAGCTACGCAAAACCCAATTGAGCAATCAGGAACATTTGTTTTGCCGGAAGCACAGCAAGACAGATTCTTGTTATACATCAAAATAGGGTACCCAACAAAACAAGACGAGGAAGCTATTCTAAAGGCTACCACGGGAACCTTCAAAAAGAAACTGAACAAAGTAATTTCTGGTGATGATATTGTACGCCTTCAAGAATTGGTTAGAGAAGTATCTATCAGTGACGCCTTAATCAGTTTTGTAAGTGATATTATTAGAGCAACCCGCCCAGAGACCACTACCGATGCTTATGTAAAAGACTGGGTAGATTGGGGTGCAGGTCCGCGTGCAGGTCAAGCAATGATCTTAACGGCGAAGGCTAACGCTTTGTTAGAAGGTAGATTAGCAGTTACGTTGGATGATATCAAAAGTGTAGCGTTACCAGTACTTCGACATAGGGTGTTGGTAAATTTCAGGGCAGAAGCAGAAGGCATTACTTCAGACAAAGTAGCAACACACTTATTGAATGCTATTGCAATAAAAGGCGAATAACTAACGCTCCATTATCGAGTACATGGCAAAACAGGACTATCACAATTTATTAAAACCAGAAGTCATCAATACGGTTGAGGGACTTTCCTTGATATCGCGCATTGTGGTAGAGGGGTTTACGTCTGGTTTAAATAGAAGTGCTAGTGTGGGTCCTGGGATGGAATTTAGCCAGTACAGAGGTTACGAACCCGGTGACGATTTGCGATTGCTAGATTGGAAAATGTTGGCACGTTCCGGTAGATACTACATCAAGCAGTCAGAAATTGAAAGTCAGGTGACCATTAAGTTTATCGTAGATGCCAGCGCATCTATGTTGCATAAAGAAGAAGCGCTTTCAAAAGTAGATTTTGTGCGTGTGTTGGTAGCGACGCTGGCATACATGGCACATAAGCAAGGCGATGCCGTGGGGCTATTTGCTTTAAATGAAAGTGATGTAGTCAGTATTTACCCTAAGGCAGATAAAAAGCATTACAACAGACTGTTATTAGAATTGATAAATATTTCAACTACAGGCAAGTGGCCGGCAACCCATATTTCTAACAAACGCATACCTAACAGAGGAGGGAAGGAGTTAGTTTTTTTCCTGACGGATATGTACGAAACTAGTGAAGAGATTTCAAAATTTATAAAAGGATTGAAATCCGCCAGAAATGAGGTTGTAGTCTTGCAGGTTATGGGCGCTGCGGAGATGGATTTCAATTATGGACCTAATATCACCTTTGAAGATTGGGAAACGGGAGCAAGAATAAAAGTAGATACGCAGCAGGCGAAAACTGAATATTTAAACAATCTGGAGTTCAGGTTAAAAAAAATCAAGGAAGAATTATTGTCCAACGGGATAGATCACCATGTATTTAGAATGGATGCACCATTGGGCGAAGCTTTGCTATTATTTTTAAAACAACGAAAAAGACTCGGTTAATATGTCATTTGCACATCCTTCATATTTATGGGCTTTATTTGGACTTCTAGTTCCGATAGCAATCCATCTATGGAGTAAAAAGGAAGCAAAGACGATAAAGATTGGTAGTGTACAGTTGTTGTCAGAATCAAAATCTAAACAATCTAGCAGCATTCAATTGAATGAATTATGGTTGTTATTATTGCGAATGGGCATTATTTCGTTAGTGGTTGTTTTGATGGCAAAACCACAATGGCATGCAAAAATTAGTAATAGCAAAGTCACGTATGTGGTTGAACCAGAACTGGCACAGAATGCCGATTTCATGTCTCAATTTATAGAAGAAGGCAATGATCAAGAAATAAGACTTTTACAAAAAGGGTTGCCTTTAAATGAGGGAGAGGAACAAGTTACAAAGCTAGATGCTGTGCAAGATTACTGGGCGCTGGTATCTGAAATGGAAGAGTTGCCTACAGACAGCATCGTGGTTTTTACAAATGGTTTTGCCAGCGGGTTAAAAGGAGCAAGACCAGAAAGCAGACAGAACATAAACTGGATCGTTATTGACAGCGCATTATCAAAAGAAACTCCGTTACTAGCATACAAACGAGAAAACGAATTACAATTATATACAGGATGGAGTGGTGCTGGTGAAACTAAAGTCAGTAGTAGAAAAATAGCCTTGGGAGAAGATTTTACACTTTCTTCTAGTGGTGATAGTCTGGTGATCTCAAAACATGACCCAGTAAAAAAAGTACCTGTAATTGTACAAAACCCTATAGAAATAGCCCTCTTTTATGCGGATAGCTTGCAGCAAGATAAAAGGTATATAGAGGCATCGTTAAAAGCCCTTGCTATTTATTTGGATCGGGAAATTAATGTAACGTCTAAATTAGATAGCGAGGAAATTTCAAAAAACGAGGCAGATGTAGTTATTTGGCTTAGCAATAAACCACAACCTGAAGCAGCACAGAAACTATTGGTATTGAGAGAAGATGTTATGGCACAGTCTATCATAGTTACTGCAGAAGAGGATGCTGTCTATTATTTGACTAAGCGTATAACATCTGAAAATGCAGTATCGGAAAGAGTAACGGAGAAATTACTTGATGTCTTAGAGGTTAATAGTGAGTTGCAAGAATTACTGATTCACGTAGATAAACGTTCAGTTGCAGCATCAGAAATACAAACCAACTATGTAGCTGTAAAAAGCAAGGAAAAACAGTTGGCAAGTTTTAATGTGAATCCGTATTTATGGGGATTACTTCTAGTATTATTATTGGTAGAACGCTTTGTGGCACATAAACGTAAACAGTAATGGAGCAGGGCAAACTACATTTAACGAAATTTCAAAAGCGTTGGCAGTTGTTGTCGTACACCGAGGCTGTTTTGTATGCTTTAGGCATTGCTGTGTTATGCTATTTTATCACTAAAAATATACTAGTAGGCTTGGTAGCATTTGTAGTTGGTTTGCTCTTTGTTATCCTGGTAAAAAAACCTTGGCAACATAACTTAAATACCACTAGCTCGTTTATTGACGCCCATGTTTCAGAAGCATCTTTCAGTACAGGATTGTTGTTACAACCAGAAGATTCATTGTCCAATTTAGCGAAATTACAGCGCTATAGAGTATCAGAAGAGCTGTCTAAAAGGTTAGGAGGCATAACTCCGCCAAACGGATTAAAACAAGCATTTTTGGTTATGTTGGCATGCATTGCTATTGGGTTAATAGTACATCAAATGAACCTATTTCAAAGTGTAGATGAAATACTGAATAACCCCAAGAATACGGAACAGATTCAGTTTGTAGCAATAGATAGTCTACAAAAAGATAGTAGTATACCTGAAATTGAGAATCAGAAAATTACAGTTGTTTATCCCTCCTATACTAGATTAGGCAGTAAAACTACCGCTAACGCAAATATTAAGGCAGTTGCGGGTTCTAAAGTGATATGGAGCCTACAATTTGATAATCCTGTTGTTGAACCCGTTTTAGATGTAATGGGAGAACTAAAACCATTAAATAAAGTAGGGGACGATTATCAAATAGAATTACCATTGAAAGCATCAGGATTCTATAGTTTCAAATTCAAAAATGAGGAAGGAACAGAGTTTACGTCAGATTTGTTTTCGTTAGAAGCTACGGCAGATGATCCGCCAGAAATTGAAATACTTGGCTTGGAACAGTACACCTATTTCGATTTTTCAGACAAGAAAATTGTGCAACTACAAAGCTCCATTACAGATGATTTTGGAATTGATGAAAGCTACATCATCACTACGGTAAGTAAAGGAACTGGCGAGTCGGTGAAATTTAGGGAAGAAAAATTGAATTTTAAGGAAGCCATGTCAAAAGGAGTTAAATCTATACGAGCAACCAAAACATTGGATTTAAATGCCCTAAAAATGGAAGTAGGCGATGAGCTGTATTTCTACATAGAAGCCTTTGATGAAAAACAACCGAGAAGAAATGTAGCTCGGAGCGAAACTTATTTTGCAGTCATCAAAGATACGGTTAGCGAACAATTTGGAGTAGAAGGAACTTTAGGCGTAGATCAAATGCCCGATTATTTCAGAAGTCAAAGGCAATTGATTATTGATACGGAGAAGCTCATAAAAGATAAACCGAGCATAACGATTGAAGAATTTAAAACTCGAAGTAATGAACTAGGGTTTGATCAGAAAGCGCTACGTTTAAAATATGGTCAGTTTATGGGTGATGAAGCTGAGATGGAAGAAGCGCCTGCTGAGATCGAAAGTCATGAAGAAGGTGAAGAGCATGATCACGCTGAAGATCAAGAAAATGTAATAAAAGATTTCATGCATGATCATGATGGTGATAATGAGCATAATTTAGTAGAACAACATGAACATGGGCATGAAGGTGATGCGGAAGAACCAGAAGACCCCTTACATGATTATCTTCATAATCACGATGATCCAGAGGAATCCACATTATTTGAAGAATCGTTGAAAACGAAATTGCGAAAGGCATTAAGTATTATGTGGGATGCTGAATTACATTTACGATTGTATGAGCCAGAAAAGTCTTTACCCTTTCAATATGACGCTTTAAAATATATTCAAGAAATAAAAAATAGCGCGCGTATTTATGTACACAGAATAGGTTTTGATCCACCACCGATCAAAGAAGACAGCAGACTTACCGGTAAAATAAAGGATATTAAAAATTATAGGAAAAATGAATCGACTACAGCAGAAGAACCTTTTGAAGCCATTGAAAAAGCTATTGGTCGGTTAGAACAATTGGTGCAAAAGGAAAATGCGTATACTAAGAGCGATAATGCCCTTTTTACAGCTGCAGGTAATGAATTGGCACAGTTGGCAATAGAGAACCCTGGTAAGTATTTACAGGTGTTACAAGGTTTAAAAAGGATAGAGAACAATACAGGTAGAACAATAGAAAATTTTAGGTTTGTTCAAAAGGGATTGTTCTTGGCATTACCAAAAGCTCCACAAAAACCCGGAGCTGAAAAAATGTATGTAGACGAAATCAATTCATTATTTCTAAAACAGCTGGAAGTATATGATTGATGGTTATTCATTTTTACAGCAAGATTTGATAGTTCCCGTAATTATGGGCGGTGTGTTGTTGCTTGCAGTCTATATTTTTAAGGAATGGAAGGCACCAAATAAAGGGCGGTTTATTCTGAATTCGTTAATCGCATGTGTCTCAATTTTATCGTTGGCATTACTAATTCTTGAACCTACCAAAGAATTGGCTTTACAAGATAAACAAGGACTGCTTTTAACAGATGGTTTCAGGAAAAAGCAACAAGACAGTTTAGAGCGTATTTACAAGGGTATTCAGGTGTTAGAGTATAATCCTAAGAAATCGATTCGTTCGGCTTTAGATTCGCTCACCAATCTAATCATTATTGGTAATGGGGTAGAGCCCTACGATTTTTATGCATTTGATAGTCTCCCTACAACGTATATTCCCAATAAAATTCAGTCTGGCATTACACAGTTAGACTTTACTAAGCAAATTGTTTTAGGAGATGATGTAAAGGTAAAAGGGAAAATTTCTAAACCCATAGAAGGTTCATTTCTTGTATTGCAAGATTCTAGAGGAAATGGTCTTGATTCCATTGATTTTAAAGAGAATTCTGTGAATGATTTCTCGTTGAAGTCGGTTCCAAAAGTGAGTGGCGATTTTGTTTTTCTATTGACAGAAAAAGATAGTGTTGGTAAAGTGGTGAAGGCAAATCCGTTACCGATAACTATTCGGGAAAAGGAGAAAGTCAGCATTTTAATAGTCAATACGTTTCCTACGTTTGAAACTAAATATCTAAAAAACTTTCTTGCCGATGCAGGTTATGAAGTAACGGTACGCAGTCAACTCACAAAAGGCAAGTATAAGTTTGAATATTTTAATACCAAGGCATCGCCCGTTTATCAATTTACCGAAGAATCTTTGAATACTTATGATGTGGTCATTGCAGATGCAGATACCTATTTCAATTTTGGTAGATCTGTAAAGCATCGTTTTGAAAATAGTATTAGGGAAAACGGATTAGGTCTTTTTCTACAACCAAGTGATTGGTTATTTAATTTAGGAGCAAATACCTCTTATTTTACATTTAAGAGAGACGGTATCAAAGAAGTTCAGTTACCAAATACTAACATTACATTAGAAAAATATCCATTTAAGTTTACGAAAGATTTTGCTACAAATGTTATAAGAGTCAATGGAGCTACAGATTTGTCATTTTATAAACAAATGGGCTTAGGTAGGGTTGCAACTACAACAATGTTAAATAGTTATCAATTATTGTTGAATGGGAAAGATCAAGTATACAAGAATATTTGGACCCAGATTTTAGATAACGTAGTAAAGCAAAAAGAGCTGTCGGTACAGTGGCAATCCCTAACAGAAATACCTAAAGTTGATGAGCCTTATTCTTTCGCATTACGTACAAGTTTAGAAGAATTATCTGTTATACAAACAGATGAAAATAGGGTTTCTTTGCTTCAGAATGCAACGGTTCCTTTTAAATATACGGGAACAATTTATCCCACGAAAAAAGGATGGAATACCTTAAAAGTTAAGTCTGACAGTACCTCAAAATTTTCATACTACGTGTATGGTCCTGATGATTGGAAATCTTTATCCGCATTCAAAAACAGAGCTGCCAATACCAAACATTTTAGCGCTGAGGTAAAAGAAAATAGGGCAGTAGTAATAAAAAGCCCTATGTCTCCAATTCTATTTTACATCCTATTTTTATTGGGTGTGGGGTGGATGTGGCTGTCTCCTAAAATATCAAACCACAGTTAAACCAGTTTTAATGAGGTAACTTGTCTTTTATGATACCATATACGAAAGTTCCAAGAATGGCACTTGCAATTACAATTAAAATTGAAAAATAGCCTGCTCCTGCAAGCACATACATTGGTCCTGGGCAAGCACCTGCCAACGCCCATCCTAATCCGAAGATGATACCACCAATTAAATAACGGGCAACACTTTTGTTTTTAGGGTGTAAGTTCATTTCAGTACCGTCTATAGATTTAATATTGTTCTTTTTAATGATTTGTACACCCACAACACCTATGGCCAATGCAGAACCAATAATACCATACATATGAAAAGATCCAAATTGGAACATTTCATAAATTCGAAACCACGACGCAGCTTCAGATTTATACATGATGATACCGAAAAATATACCTATGGTCAAATAACTTAAATACTTCATTTAGCTAAAAATTAGAGGGAATAAAAGGTGAATCATAACTAGCCCACCAATAAAGAAACCGACAACGGCAATTAAAGAAGGCAATTGCAAATTACTTAGACCAGATATAGCATGACCGCTAGTGCAACCACCGGCATAACGTGCACCAAAACCAACCATGAATCCGCCTAAAATTAAAACAGCAAGAACAGAAGGGTCGGTTAGGTTTTCAGAAGCAAATAGCTCAGGTGGTAAATATGCCTCGCCGGCACTATTTATTCCATAATCCGTAGCAAGTTGTTGAGCAACCTCCGGATTAATATTTACCGTGTTGTCCGACATGAAATTTGAAGCAATAAAACCGCCGATTATGGCACCTAGCACAACTACAAGGTTCCAACGTTGCGCTCTCCAATCAAATCTGAAAAAATCAGAATATTTAGCCGCTCCACCAATAGAACACATGGTTCTAAGGTTTGAAGACATGCCAAACTGTTTACCTACATAAAGCAGAATAAACATTGTCAAGGCAATTAAAGGACCGGCAATATACCATGGCCAGGGATCATATAGTAAATTCATTTTCTTGAAAAATCTAGTTCTAAAGCGCAAAGAACGTATAAAGGACATCAATATAAAGTAACAATAGTTACATAGTTATATTCCAAACAAGGTTATGATGTTTAAGTGTCTAATAGTGAGTGATTTTAGCTATTGTTAAGTTTTTGATAAACTATTTTTGCAACGACCAAAGCTAAACAGCCACCTAATGTGGATACTACTAAATTAATGGTTAATAGTGAGCTGCTAAAATCGCCGTCTTCTATTATATACCAAGCGTTAAAGCCTAATCTACCAAAGGTTTGAATGACGAGAATACTGCCAAATACACCTATAAGCGTGTTTCCGGTGACACCAAATGAATAGTGCTTAAACATCAACCCCATAATATTTGCAGCTATAATACCCATAGCTATGCTTAAAAGAGAAATTAATGAGCCAGTCATTATTATAAAATTTTTTTAATGCTCTCCATAGCCCACGTCATCCATTTTACCGTTGAAAATGCGGTATTGTACAAACATGTAAACGGCAACTAAAACTATGGCAATGGCAAACCAGTAAACACCAACGGATAATCCGTATTCATCAGCTGCCACGTTATAAATAGTCAATGATGGGTTTATAGAATTGGTAGATGGTAATACTTTTGGAAAAATAGAAGCCGCCGTAGAGGCAAAACCACCAAACAGAAATAAAGCCGAAAAGAGAAAACCATATCCGTCTTTTTTAAATTTTTTAATCCAAAATTGACCAACAAGACCTGTTATAGTAATAGTAGGGAAAAGCCATAGAAAAGGTTTGTCAAGAAAATTTGTAAATGGTTTAGGTTCTATGATATGCCAAATAAGTATTGAAGTAATTACAAGTGCCAACAATACAAAATTCAATTTAAAAATTATTGATTTTAATCTAGTATTCAATTCTGCATTGGTCTTAAAAATAATCCAGTTAGCACCATGTATGGTAAGTGCAACCACACTAATGATACCTAGCAATAAGGTAAACCAATCTATAATACCTAAATGTTCTGCCGTGGGACTAAAGGTGGGGTTCCATAGGGGTAAAAAGAAGTAATGGGCTTCATAGGCAGATTCTCCATTTTCTACCATACCTAAATTTACACCACGTACAACATTGCCTAAAGCTACACCAAAAAATAGTGCTAGTAACAAGCTTGCTATACCAAAAGCCTTGTCCCAAATAGACTCCCACATCTCGTTATGGTATTGCCCCCTAAGTTCTAGACCAATGGCTCTAAAAATAAGCAACCATAAAATCATTATTAGCGGTAAGTAAAAACCACTAAAAGAAGACGCATACAGGGTAGGGAAAGCAAAAAATAAAACTCCACCAGATGCAATTAACCAAACCTCATTGGCATCCCAAAAAGGACCTATAGCGTTAGTTACCGCTTTTTTATCTTTTTCTTTTTTAGCAAAGAACAGATGTACTATACCAGCACCAAAATCGTAACCATCTAGAATGACGTACATACCAAGCATGCCCATTAAAACAATGTACCAGAATAATTCCATAATTTATAAGTTTTGAAGTTCAGGTCCTTTTTTTATGATTTTACCGGCGAGAATTAAAAATAACATTCCCAGCAATAAATACAGCCCTATAAATCCTAAAAGGGTAAACAGCGTATTGCCTGCAGATACGGTAGGTGAAGCACCTTCAGAGGTTCTTAGCAGGTTATATACCAACCAGGGTTGGCGTCCAAGTTCAGCAGTGTACCAACCAGTGGTATTTGCAATGTATGGAAAAGGAAGCATGAACATGATAGACCATAAGATCCACTTGCTAGTATATAATTTTTTACGCCATAGTTGAAAAGCAGCTATACCCATTAAGCCTATGAAAATAGTTCCCAAGCCAACCATAATATGATAAGAATAGTATAATCCAGGTATATTTGTAGGGTAGTCTTTTTCATCGAACTCATTTAGACCTTTTATTTGGGCATGCCACTTTTGATACGTTAGAAAGCTAAGTACATTGGGAACGGCAATTTTATTGTCCAGTTTTTTGAACTCCATATCTGGTTGCCCGATCAATACAATTTCAGAACCACCTTCTTCAGTTTCAAAAATACCTTCCATTGCAGCAAATGTCACAGGTTGATATTTTACTACATTTTTTGCCACAAGATCACCAGTTGGGAATGCAACAAGTACAGAAGACACCAATCCGAAAATTACACCGGTTTTAAGAAATAATTTACCAAATTCATTATGCTTCTTACTTAACAAATAAAAAGCACCAATGCTCGCTACTACAAAAGAAGCCGTTATAACGGAAGCTAATTGGTTGTGCAAATAAGATGGTAGTAACCACGGATTAGAAAATAATGCACCAAAATTATTTAAAACAAATTTTCCGTTTTCTAAAATTTCAAAACCTACAGGGTTCTGCATCCATGAATGTGTAGCAATTATAAGATAACCACTGGCCCATGAACCTAGAAATACTAAAAAGCCAGTTAAGAAATGCAGCTTTTGACCCATTAATTTTTCTCCGAAAAGAAAGAGACCTAAAAATGATGATTCCAAGAAAAAAGAGAACATACCTTCCATAGCAAGTGTCTGTCCTATTATTCCACCTGTAAGTTCAGAGAATTTTGCCCAGTTAGTCCCAAACTGAAATTCCATAGGTATACCCGTGACTACACCCATAGCAAAATTAAGAGCGAAAATTTTCATCCAAAATTTAGCGGCATCATTATATTTTATAATTTGAGTTCTAAGAAATTTCCATTTAAAATAGACGATCATTAATGAAAGCCCCATAGTAAGTTGTGGAAACAAATAATGGAAAGTAATAGTGAAAGCAAATTGCATTCGGTCATAGAAAAGCATGTCTTCCATAGTCTAAATTCTTTTCAATTTTTTTTATATGTAAAGGTATAATTCACATGATAATTAAAGGTAACCAATGTTACATTTAAAGGCGAATAATTATGGTAAATATGTTTTAAAATTCATGTAATGAAAACAGGTTTAGTTTTAATCTAAAAATCACCTATTCAAAAGGTTGTTCTATATTTTTCTTAAAATGATAGTAAAAAAAATCCCCAAAACTTGTTTAGCAAATTTTGGGGATATAAAAGATATTTTTGAGAATTTAGTCTTGATAGGCAGATAGCATCCAAACCAATTTCTCTTGTTCGGTAATATAATCGCTCATTAAAGAAACAGTGCCTTCATCCTCGGCTTCGGCAGCTATTTTTAGGGTAGCTCTTTCTTTTTTTAAAAGTATGCTTAAACTATCTAAAATGTTGTCTATAGCTTCATCGCCATCAACTACATTTTCACTAGCCTCTATTTCAGATTGTTCAATATATTTGGTAAACGTATGTATTGGAGTGTTGCTCAAGGTTAGCACTCGTTCTGCAATTTCATCAACCTTGATTAAGGCATCATTATAAAGTTCCTCGAATTTCAAATGAAGCTCAAAAAACTTTCGACCCTTAATATTCCAATGAAAACCCCTAAGGTTCATATAAAACATTTGGTAATTTGATAATAGGTCATTTAAATGTGTTGCAATATCGTTTGAATCTTCTGTATTTAATCCAATCTTCGATAAACTTGAATTTGCCATTGTTAATATTTAAAAGTTATAGTAATGTAATCTTTTCAAAAGTCGCTTTTGTATGTAAACCTTACGCCTTATCTAAATAGATAAGTGCTTACGGCATAAAAATATATCCGTCCATTTGATAATTGGCAAGAACCATCATTGCGGATAATCCTAATTCTGTATTCGGGTTTAAATCTGCAGCGCTAATATCTCTTGCGGCAGCAGCTTGCGCGCAAACATAAAATTCTACTCCGTAATCTTTTAATAATTTTATTACAGCTTCATTTGGGTTTGCCTTTTCATATTTAGCCTTGTATTTAGTTTCGTTTAAAGCAGTGAAAGTGGCACCACCATGTACAGCAGCGATGATATTTACTTTATCGGCAGAAACGCCCCCTGCACCTAGCATATTAATCATTCTTGCAATTTTAAAATAACCAATATTAATGCCATCCAACTCACGCTCATCTTTTAGGTCAAAAACAAGTTTATATTCTTTGTTAGGGTCAGGTTGTATGGCTACCTCTTTGAATTCCTTAATTTTTCCATAACCTTCTATTATAGGTGTTGTCCATTCTTGTGCCGTTGTAAGTTGTACTGCCATAATCGCTATAATAAGTAAAAGTGTTTTTCTCATGTGCTCGTTATATTTAAAATGAATGATTTGTTGGTTTAATAATATGAGTTACTAATGTCCGTAATTTTAGAAAAGAATGAAAGTAAGTTAAAGCATTTAACGCAAGTGTAACTATTGTTACATCAATAAACTTTCAATATTTATAGATTCGTTATTTAAATTAGCGTAAGATTACATTTCTATGGGTGATTTACGAATTTTAGCGAAACAACTATTTAAGCTCTTTACAATTGTGTTTGTGTTAGTAGGGCTAGTCTTTATATGGCTTTTGAACTATGAGCCTACTAAAGAAAGTGAAGAAACAATACAAGTAAAGGATATTGTAGTTATTGACAAATGGCAACCCAAAGATGCAATCGCTGAAATTAAGAATATGTCGACGGTGGTCAAAAAAGGCTATTATTTAATAGCTGAGACTTCAAAATATATGGGTCCCAATGCAGCCCGTGCCGAAGATAGATATAGCGGTAATAATTTGGCTTGTGCCAATTGTCATTTACAAAAAGGAGCTCAGGCAGGTTCAGGGTCATGGGTAGGTATTTTAGAGAGATTTCCACAGTTTGGTGGTAGGGGCAATAAAGTGGGTACTATTCAAGATAGAATTAATGGGTGCATGGAGCGCAGTATGAATGGAAAAATGCTTCCGTCAGACTCAGATAAATTGGTGGCCATAGTAGCTTATATGGATTGGTTGAGTGAAGGGGTGCCAGAGGATAGAAAGGCCGAGTTTAAAGGATACCCAAAAATAAAGATACCTGCTGTAGCTGTGAATTTAGAAAAAGGAAGACAGGTATATCAAAAAGAATGTGTTATCTGTCATGGGGAAAATGGAGCGGGAGTTCTCAATGCTATTGATGGTAAAAGCTACACGTATCCACCACTATGGGGTCCAGATAGTTTTAACGATGGTGCAGGTATGAATAGAGTAATCACTTCGGCAGAATTTATTAAGAGTAATATGCCCTATTTACAAGCGACCTGGGATAACCCTAAACTGACCGACGAAGAAGCGTATCATGTAGCAGGATATATTAATAGTTTCTCTAGGCCACATAAATTGAATACTGTAAACGATTATCCTGATAAGAAGCTAAAACCAGTCTCTACACCCTACGGACCGTGGGTAGATGATTTTTCTCCAGAGCAACATAAAAATGGACCATTTTTACCAATAATGGATTTCTATAAAGAGAAATACGGAATCACTAAAACAAAGTAACCCCATGCGATTAATATATCTGCTCATTTTTTGTCTGCCTATATTTTCTAAGGCACAAGATTCTGTTGCGGTAAAGAAAAAAGGCACATTATCTGGGCAATGGCGAACCTATTATATGATGACGTCAAATAAAGGGGAATTGAAAGATTTTCATGCATTGGCAACGGGTGGTAAAATAAAGTACGAGTATAAATTATTAAAGAATTTAGAATTAGGAGTGGCCCTTTACAACTCAACCAATATTGGCTTACAAGATTTGAAGGCACCTGATGCCACCACAGGAAGAATAAGTAGGTATGAAGAAGGGTTATTTGATAGGCTGGATTTAAGTAATGATGCTCTCTTTTTATTGGGAGAACTGTATGCGAAATATCACCTAGCTCAGCATTCATTTGCGCTTGGGCGGATGAAAATTAATACACCGTTGATTAACCCAGAAGATGGCAGAATGATACCTACTTTGGTCCAAGGGTTTTGGTATAATTTTAATGTAGAAAAAACAAAGTTTCAATTAGGTGTACTAAATGAAATAGCACCAAGATCTACCGGAGAGTTTTATGGAATAGGAGAAAGCATAGGAACTTACCCCGTAGGTAGGAACAAATTAGGTACGGCATCGCGGTATGCCAATAATACGGCATCTGATTATATACTATTGGCAAATGTGGATTATAAGATAACCGATAAATTTAAAGTGAATATATGGAATCAATTTGTAGATAATATATCGAATTCTATCTATTTAAAACCATCTTATAGTATATCTGAATCATTGATGTTAGAAGGGGAGTGGTTGCATCAAAATAAACTGGGTAATGGTGGAAGCAGTGTAGACTCGCTTCGCTATTACAACCAAAATTCTGCAGATATAGTAGGATTAAAAATTGCTCATGAAAGCAAAGCAGGACTGCTATCTTTGGCATACAATAGAATATTACCCCATGGTCAATTTATCTCGCCAAGAGAATGGGGTAGAGAAGACCTTTTTAGTTTTCAAAAGCGAGAACGTAGCGAAGGTTCTGCAGATAATCATGCATTGGTTCTAAATTATAAAGAAGACTTTGCATTGTTAAATGATCTAAATCTTATATCTATATTAAGTATTGGTAAGCACTGGAAACCAGATCCAACCAATGCTGTTTTAAATAAATATGCTATGCCAGATTACACGCATATAAATCTAGATATTTTCTTCAATATTAAAAAGCTGAAGCGTTTAAGACCAGAGCTATTATTGACCTCTAAAATAGGAAATGGTGATATACCAGATAATCCTAATTTATTTTTTAATAAGGTAGATATGTTTCATTTAGATGTCATTCTAAACTATAATTTTTAGATAATAATCTTACTATTTAACCTTACAAGTACTGCCACCAAATAGCGTATACAGAGGGCAAAAACTTACGAAAGAAGTTAATATAAAAATCGCTGCAATAGCTAATGCAACATAACCCAAAATACCAGTAACTGCATTTGTGAAAAACGCAATTAGAAGAATAGCGGCAATTATGAATCTTATAAACTTATCTGTTGTTCCCATATTTTTTTTCATGATACTAGTTTTTAAATTATGATTTAAAACATTATGTAATGTTGTTGCTCAATTTTAGACTTAACTTAAAGTAAGCAACGTTTAGTTAACTTTTCAATGGTAAGGTAGTACTAAATTGAAGTGCTAAAAATGATATTGGTCATAAGTAAAAATGCTAAAAATCAGTCAATTGAAATGTAACATTGGTTACAGTGATTTTGTTATTTAAAAAGTATTTTTGCAAAAAGCGTTATAGTAATGAAAGCATATTTAGATGCCTTTTTAAATGCAATTACAGGAACTTTAAGTTGGACATGGAAATCCATTATTTTCGAAGTGCCCTGGTACCTAAATTACTTCTGGGGACTCATTCTAATTTCCTTGATTGTATGGTCATTAGAAATTGTTTTTCCTTGGAGAAAACAGCAGGGTGTATTTAGAAAAGACTTTTGGTTAGACGGTTTTTATATGTTCTTTAATTTCTTTCTATTCGCCATAGCCATAAGTGGTATTTATAAATTATTACAGGTTTTTTTTAATGATATTGGTATAAAAGCAAATAGTTTAGCGATCATAGATATATCTGCCTGGCCAATGTGGGGTCAATTACTATTATTTTTTATCGTTCTAGATTTTGTACAATGGTTCACGCATACCTTATTGCACAAGTATGCTTTTCTTTGGAAATTTCATCAAGTTCACCACAGTGTCAAAGAAATGGGTTTTGCGGCGCATTTACGATACCATTGGATGGAAAACTTATTATACAAACCTTTAAAAACTTTTGGTGTAATGATTCTTGGTGGTTTTGAACCCGAGCAAGCCTATATTGTACATTTTGCAGCAATTGCCATTGGGCATTTTAATCATTCTAATATAAAGATTACATGGGGACCTTTAAAATATATAGTAAACAACCCGGTAATGCACCTATATCATCACGCCTATGATTTACCTGAGGGTACTTATGGTGTAAATTTTGGTATTAGCCTAAGTCTTTGGGATTATATATTTAAAACCAATTACATACCAGAAGATAGTGGTGATGTAAGATTAGGTTACCCGGGTGATGAAGATTTACCACAAAACTTTTTAGGACAAATAACCCATGGTTTCAAAGCAAAGAAGAAGTAATTTATATTACTTCTTCTTTGTGTGATTAATTAGATAGTTTACCCGTGGCGCAACTTACATAAGATTTAGCTTTTGAAAGCATAGAGTTATCATCATCTAAACTAGGATAACCTATTAATTTTAATTTTGTTTTTGCGAGTAGTATATCTTCTGGTTTCAAAGCATCAAAAGAGACCGATGACGATTCTACAGATACCGCTACATTGGTAATTGTTGCTATCTCCTCTAATTTTGAAACGATTGTTTTGGCACAACCGCCACATTTTAAATTTTGAATAGGAATTACTGATGTCATATTTTATTTATTTTGATCGTCTTTAAAACTAATACTCCAAATACCTCTAACCTCATTTTCTGTATAGCCAACAGCCTGGTCATATGGGTATTTATCGTTCAAAAGCTGTGTAACCTTTGGGTCGATATTTGTTTCTGGTATACCATGGCAATTTAGACACATGGTGTTCGTAACAATAGGGGAATAAAAATTTGTGATTCCATTATCGTTCGTTAATATAGGTTTATAAGACTCGTTGTTATTAATTTTTGATTTAAAAAATTCAATATATTCAAGCTCTTTTTCGCTTGCTTTATTATTAGTATTTCTTGGTCTGTCAGTTACTCTCTTAATCTTGGCATGATGTACAATAGCCATACTATCTGTTAATGGATATGCTTTTTCATTACAAAATTCTACAGCACCTACAAGACCATTTTTTTGAATGTTTAACATAAGGTTTTGGCCCAATACTTTTTGCGTGCTTTGGGCTATCATTTTACCTTTTTTTAAAAATATACTATCATTTGTTTCGGTATCAGCATCTTTTATAGAATCATATGAAAATTCATCTTTAGAATTATCAATTGTCTGTTGTTTTCCTTTAGAAAAATCTTTGCAACTAAAAGCAAAAACAATTGTGAGTAATAAAAATATCTTTTTCATAAATTTATATTTATAGCCAATTCTATAATTTTTAGAACGCATATGATTAACAAATTAATGTAGGGTATTAAGCAAACCGTTAAATGATTGCTCGTCTACTTTTAATTCCAAGAGTTATAACCACCTTTTAAATCAAATACTTGCTCAAAGCCCATTTTTAAAAGTCTACGAGCTGCTTTTTGACTTCTGGCGCCTGACCTGCAATAAACATAAACAGGCTTTTCTTTATCTAATTTTTCAAAATAATTTTTGAAGTTACCAGAATTGAAAAAATCAATGTTTATCGCTTTCTTAATATGGCCGCTATTATATTCTGATGAGGTTCTAACATCAAAAGGTTTTATGTTATTGGCAATAATTTGTGTGGCATATTCTCTTTTGTCCAACACAGTTATATTGCCTGTAGTTTCTTGTTCTTTATTACCAAAGAGTGTACTTAAAAATGACATGATGTTTTGTTTTAATTAATACTTAATGATAGAAAGAAACGGTCTTGGTATATGACCGTCTCTTTCAATAACCAACCAATAAAAAATTATAATGTAGTAGGGCAAACAAATTCCGTTACAGGTATACCAGCTTCTTTAATTGCTTTGAATCCGCCTTTTACATCTATAAGGTTGTGAATACCTCTGCTTTTTAAAATTGAAGAAGCAATCATACTTCTATATCCACCGGCACAATGCAGGTAAAAGGATTTACTGTTAGGAAATTCAGCTAAATGATCGTTTAAATAATCTAGCGGAGTGTTCACGGCATCTATAATATGCTCAGATAGAAATTCAGATTCTTTTCTAACATCAAAAACAGAAACATTTTCAGTTTCAATTAATTTTTTAAGTCCGGCTGCATTCACTTGACTTACGGTATCATATTCCATTGATGCTTTTTTCCAAGCATCGAATCCGCCTTCTAAAAAGCCTAGTGTTCCATCAAAACCAACTCTAGATAATCTAGTTACGGTTTCTTCTTCCATTCCTAACGGTGTTACCAGTAATATAGGTTGTAGCACATCTGCAATTAGAGCGCCTACCCAAGGGGCAAAACTACCATCTAAACCAATAAAGATGGATCGTGGTATGTGTCCTTTTGCAAAATCATCTTGGTGACGAACGTCTAATACTATAGCTCCAGTTTCGTTTGCAGTTGCCTCAAAAGCAGCGGGCGATAATGCCCTTGTACCACGTTCAAGTACTTTTCCAATATCCTCGTAACCCTCTTTATTCAGTTTTACGTTTAAAGGAAAGTATTGTGGTGGTGGTAAAAGACCATCAATTACTTCTTCAATGAACTCTTCTTTGGTCATATCTGAACGCAAGGCATAATTCATTTTTTTCTGATTGCCTAAGGTGTCTACAGTTTCTTTCATCATATTCTTGCCACAAGCAGAACCGGCACCATGAGCAGGATAAACAATTACGTCATCTGCCAAAGGCATAATTTTATTTCGTAAACTATCATATAAATAACCAGCAAGATCTCTTTCTGTTAACTCGCCCATTTTTTGAGCAAGATCTGGTCTACCAACATCACCTAAAAACAAAGTGTCTCCGCTGAATATAGCATGGTCTTTTCCTTTATTATCTTTTAATAGATAGGTAGTACTCTCCATTGTATGACCAGGCGTGTGTAAAGCCGTAATGGTGATATCACCAAGTTGAAACACTTGATTGTCAGTAGCAATAATGGCATCAAAAGACGGATTGGCTTTAGGACCGTAAATAATTTGAGCTCCCGTTTCCTTTGCTAAGGTTACATGGCCACTTACAAAATCGGCATGAAAATGCGTTTCAAAAATATATTTGATTTTGGCATTATCGGCATTTGCTTTATTAATATAAGGCTGTACTTCTCGTAGAGGATCAATAATTGCCACCTCTCCTTTACTTTCAATGTAGTAAGCACCTTGCGCTAGACAGCCGGTATATATTTGTTCTACTTTCATATGCTTTAATTTAGTATTGAAACAAAAATAAAAATGTAAATACAGCTATACAGTAACTTAGGTTACATAGTATTTAGAAATTAACAGCTCTGAAGAAGAAATCAGAGCTGTTTTTAAATGTAGTGTTATAATAGTGTCGACGGGCACACATATGCTGTCTTAGGTATGTTTGTCTTTGAAATAGCTTCAAAACCACCTCTAACATCTGTAAAATCTGTCCAACCTCTTTGCTTTAATATAGATGCAGCTATCATACTTCTATAACCGCCTGCACAATGTAAAACAAACGCATCGTCTTTTGGAAATTGGGCCAAATGCTGGTTAATTTCATTTAAAGGAATGTTTATGGCACCAACCACATGTTCAGAATCGAATTCGCTCTTTTTTCTAACATCAATAATTAAAGGTTTATCGGCGTTATATTCAGCTTCTAATCCATCGGCATCAATTCTGTTGCTTACCTCAAAATCTTTTCCTGATTGCTTCCAAGTATCAAAACCACCATCTAAAAAGCCAACGGTATTGTCATAGCCAACTCTTGCTAAACGGGTAATGGCTTCTTCTTGCTTGTCTTTGTAAGTGACCAATAAAATCTCTTGTTTAATATCGGGTATCATTTCACCGACCCATTGGGCAAAACTACCTTCTAAACCAATGTTAATACTATTAGGAATAAAACCTTTTGCAAAATCTTCGGCATTTCTAGTGTCTAAGACCAAAGCACCTGTTTCATTGGCAACAGCCTCAAAAGCATCTGGTAAAAATGGGGTAGTAGCCCTATCCATAATCTTATCTAAACTTTCATAACCTTGTATATTCATTAAAACATTTTTAGGGAAATAACCTGGGGGAGTGGTTAATCCTGTCAATAATTCCTTAATGAATTCTTCTTTGGTCATATCTGGGCGTAAAGCATAGTTTACTTTCTTTTGATGTCCAAGGGTATCAGTAGTTTCTTTACTCATCATCTTACCACAAGCAGAACCTGCGCCATGGTTAGGGTAAACGATTAAATCATCATTAAGTGGCATGATTCTATTTCTAAGCGACTCGTATAAATACCCGGCAAGCTTTTCTTCGGTTAAATCTGCAACCACATGTTGTGCCAAGTCTGGTCTACCAACATCGCCAATAAATAAGGTGTCACCGGTAATAATACCATGTTCTTTACCGGTCTCATCAATCAAAAGATATGTGGTACTCTCCATAGTATGACCAGGAGTGTGTATTACTTTTACCTTATAATCACCTAATTCAAATACTTGGTTGTCTTTAGCTGTAGTTGCTTTATATGCAGGTTTTGCACCAGGTCCAAATACAATTTCTGCACCTGCTTTCTTTTGTAAATCTAAATGTCCGCTAACAAAATCGGCATGAAAATGAGTTTCAAAAACGTATTTTATTTTTGCATTGTCTTTCTTGGCCCTGTCTAAATAAGGCTGTACCTCACGCAGTGGGTCAAAGACTGCCGCAACTCCCTTACTTTCTATATAATAGGCTGCATGAGCCAAACATCCGGTATAAATTTGTTCTATTTTCATGTTGTTGTATGTTTTGATTAGTAGCATAAAATTACCCTTTGTAATAGTCTTATACTGTGACTTTTGTCACATAAGCCAAAATTTATTTAAAGAATTCCATATAGAAAATAAAGACAGCCATAACAAGAATAAAATAGCCAAAACCTTGCTTTAGTTTTTTACCGTCAATGAAACTACTGAGGTAACTACCAATAAAAATACCTACGAATGAGATTGATGTAAAAATGGCAAGAAACTCCCAGTCTATGAGCATTGTCATGGCGTCGCCCAGAAAGAAACCCATTAAAGATTTAATGGCAATTATAATTAAAGAGGTGCCTACGGCAACTTTCATTTCAACATTCGCCAAAACCACTAATGCCGGTATAATCAAGAATCCGCCTCCTGCACCAATTAGTCCCGTAATGCTACCTACCAATAGTCCTTCTAATAAAATTAAAGGGTAGTTATAGGCAACCACTCCCGTATTCTCAATCTTCTTTTCTTTTTTAAGCATTGAGTACGCCGCAGGAATCATTAAAATTGCAAATAGACCAAACATGGCCATTCTACGTGTAAATTGAAAATTATCAATTTCAAATAAAATATTGGGCATTGCCGGTACCACATAATGTCTAACCAACGTTACACCTATTATTGCAGGAATACCAAAAACGATAGCGGTACGCCAATCTACATAACCTTTTAAATGTTGTTTCCAGCCACCTACAAGTGCACTGGCACCAACTATAAAGAGAGAATAGGCGGTAGCGGCTTTTTCGTTAATAGAAAAAAGATAAGCTAAAACGGGCACAGCAAGAATAGAGCCGCCCCCACCAATAAGACCTAAAGATATACCGATTATTAGGGCACTGATATACCCAAAAATATGCAAGATTTCCATGTAATATAATTAATATTACAAATGTAAATTGAGTAAGAAACCTGCGCAGTAACAATGGTTACAGAGGTATTATAAATCTAATATTTCTAAATAATTACGGTGAAGTTTAATTTTACCCATTTCTTCTAACTTCTTTAAAAGTCTAGAAATAACCACTCTAGAGCTATGTAGGTCATAGGCAATATCTTGGTGGGTACTATGAATAATATTGTCATTTGTTACTCTTGCCTTTTCTTTCAGATAACCAATTAAGCGCTCATCCATTTTTTGAAAAGCAATATTGTCCAAGGTGCTTAAAAGCTCATTTAATCTAACATGGTAGCTATTAAATACGAAGTTTCTCCAAGATTTGTATTTAGCGGTCCATTCTTCCATTTTCTGAATAGGCACCATAATCAATTTGGCATCTGTTTCGGCTATGGCTCTTATTTCACTTTTTTTATCGCCCATACAACATGCCATGGTCATAGAGCAGGTATCACCTTTTTCTAGATAATATAAAAGTAACTCATCACCATCTTCATCTTCTCTTAAGATTTTAATGGCTCCAGAAATTAATAAAGGCATACCTCTAATGTAGTCACCGATTTCCATGAATTTATAACCTTCTGGCACTTCTTTAAAAGTACCTACTTGTACAATTTCATTGATGAGCTCTTCTTCAAAGATATCTCCGTATTCTTCCTTTAAGTCCTGAATCATTCTTGGTTAATTAATTTTCTTTGCTATTTCTTTATCAAATTTAAAAAATATATTCGCCCAAATAGATTTAGAAACTGCAGCGATCCAGGGCATTGCTAATACCAATGCGGTAACTATCACTACAAATAACGCACCTATAGAAAGCTCTAGGCCAAAAAGTAAGGTTAGAACATACGCTGCAGCAGCTACGGCAATACCAACTGCATAAGACACGTACATAGAACCTGTGTAAAAACTAGGTTCAATGCTATATTTTAAATCACATTTTGGACAACGCTCTTTTACTTTATTGAAGTTACTTAATTTATAAGGATTAGCCTCAAAGAATTCACCTTTGTGGCAACGTGGGCATTTCAAAAATATAATACTGTACAATTTAGAACCCTGTGGTAACATGCTATTAAATTTAAAAACAAAATTATTAGATCTTACATGTTAGTATTGTAACATTGGTTACATAAGCCTGTCTATTGATCCGTTAGTTTTTTTGGAAAGTTATCTTTTTTCATTAATGCTTGAACTGATATAAATCATATTTTAAACTGGTAATGACATGTATGTTTGTCAAAAAACAAATTCATATGTGTTCGCTTGTTCAAAAGTATAATGTGCCTGGTCCTCGCTACACCAGTTATCCTACGGTTCCTTTTTGGGATATCAATACCTTTTCTGGAAAAAAATGGGAAGCTTCGGTAAAAAAGAGTTTTCATGTGAGCAATGCAGTATCTGGTATTAGCCTTTATATACACCTGCCTTTTTGCGAAAGTATTTGTACGTTCTGCGGATGCCATAAGCGTATTACAAAACGACACGATGTTGAAATGCCCTATATAAAATCTGTCTTAAAAGAATGGAGATTATATAGTGATATGTTTGATGAGAAACCTATAATAAAGGAACTGCACTTAGGTGGAGGCACACCAACTTTTTTCAAACCAGAGAATTTAAAGTATTTAATAGATGGAATTTTAAGAATTGCCGATAAAGCAGCTGATGCCGAGTTTAGTTTTGAAGGACACCCAAACAATACTACCAAAGAGCATTTACAAGCTTTATATGATGTTGGTTTTAGAAGGGTAAGTTTTGGGGTTCAAGATTATAATGAAACCGTACAGAAGGCAATTCATAGAATTCAGCCTTTTATAAACGTAAAAAATGTTACAGATTGGTCTAGGGAAATAGGCTATGAATCTGTAAGTCATGATATAATTTTTGGCTTGCCACATCAGAAATTGGAACATGTAAAAAATACCATAGAAAAGACCAAAGAACTGAAACCAGACCGTATTGCCTTTTACAGTTATGCGCATGTGCCTTGGTTGGCAGGTAATGGACAAAGAGGGTATAACGATGCAGATTTACCTGCGGGAGATGAAAAGAGAAAGCAGTATGAAGCAGGTAAGGAATTGCTTTTGAACTATGGCTATCATGAAATAGGTATGGATCACTTTGCTTTACCTACAGATGGTCTGTACAAGGCTATGCAAAATGGTAAACTACATAGAAATTTTATGGGCTATACCAGCTCTAACACCCATTTAATGATTGGGTTAGGGGCATCTAGTATTAGTGATAGTTGGTATGGTTTTGCGCAGAATGTAAAAAATGTAGAAGAATATCAGAATTTGGTAGATAATGATATTATACCGCTTTATAGAGGTCATATTTTAACAGAGGAAGATCAAATTATAAGAAGACATATCTTAAATTTAATGTGTCAGTTTAAAACATCTTGGAGCGAATTTAAATTACATCTACCACAAATGGATAGTATTCTAGATAGGTTAGAAGAAATGAGAGAAGATGGCTTGGTAAACATTACCGAACGTAGTCTTCAAGTAACCGAAAAGGGTAGACCATTTGTTAGAAATGTATGTATGGCTTTTGATTTGCCATTACAAAAGAAAAAACCGGATACCAAGTTGTTTTCAATGACGGTTTAAGTAATAAAAGAAAAAGAAGTTCCTAATCTTAATAAATGCTAAATAAAATTACCATGAAAAAAATAATTGTACTTACAGATTTTTCAAAACAATCAGAACAAGCACTAAAGGCAGCATCTGATTTGGCTAAAAAGCATGATGTTGAGCTGTTAGTGGTTCACATGTTAGAACTAAATCAGGCAATACTATCATCACCTGATGGTATTTATATTGAGCAAACCGTATTCTTGGTAAAGCTTGCAGAAAAGAATTTAAAGGAGTTTTTGGAAAAACCTTATTTAGAAGGGGTAAAAGTAACGCCGGTAATAAAGCATTATAAGGTATTTAGTGAGTTAGATGCCATTGCGGAAGAACATAATGCAGACTTAATTGTAATGGGTTCTAATGGCGCTAGCGGATTAGAAGAAATGTTTATTGGTTCTAATGCTGAAAAAGTAGTTCGTAACGCAACGGTACCTGTTTTAGTAATTAAAGGCGAGATTACTAATCTAAGTTTAGACCGTTTTGTGTTTGCGTGCGATTTTAACGATGATAACTTACCTGCCTTTCAAAAAGCTAAGGAATTTGCAGAAATGTTAGGTGCTAGTATGGAGGTTGTTTTCATTAATACGCCAAACGATGAATTCTTAAGTAATAGAGATGCCTATCAAAAAATAAATAAATTTTTAACTAAGGCCAATTCGGCACAACAAGTTGAGATTTACAACGATTACAGTGTAGAACAAGGTATATTGAATTATGGTAATACCATTTTAGCAGATGCCATAGCAATGCCTACACATGGCCGTAAAGGAATCTCACATATGTTCAATGGCAGCATTGGGGAAGATGTAGTTAATCATGCTAGAATACCTGTAATCACATTTAAAATATAGCTACTAACCTATACTATAGATAAGAATAAACCCAAGGTGAAAGCCTTGGGTTTATTTGTTTTAGATATTCTTAAAAGACACTTATTTAATACCTAAATGCTCATTATAAAATTTCCATGCTTGAGCTGCAACATCTCTGCCTAATTCTAAACCGGCTATGTTGTCCGCTTGAATATGGTAACCTCCCATAACTCTAGACATACCAGCCATATTTGCTGATTCTGTAAATGTTGGGAAGGTTATAGTCACTGGTTTTCCGTAAAAAGCAGCATCAATTTCAGTTAAGGTTCCTGGTGTTAATTCTACCGATTCACCAAAGTAATCATCGCCAGTAAATAAACGCAGTACTTCTGCACAGCCACCACTAATGGTACTATGACCAGAAGTATAACTAGGAAATGGTGGGCATAAGAAAATATCTGGAGAATAAGGTCTCCAATCTTGTCCTTTCATTTCTATTACACCAACTCCAGGTCCGCCCCAAGCTTTAATCGTTTTGTCTTTGTAATATTCATGAACCAATGCGTAAGGTCTTGCATAGTCATAAAACATCTTAGAATCCCAAGACGCTATAAAGGCATCCATAGCGGTAATCTCAGTTAAGAAATACATTTTTACATCTTGGTCTAAAGTATGTTTGTCACGTCTTGAGACATCTTGGGCAAACTTTAGCCAGTGGCCAGCTTGTTGAACAGATTGTGGGCCGTCACGCATGAACTCGACCAAAGCCTTATCTTCATCAGAAAGGTTGGCTTGTAAATCAACTACTTCTTTTACTTCTTTTTTCAACTGCTCAGAACCATACATTGGTGGCGGTCCCGGTCTAAATTGATCGGCAGATGTCATAGTAACAGGTGTTACTTTTTGCCAGTATGGCGTAAGGCACCCTGGTGCATATTGTCCCCCTTTTCCATCAGAAAAGTACTTAGGTTGCCAACGGTTAATGTCTGTACTTTCATCTGCAGTATTTACAGGATTATAATTAGTATAGTCAAAATAAGCTTCTCCGTTCGAGCCTTCTGAATTGCCATATTGATTACTACCATCATTTTTTCTTGCTTCTATAGTTGCTTTGGCGGCTAAGTTTCCAATACCTTCAGGGGTAGTGGGGTCCATTGATGTGTTGTCTGGATCAAGACCTAATTCAACCATAAATTTCCTGAACATTTCGGTATCTGAATAATAGTATTCTTTCATGGCGCCAAAAGCGGCATAACTAATGGCAATTTCTTTATTTGAAAGTATTTGTTCAGCTAAAGGTCTTCTTTCTATATTTTTTAGGTAAACAGGAATTGCATTTTCATCATATAACGACCATGCATCAAAAATAGAAATGAAAATCAACCCTAAATATCGCGAAGTAATTGTTGGTCTTGGTTTAAATTTTTCGGTATCGGATGCTGTTGCATCCAAAGCCATTTTTCCCCATTTATAGGCTATATTATTAACACCTTTGGGTTCTTCTTTTTGTTGTTGGGCAATAGTAGTTTCTGCACTAAGAAATATTAGTGTTATTGCTAAAAGTAAGATGCGTTTCATTTTTTATTCGTTAGTTATTCTGGTATATTAAATATAGTAAGGAGTTTAAAAAAAATAAAATTTATGCTGTAAGAACATTCTGCATAAAGTCTAGTAATTGCTGCATTTGTGGCTCGCCTTTCTTTTTACCACTTCTACCGGCAAAATATAATACAAACCAAATAAGAACCAATAGCACCATAAGACCAACTTGTATATGATAGTTTTTACCTAATGATGCACTTGAATATGCCCAAATACCTATAATTATAAATAAAGTAGCAACTATAAAGTGTACAAACATAAAGAAGGTCCATAGGGTAGGGTTAGGACCAAAAACACCATATAGCTTACAGCTAATATCATCTACTTCATCTATTTCTAAATGGAGCTGTGGTGACCAAAAGTGATGCTCTTTTTGATTGAATTTAATGAATACATGCTCATCTAATCGTTTTACCAAAAACGGATTCTCTTTTGATTGTTGAAACCTGCTAAGAACAATTTCTTTATTCTTTGGAATGTGCAGTTGAAACCTAGGGCGAAGTACAATCTCGTTCGGTAACGGTTTCATATGAATAGATTTATTTGGATATCGTCATTAGTTATGACATTCTATAGCACTAGATACTAATTGGGTAACTGGGGCAGGGGATACATAAGGAATGCCCAAGCCAAGACCTCTAAGAATAAAGAGAGCACCAATGATAATAACAAATACAGGAATGGCTTTTTGCACTTTTTGACGTATACCGCCTTTTAATAAATTACTGAAGTAAATGGCAGCTGTCATAAGTGGTAAAGTGCCAACGCCAAAAAGCATCATGTACAAACTACCTTGTAAAGCATCGCCCATAGCAATAGATCCAAAAAGAGCCATGTAAACCAGACCACAGGGTAAAAATCCGTTTAAGAAACCTATGGTTAAAAATGTATCTGGCGATTTCTTTTTAAGCTCTTTACCTAATTGGTTCTTTACTTTAGATATGACTTTGTAAATAGGTTTTGATAGGTTGTATTTGTTGAAGGTTTTGTAAGGAATCAATACAATCAATATCATGATAATACCTATACCAATAGACAGTTTTTGTTGTATGCCAAAAATGGAAAGTCCTTTTCCTAACAGACCAAAAACAAGACCAATTAGTCCATATGCCATTAATCGACCAAAGTGATAAATGAATATTTGTCCAAATTTTTTATAATTGTTTGTTCTATCTACCGGAAGCATAAAGGCAATGGGTCCGCACATACCAACGCAGTGCAAACTTCCCATGAGACCTAATATGAGGGCAGATAATAGCATAATTTAAAATGTTATACTCTCTTTATGAAGAAACTCTTTTTCTTCGTGTTCCCAGAAAACCTTAATATCCCAACGACCATCCAACAATTGATTGTCAGGTATGAGCAAATGTGAATTGGATAAACTAATGGGTAAGTCAAAATCCAAATTCTTGTTGGATGGTCTATAAAGGGATACGATACCTTTTACATTGGTATCATCATATCCATCAGGAAAAATTACGAGTAAACCCTCAGGAGATTTTTTAATTTCTATTTGTGAAGAGGCAATACTTGCATTTCTTTCAGCATCGATTTCTTTCTGGTAGCCAAGTTCGGCTTTATAATATTCTTCTGTTACCAAATCATGATTAGCATCATGACTAGTAGTCATTGTAACTACAAAAAACATAATAAAGCTAATGAATGCTACAATGGCAATTACAATACCGGTACCCCAATTAATCTTCATAATATTTCTGTTTAATTACTATTTATAACTACGTGGTGCTAGAAAGCGAGCCGTAGTGGTCTCAATTAGTTTATCATTACTGTACACCCCAATTTTAAGGTTGTTCTTATCACCACTTAAGGCAGATTGGTTAATTTCAATGAACAATGTACCTTCTGCCAAAGCCTCTGGGTCAACATCAAAATTTTCGTGGCGCACCAGTTTAATTTCTCCTTTAGGTGATATCAATTTAAAATGAACATCTTCTACGGTTTTCGTAGTCTTGTTCAGTAATTTATAGGTGTATACATTACTTATAATATTACCTTCTTTGTGTTCGTAAAGCTGACCAGGTAACCTTAAAATATTTGCTTCTAGGTCATTTCTTAAGAACATCATACCAACTAGAACACCCGTTAAAATAACTAGAACTGCAGTATACCCTTTTAGACGTGGTGTAAACTTGAATTTCTCTTTTTTGGTAATTTCATCTTCACTGGCGTAGCGGATCAAGCCTTTTGGCAGATTCACTTTTTCCATAATAGTATCGCACTCATCTATACAAGCGGTACAGTTAACACATTCTAGTTGCGTTCCATTTCTAATATCTATTCCTGTAGGGCAAACATTTACACATTGGTTGCAATCAATACAATCACCATTGCCTAGAGCTTCACGGTCTTCATTCTTACGCCATTTTTTTCTGCCATTTTCAGCTTCGCCACGTTCATAATCGTACGCAACTACAATAGATTTATTATCAAGAAGCACCCCTTGCATACGACCGTAAGGGCATGCAATGATACAAACCTGCTCTCTAAACCAGGCAAAAACAAAATAGAAAACACCGGTAAAAATCAATAAGGATACCATGGTGCTTACGTGCTGGGCAGGACCATCTGTGATGTATTGAATTAAACGGTCGCTACCAATAAGATAGGCAAGAAAGACATTGGCAATAATGAATGAAATGATAAAAAAGATAAACCATTTCAAGACACGTTTTCTAATTTTTTCAGCATTCCATTCTTGTCTATCTAGTTTTATTTGGGCACCTCGGTCTCCGTCGATCCAGTATTCTATTCTACGGAAAACCATTTCCATGAAAATAGTCTGCGGACACATCCATCCGCAGAAAATACGTCCAAAGGCAACTGTAAACAGTGCTATAAAAATTACCCCGATAATCATTGAGATTACAAAGAGGTGAAAATCTTGAGGATAAAATGGAAAACCAAAAATGTTAAAGCGTCTTTCCAGTACATTGAACATTAAGAACTGGTTGCCATTTATTTTTATAAAAGGAGATGCAATCAAGAAAATAAGCAGAACATAACTTACATACTTACGGTACTCATAAAGCTTACCACTTGGTTTTTTTGGAAATACCCAAGCACGTTTACCATCTTCCTTAATGGTACCTATGGAATCTCTAAAATTATCTTGATCTTGTGACATTATTTCTCTCTTTATAGGCTAAGAGAGGTTTTACCCTCTCACTATACTCAGTTCATGGTGACCGCAGCAGAATCTATAACTACCTCAGTAGCTTCTGCCTCAGCGGGAGCTTCTTGCTCTGGAGCATTTGGATCTACCCAAACATCACCTTCGGGCGCCTTAGGGTTAGCAGGTGTGGTACCTTGAAAACTTAAAACGTAACTAGCTACCTGAGCAATTTCTGCAGGTTTTAAGTTCTGTTTCCAAGCGATCATACCCTTACCGTCACGACCACCTTCAGAAATGGTATGGAAAACGTTTTTAATACCACCACCAAGAATCCAGTTTTGATCTGTTAGGTTTGGTCCAATACCACCGCCACCATCTGCCATATGGCAAGCAACACAGTTACTTTCAAAAATGCCTTTACCGGCACTAATATCAGATGCATCGGTTAATAATTCTACCGTATTGGCATCAACAAGACCTTTGGCTGTCTTTTTATATGCTTCAATTTCTAATTGTGCTGCAGCAACTTCTTGTTCGTATTCCAGTTTTTGATTGTAATCATTAAAGACATGAAAACGAAGTAGGTAAACTACTCCAAATACAATAGAAGCATAAAATAGATACACCCACCAAGGTGGTAAGTTGTTGTCCAACTCGCGAATACCGTCATAGTTATGGTCAAGAATAATTTCACCTTCAGACTCTATAGGTTTACTGCCCAACATTTTGTTGTACATGTTTTTTCCCCATGTCCATTCCCATTTTTCTTCTTTGGCTTCTAAATAGCGCAGTCTTGCTTCTTCATCTAGCGTATTGTATAAAACATTCTCAATAGCTTGAACTATAAAGGCTATTGCTATTAAAAGCAATAAAATAAGAGCCATAAAGCCAAACATCATTGTAGGGTAAGCTAGAAAAGCTGGTTTATCACCACTATCAATGTAAACTTCCATAAGTACTACGACCAGGAAAAAGGCCACTGTTATTCTTAACCACCAGGCTGTATTGTTTTTCATAATTGGTTGTTTTGTTGGTTATCTTCTTCTAAAGGCAATTCGCTAACTTCTTTAATGTATGATTTTGATGCTGTAATAACCCACCAGAATAATAGGGTGAAAAACACAAAGAAGATTAGTAATGATATCATAGGGTAGGTTGCTACCCCATCTATAGTTTCCATGTAACCTTTTACAAATTTGAACATGATTTTTTGTTTTAGTTATCAGATAATAATTCACCAGTTTCCTTGATCTTAATATCGGTACCCAAACGTTGTAGGTATGCAATTAAGGATACAATTTCACGGTCTCTCATTTCTATGAATTCCTCTCCGTTTTCAGCAGCATACTTTTTGTCTGCCTCATAAGATTTTGCAAAATCCGGATCACTATATAAGTTTTTCTCAATTTTTTCTGCCTGAGCATCCATCAATTCGTACGCATTTGCAATTTCTTCTTCAGAATAAGGAACACCTAAAGTCACCATTGCTTCCATTTTCGTTTGAATATTACTTCTGTCATGTTCATCTCTAACAAGCCAAGCATAGGCAGGCATTATGGAACCAGATGAGGTACTTTGAGGGTCGTACATATGGTTCAAGTGCCAGTTGTCTGAGTATTTACCACCGACTCTTAATAAATCTGGACCGGTACGTTTACTACCCCAAAGGAATGGGTGATCGTATACGAATTCACCAGCCTTGGCATATTCGCCATAACGTTCTACTTCACTTCTAAACGGACGAACCATTTGTGAGTGACAGCTAACACAACCTTCACGAATGTATAAGTCACGACCCTCTAGTTCTAAAGGTGTATATGGTTTTACACTTGTAATGGTGGGTATATTTGATTTTACCAAAATGGTAGGTACAATTTGTATAAGACCACCGATCAAAATAGCTACAGTTGCTAAAATGGTTAATTGAATAGGCTTACGCTCTAACCAAGTATGAAAAGTTTCACCCGCAGTTCTTCGTTTAGAAACTGTTGTAAGTGCTGCTGCTTCTGCCAATTCATCTTCTATTACGCTACCAGATTTAATAGTGCGTACAACGTTGTAGATCATAACACATGCACCAACAATATAAAGGCTACCACCAATGGCACGCATCCAATACATAGGCATAATTTCGTGTACAGTTTCTAAGAAATTACCGTAAACTAAAGTACCATCTGGGTTAAAGTCTTTCCACATTAAGGCCTGGGTAAACCCTGCAACGTACATTGGTAGGGTATACAGTATAATACCTAGTGTACCAATCCAGAAGTGGAAATTAGCCAATCCAATAGAGAATAATTTATTTTTCGTCATTTTAGGTACCAACCAATAAATCATACCAAAGGTCAAGAATCCGTTCCACGCTAAGGCACCTACGTGTACGTGAGCAATAATCCAATCACTAAAGTGGGCAATTGCGTTTACGTTTTTAAGTGAAAGCATTGGACCTTCAAAAGTTGCCATACCATAACCGGTAATTGCAACTACCATAAATTTTAAAACTGGATCTGTACGAACCTTATCCCAGGCACCACGAAGTGTTAGAAGTCCGTTGATCATACCACCCCAAGATGGAGCCAACAACATAATTGAAAAGGCTACCCCTAAATTTTGTGCCCAATCTGGTAAAGCAGAATATAATAAGTGGTGTGGACCCGCCCAGATATATATAAAAATCAATGACCAAAAGTGAACTATAGATAATCTATAGGAGTATACAGGTCTATTTGCGGCTTTAGGTACAAAATAGTACATAAGACCTAAGAAAGGTGTAGTCAAGAAAAATGCAACCGCATTATGACCGTACCACCATTGTACTAATGCATCTTGTACACCAGCATATACAGAGTAACTTTTTAATGCACTAACAGGTAATTCTAAATTGTTGAAAATATGCAGTACCGCTACAGTTACAAAAGTTGCCAGATAAAACCAGATAGCCACATAAAGGTGACGCTGTCTTCTTTTTATCATGGTACCAATTAGGTTAACACCGAAGGCAACCCAAATTACGGCAATAGCAATATCAATAGGCCATTCAAGTTCGGCATATTCTTTAGAACTAGTATACCCTAGAGGTAGCGTAATGGCAGCAGAAACAATAATGGCTTGCCAGCCCCAAAAATTAAGTTTACTAAGAAAATCGCTGAACATACGCGCCTTTAGCAAACGTTGGGTGGAGTAGTAGACTCCTGCAAAAATTGCATTACCTACAAATGCAAAAATTACTGCATTGGTATGTAATGGACGTAAACGACCAAAACTTAACCACGATATACCATCGGTTACATTGGGGAAAATGAACATAAAGGCTAACAATAAGCCTACAGACATACCCACAATACCCCAAAACATAGTGGCATAAAGGAAATTTTTCACGATTTTGTTATCGTAATAAAACTGCTGTACTTCCATAATTATACTTGTTTATTTAGTTGGATTTTCTCTTGTTTAAAATCTTTAGTTTTGGTCTCTTTTGGTTTGACCAGTTCATCTTCAAAAAGCATACGTACAGATGGGGTGTAAGCATCATCGTATTGTCCTTGCTTGACCGATACGATAAAAGCGACAAAAAAGATAATTGCCACAACTAGACTAATTGCTAGTAAAACATAAATTACACTCATACCTACCTGAATTATTCCGTAAAAGTAAGAGTGAAGCAAACCTTAGAAAATGACAATTGTCATACTTTAAAAATTTTCTTTAAATATTTAAAATGACTGATAAGTTTGGTGCTGTTTTGTAGTTATTAAGTAGCGGAAAATCAACAAATAAAATTAATTTGTAAATGGCGTGTTTCTGTGGATTAAATTATTTTAATACGGCTACAGAAAGAAAAAATGAATACTAGATTTACCATCTTAAATTACTAAGATTGGTGTAAAATGAATTTTGATAATAATTCTTTGCTTATGGAAGTTTTCTGCCAATGAGGTTGGTCATAACCGTAGTAAAAATAACAATGCTAATAGAACTTAAAGGCATAAGAATTGCCGCTATTACGGGTTCTAATTGACCTGTTATGGCAAAATATAGACCCACGCAATTGTAGAGTAATGACAATATAAAACTCATTTTAATAATTCGCATTGCTTTTTTAGACGCCAGTATATAAGAGTATAGCTGTTGAAATTTTGTAGCATCTAAGATAGCGTCGCAGGCAGGGGAGAAGACATTGATGTTTTCAGAAATGGCAATGCCTACGTTACTTTGCGCAAGCGCCCCTGCATCATTTAATCCGTCACCCACCATTAAAACTTTTTTGCCTTGGTCTTGTAAAGATTTTATGAACTCTAGTTTTGTTTCTGGTTTTTGGTTAAAGTACAACGGAGTCAATTTTGGCAACAGCGCTTCTAGTCGTTCTTTTTCGCCTTCATTATCACCAGATAGTATTGCCAGGTTTAAAGTTGCAGACATGTTTTTAAATACAGATGAAACTCCATCACGATATTGATTTTGAAAAACATACCGTCCTTTATAAGCGTCGTTAGAGCTGATGTAAATAGAAGTATCCAATAGATTTTCTGAGTTGCCCTTACCTACAAAATTGGCAGAGCCGATCTTCATGTTTATATCATCTTTTGAGCTTTCAAGCCCTTTGCCAACATGTTCTTCATACTCATCTAAGGTGATGATATTCTGCTCTTTAAGTAGATCATATAAAGATCTGCTTAAAGGGTGGTTAGAAGCTCTTATGGTGTTCTTTAAAATAGATTCTTCTTCTGGGGATAATGGCATACCTTCATAATGAGCCGTACTTTTTTGAGAAGTGGTAATTGTTCCGGTTTTATCAAATATGGCGGTATCTATTTTTGCCAAACGTTCAATAGTTTGGGTGTCTTTGATATAGAATTTCTTTTTACCGAAAATACGCAGCATATTGCCTAACGTAAACGGTGATGCCAGCGCTATGGCACACGGGCAAGCAATAATCAATACTGCAGTAAAAACGTTCATGACTTTAGACGGGTCATAGTATAGCCAAAAAGCAGTGGCAATAAATGCAATAGAAAGTACGGCAATGGTAAAACGTTTACCAATACTATCGGTAAGGTTTTGAAAAGCGGTTACTTTATCCGTTTTAAAAACAGCATTTCCCCATAACTGTGTCAAGTAACTTTGTGATACGGATTTTAAGGCAATCATTTCAATAACACCGTTCAGCTGCTTTCCGCCGGCAAATACTTGTTCTCCAATTTCTTTGGCCACAGGTTCAGATTCCCCTGAAACAAAGCTATAATCTATTTGTGCATTACCGTATACCAAAGTACCGTCAACAGGAATCATCTCTTCGTTTCTGATCAAAATTCTATCGCCCTTTTCAATTTCTTGAACAGGTACCGTTTCTTCTTTACCTTTTAAATTTAATCTGGTAATAGCAATAGGAAAATACGATTTGTAATCGCGCTCAAATGATAAAAAGCTATAAGTTCTTTGTTGAAAGAACTTGCCTAGTAATAGAAAGAATACGAGTCCGGTGAGGGAATCAAAAAATCCACTGTCCAGGTTAAAAGCAATATCATATGTACTTCTTAGAAATAATACTAAAATACCCAGTGCAATGGGCACATCAATATTTAAAAGCTTTGCTCGTAACCCTTTGTATGCAGACACAAAATAATCCCACCCGGCATAGAACACAACGGGTAATGAAAAGATGAACATCATCCACCTAAATAAGTCTTGATATTTATTCAACCAATACTCACCACCAGAAGCGGCACTAGTTCCTAAGTCAAAATAATCAGGAAAAGATAGAAACATGACATTACCAAAGGCAAAGCCTGCAACTCCAAGTTTATATATTAAGCTTCTATCAGATACCTTCTTTTTACCTTCAAAATCTTCTAGTGAGATATAAGGTTCATATCCAATTTTTGCCAATAGCAATACCAGGCTCTTTAAGCTGAAATCTTCATTTTTGTAAGTTACCCTAATCGTTTTCTTAGGGAAATCTACCTGAGAGTTTGTTATGTGCTTATTCAGTTTATTCAGGTTCTCTAAAATCCAAATACATGAACTGCAGTGAATGGTTGGTATATAGAGGTTGATGATTTGAATGTTACCATCATTAAACTCTGTCAGTTTCGCTATAATTTCTTCATTATCTAGAAAATCATATTTTCCTTCAATAGCATTAGGTGTAGAGCCTGCGGCTTCCTGTAGTTCATAATAATGAGCTAGATCGTTTGTAGAGAATATTTCATAGACGGTTTTACAACCGGTACAACAAAATGATTTTTCGTCAAATGTTATATGTTGTCTATCACAAGGATCACCGCAATGAAAACATGTATCTGCTTGCATAATTATTAACTAATATATTGCAAAGGTGAAAATGAAACACTTTTTAAAACATGATAATTGTCACTTATTACAATTATGGGCTTATGTAATTTTGCACCATATTTAAAAATGTAACCATGGAAAATAGATGTGAAAATTGTATCATAAGACAGTTTAATTCTCTCCGTGCGTTAAACAAGGACGAATTAAAAAAAGTATCTGACTCTAAGATATCTAAGAAGATTAAAAAGGGAGAACCTTTATTTATAGAAGGGCAGAAGTTAGATGGCGTATTTTGTGTTAGAGATGGTGTTTCTAAGTTGTCTAAATTAAGCAGTAATGGTAAAGAGCAAATTGTAAAGCTTACCAATAGAGGAGAAATAATGGGGCAACGATCGGTAATTGCCGAGGATTTTACCAATTTAAGTGCTACCGCCATTAATGATATGGAGGTTTGTTTTATACCAAAAGAAGTTATTTCAAACACGCTGAATACCAATCCTAATTTTTCTTTAGAAGTGTTACGGCACCTGGCCCATGATTTAAAAGAGGCAGATGATGTTATCGTTAATATGTCTCAGAAAACGGTAAGACAGCGCTTGGCAGAGGCCTTTATCTATTTAAAGAAGAACTACGGAGAAGATGATAACGGTTTTTTGTCCTTAACCCTAAGTAGAGACGATTATGCAAATATAGTAGGTGCTGCTACGGAGTCTTTAATTCGTATGATTTCAGATTTTAAGAAAAAAGGATATATAAAAACAGAAGGTAAAAAGATAGGAGTTTTAGAAGAGGATACCTTACAAGAACTTGCCGATGGTTTTTAAATAATTATCGAAGTTGATAAATGTCATAGTTTCAATTCATTGGTGAAACTATTTTTATCATCAAATGATGAGCCTCATTTATGAAAAAAATTTTAATACCAACCGATTTCTCGTTAGCAGCATGGAACGCCACAACGTACGCCCTGCAATTGTTTGCAGAAACTGAATGCGTATTTTACTTCTTAAATGCCTATACGCCAGAGATGCACAGTAATCGCTTAATGGCGGGTAGGGCTTCAGATACGACAAAAGGATGTTCCGCTCAATCTGCTTCAGAAAAAGGATTACGAAAAACGATACATCGTATTAAAAAGGAATACAGAAATCCGCTACATAAGTATAGTTCTATTTCTACATTTTCAATGTTGGTAGATGAAGTAGAAGAAGTAGTCAAAGAAAATGATATAGATTTTATAATGATGAGTGCTAGCGGTGGTGCTGATGACGAATCTATATTCTTGGGAAGAAATACGGTAAAAATTTTGAATCATGCGTACCAATGTCCCGTAATGGTGATTCCGCCAAGGGTCCATTTTGAAAGTCTACAATCCATTTCAGTCATATCAGAATTCAATCATTTACTTAAAGGTGATGAATTGAATCCTGTGGTAGAATTGGCGCGGTATTTTAATAGCACTGTACAAATTGCAAGCATGCAAAATACAACTGCTCAAGTAACAGAATTACAGCAGTTGAATCATGAGACTTTTACTAAAAAGTTAGAAGGTATTTATCATAATTTCTACAAATTAGATGCCGAAAGTTCCTTAACGACTACTTTAAAAAACTATGTGGATCAGACTAATTGCCAATTACTTGTTATGTCTAATGATGTCAATGGGTATTTAAGAAATTTATGCCATGATTATATCGTTGGCAGATCTACATTTTGCTGTCATGTACCTTTATTGGCATTGTCACTTGTTGAGCATAATATCAGTATAAGCCGTTAATATCTTTTTCGTTAGGGTTGTTTTAACGCATATATCACAAAATATTTAATATTACTTTGGGCTTAGGGTAATGCTATCTATTAATTCTAAATATCTTTAACATCAGATAAACTATAATCAATAGAAAAGGTGAGCGCGGTAAACGAAAAAAAAGTAGCAGCATTAGAAGCGGTAAAATATGTAAAATCTGGTATGACGGTTGGTCTAGGTACTGGATCTACCGCATTTTTTATGATAGAGGCAATTGGTGAAATGGTGGAAAGCGGAATGCAGATTAAAGCCGTTGCAACTTCTAATGAAACGGAAAAACTAGCTACAAAGCTAGGTATAGATGTCATAACCCTTGCAGAAGCTAAAAGATTAGATGTAACCATTGATGGTGCAGATGAGGTAGATGAAGACTTTCAGCTGATTAAAGGCGGTGGTGGAGCATTGTTACGTGAAAAAATCGTTGCGCATAATTCAGACTTGAATATTATTATCACAGATTCATCAAAGAGTGTTTCTAAGTTAGGAAAATTTAAATTGCCTATTGAAACAATACCTTTTGCTACAAATTTAATTATCAAGGAATTGGAAGCAATGAATTTGAGACCCGTACAGCGTATGAACGGTGATGCCGATTATAAGACCGATGAGAATAACGATATTGTTGATATTGACATTTGGGATACTAATATCACTTTGACCGATTTAGAGCAGCAATTAAAAACCATACCCGGTATAGTTGAAACCGGATTATTCTTGACCACAACCAATTTGGTCATTATTGGTAAAGGTGAAGAAGCCATTGTAAAAAAGAGGTAGAGCCCTTTTGTTAGTATAGTTTAGATTGAACAAATTGATAAAATAGCGTCTAAACATAATTCGAAAACCCTTTCGCAAACATAAATCTTATAAACTGGTAGCGTATGAGTGCTTATCACTTGAATTCTATAGAATTATGTTGGTCAAAATATTTTAATTAGCGCCCATTATAAAGTATCTTTGGGGGAGAATTTTAGTAGCGAGTAAAATAAACACGAACCTGAAAAATAATCTAATAATATAATGAACAAGGAACTAGATCAATTAGCAGCCGACAATATAAGGGCATTAGCTGTAGCGATGGTAGAAAAGGCAAATTCTGGACACCCAGGTGGACCAATGGGAGGCGCAGACTACATGCACATTTTATATTCTGAATTTTTCAACTACGATCCTTCTGATATGAAGTGGCCGTTTCGTGATCGTTTTTTCATGGATGCAGGGCACTTATCAACTTTAATGTACGCTCAATACTATTTATTGGGAAATTACTCTAAAGACGATGTATCTAATTTTAGACAATGGGGATCGGTAACACCGGGTCACCCAGAAGTTGATGTTGCAAGAGGTATTGAAAATACATCAGGTCCATTAGGTCAAGGTCATACTATGGGTGTTGGTGCTGCAGTAGCGGCTAATTTCTTGAAGGCACGTTTTGGAGATTGGATGAACCATAAAATTTATGGTTTTATTTCTGATGGTGGTGTACAAGAAGAAATCTCTCAAGGTGCAGGTAGAATTGCAGGTCATTTAGGCTTAAGCAACTTTATCATGTTCTATGATTCTAACGATGTTCAATTATCCTCAAAAACAGATGAGGTAACTTCAGAAGATACTGCTAAGAAATATGAAGCTTGGGGATGGAAGGTAGTAACTATAGATGGTCATGATCATGATCAAATAAGAAAAGCGTTGACAGATGCCAATGCAGAAACAGAAAAACCAACATTGATAATCGGTCAAACGATTATGGGTAAAGGTTGTGTAACTGCAGACGGTACACCATATGAAGGTTATACAGAACTACACGGTAAGCCAATTGGCAATACAGGTGCGGATTATGAAAAGACCTTGGTAAATTTAGGTGCGGACGTAGCCAATCCTTTTGATATCTATTCTAAAGTAGAAGAGTACTACGAAGGCATTATCAATAAAAAGAAAGATGAAGCACAGGCTAAGAAAAAAGAGATAGATGCATGGCGTTCAGAGAATGCCGAGCTATCTGCTAAATTAGACGGTTTCTTAGAAGGTAAATTACCAGACTTGGATTTCAGTTCGGTAGCGCAGAAAGAAGGTCAGGCAACACGTGCCGCTTCATCTAACGTTTTGGCATACTTGGCACAGAATGTAGAGAATATGATCGTTTCTTCTGCAGATTTATCTAACAGTGATAAAACAGACGGGTTCTTAAAGAAAACCAGCGTGTTACAAAAAGGAGATTTCTCTGGAGCTTTCTTACAGGCAGGTGTAGCAGAATTAACTATGGCGACTATGGCAAACGGTATTGCGCTTCACGGCGGGGTAATGGCAGTAGTGGCAACATTCTTTGTGTTCTCTGATTATATGAAACCAGCTATACGTTTAAGCTGTATTCAAGAATTACCGGTGAAGTTTGTTTGGACTCATGATGCCTTTAGAGTAGGAGAGGACGGACCAACACACCAACCAATTGAGCAAGAAGCTCAAATACGTTTGTTAGAGAAATTAAAGAACCATAGTCACGAGCAAAGTTTTGTAGCATTGCGTCCTGCAGATTCTCAAGAAACCAATGTAGCTTGGAAAATGGCCATGGAAAATCAAAAAACTCCTACCGGACTTATTTTATCTCGTCAAGGAATAAAAGATCTTCCTGCTAAGAGCGGTGACCGTTATGAAGAAGCATTAGGAGCTGAAAAGGGAGGTTATTTGGTACAAGAAGTAGCAGATCCAGATGTAATTTTAATTGCGAATGGTTCTGAAGTGGCAACATTGGTAGCTGCAACAAAATTATTGGAAGAAAAAGATGGGTTAAAAGTGAATATCGCTTCTATTCCTTCAGAAGGTATTTTTAGACAACAGTCAGAAGCATACCAAGAAAAAGTGATTCCGCCGAACAAACCGGTTTTCGGACTTACGGCAGGTCTTCCTGTAAACTTAGAAGGTTTGGCAGGACCTAACGGAAAAGTATTCGGTTTAGAACACTTTGGTTATTCTGCACCGGCAACGGTACTTGATGAAAAATTCGGTTTCACCGGTGATCAAGTATACCAACAAGTAGTAGATTTTTTAAAGTAAACGATCTTTAAGGCTTGCCCTAAAGACATTCATAATAATTTTAAAATAAGACAAAATGAAATTTTTTATAGATACAGCAAATTTAGACGAGATTAAAGAAGCTCAAGATATGGGTATTTTAGATGGTGTAACTACCAACCCGTCTTTAATGGCAAAAGAAGGTATTACAGGTGCCGATAATATTTTGGCACATTACAAGAAAATATGTGATGTAGTTGACGGTGATGTTAGTGCTGAGGTGATTTCTACAGATTATGAAGGTATGATCGCAGAAGGCGAGAAGTTGGTTAAAATTAGCCCTCAGATCGTTATTAAAGTTCCTATGATCAAAGAAGGTGTAAAAGCAATTAAGTATTTTTCTGATAAAGGATATAGAACAAACTGTACATTGGTATTTTCTTCTGGTCAAGCATTATTGGCAGCTAAGGCAGGTGCAACATACGTATCGCCTTTCATTGGTCGTTTAGATGATATCTCAACTGATGGGTTAGGATTGATAGCCGATATTCGTATGATATATGATAACTACGGTTACCAAACTGAAATACTAGCAGCTTCTGTACGTCACGTAATGCATATTATCGACTGTGCTAAAATTGGTGCTGATGTTATGACAGGTGGTTTAAGTTCAATTACTGGACTATTAAAGCACCCATTAACTGATAGCGGTTTAGCTAAGTTTTTGGCAGATTACCAAAAAGGAAACTAAGTTGTAAGATTTAGTCTAATGATATAAAAAACCATCACTGAAAAGTGATGGTTTTTTTTGTTTTATATTAGTTGGCATATAAGATGGATATAGTAACTTGTTATCTTATACAGATGTTGTATCCAATTAAAAAATGATGTTTCCTAACCAAGACATAAATACAGGAATTCTAAGTGGTCTACTTATTGACAATTCCTTTGGTCCTTTTGCAAAGGAATACTCAGAGGTAATTTCTTTACCTGAGGAAAAAATCTATGTCTGGACCCCTGAAAAAGATGAGTACTCAAAGCTAATTTCTACAGTTAAGCCTTCAATTCATAATCTGAGCTATTGGAAAAATTTTGGCATTTTGTTTAAATATGTAATGGCTTTGACTTCAGATTTTGAATCTTTAATAGAACTTGAATATAAATGGATTGAAAATTTTGATAAAGGCAAGACTAAAAATGAGCTGATTTATCCCGATATGGAGAAGTATAGACATGATGAATTTATGTTCAACTATGATTTGAAGGAAATTTACGAGCAGGGACGAGTTCTAAATTTATCTTATTTATTTGATAACAGAAGACTTTTTAATGAGCTCTACATCAATGATAAATTTTTCTTTGCAGTACAGCATGTTGTTTCAGCTGTTTCAACTCATTGGTATTGCCATTTATGCGAACTGTCACCTCCACATTTGAGAAAGCATCCAAATCATGACTTTGAAAAATATTATGAAGTTTTTGCACTACCACGTTTGGAAATTGCAATCATTCAGGCAACAAAAGCGGTTGAAGGTTTGTTGGGACAACCAGGCTCAAATAAAGAAAAGAGATTAAGAAGATGGAAAGAGGTTCTTGATATCGATCCAGATGAAAAGTTCTTAGATTCTAACAAATCATACTTCACCTTTCATTCATATCTCGTAAATGAAATAAGAAATAATGTTGCCCATAACATAAAGAACAAACCGTTCAAGGCAAATAGGAAGCTGACAATTCAAGCTCAGATTTACGCTTGGAAATTAGTTCATGATTATTATGGTAAACTTTTGAAGTCAAATCTAGAAAATGAACCTATCACTTTTAATAGAGAAATTGAATCAAGAATTAGGAAAGACTTGGGAACAAAAATAACAGCTGAAAATAAACTAGCTACAACAATATATAAACAGCATTAAAACGACCGTTTATAGTAATCGTTGTGCTTAATGTTAAAAAAAGTGATGATAGATAATGATATAAATCAATTAGCCTATAATTTGAATAACGAATTATTGGATTATATAAATCATCGAAATTTAAATAAACTTAATTCCAATTATGGAATAACTTCTGCAATGTTTGAGGAAATTGAAGAAGTTATAAATGATGTGGGAGTTGACTTGAAAAAAGTAGGTTTAAAAATTAAAGGCGGAAAACTTCTTGATATTTGGGAATTTGATGAACTTAATGGGTATGGTGTTGAAGTGGATTTAATAACTATTAATGGCGAAAGAACAGATTTAACTTTGATAACTGAGTTAGATAAAGTTGGAGAAGGATATAAATTAGAATATCGACAGTTAGGGGTAATGTGACGTTTTTAAAATAAACTAAGCTTTAGCTTCTTGCGTAGACGGAAACGAAAAATTTTTGCCTCCGCATTATAGTTAGGTATACCATGGGCAATAATTATGAAAAAAAAATTCAAATGTTTGATTTTTGTAATAATAATGGCACTTTCATTTGTCTCAAACGGACAAAGGGAAAAGCCAAAATACACTTTCAAAATGGACGAAGTTGCTGCAGAATTCGAGGCTGAACTTACCAAAAAAAAAGTGGACACCATAATGCAGGCATATTACCTGTATGATAATGGAAGAGGGGATAAAGCAACCAATCTATATTTTTGGACAAAGAACGGTAAACATCAAGTGAAGGCTATTGGATTTGGCAAGAAAAATAAAGCGAAAGATTTTGAAGCTAAAGCATGTCCAGAATTTGAAAAAATTCTAGATTTTTATTTTCAAAATATAGAAGCTATTTTTCAGTCAGTTCCTGAACAAACTCCTGGAGCGACTTTGTCTTTGGTTCACAATTATGGTTTTTTAATAAAACTAAAAATGAATCAGACAGAGTTCAAAACCTTTTTGAGAGATGAACGTAGAATAAAAAATACGCACCCTAGAGCCGAATGGATTAATATGATTGCGGAGGTAGCTGAACCATACATTGCGGGAAAATAACTAATACCTATATAACCTAAGGGTATTGATGATCCTAGGGCAAAATGGAAAAGTCTGTGTATACGTGCCTAAAGTCAGGTAGGTTTATAAAACTGGTAATCCCGATAGCTATCGGGAATGGACTTAGTTCTATAACAATAAAAAGTAAAACCCTCCCAGATTTGCCTTTTCCGTACAAGCGGTAATAAGTTTTAGCTATGACGGGTGTCACAGCCAGGACTATAAATAATTACCATACAACAATCATAACCAAGCTTTATAGCTAATTTAAAAACAACATGAAAAAATTAATTTTACTAGTTTCGTTTATATTTTCAAATTTTAATTTTGCTCAAATTAATAGTGAGTTGATAAATAAAACTATTAAAGAAAATCAGAATACTGCTAATTTTGACAGCATTTCTAAAATACTAGGCTATAAAGGAGGTGATATAGTGAGAGTGTCAACAATGTTCATAGTAACCAAAACAGGAGAAATAGACAGTATTGTGGCAAAAGGTCCTCATTCAATTTTTGAAAATGAGGCTATAAGGTTAATTAAAAAAATACCTCCGTTGAATCCGGCGGTTGTAAATGACACACAAATTAGTCAAAGATTTGCTCTTCCTATTAATTTTGTAATAGAAACCGAAAAACAAAGAAAAAAACGCATAAAAAGGGAATTGAAAGCGCTTAAAAACAAATAGAAACTTCCCAACAGATAATGGTTAGTAGACAGAAGGTTTGGGTACAAATTATGGATTACTATGAATCTATAATTCTAATCAATTATCGTTTTTGTACTTGATGAAAAATAAATGAAAAAACATATTTCAATACTAGCAGCATTAGTATTTATTTCTTGCGCAGATACAGTAGCAGCAAAGCAAACTACACAACAGGTGAAAACTAGTGTTCTAGAAGAAACTTCTATTGTTGTTCTTGGTAATGTTCAAGATGCTGGATCACCTCAAATTGCTTGTAAAAAAGAATGTTGTGAAGCTTTATTTGAACATCCAGATTCTCAAAGAAGAGTGGTGTCGTTAGGTTTGGTAGATACGGAGAATCAAAAGTCTTACATGTTTGAAGCTACCCCAGACATTGCACAACAAACGAAAATGCTAACCCAGTATACTGCAAATAGTACTAGTGAGCTAGTGAATGGAATCTTTCTGACCCACGCTCATATTGGTCATTATACCGGTTTAATGTATTTGGGTAAAGAGGCTATGGATGCTCGTGAAGCTCCGGTCTATGTCATGCCAAAAATGGAAGATTTTCTTCTGAACAATGGACCGTGGGATCAACTTGTTATCAGAAAAAATATTCGACTGCATAAAATGGTTGAGCAAGTTGCCATAAATCTATCCGATAAAATTAGTGTCACCCCAATATTGGTGACACATAGAGATGAGTATTCAGAGACTGTGGGGTATCATATTAAGGGTCCAAATAAAAGTGCACTGTTTATTCCTGATATAGATAAATGGGATAAGTGGAAGAAGAATATAATTGATGAAATACAAAAAGTAGATTATGCATTTTTAGATGCTACATTTTATAGCGGAAAAGAAATCAACAATAGAGATATTGCCGAAATTCCACATCCCTTTGTGGTAGAAAGTTTAGAGAAGTTCAAAGGGTTGAGCAAAACTGAAAAAAGCAAGATTGTTTTCATTCACTTTAACCATACCAACCCATTGTTAAATCCAAAAAGCGAAGAAAGCCAGTTCGTGCTTTCGCAAGGTTTTAAAATTGGAAGAATAAATGATGTCTTTAAGTTATAGTAGTTAAACTAATTTGTTTCTACTAATAAGAAATGGTTTTCAATAGCTATTGCACATTTTAGAACAAGCGCGTTACTACAAATTTTAGATTTAATAAGTATATTTAAATCTATGAATAAAACCTTGCTTCAGCTTAGAAAGCAGCTACACCAAAACCCTGAACTTTCAGGAAAGGAATATGAAACTGCAAAAAGCATTATTGAGTTTGTAAAAGAGTTTAATCCTACCCAAATAATAGAAGCTATTGGTGGGGCAGGAGTAGCGGTGGTTTATGATTTTGAAGAAAGCGGACCAACGGTGGTAATTAGGTGCGAGTTAGATGCTTTACCTATTGTTGAAGAAAATACATTTGCCCATAAGTCTGGTAATTACGGTGTGTCACATAAATGTGGTCATGACGGTCATATGACTATAGTAGCGGGTTTGGCGGAGTGGTTGTCAATGGCTGAATTTAAAAAAGGTAAAGTAGTTTTGCTTTTTCAACCCGCCGAAGAAACAGGAGAAGGTGCTGCCAAGGTTTTAGAAGATGAGCGATTTTTAAGCCTTGATCCAGATTATGTTTTTGCGCTTCATAATTTACCTGGAGAAAAGATGAATGCTGTCATTGTAAAATCAGGTTTTTTTTCAGCAACGGTACAAAGCTTCAGAATTCAATTGACCGGGAAGAAATCGCATGCTTCTGAGCCAGAAAACGGAGTAAATCCTGCTATTGCGGTAGCTGAATTAATTCAAGAAATACAATCGTTTACGAATGCAAATGCCAATAGTGCCGATTTTGCACTTCTGACGCCTGTTCATATCCATTTAGGAGAAAAGAATTATGGTATTTCTCCCGATAATGCAGAGCTACATTATACTATTCGAACTTGGAGCGGTGAGGTAATGTCGGCTCTAGAAAGTAAGATAAAACAAGCTGTTAGTAAAGTGTCAAACACGCATAAATTAAAGGCGGAAATAGATTGGTTCGAGTTTTTTCCAGCTTCCAATAATAATTCCGATTGTGTTTCATTAATTGAAAAAGCAGCGCATCAAAATAATCTTGAATTAGTAGAACATCCGAAGTCATTAAAATTCGGCGAAGATTTTGGGTGGTTTTCATCAAAATATAAAAGTGCTATTTTCGGTTTAGGGGCAGGGGAGCATCAACCTGCATTACATCATTCTGATTACGATTTTCCCGATGAGCTCATAGAAACGGGGCTTTTGATGTTTAAAGGTTTGATTACCGATATTTTAGGAAAATAGGTATCTTTAAGACAACCAACCTATTCCTATCAAAATAATGAAAAATCCATTTGTATTAATTTTTGTTTTTACTGCATTTTTATCATGTAAAAGTGAAAAGAAAGTTGAAGAGTCAACGGCTCAAAAACCGAATATTATTTACATTTTGGCAGATGATTTAGGTTATGCCGAAATTGGTGCCTTTGGTCAAGAAAATATAGAAACGCCCAATATAGATGCCTTGTCAAAAGAAGGCATGATTTTTACACAACATTATTCAAGCGCACCGGTATGCGCACCAGCCAGGTATATGTTTTTAACCGGTAAACATGCCGGTAATTCTTTTATTCGTGGTAATGATGAATGGAACGACCGTGGCGATGTTTGGAACTATGAAGCCATGGCAAGAGATTCTACGTTAGAAGGGCAGCGACCTGTTCCGAAAGGAACAAAGACAATTGCTAATTATTTAAAAGATGAAGGGTATAAAACTGGTTTGGTTGGTAAATGGGGGTTAGGTGCTCCGCATACGCATTCCATTCCCAATGAAATGGGATTCGATTTTTTCTATGGTTTTAATTGTCAACGACAGGCGCATACCTACTACCCATTGCATTTGTACAAGAATAGAAATCGTGTGCATTTGGCGAATGACACCGTAGCGCCAAGTTCACCCTTCCCAAAAGGCTTAGATCCAAAGAATCCAGAAAGTTATAAAGACTATACGCTATCGGATTACGCTCCAGACTTAATGTTTAAGGAGCTTACGGGCTTTGTAGATGAAAATAAAGATAATCCGTTTTTCTTGTATTGGGCAACGCCCATACCGCATGTAGCATTACAAGCGCCGCAACGTTGGGTAGACTATTACAAGAAGAAATTTGGACCAGAAGAACCGTATTTGTCTGGTGAGGGTAACGGTTATTTTTCGCACCAGACTCCCCATGCCGCTTATGCCGCCATGGTTTCTTATTTTGATGAGAATATAGGTAAGTTGGTGCAGCAGTTAAAAGACGAAGGTATTTATGATAATACCTTGATCGTGTTTACTTCAGATAACGGGCCAAGTTATGCGGGCGGAGCAGATCCTACATTTTTTGAAAGTGCAAAACCTTTTGACGCTGAGTATGGAAAGGGAAAAGGATTTGTGTATGAAGGTGGTATTCGTGTACCTACGTTCTTTACATGGCCAGGAAAGATTGAACCAGGTACCACAAGTGATCATGCCTCTGCACACTATGATATGTTGGCAACTTTTGCAGATATGTTAGCATTTGAAAAACCAACAACAGACGGAATTAGTTTGTTGCCTACATTACTAGGAGAAGAGAATCAGACAGCGCATGAATTTATGTATTGGGAATTTCCTGAATATGGCGGGCAAATAGCTATTAGAATGGGTGATTGGAAGGTAGTTCGCCAACATTTAAAAGATGATGAACAGCCCACATTAGAACTCTACAATTTAAAAGATGATCCTACCGAAAAATATAATATTGCCAACGAACATCCTGAAATTTTAGAACAAGCGGCTGAGATATTTAAAAAAGAACATACCAAACCGGAAACTGAACGTTTTCAAATTCCACTGCTAGAGAACGGGTTATTAAGTGATTAAGTAAGTTCATTGATAAATACCATAATTATATGAAGCTGTCAGAGGTTTGATGGTTTTTAGATGTACAAGTTTAGTTGTATTTTGCAATGATGAAATTATAGGTAGTACATAATAATTAATGTGCTAAAATGTGAATTTCATTTATTCTGATTGGCAAACATGAGAAATCACTATAATATTAGTGATTTTGTATGCTTTGAAACTAACACACTTGAACAACTAGAACATGAAAAATTGTATTAAAATTTGCGTACTCGGCATCTTTTTATTCACTGCATTTGTAACGGCACAAGCTCCTAAATGGGAAAATCCTGAATGGGAGAATCCAGAAATATTTCAGATCAATAGAGAAGAACCAACGGCATCTTTATATCGTTATGAGGATGAACAAACTGCTTTGGTAAATGAAAGTTGGGAGAATTCTTCATTTTATCAGTCTTTAAATGGAGAATGGCTATTTAATTATGCTGCAAGTGTACCAGAACGTCCAACTACTTTTTTTAAAACTGATTATGATACTTCAAGTTGGGGTAAGATAAACGTTCCGTCTAATTGGGAATTGGAAGGTCATGGTACACCAATATATACCAATGTTGTATATCCATTTCCAAAGAATCCACCATTTATTCCTCACGATATCAACTCCGTAGGTAGCTATAAACGCAGTTTTAAAACTCCTGAAAACTGGAAAGATAAAGAGGTCTATTTACATTTTGGTGGTGTAAGTGGTGCTATGTACGTATACGTGAACGGAAAAAAGGTTGGGTATAGCGAGGGCAGTAAGACTCCAGCTGAATTTCATATCAACAAGTATTTAAAAGAAGGTACAAATGATTTGGCTGTTCAGGTATTACGATGGTCTGATGCTAGTTATTTAGAAGATCAGGATTTTTGGCGTTTAAGCGGTATTGACAGAGATGTGTATTTGTATGCGACCAATAAGGCTACCATAAAAGATTATACGGTGGTGGCAGATTTAGATGATACATACACCAATGGTAAATTCAGTTTAGATTTAAAAGTAGCGAATACAGGCAAGAAACAGAAGGGGTCTCAAGTAGAAGTAACTTTGCTAGATGGTGCCAATGAAGTTTTTAAGGTAAACCAAAACATAGCTATTGTTGAAAGCACAACTACAGTAAAATTTGCTCAAGAAATAGCAAATGTGAAAACATGGAATGCGGAGAATCCTAATCTCTACACATTGCTATTTACTCTAAAGGATAAGAACGGGAATACAACCGAGGCTATAAGTTCTAAAGTTGGATTCAGAAAAATAGAAATCAAGAACAATCAGTTTTTAGTGAACGGCATGCCTGTATTGATTAAAGGCGTAAATCTGCATGACCATGATGAAGTCACCGGTCATGTCATTAGCGAAGAAGTTACCTTGAAAGATATGCAGGTAATGAAGCAAAACAATATCAATGCTATACGCTGTAGTCATTATCCTAAAAATGAGTTTTTCTATAGAATGGCAGATAAGTACGGCTTTTATGTAGTTGATGAAGCCAATATTGAAATTCATGGTATGGGTGCCACCAATCAAGGTTTAGATGGTGATGAAGCGGCAATTGCCATTCACCCGGCATATCGTCCAGAGTGGAGAGAAATGCATTTAGACAGAACGATCCGTATGTTCGAGCGCGATAAAAATTACACATCTATTGTTACTTGGTCTTTAGGAAATGAAGCCGGTAATGGACAAAATCTTTTTGATACCTATGATTGGTTGAAGGCTCATGATACTACAAGACCCGTACAATATGAAGGAGCAACAAACTTCTCTAATACAGATATACAAGCGCCTATGTACGCAAGAGTTGATCAAACTATTGCGTATGCAGAAAATAACCCGAAAAGACCCTTAATTCAGTGCGAATATGCACATGCAATGGGTAATAGTGTAGGTAATCTACAAGAATATTGGGATGTCATAGAAAAGTATGACGTATTACAAGGTGGTTTTATTTGGGATTGGGTAGACCAAGGTTTAAAAGCTACCAACGAAGATGGTGTAGAATTTTATGCTTTTGGAGGCGATTTAGGCGGAGCCGAATTACAAAACGATAATAATTTCTGCTTAAACGGTTTGGTAGATCCTGATCGCTCGGCACACCCAGCTTTATATGAAGTGAAGAAAGTATATCAATATGTGAAGTTTAATGCTGAGAACCCTAAATCGGGAATTATCAGTTTAAAGAATATGTATGATTTTACCAACCTTTCTGAATACAGTTTTTCATGGAGATTATTGGAAAATGGGGTAGAAGTAGGTAAAGGAAATATTTCTGATGTTGATATTGCTCCTTACAAAACCAAGGAGGTTCAAATAGGCTTGCCAGAATTAGTAAATGAAAATTCTGAGTATCATTTGAATGTATATATGACTACAAAGAAGGAAAGTACGTTAATTCCTGAGCACTTTTTATTGGCATATGAGCAGTTTCAATTAACAGATTTTAAGCCATCTGTTTTTAAAGAGAATATTGAGGGATTAAAGGTGGCAAAAAAGGAAGATGTCGTTACCATATCAGGTGACGGATTTGAAATAGGTTTCAACAGTAAAAATGGAACATTGTCTTCTATAGATTATGGTCAAGGAAATCTATTACAAAAAGGACCTTCAGTAAATTTTTGGCGCGCACCTAATGATAATGATTATGGGTACAATATGCCAAAGCGTTTAAAGAAATGGAAAGATGCTACAGATACTCAAAACCTTAAGAGTTTTATAGTCAATTCTAATGATGGTAAAAAGATTTTAGATGCAGTAAAACTAACGTCCAACCCATTTAAAATTAAAAACGATTTACAGTTGAACGCCACATATAGTTTGCCTTCGGTAAATGGAGAGGTGAATGTGGTGTATACCATTAATACGAAAGGAGAAATTCTGGTAAGCACAAAACTGTCGGGTATTGAAAGTGATTTGCCAATCATCCCGAGGTTTGGAAACAATCTTATTATAGATAATAGCTACGACCAAGTAGAATGGTATGGTAGGGGAGAACATGAAAATTATTTAGACCGTAATACCTCTGCCTTGGTAGGTGTATATAATGCTAAAGTATCAGATTTGTATTTCAAATATATACGTCCGCAAGAAAATGGGAACAGAACAGATATTAGAACCTTGTCATTTGAAAATAACTTAGGAAAAGGAATAAAGATTACCGCTCCAGAATTGTTCTCATTTAGTGCACATCACCAGTTAAATTCAGACTTTGATGAAGGCATGGAAAAAAGACAACAGCACACCTATGATATCCCTACAAGAGATTTGATCAATATTAATATAGATCATAGTCAAATGGGTGTTGGTGGTGATAATAGCTGGGGATTGTTACCAATGGAGAAATATCAGATTAAACCAGAAAATCTTTCGTTTGAGTATGTTATAAGCCCGATTCGTTAAAATCTTAGTATTGATAAAATTATTAAATAGGAGGAAGTATATTTAGCGTATGAATAAAAGTGTACAGTTTTTAGGCTTGGGTTTATTGGTGTTAAGTATGGCAAACTGCAAGCCGGAAACCAAGAATAATGTAACAAAAGAGGAAGTTAATGCAAAGGTGGAAAAGCCTGCTCAAGTAAATGAGCATACGCTTGTAACAGAGAGACCAAAAGCAGTTACCACACCAGAGGGTATGGTTTGGGTTTCTGGAGCAACTTTTAAGCAAGGTGCTGTTACTAGTGATAAAATGGCAATGGATCATGAAAAACCAGCTATAGAGGTTATGGTAGATGGTTTTTTTATGGACGCCACAGAAGTGACCAACGCCCAATTTGCAGCATTTGTGAAAGCAACGGGTTATGTAACAGTAGCTGAAAAAGGTATTGATTGGGAAGAATTAAAAAAACAAGTACCTGCAGGCACTGTAAAACCTCATGATTCCATTCTAAAACCAGGGTCGCTTACGTTTAAAAAAGCAAAATCTTCTGTACCTAACTTATATGATTTTTCACAATGGTGGAACTGGACTATTGGTGCGGACTGGAAACACCCTAACGGACCAAAAAGTAGTATTAAGGGCAAAGATAATTATCCTGTAGTGCAAGTGTCTTATGAGGATGCGTTGGCATATTGTAAATGGGCAAATAGACGTTTACCTACTGAGGCGGAGTGGGAGCTGGCATCAAGGGCAGGTTCTAATGGTACAATATATAATTGGGGCGATGATGTTTCTGTTTTAAAAGAAAAAGCAAATACCTGGGAGGGTGAATTTCCTGTAGAAAATACATTGACAGATGGGTTTGAATTACGTGCCCCTGTAAAATCGTATCCGCCAAATGCGTACGGATTGTATGATATGGCAGGTAACGTTTGGGAGTTGACGAGCGATTGGTATAATACCAAGTACTATAAAGACACTAAAGCAAAAAATACGGTTTTAATAAACCCAAAAGGAGCAGAAAATCCATTTACACCAAATAACCCACTTGCAAAGGAACGCGTAATTAAAGGAGGTTCTTTTTTGTGTAGCGCATCATACTGTGCTAGTTACAGGGTTTCAGCAAGAATGGGTTCAAGTATGGACTCTTCATTAGAGCATACAGGCTTTAGAACTGTTGCTACCGTAGACATGATTACGGAATAATTTTCGCTAATCAATGCAATTTAAAAGCTGGTCTAACTCTACTATTTTGGCTCGGCTAATCGGTATTTTCTTATTCTTGATCTCTAAGAACTCGTGGTTGTAGCGTTCCACCATTTTAAGGTTAGCGATGTAAGATTTGTGTATTCTAATGAATTTATCGGCTTCTAGTCTTTTATTAAAAGCGCTCATGGTAGAAAGAATAACATAGTTGCGTTCTTCGGTTACTACCTTAACATAATCGCCTAAAGCTTCTACATATAAAATACCATGTACATTAAGTTCCACCTGCTTAAGATTGTGCTTAACCACTAATTTACTCTCAGGTTGTTTCTTTTTAATAGCTTTTACCTTGTCGATGGCTTTGGTGATAGCGGCATCAAATCTAGAGTTGCTAAAAGGTTTTAAAAGAAAATCGGTAACATTGAACTCAAATGCTTCAAGAGCATATTTTTGATCGTGACTGGTTATAATGACTTGAGGAGTTATTTTTAAACCTGCTAAAAACTCAAATCCGTTCATTGCTGGCATTTCAATATCAAGAAACAAAAAATCTATCTTTTGGTCATTTACCTGAGTCAAACTCTCACTTGTAGCACTTGAAGAATGTACAAGTTTTAAATTTTTATTTTTATCTATAATTTGCTCTAGAAGTTTCCTTTGTATGTGGGAATCTTCTATAATAGCACATTTAAAAGTTTTCATTCTAAAATAATATAAGTTCTACTATACATACGTAAAGAATGGGGGAAAGTTCATTTTTTCTAAATTTTATTTGCTCTTAATGTTAGAAAAACAGGCGAAAAATAGTAAATAGTTATCTTTATAGCTAATATTCGTATAAAAACTTTTGATAACTATATTGTAAGTTTTTAGCTCAAAAACCTACTTTTGTTGTAGAGAATTAATAGAACCACTTGATATTATGTCTGATAAAATAGAACGTGTAAAAACATTGATTATAGGATCTGGTCCTGCAGGTTATACAGCTGCAATATATGCTGCCCGTGCAGATTTAAAACCTGTTATGTACACAGGTATGGAGCCAGGCGGACAATTGACTACCACTACAGAAGTAGATAACTTTCCTGGATACCCAGAGGGTATTGATGGTCCTACGATGATGGTACAATTGCAACAACAAGCTGAGCGTTTTGGTACCGAGGTTAGAATTGGTATGATTACTTCAGTGGAGTTTTCAAAAGAAAAAGGGGGAATCCATAAGGTGGTTGCCGATAATGATAAGCAAATAGAAGCTGAAACTGTTATTATTTCTACAGGTGCATCTGCTAAATATCTAAATATACCTAGTGAGCAACGTTTACGTGGCGGTGGGGTATCTGCTTGTGCGGTTTGTGATGGCTTTTTCTATAAAGGTCAAGATGTAGCAATCGTTGGTGCGGGTGATACTGCGGCAGAAGAAGCGTCTTACTTGGCTAACATTTGTAACAAAGTTACCATGTTGGTACGTAGAGATGAGATGAGAGCTTCTAAAGCAATGCAGCACAGGGTACATAGCATCAAAAATATCGATGTACGTTACAATACTGAAGTTGATGAAGTTTTAGGTGAGCAGGTTGTTGAAGGTTTACGTATGGTAAACAACCAAACAGGTGAAAAAGAAGAAATTGCTATTACTGGTATCTTTATCGCAATTGGTCATAAACCAAATACCGATATATTCAAAGGTCAATTAGATATGGATGAAACTGGCTACCTTATTACAGAAGGTAAGTCTACCAAAACTAATTTACCAGGTGTTTTTGCTAGTGGCGATGCGCAAGATAAAGAGTATAGACAAGCTGTTACTGCAGCAGGTTCAGGTTGTATGGCTGCCTTGGATGCAGAGCGTTACTTGGCATCTATAGGTTCTGTTGAAGAAGCTGTGGCAGATAAGTACTAGAATGCAAAGAATTAGAATACAAAAGAGCCCATTCATTAGAATGGGCTCTTTTTTTGTTTTATAAAATTAACTAATCTATTCTAACATAGTTTTCCGAGAATGTTCTGTTACCTTCCTCATCTAAGCTTATTTGACTAAACCTATCATCGCTTAATTGAAGTTCAAAAGTGAAAATACGCATGGTGTCCATGGCTTGGATCATTTCGTTATCTCCGTATTCTAAGGTTTCCATGAGTTGGTCATCTGTAATGTTATAAGTGCCGTAACCGAACCTGCCTACTTTATCAACAGGTACATATCTGCTCCACATGATTTTTCCGTTATAATACATTTTAACCTGCCTGTACCCATCAGTTGTAGGTACGGTATCAATAACTTGTTGTCCGTCGTAATTATAAAAACTCTCTAGCTCCCATGTGCCTTGAATGGAATGCATGTAGTTTTCATTAATAGAATTTGTAGAGGCTGCTGAAACCAAAAGAAGCATCAACAATACCAAACCTATAATTTTTTTCATAGTGATAAGGTGTTAGTTAATAAAAGAGTTGAATGTTACTAAAAAGATACGAATTAATTATTAGAATTTGATAAAATATATAGCAAATAATTGAGAATAATGCAATGATAATTAGTTAATTATGCTAATTTAGGGTTGATGGTAGGGAAGGAATTTAGAATATAGCAAAGACTTAAAATGTCTTGTTTTGTGTGTGAAGCGCTTAAAACTATACGACTCATTAAAGAATCCTTTTCTGTGGGATACCTGAAATTTGTAACTATAATTCCGTTTTCCTCCAGATAGGTAGCTAGTGATTCATTTTGAAAATTAAAGCTAGGATGCCCCTCTGCAAAGACAAAAATAGAAGGAGTTGATAATTTTGATAAAAAGAGCACGGTATTCTTTTGTAATTGAGCTCTTTTTAAATTGATAAGTTCTTCGGCATCTTTCAAAGTTGCCAATGAAGCAGGTGTAGCTGGGCTTGCACCACCAAAAAAAGGAGTTTGCTTTAATTGATAAATTCTCTTTGAGTTTCCAAATACGGCACCTGCCTGTATACCAAACCCTTTTCCTAAGGAGCAAGAAATCAATAGCTCTTTTGGTTGTAGAGATTGAAGAAATCTAAAGCTGCCGCCACCGTTCTTACCGGTAATTGCTATACCGTGAGAATCATCTACAACTAGAATTATATCTTTAAGAGGCAAGTTATCAAGGAATCTATAATCCGGATAGTTGTCACCATGAAAATCAATACTATCTAAAAACAGGACAGCTATCTTGTTAGTATTCTTTTTAATAGCATTTTCAAGCGCGGTCCAACTTTTAAATACTTCTTGTTGATTTCTATGTAATGCAGAATGGGTATTTGGAGCGTAAAATAATTGATGATCTGTATTACTAAAATAATCACATACCAATTGCCCTGCTAAATAACCAGAAGACATGGTAATGCAACTTTCGCTGCCTACTAGTTTTGCCAGATGGGTATCGACTTCATCAAAAATGGAAATTTTAATATTAGATTTACGTGAAGCACTATAAGCGGTACCATATTTCTTTATATTATTGATGAAAAGCGATTGAAATTCAGCATTGGTCTGTAACCCTAAATAAGAAGTGCCACCAAAGTATAGGTATTCTTTACCGCTAACGCTAATAGTTCTATCAGGAAATTCATCAATAGTAAACATTAATCTAACAATTGAACACCGCTACCGGCAAGTTTTGGGAAAATAACTTTTCCGTCAGGTTCAATATGAACACCCTTTGCAATATCACTTTTTAATAATAAAGCACCGTCCATATCAACGTAATCTAATTGTGAGATCAGCTGTGCTATTGCCGATATACCAACGGTAGATTCTGTCATGCAGCCCACCATTACGCTTATTCCCAATTCTTTAGCTTTCTTAATCATGCGTAGGGCAGGGGTGAGTCCGCCACACTTGGTTAGTTTAATATTTATCCCACTAAAATGTAAAGCGCATTTTTCCACATCACTTTCTACAATACAACTTTCATCAGCAATTACGGGTAACACGCTATGGTGCATAACCTCTTCCATACCAGACCAATCATCTGCTTTTAGCGGTTGCTCTAAAAATTCGACTCCCAATTCTTTTAATAATGGTGCATTGTGTATGGTCTCTTGTGCCGTCCATGCACAGTTGGCATCTATTCTAAAAATAGCATCGGTATGTTTTCTTAATTCACGAACAATAGCGACATCATCGCTAGTGCCTAATTTAATTTTATAAATAGGCCATGGCATTTCTTGCATTTTTGCCAACATAACATCAATAGATGCAATGCCAATTGTGTAGTTGGTTGTTGGGTAGTTTTTTATACTTGTGCCCCAAATTTCATATAATGGCTTACCAAGTAATTTTCCATACAGATCATGGGCAGCCAAGTCTAGAGCACAAATAGCAAAATTTGATAAGCCTTTACGTACTAAAAAGGCATGAAAAACTTCTGGAGTAGTAAATTCAAATGATTCAATATCAGATACAATGGCATTGATTTCATCCATCATGCTCTGTGTAGTGATTTTGTAATACGGATTGGAGGTGGCTTCGCCATACCCGGTTTTACCATCTAAAGATAAAGATGCAATCATAGTATCTTGAAAATCATGAGATTCTCTAGAGATACTGAAGGTATGTTTTAGCGGTAATGTATATTTTTTAAGGTGTACTTGCATACCACTAATATACAGATTAGGGGTATACAAAAAAATGAAAACCCACTGATATTTCAGTGGGTTTCAATGTTGAATTGATTGAGGAATATTTTAGTATTTGTGTACGCTACCAGAAACCGATTTGTTTTTTTGAACAGAAGGATCACCAACGTAAGAGATATTACCTCCGCTTGAAGCCTCTGCCGTTAAATTATCAGTAACGTCAATGCTAATATTTGCACCGCTGCTTGCGTCTGCGTTAGCAACTAAAGTTGATAAATCTTTAGCTCTTACATTAGCACCGCTACTGGCATCTACATAAACTTCTTTAGCTGTACCTTCTAAAGAGATATTTGCACCGCTGCTGGCATCTATATCCATATTGGTAACAAGCACATTGGCATTGATAATGGCACCGCTACTAGCATCGACCTCTAGTTTATCTGACTGAATTTTATTCTCGGTAGTCAAATGAGCTCCACTAGATGCTCGTAAACTAGTAACATTTGGCATGGTTACATATACTTTTTTGGTTGCTCTACCAATATTCTCTATACTGTGAATTCTTAATTTTCCGTTTTTAATATCGGTGCCAATTAAGTCAATGATATTTTCATCTGCTTCAACTGCAATATCAAAATCAGGACCTTGGGTAACAAATACTTCTAAACCTTCAGCGCTAGAGATTTCTGTAAATTCACCTGTAATCTCTCTAGTTTCTTCAACGACTACACCGTTACCTTTTTCGCCAGATCCAAAATCTCCGAAGTTAATGTCAAAGCCACAAGATGAAAGTAATAGGGCTAATACAAGTGCTACTGTTATTCTTACTAATGTTGTCATGATTGTTCGTTTTTTGATTGATTACTATGTTATGATGATGTAAAAATGATTGTTTTTTAATTCCTTTTATATTTATAAATACTGAATTGTTGTTTTAGATGTCTGAACTGTAGTTAGTTGATACTATCATTAGTATCTACCTTTACGCCGTTCTGATCTAACTTCATTTTAAACGATTCTCCATTATCGTTAACGTCAATGTCTATTCCGTTTTCGTTGATGATGATTTTACCTTTGTCACCATTATCGTTGATATTAATGTCGATACCATTTTCATTGATATTGATGCGATTAGAACTGTCGTCATCTTCATTGTTCATTTCAATGAATTCAGGACAATCTTGACATTCAAGCTCACCGCTTTCGGTCATTTTCCAAATGTACCCTTCAAGACCTTCAACATCCCTATCCGTATTAACCGTGGTAATCCAATCTCTAGAATTTGTCTGATCATAGGTTAAAATTGTACCTACGGGTAAAAATATGTTTACACGAACTTCCTGGTCTTTAAACTTAGGGCCTTGTGTGGTCAAATAATCATCAAAAGAGATAGTATTGCCGTTTACTTCATATTCATAAACAATCTGACTGGCGATATCTTTTGCCTCTCTGTTGGATGGACCATCAGCCTCTTTTCTAATTTGAACACGAACCAAGGAGTCTTTAGACTTACGAATTCGGAATCTAACATCATCGGAAACCAACACCTTATTGCCAGCTTCGTCATAAGAAATAAAGGTGTCGCCCATGTGCATATCCTTTTCGTAATCGTACTCATCTGTAGACACTAATCTAATATTTAAAGTGTCTGTAGGTATCACTGTGGTAATCTCTTGTTCAACAGATGTGCTACCGGTATAGGCGTGTGCCGCAGCTTCTCTAATACCAAAGATGACCAAACATATAATTGATATCAACCATAGACCTAACAATGAGAATTTAGCAACGGTACCAATTGATTTTAAATTGTTTACCAATATTTTTAATCCTAAGTACATTAAGAAGAAAAACGGAATACCTATAGCAAAAAATGCCAATAAAGATACAACCCAAATAGGGAGGTTGGTAGAATTTACAACATTGTAGAAATCAATACCAGGTACATGAATGATATCTAAAATACCAACGGTGAACATGCCTACAAAAAGTCCTATCAATGTAGCAGCACCAATGATAACTAAAAGAATACCAATGAATTTGCCAAAGATTTTGAAAAGAAACATTACGATATCACCAAAGGTGTCAAAAATCGTTTTACCTCCTTTTTTGACGGTGTCTCCTACTTTTTCATAGTCTACACTTTTTACACGATCCGCTACGTCATCAAAACCCTCTTTAACTTTACGTTCAATATTACTGATATTCACAGTTTCGCCGCTCATATCTAATTTTTGAGCGGTAGTTTTCGCTTCAGGTATAAGGATCCAAAGAAGACCATAGATAAAGATGAATCCTCCCCAAGTGAAAATAGTCAAGAAAATCCATAGTAAACGTATCCATAACGGGTCAATACCAAAGTAATGCGCTAATCCTGCAGATACACCGGCAACGTATTTCTTTTCAGTGTCTCTGTATAATTTCTTTACTCTTTCTTTAGTGAATGAAGACTTCGCCTTTGGTTCATCTTCAAAGATATCTTCGTCAACCATATAATCTTCAGGTTGCCCCATTATAGCGATAACTTCATCTACTTCTTTCTGAGTGATAACCTGTCTTTCATTCTCTAATTTGTCATGAAAAAGTTCGGCTATACGAGCTTCTATATCTGCAATGATTTCATCGCTGCCCGGTGTGTTGGCAAAAGAACGTTTTACAGATTCTAAATACCTACGCATTATATTGTATGCCTCTTCGTCTATATGGAAGAGCATGTTTGCTAAATTTATATTTACTGTTTTGTTCATGATTAGCTGTTTTTTGAGTTGGTTACCAGGTTGGTGGCTTTTCTTAATTCGTCCCAAGTGGTATCTAATTCTTTAAGGAATATTTTACCGGTCTCGGTTAGTGTATAGTATTTTCTTGGTGGTCCAGAAGTAGATTCTTCCCAACGGTAGTTCAGAAGTCCTGCATTCTTTAACCTGGTCAATAGCGGATAAATAGTACCTTCCACTACAAGCATTTTTGCATCTTTTAGCGTAGCTAAGATTTCAGAAGCATACTTATCATGCCCATTTAAAATGGACAGGATACAATACTCCAAAACCCCTTTACGCATTTGTGCTTTTGTATTTTCTACATTCATAATCTCTTTTTGCTTTTTATGCAGTCCCGCTTTCGGAGGGGATTGCTCCATTGTCTCTGTTGTCTGCATAGGTTAACTGTTCGTTTTTTGTTCGATGAATAAACATCCTGATTGATTTTTTTTGATTGATTAATAAACTCTTAAGGGTGTGATGAATACCCGATATATAATGTAAGCTGATGATGCTATTTAATAAATTTTATAGTGAAGGGATATTCAAAAACTTCTCCTTCATTTGTTTTTATAGTTGCTAATATGGTATATACTATGTTGATGATAAATAAGGCTGATTGAGCCAAACCAAGTAATGCTACAGGTATCATCCAAGGACCGAATAAGTCGTCTGTGTCAAAATTAAAATTGATACTGTTGAAACTATGAACATTCACTAATCCGAAATTATCAAAGTCGAAAATGTTTGGTAGAAATCCGCCTAAGAAAAATGGAATACTGACCATACCTACAAGAATAGAGTAGAGCAGTATGCTAATTTGAAAGTTCAAAGCTTGTTTACCGTTGTGGTCTACAAACTCATATTCTTTTTTATTCGCCGTCCATAATACCAAAGGAATGATGAAGTTCCCAAACGGAATAAAGAACTTAGAGAACGTGCTTGCATGAATAAGTGCAGAGAGGTTTCTTTCGTGTTTTGTTACTGATTCTGTCATGATTGATTCGTTACTGATGATGATTGATTTTAATACTATGCGAAAGCTAATTACTTAGATTACCTATTAACTTCCTATGCAAATATATGTCTAAAAAAAGGTACTATGTAACGCATAGTACTAATATTTAACAATATTTTAACATTTTAGAATGGTGTAAATAATGGCTATTTTTATCGAAATTTTCAGATAAAATGGCGGTAACACCTAGTAAAATCAATATGTTTTCATTTTTTAAACTACCGTCTGCATGGTGGTGCGGGGTACGTTTAAAAGAAATTGACAAAAACCGTTCAGTAGTGACGGTAAAGCACAGATGGTTCAATCAGAATCCGTTTAATTCCATGTTTTGGGCAGTGCAGGGTATGGCGGCAGAATTAACAACTGGGGCATTAATGATAGATCAAATTGAAGCAACAGGAAAGAAAATCTCCATGTTGGTGGCGAATAATACCGCAAATTTTTCTAAGAAAGCTACAGGTAGAATTACATTTACTTGTGAAGACGGACACTTAATTAAAGAAGCTTTGGATAAAACGATTGCAACCGGAGAAGGACAAACCATTTGGATGAAATCTGTAGGAGTGAATACAGATGGAGTAGTGGTAAGCACATTCAAGTTTGAATGGACGGTGAGGTTAAAGCAGAAAAAATAAATGGAATGAAAGAAGGGGTACAGTTTAAGGAAACGCAAAAATTTACGCAATGGTGGTTGTGGTTGATTATACTTGCTCCAATAATTTTAGCAGTTTTGAATATTTTAAGTAGTATTCTATATGTATTTAGCGGTTTTTCTTCCGTTGATTCAGAAAATGTAAGTGTATCTTGGATATCGGGTAGGGTATCCACTATTCAATTTATCTACTTTTTAATTTATGTAGGGACCATATTATTTTTGGCATTATCTAAACTTAAAGTTGTCGTATCAAATAATGAAATAAAAATTCGTCATCTATTATTCTTCAAAAGAGTAATCAACCTAAGTGATATTAATGAGTCTAAAAATATCGATTATGATTTTGTAGGATATGGAATCAGAAAAACTAAAAAATACGGTACTGTCTATAATGTAAAGGGTAAAGAAGGAGTTGCCATAACACTGACTACTGGTAAAAAATACCTTATTGGCTCGCAAAAGTCAGAACAGTTTTTGAAATCTCTTTCAAAAAATAATTGATTTGATGTAACAAAACGTCTACTTCCTGCAACTAATAAGCATCAATCAAAAACAATATACAAATGAACGCACACGAAATAGACTACGAGATTTTTGGAGAAGAAATGCAATACGTTGAAATAGAGCTAGACCCGCAAGAAGCAGTTGTTGCCGAAGCAGGTAGCTTTATGATGATGGATACCGATATTAAAATGAGTACCATTTTTGGTGATGGTAGCAACCAAGACAATAGCGTTTTAGGTAAAATATTTTCTGCTGGAAAAAGAATGTTGACCGGCGAAAGTCTGTTCATGACGGCATTTTTAAATATAGGTCAGGGTAAAAAGCAAGTAAGTTTTGCTTCTCCGTATCCTGGTAAAATTCTACCAATTGACCTTTCTGAAATGGGTGGTCGTTTCGTTTGCCAAAAAGATGCCTTTTTATGTGCAGCACAAGGAGTATCCGTTGGCATTGAGTTTTCAAAGAAATTGGGTCGCGGACTCTTTGGTGGCGAAGGTTTCATCATGCAAAAACTAGAGGGTGACGGAATGGCTTTCGTTCATGCTGGTGGTACACTGGCAAAAAAGACTTTGGCACCTGGTGAGGTTATAAAAGTTGATACCGGTTGTATTGTAGGTTTTACCAAAGATGTAGATTACGATATTGAATTTGTAGGCGGAATAAGAAATACAGTTTTCGGTGGAGAAGGCTTATTCTTTGCAACCCTTCGTGGACCGGGAACAGTATATATTCAATCCTTACCATTCAGTCGTTTGGCAGGTAGAGTGCTGGCATCTATACCAAGAGGAGGAAAGGATAAAGGAGAAGGTAGTATTCTTGGTACGCTAGGAGATATTGTTGGTGGAGATACTAGGTTTTAAGATTTAAGGACAAGGTAAAGAGTACAAAGTAGGGGTACAAAGTGAAAAGTACAAAGTATTAAGTACTAAGTCTAAAGTTAGAAGCGTGAAAATAGAGTATAGAAAATAGACTTGTTTTGGATCAGGCATTTTAGGAGAATTAAGCGAAGCTAAATTGTAGTTTTTGCAAAAGCCAAAAGCCAAAAGCCAAAAGCCAAAAGCCAAAAGCCGAAGGTATTAAGTACGAAGTACAAAGAATATTTGAATTTGATTTTTGAGTTTGAGTTTGAGTTTGATTTTTGAACTTGACTCTTGAACTTGAGTTTATTTTCCAACAACCAACAACGAATACATGAGTTTCAAAAACCAGATAGAATTCCTTAAAGAATTGCAGAAAAACAATGCTAAGGAGTGGATGGATGCCAATCGTAAATGGTACAAGCAAGTACGTGATGAATACATTGATTGGCTTAATAGTATGAATAAAAGACTTGCTGATATTGATGATGAATATTATGATACTCCTGGTAAGAAGGGAATAAATCGTATTAATAATAACTTGATGTTTCATCCCAATAAACCGGTGTACAAAGACCATTTTGGAGCGGGATTTGACAAGAAACCAAAAACAGCGGATTTCTATTTTGAACTGGGAATTGAACGTTGCGTTTTCGCAGGCGGATTATGGAGACCAGAGTCTAAAGTATTACGCAGTATTCGTGATGCTATAGATTATGACGGGGAGGAATTAGTGAAAATTTTAGATAAGAAATCTTTTAAAACTCGTTTTGGAGATCTTTTTGAAGATGCGAAACTAACAAACGCACCTAAAGGATTTACCAAAGATCATAAGCATATAGAATTGCTCAAAAACAAGACTTTTGCCGTTTTTCAAGAATTTGATACTAAAGATACCAACAAAGCTAATTTTAATGACGAGTTGATTAACGCCTATAAAGAAATGCTTCCGTTTAGGCGTTATTTGAACAAAGCGATTACAGTTTAATTATTCCACATCTGAAGCAGGAATCCACCTTGGTGTTAAATCTGGCTGTGTCATTAAACTATCTAATGGAAACATTGGTCTTTTTATTCTCTTATATCCTAAACGATTCAGGTCTTGATCAACGCCTCCCGGAGTAAGCGCCATGGTCCAATCGCCACGCATATCGTACAACTCAGGTACTAGGTAGCCAATTTTCACAACTACAATATTAGCGTTTTTAGGGTTCAAACCTAAGTTGGTAAAATCGCTCATGTGGTGGTAAGGCTTTCGTTTTTTAGTCACGATAACATCAATATTCCCCACTTTTACAACGACTTCAACTTCGGCATTTGTATCGCCTTCTTTTATTGCAGTTATCGTCCCGTCCAATAATAAAGGTCCGGCGAATCTATGGTCTACGGCAGCACCTGCTTCCGCTTTAATTTTTCCGCCAACACCTACTTCCTTTGCTTTTTCTACAAATTCTGGTCCTGGTATTGAAGCATAGATTAAGGACTTTCCGTTTTTAGATGTAAATTCTGGTCTAGCCAATAGCTCTTTCAAAGTCCAAGTTACATCACCGGCACCACCAGCGGTAGGGTTATCTCCCATATCACTAATCATGTAAGGTTTCTTATCACTTGCCAATGCCAATTTTAAACTTTCGTCTAAGGTTGTTGTAGGTGCTACAAATTCAAATTCATTACGAACATCCCAAAAGCTTTGTGCTAATTTCTCGGCACCCTTTGCTACTTTTTCTTTATCATCACCCGTAACCATTACTACGGCATGGTTACGAGGTTCATCTGCCCAAGCATAACCAATCCAAATTGCTGCATCAATTACACCGTCTTGATCGGCAACTGTAGGTACTTTGGCATAAAGACTTTTACCTGGTTCTATACGCGTACTAGTTTTTTCTCCGGGTAATAGAATAGGTACAGGAACCCAAGCTTTAAAAGCCGGTTTCCCTTTACCGTTCTCCAACCTATCAATTAAATTGGTAACTGCTCGCTTTTTAGATTCAATAGCATCTTCATGCGGCGCCATACGGTAACAGGTGATTAAATCAGTGTGTTTAGCTAGTCGTTCAGAAACATTGCCGTGTAGATCCATAGAAGTTGAAATCAATACATCATTACCAAGAACTTTGCGAATACGAGCAATAAAATCACCTTCAGGATCATCTAGACCAACAACGCTCATTGCGCCGTGTATGTCAAAAAAGAGTCCGTCATACGGCTTGTTTTCGTCTAATAATTGTAAACTTTTAGTCACCAAAGATTCGTATGCTTCTCGTGTAACCGTACCGCCAGGTAGTGATTTACCAACTAGCGTAGGTACCCATTCCGCTCTTTTTCTATTTACGGAGTCTGGTTGTAAAAATGGATATCTGCTAAAAACCGAGTCGCCCACTTTTGCGTGAAAAGCCTCTTCTGTAGAAAGGGCAGGTGAGAAGGTACTACTTTCAATACCCAAACCGGCAATAGCAATTCTAGGTAGTTCTTTATGTTCGTCAGAAGCTTTGTCATCTTTACAAGAGGTTGAACAAATTAAAAGTAAAAAGGCGAAGAGGTAGAGTGGTTTCAAGGTTGTCGTAGTTTAGAGTTTGTATTGAAAAGATAACTAAAAAGAGTTTTATGGAACAATAGTTTTTGCTGGATAACGGATTTAAAGCTATTACCGTAGAAGAATAGCGGACATAAGTACTTATGTTATGAATTAGGCGGTACTAGTTATATCTTTATAATCGAATTATAAATTCAAATCAATTGAAAAACGGAAGCATCAAAGACGTCGAGAAAAAATTACTTTCTGATAATTGGTATAGGTTACATAAATATACATTTAAGTATCAACGCCCAGATGGTACTTGGGAAACACAAGAGCGTGAAGCTTACGATAGGGGTAACGGGGCAGCTATTTTATTATATAGCTCTAAAAAAGGAACTATTGTTCTTACACGCCAGTTTAGAATGCCAACATATGTGAACGGAAATGAAGACGGAATGATGATAGAGGTTTGTGCCGGACTCCTAGATGGCGATAACCCTGCCGATTGTGTACGTAAGGAAACGGAGGAAGAAACAGGATATAAAATAAGTAATGTACAGAAGGTGTTTCAAACCTACATGTCTCCGGGTTCGGTAACCGAAATCGTTTATTTATTTGTGGGCGAATATGACGATAGTATGAAAGTAAGTGAAGGTGGAGGTGCGGAAGATGAAACCGAAAATATTGAGGTATTAGAGTTAGATTTTAATGACGCTATGAAGATGGTAGCGAGAGGAGAAATCAAAGATGCCAAAACTATCATGCTGTTACAATATGCAAAACTGAACGGGTTAGTTTAATCATTGATGACCGACTATAAGAATATGAAAAATGTCCATAAAGTCGGATTTGGTGGTGGATGCCATTGGTGTACCGAAGCTGTATTTATGGCGCTCAACGGAGTTGAAAAAGTAGAACAAGGTTTTATTTCCCCAAAAGAAAACCCAATAGATTTTTCCGAAGCCGTTATCGTACACTATAATGCTAGTAAAATTGATTTGAAAGATTTAGTAGCTATTCATTTAGATACGCATAGAAGTACGGAAAATCATTCTATGCGAAATAAATATAGGTCTGCTATTTATTGCTTTAATCGCGAATTCATACCTGTGCTGATGCAAATAATGACCGATAAGCAAGAGGAGTATAAGGGTGAATTAATAACGGCAATATTACCATTTGGTGATTTTAGATCATCTGAAGAAAGATTCCATAATTACTATTTTAGCGATACGGAGAAGCCATTTTGTAAAACGCATATCTCGCCTAAAATTAAAATGTTGAAAGAGAAATACGCTAAAAATTTATCTGCGAAAGTGAAATAGTCAATAGGTATCTCTTAGTGTTTTAAGCATTTGTTCCATTCTAGACCTTTCTTCCCTCGTTGACTTTCTATAATGATTGTTCATAAAACTAAAAATCAAAGTTTTACCAGATGTTGTCAGTAGATATCCGCTAAGACAATAGTTATTGCTTAAACTACCAGATTTTGCATAGATGTAAGGTTGCCCATCACCAGCGAATCTATTCTTTAAAGTCCCGGATACTCCGCCAGTCGGAAAAATAGCAAACAAACGCTCTTTGGGAATTTGGTTATGAAGCTTATCTAAAACGCTTACCATGTTTTGTGGCGTAAATAGGTTGTAACGTGATAGTCCGGATCCATCTACCCATCTAGGGGTTTGTTTTAAATCTTTCAGTTCATTTTTTAGAATGTGAGTTCTTATCAGTTCACTGTTCAAGGTATCTTTCAATTCAGAACCAGCCAGTAGCAATAATTGTTCAGCTATAAAATTATCGCTTTCATGCATCATTCTTACGTACAACGAATCTGAAGAAATACCGTATAAAGTCCGTTTTTTTCCAGAGGGCATAGCAACATTCATTCCTATCTTTTTATTCAATAGGTTTTCTAAAATTGATTTGGTAGTAAAGTTACTTGTGATAAATGGCGTTTCAAGAGTATCTCTAGATTGTGTGGGATAGTAAAAGGTATTAGAGAATTCATTACGGTTATTCTTGTTTGTCAATTGAATAACACTGTCCTTAAAATAGGTAGGGGAAACTTGTAAAGCTTCATTACGATATGTCATTACAACATTACCATGTATAGGTAAATTGCTTTTTTCTGGGGAATAGTACCATTGGTAATCATCCCAAGCCCAACCTGGTCCGTATTTTTTATCTTCAAAATTTCCAGAAGAGTATACTAAATTATCATGCTGTTGTAAAAACTTTAAAGCAGTTGAATCTTTTAAATATGGATGTAAAAAGGACGGGTCTCCTGTTCCTTCAAAGTAGATGGAGTCGTTACGATCTATATATTTTAAAGAAGGTATTTCTGCAGGCAGTGTTTTAAGCGCAGCAAAAAGTGTAAAAATTTTAGTGTTACTGGCAGGTATAAAATATTTGTGGCTATTTAGATTATATAGCGTGTCTTTGGTAGTTGCATCAATAATCAAAACTCCGGTAAATTGATTTTGATAGAAAGTAGATGATAACTGTTTGTCAAAGGTTTTTGAAATCAATGATTTCTTTGAACTACATGCTGAAAATAGGATCAAAACTATTCCTAAAAAAAGAAAATTCTTCATGTATTCGAAATTACAAAAATGGAAACTTATCAATGTTATAAAAATTTAACAAGTAAGTAATTACTTTAACTTTTTGTATGCAATATTAAAACTGCATTTCTGTTTACCTTTATACAACAACAAATCTATTAATCTAACAACAAAATGTCTAAGTCTATGCTAGAGTATAGTAAAACAGTGCTTAAAAAGGTTAGTTTTGATACCTTATTATTTTGTAAAGAATTAAAGAAAGCGTTAATGACGCTGCTGCCAGAAGAGGCAGAGGAATTAAAAATCTGGTTAGAAAGTTATATAACAGATAAACCAGAATTACATCAAAGTTTAGTTTATTTAAAAGCATAATAGAGAGCCACGTTAAGTGGCTCTTTTTTTTAGGCAACCATTTAATCTTTTTGGTATCTAGAATAAAAAAGCTCTATGAACCTTAAGTTTCTATTTATATGTTTTGCATTATCATTTCTTGCTTGTGAAAGTAATGATGTAAATGATGATACACCAATTGACAATACTAATTTAGTAGGTGAGTGGTTGTTGACAGCTTCATACGTTAGTCCTGGTGGTGCAACAGAGTGGAAAGATGTGGATAAAGGATATCGTTACTTCTTCAATGAATTTGGAAATTATGAGAGAACAGATCACGATAAAAACCTTTTAGATGCTGGTACTTATGAAATTACAGATGAAGAGTTGTATCTCTATTTCAGTACTGAAGGTGAAAAAGATACGCTAGGTTATAGCGCAAACTTTAATGAAAGTAAAACTAGATTAACCTTATCACCTTCTTACCCTGGTATTTGTGTAGAGGGTTGTTTGTATAGATTTAATAAGCAGTAGTTAATTATTTGTTTATTGGACTAATGATTTTCACATCTTGAAATGCAATAGCTCCACGTACAATACCAGTTATAACATCTCTTAATGCCTCTGTAATCTGTACTTTTAGTTCTTTTTTATGGTAAATAAGACTTACCTCACGTGCAGGTGATGGATCCTTAAAATACTTCAGATTCTTCTTTTTTACATCGTCAAGTTCTAAAGTATTTAGATAGGGAAGTAGGGTCATACCTAATCCTTCATTAGATAGATTTATAAGTGTTTCAAAACTACCGCTTTGTAAGCTAAAATGTTCGCCACCTATTTTTGGTGCTTTACACAAGTTAAGAACCCCTTCTCTAAAACAGTGTCCGTCTTGAAGTAACAGAATATCTTCAATATCTAAATCTTCTGGTGTAATTTGAGAACTATTTCCTAAACGATGTTCTTTAGGTACATAACCAACAAAAGGCTCATAGTACAATGGTCTTTCGGTAATAAAATCGACCTCTAATGGCGTAGCTGCTATTGCGGCATCAATGTGGCCGTCTTCAATATTTTGAATTAAACTCTCTGTATTCTGTTCTTTAATTATAAGATTTACCTTCGGATATTTTTGAATAAAATTCTTTAAAAACATAGGTAATAAAGTGGGCATTATAGTTGGGATAATTCCCAATACATAATCCCCACCTATATATCCTTTTTCTTGTTCTACAATATCTTTTATACGCGCCGCTTCATTTACAATATTCTTTGCCTGAGCTACAATTTTTTTACCTACTTCTGTAATAGTAATTGGTTTTTTACTACGATCAAAAAGAAGTATATCTAGTTCATCTTCAAGCTTTTGAACTTGCATGCTTAAGGTAGGTTGTGTTACAAAGCTTTTTTCGGCAGCTAATGTAAAATTCTTGTATTCGGCAACAGCAAGTACGTATTGTAATTGGGTAATGGTCATGTATATAGTATAAGGTTATAAAATTACTAAAAACCATTATTATAACCTATTGGCAACAGGTATTCAGACGATAATTTAATGCTAAAAACGAAGGGTTAATTCCATATCCTCTTCTCCAATAAGGAACTTTGCATCACTAAACGTTGGTGGTCCCATTGGCATGGAACTACCGCTCATGGCATAATCTTCAGTAGGCATACCGTTGTTGGCAAAATCCATACGGTTGTTATCATTGGCATCATGAAGAACTGAAAAGGCATAATCTCCCGGTTGAATGTTCTCAAAGGTGATAATCAATTCTCCTGTTTCAGCTTTGTCTTTACTCGTTTTAATAGCTTCTGCTTTCATAAAGGTATTTTCATTGTGCAATCCGCTTAAAATATGACCATCATTGTTCAACACATTTTCAATGATGACCGTTAAGGTGATGCCATCATTTTCTTGAGCATTCATGGTAAAACTCATTGCTAATACGGTTAGGGTAAATAGTAACTTTTTCATTCTATAAGGTTTTAAAGATTAATTGATACTTCAAAGATGCCTTATGAATATGCTTTTTTAAAAAGCGATTCACTCAATTGTAAAAATGTGTTACTGAATTGTAAGTTTTAAATACTTAAGAAAAGGTATGGTATTGTAAGATTTAAAAAGTCTATTTATTCTTTGGTCGTAAGAAAATAATCTAGACCAAATTTACCTGACCCAAAACCCATATAGAAAAGACCTAAACAGAAGAAAATAAAAGTTGGCATTATATTCCACGAATAGTCCCATGGTCTAAATACTATGGTAGTAAACATAGTTACGGTAATAAAGAAAGATGTTATTCTCGTATTTAGGCCTAAAATTAATAATATGCCGCCCAATGCTTCCGTAAATCCTGCGGACCAAGCAAACAGTTCTGGCATCAATGAGAATGGAGTTCCAAATTGTTTTACCAATTCAACAAACCAATCTGAAACCTCAAAATACGCTAACCCCATTGATGTGGGAGTCCATGGTGTTCCAAATTTATTTATTGCAAAAACAAAAGAAAGAAGATAGCCTGTAATTACTCTAGGTATTAATATTAGTACGTTAGGTAACAGTGCATCTACCTTAAATGGAATAATTAACTTTTTAATGGGTTGTAGTTGGTGGTACATAGGTTTAAGTATTGGTTACTTAAACTTATAAAAATTTAAGGTATTTAAAGATGATAAAAATCAATGTTTATTTTTTTTAAAATGATTATTTTAAATGGGAGGTTTGGATTACTTTAATTTAATACTATCTATTTCAAGCTTAAAATCCTCATTGACACCGTTCTTGATAATAAATGCAATCTGAGCTAGATAGTCGCCATGGTAGTTGGGTAATTTTAATTCTTCACCTCTAAAAACAGGTTCCATTTCTTTAAACGGAATTTCAATAATTTGCCACTCTTTACTAGATTTAAAATCATAACTATAGGTGTGTCTTTGGTGTTCACCAGATTTACATCTAAAAGCATATTTCTTGCCATCTCCTTTTAATTTAATTATAAATGACGAGAACATATCAATAGGCATACGATTTATATCATGCCTAACAAGACAAAAGCCGCCATTATTTTCTAAGGAAACGTGTCCGCTGAATACGCCATTACCTTCAAGGTTCACTTGTATAAGCCCCATAGATAAACCGCCCATAACATCGTCATTGACTATTTGCCATTCTTTAGGGTCTGTCTTTTTGTTGAATTCAAAAATGGATGCTACGTCGCTCATAATTTTTTATATTTTTTTTAAACTTAATACATCTAAAATTAGATGAAAGCAGCATGAACAATATATGCTTTTCGCAATTATTTTAACTTGTCAAAAGGTGATTAGCGTAGACGCTTTTTCATTTCGGTGGCAACCGCTTTCTCTGTAGGAGTTTGTTTTTCTAGCTCATTTATAATTTTTGGATGATCATGCTCTCTACCTTGTGATAATTTGTTGACAGCCTGTATATCATTAATTTCAATTTCAAAACCAATGATGCCTGTTACCTGCCGCATTGTTTTTTTAGACATGTCATTTAGTGAAATAGGATGTTCAGACTGTTGTTCATATTTATCTACAAGAGCATGTAATGATGTCAATAGTTCTTCTGAATTTTGAATTTTAACTGTACCATAAACGTGAACGGCAATATAGTTCCAAGTAGGTACTTCTTCATCTTTATACCATGAGGAAGATATGTAGCTATGTGGACCGTTGAAAATGCAAAGTACTTCATCACCATCTACTAGATTTTTACTCTGTAAATTCGCTTTAGCAATATGACCTACAAGAACATCTTTTCCGTCCAAGCTTTTTCCTAGCTCTAAAGGAATATGTGTGCCCCAAGGTTTTCCATTTATCGTATTGATTAAGATGCCAAAACTATTATTCTTTAAAAAGTCATGAATCTCTTCAATATCGTTGTTCTTATAGTGTTCAGGTATAAACATGGTCTGTAATTTAATTGGTTAGGATAAAGGTATTAAGTAATTAGTTTTAGAACCAATTATTTAATGTTTAGTGTTATGTAAATAATGATTTACTATTTATCTTGTATTTGAATTTTAAAATAAGAATATGCCATTTATAACGAATACAAAAGCAAAGGAACAAGTAGATATATTTTATGAAGATTATGGAAGTGGACAACCGGTAATATTAATCCACGGTTGGCCTTTGAGTAGAAAATCATGGGAACATCAAGTGTGGAAGATAGTAGAGGAAGGCTACCGTTGCATATCATATGATCGCAGAGGTTTTGGTACATCATCTTCACCATGGAATGCATATGATTATTCTGCCATGGCAAGTGATTTAAATGCCATAATAGAAGAATTGGATTTGAAAGAAGCCGTAATAGTAGGCTTTTCAATGGGAGGGGGAGAGGTAGTGCGTTATTTAACGGATTATGGTTCCGATAGAATTGCGAAAGCAGCATTGGTTAGTTCTATTGTTCCTTTAGTAAAACAAAAGCCAGATAACCCTGCGGGAGTTCCAGAAGATGCTTTAAATGGTATAATAGATATGTTACAGAAAGATAGGGTTGGCTTTCTTAAAGAAAAATTTCATAAAGGTTTTTACAATTTTGATGATAATAAAGGAGAAAGAATTAGTCAGGCTCAATTAGATTATGACTTTACAATTGCTTCTTTCGCCTCACCTAGAGCAACAATACAAGCCGCATTAGCGTGGATGCACACAGATTTTAGACCAGAATTAAAAAATGTTACCGTACCAACATTGATTGTACATGGTGATGCCGATGCTACCGTGCCTATTGAAACATCTGCAAAACAAGCAGCTGAAGGTATAAAAGATAGTACTTATGAAGTTATTAAAGGTGCACCACATGGACTCAATGTTACGCACCCGGAAGAGTTGAACGAAATATTGATTTCTTTTCTAAAAAAGTAGATTAAGAATATTGCTTAAAATAAAAATCCCGATTGCTACTTGCAATCGGGATTTTTTAATGTTATTAAATAACTGAAATGTTTAATATGTCAATGAATTCTTATTCAGCATCCTTATACTTTTCAAACCACGCCAATACACTGGCAATTTTCGCAATTAAATTACTTGGTCTGTTGGCAATACCATGCCCTGCACCAGGTATACGTACCATAGCTGTTTCTACACCTTCTAATTTAAGAGCGGTATAGAATTGCTCAGATTCTGCAATAGGTGTTCTATAATCTTGCTCACCTGTAAGTAGCATTGTTGGTGTGGTAACATTGGCAACATACATAAGTGGAGAGCGTCTAAAATAGTTTTCTGGATCTTCCCAAGGTTTTTTGCCGAACCAATATTTAGAAAAGAAAGCCGCGCCATCTGCATAAAGCACAAAGCTTGTCCAGTTTATAACAGGTTTTGCAACAACAGCAGCTTTAAAACGGTCAGTTTTGCCTACTATCCATGCAGTAAGCACTCCGCCGCCACTACCACCGGTAACATATAAATTATCGGTATCTACGTACCCTTTTTCAATAACAGCATCAACACCGCTCATTAAATCTTCGTAGTCATGATTTGGATAATCGTGGTGAATTAAGTTTCCAAATTCAGCTCCGTAACTTGTACTGCCGCGTGGGTTGCTATAAAGAACCACATAACCTGCCGCTGCGTATGCTTGTATTTCTGCGCTATACACAGAACCGTAGCTTGTAAATGGACCGCCATGAATTTCAAGAATGAAAGGGTATTTTTTATTTGGATCAAAGTTTGGAGGAGTAACTACCCAACCTTGTATTTTTTGTTGGTCATATGTAGATTCCCACCAAATCTCTTCAGTCTTACCTAGATCTCTAAAAGAGAAAAGATCATCATTTACAAATGTTAATCGTTTAGAACTCTTTTTATCGGCAGCACCTAGATCAGACGGGTGTTCGGTATTTCCTAATGTATAAGCAAAACGAGAATTTTTAGAAACGGTAAAGTCACCAGCGTTATACGGTCTTCCCAGGGAGAGTCCGCCAAGACCTTCAACAAGGGTAGTTACTTTTCCATCTAACGTAATATGACCTATTTTGGTAGCCCCTTCGGTATCATACTGAAAATAAAGACCTTTGCCGTCATTAGCCCATTGTGCATTGGCAATGTCTCTATCAAAATTTCCGGAAAGTAATTTAGAATTGCTTCCGTCGGTATTCATTACATAAAGATTGGTGATTTGGTAGCCTTGTAATTTGTCATCATTACCCGTGTATGCAATCATTTTACCATCAGGAGAAACCTTTGGAGAACTATCAGGACCATATCTGTCAGTTAGTGCAGATACTTTAGCGGTTGCAACGTCCAAAGCATAGACTTCGCTATTTGCAGGTTCAAAAGCTTCATCTGGATTAAAATTTGCCGAAAAATATAATGTTTTGTCATTCTTTGCCCAAACAGGAGCGCCATGGTCAAACGTTGATGTCGTCAGTTGTTTAGGTGTGCCACCGTCTAAAGAAAGGGTGAATATTTGATTATGCCCTCCTTTAATATATCCCTGTCCGTCACCTCTATAATTCAGCTTGTCTATATAAGTTGGTGGTGTATTCCATTTAGCACCTTCAGGTTTAGCAGGTAATTTAACTATAGACTGCTCCGTTTCTGGTACAAACATGGTGAATGCTAAATAACGGTCATCATTAGACCAACTTACCGCCCCCGGTGCTTTAGGTGTGTTGGTGAGCGGAGCAATTTCTTTGGTGTCCATCCACATGACATATAATTTCATCTTGCTATCTGATTTGTTAGATTTAAAGATGATTTTTTTTCCATCATGAGACCAACGAGGATAGTAGTCGTTCTGGTTACCTGTCGTTATAGGTCTATTTTGCGAACCATCATAATTAACCATCCAAAGATTAGATAAATTTCTATCGGTCATAATGTCTTTGAAATTACGAACGTAGATAATTTTACTTCCGTCAGGCGATATCTGTGGGTCAGATACATACTCCATGTTAAAAATATCGGTCAGCTCAAGATTTGAAGAAACTTGGGCAGTAGCCGATAGTGTAAAAAATAGGAGAAAGAGTGTTTTAATAGTAATTTTCATAGTGTTGAATTTGGTTTGAAATGATGCCATGAAGATAGCGAAATACTTAAAAAAATGAACTTCTTGCGTTGAGAATTGAGGAAGTATTAACATTCTATTTTTTAATCCTTTTTGTATTTTCACAGTATGGAGGAAAAAGGCTATTTACATCAAATTCATCCCGTGCTTCCGGTTTGGGATGTAGTTGAGGCTTTAGATTTTTATGTAAACCGATTAGGGTTTAAAATTGCCTTTGCAGATGATGCTAAAAACCCAAAGTATGCAGGTATTTTAAGGGATGATATAGAGATTCACTTGCAATGGCACAATCAAAAAATGTGGGATGCAGATATAGACAGACCAATGCTACGCATTGTTTCACAGAATATTGAATCTCTATACAATGAATTCTCTAGGGTAGATGTTTTTCATGCTCATACATTGTTAAGGGAAACAGCTTGGGGTACTCGAGAATTTGCTTTTTACGACCCCTTTAAAAACGGATTAACATTTTATAGAGATGTATCAGGTGTTTAGCTTTATTAAGTAACCTCGCATCAAACCAAAAAAACATTCAATCTCGATTTTCGAGTATATTAAAATAAAAAAATGAAAGTATTATTTATAGGAGGAACAGGAAATATTAGTACACCCAGTAGTAGATTGGCTGTGGCTAAAGGAATGGATTTATATGTGTTGAATAGGGGTAAAGCTAAAATAACTATTGAAGGTGCGCATAGTATTATTGGAGATATCAACAAGCCCGAAGAACTCACGGAACTTAAAAAACATGAATGGGATGTTGTAGTAAATTGGATAGCTTTTACACCCAATGATATTGAACGTGATATTGATTTGTTCAAAGGAAAGACCAAGCAATACATTTTCATCAGTTCTGCATCTTGTTATCAAACACCGTTGAGTTATCCGGTGATAACGGAATCTACACCGCTACATAATAATCTTTGGGATTATTCACAAGGTAAGATTCAGTGCGAAGACCGATTACAAAAAGCATATCGTGAAGAAGGATTTCCTATAACCATTGTTCGCCCATCGTTAACCTATGATACTGTAATACCTATTGCCATTGGCGGATTCAATAAATACAATACCGCAAAGCGAATATTGGAAGGAAAAGAAATTATAATACATGGTGATGGTACATCGTTATGGACCGTTACCCATTCCGATGATTTTGCAAAAGGTTTTGTGGGACTTTTAGGCTTACAAACCGCAATAGGTCATGCTTTTCATATTACATCTGATGAGGTGTTGACTTGGAATATGATTTACAAAATACTGGCAGATGCCCTAGGGAAAGAAGCAAAAGTAGTGCATATAGCATCGGACTTCATTTGTAAAATAGAGCCATCATTTACGGGTACGTTATTGGCAGATAAAGCAGAAAGTGTCTTGTTTGATAATACCAAGATAAAAACCTTTGTACCAGGCTTTAAAGCTACCATTCCGTTCTCGGAAGGCATTAAAAGAACAGTGAAATGGTTAAAGGATAATCCAGAGCATCAGAATATAGACGAAGAAACCGAGGTTAAGATTGAGAATGTGTTGAGGGCTTATAAGCGGTTGTAGAATGTGGTTGGTATTTTAAATAATTTCACCATCCGTAATACCCACCCCTCAGTTACCTCCCAGGAGGGGAGGAATACGTTTTTGATTGGGAATTTCGGATAGATTTGAAGTATTAAGATGAAAGGAATTGTGCCGTAAATTTTAATTAAAGCATGGAGTTATTCCCCTCCTGGGAGGGGCTAGGGGTGGGTGTCGAGGCTTAGCGTTTCACTATGAAGTTCTAGAAATTATTGAACGGTTAGTTTTTCAATTTTAGAATCTTTATTTCATCATCCGTATAACCCACCCCTCAATCCCCTCCCAGGAGGGGAGGAATACGTTTTTGATTGAGAGTTACAGAGAGGTTTTGAAATATTAGGATAACAGGAATAGTACTGTGAATTTTAATTAATGCACGAACTATTCCCCTCCCTGGAGGGGCTAGGGGTGGGTGTCGAGGGTTACTATTTCACCTTTAAGCTCTAGAAACTATTGAACGGTTATTTAATTGAACCTTAGAATCTTGATTTCAACATCCGTATTACCCACCCCCTCAATCCCCTCCCGAGAGGGGAGGAATACGTTTTTGATTTAGGAGTTTCAGAGAGATTTGAAGTATTACGATAACAGGAATAGTGCTGTGAATTTTAATTAATACATGAACTATTCCCCTCTTGGGAGAGGCTAGGGGTGGGTGTCGAGAGTATTATGCTCTAATATTTATTTCAATAATTTAAACAAGAAATTACAGAATTAGGATAAGATCAGAGAACTTAAGAAATAACAGTACTCGGTATCAATTCTTCAACAATTTCACCATTTTTTAAATACACGTAGTACGAATGGTTTTCATCGTTCAAGGAAATCGAAGTATGAACTTCGCCGTCAATGAAATGTATAGCAGAACGGTCGTCACACGCGTAACCATCAGATAATTTACCTGTTTTAATATTCTCGAAATACAATGGTCTGCGTGAAGTTTCAGAATTGTAATGTGGACAGTGGCTTTTGTCAATAAATGTCATGCCACCAACGATACTTAATTCTTTAGGTCTAGAATCTGTAGTACCACCATTAAACCAACAAAGCGAGCCGGCGCTACCGCCACCCATAACTACGCCGTTATCATAAGCATTCTTAAGGGCAACATCAATGCCTTGTGCTTTCCAAATAGCAAGCATATTCAATGTATTTCCACCACCAACAATTATAGCATCCATACGAGAGATAATCTCTTCGAACGATTCTTTTTGGTCATAAGAATTGATCCAAACGGAAAGTACATGTGGAGTAACATCTATCTGAGAGCAAACATCATAAAACGAAGCAATATATTGTTCGTCTTCACCACTAGCTGTAGGGATAAAACACATATTCGGTTTTTGCTTACCAGTAGCTTTAGCAATGTAATTTAAGAAAGGTATGGTATGGCGACCACTACCGTAAATAACCATTTGCTTTTTCATTATGCGGAGTATTAGTGTAGCATAATTCTAGCAGAAGCTATTCGCTTCTGCTAGAGTCATTTCGTTTTTTAGGTCTGCTGGTATTTCTATTATTCTTTCCACGAAAGTTGTTACCACCAGGTCTATTTCTATTTTTGTTACGAGAATTTCCTTGCTTTTTCTTTGGAGGCATCGGTTGGTCATCAGAAGGCGTATCGGCATCAACAAATTGATGTTCAGGCATACGTGGTACCGACTGTTTAATCAATTTCTCGATATCTCGTAAGTATGCTCTTTCTTCTTTATCGCAAAATGAAAGTGCAATACCGCTAGCATTTGCACGCCCTGTTCTACCAATACGGTGTACATAGGTTTCAGAAACATTTGGTAAATCGTAGTTTACTACTAAGGATAGGTCCTCTACATCTATTCCTCTTGCTGCAATATCCGTAGCTACTAAAACTTTAAGATCCCCCTCCTTAAAGGCACTTAACGCTTTCTGTCTTGCTGTTTGTGATTTGTTACCGTGTATTGCTGCAGAACGTATACCGGCTTGGTCTAGCTTCTTTACAATCTTATTAGCACCATGCTTGGTTCTTGAGAATACGATTAAGGTATTTTCAGGATTCTCCTTTATAAGGTGAATTAAAAGTTTAGGCTTGTTTGCTTTACTTACAAAGTAAACTCCCTGTTCTACCTTCTCTGCAGTAGCTTGTTCGGGCTTAATGGTAACGCGTTCAAAATCGCCCAACATTTTTCTAGATAGCTCTACAATGTCTTTTGGCATAGTAGCCGAAAAGAAAAGAGACTGTCTTTTAGGAGGCAATTTTGCAATGATTTTCTTGATATCGTGAATAAAGCCCATGTCTAACATCTGGTCCGCTTCATCAAGTACCACATGTTCTAAATCTCTAAAAGAAATAAAACCCTGATTCATTAAATCTAATAAACGACCAGGTGTAGCTACTAAAATATCAACGCCACCTCTAAGCGCATTTACTTGTTTTCCTTGCTTTACTCCGCCAAAAATTACGGTGTTACGTAAACCTGTATGCTTACCATAGGCGGTAAGACTTTCACTAATTTGTATTGCTAATTCACGCGTAGGGGTAACTATAAGTGCTTTGACTTTTCGCTTTGTCTGGCGTAAGCTAATGCCCTCATACAATTGATGTAAAATAGGAATACCAAATGCAGCTGTTTTACCAGTACCTGTTTGCGCAACTCCCAGAAGGTCTTTGCCTTGGAGTAATATAGGAATAGATTGTTCTTGAATTGGAGTAGGGTGAGTATATCCTTCAGCCTCTAATGCTTTTAGGATTGGTTCGGCTAAGCCGAGTTCTTTAAATGTCATAAAAATTTTAATAAGTTGCAAAGGTACGGTTTAATGTGGAAGAAGCAGTATAGTAGTGTAAGGGGTGGTTTGTCTAACGTAATAAGTACAAAGTAGTATGTTGGAAGTATCAAGTAAGAAGTATTAAGTACAAAGCTGAAAATAGATATTAGAGTAAAGAGGAAAGAATAAAGAGGAAAGATTTTTGATAATGAAAATTTCGCTTCGCTATATTTTCATTTTCCAGCAACCAGCAACCAGCAACCATGAACCATCAACCATCAACCAGCAGTCAACAATCTATTTTCTCTTCTCTATCTTCTTTTTTCTATTGTTTTGTATTTGAATTTGATTTTTGCATTTGAATTTTAACAAGAAATCGTTTAACGACACTTAAAATCGCTAAGGTGTTTTTTGGGCTGTTGCCGTTTATCGATGCGATTTTACACTTTACCCGAACTTGTGTCGAGTAACGAGAATTAGGGGTTTTTCAGCGATTCATCAACTAGCAAAACAAGGTCTGCGGCGTTCTATTAGTGTAACAAACGCAAGTCATGAAAACAATAATCGCAACTATCTTCATTATCTTTTTAACTTTCACAGCTCAAGCACAAAATAATACAGCTGATGTGAAAGTTGAAACGATTGAAATGAGCATCGTGACTGAAACTACAAACGAAATCAAAAGCGAATCAAATACAGAAGTTGCTCGTTTATACAAATTCAAAAATTCTAGAATCAAAAGAGATTTGAACTTTTTAACTAAAGCTAACAAACCTAAGATGGCTTAAGTTTTCAGTTGCCAGTTACAGTTTACAGTAATGAGTACTAAGTATTAGGTACGAAGTATGAAGTATGAAGTAAGAAAATAGAGAATAGACTTATTTTCATTAATTCCTTGTGTAGAAGATTTAGCAAAGCTATATTTTATTTTACCAACAACCAACAACCAACAACCAACAACGAACAACCAACAACCAAGTTGCACTTGAACTTACAACCCTGCCATTGCAGCTTCGGCGCAGCGTTCGCCGTCCATTGCGGCAGAAACGATACCACCAGCATAGCCACCACCTTCGCCACATGGAAAAAGACCTTTGATTACCGGGTGTTCTAACTTTTCATTTCTTGGTATACTGACCGGTGATGAGGTTCTAGATTCTACACCCACAATATTAGCTTCAGCGGTATAATAACCATGCATTTTATCACCAAAAGCTTTAAAGCCTTGGCGTAATCTACTACCTATCAATTTGGGTAGTAAAGAGTGCATAGGTGCGGAATTTAGACCGGGCTGATATGAAGTAGGGTTGAGGTCAGCAGATAAGTTACCTTCTACGAAATCCGTTAAACGTTGTGCAGGAGCAGTTTGGGATCTTCCACCAGAGGTGAATGCCAATCGCTCTAAGTTCTTTTGATATTCTAATCCTTTTAAGGCTCCGAATTTCTCGTATTTAGGAATATCCTTATCCACATTTATTTCAACCACGATACCCGAATTTGCATACAGGTTATTACGTTTAGATGGTGACATACCATTTACAACCACCTCACCAGGTGAAGTTGCAGCAGGAACTATAAACCCACCAGGGCACATGCAGAACGAATATACACCACGGTCTTTCACTTGTTCTACCAAGCTATATGATGCTGCTGGCAGCAACTCACTACGGTCACCAGAACAATGGTATTGAATACTATCTATAATATGCTGTGGATGCTCTACACGAACGCCCATAGCAAATGATTTAGCTTCAAGAGCAATGTCTTTTTTATGTAATAAATCGAATATATCTCTGGCGGAATGTCCCGTTGCTAAGATTACTCGTTCCACAGCCATTTCATCGGTTTCGTTTAAAACAATTGCTTTAAGCGTATTGTCTTTAATAACAAAGTCGGTCACTTTAGTATTAAAATGGATTTCACCACCATGTTCTTGAATAACCTCACGAATATTCTGTACAATTTTAGGGAGTTTATTGGTCCCAATATGTGGGTGGGCATCTACCAAAATTTGGTCTGTTGCACCATGAAATACTAAGCTTTCAAAGATTCGACGTACATCGCCGCGTTTAAGACTTCGAGTGTATAATTTTCCGTCAGAATACGTGCCTGCACCACCTTCACCAAAACAGTAATTACTTTCAGGGTTTACCTGATGGTCTTGATTAATAGCTTTTAAATCTCGCCTTCTATCTTTTACATTATTACCACGTTCAAGCACAATAGGTTTGTAGCCCATTTCTAGACAACGCAGTGCAGCCCACATACCAGCAGGTCCAAAGCCTATAATGTGTATGGGTTTAGCGTTGGATACATCTTTGTATTCGAAATTTAATGCATCATTAGGAGCTGGTTCATTAATGTAAATTTCCAGTTTGTAGTTAAAGAAAATTTTAGGCTTACGCGCATCTATTGACTTACGCAGCACCTTAATTTTAAATGTGCCATCTTCAAGTCCCAGATACTTTGCCGCACGTATTTCTAATCCGTTAGGCGTACCTTCTTCCTTTAATGATAATCGCAATTGTACATTTCTGACCATGCTGCAAAATTAAAGTAAAAAAGGGGATGTGAACTACAGAGTGGCAAAATTGGTAAAGAGAAGTTTTTAGTAAAATTATTTCTCTACAATAGTTCTAAAAGTCAAATTCACTCTAGGGAGTTTGCTTTTGGTAGTTGGCGGCAGGCGATGTAACCAATGCGTCTGTGTTTCATCTTTCATAATCAACAAACTACCTTTTTCTAAAACTAATTCTACTTTCTCTTTGGTTTCTTTATGTTTAAAAGCAAATTTTCGTTCCGCACCAAAACTAACGGAAGCAATGGCACCATTTTTTTTAAGGTCCTTTTCTCCGTCACTATGCCATGCCATACCTTCGCTACCATCATGATATAAATTTAACAGGCAAGAATTGAACGTTTCACCACTTTCTTGCTCTACTTTAGATTTTAATTCAAGCAATTCGGTCGTCCACGGTAATGCCAGTTTAGTAGTTTTAGAATAGGTGTATTGAAACGGTTTTTCACCGTACCAAGCTACCTTTCGTTTGGTTATAATTTTCTTTCCAAAGATGATGGCTTCATCGTTTTTCCAGACAATGTTGTTTAACAATGCATCTAAATAATGTATAGCTTCTTCTTCATTTAAGATTTTTCCAAAATAATGCACCGTTCCGTCATGCGGAAGTAGGTTTATTGTATGGTCTACTTCTATATCAAACAACTTCATAATTCTATCTTTCTAACTATCCAAAGAACTAAAGTACTTGGTAATCTTTTTAAAAACAAAAGCGAATAGCTAACCTTAATGAGATTATCTATCCGCTTTTAAAATTAAAGAGAACCGTGAAGACTGAACTTAATTGTTCATCAGCAAGTTTTTAATGGTCTTGTTCCATTTTTCTATAGACTGGAATTCACCACTTAATTGGTAGTTCACTTCTACGTCATAGAATTCAAAAACAATATCCGGTTCATTTGCTTTTTTTGAGAAAAATTTTAAAAGTAAACGCTCTGTTACTTTTTCTTTTCTAGCATAAGATTTACCAATATTGGCAATTTCACAGGTTTTGATCGTAGATAAGTCAACATGTTGATGATTTAATGTTTCCCCCGATTTTGAAATAAAAAAAACAAATTTCTTCTTTGCATCAACACCAATAGCGTAGTGTCCAAAAATCTCATGTTCCGTAATTTGACAATTATGTTTATTGGCGATATCGTTTAAAGATGACATCATTTGTTTTTCTTTTATTTTTCTACTTCTGCTGGTGACAACAAAAGGCATTGCACAAAGTGCAACAGATGCTAAACCAATAGCAGTTACTCCTAAATCCATTTTATATTTTTTAAATATGAGATACTGATTTTTTTATGATGTAACTGTTTTACATCATACCATACTTTAAACTGGGCTAACCAATTGGATAGCCTAATTACAATGGTTTACCAGAAACTATGGAATGGGAAAATAAGGTCAGACTTTCTGTGCCTGATTAAAAGGGTATTAGCGTACAGTTTGTACTGCTTAAATGTAGCGGTGAAAAGTAATTCACTACCGTAAATGTTTGAATTGAAACTTGTAAAAGGAAGCTTGTAGTTTGGCGATGTAACTTCGGCAACGTCAGAAATTGAAACCTCAGTTTGCTGTGCATGCGGAGATAAAACCTTTGTAAATTCAGAAAAATACGTGTTCTGATCATCACTTTGGGTTGTGGCAATATCATTAGAAAAGGGTAATGTATTTGCAGAGCTATATATACCGAAACAATAGATTGTAACGAGTAAAAGAACTTTGAATATGTTATTTGTACTTTTCACATTATGCAATAACCGCTTGGTTTAGAATTACATTAACTTCTTCCAGAATTTCATCATTATCTAAAAGTAAAACTAAAGTATCATTCGCTTCAATAATTGTTGACCCACCGGGTCTAACAAAAGTTCCTTCTCTTTTAATCATAACTATGAATGCGGCCCTTGGTAGGTGCAAATCTATTATTCGTTTATCTACTGCAAAACTATTTGGCAAAATTATAACTTCTTCCATCGCAGATTTAGGCAGATTTAGAATATATCTGTCATTTTCTGCAATAGGTTTTACTTTATCCGGTAAAGCTACATTCAACCATTTTGCAAAAACGGATAGCGTAGTGCCTTGTATTAGAACCGAAGAAACCGATATAAAAAATACAATACTGAATATGATATTGGCTTTGTCGATACCTGCCAATAGGGGATACGTAGCAAATACAATGGGAACAGCACCGCGTAAACCGACCCAAGAGATGTAGAATCTTCTACCTAACTTCATTTTAAAAAACATTAAGCTAAGAAAAACACTAACAGGTCTAGCAACTAGTATTAAGAATACAGAAATTAATAAACCAATGCCTAAGTAAGGTACAATTTGAGACGGAAAAACAAGTAGTCCTAAAGTCAAGAACAATACAATTTGCATTAACCAAGCCATACCGTCGAACATTTTCAAAATGGTCGATTTATGAATTAGATTTTGATTTCCTAAATACACGGCACAAATGTAAATGGCCAAGAATCCGTTACCACCAATAGCGTCTGTTGCTGAAAATGTAATAAACATTAAGGCAATGACCAATACCGGATATAGTCCTTCAAAACCTAATTTAATTTTATTAATAATGATTTCACTAAGTTTCCCAAAGGCAAATCCTCCAATACCACCTATAATCATTTGTTTTAAAAACAACGGAATTATGGAAAGTATACTTAAATCTTGATTGATGACCAGCGTTAAAAATGCTAGCGTAAGTACATATGCCATTGGGTCGTTACTACCACTTTCTAATTCTAGGGTTGGTCTTAAATTACTTTTTAAAGCCAAGTTTTTAGAGCGTAAAATGGAGAATACCGCAGCAGCATCGGTAGATGAAACAATAGACCCTAACAACATACTTTCATAAATAGTAAAATCTGTAATATAGTATACAAAAGTACCTAGGGTCAATGCAGTCAATAAAACCCCTAAAGTAGAAAGCACCAAACCTTCTTTAAGTATTGGTTTTACTGCACTCCAGTTAGTATCTAGTCCACCAGAAAACAAAATAAAATTTAAAGAAACTATACCTATGAATTGAGCAAGTTTAGGATCATCAAATTGAATGCCGCCAATACCATCAGAGCCTGCCAGCATACCAATGGCCAAGAAAAGAATCAATGTAGGTACCCCAAATTTATATGAAGTCTTACCTACTATAATACTGATAAACAGCAAAATAGAACCTACAAGAAGTATGTTTTCTATGGTGAGATTCATTGGTGGTTATTGCACTTAATTTTAGCATGGCAAAGTTATATTATTTATCAAAAAACCAATGTAAATGTTAAGGTTTGGCACAATGTTAACATGTTGAATTAATATCCAAGATGTATTGAAAATTTAATCTGTCTTTCTAAATAGGGCAGTTATAATATTTATGAGGTATAATAACTGGATTATAATGACCAAAAATAAAGTGCTAATTCCAATTTGCCCAAGATCATGATGAAAAACAAAGTCTAAACCTGGGCTGTCTTGATGTATTTCAGGTGATATAATTGGGATTAACAGAAGTATAAGAAATCCCAAAATGGTGAGGATTAAATGAATCACTGTCAGCCAATTTAAAAGTTTTCTGTTCAACTTAATTATTACCCAATAACCAAAACCAAGAATACCGAAAATAATAGAGATTAAAACAGTTAAGTTGATTAAATCCATTACTAAATAGGTGTCATAAATATTGATGACTAGTGTCTTATCAGGTTTTAGAAATCCAACTAGTAGTATAAAGGGAATCAAAATCCAGAAGATTATATGTGGTGTTTGAGTAATTTTCTTCATTTATCAAATGTAGTATTATTCTTAAGGTCAAGTTAATCATTATTAAGATCATCCCAATTTATACTTTAAGTCAATATTTATAAATACATTTGCATGTATCAATATATTAAAACATCATGGAGCTAATACAAGTAGAGAAAATTTCTAAAGCATTAAGTGATGTAAATCGGTTGAAATTGTTGCAGTACATGCAAAAGAACCAAGGAAAGGTAGAATGTACTAAAGCTTGCAATCTACTAGATCTAGCACAGCCTTCTATAAGTCACCATGTAAAAAGACTTGTAGAAGCCGGTTTGATAAATAAGCACAAAATAGGTCGTAATTATAGTTACACTTTAAATCATGAAGTGTGGGATAATTATATATTACGCTTACAAAACCTGTAATTTTTAAAAAAAAAACATATTGATACTTTTAAATGTATAAATGAGTTTATTGGTATGAAAAAGATAGATTATTCCATATTAGATTTAGCTATAGTATCTGAAGGTACAACGCTTAAAGATACTTTTGATCACTCGGTAGCTCTTGCCCAAGCAGCGGAAGAAGCAGGATATACACGTTTTTGGTTGGCAGAGCATCATAATTCTGTCGCTATAGGCAGTAGTGCTACATCAATATTAATAGGTAAGATTGCAGAAGAGACTAAAACAATACATGTAGGGTCAGGGGGAATAATGCTCCCAAATCATTCCCCATTGATAATAGCAGAGCAATTTGGTACGTTAGGTATTCTATACCCAAACCGTATAGATTTAGGCTTAGGTCGTGCGCCAGGTACGGATCAGTTGACTGCCCAAGCAATACGTTCAGATTTTTTTCAAGCAGCGCAGTCGTTCCCTTTAGAAGTGGAAAAAATACAACGCTATTTTTCTACTGAAAATGCCGATGCTAAAGTACGAGCAACATTGGCAGAAGGGGTAGAGGTACCTTTATACATATTGGGGTCAAGCACAGATAGTGCTCATTTAGCCGCTAAAAAAGGTTTGCCCTATGCATTTGCCAGTCACTTTGCGACCGCACACCTAATGAACGCCTTGCAAATTTATCATCAAGAATTTCAGCCTTCAGATGTATTAGAAAAGCCATATACTATGGCAGGTGTTAATATTATCATTGCAGATACAGATGAAGAAGCAGAGCGCATTTCAACATCGCTATATAAAATGATTATTGGGTTGCTTACCGGTAACCGCGGATTTATGCAGCCACCGGTAGACATGACTTTAGATTTGCGAGAATTAAGTCAGAATCCGTCAGTGCAACAAATGTTGAAATATTCTTTCATTGGTAGTAAGCAGACCGTTAAAAAACAAGTGCAGCAATTTATTGTAGATACACAAGTAGATGAACTTATTGCGGTAACCAATATTTATGACGGTCAAGACCGCATAAAATCATATCAATTATTTGCAGAGATTATGAAAGAATTGAATGGAGAGAAAAATTAATTTCTCTCCATTTTTAATTTTTTATTTCAACCGTAGATTGCCTTTCCCTGTTTACAACAAGTTTTGTAACATCAGGTCTAGAATAATGCCCAACAGGATCAAAGTTTTGACGTTCTTCTAGAACCCTATTAAAATCTATGGTTGTCGTTATAATTCCCTCTTTATCAATTACAGGAGGTAAAACCCATTCCCCATCTGGACCTGCAATACAAGAACCTCCGTTTGCCAAGGTTTCAGGACAATTTTCTAATATGGCATTGAGGTGCGGCGTATCTTCTGGAAAATCTTTTTTGCTCATTAAGCTAGAAACGGAAACAACATAAGAGCGCGATTCTCTGGCAATAAATCGTGTGATGTCTGCCGTATTGTAATCGGAACCTGGCCATACGGCAATATGTAAATCTTCACCTAAACCATATAAGGTGGCTCTTGGCAGTGGCATCCAGTTCTCCCAACAGTTTAACCCGCCAACGGTAAAGTTTTTAAGATCATGAACTTGTAACCCGTTACCATCACCAGGAGCCCAGGTAAGTCGCTCTTCATAAGTAGGCTGTAATTTTCTATGTACCGATTTAATTTCACCATCACTATTTATATATACAAGAGAACAGTAAATACTATGACCACCTCTGTTTTGTGCACGTTCCATTAAACCTATATAAATAGCAATTTTATGTTCTTTGGCAAGCGCACAAATATCATCTAATTCGCCAGCCTCGATTTGAATGGAATTCTTAATATAATGCGCATGAATTTCTTTTTGCACGGTAGAGTTGAATTTTGCACCATCGGTCATGGAAACCCAAAAAGGATAACCCGGTAAAAGTGCTTCCCCAAAAACGACCAGTTCACAACCATCGTTACTAGCCTTAACAATGTTTTCTTTTATTTTATCAATAGTAGCTTCTTTATTTAACCAAACAGGGGAGATTTGAGCCATGCCTATTTTTAGGTTGTTTTGATAGGGAGTATCTATAATTTTAGTCATTTGAGCAGTAATGTTATATTATATTTTTTAGTTTTATTTCTATTATTTTCTTAAAGATCAACTTTAATTTAAAATTTTAAAACAACTGAATTACAGTCTATTATGATTTATTCTTTTAAGATGTCATTTTGACTAACATGATAAAAAGAGATACCGTTAAAACGAAATAGACCCAAATAGCCACCTAGCCAAATGCGACCTTGGTCATCTTCAAAAATACTTTGTATGGCAGCACTTTCTAGTCCGTTAGAATCGTTGAAATTTGTGATAGAGGTTTCATTATATCGGTAAACTCCAAAACTTTCAATAGGAAACCAAATTTGACCAGATGAGTCTTCAAACAAGCTCCATACTTCGGTACTATTAGCTCTTTCTTTTGTTGCTACTTTATGAAATGATTTTCCATCCCAAAAGCATACTCCTCCGTAGTGCGTGGCAAACCATATATTTCCATTTTTATCCTCTAAAATATCATTTACAGCGTTATTACATAGTCCGTCGTTCTCAGAAAGATTTGCTAACGATTTACCGTCATAAAAATATGCACCGGCATTAGTACCGAACCACATATTACCTTTGCTATCTTCCATAATACTATGAACAATTTTTTCACTGCTAATGCCTCTATTGTAATCAGGTGTTCCTTGAGGTAATGAAAATGTAGAAAAGCTTTGACCATCAAATAAGTTGATTCCTTCTAAAGTGCCTATCCATATAATACCTTTACTATCCTTAAATAAACTCCAGGTACTATTATGATGTAAACCTTCTTTTTGTGTGAAATTAGTAAATGAAATACCGTCATATTTTGTTAAACCATTTTCGGTTCCAAACCAAATGTTACCCTCGTTGTCTTCAATGATTCCTCTGACGGCGACACCACCAAAGCCTTGATTAATAGAGAAATAGTCAAGAGACGTGCCGTTATATCTAGCAACACCATCTCCATTGGTGCCTAACCATAAATTTCCTTTTTTATCTTGGAATATTCTACGCACAAACGTACTTATAGGTATATCAATAGTAGGTTGTAGATAAGGACTACTATATTCAATTTTAGCAGGTTCCGTATGTTGTTTTGGAATATCTTTTAAAGAGGTTTTTGAATCTGTCTTTTTGGTATTTGGTTCATTTTCAGATTTTTGACCATTACAAGAGATAATACATGATGAAAATAGGAGAAGGAATAATGCCGACAACGGGGTATTGTATCTATAAATATTTGCCGTCTTTATTATTCTTGTAGTCTTCAAATTGGTTTATTTAAGGGGTATGGTTTTAGTCGTTACCATCAGTAATTTCTAATTTGGTAACAATTTGTTTTTTAAACCGTTGGGCAAAAATATGCTTTGGATCCAATTTAAGTGCTTTGTCAATATATCTGTTGGCTTTCTCTAGACTATCCATTTTTAAATAGATACTACCATAAAGAACATAGGGCTGTGGAATCTTTGGGTCGTTTATTTGTTCGTTAAAATCATGAGCAGTAGAAAGTGCAGCTTCAAAATCACCTATTTCAGACATTAATGTGGCAGCGTAGCTAACAAAGAAAGGTATTTTCTTTTGCTTCTCAGTAGTAAGCTTATGTAGTGAATCTAGCGCTGGTTTTGCGCCATAAATAGCATTTAATACTTCTATATATTCCCCTTTTATATAGCTTTCATTAGGGTATTTGTGTACAAAGGTTCGGTAGTTTTTTTCAGCTGTAGCTAAAAAATCAGGAATAAACTCTTTAGGTAATGGTATGTTCTGGTCGCGGGCATTAAAAAGTTCTATGGTTATACGGGTAACCTCTAAAATTAATTGGTCGTCTTCGCTTACCGGTATGTTAGAATTGTTGAGATCCTTTAATATTTGAATTCTTTCCGTTCCGTTTTGCGTGCTTTTACCAACTATAGCTTTACCGACTACAAAGGTAGAATCAAAGGTTATGGCTTTTCTAAATGCTTTTTCAGACAAGGTCCATTGTCCATAATCTAATATATATTCCCAGCCTTTGTTAAAGTAAAATACGGCAGAATCGTTTTTAGCACCGTAAGAATAACCTGCTGGTTTAGAAGAAGATTTACTTTGTTTTTGATGACATGAAGAAAACAGTATGAAAACTAGTATATAAATTGAATGCTTCATTGCCATGTAGAATATGTTTACTCGAAAATATTATTTTTAATTTCATTAGAACCATTCCACGGTCTAAAATAAATGACCGAGTCAGTTTGGGCAACTATGGTAAGAAGATCATCAATGGCATCTTCGTTATATTGAGATTTATGACAGTTAGCAGACTTATGCCCAAGTTCCAGATCTTCTTTACTGTAGAGTATTTGATAGCTAAGAAATTTTTTCTGAGTTCTTTTAAGGTTATCGTTTAACCATTGTACCAAATCGGTTTTAAAATTTACGTTCTTATTATCGGTCTCTTTAGGGTATGCGTAGTAGAGCAAATTTTGTAACGATTCTGACGTTTCTCTTTGAAAAACCTCAGTTACCACGTTGCTCACAATTCTGTGGTCTGGGTGCCCGTATTGCCCACCAGGTCCAAAACTAATAACTGTGTTGGGTGTATAGGTGGTAAACAGACTGTCTATTTTTTCATCTAAAGAATTGATGTTTTCTTTCAACGCTAAATCACCATCTGTATATTCTAAAAATATAGGCGGATTAATATTTAAAGTAGTTGTAACACACAAAGCTTCTTCAGCACGAGTTTTTGCAAGTAATTCACCAGCGGGAATTTTGGCATGTGGCGTGACGCCATTAGAACCATCGGTTACGATAACTAGATGTACATTAACACCTTGTTTTTGGTATTTTGATAGGATAGGGGATATTACTATTTCATCATCAGGGTGTGCAAAAATAGCCATTAAGGTTTTGCCTTTGTATGTTTCTTGATGAGATGTATTACGCTGAATTGAATTCTCTTTTTGATCTATCGATTTTTTCATTTTTTCATTACAGCTAGTAAGTGATATAAAAACGGAAAAGGAGAGAAGCAGTATTGAATTACGGGTCATTATGTTTATTAAAATGTGAACTATGATGGTATTGATATTATACTGAAAGTAACGAAAATAATTGTCTAGGCTAGAGTCAATATATTTAAGCTTATGACAAGTTAAGAACTAATTTTATATATCAATATTTATTACTTTAACTGTCTGTTAAAATATAACTAGATGAAGTTTTTAAAGTATTTGTTGGTATTCGTACTATTTACAGCGTGTAAATCATATAACATAGGTAAAATTGACACTCCCCAAGGAGAAATTTTAATTTGGTTGCATGATGAAACTCCAAAACATAAAGCTAGTTTTATAGAACTAGCGAATGCAGGCTATTGGGATTCACTGACTTTTAATAGGGTAATTCCAGATTTTGTAGCGCAAGGTGGTTGCCCAGATACTCCAGAAGGATTTAATGATCCCGAATATTTATTAGCTCCAGAATTTGATTCTAAATTAACCCATACGTACGGAGCGGTAGGAGCAGGGCGAGATGGTAATGCCGAAAAGTTATCGGCACGTTGTCAGTTTTATATCGTACAAAATAAAGATGGTCTACATCGTTTAGATGGGGATTATACCGTTTTTGGTAATGTTTTAAAAGGAATGAATGTTGTGAATGCAATAGTAGATGTACCAAAAGATACAACCGATACACCTTTTACACCAATACCATTAGACGTTTCAATTATAAAAATTTCTGAGAAAAGGTTAAAAGAACTCAAGCGGGAAAGTAAATAATTAATTGTTTACCCCCTTAAAGTCCGCATTATATTTAGCATCGATGAAAAAGCAGCAAGTCGAGTATCTTTAAAGTTCTCTAAAACAATAAGATATGAACACTCAACAAACT
>NZ_JARKMR010000006.1 GCF_029350975.1 Maribacter zhoushanensis
ATATCCGCAGATTCCTCAAGAGCGGAAAGGTCAACAGTAACATCGTCACCGCCTTCGATGTTAATACCTAGTTCGCTGGCATTTGACAGCGTAGCCGATTCCAGGTTCTGGTCATCGGTAGAGACAAACCCTGAAAGATTTACACCAGTTGCTCCAGCTTCTGCATTCGTTAACGTAAGAATGTTTGAAGTAGCATCTAAGCTCAAGTCTGAAAGTTCGTTGGTAGCCGAAATATCCTCGTCGGCAAGAATGTGATCGTCTATTTTGGTGTCTACCGCTGCTATTGCATTATCGGCATCTAATTCGTTTTGGTCCACATCGTCCTGAACTGCGGTAATATCGTCAGATTCCTCAAGAGCGGAAAGGTCAACAGTAACATCGTCACCGCCTTCGATGTTAATACCTAGTTCGCTGGCATTTGACAGCGTAGCCGATTCCAGGTTCTGGTCGTCGGTAGAAACAAACCCTGAAAGGTCTACTTCGTTGGTACCCGTTGCAGGGTTGGTTAGCGTCAGGATGTTGGAAGCGTCCAAGTTCAAGTCTGAAAGTTCGTTCGTTGCCGAAATATCTTCGTCGGCAAGAATATGATCGTCTATTTTGGTGTCTACCGCAGCGATTGCGTTATCGGCATCCAGTTCGTTTTGGTCCACATCATTTTGTACCGCTGTAATATCCGCAGATTCCTCAAGAGCGGAAAGGTCAACGGTAACGTCGTTACCGCCTTCAATGTTAATACCCAGTTCGCTGGCACTTGAAAGCGTAGCCGATTCCAGGTTCTGATCATCGGTAGAGACAAATCCTGAAAGGTCTACTTCGTTGGTACCCGTTGCAGGGTTGGTTAGCGTCAGGATGTTGGAAGCGTCCAAGTTCAAGTCTGAAAGTTCGTTGGTAGCCGAAATATCCTCGTCGGCAAGAATGTGGGCATCCACTTTATTGTCGACAGCTGTGATATCTGCAGATTCCTCAAGGGCGGAAAGGTCAACGATAACATCGTCACCACCTTCAATGTTTATACCAAGCTCGCTAGCACTCGAAAGAGTAGCGGATTCAAGGTTCTGGTCGTCTGTAGAGACAAACCCCGAAAGGTCTACTTCGTTGGTACCCGTTGCAGGGTTCGTCAGCGTCAGGATGTTGGAAGCATCCAAGCTCAGATCGGAAAGTTCGTTCGTAGCAGAGGTATCCTCGTCGGCAAGAATATGATCGTCTATTTTGGTGTCTACCGCTGTAATATCCGCAGATTCCTCAAGAGCGGAAAGGTCAACGGTAACGTCGTTACCGCCTTCAATGTTAATACCCAGTTCGCTAGCACTTGAAAGCGTAGCGGATTCAAGGTTCTGGTCATCTGTAGAGACAAACCCCGAAAGGTCTACTTCGTTGGTACCCGTTGCAGGGTTGGTCAGCGTCAGGATGTTGGAAGCGTCCAGGTTCAAGTCTGAAAGTTCGTTTATAGAAGAGGTATCTTCATCAGCAATAATGTGGGCATCCACTTTATTGTCGACAGCTGTAATATCCGCAGATTCCTCCAGAGCGGAAAGGTCAACGGTAACGTCGTTACCACCTTCAATGTTAATACCCAGTTCGCTGGCATTTGACAGCGTAGCCGATTCCAGGTTCTGGTCGTCTGTAGATACAAACCCTGAAAGGTCTACTTCGTTGGTACCCGTTGCAGGGTTGGTTAGCGTCAAGATGTTGGAAGCGTCCAAGTTCAAATCGGAAAGTTCGTTGGTCGCGGAAGTATCCTCGTCCGCAAGAATGTGATCGTCTATTTTAGTATCTACCGCTGCGATAGCATTATCGGCATCTAATTCGTTCTGGTCCACATCGTCCTGAACTGCGGTAATATCCGCAGATTCCTCCAGAGCGGAAAGGTCAACGGTAACATCGTTACCACCTTCAATGTTAATACCCAGTTCGCTTGCATTTGAAAGCGTAGCCGATTCCAGGTTCTGGTCATCGGTAGAGACAAATCCCGAAAGGTCTACTTCGTTGGTACCCGTTGCAGGGTTGGTTAGCGTCAGGATGTTGGAAGCGTCCAAGTTCAAGTCTGAAAGTTCGTTGGTAGCCGAAATATCCTCGTCGGCAAGAATGTGGGCATCCACTTTATTGTCGACAGCTGTGATATCCGCAGATTCCTCAAGGGCGGAAAGGTCAACGGTAACATCGTCACCGCCTTCGATGTTAATACCTAGTTCGCTAGCAGCCGATAGTGTAGCGGATTCAAGATTCTGGTCGTCCGTAGAAACATATCCTGAAAGATTTACACCAGTTGCTCCAGCTTCTGCATTCGTTAAAGTAAGAATGTTTGAAGTAGCATCTAAGCTCAAGTCTGAAAGTTCGTTGGTAGCCGAAATATCTTCGTCGGCAAGAATGTGATCGTCTATTTTAGTATCTACCGCTGCTATTGCATTATCGGCATCAAGTTCGTTTTGGTCCACATCGTCCTGAACTGCGGTAATATCAGCAGATTCCTCAAGGGCGGAAAGGTCAACGGTAACGTCGTTACCACCTTCAATGTTAATACCTAGTTCGCTAGCAGCCGATAGTGTAGCGGATTCAAGATTCTGGTCGTCCGTAGAAACAAATCCCGAAAGATCGACACCAGTTGCTCCAGCTTCCGCATTCGTTAAGGTAAGAATGTTTGAAGTAGCATCCAAGTTCAAGTCTGAAAGTTCGTTCGTTGCCGAAATATCCCCGTCCGCAAGAATATGATCGTCTATTTTGGTGTCTACCGCAGCGATTGCGTTATCGGCATCAATTTCGTTCTGGTCCACATCGTCCTGTACCGCTGTAATATCCGCAGATTCCTCAAGAGCGGAAAGGTCAACGGTAACGTCGTTACCGCCTTCAATGTTAATACCCAGTTCGCTGGCATTTGACAGCGTAGCCGATTCCAGGTTCTGGTCGTCGGTAGAAACAAACCCTGAAAGGTCTACTTCGTTGGTGCCCGTTGCAGGGTTGGTTAGCGTCAGGATGTTGGAAGCGTCCAAGTTCAAGTCTGAAAGTTCGTTCGTTGCCGAAATATCTTCGTCGGCAAGAATATGATCGTCTATTTTGGTGTCTACCGCAGCGATTGCGTTATCGGCATCCAGTTCGTTCTGGTCCACATCGTCCTGTACCTCTGTAATATCCGCAGATTCTTCCAAAGCTGAAAGGTCAACGGTAACGTCGTTACCACCTTCAATGTTAATACCTAGTTCGCTAGCAGCCGATAGTGTAGCGGATTCAAGATTCTGGTCGTCCGTAGAAACATATCCTGAAAGATTTACACCAGTTGCTCCAGCTTCTGCATTCGTTAAAGTAAGAATGTTTGAAGTAGCATCTAAGCTTAAATCGGAAAGTTCGTTTGTAGCAGAGGTATCCTCGTCGGCAAGAATATGATCGTCTATTTTAGTGTCTACCGCTGCTATTGCATTATCGGCATCTAATTCGTTCTGGTCCACATCGTCCTGTACAGCTGTAATATCAGCGGATTCCTCAAGAGCGGAAAGGTCAACGGTAACGTCGTTACCGCCTTCAATGTTAATACCCAGTTCGCTTGCACTTGAAAGCGTAGCCGATTCCAGGTTCTGGTCATCTGTAGATACAAACCCCGAAAGGTCTACTTCGTTTGTACCCGTTGCAGGGTTCGTCAGCGTCAGGATGTTGGAAGCATCCAAGCTCAGATCGGAAAGTTCGTTCGTAGCAGAGGTATCCTCGTCGGCAAGAATATGATCGTCTATTTTGGTGTCTACCGCTGTAATATCCGCAGATTCCTCAAGAGCGGAAAGGTCAACGGTAACGTCGTTACCGCCTTCAATGTTAATACCCAGTTCGCTGGCACTTGAAAGCGTAGCGGATTCAAGGTTCTGGTCATCTGTAGAGACAAACCCGGAAAGGTCTACTTCGTTGGTACCCGTTGCAGGGTTGGTCAGCGTCAGGATGTTGGAAGCGTCCAAGCTCAGATCGGAAAGTTCGTTTGTAGCAGAGGTATCCTCGTCGGCAAGAATATGATTGTCTATTTTGGTGTCTACCGCTGTGATATCAGCGGATTCTTCAAGAGCGGAAAGGTCAACGGTAACATCGTCACCGCCTTCGATATTAATAGCCAGTTCGCTAGTACCGGAAAGTGTAGCGGATTCAAGGTTCTGGTCGTCCGAAGAAACAAACCCTGAAAGGTCTACTTCGTTGGTGCCCGTTGCAGGGTTGGTTAGCGTCAGGATGTTGGAAGCGTCCAAGTTCAAGTCTGAAAGTTCGTTCGTTGCCGAAATATCTTCGTCGGCAAGAATATGATCGTCTATTTTGGTGTCTACCGCAGCGATTGCGTTATCGACATCCAGTTCGTTCTGGTCCACATCGTCCTGTACAGCTGTAATATCAGCGGATTCCTCAAGAGCGGAAAGGTCAACGGTAACGTCGTTACCGCCTTCAATGTTAATACCCAGTTCGCTGGCACTTGAAAGCGTAGCCGATTCCAGGTTCTGATCATCGGTAGAGACAAATCCTGAAAGGTCTACTTCGTTGGTACCCGTTGCAGGGTTGGTTAGCGTCAGGATGTTGGAAGCGTCCAAGTTCAAGTCTGAAAGTTCGTTGGTAGCCGAAATATCCTCGTCGGCAAGAATGTGGGCATCCACTTTATTGTCGACAGCTGTAATATCCGCAGATTCCTCAAGAGCGGAAAGGTCAACAGTAACATCGTCACCGCCTTCGATGTTAATACCTAGTTCGCTAGCAGCCGATAGTGTAGCGGATTCAAGATTCTGGTCGTCCGTAGAAACATATCCTGAAAGATTTACACCAGTTGCTCCAGCTTCTGCATTCGTTAAAGTAAGAATGTTTGAAGTAGCATCTAAGCTCAAATCGGAAAGTTCGTTGGTAGCCGAAATATCCTCGTCGGCAAGAATATGATTGTCTATTTTAGTGTCTACCGCAGCGATTGCGTTATCGGCATCCAGTTCGTTTTGGTCCACATCGTCCTGAACAGCTGTGATATCAGCGGATTCTTCAAGAGCGGAAAGGTCAACGGTAACATCGTCACCGCCTTCGATATTAATAGCCAGTTCGCTAGTACCGGAAAGTGTAGCGGATTCAAGGTTCTGGTCGTCCGAAGAAACAAATCCCGAAAGATCGACACCAGTTGCACCGGCTTCCGCATTCGTTAGAGTCAGTATGTTGGAAGTAGCATCTAAGTTCAGATCGGAAAGTTCGTTTGTAGCAGAGGTATCCTCGTCGGCAAGAATATGATCGTCTATTTTGGTGTCTACCGCTGCTATTGCATTATCGGCATCTAATTCGTTTTGGTCCACATCGTCCTGAACTGCGGTAATATCGTCAGATTCCTCAAGGGCGGAAAGGTCAACGGTAACGTCGTTACCGCCTTCAATGTTAATACCCAGTTCGCTTGCACTTGAAAGCGTAGCCGATTCCAGGTTCTGGTCGTCTGTAGAGACAAACCCCGAAAGATCTACTTCGTTTGTACCCGTTGCAGGGTTGGTTAGCGTCAGGATGTTGGAAGCGTCCAAGTTCAAGTCTGAAAGTTCGTTGGTCGCGGAAATATCCTCGTCGGCAAGAATGTGGGCATCCACTTTATTGTCGACAGCTGTAATATCCGCAGATTCCTCAAGAGCGGAAAGGTCAACAGTAACATCGTCACCGCCTTCGATGTTAATACCTAGTTCGCTAGCAGCCGATAGTGTAGCGGATTCAAGATTCTGGTCGTCCGTAGAAACATATCCTGAAAGATTTACACCAGTTGCTCCAGCTTCTGCATTCGTTAAAGTAAGAATGTTTGAAGTAGCATCTAAGCTCAAATCTGAAAGTTCGTTGGTCGCGGAAGTATCCTCGTCGGCAAGAATATGGCCTTCTATTTTGGTGTCTACCGCAGCGATTGCGTTATCTGCATCCAGTTCGTTTTGATCAATATCTGCTCTAATGGCAGTGTCATCATATGCAAGTCCGCTAATATCCGTGGTTACATCGCCACCTGCATCGGATACGGTTAAATTTGTTCCGTCAAAACTAATACCTGTGTTGAAATCATCTGTTGCGTCAATGTCTAAATTTGCCGGTATATCTGTTAAATCATTATAGCTACCAGAAAAATCATCGGCGGCATTTTGATCAAATCCGGAAAAATCAATGATTGTAGCGCTAGGGTCATTAGATAATGTTAGTACTCCCGCAGTATAATCTAACGACTGAATTTCATTTTGAGAATCCGTGTCATCATCGTTTATGTTGAACGTAATGTCATTACCGTCACCGTCCAATAGTGTAATGGTGCCATCTCCGTTATCCGTAAAAGAAAATGAGGAAGAGGCATTGCCATCGCAAAGGTTGGTCCAGATAGTACCATTGAAATAATGAACGCATTGCGTATCTGTGTTATAGATCACCGCACCGTTCAAGGGAGTAATAGCTTGCATCTGTATATTGGTAAGTCTAGTTAGTACAAAAGCTTTGTCTGTACTTTCTAGTTCTACAATAGACGCTGAATCAATACTGTTAGGGTTTTCGCCAATTTTAACCTGGGCATTTGCGCAGAAAGAAATCAATACGAAAAATAGGAGCAATTTAATTTTTGTAGACATCAAAATATTAGGGGAATAGTTTATACTTCCAAAAATAAATTGATTTTTGTAGGAAAAATAGAATATGTTGTGTAGCTAGGCAAAAGTGTTGACAAACTAGAACGGTCTATTGTGACAACGTTTAAACGTGTATTTCAACGTATTGTATTTTGATGGTAATTGTGTAGGAATTACAAAATAAATAAGATTATTCTTACTTATTTTGTAATATGGGAGTGAATGTTTTTTGAAATTTATCTAGATAGATATAAGAATCCTTGGTAGTTTAAATCGTCTTCTGGAATGTAAATGGTGTAGAAGTATACACCGGTTGGCAAGCCCTCTGATTCACCGAAAGGGACATTGTTTAGATTGGAAAAACCGACAAAGTCATCTACATAATCTGTTTTTTCGAATACTTTGAGTCCGTAACGATCATAAATTTGTAGAAAGTTACTGTCAAATTCTTCTAGTTCTTCTATATAAAAGTTGTCATTAACACCGTCACCGTTTACAGAAACAAAGAAGTTATCTATAAAAAGCACATCTCTAGAAAGTGGTTCAAACGGACTTTTAGAAGATCCCAGCGTAATGGCTTCATAGTCATCTGGTATAAATGATTCTGTGGTTACAAAACCTTCAGTTAATGTACCTACTGGTACACTACCTACCAAATTTACCCATTGCTGTGATGCTTTGCTAAAACCTACTGGAATAACTTCATCAACGTTATCTGTTAAGCTTTCTACAGTACTACGTAAATTCCAGCTTAGGGTAACCGTAGAAGGAACGGAGCCTTCTAATCGCCAAAATTCAAATGTATTTACCAATTCTACATCTAGATCGGTTGCGCTGGTGTCATAAGAGGTAAGCGGCGCAGGTGCATTACTTGGGTTCTCATAAAAGTAAGCGCATTTTGCAAATAGGTTAACACTCTCTGAATTTATGATCAAAGGTCTTAAAAATTGCACATCACCTACCGGGAAACCAAAGTTTTGTTGATTGGTAATGGCTGCATAACCTTCAATTTTGCTAAAGTCATTTTCACCGCTGTAGAATGAAGTATCTACGAAATTATAGAAAATGTCTGGTTGTGCAGTAGGGGTAAGGATGCTACCAAAAATAAAATTGGTGTTATTGGTATTGTCCATGCCTAGGTTTAATTGCATATTGTTCTCTAAAGCAATCTCCATATCATGAAACTGAGGAGTAACAGTGCCCGAAACTGTTATAAGCTCAGAACCGTAGAAACCTGCAAGTCCAAGATTATTGTCCATAGGCGATTCATTAATAAGGTTGGTGTGAAAACCAATTTGCCCACCTTCATGAATACGCAGGTTGCCATTGTTATATAAAGCTGTTTGGGCAGAAATAGATGCTGCAAACAGAAAGAATAGTATGTGTGTGTATGTTTTCATTAGTTGTTCTGCTTTTCTAATAACATGGTTTTAATCTCTGCCATTTGGGCTTTTAAAGCCTCTAATTCTGTGCTCATGTTAGTATTGGCGCTCTCTAATTCTTTAATTTTCTTTTCTTGCTCAATAGTATGCAAAAATAGTTCTTCTATTTTTTCTAGGTTGACTCTAGAAGATTCACTCACATTCCAAAAACCTTGCTCTTTTACTGCTTGTGCAGATTGTATACCTGGTAAGTGATTGTTTTCTTTTACAAATGCTTCTATTTCAGTTAATGTTTTAAACTTATAACTAGGGTTTAAAATGGAATTGCCCAAGAAGTATTTTTGAAAAACGTAGTCGGGTACAACCGCATTTCCATTTAATAATATATCGTCACCTACACTTAAGCCGCCAGTAGTGACAATGCCGGCATTAAAATTTGGAATAATTTTATTACCGTCTATACCTGTTCCTATATCGGCATTTGTAATGCTGCCGTCAATTATTTCATCTGATCCAACTGAATCATCTTTCATTTCTGATAAACCCACCGCATTTCCTGAAATTTCCCCTGAGCCAATTGCATCAAACCCAATGTCACCTTGCCCTATGCTGTTCGGAATAATCATGCTAGAAACACCTCCGCCATTTAAACTACCTTGGATTGAGGTTGGTGCAATAGAGAATTCATTTGTTAACGATAATTGAAGTCCTGGACCAGCAGAATAATTTGTGTTTATATCATCAAGTGCTACGGTTACCGTTGCACCTTCACTATCGGTTAAAACTAAGTTGGTTCCAACCACCGTTAATGAAGAATTGGTTGTACCCGTGCTGATATCCGCTAGAGGAATGTTTACCGTATTGTTTTCGGAGTCCGTTAATGTCAGTGTATCATCAGTTCCGTCAGTATTCGTATCAGTTAAAGAAAATGCGGTATTAATAGTATTTGTATCGATATCGGTTAGTGCAATGCTTACTGTATTGTTTTCGGAGTCCGTTAATGTAAGTGTATCATCAGTTCCGTCTGTATTCGTATCAGTTAAGGAAAATGCGGTATTAATAGTATTTGTATCGATATCGGTAAGTGCAATGCTTACTGTATTGTTTTCGGAGTCCGTTAATGTAAGTGTATCATCAGTTCCGTCTGTATTCGCATCGGTTAAAGAAAATGCTGTATTTGTAGTATTAGTATCGATATCAGTTAGAAGAACGTCTACGGTATTGTTGTCAGAATCTGTTAAAGTAAGCGTATCGTCATTACCATCAGCATCTGCATCAGTTATTGAGAAAGCTGTATTGGTGGTGTTGGCTCCAGAGTTTATTTCTGAAAGTAGAATGTTTACGGTGTTGTTTTCTGAATCTGTTAAGGTCAGCGTATCGTCGTCACCATCAGCATCTGCATCAGTTATAGAAAATGCTGTATTTGTAGTGTTGGTATCAATATCGGTTAGAGGAATGTCTATAGTATTGTTATCAGAATCAGTTAGCGTTAGAGTATCGTCATCGCCATCTGCATCTGCATCGGTTATTGAAAATGCTGTATTTAACGTGTTTGTGTCAATTTCGCTAAGCAGAATATCTACTGTATTATTATCAGAATCTGTTAAAGTTAGGGTATCGACATCACCATTGGTATCTGCATCGGTTAAAGAAAAAGCAGAATTTGTAGTATTAGTATCTGTTCCAGAGTTTATTTCTGAGAGTAGAATACTTACGGTATTTCCTGCGGAGTCCGTAATTGTTAATGAATCATCCGTTCCATCAGTATCTTCATCGGTTAAGGTTAATGTACTAACCGTTGTATTCGTATCTGTTCCCGTTCCTGAATTTATTTCTGTCAATAATATGCTAACAATATTTCCGTCAGAATCTGTGATTGTAAGAGAATCGTCTGTGCCATCAGTATCTTGATCAGTAATTGTAAGAGTTGCGTTAGTTGTATTTGTGTCTACAAGTCCGTTATCAACTAATTCATCAATAGCAGCCTGTGTTGTAGTGGCTGTCAAACCGGACACTGTAGGATCGTAAGGTACTTCACTAGCGTCTTGATTGTCAGCTCCACCACCGCCTCCAGGTGTGTAATCTGCCCACTCGACATCTCCGGCAATTGTTGTGATCAACACTTGGTCGTCGGTTAATACTCCAAGTGCAGGCTCAATTTTAGCAGGTGTAACTGCTGCATCTTCAATTGTGAATTCACCAATATTGTTCATGGTAAGGTCTCCGCCAACGGCAGTTGGTGTAGGTTCGCTTGCCGCGTTACCAACAAAAATAAATCCATCGTCCAAACTTAGATTTCCTTCTGGTATATCCACAAAACCACCATCGGTTAACGAAATACGGTTACCTACTATAGACAATTGTTGTTCGTCTGTATCTACGGTACCTGGGGGTAGATCTACAAAACCACCATCGGTTAGTGAAATGCGGTTTCCTACTATAGATAATTGTTGTTCATCTGTATCTACAGTACCTGGCGGCAGCAAAATTGTACCTCCATTCGATAAACTTATTTCTGTTCCTGCAGGGTTAATGGTTAGCTCCTGTAAATACGTAGAAAGATCAACCGTATTAGGGTCGTTCTCAATACTAAGGATATTATCTGTAAGGTCTAGTTGTTGATCGTCAGACCCTATTAATGCCCCCAAGCTAATAGTGGAAACTCCCGCTATTGTAGATCTTGCAATAGTTAATGTGGTGTCTAGTTTGTTGAAGGTGAGATCGTAAAGTCCGTCAGTATCTTCCCATTGTACAATTCCGTTTTCATCTGTAGTTAATACTCTGTCTGGACTGTCGTTGGCAATATTTACAGGTAGTATTCCGCCAACAGCTAATTCATTTGTGCCAACTGCATTTTCTCGTATTTCACTAGAACCAACAGATTCTGCGGCTAAATCATCTGCGGTTAGAGAATTGTCAGCTATATCATTTGTGTCAATGAAACCATCTCTAATATTGTCGCCTGTTAAGCTGTTTTCAGCAACTTCTAAATTAATATTTCCTTCGGTTTGGGTTATTTCAATAGTACTTCTGCCATTTATAATTGGATCATTGGTGATAGAAAAGTCTACGGCATCGCATAAATTAACCCACTGTGTGCCGTCATAGTAGTTAATACACTCGGTATCGGTATTATAAACCATACCACCACGCTGTGGGGTAATAGCCTCCATCTCTAAGGTGGTAACACGAGTAATTACCAGTACTTTAGAGGTGCTTTCAAGCTCTAAAACTGATGAGGCATCAATATTTTGTGGATTATCTCCTATTTTAATTTGTCCGAATACGGTAGGTGCCGCTAGTACTGTAAAAAAAATAAAGAAAATTACTGCTTTCATACTTAGTGCCTTAAGACGAGAATATAGTGATAAACAAAAATAGAATTATCTAGTGAAAACCTTTTATTTATAAGTTGAAATAATAGGCTAATGGGTTAAAGAACATCTAACCTCGTTGAACGGGTTATTTTCTAATGCCGAAAATAGACAAAGCGCTGTTATAATTTTAGAAGTAAATTTGAAGAAATTAACAAAAGTTTATTGGCACAGTTTTTTTTATGAAGATTACAAATCTTTTCTTTATCTTTTAAATGCCCATTTAGCATGGGTGTTATCTATTATAATATACACTAAATGACCAAAAAGTTACTTTTTTTACTAGTATTATTTTCAGCCATATCAGGCTTTTCGCAAGATGATGACAGACAACCTTTAAGAGGTTCTGTAATCTACATGAACATTGGGGTGCCCAATGAAAATGTTATCAATGCAACTTCTGAACACGCCACCATTACCAATGATCAAGGTTTATTTCGAATAAATGTTAAGGTAGGTGACCAACTTGTATTTACCGCTGTTAATTATCAAATTAAAGTAGTAAATGTTACTGAAGAAATTTTGGCCAATAATCGTTTGGTTATAGAGGTGAACGAAAAAGTTACAGAATTAGACGAAGTAGTTATAACACCAGAACAGCAAGAACGTTTTTTAGAAGTAAAGAACCAAGAGTTTAAGGAATATGAATACGAAATTGATCGTGGAACAGAGGTAGATAATGTAGCCATGACAGATGCTGAAAAGGGAATGCAAGACGGATTAAATTTTGCAAATATCTTTAGGGCTATTTTTAAATCACAACCAGAGGCTACGGAAGAAGCGCCAAAATTAAAGGTGAGTGAAGTGTTGAGACAAGTATATGATGATTCTTTCTTTGTGGTAGATTTAAATATACCGCAAGATAAAATCAATGAATTTTTATACTACTGTGATGATCAAATGCCTGCAAGGTCCTTGCTTAAAAAAGAAAATGAGTTTCAATTGATCGATGCTTTGGTTAATCATAGTAAATCATTTCTTAAAGAATTAGATGAGGAGTAGACTCCTTTTATGTTTACTTTTTTCTAGTGTCTTTTCATGGGCGCAAATTGGTGAGTTTAAAAAATTAGAGGGTAGGGTGTATAGTGATGATGGGGACGTTGCCGCTACGCATGTATTGAACCTAACTTCTAAGAGAGCCAGTATTACCGATGAAAATGGGTACTTTGCTATTCCCGTAAAATTATTTGATACATTAGAGTTCTCTGCCGTTCAGTACAAAAAGAAAATTGTAGTGGTAAGTTCCGCTATTTATGAAAGTAAGTTGATCTCTGTTGGGTTAGAGGATGCTTTGACAGAATTAGATGAAGTAACGGTAACACCTTATAGTCTTAGTGGTAATTTATTGACCGATTTGTCAACCTTAGATATTGATCCGGTAGTTACGGCTTCTACATTGGGCTTGCCCAATGCCTATGTTAAAATACCTACTAAAGCAGAACGCGAATTAAAAGCTGCCACCGGGAACCCTATTATGAGCTTTGATCCGTTGATCAATGCCATTAGCGGTCGTACCAAAATGTTGAAAAAGCGGGTAGAGCGGAATAAGCTTTATGATCGTACAGAACGTGTTCGAGATTTTTATGCCGACAGCGTATATGTAAAACAACTATCCATTCCAGAAGAGAAAATAGATGATTTCTTATATTACTGCGAGGTAGATCCTAGATTTCAAAAAGTAGTAGATACCCATAGCCAATTGGAGATTTGGGAGTATTTACGAAAGAAAAGTTTACTGTACAGAGAAAATAATTCTTTAGATTAGCCGCCAAATCTTTGGCATATGCTTTGTAATAAAGTAATGAAACAATACACCATGAAAATTTTTAAGCCGGTACTATTATTATTTATTCTTCCACTTTTTGCATTTGCCGGGGCACATAAATTTTACATTAGCGTTACCAACGTTGATTATTCTGAAAAGGATCAAGCCGTGCAAATTATAACCCGTGTATTTATAGATGATATGAACACGGTATTGAAAGAGCGCTATGGTTACCCTGCCGTATTAGGTACAGATGAAGAATCAGCGGTAGATAAAGAGTTTTTGGAAAAATACCTTCGTACTAAATTCTTGGTAGAAATTAACGGTAAAACGGTTAAGTATGATTTTATTGGGCATAAGTATGATTCTGATATGGTCATTTGTTATTTAGAAGTGCCAAACGTTCCACTTCAAACTTTAAAGCAAATAGGTATCACTAACGAGGTCTTGACAGATATATATGATGATCAGCAGAATGTTGTTCATATGAAGGTGAATGGCAAGAAAAAGAGCCATGTGCTTATAAAATCTCGTATTAAAGGAATGTTAAATTTGTAACATACATTAAGATATCTCTATAAAAACTTTAATTTTCCGTCACTAAATAACTATAAAATGATAAGAGTAAAGTACGCGTTCGCGTCTGTTTTATTCCTTTTTGCAGCAGTATCTTTTGCACAAGAAGCTGTTACCAAAGAAAAGGAGCCTGGGCACTACAACCAGAGCAAGTTTAAACAATTATATGAAGAGTTCTCTACGCCAAATACCTATAGGTCGGCTTCGGGTGCTCCTGGTCCTGATTATTATCAGCAGCAGGCAGATTATGTAATGGATATTCGTTTAGATGATAAGAATGCCAAATTATTCGGTGAAGAAACAATTACGTACACCAATAATTCTCCAGATGATTTAGAGTATTTATGGGTACAGTTAGATCAGAATGTTAGAGAAAAAGATTCTAAAGCTCGATTAAAGAACGGTAGCGGTATTTCACTTGGTGATTCTCCTGAAAAATTTGTTGGTAACTACATGACAGCCTCTTTTGATGGTGGGTTCAATATAGATTACGTAAAAGATGATTCAGGTAAAGCATTACCATTTACGATCAACTTTACAATGATGCGTGTAGATTTACCTACACCGCTTAAAAGTGGAGATAAATTTTCTTTTGATGTAAAGTGGAACTACAATATACCTGATCATACCGTAAACAGAGCTAGATCTGGTTATGAGTTTTTTGAGGAAGATGGTAACAGAGCATATGTAATTGCTCAGTTTTTTCCAAGAATGGCAGTTTATAATGATGTAGAAGGATGGCAAAACCACCAATTTTGGGGTAATGGCGAATTTGCGCTTCCATTTGGGGATTATGAAGTAAATATTACAGTACCTGCAGATCATATTTTAGATGGTACAGGTGTACTTCAAAATAGAAAAGAGGTATACAGCAAAGAAATGATGAGCCGTTATGAAAAGGCTAAAAAATCTTATGACAAACCTGTTATTATCGTTACCCAAGCGGAAGCGGAAGCAGCTGAAAAAGGATTTTCTGAGAAAACAAAGACATGGAAGCTTAAGGCAGAAAATGTGCGTGATTTTGGTTTTGCAACATCAAGAAAGTTTATTTGGGACATGCAAGCCGTTAAGTTAGGAAACAGAGATGTAATGGCTGTTTCTATGTACCCTAAAGAAGGTAACCCGTTATGGGAAGAGTATTCTACAAAAGCGGTTGCGCACACGTTGAAATCATATTCATCGCACACTTTTGATTACCCTTATCCAAAGGCGATATCTGTACACGCTAAGCGCCAAGGTATGGAGTACCCTATGATCTGCTGGAACTACGGTAGACCAAACAAAGACGGTAGCTATTCAGATAGAACCAAATACGGAATGATCAGTGTAATTATTCATGAAGTTGGTCATAACTTCTTTCCAATGATTGTAAACTCGGACGAGCGTCAGTGGGGATGGATGGATGAAGGTTTAGATACTTTTATGCAGTACATGGCAGAGCAAGAATTTGGTGAAGCTTACCCAACGGCAATAGCGCCAAATGATAAATACCCATCTAGAAGAGGTGATCCTGCGAAGATCGTACCTTACATGAGCGGTGATCAAAGTACTATTTCTCCAATTATGTCCAACCCTGAAAATGTATTTCAGTTAGGACCTAATGCATATGGTAAGCCGGCAACAGCTTTAAACATATTAAGAGAAACGGTTATGGGGCGTGAGTTGTTTGACCATGCTTTTAAAACCTATTCTCACCGTTGGAAGTTTAAGCACCCAACCCCAGAAGATTTCTTTAGAACAATGGAAGATGCATCTGCCGTTGATTTAGATTGGTACTGGAGAGGATGGTTCTATACTACTGATTATGTAGATATGGCCGTTAAGGATATCAAGAAATATTATGTTAGTGATCAGCCAAATAAAAAAATGAAAGCGTATTTAGCTGAACGTGGTATTCCAGAATCTAATTTGCCACCAATGGTATATTTAGAAGAGTACGGAGATACTGATGTTGTTGCACCAGGGTTAAAAGACAATTTACCTTCAGAAACATCTAAGACTTTAAAAGAGTTCATGATGGATAATATGACGGCAGCAGAAAGAGCAGCAATAAAAGAACCTAAGTACTTTTACGAAGTAACTTATAACAGTCCGGGTGGTTTACCAATGCCTTTGATCGTAGAATATACGTATGCAGACGGTTCGGTAAAGAATGTAACCTATCCTCCAGAAATTTGGAGAAAGAACAGCAAAGAGGTAAGTATGGTTATTTCATCAACTTCTGAGTTGAAAGGAATAAACATTGATCCTAAAATGGAAACGGCAGATATTGATACAACGAACAATAGCTGGCCTAAGAAAGAGCAAGAGAGCGATTTCGATAAAATGAAGAATGGAGTAAAAGGAAAATAATTATCATAATAATTATTGTTAAAAGCCTCGTATAACTACGGGGCTTTTTTAATTTGGTTGTTAAACTTGTTTATATTTGTAGTATGATTGCTATGTATTCATTATTTATTAGTGGCGCAGAAATTTTCTTCATTATGTTCATTGTAGTGATGGTTTTTGGTGCCGACAAAATTCCTGATATTGCTAAGGGATTGGGTAAAGGTATGCGTCAACTTAAAGATGCTACTGAAGATATTAAACAAGAAATACAGAAGAGTGCAGATAAGCAGGGTATAGATACTAGTTTCGTTACTGATATCAAGAAAGATATCGATGATATGAAAAATGATATTAGCTCTGGTCTAGGTACCGATGTTAAAAAACAAATTAGCGACGTTAGCAAAAACATCAATGAAGTAACGGGCAGCATTAAGCGAAAGTAAACTGCTATGCTAGATGACATTTTACAATGGGATCGAGATACCTTTGTCTATCTAAACAGTCTTGGTATTGAGCAATACGATGCTTTTTGGTCTACTGTTACCAAATTTCCACCTTGGATTCCGCTTTTTGCCTTTATCATCTTTCTTTTCTTTTTTAAGTTTCCAAAACGTGAAGCAATTACTATGATTTTGACCATTTTGGTCATGGCAGCTTTTGTGGCTACCATTACCGATTTGACAAAGCATGTGGTGGCACGATTGCGACCCAATAATGATGAAGAACTAAATACATTAATCCGGATTTTAAGGAGTCCGTCTGGGTTTAGCTTTTTCTCAGGTCACGCATCATCATCCTTTTCTATAATAACGCTAACCGTTCTCTTTTTAAGGCAGAAATTTAAATGGGTGTACCTATTTTATATTTGGCCGCTCTTATTTGCAATGAGTAGAGTATATGTAGGTGTACACTTTCCTATAGATTTATTGGTGGGTGCTGTGGTAGGTGTACTGTCGGCTTGGCTATTCTATAGATTATATAATTTACTTATTTCACCCTACTTAGGGTCAGTCCGTCACGAATAGGAAGTAATACCGTTTCTAAAAGTGGGTGTTCACTTAGTTTTTTATTATAATCTAACAACACTTTTGTAGTTACATCTTTTGGGTTTAGAGGTTCTACTACTTTACCGGACCATAATACATTATCAGAAAGTATTACCGATCCAGATTTTGTCTTTGGTAAAACAGCTTCCAAGTAATTATCATACTGTTTTTTTTCTGCATCAATAAAAATAAGGTCAAAGGTAATATCCATTTTTGGGATAATATCTAAGGCGTTGCCCACATGCTGTATAATTTGGGAACCGTAATTACTTCGGTCAAAGAAAGAGCGTTGAATTTGTTCTAATTCTGCATTTACATCAATAGTATGTAACTGCCCGTTCTTCGGTAATCCTTCGGCTAGGCATAAAGCGGAATAACCAGTGTAGGTGCCTATTTCAAGAATATTGGTAGGATTCATCAATTTAGAAAGTAAACTAAGAACACGACCTTGAAAATGCCCGGTAAGCATACGTGGCTGTATAACTTTTAAGTGCGTTTCACGGGTAAGCTGCTGTAATAACTCAGGTTCGGGCTGAGAATTATCGGCTAAATAACTTTCTAAAACAGGAGATAGAAAATGCATTCGTTTCTTTTTGCAAAAATAAGGTTTTAAGCCTTAAATTAATGGACTGAAAATAGCGAAACCATGAATGATCAAATTACCCTTAGAGAAGCCGTAAAAAATGATATGGACATTTTATTACAATATGAGCAAGAGGTAGTGAAGGCAGAGCGACCTATGGATCTAACAATACGTAAAAGTGATGTTCATTATTATGATTTAAATGCCTTAATGGAAAACCCTAGAGCTACAGTTATGGTTGCTTGTGATGGTGATAAAATTGTAGCTACCGGTTACGCACTTGAAAAACCAGCTAGACATTACTTGGATCATAAAACCTTTGCTTATTTAGGGTTTATGTATACCGACCCTAAGTATAGAGGCAAAGGAATTAACGGTAAAATTGTAGCAGCCTTACAAGATTGGGCTTTAAATATGGGGCTTACCGAGATAAGGTTACATGTATATGAAGAAAATGAACCGGCTATAAAGGCATATGAGAAAAAAGGGTTCAAAAAACATTTGATAGAAATGCGACTTAGAACAGAATGTTAAAACGCTATTAATGAATGGAGCTTATGAAATTATAGGCTTATGTTTACCTTTATACAAAATTAGCTATGGAATTTAAAAATACGTTAGAATTTGCTCAATCCTTAGATGCAAAAGATAATTTGAAAACATATAGAGATGAATTTATTTTTCCGAAAATCAATGGAGAGCAAGTCATCTATTTTACCGGAAACTCTTTAGGTTTACAACCAAAGCGTACAAAGTCTTTTGTTGATGAGGTCATGAAAGATTGGGCAGAGCTGGCTGTTGAAGGTCATTTTTATGCAGAAAAACCATGGTGGGATTATCATGAGCGATTAGCTGCACCTTTGGCAAAAGTGGTAGGTGCATTACCGGAAGAAGTATCGGTGATGAATACTTTGACCGTAAACCTTCATTTGTTAATGGTGTCTTTCTACAACCCAACAAAAAAGAGATTTAAAATTCTGTGCGAAGAAAAAGCATTTCCTAGTGATCAATACATGTTTCAAAGTCAAGTTCGTTTTCATGGGCTAGACCCGGAGGAAACCATTGTAGAGCTTAAAAAGAGAGAAGGGGAGCATCACTGGAGGACGGAAGATATACTAGAAAAAATTGAAGAGTTAGGTGATGAATTGGCTCTGGTTTTAATTGGCGGTGTAAATTACTACAATGGTCAGGTGATGGATATGCAAACTATTACGAAGGCAGGAAAAGCAGTTGGTGCAAACGTTGGCTGGGATTTGGCACATGCCGTAGGTAATGTTGAATTAAAATTACATGAATGGGATGCTGATTTTGCATCATGGTGTAGTTACAAGTATATGAATAGCGGACCGGGTAACGCATCTGGAATTTTCGTCAACAAAAAACATCTGAATAAAAAGGATATTCAACGATTTGAAGGTTGGTGGGGAACTAAAAAAGATACCCGTTTTCTAATGAAGCCAGAATTTGAACCTATGGAAAATGCAGATGCTTGGCAAATAAGTAATGTGCCTATACTCTCTGTAGCACCTTACCTGGCATCATTGACCATGTTCGAGGAGGTTGGAATGTATAAGTTAATTGAAAAGAGAAATCTAATTGTGTCTTACCTTGAATATATTTTACACGAAATAGATAAAGAAGTAGATAGTTCTTTTGAAATTATAACTCCTAAAGATAGAGGTTGTCAACTTTCTGTATTCTTACATGGTCAAGGCAAATCTCTTTTTAATTATTTAATGGAAAACGGAGTGGTAACAGATTGGCGCGAACCTAATGTTATTCGTTTGGCACCTGCACCGTTTTATTCTAGTTATGAAGATATGTACCGTTTTGGGCAAATTTTAAAAGCGGGGGTTTTGGCAAATTAGGTTTTAGTAGAATAAAGAGAATAGAGAAAATAGAATAGGGAAAATAAGAAAGTAATTTTTAAAATTTAAGCCAATAGCCAATAGCCAACAACAAACAACTAAGTGAAATCAATACAGTTAATTTTAGGGAATGCTAGATACTTCGGTCCATCGTGGGTGTTTGCCAGTATTAATATTCTATTTGGTACGTGGGCTATTTATATACCAACTGTAAAGCAATCATTAGAGATAAATAAGTCAGAATTAGGAATTGCTATTTTCTTTTTGGCTCTGGGTGTTTTCACGGTTTTTCCTTTTGCATCTGCAATTATTAATAGGATAGGCGTAGGTAAGAGTACTTTTTATGGAATATTGGCTAGCTGTACTGCGGCAATGCTACCGTTATTGGCTCCCAATTATTATGTACTCATGGGTGCATTGTTTCTGTTTGGGGCATCTAACGGAATTACAGATATTTCGATGAATACTTTAGTGACCGAAATAGAGAAAAAGGATAAAGTCAAATTTATGGCTGCTTCACATGGCTTTTTTAGTCTTGGAGGAGTACTGGCAGGTTTGGGTAGTTTTTTAATTGGACCCTTGTCTAACCCTGTGTTGCATATGTCTATTGCAGTATTTTTGGTTTTGGTTGTAAACTTTAAATTCCGAAAGTACTATTTTTCTGAGGTAGCCGAAGAAATTGAAAATGAACCGTTTAGTTTTGGTCTGCTAAAACCATTATTGTTATTAGGGCTTATATCTTTTTTGGCTATGGGAAGTGAAGGCGCAATTGTTGACTGGAGCGGCTTATATTTAAAAGAAATAGCTCTGGCGCCAGAAGCATTATGGGGCTTAGGATTTTTAGGATTTCAAGTTACTATGACATTGGGACGCTTTTTGGGAGATGGTGTAAGTGATAAAATTGGGTCAGTCAAAATAGTCGTAATAGGAGCAATTTTAGCAATTGTAGGATACTTTTTGGTATTGACAACAGATACTTATTTTAGCATTATCGGTTTTGCATTAAACGGTTTAGGATTTTCTGTAATGGTACCCGAGGTATTTAGAATAGGAGGAAATGTAAAAGGAATAGACTCTTCTAAAGGAATTGCATTCATTGCTGGTGCAGGGTATGCGGGCTTTTTATGTGCACCACCAATTCTAGGGTTCTTAGCTGAAAATTATAATTTAACTAGAAGTTTTGTGGTGCTATTGGCAAGCGGGTTCTTAATTCTACTCTTTACACTTTTACTAAAAAGAAAAAAGGCGTAGCTCTACTTAGTTTTTAATATTACTCTTGATTTTAAATTCGCTATTGGGATCTTGTACTTTCTTAATAAAATCTAACATCTCATCAGTTAACAGTAATTGGTTTTGTGCATTCCAGTAACTCTGGTCGTAAGGGTAGTTTATTTTAAATAAATCTCTGGATGTGCTCACGTTTTTCTTGACTTCAAAGTCGCCTTCGTTATCAGATGTGGTTAGTATGAAGGATACATCGTAGAATGATGAAAAAGAATTCTCTTCATCTGTTAGTTCCACTTTTACATCATATTTGGCGGAAACTATATAATATGTATTGGTATTGGAACTTTTAGAAAGTGATATTTCCTTTTCGTAGGATACCGTTCTAAATCTTATATGCTTTCCACCTTTTTTAAAAGGCTTATCATATAATTTTGAAGACATTTTAAACCGTTCCATAGCATAATCTTCTGTATTTATAATATAATGTCCCGAATAATCTTCGTCTTTTATAGCGGGTTTTGATTGAAAATTAATGCTAATTTTTTTACCATTATCAAAACTGGATTCAGTCAAATCAAAATCATCTCCGGTGGCATTTAAAGGAATTAAATTCATGAATAAACTATTGAACGATTCAAAAATAAAGTAAACATCATTTTCATCTTTGACTAAGCCTACTTTACGCATATTGGTCAACTCAACCTTAAAGTCTTTTTTGTCGGGTTCAATTTCTTTAGTGTATAAGAGCGTTCTCCTTTCTAGTTTTCCTTGTATATCTTGTATTCTTGTTATTTCTCCATTATACCGTAGTATGCCTCTCAATAAAAACTTCTCTTTGTATGGGTGAATGGGGTAATTAGATTCTAAAGAATCTCCTATTTTTTGCCATAGTGTTTTTTCATTGGTAACTGTTACTTCATTTAATTCTAAAACACTTTTGTTGAGGTAGATGGTGTCTTTTATTTTTTGAGAAGTTGTAGTTAGTTTATCATAACCCACTCTGTACACGATAATAGAATCTATAGTTGAGGTAAACTGAAAACGTCCATCAGCATTGGTCATCGTATGGTCTTTACCATTGTAAATACCAACAAATTCCAAAGGAGAATTGTCAGCACTATCCAAAACAATAGCGCTGGTGCTGTATTGGGCATAGCCAAAAAAAGAAAAAAGAAGTAATGTAAATAGTGGGAGTTTCATAATTGGTTAGTTGTTTGTGAAAAGCATCAAACTCTGTACCAATTTACCTGACATCAGCTCGTTTATGAAAAGAGAGAAATGGACATTTTAAATCTTGGGCTTTATCTTAATTCCTAATATTACTACTAAACTTAAAATTGTTTGCGGGGTCTTGTACTTTTTCAATAAAGGCGGTCATTTCATCAGTTAAGAGTAATTGGTTCTGTTCGTTCCAGTAACTAGGGTTGTATGGGTAGTCTAATTTAAAAAGGTCTTTACTGGCATTTGCATTTTTAGCAACTTTAAAATTTCCAAAATTATCTGAGGTCGTTAAAATTACGTTGAGGTCATGTTTCCCTTCATATGATTTCTCTTGATCAGTAGTAATAACTGAAAATTTAATATTTCCTGAATTAAGATAGTATAAACCCTTTTTTGAGTCTTTTTTAAAAAACACATGCCTATTTATGTAATTGGTTTTGTAAAACAGCCATTTGTTGTTATTAAACTTAGACTTTTTAAAAAACAATTCAATTTTAAATTCTTTAACAGCTAGGTTACTATTTTCTAAAATGTAGTATCCTTTAATATCTGTTGAATCTGAATTTTTATTGAACTCAACTTTAGTATTCTCCCCATTATTAAATTTATATTCAGTGATATCATATTTTGATTCGGTGATTCTAATATCAGTCAGATCTTTTTTTAAAGATTTTATTGAAGGGAAAACCAAGTAAGCATTTTTGTTATCGGTTTTTAAACCTAATTTTCTCATATTAGTTAACTCAACTATAAAGTCTTTTTTTGATTCCTTTATAGTATCATCTGTGAATATATTCTTGATAGATAGCTTGCCGGTAATATCTTCAATTCTATGCATTTCTCCATTATATTTAGAGATTGCACGTAGCATAAACTTTTCTTTATAAGGTTCAGAGCTATAGTTGGTATTTAGAGATTCATACACTTCTTTTAAAAGTGATTTTTTATTGGTGACCACAACTTCATCCAATTCTAAAGTGCTCTTTTCTAAAAATATAGTGTCGTTTAAAATGTTGAATCCAATTTTGATTTTTTCGTAACTAGGTGTGTAAATGATGGCTGAATCTAAAGTGGAGGAAAATAAGAAACGTCCGTCAGCGTTGGTCATTGTGTGGTCTTGGCTATTGTAGATACCAACAAATTCTAACGGAGTTTTGTCAGCACTATCTACTATAATTCCACTTAAAGTATGTTGAGCATTTACACAGAATGTAAAGAAAAGTAAGGATAATAATGGTAGTTTCATAAATCAATAAATAGTATTTAATATTAATTTATTTCACCTCTACCCCAGAAAAATAAAGAGAGAAATCGGCATCAGGTCTTTTATGCATCATACTAATATTCAATCCATTTAGGGTTTTATAGTCTTCCCAAGTAGTCGTCATATTAGGTTCAGATTGATTTTCTTTTCTGTACACCCATTCCTTTATAATAAAATCATCTCCAAAATAATAATCGTAGGCATCACCAGGGGTGTAGCCACCTTCGTTGTTGTAAACGGTAGTAAGTTTATGCATATTTGCCTTGCTGATAGGGGCTTCTACATTTTCTGTATGCTTATGGGTAAAACTATTTTGATCCCATACCAGTTGGTAAGGGGCAAGTAGCCAGAACTTGTCATTTACAAATCCGCCATCGGTTGAAGTCATAGTGCTATCAACTGCTTTTCTGTTATAGGTAATGGTATCTTGCCTCGTCATCATGGTAACATCATTAGATTCCGTTTGCCATAACCAAGTACGTTCAAAGTGCTCATCTTCTCTGTCTACATTGAATGTAAACTTAATACTTTCAACATCTTTCCAGTTTTTAAAACCGTTTGCATTTGCGATTTTTTCAAGTACTGTCAATTCCGTATCTTCGGCAACAGCAATTTTAGGCTTTTTTTGGTCGGTTTTACATGCTGTAAAAACACTTGATATAAGAATGGAAAGAATAATTATTTTTTTCATTTTCAGCAGATTTTCAAGTAAATATATCAATTACAGTATCTTTAACCTACTTTTATTTTTTGTAAACCATCTATCAAAGTGACATTTCTTAAAAAGCTATGTTTTATTATTATTGGAAACCAATTCAATGAAAAATCGGTTTCTGGTGGTAAGAAGGAAGAATATACCGATTTAGAGTTGGTAGAGCGCATTGTAGCTAATAATGACTCTATGCTCTTTGGTGTGCTCTATGATAGATACTCGAAATTGGTTTACAACAAGTGCTTGGGTTTTGCAAAGTCTAATAAAGAGGCAGAAGATTTAACCCAAGATATTTTTCTAATGCTTTATGTAAAATTGGGTTCGTTTAAAGGAAATTCAAAATTTTCTACCTGGTTATATTCCTTTACCTATAATTTCTGTGTTAATTATGTAAATAGAAATAAGGAAAGGAAGATTAATGATAATTCAGTAAAGTTTGAAACACATGAAGATGTACCAGTAGAAGTAACAGATAACCTGTTATTGGAGATGCAAGTAGATAAACTTAAGAAAGCCTTGGAACTTATTGCGCCCGAGGATAAATCAATACTGTTATTAAAATATCAAGATGGGGCATCGATCAAGGAGTTGGAAGATATTTTGGAATTAAAATCTAGTGCCATTAAAATGAGGCTCAAAAGAGCAAAAGCGAAAGTTACCGAAATGTATAAAACCCTACCTTAATGTTAGAACAGGACAAAAATCCATTTAAAAACTTACAAGGAGATCTTAAAGATGTTCCACCAGAACTGCGCAAAAAGGTTATGGAGGATGTTGCTACGGCTAAGTTGATTATGGAGTTGTCTCATTTGTTTACAGGTAGTTTTGCATCAATAATTGAAGGTATGCTAAATACCAAATCTAAAAGCGAATAAAAATAAAGTAGAAAAATTATATGGAAACAGTTGATAAGTGGAAAGACCTCACCTTTGAATCTTTAAGTAATATATTCAAAGATATTGCTTCTGCATTACCGGGTATATTTGGGGCATTTATCGTAATAATTTTTGGTTGGATTATCATTAAGGTGGTAACCTTCATTTTAAAGCGAATATTTAAAGCCATTAAATTGGATAAAGCTTCTGAAAAAATTAACGAAGCAAAATTATTTGGAGATGCAGATATCAAAATAGATTTGCCTAAAATAATTGTCACTTTTATAAAGGTGCTTTTATGGTTGGTATTTATCATTGTTGCTTCAGATATTATGGGCTTAACCATAATATCAACCGAAATTGCCAACTTGTTAAGATACTTGCCAATATTGCTTTCAGCGATGATTATTTTTATGATCGGGCTATTTTTGGCAAAGACCATTAAGGAAACCATTGTTAAGGTGTTTGATTCTATTGGTCTAAGTGGAGGTAAACTATTAGGTAACGTATTGTTTTATCTAATTATCATTTTTGTAAGTATTACGGCATTAAATCAGGCTGGTATAGATACACAGATAATCACTAATAACTTCACTATTGTACTTGGTGCATTTTTATTGGCTATAGCATTAGCCTTAGGTCTAGGTTCAAGAGAAATTGTAGGTGATTTGCTAAGAACCTTTTACTCAAGAAAAATTTATGAGGTAGGGGACAAGGTTAAAATAGGCGATTTACAGGGTACGGTAATCGGTATCGATAATATTTCAATGATATTAAAAACAAAAACTGGTAAGATCGTTATCCCAATTAAAAAGGTAGTAGAGAAAACAGTTACCGTAGAAGAACAATCCTAAACGAATATTAACGTTTTTTAATTTATAGAAACAGATTTGGTAATAATCTAAAGGATTATTGCTAATCATGTTTATGATTTAATTCATTAATTTTGTTAGAGATAAATAAACTTAAAATATGAGTGCTAAAAAAGGAAAAATTCAGGAAGCCATAGATGAAAAAATGCTGGAGGAAAGAAAAGTCTTTCTATGGGGTATGGTTGATGACGATTCTGCAAAACATGTAATTGACAGGTTGTTATATCTAGATATGCAGAACAATAAAGAGATACAATTATATATTAATAGTCCAGGTGGTTACGTTACTTCTGGTTTTGCAATGTATGATACTATAAAAGCTTTAAAGAGTCCGGTTTCAACAATATGTACAGGTTTGGCGGCATCAATGGGTTCTATCTTATTATCTGTAGGTAAAAAGGGGAGAAGATTCATTCAGCCACATGCTCAAGTTATGATTCACCAGCCAAGTGGCGGTGCAAGAGGTCAAGCTTCTAACATTGAAATTCAGGCTAGAGAAATTATTAAGACCAAAGAGTTGAGTGCACAAATTTTAGCGGATAACTGTGGTCAAGATTTTGATAAGGTCTTAAAAGATTTCGATAGAGATTATTGGATGAACGCTGAAGAGTCTATTAAATATGGTATCGTAGACGGTATTATGGAATAGTAGTAAGTAAGCTATAAAATTTAAAAAGTCCTTTACCAATGTGGTAAAGGACTTTTTTATGGTTGGTAGTTAACTTTTGGAAAACAAAATGTTTTCCGGTCTTATCTAAAAGAGATAAGGTTGTTGTTGAATTTATGAGGTATGCGTAAAATTATTTAGATGCCAATACACCTTTCTTGATCTGTAATATGGGGAATTCCGTTCTTCTGTTCAGCTCTAATTCTTCTGGGGTACAATCTTCTTTGCTAGTACATTTATTGATAGGTACACGTTTGCCAAAGCCTTTGTAAGAAACAATTCTATCTTGAGATACTCCATTTTCAATAAGGTATTCATATGTAGATTTCGCCCTTCTTTCAGATAAATTATCATTATAGTCATGACTACCTACGGGATCGGTATGTGCCTCTAGCTTAATTATCATATCTGGGTAGGTGTTGTTCATTACACGCACCACTTTATCCAGCTCTCTAGCGGCATCTGGTCTAATGTCACTTTTATTGAAATCGAAATATATTTTATTAAGTCCCGCTAATAATTTCAAATCCAGAACAGGTTCAAGGACAATATCTTGTCTCATTATCTTTTGAGCCTTTGGTGTTTTTGAAGTATTGAAAAAGACATTTTTATGAGGGTGAGTCTTTCTAACCGCCTCTATCATATAATTGGTTTTTCTATTTACGGGAAATCTGTAATATCCGTTTTCATCTGTAGTAGTCTGTGCAACCAACGTGTTGGTAACTTGGTCAAATAATTTTATTTGAACACTGTCCAACATTTGATTATTAACTCCATCTACTACATATCCTTCAACATCTAATGCAGGGGTAAATTTAAATTTATAGATGTCATCACTACCAACACCACCCTCTCGGTTAGAACTTACGTAGCCATCTAATCCGTTTGGCAAACCGTAGTAAGCGAAATCATCACTAGAACTATTTATAGGAGTACCTAAATTAATAATATCAATTACTTCACCATCTTCATTAGAAATTGTTGAGAAAACATCTAATTGACCAAAACCAACATGACCATCTGAACTGAAGAATAATTTACCTTCCTCGTTGATAAACGGAAACATTTCGTTGCCTTCCGTATTTACTATAGGTCCGGCATTAATGGGTTCTTGTACACCGCCACGCTCATGAATTTCTGCATAGTAAATATCGGTACCACCATAACCACCAGGTCTATCCGATGCAAAGTAAATGCGTGTTCTCGCAAGATTTACAGACGGATGCCCGGTGGAATAGTAGTCACTATTAACCCTAAGGTTACTGTTTTCTTCCCACTTACCATCAATAAATTTGGCAGTGTATATTTTTAAATTTATTTCGTTTGATACGCCATACCCTGCTTTCTTATCATAAAAATTATTACGAGTAAAATACATGATTGTATCGTTCTTGTAATCTGTAGAAAAGGCTACAGAGCTTTCATGGTATTTTGTATTGATATCTCCTTTTACCCTTTTAGGTTCAGACATTGGGTTATCTTCTTGAACGGCAAAGAGATCTAACCAAGGTTCATCGTTCCATCCATAACTTTCGCCGGTAACCACATCTCTACGTGAAGAACTGAAATATAAGTTTCCCATAAACCGATACACACCAAAATCACTGTCCGTAGAATTGAAGGTTACAGGTTCCACTTCATAACGTTGTCTACTGTTAAATACTACAGATGCCAAGTTGCCATCTTGTAAAAATCGTTTAACTCTAGAATCGTTTTTATTGTATTTCTTGTATTTTTTTAACCAAGCCTCAGACTCATCCATATCTCCATTGGCATATAATGCCATGGCATATTTAAAATAGTAATCTGTTGGTAAAGTTGCATTATTGATTACAGCACTAAAATGTGGAATAGACTTTTTATAGTCACGTATTAAAAGGTAACACTCTGCTAGTTGCTGATGCGCATATTCTGCATTGAAATCAGCTTGAACCATTTTTTCATATTCTGGTATTGCCAAAGAATAAGAGAATTTGCTGAAATAATAATCTGCTTTTTTTTGCGATGCAATTTGTGCTATCGAGAATTGACCCACTAATAAAAGAAGCATCAATAGCACGATGTTTTTATAATTTTTCATCGTATCGATTTTAAATTATTAGAAATATCTAGGAGACTTAACAGGACCTAATACCTTTTTGAAAAGTTCATAGATTAATATAATTTCATGCGTACCACCAGTATAAGGTCTTACCGTTGAGGTAGGCAAGTCATAGGCATAACCTACTCTAAAATCTCTTGATACCTGATAGTCCATCATGGCACCAAAGTTAGATGCGTCATTAACCCTATATGACGTTCCAATCCAAAACTTCTCATTAAATAAAAAGTTTATGGTAAAGTCATATGTAGCCGGTGCACCGTTGGTAAATTTCGTAATAACGGTAGGCTTAAATTTTGTAGTTTCAGATAGGTCAAATACCATACCGCCAATAGCATAGTAACTATTACGTTCTATAGCTTCAAACTCACCATCGTTTAAATCTGTATTCAATATTCTTGGTGATGATACACCAGCGTACCATCTGTTAGAGCCAATATAAAAACCAGCTCCGAAGTTAGGATTGATACTATTAAAATTTGCGTTGAAAAACTGATCGTTAGGATCAGGGTTTTCTAAGTTGTAACTGGTGAAACCTCCTTTTAGTCCAAAACGCATGTTAACTTTTTGACTCACTGGAACCGTATAAGAGAAATCCCCATAAAAATAATTAGTGCTTTCAAAACCTAATTTGTCATTGATATAAGATACGCCGATACCTACTCGTTCGTTTTTCATTGGTGAATGAATAGATAAGGTACTAGTTCTTGGGTTACCCTCTAAACCTGCCCACTGATTTCTATGGAGTACAGTGGCGTTCAATGTCTCTCTACTACCCGCATATGCAGGGTTTACAGAAATAGTGTTGTACATGTACTGCGTAAACTGCGGTAATTGTTGTGCGCTTACATAGGCGCCTGTAAAAAGTAGAATGGCTAAAAGTAGATTAGCTTTTTTCATGGTTATGTTTGGGTTTAGCTTTTTGGGCTATGTGTTAATGTATAAGTAGGTTATCTTATCAGTAACAAAGTTAATTGCTGTTTTGTAGTATTGGAAAAATAACGGGTAATGCCCCGTATTATTCGTTCTTATACAGCATTTTCGTTCAATAGGGTTATTTATCGGATGAACTAAATAGAGGCTGTAAAAGGCTTGTGTGTAGTAGTTTATAAGAATTTTTTTTGATAAACGGAAATGAAAAAAGCCTCATCATGGAAGTGATGAGGCCTTATAAATTTATTGTAATTTTTATTAGTTGGTACCTAGATAAATATACCCATTAAATGGTTCTAAAATGGTACCGCTATTTTTGTCCGTAGCTGTAATTATGTAATAATAAGTACCTGTAGGTAACATTCCAGACTGCCCAAAAGAACCATCAGGAGATTCACCTCCCCAGTCGTTTTGGTAATCTTTAACCTCGGCAATTTTAGTACCCCAACGGTTAAATATCATTACATCAAAACTAAATGCACAGTATTCTACACCTGTAATTTCAAAGAAATCATTAACACCATCACCATTTGCGGTAACCGCCTTAGAGATAATAATATCACCTTTTCCACATGGTACACATTCCGTATCTACGATAACCGTAAAGTCAACATAGTATTTACATGTACCTTCAGTAGAACTGTAAGCAATTTTATATTCACCAGGTTCATGGTTCATTGGGTCAAATATGTTTTGTTCTAAAACAACATCTCCTTCCAAGATCATAAATGTACCATTGGTGTCAAAATCTGCCGGTAGGTAATTCAATAAATCAATTGGTTCTTCTTCAATACAGATGTTAATTGTAATTTCTTGCAATTGAGGTTGAAGAACAAAAACAATCTGTTCAAAAGAAGCGGTGTTGCCACAAGAATCTGTAACGTTCCAAGTTCTTATGATCATGTAATCATCAGAATCATCGGCTTGTTGCGTTTCTTCATTATAAACCACATCAAAGTCACCACAGCCACCTGTGAATGTCATTTCTGGAGCTTCAGGAATCTCATCGCCACAAATGATGGTTATCTCTTCTTCATAAGGTTGACTCATGATAGGACCTGTAGGTTCTACCGTGATTACTTGAGTATGTTCTACAGAATTGCCTGCGCAATCAATAGCTGTCCATGTTCTGGTCACCGTATATCCTAAAGCACAGTTTTCATCATTGGTAATCGTTTCTTCAAAAACAACATCAATATTAGGCTCACAAGAGTCTGTTGCGGTAAGTGTAGATGCATCTGGCACCATATTACACTCAACGGTCATATCTTGTGGCAGCGCTTCATTAAATGTTGGTGCAACCGTGTCCTCAATAGTAATTACCTGTGTATGAGTACGCACATTACCGACACAATCTGTAATAGTCCATGTTCTGGTAATGGTATATTCAGTAGCGCATTCATCGTCTTGACCTTCAATTAATTCAGTATAATCTACCGTTATGGCACAATCGCTATCTGAAGTTATTACAAAAGCATCTGGTATAGTATCACAAGCCTCAATAGTAATATCAGTTGGCCAGCCTTCATCACCATCATTATCTATAATTGTTACCGTAGCAATATTGTCAGATAAGATACCTACTATAGAGCTTGAAATGTTCTCAAGAATTACATTGAACGTTTCTGGGTCTTCAATAAGGATATCATCAATAATAGGGATTACTATTGGTTGAGTGTTAGGGTTGATACCGCCAAATGTTAAGGTTTGCGAATTACGCGGAACACCCGTATAATCACTAGCATCTGTTGCAGAGCCGTCTACGGTGTAAAATTCTACCGTAAATTCATCTTGAACATCTGCGTTAAGAACCACATTTAAGGTAACCGTACCTGCATCTTCATTTACCTCAACAGAAGCAGTATCAAATTGAACACCGTATAAAGATGGGTCAGCATCATTATCTATAATATTTACGGTCGTTGTATCATTTGAAAGAATGCCTACAATAGGAGAGGAGATATCTTCAAGTACAATATTAAAGTTTTCTGTAAATTCAATTAAAGTATCATCGATAATAGGAATTACAATAGTCTGTGTATTGGAATTTGTACCACCAAATGTTAGCGTCTGCGTATCTTGAGGAACACCAGTATAATCACTACCATCTGTAGTGGTTACATCTACAGTATAATACTCGACCGTAAACTCATCTTGAACATCTGCATTAAGAACAACATCAATGGAAACTGTACCTGCATCTTCGTTTACATCAATTGAAGTAACATCGAATTCGACTCCATATATAGTAGGATCTGCATCGTCATCTGTAATAGTACCTATGGCAGTATCATCAATCATGTTCAATAATGGATGTGATATAGCACCTAATGTAATATTAAGGTCTTCACTAAATTCTATCAATGCATCATTGATTATAGTAACCTCTACATTTTGAATGTCAGAATTAGTTGTACCAGCAGGGAATGTTACAACACCAGAGGCAGTAACAACAGAATAATCATCAGGAGAAACTGCAGTACCGTCTGTCACAGTAAATTCTACCGTAAATTCTTCTTGTATCGTTGGTCCTGTATATGAAACTTCAAAATTAGCCGTTCCGCTTGCAATATCTTCAGCAACAGTAAAATCGGCAACAGAAATTCCTTCACTTGCGTCTGGCAAGTCGTTATCTGTAATTGTACCAACTGCAGTATCATCAATCATGTTTACCAATGGATGAGATATGGTACCCAACGTAATATTTAAATCTTCGCTGTATTCCAATACTAGATCATTGATAATGGTCACCTCTACAAGTTGGGTGTCATTATTGATAGTACCTTCAGGAAAAGTTACATTACCTGAAGCTATAACGACCGTATAATCATCAGGAGAGATAGCAGAACCGTCAGTTATCGTAAAGTCTACCGTAAATTCATCCTGTATAGTTAATCCTGTATATGTGATTACAAAATCTGCACTACCACTAGCGATATCTTCGGCAACCGTAAAGTCGGCCACAGAAATACCTTCACTAGCATCTGAAGCATCATCATTTATAATCACTCCCGTAGCGGTATTAGTGGTATCACCATCAACAAAACCGGTAACAAAACCATTATCCGTAGTTATGTTAGAAAGTACTACTGTAAAGTTTTCATCAGCTTCAATGATAGTTTCTTCGGTAATTTCAATAGTTATGGTCTGAGAGCTTACGGTATCTGTAAAGTCTAACGTACCATTTACCGGAGTAAAGTCTGCCAAATCAGCAGAGCCTACGTTTGTAATATATTCTACCGTAACGGTTTCGCCAGCAGGAATAACGCCTGTATAAGTTACCTCAAAGGTAATTTCAGTAGCATCTGCAGCAGTATCGCCTTCCTGTTCTGAGACCGTAAGTTGTGTAAACGCAATACCGTCACCTGGCAATGCATTATCATCATTGAGAATGATACCTGCCGCCGTGTTAGTAGTGTTACCATCTACAAAACCTGTAACAAAACCATTGTCAGTAGTAAGGTTAGAAAGTACAACGGTAAAGTTTTCATCTGCTTCAATAACAGTTTCCTCAGTAATGTCAACAGTAATAGTCTGTGATTTTACACCCTCTGTAAAAGTAACCGTACCAATAACCGGAGTAAAATCAGCAGCATCTGCAGAACCTAAGTTGGTTGTGTATTCTACGGTTACGGTTTCACCTGCAGGTATAGTACCTGTGTATGTCACTTCAAAAGTAATTTCAGTAGCATCTGCAGCTGTATCACCTTCCTGTTCAGAAACTGTAAGCTGTGTAAATGATACCCCGTCACCTGGTTGTGCATTATCATCGTTAAGAATAATGCCATTTGCAGTGTTTGTAGGGTTGCCATCAACAAAGCCTGTAACAAAACCATTATCAGTGGTAATGTTGGACAATAGAACTGTAAAGTCCTCATCAGCTTCTATAATGGTATCTTCGGTAATGTCTACCGTAATAGTTTGTGTGTTCACCGTATTTGTAAACGAAACGGTACCACTTGTAGGTGTAAAGTCGGCAGCATCTGCAGAACCTACATTAGTAATGTACTCCACCGTTACTGTCTCACCATCTGGAATAACACCCGTGTAAGTAACTTCAAAAATAATCTCGCTTGCATCTGTAGCAGTATTACCTTCTAATTCAGAAACATCAACTTGGGTAAACGCTACTCCGTCTCCTGGCAGTGCATTATCATCGTTTATTATGATTCCTGTAGCTGTATTTGAAGTGTCTCCGTCAACAAATCCAGTAATGAATCCGTTTGCAGTAGTTAAATTAGAAAGAACAACAGAGAAATCTTCATCAGCTTCAATAACGGTATCTTCGGTCACCTCAATGGTAATTGTATGACTGTTAACACTATCTGTAAAGTCTATTGTTCCATTTACCGGTGTATAGTCAGTGATATCCGCAGAACCAACATTGGTAATGTATTCTACCGTTACGGTTTCTCCTGCAGGAATAACCCCTGTATATGTAACCTCAAAAACTATTTCGGTTGCATCGATATTTGTATCTCCTTCAAGTTCAGAAACTGTAAGTTGCGTAAATGCTACACCATCGCCAGGTTGCGCATTGTCGTCATTAAGGATAACACCTGTGGCAAAACCATCTACAATATTTACTAGGGTAGTAGATATGCTTGTCAACGTAATGGTCAAATCTTCATTAGGTTCAATGATGTTGTCATTGATAATGGTCACTTGAACCTCTTGTGTGTCCGTCGTTGCAGTACCTGCCGGGAATGTTACGTTACCTGAAGTTACAACAACCGTGTAGTCGTCACCTTCAATAGCAGAACCTTCTGTTATTGTGAAGTCTACCGTGAATTCATCTTGTACAGTAGGACCGGTATAGGTAATTACAAAATCTGTAGTGCCACCTGCAACATTTTCCAATACATTGAAATCTGCAACAGAAATACCTTCTCCTGCATTTGGAACATCATCATCATTGATAATACCATTGGCCGTTGAATTGGTAATAGGAACAAGAGGGTTGGTTGTACTGTTCAGTGTAACTGTATACGCTTCTTGCGGTTCCGTAATGTCATCGTTTAATATCGTAACTTCAATCTGTTTTACTTCATTGTCGTTTCCGTCAAAAGAAATAGTTCCGTTGGTAATGGCATTGAAATCCGAAGCCGTCGCAGTATCAAAAGCAGTAGAGAAATCTACATCAAAACCAGCGGCGAAATCACCATTTAGGGTTACATCAAAAATAGCTATAACTCCAGGTCCTTCAGTAACTATAACATCTGTTTGAATTATAGATATACCTGTAGTTCCTGGGATGTTATCATTGTCCGTAATACTAATTGTACCTTGGTCGTCATTAACGTTCACCAGAGCATTTGAGAAATTAGAAAGGTCTACAAATAAACTTTCTAAGGTTTCTATAATATCATCATCTACTATAGGTACTGTTATAGGAAGTATTTCCGTATCACTAGTACCGGTGAAATTTAATGTTCCAGAAGTAGTTTGGTAATCACCAGGTGCTATTGCAGAGTCGTCATTAGGAGTGTCATTGGTAGTATAATCTAAGCTGATTCCGCCTTGAACTTTTCCTGTTAGCATCACATTTATAGTAGCCGTACCATCAGCTTCACTAACAATAATATCATCATTCTGGAATGAAATACCGTTACCCGCTATATTATCATTATCATTAATGGTGCCTGTAGCAGTGTTTGTAGGTTGTTGATCAACAAAGCCAACTCCAATATTTGATTGTACATTGGAAAGTGTAAGGTCAAAAACTTCTGTGTTCTCTATAAATGTGTCATCAATTATTGGAATGTCAATATCTATAGAACTTGTGTTTTCATCAAAAGAAATAGTACCTACGGTTTCTGTATAATCATCAGGATTATCTGCAGAATCATCAGCGGTAGCATAATCTACGGTAACGGTTTCCCCAGGTGCAATAGTACCGGTAAAAGTTACGGTGAATCTAGCGAAAGTATCTGTGCCTTCTGTAACTATTACATTATCGTTAGCAAAAGAAACACCTGTACCTGCAATGTTATCATTATCGTTAATAGTACCTGTAGCTGTATTTGTTGGTTGCTCATCCAAGAACCCAACATTAATATTAGATTGTATATTGGACAATGTTATTGTAAAATCTTCTGATGGTTCAATAATAGTATCATCTAAAATTGGAACATCAATATTCACTGAATTTGTTGTGCTGTCAAATGAAACCGTACCCGTAGAAGAGATATAATCTCCTGGTTCTATGGCAGAATCATCATTTGTTGCATAGTCAACGGTAACTGTTTGCCCAACGGCTATATTACCAGTGAAAGTAGCTGTAAATCTCGCAAATGTATCAGTCCCTTCGGTAACTATTACCACGTCGTTGGCAAAAGAGACACCCGTACTGCCGGGCACATTGTCATTATCCGTAATTTGAACGATACCCTCGCTATCGTTAATGGTAGGAGTGTTAGTACCACTGGTAAGTTGTACAAAGAATTGCTCCGTAGCTTCTATGATGTTATCATCATTGATGGTAATGGTTACCTGCTTAGTCTCATTATTTGTGCCAGCGAAGCTTACCGTACTAGTAGTAGCTACATAATCACCTGAACTCAACGCAGAATCATCTGCAGTGGCATAGTTTACGGTAAAACCACCGGAAACGGTACCTGTATTCGTAATGATTAATGTTGCCGTACCAGCGTCTTCATTAACGGTAACGTCAGAAATTTGAATTCCGATCGGGTTACCACTTTCACTAACGTAGATGTATTGTGTATGGCTAGTGCTGTTACCTGCACAATCATTGGTTGTCCAAGTTCTAATAATCGTATATGAAGTAGTAGTGTTATCACCAATATACGTTTCGCCGAAGGTAACTGTAGAATTAGAATCACAGTTGTCATTCGCAGAAAGTACTGGTGCTACAGGAATATTATCATGAGCAGCGTAAGAGTCTTGTGGTAAAGACTCATTAAAAGTTGGTGCCTCTTTATCTTCAATAGTAATTACTTGAGTGAAAGTATCACTTACTCTACCACAAGCATCGGTAAACGTCCAAGTATTGGTATATGTACCTTCTGTTGGACATGTACCTGACTGTACAAAATTACCTGCTGTTTTATGTAAGGTAAAATTACATGAAGCAGTTGCCGGTACTAAAGAATTAGCATTGTTCAGTGCAGCAATATTATCACAAGCAACAGTTCTGTCTAATGCATTTGGTGCGGTAGACCAGTTTACTTGTGCCGGTTGTTCTACATCTATTATGGTAGGTGCATGCGTACCGATACCACAAGAATCTGTAGAAGAAGAACTACTCGTTGTAATAGGATCACCATTGATTGCACCACTGTATGTGGCTGTAGCCTGTAGTTCAAAACTAGCCGTACATGCAGTCTCTAAAAAGTGGCAAGCCTCAATGATTTCAATATTGAAATCAAGGTCATAAGTATCACCCATATCGGTGAAACCATTTTGAGCTGTAAAAGTTAAGGTTCTAGTTGATGGGTCGTAAGAATGTGTTACCCCTGTTGGCAATGTACCTACACTCGCAAAATCAGCTTCAGTTGGTAACACTGTTGTAATCACCAAATCTTGAATATCATCATTACCAGTGTTGGTAACGTTTAGTGTTAAAGGTACTGTATCACCTGCATTGAAAGGTCCTGTTGCGTTCGTATTTAAACTTAAAGCACCTAAACTTGGTAGATAAACATCTACACTTAGGCCCATTAAATATAGACCGTAAGATTCTTGATCCGTTGTAATTTTAAAACGGGCAAAAGTCTGATCATTTTCTATATATCTATTGGAAGTATTTGCTAAAGGAAAAACAGTAGCATCAAAACCTAAGGTGTTAGTACTAGCAGCATTTCTATCCACATAATTTAGACCATCAATAGTAATTCGGCTATTAAAGAAGTTGTCTTCATCTCTTAACGTAGTAGATAATTTAGACCAGTTATTTGAAGTGTCATAAATTAATAATTGATCACCGGTAAGGTCACGGTCACCCTCTAATGCCCCTAACATTACATTTGCATTAATATTTCCGTTAGGAATAGTTTCAAAACCGCTAAAATTGAATTCTGTTTCACCTGCACCATCAGAAGCAAAAGTGTGAACATAACCATCATATAGTGTGATGTTTTTAGGGTCAAGAGAAACATTTTCATATACAAAGACAATTTGCCATCCACCAGATGTACCGGTAACATTTGCAATACCGTGCGAACGTAAGTCCATTTCAGTAGCTTTTACGTTACCTACTTGATACGAACCAAAAGGAGTAGAAAGCGCATTTATATCATCGGTAATATCTTTAATACAAACATATGGGTCATTTTGAAAATGATCATTTCTTCCTCTATAAATAACCTCATCGGCAGAAACTGTTGTGTAAGAAGATTGACCAGGTAGCATTAATTTTACCTGATTGTAATTCCAAGATGGTTCAGTTGCGCTTCCACCTGTAGTACCATCATATTCCTTATCTGCAGCAGCCCAGTATAGGTAAGCTTTCTTAATATTCAAACAGCTTAATGAAGGCTCAGGGTTAGCTAAATTGGCATTGGTAGAGTTAAATGTTGTTGGGTCAGAATCGATATCAACAAATACGTTATCATTGAAATCGTGATTACCAGCTTCACCGTTATAATTACCAGTTGCATTTCTAGATAGAACATTATTTGCAATCATGGTGAAATCACCATTAATACTACCAGAATAACGGATTTCAAAATCTTTTTTAAGGTTCGTGTCGTTTACGAATATATTGACTACAGCTTCATCTTCAGATCCATTTGAATCTACTATTTTATATCTGAAAGAGTCATTACCATTGAATGAAGCACTTGGTTGGTATTCAAAATAATCGTCTGTAAAATCGCCAGGAGTTCCATTATCCCTTAACGTAACCGTTCCGTTAATAGGGTTGTTGACCACTTGTAAAGGATTGGTTGCTGCAGGACCGTCAAAGCCATAATCATCATTGTCAAGTACCGTAATATTGGCAGAACTTTGATTTTGGAATACAACAAAAGAATCATCTACGGCTGTTGGTAAATGATCTATATCTATAATTGTACCAATGGCAGTTGGGGTTGTTGCCGTTATTATACTAGGTGAGATTGATGTTATGGTAAGTCTTAAAGTTTCATCACCTTCAATAATTGCATCTTGAATAATTGTCACGGGAACTTGAATGGTTTGTGTGGCAGCGCCGCTAAAATTAAGTGTGCCGGTCAAGGTTGCCGAATAATCATTACCCGCTGTAGTGGTATTATCCGTGATTTCATAAGTTGCCGTAAAACCACCATTTACTGGGTTACCGGTGTAGGTAACATCAAAATTAGTAGTAGCATTAATTTCATCTTCAGAAAAACCGGTTACTTCAATTGTACCCGTATCATCATTTGTAATAGTACCGATTGCATCAGCATTTGTAATACTAATTTTAGTTGAAGACGGATTTGAAAGTGTTATTCTTAAATCTTCATTGTTTTCTATGAAATCATCGCCCACAACATTAATTTGAACCGAACGTACCTCGGTATCAACACCGGTAAAACTTAATTCTCCTGTAGTTAAAGGGTCCGTGGTCAAAGTATAGTCATCGTTAACGGTAGTTGAAATATCTGTAATGGCATAATCTAAAGTAAAACCACCGTTAATTCTATCGCCAGTATAGGTAACATCGAAGTTGATTCCATTAGTTTGTTCTATAATACTAAAACCGGCAACTGAAACTGCACCGCCATCATCATCGGTAATGACACCTCTGGCTTGATTGTTCAATAAGTTAATGCCAACATTAGAACGTATAGCTACCAAGTTTACAAAGAAATCTTCCTCATTTTCAATAACATTGTCACTAATGATCGGAACAACAATGTTTTGTGTTTTAGCGGTATTGGTAAAAACTAAAGTTTCAATTGTAGCATTAGGGTTAAAATCTGTAGCATTGTTGGCGGTACCATTGTTAACGAAGTAATCAACTTCAATAGTTTCACCAGTGTCAATATCGCCAGTGAATTCAACAATGAAAGTTGCATTTACATTATCAGTAGGGTCTCCTTCCACTACGGTAACCGTAGCATTTTGGAAATCTATACCCCTTGTAGCACTATTATCATTATCGGTAATAACACCTGTGCCTGTTGGGTCTACAATATTTATTAAAGAAGTAGATAGGTTTGAAAGTTGAATATTTAAATCTTCTGTAGCTTCAATGAAATTATCCTCTAAAATATCAACAGTTACAGTTTGATTATTACCATCTGTAGTATTTGCAGGAAAAGTTAATTGTCCGTTAAACAATGTTGATGGCGTTGTGGTATAATCTTTACCTTCAGAGGCAGTACCATCAGTAATGGCATAATCTACGGTAAATTCATCTTGTACATCTGCACCTTCATATGTTACGGTAAATGTGGTAGTACCTGCATTTTCGTCAACACTGAAATCTGATACGCTTAAACCTGTTGTAGTTGTTTTAATATCATTATCCACAATAGTGGCAACAGCAGTATCATCTACTAAATTTATAATTGTTGTTGATAGGTTGGATAATTCAATATTAAGTGTTTCATCATCCTCTATAACGGTATCATCTTCCACTATAAAACTAACATTGACAATGTCGCCGTCTTCTGTACCTGCAGGAAAAGTAATAACATCGTTAAGTTGTGGGTTGCCTCTGTAGTCAACTCCACTCGTTGCGGTATTTGGCGTAATGCTAAAATCTACAGTAAAAGATTCTTGAACAGTTGCACCTTGGTACATTACTGCAAAATTTGCAGTTCCTGCGTCTTCATCAACATTAATATCCGCAACATATAACCCTGTTGTGGTAGTCTTAATATCTTGGTCTATAATGGTACCGACCGCATCTGGGTCAACCAAGTTTATTAATGGGGTAGATGAATTTGATAATTGAATAGTTAAGTTTTCATCACCTTCAATAATATCATCGGTTAAAAGTGTAATTGCTATATTTTGAGAATTACCTTCGGTTGTACCTGCAGGAAAGGCAACATTACCTGTCATAGAAGAAACCGTGTAATCTAAATCTCTTATCGCAGAACCATTGGTTATGGTGTAATCTGCATTGAAAGCATCTTTAACATTACCACCACTATAAGTAACTACGAAGTTAGCGGTACCAAGATCTTCGTTTATAGAAAAATCAGCAACCGATAAACCTGTTGAAGCATTTGTATCGTTATCTTCTATAACACCAGTGGCGTCACCACTAACAATAGATAAAGCGGTATTTGAAATAGTGGTTAATGCTATGCTAAAGCTTTCATCTCCTTCTACAATGGTATCATCTGTAATGGCAACGGTAAGGTTTACGATGTCATTATTTTCAGTATTTGAAAGAAAAGTAATTTGTCCGGTAGCTATGTTATAATCTGATCCAGAAGTTGCAGTATCGTCTGTAATAATATAATCAACGGTAAAGGAATCTTGAACCGTAGGTCCTACATAGGTTACGGCAAAGCTTGTTGTGTTAACATCTTCTTCCACAGAAAAACCGGCAATTGAAATACCGTCACCAGCAGAAGGTGCATTTATATTTCTGATGGTTCCAATAGCTGTATCCGTAATATCCCCTGCATTCGAAGACCCGTTAGTCATGCCCAAGGTGAAATTTTCATCTTCTTCAATGATGTTATCATCTATAGCTGGTATAACAATGTTTGTGTTTAGGGTATTACTAGGTATAGAAAAACTTAGTAATGCGGTGTAATCCGTATTAGTTGTTGAGTTATCTACGTAGGTTAGATTAAAGCTTACCGCTTCATCAACTGCGTGAGAAAGGCTAACTGCAAAATTTAGGTTGTTACCTTCATCGGCAGAAGCATCTGCAATAGTAATGTTTGGTCTAATAAATAAATCTACTGGGTTAGAGTATGTATATGGAGTACACAGATTCTCGCTATCAAAAGCGCTAAAACGGTATTGATTTCCACTTTGGGTACTTGTGATATTGGTTAGGGTAAGTGTTGTGGTGGTAGCACCTGAATACACTCCGCCATTGGCAATTGCTGACCAAGTAGCTCCATCATCGGTACTTACATCCCATTGGTAGGTAAGTCCAGTTCCACTGACAGCAGTTGTGTAAGTGACAGTGTCCCCTAAATTGGCAACTTCATCTGTAGGTTGTAATGTTATGTTTACATTTTGGAATGCAGTTGTTACTTTACTGTCGGTACCTGTATAACCACCTTGACCAATTACTAAACCTGTTGCGGTAACTGAAATAGGTGAAGAACCTAAATAATCATCATCATCAGGATCGGTATGGCCTGCTTCTACAGCATCTGGGCAACCATCATTATCAGAATCTGAATCTAAGCTGTCTATAATAGAATCTCCATCAGCATCACCTGAACCTTCATTAACATCGGTAATACCATCGTTATCATCATCCTCATCGACTAAATCGTTAATTCCATCAAAATCAGTATCCAAATCATCATCGGTAATTGTGATTTGACCTTCGTTGGCAGCAAAAACAATGTTTTGTGGCACATAGTTGGTCATTGTATTGGCATCTGGCGTGTATGAAGGAACTACGGTAAAAAACTCGGTAGGTTCAATAATCGTATCATCTATTACTCTGAAATTTCTTGAAAAGTTTTGAAGGTTTGAACCATTAAAATTCAAAAAACCATCTGTTTGGTCATAGTCTAAATCCTCAAATGCCGAGTTGTCTGAGGTGTTGTAATAAATTCTAAAATTATCTTGAACTTCTCCATTTAGTGTAAAGGTAATTCTAGCATTACCTACAGATTCTAATTCTGTAGTATTACTTAAATTAATAGTAGCTACATCATTGTCATGAATACGTAGGGCAGAGCGTTCTGTATTAATGCTGACTCTAGAAGGTGATGAACCGTATTTTGTAGTTTCCGCAGCATTTCTAGACTTAACGCCATTGAATTCTTCAGAAGGTTCTACAATAGTATTGTCAATAGTAGGTATAGGTATAATTATTTCTGAACCAGGCACTGACCCGGCAGGGAAAGTTACTGTAGTTGCAAAAGAATTGAAATCAGAACCATCTGTCGCCGGACTCGTTGAGGTAGGGTCTGTTTCAGTAGAAAAATCAATGTTATAGGCATCTTCTATACCAACATACTGTTGGCCGCCAGTATTTGTTCCGTTAGATAATCTTAATATATACTGAATTTCGCCACCTTCTGTAATATCATAATTACCACCGGTTACATAAGCAACATCAGTATCTATAACGGTACCTGTAGCTGTAGCATCTGTAAATGAATACGTACCAGAAGGATCACTCAAGGTTAGTGTAAAGTCTTGTTGTGTATCTTCTACCCAATCATCATCTAAAGCTTCAACCGTGAATGTTGAAGTATTACTTAAGAAAAACCCAAGGGTTATTGAATTTTCTCCATCATAATCCGCATTTACGGTACTACCATTTAGGTATGAAACATTAAAAGTGTAGTTGCCAGTAAGAAGGGTACTAGAAGTTACTGTAAAAGTCATATTAGACCCTTCGTCAGCACTTGCGTCTGAAACTGAAAAAGTCTGTGCCATTACATTTGCAGCTCCAATAAAGAACCACATGACAAATAACAACAATGTCGATTTTATGAAAGTTGAATTTTTCATTATAGATTCTTTAGGTTTATTGAAAATGTATGATTTGAGAAAGCAGAACTTTTATGTTTGAAATACACCATAGTGTCAATAGTAGAGCGGTCAACGTAACTAATACATTCATCTTCATTTGAATTACAGAAAGAGTGGTTGAAACAAGATAAATTATCTAATGTTTCATGCATTCCTGAAGTAGGGAATACAGGAATTGATTCTCTGTAATGGTCGATGATGTTGTTAGAAGTGTGAGTTGACTTCATAATAATGGTTAAGTTTAATTCTTAATTTTAATACTTAACCTTATCAAAAATGATTGAAATGTTATTTTCAAATCACTATTGGCTAGTAGGTTAAGAATTTTTGAAGAACAGATTTGGGATCTAATTCTGAAACAAAACTAGGGCCTATCTGTTCAATAATTAAATTTTATAGTCCACACGGTGTTATTCGTCGATGAACATACGTTGGCAAAATAACGGTGATACATTCTTAATATTTAATTGTTGTTGTGTAGTGTGGTTATTGTGTGGTATTAACTATGTAATCTTTTTCTTTCATTTAGGAACATAGATACAATAAGATGAAATTCAATATATAGTTAAGATACTGTTAATCAGTTGTTTAAATTGTATTATATATAATGTAAAGTGTGGGGATTAAATTAAGATCTTAATTATCTACCTATTTTCATTTGTTGTAGACTGTTAAAATTGATGTTAGAAAGCTGCAATTAATGATGTTTGCATTACATCGATAAAATCAACATATTCAACTGGTAAGGACGTTTTTTCTATTTCAAAAAAGACGCTAATACAGCGTAAAATTGTTAAAAGCTATGGTAAAAAAAGCACCTTTTACAATTGTAAAAAGGTGCTTTTTTTAATATTAAAACAAGATTTTATTTTAACAAAAAATTGTTCAAAAAAAACATGAATTTACCTATATTTTCATATAATTTTGGGCTTCGATTTGATTAAATTTCATCTAGATTTTCAATAATATAAGTAGCTCTTTCTTGAATTTCTGCTAGTTTGTTTCCATCCATTTTATTTAAAAGAGCCATCATCATATTCATACGTTGATTGTCTTTAAAATGTTCTTTTTTCTCCGATAGAAAATTCCAATATAACGAGTTAAATGGACATGCTTTTTCACCAATTTTTTTGGTAAGGCTATAGTGGCAACCACTACAATAATTGCTCATTTTATTAATATAGTTAGCGCTGCTAACATAAGGTTTTGTTGCAACAATACCACCATCTGCAAATTGGCTCATGCCCCTGGTATTGGTGATTTCAACCCATTCTATAGCGTCAATATAAACACCCAAATACCATTGATCAACTTCATCTGGATTTATTTGCGTTAACAAAGCAAAATTACCAATAACCATAAGTCGCTGTATATGGTGGGCGTATGAGGCATCTAAACTTTGCCCAATGGCTTTTTTTAGACAATTCATTTTTGTTTTACCTGTCCAGAAAAATTCAGGTAATTTGTTGGTATTATTTAAAGTATTCAATTGTTTGTATTCAGGCATTTCTTTCCAGTATATACCTCTCATATACTCTCTCCAGCCTAAGATTTGGCGCACAAAACCTTCAACTTGAGATATGTTTATATCATTAGATTTATCGTAAAAATGTTCTAAGACGGTATTTATAACTTCATTTGGTGCCAATATTTTGGCGTTCATAGCAAAGGATAGACGTGAGTGAAATAGAAACTTTTCATCTGTATGCATGGCATCTTGGTAATCGCCAAAATGCGGTAGTAGTTCATTGCAGAAATAATCTAATGTATTTAGACATTCTTCTCTAGTTACCGGCCAAGGAAAATTTGTTGAATCTATGTTGCCAAACGTTTGAACATTTTTATCGTTCAATAGTTGAACGATTTCATCTATATTTTTAGAAAATTCCTTTTCTTTAGGAATAGGTGTCTTGCCCTTCCATTTGTTTCTATTGCTTTGGTCATAGTTCCACTTACCACCTTCTGGTTGATCCTTAGTGACCATAATGCTATGTTTTTTGCGCATCATTCTATAAAAGCTTTCCATGACCATTTGCTTTTTGCCCTTATAGAAATCTCTTAACTCAAACCTGGTCGTGTAAAAATGCTCGGTATCAAAACAATCTGTATTTTGAGCCAGTGAACTGCAAATTTTTTCTAGTTGTTGATCAAGTCTATATTCATCTGGTAACTGATACTCAAATTTGTCTGCGTTGGTTTCTTTTATTGTATTTGAGATTATCTGTGCTAAGTCTTGAGGGTTGTTTCTGTCATTTAGATAGTAATAGATAAATTGATGCCCTTTTTCAGAAAGGTCTTTTTTAAAGCTTCTCATGGCTAAAAAGAAAGCGACCACTTTTTGAATATGATGTTTTACATAATCTGTTTCTTGTCTCATTTCTGCCATGACATAAGTTATGTCATTATTTACTTCATTGAACCAAGAATGATTCTGGTTTAATTGGTCACCTAGTATTAACCGTACTATTTTCATTATTTCGTGTCTTTTTTAAGTTATGGTTAGAACAATGTTTTTTGTAACCACAATCGTTGATATTTACCGGCAGCGTCATACCGTTCTGCTTGGCTTTTTATATTAAATTTTCTGTTCCTAGGGTCATTTCCTACTCCGCTGTTATACATCCAGTTTCCCCAGTTGCTATGCACATCATAATCGATCAACATACTTTCAAAATAGGAGGCGCCAATTCGCCAGTCTTGTTCTAATTCTTTAGACCAAAAACTAGCTACGTTTTGTCTCCCTCTATTACTCATCCATCCGGTTTCCAATAGTTCTTTCATATTGGCACTTACAAAAGGTTCTTTAGTTAAACCATTGATCCAAGTGTATTTATCTTTTTCATTGGTTTTCGGATCATAAGTAATATCTAATATTCCTTCTAACTTGAAAATAGCGTTATTATGCTTGAGCGATATATATTTGAAATAATCCCTCCAGATCAATTCAAAAATCAGCCAATAAGTATCTTGATTTTTTATAATTTCTTTCTCGAAATTCTTTATTTCCCAATAAATAGTTCTTGGAGATATACTGCCGTTAGCTAGCCAGGCAGATAATTTTGAACTATAGTCCGTACCAATTAATCCGTTTCTAGTTTTCTTGTAAAAACTTAATTTTTTCGTTTCCCAAAAATAGTTGTGAACTCTTTTAAGTGCCTCTAATTCTCCGCCTTTAAAGGGGAATGCGGTATTTATGTGGTTAGTATAATGCTCCAGACCCAAATCGTTTAAAGTGGGTATTTTAGTTTCGGTAGCTATTAAATTTTCACTTGGCATTACAGTAGGCAGCTTTATTATAGGTCTTATCTTGGAGTTTGCTTCGCACTTTTTTCTGAAGTTTGTAAAAACATTAGGAATAGCATTAAAATCATCATAGGGAATATCATCAGGATGAAATAAAAATTGATCATATGCTTCATGAAAGTTAACGTTTGATTCTAAGTTGTTCTTTACATTGTTTAATATAACCTGTTCATCTCTAGTCCATTCTTTTTGTAAAAAAACAGAATTGATATTATGGTCTTTTATTAACTGAGGTAAATATTCTGATGAATTACCATGATATATAAATAGAGGTATATTTAGTTTTTCGAGTTCCTGTTGTAGTTGTTCAATAGTCTCAATTAGAAACTTTGCTCTATACTTTTCGGTTCTTTTAAATCCGAATTCATCAATTTCAAAAAACTTAGATTCAAAACAGTAGAAGCCTACAACTTTAGACCCCTTCATTGCTTCGTTCAATGACGAGTTATCTTGTACCCGTAAATCGTTTCTAAACCAAATTAGATTATTCATCAATTTCTTTTTTCAATTTATTACGTCTACATTTTTCACCACAGTATCTTACTTCATCCCAATTGCGTTCCCACTTTTTACGCCATGAAAAGGGTTTCTTGCAGGTAACGCAGATTTTAGAAGCAAGATGTACTTTTTTATGTGCCATTTTTAGATAGATTTGGTAGGTGTATCAGTTTCTGCATAAGCAAAACGTGCCAAAAGTTGTGGTAATGCGTAAGCATCTAAACCGTTTATAGCAACAGTGTCTACCTTATCTAGAGAAAGCCAACCATCTTCTTGAATACTATGTTCTGGTAAATACAAATGTTCAATAGCACCAATAACCAGCAGACAACCATTCTCTTTGATCTCGTATTCATTAACGTAGCTACAACCTATTTTAATAGCACTCTCTTGCACATACGGAGCTTGAAAATCATTTAGATAAGTCTCGGTCAAATTAGTTTTTGAGAACTCGGAAATATCTTGGTCATAACTGGCGGCTGTATGGTGTGCCTCTTTTATCATAGATGCGTTTACTTGGTTAACAGTAAAAAAACCAGTCTCCTTAAAGTTGGCATAGGTGTTTCTTTTTACGGTAAGGGGCCTTAAAATAAACCCTAACATTGGTGGTGAACTACCAATATGCACTACGGAATTAAATATTGCCAAATTGCTAATACCTGAGTTCGATTTTGAACCGATAAGATTAGCAGATTTGTAACCTGTACAGCTGTTAATTAAATGCGCTTTATATCTGCTGGGCAGGCTTAGTAATTTTTCTTTTGTAAAATGTTTCAAGATATTTTATTTTGTTTAATAAAAGTATATAAAATTTAAACAAAAATATAACTTTATCAATAAAATGATTTGCTTAGTTTATGTAAGTATTACCTGAAATTAGGCTATAATTCCCTATTTTTAACATTGAATTAATGTTGGCTTAAAGCCATGAACATGACCCAAGAAAAAAAGAATATTGCCATTATTGGCTCAGGCTTGGTAGGATCCTTACTTGCCATATATCTAAAAAGGTACGGACATCAAATTACCGTATTTGATCGCAGACCAGATATTAGAAATGTAGAATTTTCTGGTCGATCAATCAATCTTGCAATGAGCAATAGAGGTTGGAATGCCTTGAAGGCGGTCGGCATAGAAGAAGAAATTAAAGAAATTGCCATACCCTTAGATAAAAGGGCAATGCACGTTATAGGAAAAGAGCAGTATTTTCAAAAATATGGTAAGGATGGTGAAGCTATTTGGTCCATATCTCGTGGGGTGCTTAATAGACGCATGATCGATCTTGCTGAAAAAAACGGAGTAGAATTTCGTTTTGAAGAAAAAGTCTGGGATATTGATTTGCCAGAAGCAAAAGTTTATACGGGAGAAAGTGAAAAAGGAGAATGGGTAGAATACCCGTTTGATTTGGTGTTTGGGTGTGACGGTGCTTTTTCAAGAGTACGTCACAAAATGCAAAGACGTAGTAGATTTGACTATTCACAAGATTTTATTGATGTAGGGTATAAAGAATTGACCATACCTGCAAATGCAGATGGGTCACATAAATTGGATAAACATTCATTTCATATTTGGCCACGTGGTAAGTTTATGTTTATAGCAATGCCAAATTTAGATGGCAGTTTTACCTGTACATTATTTATGCCATTTGAAGGAGATGTTTCTTTTGATAGTTTAAAAACTAAAAAGGAAGCGGTACATTTTTTCAATACATATTTCCCTAACGTAAAAGATGAAATTGAAAATTTAACCGAAGACTTCTTTAAGAACCCTACCAGTGCTATGGTAACGATGAAGTGTTACCCATGGACCTATTGGGACAAAGTAGCTCTTGTGGGCGATTCTGCGCATGCTGTAGTGCCTTTCTATGGGCAAGGTATGAACGCTGGATTTGAAGATATTTATGTTTTAGATCAAATTATACAAGAGTTAGGTGACGACTGGCAGCGTATTTTTGAGATCTATCAAGAAAGACGTAAACCTAATGCTGATGCTATTGCAGAGTTAAGCTATCGCAATTTTGTGGAGATGAGCAGTAAAACGGCAGATGCGAATTTCTTACTGCAAAAGAAAATTGAAAAGCACTTTGCGGCAAAACATCCAGAGAAATGGGTGCCAGCCTATAGTAGGGTAACGTTTTCAAATAGACCTTATGCAGAAGCACTGGCAGAAGGCGATGCTCAAGAAGAGATTATGCAAGAAGTCATGAAAACACCAGGTATTGCAGAAAAATGGAATAGTGAAGAAGTAGAGGAGCTAATGCTAAAACTTCTAGGCTAATTACTTATTGGATTTCATTTCACTTCTGCGCATAGGCATGCTGTCTATTAAGTCAAATAGCTGTTTTATTTTAAAAGGGTAGGGGCTTTTGGATTTTATGCCACCATCTTTTCCAATTAATACATAACCATTGTAAGATTTTGGTAATGTACCAGGTTTTTCAATATCCGTGGTTTTGCCATCTGTAGTGTAAAATACAGTGTCTTTATATATGAAAACACGAATATCTCTTTCACTTATTTTAAAAGTATTGTTTTCAATAATTTCTAAAGCAGATTTTACTTCGGTAAAATTATTTTCATCTTCATAAAGAATAACTATTCTATTTTTCCATTTAAAGTCAGATAAATTTTGGGCCTCTACATTTATGCTATGCATCAAAATAAAGATTAAACTGATTTTTAATAAATTCATAGTTATGAATGTAAACAAAAAAAGCCATCTTTAAAAGATGGCTTTTTTTAAATATGTTGCATGTTAGCTATTATAGTTTAGCGAACATTTTTTGCATTTTTTCACTTTCTTCTTCAGCAAGTGTTGGGTCAACTAAAATACGACCACTATGCTCATCAGTAATAATTTTCTTTCTTGAAGCAATCTCAACTTGAACCTGAGGTGGAATAGTAAAGAAAGAACCACCAGAAGCACCTCTTTCAATTGGCACAACCGCTAGACCATTCTTAACATTGTTACGAATACGAGCATAAGCCTTTACCAAACGTTCTTCAATTTTGTCTTGAAATTTGATAGACTCTTCTAGTAACGCTTTTTCTTCTTTCTCAGTTTCGGCAAGAATTGCATTCAATTCGCTTTTCTTGTGCTTAAGGTGAGCTTCACGTTCCGATAAACGCTCTTTAGTATCAGAAATAACAGATTTCTTCTGATCGATCTGAGCTTTGAATTCTTTTATGTTCTTTTCAGCCAATTGAATTTCCAATTCTTGAAACTCCAATTCTTTACTGATAGAATTAAATTCTCTACTGTTACGAACATTTTTTTGTTGCTCGCCGTATTTTTTAATTAAAGTCTTTGCTTCTTCAATAAGGTTCTTCTTAGCACCGATTTCGAAATTGATATTCTCTAAATCAGATTTAAGTTTATCCATTCTCGTTTTTAGGCCAAGGACTTCATCTTCCAAGTCTTCTACTTCTAAAGGAAGTTCACCACGAACATTCCTAATTTCATCAACCCTAGAATCAATTAATTGCAAATCATATAATGCTCTTAACTTTGCTTCTACAGACGAATCTTCTTTTTTTGCCATATTAAAAATAATTGATGGGATTTGTTATACTTTCCGATAAATGGATTGCAAAATTAGGAATTTTTTTCGTAAGATAATCAACTAAAAGGTTTTTTGTAAACTGCTCAGTTTCAAAGTGTCCTATATCTGCCAAAACTATTTGGTTTTCAGCCTCGTAAAATTGGTGATATTTAAGGTCTGCAGTAACAAATACGTCTGCTCCGGCCGCTTTTGCGGCACCAATAGCAAAAGAACCACTTCCTCCCAGCACTGCTACTTTTTTAATTGGTTTATTTAAAAAATTAGAGTGACGTACCAATTTGGCGTTCATTTTAAGCTTTAAATGTTCAAGAAATTCGGTTTCGCTAACTTCTTTGTTCAATTCACCTATCATGCCCATACCAATATATTTGTTGGTATTTTCTATAGTTTGTATGTCATAAGCTACCTCTTCGTAAGGGTGAGAAGTAAGCAAGGCATTAATTACGGCAGATTCTTCGTTCTTGCCAAAAACACATGTAAGCATAATTTCACTTTCCATATGTGTGGTACCTATGCTTCCCTTTGTGGGGTTGGCATCCTCATTGGCTTTATAAGATCCATTACCTTCCACAGTGAAACTGCAGTCGGAATAGTTTCCTATGTTACCCGCACCAGCTTTGAACAGCGCACCTTTTACTTCCTCTAAATTATCTTTAGGAATATAGGTGGTCAATTTTTTAATTGTATTTTTTTGAGGCAGAAGTATTTTGGTATTAGAAAGTCCTAGTACTTCGCAAATTTTTGCGTTTACGCCTTCTTTCGCATTATCAAGTGCCGTGTGGTTAGAATAGATGGCAATATCGTTTTTGATTGCTTTTATAACCACGCGCTCTACATAATTTTTACCCGTTATTTTCTTTAAGCCCCCAAAAATGATTGGGTGAAAGCTCACGATCATGTTACACTTTTTAACAATGGCTTCTTCTACCACATTTTCTAAAGTGTCTAGTGTAACTAGTACGCCGCTTACTTCATTAGAAGCATTGCCAACTAGTAAACCTACGTTGTCAAAATCTTCGGCATATGTTAATGGAGCAAATTCTTCTAAGATTAGGGTGATGTCTTTTACGGTCATTTTATAAGAAAATAAGATATTCAAAGATAAATTATTATAATTTCGTTCTGATGCAGGTGTTACGAAAACTTCTTTTTCCTATTTCTTTAATCTACGGATTGATTGTCTTTCTTAGAAATCGCTTGTATGATGTAGGTATATTTTCTTCTAAATCTTTTGCTGCAAAAACTATTTGCGTAGGAAACCTAAGTGTTGGTGGCACAGGTAAGACCCCAATGATCGAACTTTTGGTACGAGAGCTTTCTCAAAATTATAGTGTAGCTATTTTAAGTAGGGGCTATAAACGCAATTCAGAAGGTTTTTTACTTTCAACTCAACAAACCAGCGTTGAAGAATTGGGTGATGAACCATTTCAGTTAAAAAGTAAATTCCCTGATGTAACTGTTGCCGTTGATGCGGATAGAAGAAATGGAATACGTCAGCTTGAGAAAATGGTAAGTCCAGATGTGATTTTGCTCGATGATGCATTCCAGCATAGAAAAGTGAAAGCTGGATTTTCTATTTTATTGACCGCTTATGATAATTTATATACTAAAGATTGGTATTTGCCAACGGGCAATTTAAGAGATTCTAAAAGAGAGGCGGGTAGGGCAGATTTAATTGTAGTAACTAAATGCCCGGCTAACTTATCGTCACAGGAAAAAGATAAAATTAGGGCAAGTATAAAACCTGGGACTAATCAAACAGTATTATTTAGTTACTTGTCATATAATAAAGAGCTTAAAGGTAATATTATGCCTTTAAATGTGCTGAAAGGAAAAAAAGTAACGTTGGTAACAGGAATCGCAAATCCCGCTCCGTTAGTAAAGTTTTTAAGCTCAGAAGGAATTACGTTTGAGCATTTAAAATTCAATGACCATCATTTTTTTACTGATCAAGAAATTGAACTTTTAAAGGAAAAGGAGTGTATTCTTACTACTGAAAAAGATTTTGTGCGCTTAGAATCTAAGGTTACGAACCTAAGTTATATAGAAGTCAAGCATGTGTTTTTTGATAATACAGCCGAACTTTTGAGGAAGGATTTGTTAAAATTTATGACAACGATTTCTTAGCTCTTTTGTCAAAAATATTCTCACCTATTTTTTGATAAAAAACATCTGGCTTAAATGGTTTGGTAACCACATCATCACAACCTGCTGCATAGAAACTTTCCAAACTATCGTCTAACGAGATAGCTGTTAACGCAATTATTGGTGTGTCTTGATTGAACTTTCTAATTTGAATTGTGGCTTCTTCACCACTAATACCTGGCATATGAATATCCATAAGTATGGCATCATACACATTCTCTTGAGCGGCTGTTACTGCCTCATGACCGTTATTGGCAATATCACTGGTCATATCTCGCTTAGAAAGCATTTTTTTAGTGATGACTTGGTTAATTTTATTGTCTTCGACAATTAATAAGTGAAGTCCTTTAAAGTCATAGTCTTTAGGTGTAATCTCAAATGATACATCTTCAGATTCACTTTCAAGACTCTTCATTTTAACTTCAAAGAAGAAAGAACTACCCTCGCCTAATTCACTCTCAAGTTCAATTTTACTTTCAAATAAACTCAATAAGCTTTTAACAATAGTTAGACCTAAGCCGGTACCACCATATTCTCTGTTAATCTGAATAGAGCCTTGTTCAAAGCCTTCAAAAATACTTTTTTGCTTTTCTTTTGAGATGCCTATACCATTATCCTTAACTTCAAAATAGATGGTAATGTCATCCTCGACTTTGTTCAATAGTTTTGCAATGACTTTTACCTCGCCACCTTTAGTGAACTTAATAGAGTTACCAATCAAATTCATGAAAATTTGAGAGAGCTTTAATGGATCGCTCAATAAGCTATTTGGTATATCTGAATCGTATTCTAAAATTAAGTTTGTCTTGTTTGACTTAGCACTTTGCCCAAGAGAATTAATAACTTCATTAATGACCTTGTTAAGATTGAACTCCATATTAAGGGGTTCTAATTTATTCGCATCAATTTTGTTGATGTGTAGAATGTCATTTATAAAATTAAGAAGATAGTCACCTGAGAATTTTAAAGCCTTTAAATGTTCTTTTTGGTGTTCTTCAGGGTTTTCCTCTAGTAATAAGTGAGTAAGTCCGGTAACCGCATAAAGTGGGGTTCTAAGTTCGTGGCTTACCGTAGATAGAAAGTTCGTTTTTGCTTCCATTGCTTGTACGGCACCATCACGAGCAATTTGTAGCTCTTTGTTTTTGGTCTGTAAAAGATCGTTGGTTTTTAATTTTATCTGGTTATTTCTATACAGCGTTACTGCTAATAATGAAATAATGATTAAAAATGCCGAGGTTAAAATTGCCGTAAGCTCAGACCTGTTTTGAGATTCTGTTAGTTCTTCTATTTTCTTTTCTTGGCGTGCAATCTCTTCCGTCTTGTAATCATCTCTAATCTTGTCAGCTGTTTTAGCTTCAATAATATTTTTATCAATATTGAATATTGAATCTTTTAATTGTACCAGATTCTGAGTGTTCACGAGCGATTTCTGATAGAGACCAAGTTTCTCATAAACAGAAGATAATAAGGTGTTAGCGTTTTTAATGTCCTCTAAAAATCCATTATCAACAGCAAGGGTCAAAGCATTTTCCCCATTTTTAGCAGCTTCGGATAAATTATCGATTTTTAAATTTAGTTCGGCAAGTGTTAAGTAGGCTTGCGTTGTAAGGTATTCCTTTTCGTAAAGATCAGTATTTACAATTAGTGAATTTAAATTCTTAGTAGCGCTATCATACTTCTCTAAACTGAGATATACTCTTGCTTCGGTCAATAATAAATTATTATAAAAATTACGGTCGTTATTTAGTTGTTTAGCTTCATTAAGCATAAACAGAGCTTGAAAGTTTCTATTACTTCTATGTAACAGAATAGCTTCTACATATTTATGCATACCGTCACCGTAAGGATATTCAATATCTTTTAGCAAAACGCTTGCGCGATCCCAATAAAACTCAGTATCACCTTCTTTATCTATTTTTAAATAAAGTAATGCTAGTTCGTGAAGGCTATCAATAAGACCCTTGACATCTTCACTTTTTTCGGCTTCGTTTGCAGCTGTATTCAGTGTTTCTAAAGCAAGGTCAATTTTATCTTGATTTCTGAATTTTCTTGCTTGATCAAAATAAGGTTGTATGTCTTTCTTTGCAACCGGGTTTTGTGAGTATAGGGCAGTAGTAGCCGCCAAAATTAGAATGGGGACTAGTAAGAATTTAAGTGCTTTATTTAAAAATAATATCTTCAAATATAATTTTTAGTACTAATAAAATTAATCAAATCAATGATTCTACTGCTATAGCCGGTTTCATTATCGTACCAGCCAATAATCTTAACCATTTTTCCTATTACGGAGGTCATCAAAGAATCAAACGTACAAGAATAGCAACTATTGTTTATATCAATAGAAACTATTGGGTCGTTGGTGTAATGTACTATATTTTTAAACTGGTTTTTAGACGCTTTTTCAAAAGTAGAGTTTATTTCTTCAATACTTGTAGCTCTCTTTACATTTAGGGTAATGTCTGTTAATGAGCCGTTTGGCACAGGAACTCTAATACCGCAACCGCCAATAGTATCAGCTAATTCTGGAAATATTTTAGTCAATGCTTTTGCTGCCCCAGTTGTAGTAGGCACTATAGATTGTGATGCCGCGCGAGCCCTTCTTAAATCTCTATGCGGTTGGTCGTGCAAACTTTGATCTGTAGTATACGAGTGTATGGTTGTAATATACGCCTGCTCAATACCACATAGGTCATTGACTATTTTGATCATTGGTGCAGCGTTGTTCGTAGTACAAGATGCATTTGATATGATGTCGTCAGATTTTGTCAACGTATTTTCATTGATACCGAAAACAATCATTTTTATATCATCTTCAGTAGGGGGTACGGACAAAATAACTTTCTTGGCGCCATTTTTAATATGAAAAGATAATGTATCTCTATCCTTAAATTTACCGGTGCATTCTACAACCAAGTCAACTGCGGAAGAAGTCCAATTTATTTTAGACGGATGAGTTTCGTTATATAAAGCAATAGCTCTATCATTAACAATAATGTGTTTTTCGTCATGAGAAATATTGAGCGGTGAAGTACCGTGAATACTGTCATATTTTAAAAGATGTGAAAGAGTACGGGTGTCTGCCAAATCATTAATAGCAACCACATTTAAATTTTCATGTGCTTGCATTAAGCGAAATAGGGTTCTGCCTATCCTTCCAAAACCATTAATGCCTATGTTTAGTTTTTGCATTGGTTACCGATGAATGTGTTCAGTTAATACAGATAATTCCCAATAATTGAGGACTATCAAATAATCTTAGCGTAGTTGCTAGGAAGTATGTTCTTTAGAATTTATAAAATATGCTTGTGTGCTTTGTAAGAAGATCTTACTAAAGCGCCACTTTCAACATGTCTAAAGCCCATTTCAAGACCTATGTCTTCATATTTCTTAAATTGCTCAGGAGTAATAAATTCTTTAACAGGTAGGTGCTTTTTAGAAGGCTGTAAGTACTGTCCTATAGTAACAACATCAACATCTGCATTACGCAAATCTGCCAATGTGGTAATAACTTCATCTTCATGTTCGCCAAGACCTAGCATAATACCAGATTTGGTTCTGTTGATACCTTGTTTTTTCAAGTAGTTCAAGGCTTCAAGACTACGTTCATACTTTGCTTGTATACGTACCTCTCTGGTAAGTCTTTTAACAGTTTCCATGTTGTGAGAAACAACTTCTGGGGATACAGCAACTATTCTGTCTAAATGCTTTTCTATACCCTGAAAATCAGGAATTAAAGTTTCTAAAGTCGTAGTAGGGTTCATTCTTCGGATGGCCTTTACGGTTTCTGCCCAAATAATAGAGCCCATATCCTTAAGGTCATCTCTATCTACAGAAGTGATGACAGCATGTTTAATACCCATAATTTTTATGGATCTAGCTACTTTTTCAGGTTCTGCCCAGTCAACATTCTCAGGTCTTCCGGTTTTAACTCCGCAGAAACCACATGATCTAGTACAAACATTACCTAATATCATAAAGGTTGCTGTTCCTTCTCCCCAGCATTCTCCCATATTTGGGCAACTTCCGCTGGTACAAATAGTATGCAGGTCATACTTATCTACCAAACCTCTAAGCTGGGTGTATTTCTTACCTGTAGGAAGTTTTACCCTTAGCCATTTCGGTTTACCTTTTGGTGGAGCAACATTTTCTTTTAAAACTGTAGACATGCTTTAAATTTTATTACAAATATACGAACTAATAAAGTGTGGATAAAGCAGAATTACATGCTACACAAATGAGTTCTAAATTATGAGAAATTTTCTTTTAGTTGTTGTTTACTTTCGTTCTTTAATAATTTCTGAAAGTAATTTTTTTGCCCTTAGAAGTTTTACCTTGACGCTGTTTATAGGCTCGTTCAAATGCGTGGCAATATCGGCATAGCTTAGCTCATTAAAATACCTAAGGTTGATGACCGCTTGGTAATGTGGCTTTAGTTTTTTGATATCTCTAAGTAAGTCTGCTAAATTCTGCTCTTGAATTAATTGATCTTCCATAGAAGGAGTAGCATCCAAAGCACTGGTTATGGCGTCAGAATTACTTCTAGAATCTAGCAAGTTCTTTTTTCGCTTTCTAACTAAATCAATATGAATATTTTTAGAGATAGCTATTAACCAAGTTTTAAATACGTAAGAATCGTTGTAGGTATTTATCTTATCAAATGCCTTTGAAAATGTCTGAATGGTGATGTCTTCAGAATCATTTTCATTTTCTGTACGCTTTAATTGAAATCCGTAAACATCGTTCCAAAACATATCTAACAAACGACTAAAGGCTATTTGTTTGCCTTGCTTCGCTTTGATGATTGTTTCTTCTAAAGTGTCTATTTTGTTCAAATATTATTTTTGGTAAGCGTTTACATTTGATAGTGAACTAAGCTTATTCTGAGATTAAATCTTTCTTGCAATCTTGTTCGTTTGGCATTTTACCGCACATACCACAAGCTTGTCCGTCTTGATTTAGAAAAGGACTTTGACTTGCACAAGTTCCTGCAAATTCTCCGTCTTTTTTAGACCATATTTTAATTGCAATACCTGCAAAAGCCAATGCTAACAACCCAATGGTCAGTAATACTAGTTTCATATGCTAAATTTTAAACAAAGATAAAAAATAAAGCCCCAAAAATGGGGCTTTAAGAATACTTTATGTGTGAAAGCTTAGTATGCTATGTTCGCAACTATGTTTTCAACGTTAGGGGCGTGATTACCACCTTTTTGTTCAATTGTAATATAACCAACTGCATTTTCAGCGTATGGTAATGCCAGCAACTTTTCTTGATCACCAGCTTCTTCAATAATACCTAAGTTTATCATTTTGCCGTTAACCTCTGCCCACATTTGAAAACATTGGCTTTCAGGAATATGAGGTAATTTGCTAACGTTGATATAAGATAATTTCTTAACCGGGTTTATATAAGCAACAGCTTTTAAATCTTTTGCTTTCTGATTACCCTTAACATTATACTTTTTAGTTTGTGGGTTGTTTAGAACAATGAACTGGTTACGTACATCTTCTAACTGCTCCTTCATGTTTTCCTCAAGCAATTTTATTTTATTGCTAACCACACTGTTCTCTTCTTGCAAACTCTGGTTTTGGTTCCAGAAAAAAGTAGAGATGCCTATAAACATAATTGCGGTAATACTTGCCGCGATAGCATAACTATAGAATCTTTTTCTGCCTTTACGTTCAGCTTTTATTCTAGAGTTGATTTTATCTTTTAAACCTTGTGGAGCTTCAATAGCATGAAGTTTGGCGAAGATTTCAAGATTATCCTGTAATTCGCTATAGGTTTCCCTTACCTCTGGGTACATGGCAATATAGCGCTCTACCTGTAGGCTTTCCAACTCGGTAGTTGTTCCCAAAAGATACTTTTCTAATAAATCAGAATCAAGGAAAATTCTTATTTTGTCTTTCATAATACGAAATTTAATAACATGGCAACTAAGGCAGGGCCGTAGATTTTGCCTAACTCGCGTAATCCAATTTTAAGTCTAGACTTAATAGTTCCCAAGGGAATGTCCAACTCATCACTAGCTTCTTGTTGGGTCATGCCTTGAAAGAAAAGAGCTTCTAGAACAATTTGATATTTATCTTCAATTTTGTCTAGATGTTCTCTTACATCCATTAACTCTGGCCTAGTACTTTCCACGCCTAAAGTATATACGTCAGAAACGTCTATTTGGATTTCTTTATCAGATTTTGTGTTGACACTTCTTAATTTGTCAATGGCAGTGTTACGTGTAATTCTAAAAAGCCAAGTAAATAGTTTCGCTTTTTTAGGATCATAAGAGTCTGCTTTTTTCCAAATCTTCACGAAAGATTCTTGAACAACATCTTGTGCTAAATCTGGGTCACGCACCACCTTATTAGCCACACCTAGTAGGGTGTCGGCATAATTATCATACAAGAGAGAAATCGCTTTTTCGTTTCTTTCCTGTAGTAATTCAACAATATGGTTTTCTAATAGAGTGCTCATAATTTAAAAGATGTACATATTTTTTTTAAGATGAACATCCAAATGCTAACATTGAACCGTATATGATTAAACGCTAAATTATAAAATTGATTGTTAACGATGCGTTTTCTAAAAATATATATTGAATAAGTGGTCGGCTGGTAACTGCCCACTTTGTTTTTGGTTGGTTTGGTTTGGTAATAACCCCTGTAATTTTTACAGGGGTTATTTTATTAAATTAACCTCAGGACTTATTTCAATATTGAACTTTGTTTTCACGGCATCAATAATTTTTTCCGCTAAGTTTAAAATATCCTTACCAGTTGCGTTGTCATAATTTACAAGAACCAATGCTTGATTTTTATGAACACCAGCATCACCAAAACGTTTTCCTTTAAAACCGCATTGCTCAATTAACCAACCTGCCGGTATTTTGTAATACTCATCTGACACTTTATAAAAAGGAGCTTCAGGATTTTTTAATGCAAATTCTTTAAAGATTTCTTTCTCAACTATTGGGTTTTTAAAGAAACTGCCACTATTACCAAGAACTTTTGGGTCTGGTAGTTTACTTTGTCTTATGGCAATGACAGCATTGGAAATATCTTTAATACTGGGGTCAGAAATGGAATCTTTTTCTAGTTGTTGTTCAATGGCGCCATACCCTGAATTAATTTTATGGTCTTTTTTAGAGAATGAAAAGGTAACCGAAGTAATTACATATTTATCTTTTCCTTCATTTTTAAAAAACGAATCTCGATACCCAAACTTACAATCTTCTTTAGTTAACGTAACCAGTTCTTGATTTTCTATGCTAACAGCTTCGCAACTAACAAAGCAATCTTTTAATTCAACGCCATAGGCCCCAATGTTTTGTATGGGAGCAGTACCAGTGTTACCAGGTATTAAAGACATGTTCTCTAATCCTCCAAAATTTTGGTCAAGAGCCCACATGACCATATCATGCCAATTTTCACCTGCCATTACCTGTACTTCTACAGTCTCATTAGATTCTGAGATGATTTTCTTTCCCTTTAAATCTACATGAATAAATAATGCTTCAATATAATCTGAAAGTAACATATTGCTACCACCACCAATGATAATCTTTCTATCATAATCTTGGTTGCCCAGAATATCTTGTAATTCTTCAATAGACGTAACTTCAACAAAAAATCTTGCTGTAGCATCAATACCAAAAGTATTGTAGTTTTTTAGGGAAAAGTGTTCATGTACAATCATTAACCTTTATAGCTTTTTAGTGCTTCCTTTAAAATTTGAACAGCTCTTTTTAAACTATCTTGGTCTAAAACATAGGCAATTCTAATTTGGTTTTTACCCAATCCGTCTGTAGCGTAAAACCCAGCTGCTGGTGCTACCATAACAGTTTCGTTGTCAATATTAAAATCTTCTAACAACCATTGGGCAAAATGATCGGCATCTTTAATAGGTAGTTCAGCAATACAATAAAAAGCACCTTGTGGCTTTGCAATTTTAATGCCTTCGATTTTTTCTAACTCCGCTATTAGAATATTTCTTCTTGCAACATATTCCGTTTTAACCTCGGCGAAATAACTGTCAGGTGTATCTAAGGCCGCTTCGCTTGCTATTTGTGCATATGTAGGGGGTGATAATCTAGCCTGTGCAAACTTCATTGCCGTGGCAATAAACTCCTTATTTTTAGAAACTAGGTAACCAATACGTGCACCACACATGCTGTATCTTTTAGATACAGAATCTATTACTATGGCATGTTCTTCTAAACCTTCTTCCTTTAAAATAGATGTATGGGTTTTGTTGTCATAAGTGAACTCTCTGTAAACTTCATCGGCAACTAGATATATGTTATGCTTTTTAACTAAAGCTGCTAATTTTTGAACTTCTTCTTGGCTGTATAGATATCCGGTTGGGTTACCAGGATTGCATATTAAAATAGCTTTGGTTCTAGGCGTAATTAATTTTTCAAAATCCTCAATTGGCGGTAGCGCAAAGTTGTCTTCTAACTTAGAAACTACCGGTACAACGGTTACACCGCAAGCAGTGGCAAATCCGTTATAATTAGCATAAAAAGGTTCGGGTATAATAATTTCATCATCTGTATCTGCAATAGTGTTCATTGCAAAAGACAATGCTTCAGAACCTCCGGTAGTTACAATGATATCCGTAGCGCTTACTTGTATATCGTTTTTAATGTAATACTTGGCAATTTTGGTTCTAAAGGTCTCTGATCCTTCAGTACGGCTGTATTCCAATACATTAATATCATTATTTTTTACAGCATCTAAAGCTTGTTGTGGGGTTTTTATATCTGGTTGTCCAATGTTTAAATGAATAACCTTAACTCCTCTTTTTTTTGCATTTTCAGCAAATGGAACTAACTTTCTAATAGGTGATTGAGGCATGGTAAGCCCCTTATTTGAAACAGATGGCATATAAATTGAATTTTTCACAAAAGTGATAAATGATTATGGTACTTACAAAGTAATTAAGCTTTTATTTGGATTTGGCAATACTGTTAAAATTGAGTGTTATAACAAATTATTACGTATCTTAAAAAGGGTTAACTAATTCATATAGATTATGTTACGTAAAAGAGGTGTTCTTCTAATTCTATTGTTTTGTTGTTTTTCGTGGTTAGCAATAGGTCAAAACTATCAATTACCTGCAGGAAAGAAATTTGATAAAGTCAAGTTTCAGTTGATTAATAATCTCATGGTAATACCTATTAATGTCAATGGAACGGAATTGTCATTTGTATTGGATTCTGGAGTTGGTACACCCATATTGTTCAATTTGGCGGATCAAGATTCTATTCAGCTAAACAACGTAACAGAAATTACCATTAATGGGTTAGGGGAGGGTGAGCCTATAAATGCGTTAAAGTCCACTGGTAATTTTATTCAGATGGGTGATGTTAAGAATGTGTCTCAGAACATTTATGTGGTGATGGATGCCGGTATAAATTTTTCTCCAAGTCTTGGTGTTCCTGTTCATGGAATAATAGGTTATGACTTGTTTAAAGATTTTGTGGTTGATATTAATTACATAAAACGTACTATAAAATTTCATGACCCCGAACTTTATAAGTACAAAAAATCAAAGAATACGCGTATAGTAGATATGTCGGTCATTAGAAAGAAAGCATATTTAGATGCCTTTGTCATGATAAGTAAGGACGAGGAAATACCTGTAAAAATGTTGTTGGATACCGGCAGTAGCGATGCGGTATGGTTATTTGAAGATGAAAGAATTCAATTACCGGATAAACATTACCAAGATTTTTTAGGAAAAGGTCTTGCTGGTAATATTTATGGTAAGAGAACTAAAATCAATCATTTAAAGATTTCAGATTTTGTACTGAGTGATGCTAAGGCTGCCTTTCCTGATATGGAGACGTTTACAACAATTTCAGATTTTGGAGGTAGAAACGGTAGTTTAGGTGGTGAGGTTATAAAACGTTTTAATGCGGTGTTCGATTATAAGAATGAAAAATTAATCTTGACTAAGAATGCCAATTTCAGTAAAATGTTTCAATACAATGTTAGTGGTATTGATTTACAACATGCCGGTATGCGCTATGTGTCAGAACGAATTACAAATTCAAACGGAGTAGTAAATAGCGATGCTAAGACCTATGGGGATGTGCAGATTATTCTTCACGGGGCAACAAGGTTAAGCTTGGTGCCAGAGATTATAGTTTCGGGAATACGCCAGGGGAGTCCCGCACATTCGGCAGGGTTAAGAGAAGGTGATGTCATCTTGGCGGTAAACGGTAGGCGCATCCACCGATATAAATTACAAGAGATTATGCATATGCTCAATGTCAAAAAAGATAAAAAAATTAAGGTACTTGTAGAAAGGTATGATAGTGACCTACTCTTTAGTTTTGAGTTAAAACCTTTATTTGACGAACAATAAAGCACAAAAAAATGCCCAACTTCTCAGTTGGGCATTTAGTTTTCTAAAAGTTCTTTTATTTGGTACCGGTAGCAGCTTGAACTTCTCCTTTTATTTTTAAAACTTTTGTAGGAGTGTCAGCGTTAGAAATAACCGTAATTGCTTTACGGATAGGACCAACTCTATTGGTATCATATTTCACTTGAATTTCACCTGTTTTACCTGGTAAAATTGGGTCTTCTGGTTTTTTTGGAATTGTACAGCCACAACTAGAACTTACTTTACTTACAATAAGTGGAGCAGTACCGGTGTTTGTAAATTCAAAAACTCTTACTCCGTCTGATCCTTTAGCGATTTCTCCGTAATCAACGGTTTCAGATTTAAACTCTATTTTGGCAGCTGCATCTTGTGCAGTTAAACTAAAACCTAGTAAGCCAACAAATAATACAAGTACTATTTTTTTCATCATTTATAATTTTGGGTGGATGTCAAAATTAAATCTTTTCAGATCAACCTCAAAATCCTTTTGTTATACTCTAACGTTACTTATTTTTGTTTCGTATTTATCTTTGGGTGAAATTTAGCTGAAATGACCGTTAGAATGTCAGTTCGGCTTTAATTTTTAATAACCCAGTTTATTATTATTCAAAAACTGTTCCAAAAAATGGAAATTCCTTCAAAATATAATCCGCAAGCCACAGAATCGCAATGGTATGATTACTGGATGAAAAACGGCTACTTTCACTCAGAACCAGATGAGAGAGAACCTTATAGTATTGTAATACCGCCGCCAAACGTAACCGGTATTTTGCATATGGGGCATATGTTGAACAATACCATACAAGATGTTTTAATAAGAAGAGCCCGCCTTTTAGGTAAGAATGCTTGTTGGGTACCAGGTACCGATCATGCCTCTATTGCTACAGAAGCAAAGGTCGTTGCCAAATTAAAAGAGCAAGGCATCAATAAAAATGACCTTACTAGAGATGAGTTTTTAAAACATGCCTGGGATTGGACAAATGAATATGGTGGTATCATTTTAGAGCAGTTGAAAAAACTGGGATGTTCTTGTGATTGGGACCGTACTGCGTTCACCATGGATCAAGAGCGATATGATAGTGTAATAAAGGTATTTATTGATCTTTATAACAAAGGTTTAATTTACCGTGGGTATAGAATGGTGAATTGGGATCCAGAAGCGCAGACAACTTTGTCAGATGAAGAAGTTATTTATGAGGAGAAACAAGGTCTTTTGTACTATTTGTCATATGCTATTGAAGGGTCAGATGAAAAGGTGACTATTGCAACCACAAGACCTGAAACTATATTAGGCGATACAGCAATATGTATAAACCCTAATGATGAAAGGTTTACCCATTTAAAAGGTAAGAAAGTAATTGTACCAATTTGCAATAGAGTAATACCTATAATTGAAGATGAGTATGTAGATGTTGAGTTTGGTACAGGATGTTTAAAAGTAACGCCAGCTCATGATATAAATGATAAAGCGTTAGGAGAAAAACATAAGTTAGAAACTATTGACATATTTAATGATAATGCAACCTTAAATAGTTTTGGATTGCATTATGAGGGTAAAGATCGTTTCGTTGTAAGAAAAGAAATATCTAAAGAATTAGAAGATTTAGGTGTTTTGGTTAAAACCGAAACCCATATTAATAAAGTAGGTACTTCAGAAAGAACCAAGGCTGTCATTGAACCAAAGTTGTCAGATCAGTGGTTTCTGAAAATGGAAGATTTGGCAAAACCTGCTTTAGAAGCGGTAATGGAAAGTGGCGATGTAAAATTGCATCCAAAGAAATTTGAAAATACGTACCGTCATTGGATGGAGAATGTTCGCGATTGGAATATTTCTAGACAATTATGGTGGGGTCAGCAAATACCGGCGTTTTACTTTGGTGACGGTCAAGAAGATTTTGTTGTAGCGGCTAACATAGCAGATGCATTAAAACTTGCAAAAGAAAAATCGGGTAAATCAGATTTACAGGAAAGTGATTTACGACAAGATGCCGATGTGTTAGATACTTGGTTTTCGTCATGGTTATGGCCAATGAGTGTGTTTGGCGGTATTATGGAGCCAGATAATGAAGAGATAAACTATTATTACCCAACAAACGATTTAGTAACTGGTCCGGATATTTTATTTTTCTGGGTAGCAAGAATGATTGTTGCCGGTTATGAGTTTAGAGGAGAAAAACCTTTTGAAAATGTTTATTTCACCGGATTGGTGAGAGATAAGCAACGTAGAAAAATGTCAAAGTCATTGGGTAATTCACCTGATGCTTTAAAGTTGATAGAAGACTATGGTGCGGACGGTGTGCGAGTAGGTCTATTATTAAGCTCGGCTGCAGGTAATGATTTAATGTTCGATGAAGATCTTTGTCAGCAAGGAAAAAACTTTGCCAATAAAATCTGGAACGGTTTCCGATTGGTGAAAGGTTGGGAGATTGCAGATATTCCTCAGCCAGAGGCTTCAAAGCTTGGTTTAGAGTGGTATGAGTCTAAGTTGAATAAAACATTATTAGAGATAGAGGATCATTTTAGCAAATTCCGTATTTCAGATGCTTTAATGTCTATATATAAATTGGTTTGGGATGATTATAGTTCTTCTTTATTGGAGATTATTAAGCCTGCGTATCAACAACCTATAGATAGAACTACCTTCAATAAGGTAATAGTGTTATTTGAGCAGAACCTTAAACTTTTGCATCCTTTCATGCCATTTTTGACAGAAGAAGTTTGGCAACATATTGCAAAAAGAGATGAGACTGAAGCTTTGGTAATATCAAAATGGCCAACTGTAGGTAAAATTGACGAAGAGTTAATTGCTCAGTTCGATTTTGCAGCCGAAGTGATTTCTGGTGTTAGAACTATAAGAAAGAACAAGAATATTCCAATGAAAGAAGCTTTGGAATTATCAGTGTTAAATTCTGAAAATGCAAGTAACCGTTGGGATGTCGTAATTGCTAAACTTACCAATGTATCTGAAATCAGTTACCTAGATGAACAGTTAGAAGGGGCATTGACTTTTAGGGTAAAGAGTAATGAGTACTTTGTGCCAATGGAGGGTGCTATTGATGTAGAGGCAGAAATTGTTAAGATTAATGAAGAACTGAAATATACTAAAGGCTTTTTGATGTCTGTTCAAAAGAAACTTTCTAATGAACGATTTGTTAATAACGCTCCTGAAAAGGTTATAGCTATAGAACGTAAAAAGTTAGCGGATGCCGAAGCTAAAATAGAAACGTTGGAAAAAAGTTTAGCTAGTTTAGGCTAATACTTAATCTTATAATCAACGAAGCCTCATTTCTATTCAGTTAGAAATGAGGCTTTTTCTATTGTTAAAAGTATTTAGGTAGTCATGTTGTTTTCGTACTTTTAAATAGAACAAAAAAGCTAAGAAAATGAAACCACTTAAAAAAGAAGATATTAAGCAAGAGGTATTTGATCTTTATGATGCCTATGCCCATAATAAATTAGAACGCAGAGACTTTGTGCAAAAATTATCTATGTATGCCGTTGGCGGTCTCACAGTGCCTTCTTTAATGAGTTTTTTAATGCCAGATTATGAGAATACCTATTTGGTGGATAAAAACAATCCAGATTTAGATTCGGGTTTTATTACCTATAATTCTGAAAAAGGAGGTGGTGAAATAAAAGCTTTATTGTCCAAACCCAAATCTGCTGAAGTTAAATTACCTGGTATAGTGGTTGTGCATGAAAATAGAGGATTGAACCCTTATGTTGAAGATACAGCCAGAAGAGCTGCCTTGGCTGGTTTTATTACCATAGCACCAGATGCATTGAGTCCGTTAGGAGGTTATCCCGGTAATGATGATGAAGGTCGTGCAATGCAGAAAACGCGCGATAGAAATGAAATGCTTGAAGATTTTATAGCAGCATTTGAGTATTTGAAAAATCACGAAGGTTGCAATGGTAAAATTGGTGTAGTAGGTTTTTGTTTCGGTGGATGGATTTCTAATATGATGGCAGTAAAAGTGCCTGATTTATCTGCAGCGGTACCATTTTATGGAGGGCAACCAACAGAAGATCTAGAAGATATTAATGCACCATTATTATTACAATATGCAGGTTTGGATGAACGTGTAAATGCGGGATGGCCGGCATATGAAAAAGCATTGAATGAATTAGGGAAAGAGAATGTAGCTTATTTCTATGACAATGTAAATCACGGCTTTCATAACACGTCTACGCCTAGATATGATGAGCCAGCGGCAGAATTGGCCTGGTCACGTACTATAGATTTTTTCAAAGAAAAATTGGTATAAAGAATTGAATTTAAGTACTTATGAATGTGCTTGTTTTGGTGAAGTTTCTGATTTAGAGCTAGTAATCAATTTGTTTGAGTTAAGCTAACACGGCTAATCCCTTTAGTTTTGTAGTATAAACAATCTAAAAAACACACATTATGAGAAGTCTATTATGGTTAGTAGCAGTTATTTGTATAATTATATGGTTATTGGGAATGTTAGGTATAGTACCTGGTCTTGCAACCGGTAGTTTAGTCCACATTTTATTAGTAATAGCGGTTATCGTTATTCTTTATAATATCATTTCAGGTAAAAAGGTATTGTAAGTAAAATTTCACAAACCAATTTTATCAAAAAAAATAAACGAACCCTTGATTAATTTCAAGGGTTTTTTTATGCTTAAATGGTATCTTTAAGACTATGATTAGACCTTACGTACTTGCCGAAACAAATTGGGAACACCTGAAAGATGAACAAATAGAATTGGCAATTTTGCCTTGGGGAGCCACAGAGGCGCATAATTATCATTTGCCATATGGTACCGATAATTACCAAGTACAAAGTATGGCCGAGTCAGCTGCTGGTGTTTCTTGGCAGAAAGGAAAGAAGGTAATTGTATTGCCTACCATACCTTTTGGTGTAAATACCGGTCAGAGCGATATTTATTTAGATATGAATCTAAATCCGTCTACTCAATTAGCTATTTTAAAAGATTTGGTGACAGTATTAGATAGGCAAGGCATAAAGAAATTACTGTTGTTCAATGGTCACGGCGGAAATAATTTTAAGCCTATTATAAGGGAGTTAGGTTTGTTGTTCCCAGATATGTTCATCAGTTTTTGTTTCTTTCCACCAATGTTCGATAAATCTAAATATTTTAAAGAAGAAGGTGATCATGCCGATGAAATGGAAACTAGCTTAATGCTTTATTTAAGACCTGATTTAGTATTGCCCAAGGAAAAATGGGGTAGTGGTAGTGCTAAGAAATTTAAAATAAACGCTTACAATGAAGGTTGGGCGTGGGCAGAAAGACAGTGGTCTAAGGTTAGTAGTGATACGGGTATTGGTAATCCAGAATTTGCTACTACTGAAAAAGGAGAGCGTTTCTTTAAAGATGTTTGTGCAAAATTAGATGATTTGTTTTGCTCCCTTTGCGACGCCGATTTAGACGATCTTTATCATTAATTTTTCACAACTATTAAATGTTCTGCAGTAGATTCTTTCATCGCAGAACGTTTTAGATGAATGTCCAAATCAATTTTTAAGGAAAAGAGGGCGCTTAGAATAATAATGTTTTTAAATATGTATTGTCCTGCTAGAGTAAAAACCAATTCACCTTTGCCAAAGATTTCTTCAGGCATTAAAAATAGAGGCGTAAACGTAAATAGAATATGAATTATAGCTATGCTGATGATAATTCTAGGTTTCCAGTTAAGTAGAAGAAAAATACCTATAAGCGTTTCGCCCACTGCTAATAATAGTAATCCCCATTGAGAAGGTAGTATTCCTAATGTTAATATGCCAATGGTGTTTTTTGCTAAATCTTCTGCCGGGCTCAAATGTGGTATAAACTTTATGAATCCAAAAATTAAATAGACAATGCCAATAGAGATTCGAAGAATATTGGACTTTAATTTTTCTAATCTTTTCATTGAATGTTAGTCAATTGTTTAAGAATCATTTTAGACCATACAAAGACAGTACTAGCTAAACTAAGTATTACTAGTTAATTAGTATTTAATTCTTTGTTGGCTAAATCAATGTAAGATTGCATGGCTTTTTTCTTGCTCATGTTCTTTGCCTGAATTAGTGCATTTGCTTTAAAAGCATTAATTAATGGAGTTTTACTGCCAGGATTGTCAAAATTAGCATTTGCAATCTTATAGTATGCATATAGTTTTAAAAGTATATCTGCCGGTATTGGTTCAGTATAGTTATTGACCAAAGTAACGATCTCCTCAAATTCAATACGTAATTTCTTCATTTTCGTTTGGGTCAACAAAAGTAGCTATACAAGTCTCATTACCTTTAACCTTTTGGTTTAGCTTTACATTAATTTGGCAATCTAAAGGTAAAAACAAATCGACTCTAGAGCCAAATTTTATAAATCCTGCATCATCTCCCTGTTGTACGCTTTCTCCTTTTTCGGCATAATTTACAATTCGTCTGGCAAGTGCACCAGCTATTTGTCTGTATAGGATTTCGCCAAACTTAGGGGTTTTTATAACTACAGTGGTTCTTTCGTTTTCTTCACTTGATTTTGGGTGCCAGGCAACTAAGAATTTACCAGGGTGATATTTGGAAAAAGTAATTAAACCACTAGCGGGATATCTAGTTACGTGAACATTGACCGGTGACATAAAAATAGAAACCTGTCTTCTTTTTTCATTAAAATATTCTTTCTCTAAAACTTCTTCTATAACTACAACTTTCCCATCTACAGGTGAAAGAATTTCATTGAAATCCTTTCTTGCCAATCTCTTTGGATTTCTAAAGAATTGCAAAATTATAATGAGTAAAATTAGACCAAGAATTTGTATAGCTAATTTTAGCCATGCTATGTCAATAAAGTAGTGGGCCAAGATTATACTTGAACCTATAATCAAAAAAGAAAACAATATTATTTTTTGTCCCTCTCTATGAAACATAACTGAATATATTTAAAGTTAAATAAGCAAATGGTGCGGCAAAGACCAAGCTGTCCAAGCGATCTAACATACCGCCGTGGCCAGGCAATATAGCCCCACTGTCCTTTACGCCTGCAGCTCTTTTAAATTTAGATTCTATTAAATCTCCTAAACTACCGGCTACTACAATAACTGTTGCAAGAATCATCCATTGAACAGGACTGATAAGAGCTTCAAAAGTAGCCATTAAATAAGCTGCCGCTAGTGCAAATATAAAACCTCCTAAAGTACCTTCAATGGTTTTTTTAGGAGAAACTGAAGGAAAAAGTTTAGTTCTACCAATACTCTTACCTACTAGGTATGCAAATGAGTCGTTTACCCATATTAAAATAAAAATACCCATAATCAATAGTTTCGCAAAAGCATCATTCTTGTAGGGTATCATTGTGAGAAAAATACAGCCTCCGCCTATATAAAAAAGACCAATTAGGAATTTTAAAGTCGTATTAAGTTTTAAAGGTTTTTTAGCAAAAAGATTGTACAACAGATAAATATCTACAGCTATGGTAATTACCATAAGAATGGTAATGATCTGTTGATCTTTGACTAAATAGATATAAACCCACCATAACGCTAAATAGGCAGCGAAAATATGGTATCCTTTTAAATGTACTAGTTTTTTGTACTCATATAAACAAGCCAAACCAAAGGTCATAAATAAAAAATCAAAAGCATCAGAACTTAAAAAGACTGCTGACAATAATAAGATTATGTACACAGCCCCTGTTAGTGACCTTCTTAGAATTTCTTTCATACTATAAATCTTCCAGAAGTAAAAGATAAAGATTTTTAGTACTACTACCATATGTTAGAAAATCATCTGAGTTTTCCGCGGTAGCTTTAAAGTGCTTTAATGTAGTTATATTGGCCGGAATTTTTTGACCGTATTTTTTCTTGATAGTTTTTAAACCTTCTCCTATAGATTCAATTAGTTGGCTTGTAGTGGCAAATACTACAACATTGCTAGGTAGTTCATTAACCTTTTTTTCTAAAAGTTGATTAGAACACACTAAAATACTTCCATTTTGGGCAATGAGATGTTCGCAAGTAGTAAAGAATACTTCGCTGTTACGCGCATTATCTGTAAACGTAATTGATTCTTTTGAAAATTTTTGGGCTAGCCTTTCATTGAGAACAAAGAAAGGCTCACTTTCCCAATTATTTTCTGTAACAATATTTCTAATTGCTTTTGAAACTTCTGCATCAGAATCGCAATAAATAAATTTACCTCCATTTTGTTTAAAATGAATTGTAAATTTTTCATCAACAGGAATATTTAAATCAGGCATATGATCGCCGCGCGTTTCCGCGGTTTCTTTCGAAACCTTCTTCTTGCCACCACCAAATAAAATATCTAAAAACCCCATTTATGTTGTTGAAATAATTGCTAATCTAAAGTACTGCAATATTACTTGTTCTCTGTAATTTCTTGCTCTTCTGTAGATTTGTTATCCTCTTCTTCTTTCAGTTTCTTTTCGTTCTCTAAGGCTAAAATATCCTTTTCGAAATTTCGCTTACCAAAGATTTTTTCTAAATCTTCCTTAAAGATAACTTCTTTCTCTAACAATCTTTCAGCTAAAGTTGTAAGTTTATCCTTATTGTCAGTTAAAACCTTGATAGCGCGTTGATACTGCTCTTCAATTATTTTAGAAATTTCAGCATCTATCTTACGAGCGGTGTCTTCACTGTAAGGTTTTGAGAAACCGTAAGAATCTTGACCAGAAGAATCATAATAGGTAATATTACCTATTTCATCATTAAGACCGTAAATGGTTACCATTGCTCTTGCTTGTTTGGTAACTTTTTCTAAATCACTTAAGGCACCAGTAGAAATTTTATTGAATATAACTTTCTCTGCGGCTCTACCACCCATAGTTGCACACATTTCGTCCAACATTTGTTCAGGTCTAACAATTAAGCGCTCTTCTGGTAAGTACCATGCAGCACCTAATGATTGCCCTCTTGGTACAATAGTAACTTTTACTAGTGGAGCAGCATGCTCTAACATCCAACTAGTGGTTGCATGACCAGCTTCGTGGTAGGCAATAGTTTCTTTCTCACCGGGAGTAATAATTTTATTTTTCTTTTCAAGACCACCAACTATTCTATCAACAGCATCTAAGAAATCTTGCTTTGTCACCGCTTTCTTCTCATTACGAGCAGCAATCAAAGCTGCTTCATTACAAACATTTGCAATATCTGCACCAGAGAAACCAGGTGTTTGTCTTGCCAAGAAATCTAAATCTAGAGTTTCGGCTGTTTTAATAGGTCTTAAGTGAACTTCAAAAATTTCTTTACGCTCACGAATATCCGGTAGGTCAACATAGATTTGTCTGTCAAATCTACCTGCACGCATTAATGCTTTATCCAATACATCTGCACGGTTGGTTGCTGCAAGTACAATAACGTTTGTATTTGTACCAAAACCATCCATTTCAGTTAACAACTGGTTTAACGTATTTTCACGTTCGTCGTTAGAACCTGTAAAATTATTTTTACCTCTAGCTCTACCAATGGCATCAATTTCATCAATGAATATAATGGCAGGCGATTTGTCTTTTGCCTGCTTGAACAAGTCACGTACTCTAGATGCACCAACACCTACAAACATTTCTACGAAATCTGAACCAGATAAAGAGAAGAAAGGAACTTTAGCTTCACCGGCAACGGCTTTTGCTAAAAGTGTCTTACCTGTTCCTGGAGGTCCTACTAGCAATGCTCCCTTTGGTATTTTACCACCTAAAGAAGTATACTTATCTGGGTTTCTTAAAAACTCAACAATCTCTTCTACTTCTTCTTTTGCACCTTCTAAGCCGGCAACATCTTTAAAAGAAGTTCTAGTATCTGTTTTTTCGTCAAATAATTTCGCTTTAGACTTACCGATATTGAAGATTTGACCACCAGCGCCGCCGCCGCCGCCGCCGGACATTCTACGCATTAGATAAATCCAAATACCAATAATCAGTACAAAAGGTAATAGAGACAGCAAGAAATCTAAAATGGCCGTAGATTCTTTGCCAAATTCAATAATGGTATCTAAATTATTTTCTTTTTTGATTTCAGTTATTTCATTTTGAAATATTTGAAGATCACCATAGTCTAAGGTATACTGTGGTACATTGCCAGAGGATGGAAGAAATGATTTCTCATTTACATCTTTGTGAACCTCTTTTGCAATAGCCTCGTCAGTTAAAAATACTTTAGCTTGATTGGTGTTTGTTATGATTAAAATCTTCTTAACATCACCATTTCGCAAATACTGCTGTAATTCTGAAGTAGTCGTCTTTTGGGTGTTAGCTAAGTCATCACTATTGAATAATTGAAATCCAATTAGTAATACTGCTACTAATCCATAAATCCACCAAGAACTAAATTTTGGTTTTTTCGGATTTGTTTTGTTTTCTTTTGCCATTTTAATTTTTTATTAATTTACGCCACTTTCTATGGTTGTGAATTTTGCATCTCCCCATAAACCTTCTATATCATAAAAATCTCGAACTTGCTTTTGGAATACATGAACAACTACATTTACGTAGTCCATTAATACCCATTCTGCATTGTCTTCGCCCTCTACGTGCCAAGGTTTATCTTGAATCGCTTTACTTACTGTTTTCTGGATAGAACCTACAATAGCATTTACATGCGTATTTGAAGTACCGTTACAAACTATGAAGTAATCACAAACGGTATTCTCAATTTCTCTTAAATCTAATAGGTTGATATTGTGACCTTTTACTTCGTCAATTCCCTGAATTATTAATGCAATTAACTCATCTTTGCTAGTTTTACTTTCCTGCATTCAAAAATTTTAGTTTTTACAAAGTTATTATTTTTTTGTTCTTTTAGGACTAGTTTTTAACAATACATTAAAGATTCACAATAAGAACAGTAAATGCAAATAATCAAACTTGATGCCACGCAATCTACAAACACCTATTTAAAAGACCTGTCATTTAATAAAGAGCTTAGTGATTTTACTGTAATAACTACAAAAAATCAAACTTTAGGTAGGGGGCAAATGAGTGCTAAATGGGAGTCTGAGTCTGGTAAAAACCTAGCATTCAGTATATTGAAAAATAATATTAATGTGCCAATACAACGTGTTTTTCTGGTAAGTGTTTGCGTGTCTCTAGCAATAGTAGATGCTTTAAACCGTTTAGGAATACCCAATTTAAGCATTAAATGGCCTAACGACATTCTGTCAGGTAATTCTAAAATAGGCGGTATATTGATAGAAAATATTTTATCGGGATCTAAAATTAAACGAACTATTATAGGATTTGGCTTAAATGTGAATCAAGAAGTGTTCAAAAACGCACCAAATGCATCTTCATTGAAAAATATTATGGGTACTAATTTTGATTTAGATTCGGTTTTTTATTCTTTAATAGAACAATTGCATTCATATTTAAATAAGCCCATAGATTCTTTAGAGCAAGAATTGTATGGTCAATATCATTCTCAATTATTTAGAATAGGAGAGAGTAGTAGCTTTAAAAATCAAGATGGTTCACTATTTACCGGCACAATAGAGGAAGTTTCTATTGGCGGTAAACTTATTGTGAAACATGAAAATGGTGATTTTCAAGAATATGGGTTAAAAGAAATACAGTTATTGTATTAGACTTTTGCCAAGTTCGTTGATAAGGTATTGATGAAATTAGTAATAGGTTTTTTGATCATCATTGCCATCATAGCATTGAATTCACCTTTAAAACTTAAAACAACTTCACTACTATTAGCATCAATCTCAATAATATCTGCGGTTAACGTAAAAGGTAGTTTTTCACTAGCAGCACCTAAAATTATTTGACTAAAAGGTGTTTGTTCTTTTTTCTCCAAAACAATTTCTGGCATTCCTTTTAATGCAAAAAGAAATCTATTCTCGTTTAATACTTCAAATTTGTCAATATTTTCAGGCATTAACAATCTAAAATTAGGCAGGTCGTTTAAGAAGTTAAAAGTGTCTTCTGTATTTTTAGCAATTACTGCCTTAGGTGTTTCTATAAACATAATTATTTATTTGTCCATTTTGAAGGGTCTTTCCTCCATTCCATTAATGTAATTAACTGCTCTTCTTTTACATACCCTTTATCAGATGCTTGTTCAATTAAATATTCATAGCTACTTAACGTATGTAGCTCCGTGTTTTTTTCTTCAAAATTTTTGCTAGCCGTCTCAAATCCGTAAGTGAAAATCGCCAACATACCCTTTACGTTTGCGTCAATAGCTCTAAGGGCATCTACAGCATTTAAGCTACTTTTACCTGTACTGATTAAATCCTCGATAACAACAACCGTTTGGTGCGCTTCTAAATGACCTTCTATTTGATTTTGACGACCGTGAGATTTAGGCTCAGGTCTAACATATACGAAAGGTAAATTAAGTTTATCGGCAACTAAAGCCCCTATTCCTATTGCGCCTGTAGCCACGCCTACTATGCAATCTGGCTTACCGTAAAGTTGTTCTACTTGCTTGGCCATTTCATCACGAATACAGTTTCTGATGATAGGATAAGAAAGTAAAATTCTATTATCGCAATATATAGGAGATTTCCAACCCGAAGCCCATGTAAAAGGATTTTCGGGTTTCAATTTTATTGCATTAATTTGCAAGAGAAGCTCTGCTGTTTTTTTTGCAGTGTTTTTGTCTAAAACCATGACGCAAATGTATAAAGTTTTTGTTAATGAATTGCCTTTGATTTTGACAAATAAACTCTCTGATACCACAAATGGAGAGTATTTTTCATTAAATCAAGAATCTATTGAAGATGCAATTAGTTCATTGAGGAAAGGGAAGTTGAAGGAAGCGTTTATTTATCATCCTAATTATGAAGAAATTTTAAAAAAGTTTACTCAAGTTGTTCCTTTAGTAATCGCCGGTGGGGGCGTAGTGAAAAATAAAGAGGGAAAAGTACTTTTTATCTACAGAAACGATAAATGGGATTTACCTAAGGGTAAATTGGACAAAGGCGAATCAATTGAAGAATGTGCCATTCGTGAAGTAGAGGAAGAAACTGGTGTTAGAGGGCTAGTAATTGATGATTATATTAGAACAACATATCATGTTTTTAAGCGTAACGGAATTAATAAGCTTAAACAGGTGTATTGGTATGATATGAGTACCGATTTTGATGGTAAATTAAAGCCTGAAAAAAAAGAAGGTATTTTTAAAGTACGCTGGAAAGGTCCTGAGAAAATCAAAAAAGCTCTTGAAAATTCTTACGTAAACATTAAAATACTCTTCGGGGAAGATTAAAGACTACTTTTTTATTCGATATACCGGATATTGTAGATGTGCTTTTTCATAAAGATCACTTCTTTTGAAAAGCCAATCTAATTGCTTGTACCAGTTTTCTTTGAAATCTGAATCAAGCATTTTTTTGTCCTCAAACTTAGCTTTGAGTATAGAATCATTTTCTAACATTTTAAGGGTGGTATCTTCAAATACGTAGGGGGAGAAGCCTTCTTTTTGCTGTAGTATGGTGTCAAAGAAATTCCAATTGAAAAATGAATCTACTGCAGAAGGTTCCAATGTTTCTAAAATATATCTAAAACCTGGTTGGTCTGTAGGTATGATGATGTCTCCTGTATGAAAATCTTTAGTTTCATATGTGGTATTTACCTTTGTGTTATAATGTGGGTAGTGACCCTCATATGGCGATGTATACGTTTGGTATTCATCTATTTTATATGCTTCTACAGATATGGTAGAATCTTTTTGTAGCTTAGTGTAAGAGATTTTATTTACATCTAATTTTTCAATAATAGTTTCCCATTGCCTACCTAGCACATATGCTTTTGGAATTTTAATAGAATCTGATGGAGCGAAATAATCTTGATACGCTACCTCTGTTTCTATAGGTAGATTTCGGTTGTATTTTAATCTTTTTAGACCGGTAACTTCACTAATAATGGTATCTGCTTTGTAGCCTTTGAACATATATTTAGAAACCTTTGTGGTATCAACTGCCCATGCAATAGGATAATACTCTTCTGTGCTATTATTTAAGAATGCAGCATCTCTTAAAGATCTAATTTTGCTACCGTCTTTTTCGGCAATGGCAATCATTTTTAGCATAAGTTCATAAGTGCCCTCTACGCGCATGTCATATGGCTTTAGCATATGAGTTTCAACCATCATACCTACAGTATTAAATAGGGTTGTGTATCCGGTAGAGTATCTAGGGTGATCCATGAATTGTTTAAAACCTTTTTCAGGCGGACTATTAAAGACATTTACATATGGCGTAATGTCCCAATTAGATTTGGATAAAGAATCATGTAATTGTGGCATTAATGAACCATGAATATATTCACCTAATTCACCTCCCAATTTATTGTGTTGCGTAAATAAATGTGTAAGGGTATATTGATAATCTGCACCATTGCTTACGTGATTGTCTATATAAACATCAGGATTTATAAGATGAAAAATTTCTGCAAAAGTTTCAGCATTTTTGGTGTCGCTTTTAATGAAATCTCTATTTAAATCGTAATTCTTGGCGTTACCTCTAAATCCGTATTCTAATGGTCCGTTTTGGTTTGCGCGTGAGGTGCTGTTTCTATTTAACGCACCACCAACATTATAAACAGGAATGGTGGCAATTATAGTTTCTTTTGGGGTTTCGATCTCGTTACTTGCCAAATCACGAAATAATAACATGGTTGCATCAATACCATCACTTTCGCCAGGATGAATGCCATTGTTTATTAGCAACATGGTATTGCTTTCGCTTAGCTTTTTAAAATCAAAATCACCTTTGTCACTATAAGTAACAATATGTAAAGGTTTACCACTATCGGTAGTACCAATAGTTTGTATGTTGATGGTTGAAAACTCTTTTGATAGTTTTAGGTAAAAATCTATTACCTGGTCATAAGTAGCGGTTTCTTTTTTATTAGATGCTTCAAAAGGGGTTGGGAAATCTGTTTTGGTATTTTCAACTTTACTTTCGCAAGAAAAAATTAATAGCGCTAAAAAAACGAGTGATATAGTTTTCATATACAAACAATTACAATGGTAATAAATACCATTAATTGAATGTAAAAATAATCAATACTTTTATTGACTTAAGCTACTTGGGTAATTTCTGTTATTTTATTTCTGTCAATTGGTTTTTGATTGAAAGTGATTAAGTGATGACTTTTACTTTTGTAATGTTCCCATTGTTTTTGGTCAAAGGGATCTATAGAGGAGGTTACTATATTAATTCTAATTCTATTACTGATCGGTAGTTCAATAAAAGCCTCTAAAAATTCCCAACCATCCATTATAGGCATATTGATATCTAGAAAAATAACCTGTGGAATTTGCTTGTTATTATTATAAAATTCAGTCAAAGCATCTAATGCAATTTTACCATTGTCATATGATTTTATTGACTCGCACTCAACACTTGAAGATATTAGTTTACGTAAGCCAAATACTGTAATGGCATCGTCATCAATTATAGTGATATCACTAATTTTTTTCATTAAAGAAAATTTTAAATTCTGTTCCTTTTCCTACTTCACTACTAACTTCTATCTTGCCGTTCATAGCGTCTATTTGGTTTTTGGTCAAGTACAACCCTATTCCTCTTGCATCTTTATGATCGTGGAAGGTTTTGTACATACCAAAAAGTTTTTTACCGTACTTTTTTAAGTCAATACCCAGACCATTATCCTTTATGGAAAGTACTGAATACCCTTTCTTTTTTTCTACACTTAAAATTACATGACCTTCTCTTTCAGGATGTCTGTATTTAACAGCGTTGGTAATAAAGTTTGTAATTATACTATCTACATATGCCGGCACCACTTTTATATTGAAACTAGCCGGAATATTATTTTCTATTTTGCTCTTGTTATTTGAAATAAATGGAGAAAGGTTGTTGCATACATCTACAACTTTATCATGTAAGTTTATTTCCTTGATTTCAATATTGGTATTTGTATTAATTGAAACTACCTCGTTCAAATTATCTAATGTTTCTAATAAGTTATTAGAGGCTTTTGTAAGCATAGTAAATATGTTCTTCTTTTCATCCTCATCTTCTTCGCTTTCTAAAAAGTTTAGAAGCATGGAGAAGTTGGCAGAGTGCGAACGTAGATTATGCGAAACAATATGAGCAAAGTTCAATAATTTTTTATTTTGTACAGAGGCAATGTTTATAATGTTTCTAAGCTCTTTTTCTTTTTCTTTTAAGGTAGAGATATCCATACTGATACCTACAATACCATAAGCTACACCTTTATTGTTTAAAAGAGGTATTTTAGAATTAAGAAAAGAGGTTACTTTTCCGTCTAAAGTGGTTTTAACTGTTTCCTTGCCAATTACAGGTATAAGCGAATTCATTACTTTTAAATCTTCTTCTCTAGACTTTTTAGCTGCGTCAAAAGGGTAAAGTTCAAAGTCACTTTTTCCAATAATCTCTTTTGGGTCGTTAATACCTAAATATTCACATTCAGCTTTATTGACTAGTACTTTTCTAGATTCGGTATCTTTTATATATACATTGACCGGTAGATTGTCTATCAGTGTTCTAAGTAGTTTTTCATTATCAATAGTCTTTAAATCTGCAACTACTTGCTCATGAATATCTTGAAAAGTACCTATTAAGCCTACAACTTCTCCTTTGTTGTAAATAGGTTTTCCGCCGGCCATTACCCATTTTTCCTTACCTGTGGCGGTTATGATTTGTAATTTAAGATTGCTCCAAGATTTACCTTTGTTTTGAGCTTCAAAAAGTGCCATAGATATAGCATTTCTGCTATGACCTTCTTTATAATAAAAGAGAGCTGTTTCAATATTTGGACGAAAACCTGGGGTAACCTCATGAATAGATTTGGTTGTAGAACACCAAAATAATTGGTTGTCGGCAATATTATATTCCCATCTTCCAATTTTAGTGATTTCCGCTTGTTGCTGTAATAGTAGCTCTTTCTTGTTCAGCTCTAGCTCATTGTTAACAGCTTCGGTAATATTACTTAATTGTATAATTGCCCCTACTATATTTTCGTCTGTATCATACCACGGTGCATTTGTCCATTCAAACCACAGTTCTTGACCATTGGTGTTAATAGTTTGGTGAATGCCCATAGGTTGAGGGTTTCCTTTAAAACAATTGTCTAAAACCATTTTCCATTTATGACTTAATTTGGGGAAAACCGCAAATAAGCTTTTTGAGTTGTTGTGCTCGTCATTTTTGTTAAAAATACTCGTCCATTTGTCAGATGTCTGAACAATATTATAATTAGTATCAATGAATGCCGTTGGTGACGGTAATTGTCTAATTAGGTACGAGGTATTTGATTTTAGGGGAACTTTTATCATACCGATGTAATTTCTTACGAATGTAGTTGGATTACTGCATTTTATTACATATTTGTTGTGAATACTATTATTAACGTTGTCTATGGTTTAATAAATTACATTAAAGATTACTTTCTACTTTTTATTAAAATAGAATTTAAAAGTTGTGCCTTGCCCAGGTGAGCTATCAACAGTAATTTTTCCGTTCATAGCATCCATTTGGTTTTTGGTAATATAAAGACCAATACCACGAGATTCCTTGTTTCTATGAAAAGTCTTGTATAGTCCAAATAACTGATCGCCATATTTCTCTAAATCTATACCTAGACCATTATCTTCAATACTTAGAATGGTATAATCTTTATTTTCTTCCGTACTTAATATGATAATTGGCGGTTTATTATCGCACTTATATTTTATTGAATTGGTAATGCAATTTGTTAATATACTATTTAGATAGGCAGGTAGAGCTTTTACTTTGACATCATCAGGTATTTCGTTAACAATTTTACCATTGGTCTGCTTTAATAAACCAGCTACATTTTGTTCAACGATAAAAACACTTTCATTTAAAGGAAGTAATTTTTTCTCGTTATTTAGATTAGATTTTACGGCAACGATTTCTCTTAACCCTTTAATCGTCTCAGATAAGTTGTCAGATGCGTTGAAAAGCATTGTCATGTACTTATTGCGTTGGGTAAGTCCTTTTTCGTCGTTTAAGAAATTTAATAATAATGAAAAGTTGGTAGCGTGGGTTTTAAGATTGTGAGAGACCATATGAGCAAAATTAAGAAGCTGATCATTTTTCTCTCTAGAAGCAATTATGGTATTTTTTAATTTCTTCTCTAACTTGGTTTGTGTTGTTATATTTTCAATGGTACATAAAATACTTTTCTTGTTATTGAGACCCTTAACCAGGTTACCGCTAACTTTTAAGTTTAATGTATGATTCAATTTATTTGAAAATGTAAACTTTACAGAATCAAAAGATTCTTTTTCTTTCAATTGTGTTACCAAGTCTTTTTCTTTATTCAGAAAAGATTTGCCAATAAATTCTTTGAAATTCTTATTTATAAAATGTTCTTTTTCAAAACCTGATAGTTTTATGAACTGTTGGTTTACATTTAAAAAGTTACCATTATCAAAATCTATAATAGCTAAACCTAAAGGTACTTTTTCGAATAAAGGATATTCACTTAATTCAGCCTCAAGAACGGTTTTTTTAACTTCTATTTTATTTTCTTCATCTACCTGTTGAATTGTACCTATTATTCGTGTACAGATACCATCCTTAAATTTAGGTCTACCTATAGTGTTAACCCAAATAATAGTGCCGTCTTTTTGTCGTAATTGCGCTTTTACATTCCAGGGTTTACCTAGTGTTAAAGCTTCGTTTACAACTTTCTGTATTACCTCTTTAGATTCGTCTGTATAAAAATCAATAGCAGTTTCTAGAGTAGGGTGAAAATCTACCGGAAGACCATAAATTTTATTTACTATAGGTGTCCAGAGTAAAGAATTATTTATAGCGTCTAGTTCAAAACTACCAATTTTGGCAACAGAGGTTTTATTGTTAAGTAATAATTTAGTTTTATTAAGTTCTAGCTCTAGTTCTTGAGTTTTTGTTATAGGTTCAATTTTGATAATTACACCTATAATATTACCATAGCCATCTTTCCAAGGGTTTAAATGCCAAATAGAATCATCAGATGAATATTGGCATTCATTGGCGTTGTATTTAAATTTTATATCGCGAAGACCATCTAAACTATATTTTAATCTAGTTTTCAGTTCTTGTGCTAATTCAGGAAATAAATCAACAAAGTACTTGCCTTCTATCTGCTCTAAATTTAATTGAAAATTAGCCTCCCATCTTGGTGATGCGCTAATGAGTTTAAAGTCTGTATCTATAATTACAATAGATGATGGAATTTGCTTGATCCAGTCTAAAGAAAACGATGAACTATTTTTTGATCTAATCATTGGTGGAAAGAATTTTCTTACGAATTTATAGGAAAATTAGAGTTTACCCACCTAAATTGTTGTGTTTTTGCGAAAAGTTGTGGTTGAAAGGGGTTTTCTTGTTGTCAGGCCGACGAACGACACTTATTTTCTTACAGAATCAGGTACTAAGCCCGTATAATCACCACCATTGCGTATAACGTCTCTAACTATAGAGGAGCTGATGTATGATTTACCCGATGAGGTCAATAGAAACACGGTTTCTATCTCAGATAATTTTCGATTTGTATGTGCAATTGCCTTCTCAAATTCAAAATCGCCCGGATTTCGTAATCCTCTTAAAATAAAATTCGCGTCTACTTTCTTACAAAAATCTACAGTTAGTCCTACATATGATTTCACCGTTATTGAAGGAACATCTTTGAAGGCTTCCTCTATAAATTGTATACGCTGTTCTAAGCTGAACATGTACTTTTTGTCGGCATTTTTTCCAATAGCAATAATGACCTCGTCAAATAAAGTTATGCCACGCATAATTATATCATGATGTCCTAAAGTTAAAGGGTCAAAAGAACCTGGAAAAATTGCGCGTCTCATATGTGTATTTTACTCGTTAATCGAGATTTAAAATAATCCGATGTTTGTGTCGAATCATTCGTTATCTTTTTATCAATATCTCGCAGGCTTTACCTGAAGTTATTTACTCTTTAAATATAGTCAAATTATGACAATGCCTCATTAATGGCGTACTCAAATAACATCCCTAGTTCAATACCGGCCTGTTTAGCCTGCTGCGGTAAAATACTCTCAGTAGTTAAACCTGGTGTTGTATTCATTTCTAATAAGAAGGGTTCATCACCTATAAATATAAATTCACTTCTAGAAAAACCTGTCATTTTGAGCACATCATAGATTCTTTTAGATACTATGGTTACTTTTTCTAATTGCTCAGCATTTATTCTTGCAGGAGTTATTTCTTGAGATTTACCTTCGTATTTTGCTTGGTAGTCAAAGAAATCATTTTCTGACACTATTTCTGTAATAGGGAATACGGTAGTTTTGCCATTCAATTTTAATACGCCTACAGAAACTTCTGTACCGTCAAGAAAGCCTTCTATAATAATTTCATCATCTTCTTTATAGGCTGTTTCAATGGCGCCTTTAAGCTCTTCTGCTTTATAGACTTTAGTAATGCCAAAACTGCTACCAGATTTATTGGCTTTTACGAAACAAGGTAATTTGACCTTGTCAATGATTTCGGATTCATTTATTTCATCACCAAGGTTTAGGTAGTAAGATGGTGCAGCTTTAATTCCATATGGTTTTAAGACACTCAGTAAATCGCGCTTGTTAAAAGTAAGGGCCGCTTGGTAGAAATCGCATGAAGTGTGCTTAATACCTAAAAGTTCAAAATAAGCTTGCATGAGTCCGTCTTCCCCTGGTGAGCCATGAATGGCATTAAAAACACAATCAAATGTTATTGATGTACCGTTTAAAGGAATGGAGAAGTCATTTCTGTCTATAGGTGTCTCATTGTTCTGTTCATCTACATAGACCCATTTATCTTTAAAAATATGTATTCTATATAGGTTGAATTTATCCTTGTTCAGATAGTCATAGACCACATTACCACTTTTAAGCGATATTTTATATTCACTAGAATAACCGCCCATTATAATTGCAATATTTTTTTTCATGTGTATGGTCTATTAGAATGTTAAAGCAAAGATGGAGTATTGAAATAAAATAAAAAAGAAAACATACAGCATTCATTAATTAAGAATTAATTTTTATGATACCCATAACTATAAACCAATGCTGTAAAATGGTATGAGGGCATTTACTATATTTGTCGGGTCAAATAATACGTATGAGGAATTTTTTCAATTTTTTAAAAAGTAAAACCTTTTTTATTCAATTAGGTCTTGCGGTGTTGGTATTGATAATTGTGATTTTTGTCACATTAAGATACCTGAACAGTACCACCAATCATGGTGAGTTTGTAGAAGTGCCAGATTTTTCTAAAAAATCTGTTATGGATATGAGAAAATCAATTGAAGAAGCTGGTTTGCGATATGAAGTTTTAGACTCTGCAAACTACAATCCAGATTACCCAAGATTCTCGATTATAGAACAAAACCCTTCAGCGGGATCAAAAGTTAAGGAGAATAGAAAAATTTATTTCACCGTAAATCCGTCAGGATATAAAAAAGTAACCGTTCCTAAAATTATTCAGGTAACCAAGCGTAATGCATCTTCAATGTTAAAAGCTGTAGGTTTAGATGTGCAGCGTGTTACCTATGTAGATGAATTAGGTAAGGATATGGTGTACCGTATAAAATATAAAGGAAAAGATATAAAGCCCGGTGACAAGCTACCTAAAACATCTAAGATAGAATTAGTTTGTGGCAATGGTAGTATTACGGAAAGAGCAATAATTAAAGCGGAATCTGAAGATTAGATGGAGGAGAATATTGAGCGGCCAGAAAATGAAGATGGAGAACTTTTTGAACATCATAAAGTTATAGCCTCTAAAGGTCAAGTTCCTTTGCGTGTAGATAAATTTTTAATGAATTTCATTGAAAACGCCACACGAAATAAAATACAGCAATCAGCTAAAGATGGTCACGTTTGGGTCAATGACAAAATCGTAAAATCTAATTATAAGGTAAAAGCAGGTGATGAGGTAAAGGTGTTGTTTGAGCATCCGCCACATGAATTTTTGTTGGTGCCAGAAGATATTCCGTTAGATATTGTGTATGAAGATGATGTTTTAATGGTTGTGAACAAACCTGCGGGCATGGTAGTGCATCCTGGGCACGGTAATTATTCAGGTACGCTAATCAATGCATTAATTTATCATACAGATAACTTACCATCTAACAGTAATGAAAGACCGGGTTTGGTACATCGTATAGATAAAGATACCTCGGGTCTGTTGGTAGTTGCAAAGACAGAAGCTGCTATGACACATTTGGCAAAACAATTTTTTGATAAGACTTCTGAACGTGAATATGTTGCCCTTGTTTGGGGAAATATTGAAGAAGATGAAGGTACAGTGGTAGGCAATGTAGGTAGAAATCCTAAAAATCGCTTACAGATGCATGTTTTTCCAGAAGGGGAAGAAGGTAAGGAAGCTGTAACCCATTTTAAGGTGTTGGAAAGATTAGGTTATGTTACTTTGGTGTCTTGTAAATTAGAGACAGGCAGAACGCATCAAATTCGTGTGCATATGAAATACATAGGGCACACTTTATTCAATGATGAACGTTACGGTGGTGAAAAGATATTAAAAGGTACAACCTTTACAAAGTACAAGCAATTTGTAGAGAATACTTTTAAATTACTACCAAGACAAGCCTTACATGCCAAGACATTAGGTTTTGTGCATCCGGTTACGGGAGAGCATATGAGCTTTGATTCTGAAGTGCCCGAAGATATGACGAGTGCCATTGAAAAATGGAGAGGTTACAGTAAAAATAGTACAGAATAAGTTTCTCCAATACCACTATTTAAACTCTTTTTTATCTTTTGTAGGTCTATCTGTTTATCCTTTTTATTTTTGGGAATATTAAAATTGTACTATGAAAATTGTTATTTCTCCGGCTAAGTCATTGAATTATGAAAGTGAGTTGCCAACAACAAAATATACTTCTCCAGAATTTATAGAAGATGCTGAAAAGCTGAACAAGGTTTTAAAGAAAAAGAAACCCAAAGCACTTTCTGAGCTAATGTCTATTTCAGATAATTTGGCGCAATTGAATTGGCAACGAAATCAAGATTTTACAGTACCATTTACATCAGATAACGCAAGACCGGCAGTTTATGCTTTTAGTGGTGATGTATACCAAGGTTTGGATGCGTACACGTTATCCGATGAGAAAATAGAGAAGTTGCAACAAACACTTAGAATTTTATCTGGGCAGTACGGTATATTAAAACCATTAGATTTAATGCAGCCCTATCGTCTAGAAATGGGAACTTCTTTGAAAATTGGCAGAAAGAAAAACTTGTACGAATACTGGGGCGAAAGGCTTACCGATCACTTAAATAATGAGATGGTAGAAGGTGAGTTGTTGGTGAACCTGGCAAGTAATGAGTATTACAGCGCTTTAAAGCCTAAAAAGATTAAATCTGAAATTATTACTCCGGTCTTTAAAGATTGGAAGAACGATAAATTAAAGATCATAAGTTTCTTCGCTAAAAAAGCAAGAGGGGCAATGGTTAGGTATATTATAGATACCGATGCCAAATCTTTAGAAGATATTAAAGGGTTCAATTTAGATGATTATCAATTTAGTCAGGAACATACCTTAAAAGAAAATGAACCTGTCTTTATTAGATAAAATATAATCTACTCTTTTTCGTTCTTAAGTATATATAAAATACGTCTATGAAAAGGGTTGTTTTACTTGCTGTTATATGTCTTGGTGTTCTATTCTCATGTACAGATAGAGATGATGAAGTTAACTTAGTCAATATTCGGGTTCAAAACAGTACGGAACTTTTTTTTAGTGAAGTACGTATAGTTGAAAATGATACCGTTTATGAGAATATTGAAGCAGGTGAATTTTCAGAATACATGGAGTTTGAAAGGGCATATGCATTTACTGAAATATCAATTCTTACAGATTCTACTAGCTTGAATTATGTACCTGTAGAGATGTCAACGGATACTTTGCCAATTGGTTTTTACACGTATGAGATTTCTTTAGATGAAGAGAACCAAGTAGACTTGACCTTTAAAATAGATAATTAAGTTTATTTCTTTTTATTGATTTTTATTTTTTCTTCTATAGTAGGTCTCTTTTTAATTTTACGGGGTCTTCTAGTTCCGTAAGAGTTATTGGATATTTTTCCTTTTCTAGATTTCTTATCTCCTTTTCCCATATCTCGTTTTCTTTGATTTCCGTTTAAGTTAGTAATTTAGAGAAGATTTGGCTTTAAAATAAGCTCATGAGAATAAAACACTAATGCAAAAGAAATTTCAACATACGCATCCGTATGAACCGTTTATAAATGAATCTACTGAAAAATTGATTGTAGGTACATTGCCACCACCACGTTTTACCACAGGAGAATTAAAAGAGGGCGATGTCAATTTTTGTTATGGAAGTCGTGATGGTCAGCTGTGGCCAATTTTAGATAGAATATTCAATTTAAATCTAAAATTTGAAACTACGGCTGAAGCCGTAGAACAACGCAAAACATTTTTGAAAGAAAGAAAAATTGGTGTTTGTGATATTGTAGCATCTGCAGAAAGGGAAAAAATAGATGCCTCAGATATTGGTATGCAGAATATTAAATTACGAAATGTAATAGGGTATCTAGAAAAATATCCTAAAGTAACGACCTTATTGTTTACAGGAGGCAACAGTAAAAATGGTCCTGAGTATTTTTTTAGAAAGCTATTGAAGGAGCATAGTGTTTCTTTGTTTCCTATTTCTACAAATGTACCACGCATACATGAGTTTATGCATCCTATAACAAAAGTAACAATTAGAACAGTTTCTTTGATTGCTCCTTCTGGAGCAGCAAATAGGGCGGTAGGTAGTCTTGAAAGTTATAAAAGAATGAAAAAGGAAAACCCTAAGTTCAATACATTAGATTTTAGGATACTGCAATATAAGGAACACTTTTAAGGTGGTTTAGTTTTAAAACTGCTTTAAACTAAAAAGAGTCCTGTTTTTAAAACAAGACTCTTTTACGAGAACACTATATGAAAATGAAAAATTTTATTTCTTATTAACACTGTAAAGGTAGATAGCTTATACAGTATTTTGAATTATTTGTTGTCAATACACACAATTTTGTGGTATACTTCTATGAAAATGATATTTCACAAAAATGATTCTCTAAATTCTCTTGGAATAGCGATATTTATGTTCGAATTTTAGAAAGTTTGCCGTAATGGTACGGCGTAAAGTTTTTGATATATGCAACAACAAGAAAGGTTGGCAGAATTTAAGAAGTCTGTCCAAAATAAATTTAATGTTTATAATAGTCTATTCTTAAACCTACCTTACAAGAATATTGAGAATGTGGGTATGTTAATTCCGTTATTACTCAATCAATCTGAAAAGGGATTGAGCGATGGTCTTAACCCGAAAGAAATACTAGAGAATTTTTTCGAAAATTTTGTGGATATCAAATCAGAAAAAGAGCAGATAGACTTCATGTTTCGTATTATACAGTATGTAGAGAGACAAGTGGTACTTTATGATAGTGTAGAAGATGCTGCTTTCCCAAAACTTCACAAACATTCAAGTTCATTGTCTTTAAAAGATTATTTTCAATTAGTAGAGAAAAATAATTCTTGGGATACCATTTGGGATAAGTTGAGCACTTTCAGTGCGCGTATTGTCCTAACGGCACACCCAACTCAATTTTATACACCTGCGGTTTTAGATATTATTACAAACCTTAGAACATTGATTTTAGAAGATAAAATTGATGAAATAGATGTTGGCTTACAGCAATTAGGGTTAACGTCTTTGATCAATGCTAAAAAACCTACACCTTTAGATGAGGCTAAGAATATCATTTACACACTAAGGCATGTATATTATGATGCTATTGGTGATATGTACGCATATATAAAAGGTAGTACAGGTTCTAAGGCGTTTGAAAATCATGATATTGTAAAGTTAGGTTTTTGGCCAGGTGGTGACAGGGATGGTAACCCATTTGTAACTGCTGATATTACTAGAGATGTAATGAACGAACTTCGTTTAACATTAATGAAGTGTTATTACAATGACTTAAAAGGTTTAGTAAATAAACTAACCTTTAAAGACGTACAAGAACCAATACAGAAATTGAGGTCAAATCTGTATACCGCAATGTTCGATAGTTCTAAGGATATTGGCTATGAAGATTTAATTATTCCTTTAGAAGAAATTAGATTGATTCTTATTGAAAAATATCAAAGTCTTTACTTAAAAGATTTAGAGAAGTTCATTGATAAAGTGAAAATATTTAAAGTTCACTTTGCAACAATAGATATACGCCAAGACCACAGTATGCATACCAAGGTAATGGTTGAGGTTTTGAAAAAGAACGGATTAATTAAAGAAGGGCTTAGTGAGTTATCTGAAGAGAAATTAATAGATATTTTATTACATGAGAATTTACAATTAGTTCCAGGTGATTACAAAGAAGATATTGTAAAAGATACTATTAAGAACATACTACAGTTACAGACAATACAAGAGAAGAACGGTGAAGAAGGCTGTAATAGGTATATCATTAGTAATTCTGAAGATAAGTTCTCTATTCTTTTTGTTTATGCATTGTTTAGATGGTGTGGTTGGGCAGGTAAAGAAATCACTTTTGATATAGTGCCACTTTTTGAGACTATGAATGGTATGGACACTGCGCAAGACACCATGCAGTTCTTGTTCAATTTACCTGAATATAAAGCACATTTAGAGAATAGAAATAAAAAGCAAACCATAATGCTTGGTTTCTCTGATGGCACAAAAGACGGTGGTTACTTAAAGGCGAACTGGTCTATTTTGAAAACAAAAGAAGAACTTTCAGAAGTGTGCAATCAGCATGATATAGCAGCTGTTTTCTTTGATGGTAGAGGAGGACCACCGGCAAGAGGTGGTGGAAAAACACATCGTTTTTATGCGGCCCAAACAAACAAGGTTGCAAATAACGAAATTCAACTTACTATTCAAGGGCAGACTATTACCAGTACCTATGGTACCAAGGAGCAGTTTATTTATAATAGTGAGCAGTTGTTAACAGCAGGTTTGTCAAATACTATCTTAGAAAAAGAAATTGTTATATCTGACGATGATAGGAAACTTATAGAGGAATTATCTGAAATGAGCTTTAAGAAATACGATGATTTAAAACATCATGATAAGTTCATGCCTTATTTAGAGAATATGAGTACCCTAAAATACTATACCAAAGCAAATATTGGAAGTAGACCGGGTAAAAGAGGAAACAAGGCTAAATTAGAACTGTCTGATTTAAGAGCTATATCTTTTGTAGGTTCTTGGAGCCAGTTGAAACAAAATGTGCCAGGTTATTATGGTATTGGTACCGCTTTAAAAACATTAGAAGATGATGGTAGGTTAGAAGAGGCTAAAAGATTATATGAAGAAGTACCGTTTTTTCAAGCTTTGATGATGAATAGTATGATGAGTCTTACCAAATGTTATTTTGAATTGACCAGCTATATGAAAGAGAATGAAGAGTATGGTGCTTTTTGGGAAATTCTTCATGCAGAATATGAATTATCAAAATCAATGCTTTTAAAACTTTCAGGTATGGAAATATTGATGAAAAAAGAAGCAATTTCTAGAGAGTCAATTAAAATACGTGAGAATATAGTATTACCATTATTGGTGATACAACAATATGCGTTACAGAGAATTGGCGAGGGTACGGAGTATAAAGAATTGTATGAGAAAATTGTTACAAGATCTCTTTATGGAAATATTAATGCGAGTAGAAACTCGGCATAATAATTAATATTGCAAAAGTAAAAAGGCTCTGTAAGTAAAATTACAGAGCCTTTTACATTACAAGTATTTAGGTTTAATGAACTTTACGTACAACTTCTATTGAATTAGAAATATCAAAGCAACCATTGAATTCATCAAATGTCCATCCAGATTCCATACCTGTTAGTCCATCTTCATATCTAATGTAATAGATAAAACATGTTCCTTCGCCTGCAGCATTGAAATCAACAGATTTAAGATCAGCAATAGTTGGTGGAAGACCTAGTATTTTACCAGTTTCATCAGTAATTATCCAAGAACTATTAGCACCTGAAACATTTTCATTGTTTATAGCTATACCAGTTACAAAATCAGAGGTTTCATCGACTATAAACTCAAAAGGCCCTCCGGTTATCGTTCCTGCGTGTGGTTCGGTTCTTACCACTGTTAACGGGTTAGATAAAGCAAAATTACCAGAAACATTATTTGCGTTCATATCAACCTCTAGTCCTGAAATTTCACCTTCGTAACGTGCGTACCATATAAGACAAGTTCCTGCACCTGCTCCGTCAAAATTAACTCCCTCAACAGCTTCAAGAGTAGGTGGTAATCCTAATATTTTCCCTTGGTCATCTGTAATGACCCAAGTGCTCTGAGAACCTGTAGCATTAGAATTATCTAAAGAAATACCGTACACATTGTCAACTTCGCCATCTACACAGAAACTAAAAGGACCACCTTCTAGCGTACCCGCATTTACACCTTGTATTCTTTGAACTTCAATTGAGTTAGATAGATCAAAACATCCTGTTAAATCTGCCGCATTGTTACCCATTGCTGCACCTTCTAGATCATCTTCATATCTTAAATACCATATAAGGCAAGTACCTACACCTGCAGCATCAAAATTTACGCCCTTAACAGCATCTAGTGTTGGTGGTAGACCAAGAATATTCAAATCTTCATCAGTAATCACCCATGTGCTATTAGTACCCGAAACTTCAGAAGCATCTAACGTAATATCGGTAACATAATCAGCTTCACCATCCACGTAGAATTTGTATGGACCACCGGTTAAATGACCAGCTTCTGTTTTACTACGAACTACTTCTATTGAGTTTGATAAATTGTAATTTCCTTGAAGATCATTTGCATTCATGTCAACTGCAAGTCCGTTCAATTCGCCTTCATAGCGTAAATACCAAATAAGACAAGTACCAGCACCTGCACCATCAAAATTCACTCCTTCAACAGCTTCTAATGTTGGTGGCAATCCTAATATTTTTCCTTGCTCATCTGTAATTACCCAGCTACTATTGCTTCCTTTTGCATCAGAACTATCTAAAGTTATACCGTAAACATTATCTACTTCACCATCTACACAGAAGTTAAAAGGTCCGCCTGAAATGGTACCAGCGTTTGCAGCATCCAATCGTGTAACTTGAATAGAATTTGATAAGCTAAAACATCCTTCAAGCTCGCCTGCGTTCATACCAGCTTCTGCGCCTACCAGACCATCTTCAAAACGAAGATACCAGATAAGGCAAACTCCCGCTCCGGCCATATCGAAATCAACTTCTTTGACTGCATCTAGCGTAGGTGGTAGTCCTAGAATGTTCAGTTCATCATCGGTAATTACAAAGGTACTATTGGTACCTATTGCATCTTCTGAGTTTAAAGTGATATCGGTAACGAAATCTGCATTGCCGTCAACAGTAAATTCATATGGTCCACCAGATAGAACACCGGCAATGGTTTCATTTCTTTGAACTTCTATAGAATTAGATAAATCAAACGAGCCTTCAAAATTGTTGGTATTCAAGCCCATTTCTAGACCTACCAACCCTTCTTCATAGCGCAGATACCAAATAAGGCAAGTGCCGGCACCGGCAGCGTCAAAGTCTACCCCATAAACGGCATCTAAAGTTGGCGGAAGACCAAGAATATTATTCTGGTCATCAGTAATGACCCAGGTACTTAAACTGCCGGAAGAGCTTTCACTATTTAGGACAATGCCATTAACCATGTCTGGTACACCATCTACACAAAAGGTAAAGGGTCCGCCGGCAATATCACCAGATGCTGGTATGATTACATCAACAATGGCATTGTCGTCATCTGAACAACTTGCCATAACTAGCAAGAGCATTAAAATGGATAAAAAGTTGAAATTTTTCATATGTTCTGTTTTTTTTGGTTACAAACAAATGAATGAAATTGGTATAACAGGGTAATCACAAGAATATCAACTTGTTGTGATAACTTCCGTGATGTTTTCGTGATAATTGATAAAATTCACCAATATTACTAGGTGTAGAGGTAGTTTATTGATTTTAAGATGTTTAAAGAATATGACTTTAAATAAATTAATTAAAAAAAAGGTTTATTAAAAGCTATTGGTGTATAGAATAAAAACGCGGTATTACAATTTATGTGAGCGTATTTTGCTATGCTTCTATTTGTAGATGGCTCCACTTTATTTTGTAAACAAAGCTATAAGCTTTTTATAGCCAGACCAACTGCAAGTACTGTCGCTAACTTTGTAAGAGTCATAGGTATTGCTTAGAACGTAGGTGTCTACGGTTGTGCAACCGCCAAATTTTAATTCTCTTAATTGAATTTCAAAATCTATGAATTCATTAATGTCTGATAGCGATAAAATTTTTCTTTTTTCATTTAAGCGAGCAGATAGTACTCCTGCATTATTATGTACCGTAATTGTTTGGCGTTCGCCGTGATAACAACCAATAGAGCTAATTTGAATAGTAAATTGTTCTCCGTCTCGTAAAGATTCCGTCATGGTTGGAAATCGTTCTATTGAATATTTATAGGCTTCGGCGGATTTAGAATCATCTAGCGAAAAGCTTGTTGTTAGTATAAAAACAGAAAGAAGAAAAATATTAAATCTAAATATCATAATAATTTAAATTCAAATACTATGCCGATAATTTTGCTGGTTGAGTGCAAAAGAATCGGCATGTATGAAAAGGTTATAAGTAGTTACCAAAATGTAATACAATTACATTTTAGTACTTAAGAGTGCATAGAATGTTTCTATACCATATGCAATTTGCCCAATTTTTAAATTCTCGTTAGGGCTATGTTGATTATTGTCGGCATTTACCATAGGTACAATAAATGCAGGTATTTTCAATTCATTGATGAAAGGGGAAATTGGAACTGTACCACCCATGATTCTTATTTGAACCGGCTTTTCTCCAAACTTTGTTTCCATAGTATTTACAATACTGTTCCCAAACGGATTATTCAAATCCGTACGAAACGCATCTGTTACCGTACCTTCTTTAATAGTCACTATCCTGTCATACTTCAAACGGTCATCCATAGTTGGTGCTGTGTCCATTATATGAAAGCCTTGGTTTTTAATATGCTCTTTAACAAGTTTTTTAAGTCTGGTACCATCAGATTCTGGTACGAGCCTTAAATCTAATTCTGCTGTAGCGGTAGCGGGTAGAATAGTTCTTGCCTGATCCCCGATCCATCCAGAACCTAAACCTCTAATATTTAAAGAAGGATACTGTAAAGCCTCTTGATAAAAACCACCTACTTTTTCAGGAGTTAAAATTGCTAGGTTCTTATTGATTTCTTCAATATTATCGGGTACACTCTTTAGAATTTCTAATGTTGCATCATCTAAGGGGATTCCGTCATAATAACCTTTAATTAGAACTTTGCCATCTGCATCTTTCATAGTTGCTAGAAGTTGCGCTAATTGAAAACCTGGGTTTGGAGCGTAATTTCCATAATGACCACTATGCTGAGGTTTTATAGGTCCGTGAGTTGTAATTGATAATGTGGTAATTCCTCTACAACCATAAACTATAGTTGGTTTTCCAGAAACATGAACCGGACCATCGTTTATAACTAAAAAATCAGCTTTAAGTAAATCTTTATAGGTACGTACAGCTTGCGGTAACGGAGCGCTGCTTTTTTCTTCTTCACTATCTAAAATGACCTTAACATTATACGGTATGTCAATACCATCTTTTTTGAGCGCGTCAATAGCGTTTAAGAACATAATGATTGGTCCTTTGTCATCAGAAGTGGATCTGCCAAAAAGTCGCCAATCATAATTAATATCATCTTCTAGTTCAGAAAAGGATTCTTTTTTCCATCCATCATCAGATTTAGATTTCAAAACTACTTTGTAAGGGTCAGGTTGGTCCCATTTTTTAGCGTCAACAGATTGCCCATCTAAATGCATATAAAACAAGATGGTTGGTTTATTATCATCCATTGGTAAAGCTGCAAAAAATAACGGAAGACCTTCTGTCTCTAAAATAGTACTATTAAAACCTCTTTCTGTAAATTTCTTTCTAAGCCAAAAAAGGTTAGAATCAATATCATCGGCATTTAAAGCATCGTTTGGTATTGCTACGAATTCTCTTAATTCGGTTATAGCATTTGCTACTTTAGATTTTATTAAAATGGAGTCTTGAGAGTATCCAGAATAAAGGGAAATAAGTAATAGAAGGGTAAGTGATTTTTTCATGTTCGTTCTCGTGAATATATTCTTTAAATGTAAGCAAAATGCAGAGAACTAAGCCTCAATTAGATTATGTCAATTGTTAAGGTTTTCTATATTAGAAATAAATATGCTCAAAAGTGTAGGTTGGTAGTTGGTTGTTATTGGAGTTACCTATACAAAGTGAAGTAATTATATTTTTTTGTAGCGTATAGACTAAAAAAAGGTTACCCTATTTGGTAACCTTTTTTTTAGTATTTCGGAATACTTTGTGTGCCCAACAACAATTTGAATAACTGAAATTTAATCTGAAGTTTTTGAGCTGAATATTTTCATCATAATCAATCTAATTAGAAGTACAAAAGGAAAACCGTGTAAAACTACATCGAACCAATCCATAAATACCATTCCATTTGCGCCACCAAAAATCCATTTTAATTTACCCAAAATATGAGGTTCAGGGAAAAATGGGGCTAAACCTAGGGTTAGGCATAGTAGAATAATCAGTTTCCAATTATTAAAAAATTCTTTCAACTTAGCGAATTAAGTTAGTAAACTCATCAGTTTTTTCAGTTCCGTTAGCTGTCAAATGTTTAATAAAGGCGGAACCAATTATTGCACCTTTAGCGGTTTTGGTCGCTTGCTTAAAAGTTTCTTCGTCTTTAATACCGAAACCTACTATTTGTGGGTTCTTTAAATTCATTGAAGCTATACGTTCAAAATAATTTTCTTGATCTTGACCAAAGCCAGATTTAGAACCGGTAACACTTGCAGAGCTAACCATGTAAATAAATCCATTAGAGGCGTCGTCTATTTGATGAATACGAGCATCACTAGTCTGTGGTGTAATTAGAAAGACATTGATGAGACCGTATTTCTTAAAAGTAGCCTCATAATCTTCTTGATACACATCTAACGGTAGATCAGGTAAAATGAGTCCGTCAATACCAATTTCTTGACATTTTTTACAGAATGCTTCTACACCGTATTGCAACATTGGGTTAAAATATCCCATAATAATTAACGGAATAGAAACCGTTTTACGAATATCTTTTAGTTGATTGAAAAGAATTTCGGTAGTCATTCCATTTTTCAACGCAGCAGTAGAGCTTTCTTGAATTGTTGGTCCGTCTGCTAAAGGATCACTAAAGGGTAATCCAATTTCAATCATATCAACACCGTTCTTTTCTAAATCTTCAATGATTTTAACGGTATCGTTAAGCGTAGGATAACCAGCGGTAAAATATATGGATAGAAGTTTTTTATCTTCTTGTAATCTTGTTGTAATTCTATTGCTCATAATAGTATTATGCTAACTTAAAATAATCTATATATGTGTTCAAATCTTTATCGCCACGACCAGAAAGGCTAATAACCACCACATCATCTGGTTTGAATTTTTTATGTTCAAAAATTGCAAATGCATGTCCCGTTTCAATAGCAGGAATAATACCTTCTAATTGTGAAAGTTCCAATCCGGCAGCCATAGCTTCATCATCTGTTGCCGAATAAAATTCTGCACGACCAGATTTGTAAAGATGTGAATGCATAGGACCAACGCCAGGGTAATCTAATCCGGCAGAAATAGAGTAGGGTTCTGTAATTTGACCGTCTGTCGTTTGCATCAACATAGTTTTACAACCGTGAATAATACCAACTTTACCAAGAGCCGAAGTTGCAGCACTTTCACCAGAATTTACTCCTTTCCCGGCAGCTTCAACGGCAATAATACCAACCTCAGGTTCATGTAAGAAATGATAATATGTACCGGCGGCATTACTGCCACCACCAATACAAGCCACTACATAATCAGGATTTTCGCGCCCCTCTTTCTCTTTTAGTTGCCATTTTATCTCTTCTGATATTATAGACTGAAAACGAGTAACCATGTCTGGGTAAGGATGCGGGCCAATGGCTGAACCAATAATGTAATGTGTATCTACAGGATTGTTGATCCAATCTCTAATAGCTTCATTGGTTGCATCTTTAAGAGTTCTGCTCCCAGATTTTGCAGGTCTTACTTCAGCGCCTAGCATTTTCATACGGGCAACATTAGGAGCTTGACGGGCAATATCAATTTCACCCATGTAAACGATACATTCCATACCCATTAAAGCACAGACCGTAGCAGTTGCAACACCGTGTTGACCTGCACCGGTTTCGGCAATAATTCTAGTTTTGCCCAATTTTTGGGCCATTAAAATTTGACCAATGGTATTGTTGACCTTATGGGCTCCAGTATGGTTTAAATCTTCTCTTTTTAAATATATTTTGCAACCGTGTTTTTCAGAAAGGCGTTTTGCAAAATATAGGGGAGAGGGTCTACCTACATAGTCTTTTAAAAGCTGATTGAATTCTTTTTGAAAAGAATCTTCATACATCAGTTTTAAATAATTTTGTCGTAGCTCTTCAACGTTTGGGTACAACATCTCAGGTATATAGGCACCACCAAATTCTCCGTAGTACCCTTTTTCGTCAGCATTATAATTCATAGCGCTTCTTTAAACTTTTGTAATTCTTCAATATTTTTCAAGCCTGGTTCTATTTCAAAAGAGCTATTCACATCAATGGCATAGCAATATTTAGATTCAGGCGTTTTCATAAACTCATTAATCTTGTTCAGATTATTTAAACCAATACCACCGCTTAGAAAGAAAGGTTTTGTGGATGGGTAATTTTTTAAAACAGACCAGTTAAAGGTGTATCCGTTGCCGCCAGGTAATTTTCCCTTAGTGTCAAAGAGAAAATAGTGGCACACATTTTCATAGGGTTTCAATACATCAAAATCAAATTCGTCTTTTATGGAGAACACTTTTATGATGTCTACTTTATGATTTAATTTTTTTAATTCAGTTGCAATTTTAGTGCAATATTCTGGACTCTCATGGCCATGTAATTGTAACCCTTGTAACTGGTGTTTACTAACCATATCAATGATATAATCAAATTCCGCATCAACAAAGACCCCAACTTTACTGATTGTATGTGGAAGTTCAGGAGTCTCACCTTTAAAAAATCGAGATGAAGGTTCCCAGAAAATAAAGCCTAAATAGTCTGGTCGCAATTGTGCGACTTCAGTTGTATTCAGTTTCATTCCACAAATTTTAAGCTTCATTAGTTCTTAAGGTTTTTAATGAATTCAATAGCACTTTTACCAGGATTATCAGTTTTCATAAAGTTCTCACCTATTAAAAAGCCCTCATAACCATAAGGTTTTAATTCTTTAATAGCTTCAACAGAACTTATTCCGCTTTCAGAAACCTTTACAAAATCATCTGGAATCAATTTTGATAGCAATTTACTTGTATCTAAACTCACCTCAAAAGTCTTCAGGTTTCTATTATTTACACCTAACATATCTAAACTTGGCATAATAGATTTATGAAGTTCAGCTTCATTATGAACTTCTAACAATACATCTAAGCCTAAGCTTTTTGCCAATTCAGAATACGTCTTAATTTCTTGTTTCGTTAATATGGCAGCGATAAGTAAAATAACATCTGCACCATTAGCTTTAGCTTCAATAATTTGATATTCGCTAATAATAAACTCTTTACGAAGTAAAGGAAGTTGAGCAGATGCACGGGCTAAAATTAAATCTTCAATAGAGCCGCCAAAATATTTAATATCTGTAAGTACGCTCATACCGCAAACACCAGCTTTTTCATAACCTTTGGCAACTTGCCCAACATTAGCATTTTGGTTGATGCTTTCTTTAGATGGAGATCTGCGTTTAAATTCAGAAATAATTCCTGTATCACTATTTTTAAGTGCTTGAGCCAAAGAAATTGTTTTTCTTTCAAAAAGCACAGAAGCCTCATGTTGAGAAACGGGTATAATCGACTTCTTTAAATCGACCTCTTTACGTTTGTCAGCTACTATTTTATCTAAAATATTCATATACTAATTGTTCTTTGCCATCTCGTTATTACGAGACACGAAGCTTTAATTTTTACTCAGTTCCTGTATTTTTTTCAAAGCAGTTAATCCGTGTCCACCTAGTAAAGATTCTTTAGCTTTTTCAAACCCTTCAAGAGGAGTAAGGTTCTTTACTGTAGCAATTGCAATACCTGCATTGGCACACACTACATTATTTTGCGGCTCAGTACCTTTACCTTGTAAAACATTAAGGAATATTTGCGCCGAAGTAACAATAGAATCTCCACCAACAATATCACTTTGCTTTATTTGATTTACACCAAAATCAGATGGTTTTAGCATGCTTTCAGTATGATTAGAAATGGTTTTGGTATTTCCTGTAAGGGAAATTTCATCATAACCATCTAATGCATGAAGAACAGTAAAGTTTTTATCGGTTTTCTGATACAGATATCCGTACATGCGAGCTAATTCTAAATTGAAAACACCCACCATTTGGTTTTTAGGAAAAGCAGGATTTACCATAGGACCTAACATATTAAAGAATGTCTTTACCGCTAAATCTTTACGAATAGGAGCTACATTTTTCATAGCAGGGTGAAATAGGGGAGCGTGCAATACACAAATACCAGCTTCTTCAATACATTTTTCTAAGAAACCTGCATCATTACTAAATTTTATCCCTAAAAATTCCATCACATTACTACTACCACATTTAGAAGATACCCCGTAATTACCATGCTTAGTAACTTTAATGCCCGCACCAGCGGTAACAAAAGAAGAAAGTGTAGAGATATTGAAGGTGTCTTTACCGTCACCCCCTGTACCACAAAGGTCAATAGGGTTGTAGGTAGATAAATCTACCGCCAAACATAGATCAAGCAATGCGTCTCTAAATCCTTCAAGTTCCTCTATGGTAATACTACGCATCATATATACGGTTAAAAATGCAGCAATCTGACTAGTGTTGTAATCACCTTTGGCAATATTTACCAAAATGCGTTTAGCATCTTCCTTAGAAAGTATTTCGTGATTTATAAGTTTATTTAATGTCTCTTTCATTTTTTAAAGTATTACCTAGTTCGTATTGGTACGGCGCAGTCAATATTGCCCTCGTACTTGATACTTATTACTATGCTTTGGCGTTCAACCAATTCTCTAACATTTTTTTTCCATGTGGTGTAAGAACAGATTCTGGATGAAACTGCACGGCACGTACATCATAGGTTTTATGGCGAAGCGACATAATTTGCCCGTTCTCATCAACCGAAGTAGCTTCTAAAACTTCTGGCAAATCAGTATTAACAACCCATGAATGATATCTGCCTACTTCAATTTCGTTAGGTATATCTTCAAAAATGACATCTTCTTTTGTGATTTTTATCGTCGTAGCAATGCCGTGATATACTTTGTCAAGGTTTATTAAGGAACCTCCAAAAACTTCAGCAATAGCCTGTTGTCCTAAACAAACACCAAAGATACTTTTGGTTGGAGCGTATTTTTCTATAATCTGTTTTAATAAACCAGCTTCATCAGGTATGCCTGGTCCTGGAGAGAGTACAATTTTTTCAAAAGCATCAACCTCTTCAAGGGTAAGTTGGTCATTACGTTTTACAATTACTTCACAGCCTAATTCTTCTAAATAATGCACTAGATTGTAAGTGAAACTATCGTAATTATCTATAACTAATATTTTCTTCATTTTAAATGTCTTCAGCTATTTCTAATGCCTTGGTCAAAGCTCCTAGTTTATTGTATGTTTCTTGTAATTCACTTTCAGGGTCTGATGCAGCAACTAATCCGGCACCGGCCTGATAATGCAATTTGTGATTCTTGCTTAGAAAAGTTCTAATCATAATGGCATGATTGAAGTTTCCGGAAAAATCCATAAAACCTATAGCTCCGCCATAATAACCACGACTGGTTTTTTCATATTTTTCAATAAGTTGCATTGCCATGTGTTTTGGCGCACCGCTTAATGTACCGGCAGGAAAAGTATCTGCAACCACTTTCATGGTAGGTATATCACTTTTCTTCATTCCGGTAACCTTAGAAACCAAGTGTATTACATGAGAGAAGAATTGTACCTCTCTATAATTTTCTACCTGTACTACACTACCGTTTCTACTAAGGTCGTTACGGGCAAGATCAACTAACATGACATGCTCACTGTTTTCTTTATTGTCCGTTTTCAATTCTTTGGCAAGTTGAGCATCTTGCTCATCATTTCCGGTTCTTTTAAATGTGCCGGCAATAGGGTGAATTTCAGCCTTGCCTTCACTAACGATTAGTTGGGCTTCTGGTGAACTCCCAAATATTTTAAAATCACCATAATCAAAATAAAACAAGTATGGAGACGGATTAACAGAACGTAATGCTCTGTACACGTTAAATTCATCACCTTTAAAACCTTGAGAAAAACGACGGCTTAAAACAAGCTGAAACACATCGCCACGTTGACAGTGTTTTTTAGCTAAGTCTACATGTTCTCTATATTCAGCATCTTCTAGGTTAGATTCTCTTTTACCCTCTATTTTAAAATTGTAAGTAGCAAAGTTTCTAATACTTAAAAGTTGTTCTAATTCTGGTATATTATTCTCGGTATTATAACAATGTGCAAATAGGTAGGCTTCATTTTTATAATGGTTTATAGCAATGATATTTTGATATACGGCGTAGTAAATATCTGGAATATGAACAGAGTCATCTTTAACCGAAATATCTACATCTTCAAAATATCGAACAGCATCGTAAGCCATATAGCCAAACAACCCATTGTTAATGAACTTATAGTCATTGTTATCTGCCTTAAAAGCTTTACTGAAATTATCTATAATCTCTACAACGTTTGTTTCAGGGGAAATTTTAATTTCTTCGGTAACCCCATCAGGAAATTGTTTAACAATGATTTCATTTTCCACTTTAATAGAAGCAATTGGGTTACAGCATATATAGGAGAAGCTATTGTTGTTAGCGTGGTAATCGCTACTTTCTAATAATATACTATTAGGAAAACGGTCTCTAATTTTTAAATAAACGCTTACCGGCGTCATAGTGTCGGCAAGAATTTTTTTATGATATGTCTTAAATTGATAGGTCATAGCTAATTTTATAAAATAAAGAAGGCTTGTCGTGATGACAAGCCTTTATATAGTTTTACTACAATGATGCTTTGCTCACGATGTTTTTCGTAAGTTGTTCCACCACCAAGTATTTGCGATTAAATTTTTCATTGAGCATCAAATATAAAAAGGAAATTTAAACTTTCAAACTTTACTTTGTCAAAAATAAAAATCCCTTTGAATATATCTCAAAGGGATTTTAAATTGTTGTAATATGATTCTTTTAGAAGATTCTATAGTGCTAAATCTACTACCAAATCAAAATCATCATAAATAGCTTTGTCTCCTAAATTATCAAAGAAGCTTCCTGAACCATACTTAATATCAAATTTAGTTCTGTCAACTTTTAAGGTTGCGGTAGCCTTGTTTTCAAACATAGAAACTACAAGTGTAACAGGCTTTGTAATACCTTTAATAGTTAAGTCTCCGGTTACAGTATATGAATTGTCGTTCATAGCTTTAACAGAAGTAAAAACTAATTTAGAAGTAGGGTTATTTTCAACACCAAAGAAATCTGCAGATTGTAAATGACCTTCTAACTTTTCTTTTCCTTGACCTGCTTGTAAATCTGAACAAGAAATGGAAGTCATATCAATTACAAACTCGCCACCAATTAATTTCTTGCCTTTCATTTCTAAATGACCAGATTTCAGATTGATAGTTCCTTCATGAGAACCTGTAACTTTATAACCTTTCCAAGTAACGGTGCTCTCACTAACTTTTACTTCTTTTTTTTCTGACTCAATAGGGGTAGAAGCGGTTGCTGTATATCCGAAAACGGCAACGAATACTAAACTTAATAATGATTTTTTCATGTGTCTAATTTTAAAATGATTGTGTTTAATTTATATATGTGTAATTATTTGTTCTTTTGAATATCTTACTTTAGGGTAATTTTGAGTCTCGTCTTCAGAAGATCTGTAGCCAACGGCTAAAACAACTGCAGCATTTAAACCTTTATCGCTAAGACCTAAAATTTCACTGTACTGCTCTTTGTCAAAGCCTTCCATAGGGCAAGTATCTATTTTGATTTCTGCCGCAACCGTCATTAAATTGCCTAAAACAATATATGCCTGGTTTGATGTCCATAAGTTTTTTTGGGCATCTGGTAAATCTAATAAAGTTGATTTCATAGTCTGTGAAAAACCTTCTAAATCATCTTTAGATAAACCACGAATTGCCATGATATTTTGAATATAATCATCTATCATGGTACCATCAAAAGTAGGTTTATTAGCTAAAACAATGATATGGGAAGCATCTGTTATTTGTGGTTGGTCATAAGAAGCTTTTCTTAGTTGAGTTCTTATATCCGCGTTTTCAATAACGTATATGTGGTAAGGTTGAAGACCGTATGAAGAAGCTGTTAATCTTGCAGCTTCTAGTAAAGTATTTAAATTCTCGCTGCTCACTTTTTTAGAGCTATCGAATTTTTTAGTGGCATAGCGCCAGTTTAAATTATCTAGTAATGTGTTCATTTATTTTACTTAAAATTTATTTAATAGTTCATTAAGTTCATGTAGTTCTGTCTTGTCAAAATTTTTAAGTATTCTCTTTTCGGCTTCAAAAAGTATTCCATCAATTTTATTTAGTATGTTTAAACCTCCCTCTGTAATTACAATTTCAACTTTGCGCCTGTTTTTTAAACAGACGGTTCTATTGACAAAACCCTTTAATATTAATTTATCGACTAGGCGAGTGGTATTACTCATTTTAGTTACCATTCTTTCGTTGATAGTAGAAAGATTTGCTGGTTTGCCATTTTGACCTCTAAGAATTCTTAAAACATTAAATTGTTGAATAGAGATATCAAAAGGTTTAAGTACCGTTGCTATTTCTTCGTCAATTTTATTAACAACCAAGGCTAAGTGAATAAGCGTCCGTTTTTCTAACGGCATCTGCTGGTTGGTTTTAATAATCTCTTCTACATTCATGTTTGTACAATAATTGTATATACAAATGTATGTTTATTTTTAGTATTTCACTTTATGTGTAGATTAAAAATTTGTTAAATTCGTAAGTAGTAATAGAATAAAGAAAAATCGATTAATTTTACTACTTATAATATATACTATGGCAGATTTATCACAACAAGATTGGGAAGAGCAGTTAGAGAAAGATTCTAATGCAGTAATTTTAGATGTAAGAACAGAAGAAGAAATAGAGGATGGGATCATACCTAATGCTTTAAATATTGATATTTATAAAGGACCTGAGTTTGTAGCAGAACTTGAGAAACTTGATAAAACTAAAAATTATTACGTGTATTGTAGATCAGGTGCCAGAAGTGGTCAAGCATGTGCAATTATGAATAACCTAGGTTTTGACAAGACATTTAACCTTCAAGGAGGATTTATGAATTGGGAAGGCGAAACAGCATAATTTCATTTCTTTTTAAAAAAATGACCCGCTTAACGGCGGGTTTTTTATTTTTATATAATGAAGGAAGACTTGCTTCACTTTATTTGGAAGTATAAAAAGTATCCTATTAAGGGGCTTGTCACTACATCTGGTGAAGTGGTACATGTAGTATCTACCGGAATGCATAATCATTTAAGTGGACCAGATTTCTTTAACGCGCAGGTAGAATTGAACGAACAATTATGGGCGGGTAATGTTGAAATTCATTTAAAATCATCAGATTGGTATGCGCATAATCATCAAGAAGATGATAGTTATAATAATGTAATTCTTCATGTAGTTTGGCAAGATGATGTAGCTGTATTTAGAAAAGATGGAACTGAAATACCTACATTGTCTTTAAAAGAATATATACCCTTAAAGCTTTTACATACCTATCAAGAACTTTTCAATAGTAAAAATTATAAATTCATTAATTGCGAAAATGAGTTTACGAGGGTTGATGAGTTTTTGAAAAATAATTGGCTAGATCGTTTGTTTGTAGAGCGATTAGAACAGAAATCAGATTTTATTAATCAACTATTAAAAGAAACAAACAATGATTGGGAGCAAGTGTTATTCTTAATGCTATTAAAAACCTTTGGTTCTAAAATAAATAGAGAATCTTTTGTTGAAATCGGAAAGTCAATTGATTTTTCAATAATAAGAAAGTTATACCACAAGCCACTTCTAATGGAAAGTTTGTTTTTAGGACAGGCAAGCTTATTGAATAAAACAAATGACGGTGATACTTACTTTGCTGAATTGAAAAAAGAATATGAATTCTTAAAACATAAGTTTAGCTTAAACCCTGTTTTTAAGTCTCCTGAATTTTTTCGATTAAGACCATCAAATTTTCCAACCATTAGACTAGCTCAATTAAGCGCATTATACGCTGAAAATAATAATCTCTTTCATTTGTTGATAGAGGATGAACATACCGACTATACCAAAATCTTAAACATAGGTACATCTGAATATTGGGAAACCCATTTTAATTTCGGTAAAATTTCAAAAAAGAGTAAAAAGGGAATTTCAAATTCGTTTTTAAATCTTCTGCTCATAAATACTATAATTCCTTTAAAGTTCGCCTACAATCGCTATAAAGGTGGGTTAGAAAATGAAAGATTTCTTAAAATGATGTCAGGAATTAAAAAGGAAGAAAACAGTATTATATCTAAGTTTGGTAAACTAGGAGAAACGCTTGAAAATGCTAAGGATTCTCAGGCATATCTTCAGTTATACACTAACTATTGTATAAAAGATAAATGTTTAGATTGTGCTATTGGGGCTTCATTAATGAATATAAAAGGCTAATTTTATACCCTATGAACGTGTTTTATAAATTACTACATTATTTTCAAAAGAGAGGATATGAGGTATGCGGTAGAATAGCGGAACGATTAGGTATAAGGGCTAGAGTGGTAAGAACATCATTCATTTATCTCACCTTTGTCACTGTAGGCTTTGGTTTTGCTCTTTATTTGTTCTTGGCTTTTTGGCTAAGAATAAAAGATTTGATATATACCAAACGAAATTCAGTTTTTGATCTTTAACATATGATGAAATTATTTAAGTCTAAAATATATTTAGCATTGACTTTGATGCTGATGGTTTTGGCTTTTGGAGTTTTAGGATATCGTTTTGTGGCAGACTATTCTTGGGTCGATGCATTTTATATGACCATAATAACGGTAACCACTGTTGGTTTTTCAGAGGTTAGGCCAATGGGACCTGAAGGGAAAATATTCACTATCATCCTTATTGTGACAAGTGTATTCATAGTTGGTTTTGCTATAACTATAGTTACTGACTACCTGCTCTCTAGAAATTCAGTAGAACTGCTAAAAAAGAAAAAAATGAAAAATGCTATTGCAAATTTAAATCAGCATGTTATCGTATGTGGTTTTGGTAGAAATGGTATGCAAGCTGCAGAAAGGCTTAAGGCATATAAAAGACCATTTGTGGTGATAGAGAAAGATAAAGAGGTGATAGAGCGCTATGAAGATGATGTCTTGTTTATTGAAGGCGATGCCAATGATGATGATGTATTGTTAGAGGCGGGTATTGAAAGAGCTCAATATTTAATAGCTACTTTGCCAGATGATGCGGCAAATTTATTTGTAGTACTGTCGGCAAGACAAATGAAAAAGAATCTTTTTATTATCAGTAGGGCTTCTTTAGTGAATTCTCAGAAAAAATTATTCTTGGCAGGAGCAAATAAGGTAATTATGCCAGATAAAATTGGAGGTGATCATATGGCATCTCTAGTGGTAATGCCAGACCTTATCACTTTTATGGACAAGCTCTCTATGGAGGGTGAACATACTACTAATTTAGAAGAGGTAGCCATAGAGGATTTTGCGGATCAGATTGAATGTAATTCTTTGAGAGATTTAGATTTACGAAGAAAAACAGGATGTACTATAATAGGTTATATTTCACCGGATGGTGAGTATACTATAAACCCAGAAGCTGATATGGAATTACAGCCAAAAAGTAAGGTTATAGTACTGGGTAGGCCAGAACAAATTAAGAAATTGAACGAAATGTTTAACATAGAATAATCATCTTTCTACCATATATATTTGATTGCATCCATTATTTTTAGGATATTGCTAGACAAACTAACTCAAAAAATAAATTCTAAACTTATGAAGTATAAACTTCTAAACCTGTTTACCTTTTTATTTCCTTTTTTAATATTTTCTCAAGAACAAGGATTAGATCAACAAATTGATCAAGCCTTTCAACCCATCTCCGACTTCTTTTCAGCGGTAATTTTCTTTAATGTTTGGCATGATCCAGACATACCGTTCGTATTAGTGTTATTAGTAGGTAGTGCATTATTTTTTACAATATATTTTGGGTTTCCAAACATTAGATTTTTTGGAAAAGCCATTAATACCGTTCGCGGTAAGTATGAGGATATAGAAAAACATGGAGCGCAAAATCTTTATGGTGAAGATGGTATTGCTCAAGGTCAAGATTTGACTAATGTAGATATAGAAGACCATCTGGTTAGTATGGAAAATGATTTGGCTATAGATGGCGATATCATTGATACTATTAGGGATGAAAGCTCAGAAGGTGAAGTAAGCCATTTTCAAGCATTGGCAACTGCAGTTTCCGGTACAGTTGGTAACGGTAATATTGCAGGTGTAGCTTTGGCTATTGCCTTAGGTGGACCTGGTGCTACATTTTGGATGATTGTATGTGGACTTTTAGGTATGTCATCAAAATTTGTGGAATGTACGCTTGGTGTTCAATATAGAGATGTAGGTGAAGATGGTACCGTTTATGGTGGTCCAATGTACTATATAAGTAAAGGTCTTAAAGAAAGAGGCTTTGAAACCATAGGTAAGGTTGCTGCTGTTATTTTTGCAATTTTTTGTATTGGTGGTTCTTTTGGTGGTGGTAACGCGGCTCAGTCAAACCAAGCTACTATAGTAATCAAAGAACTTTTTAACTGGCAAAGTACTGCAGCCGGGGCTATTGTGGGTCTTGTGTTGGCAATCCTTGTTGGTGTAATAATCATTGGTGGTATTAAGCGTATTGCTCAAGTAACTGAAAAAGTAGTGCCATTTATGGCGGTAATGTATATTGTTGCTTGTCTATATATCATCCTTAGTAATTTTTCACTTGTAGATGACGCTATTTCTTTAATAGTTACAGAGGCATTTAACCCTACTGCAATTGGTGTGGGTAGTCTTATTGGTGTGCTGTTGGTTGGTTTTAAAAGAGCGGCATTTTCAAATGAAGCAGGTGCGGGTTCAGCATCTATTGCCCATTCTGCGGTAAGAACAAAATATTCAGCTTCTGAAGGTTTGGTAGCTTTGTTAGAGCCTTTCATTGATACTGTAGTTATTTGTACAATGACAGCGATAGTAATTATCATCTTTAATTTTGGTGGTGCATTTACTTATGGCGGTGATGGTTCTGGTGCAGTTTTAATAGATGGCATGCCGTATGAAGGTGCTGGTATTACTGCTGTTGCTTTTGCTGAGTATATACCTTATTCTAATATATTCTTGACTATAGCGGTAGTGTTATTTGCAGTTTCTACCATGATTTCTTGGTCTTATTACGGACTACAGTCTTGGAAATATTTATTCGGTAGAGGTAAAACAGCTGATATGGTTTATAAATTATTGTTCTGTACGTTTATAGTAATTGGAGCTGCAGCAAGTATGAAATCTATTTGGGCTTTTTCAGATGCAATGATATTTGCAATGGTATTCCCAAATATGGTAGGTCTGTTCTTCTTGTTCCCAGTTGTGAAAAAACAATTGAATAGATATTTAGATGCGATCAAACTAAAGTATGACGCTATAGAAGATTAAGAATTGTCATGAATTCATTTAAATCCCACTTTAAGTTCAATAAACAAGAACGAAGTGGGATTTTCTTTTTGCTATTTTTTCTGATTAGTATTCAAATAGGATATTATCTGTACAATACATACGCGGTCAATCAATCTACACCCTTGCAAATTGATAGTGTGGCTCAAGCTGAAATAGATTCTTTGAAAATTGTAGCGTTAGAAAAAGATACTGTTCGCATATTTCCTTTAAATCCAAATTTTATTACTGATTTTAAAGGGTATACATTAGGTATGTCAGTTGCTGAAATAGATAGGTTACATGTTTTTAGAACTAAAGAACTATTTGTGAATTCGGCTAAAGAGTTTCAAGATGTTACAAAAGTTTCAGATTCATTACTAGATATTATATCTCCATATTTTAAATTTCCAGAGTGGACTCAGAATAGAAAGAGGAAAACGGCATTTAAATCAAACACATTTAGCCTGGATAATAAACTAAAGAAAGTTGTTTGGAAAGATTTAAATACCGCGACGGCAGAAGAGCTACGGCAAGTAAGCGGAATAGGGGAGAAATTATCGGCTAGAATAATTAAATTTAGAGATCGCTTGGGCGGTTTTTTAATTGAAGATCAATTGCAAGATGTTTATGGTCTAGAGCCAGATGTTGTGGAAAGAGCTTTAAAACAGTTTAAAGTAGTAACCAAGCCTGATATTTTAAAAATAAATGTAAATACTGCTACTGTTGAAGAATTGTCTAAATTGATATATCTGCAAAAACACGTCGCTCAGAGCATTGTAAATTATCGTAATCTCAACGGAAGTATCAATTCTTTGAACGAATTAGTAAAAATTGAGGAATTTCCGTCAGAGCGTATTAATAGAATTGCTTTATATTTGTCATTATAAAAAAAACGCTATGCAAAGTATGTACTTCACAGAAGAACATCAATTATTTAGGAACAGCCTAAAAGATTTTTTACAGAAAGAAGTAGTCCCTCATGTAGATAAGTGGGAAGAAACAGGAACTATAGAAAGGTTCATTTGGAAGAAATTTGGAGATATGGGCTATTTTGGCCTAGCGACGCCTGAAGAAGATGGTGGTCTAGGTCTTGATCTTTTCTATACTATTATCTTGTTAGAAGAGTTGCAAAAGATAAATTCTGGAGGTTTTGCAGCGGCTATGTGGGCGCATACTTATTTGGCAATGACTCATTTAAATAAAGAAGCGGATTCCTTTTTAAAGGAGAAGTATTTACGACCTAGTGTAAATGGTGATAAAATTGGTTGTTTGTGTATTTCAGAACCTTTTGGGGGTAGTGATGTAGCGGCAATGAGAACAACGGCAGTAAAGCAAGGTGATCATTATGTGTTAAATGGTTCCAAAACGTTTATCACAAATGGGGTCTACGCTGATTACATGATCGTGGCGGCAAAAACAAGTCCTGAGCTTGGTAATAAAGGAATTAGCATTTTTACGGTAGATAGAAATAGTGAAGGGGTAACAGCTAATAAATTAAATAAATTAGGTTGGCGAGCGTCAGATACTGCTGAATTGGCTTTTGATAATGTCAAGATTCCTGTAGAAAACCTAATGGGTGAAGAAAATATGGGATTCTCATATATAATGGAGCATTTCTCTTTAGAAAGATTGATAATGGGTGTTAATGCTCATGCAAGAGCAGAGCATGTTTTGGATTACGCATTAAATTACATGTCAGAAAGGGAAGCTTTTGGTAAATCTATAAATAAATTTCAGGCACTTAGGCATAGAGTAGTTGATTTACACGCGGATATAGATATGTGTAAAGAATATAATTATTCCGTTGCCTACCGTTTGGATAAAGGACAGTATGTAGTTAAAGAGGCAACTATATCAAAACTAAAATCGACAAAAGTTGCTGACGAAGTAGCTTATGAATGTTTGCAATTTTTAGGTGGTTACGGTTATATTGAAGATTACCCAATGGCACGTAACTTTAGAGATAGTAGACTAGGACCAATTGGTGGTGGTACATCAGAAATATTGCGAGAAATTATTTCTAAAATCATTATTGATAAGAAAGAATATAAGCCAGCTACGGTGTAGTTGGTCAAATTAAAATTTTAAAATTAGTTTAAAGGTTGTCGGTTTAAATATAGTTACTATATTTGCAGCCTTAATCACAAAAGAGAGGAGGTTTAGCCCATGTTAATAATACCAGTAAAAGAAGGAGAAAACATCGATAGAGCTTTAAAGCGTTTCAAGCGTAAGTTCGATAAGACAGGTACAATGAGACAGTTACGTAAGCGTCAACAGTTCAATAAGCCGTCAGTTGTTCGTAGAGCACAGATACAAAAAGCAGAATACATTCAAGGTCTAAGAGATCAAGAAGAAGTTTAGACTTTGTCGTACAAAATATAAAATCCCGCAATTTGCGGGATTTTTTTTGCTCAAATTTCAGTAAACTCAAAACTTTGATACCTTTAGATAATGTTTTTAAGTGAATTTATTTCTTATCTCTCTTTGGAGAAAAATTATTCTAAACATACGGTTAAGGCGTATGAGAATGATTTACTAGAATTTAGTAATTTCTGCTTAACTAATTATGATGTTGATGATATTGATAACATTGAATATAATATTGTTCGATTTTGGATAGTTGAATTGTCTGAAAAAAAAATCAACAATAGGTCTATCAATAGAAAAATAGCATCGCTGAAAGCTTATTTTAAGTTTCTTCAAAAAATAGAAGTTACAGATGTAAATCCGTTGAACAAGCATAAGGCATTAAAGACTGCGAAGAAAATTGAGATTCCCTTCTCTGAATTAGAGATGGAAAAGGTGTTGTCTGAAATAGAGTATAAAGAAGATTTTGAGGGGAGAAGAGATGAGCTGTTGATACATGTGTTGTATGTTACGGGTATGCGTAGGGCGGAGGTTATAGCCTTAAAAGTGGTAGATGTGGATTTTGAAGCGATGACGATCAAGGTCTTGGGCAAACGCAATAAGGAAAGAATTATACCTATGCTTGTTGAGACCAAAAAGAAGTTTGTAGATTATTTAGAGGGTCGGGAGAAATTGAGCAAGGTGGTTGATGAAGACACTATGTTCTTGACGAAGTCAGGCAATAAATTGTATGAAACACTTGTTTATAGATTAATAAAAAAGTATTTTAGAGAGGTTTCCTCGAAGGTAAAGACGAGTCCGCATATTCTTAGGCATACTTTTGCAACTCATCTATTGAATAAAGGAGCAGATTTAAATGCTGTTAAAGAGTTGCTAGGTCATTCTAGTTTGGCTTCTACTCAAGTTTATACGCATAATAGTATTGCAGAGTTAAAGAAAGTTCATGCAAAAGCTCATCCTAGGGGAAATAAATAATTATTGTTAAATCAGGCTAAATTCTTAAAGCCATAAATTTTCTGACTATGAAAGTAAATACGCAATCGGTAAATTTTAATGCAGACGATAAGTTGATAAATTTCCTTCAAAATAGACTTGACAAAGTGGAAACCTTTTATTCTAAGGTGATTAGCTCAGATGTTTATATGAAAGTGGAGAATACAAGTGCTAAAGAGAATAAAATAGTAGAGATTAAAATTTCGGTTCCTAAAGATAAATTTGTAGTAAAAAAACAATGTAAATCATTTGAAGAGGCTGTAGACTCGGCTTGTAGTTCCCTGGAACGTAGGCTAATAAAGCAAAAAGAAAAAATAAGATTACATGCTTGATAAAAATTTTTCAAAATTTGTTTTGAATAAACAAAAAATACTATACATTTGCAGTCCGTTAGAAATAGCGGGCTTTTTTATGACAGAAAAAGTCGTGAAATAAGCCGATGTAGCTCAGCTGGCTAGAGCAGCTGATTTGTAATCAGCAGGTCGTGGGTTCGAGTCCCTCCATCGGCTCTTAAGTTCTTTAAAATATTAGTTTGAGGGGAGATACTCAAGCGGCCAACGAGGGCAGACTGTAAATCTGCTGACTACGTCTTCGCAGGTTCGAATCCTGCTCTCCCCACTAAACTATTTTATAGAGAATTTTATTGAAATATTGTAATATTATAAGCGGGAGTAGCTCAGTTGGTAGAGCGTCAGCCTTCCAAGCTGAATGTCGCCGGTTCGAACCCGGTCTCCCGCTCTATAAATTTGACAGTAATGTCATCCCTGCGAAGGCAGGAATCTATCTTTTGGGTGGGTTCAACACTTTACGCCGGTGTAGCTCAGGGGTAGAGCGTTTCCTTGGTAAGGAAGAGGTCACGAGTTCAATTCTCGTCATTGGCTCAATTAAGGTATAAATTTGTACACTAATATAAACTAAGAATAAAATACATTAAACATGGCAAAGGAAACTTTCGATCGTTCCAAACCGCACTTAAATATAGGTACTATTGGACACGTGGATCACGGTAAAACTACATTGACTGCTGCTATTACTACTGTTTTGGCAAATGCAGGTCTTTCTGAATTGAGAAGTTTCGATTCTATCGATAACGCTCCTGAGGAAAAAGAAAGAGGTATTACAATTAACACTTCTCACGTAGAGTATTCTACAGCTAATCGTCACTATGCACACGTTGACTGTCCTGGTCACGCGGATTATGTGAAGAACATGGTTACTGGTGCTGCTCAAATGGATGGTGCTATATTAGTTGTTGCTGCTACAGATGGTCCTATGCCACAAACACGTGAGCATATATTATTAGGTCGTCAGGTGGGTATTCCAAGAATTGTTGTATTCATGAACAAAGTGGATATGGTTGATGATGAGGAATTGATCGAGCTTGTTGAAATGGAAGTAAGAGAATTACTTTCTTTTTATGAGTATGATGGTGATAATGGACCTGTAATCGCTGGTTCTGCATTAGGTGCATTGAACGGTGAGCAAAAGTGGGTTGATACTGTTATGGAATTGATGGCTGCTGTTGATGATTGGATCGAGCTTCCTAAAAGAGATGTTGATAAAGATTTCTTAATGCCAGTTGAAGATGTATTTACTATTACTGGTCGTGGTACTGTTGCTACTGGTCGTATAGAAACTGGTATTGCTAATACTGGTGATCCTGTTGAGATTATTGGTATGGGTGCTGAGAAATTAAACTCTACTATTACTGGGGTTGAAATGTTCCGTAAGATATTGGATAGAGGTGAGGCTGGTGATAACGTAGGTATCTTGTTAAGAGGTGTTGAAAAATCTCAAATTAGCCGTGGAATGGTAATCTGTAAGCCAGGTTCTGTTAAGCCACACGCTAAATTTGAAGCTGAGGTTTATGTATTGAAAAAAGAAGAAGGTGGTCGTCACACACCATTCCATAATAACTATCGTCCACAGTTCTATGTAAGAACAACAGACGTAACAGGTAACATTGCACTTCCTTCAGGAGTTGAGATGGTTATGCCTGGTGATAACTTAACTATTACAGTTGAATTGATTCAGCCAATCGCATTAAGCGTAGGTCTTCGTTTCGCTATCCGTGAAGGTGGTAGAACAGTAGGTGCTGGTCAAGTGACTAAGATTATAGATTAATTATAATCTAAAATAAGTATTGTGTATAAGGGTGTCCTGCTCAAGCGGGACACCTTTACATGCAAATAATAGAATACGTGATTTAAAAGTCACTATTCATACGGGTGTAGCTCAGTTGGTAGAGCACTGGTCTCCAAAACCAGGTGTCGGGAGTTCGAGTCTCTCCTCCCGTGCCACAATAGAATTTGGAATATAGGTATCCTATTTGTTGAAATTGTAAAAAGCATTTAAATGTTCACATATATAAAAGAATCCGTTGAAGAGTTGAGGAATAATGTTACTCTTCCATCACGTGCAGAATCATCTAACTTGATGGTTATTGTAGCTGTGTTTTCTATCCTTTTTGCCTTGGCAACTTGGGGAGTGGATACGGTCTTTAGTAAAGTGATTAAATCTTATTTCAACTTCGTTTTAAACTAATAGGACTATGTCAGAAGTATTGGATAAAAAGTGGTACGTTGTTAGAGCTGTTAGTGGTCAAGAGAATAAAATCAAAGGATACATTGAGAGTGAAGTAGAGCGTCATGGTTTCTCTGACTATTTAGAAGATGTCCTTGTTCCTACAGAAAAGGTTGTTCAAATCAGAAATGGAAAGAAAATAAACAAAGAAAGAGTTTATTTTCCTGGTTATATTATGATAAAAGCAAACCTTGGTGGTGAAATGGTTCATATTATAAGGTCTATTACAAATGTAATAGGGTTTTTAGGAGAAACTAAAGGAGGGGATCCTGTTCCTTTAAGAAAAAATGAAGTGAACAGAATGCTTGGTAAAGTAGATGAGCTAGCTGTGAATACAGATAGTGTTGCTATCCCATTTGTTTTTGGTGAAACGGTAAAAGTAATTGATGGTCCTTTCAATGGCTTCAATGGTACTGTGGAGAAAATAAATGAAGAGAAACGTAAGCTTGAGGTTATGGTTAAGATTTTCGGAAGAAAAACACCATTAGAGTTGAGCTACATGCAAGTTGAAAAGATATAAGTATTAGAATAAGTGTTACATACATATAATTAAAGTAGTGTTGCTTCCGTAAACACACTTTCAATTTAATTTTAAACAATGGCAAAAGAAATAGGTAAAGTAGTTAAACTACAAGTTAAGGGAGGTGCAGCGAATCCATCGCCACCGGTTGGACCTGCCTTAGGAGCTGCTGGTGTTAACATAATGGAATTCTGTAAGCAATTTAATGCTCGTACACAGGATAAACCAGGTAAAATATTACCAGTTGTTATCACCGTTTACAAGGATAAGTCTTTCGACTTCGTTGTAAAAACTCCACCGGCGGCAATTCAGCTATTGGAAGCGGCTAAGATTAAAAAAGGATCTGGCGAACCTAACAGAGTAAAATTAGGTAGTGTTACCTGGGACCAAATCAAGGCAATAGCCGAAGATAAAATGGTTGACCTTAATGCATTTACGGTAGAATCTGCTATGAGTATGATAGCGGGTACTGCGCGTTCTATGGGTATGAAGGTAGCAGGAAAAAAACCTTTTTAAAATCTTAAAAGTAATTAAATGGCAAAGTTAACTAAGAAGCAAAAGGAAGCGCACTCCAAAATAGAGAAAGATAAATTATACTCTGTTACGGAAGCTTCAGCTTTAATTAAAGAGATAACCAATACAAAATTCGATGCATCTGTAGATTTAGCTGTTCGTTTGGGTGTAGATCCAAGAAAAGCAAATCAAATGGTTCGTGGTGTGGTAACATTACCTCATGGAACTGGTAAGGATGTTAAAGTTTTGGCTTTGGTAACACCAGACAAAGAAGCAGAGGCTCAAGAAGCCGGAGCTGATTATGTTGGTTTAGATGAGTATTTGGATAAAATCAAAAGCGGTTGGACGGATGTTGATGTAATCATCACTATGCCAAGTGTAATGGGTAAATTAGGACCATTAGGTCGTGTATTAGGACCAAGAGGTTTAATGCCTAATCCAAAAACAGGAACTGTTACTATGGATGTAGCGAAAGCTGTATCTGAAGTTAAGGCAGGTAAAATAGATTTTAAAGTTGATAAAACCGGTATCGTTCACGCAGCGATAGGTAAAGCTTCTTTTTCTGCTGATAAATTAGCAGATAATGCTAAGGAGTTGTTAGATACTTTGAATAAGATGAAGCCAACTGCGGCAAAGGGTGTATATATGAAAACAATTTTCATGTCAAGCACAATGAGTCCTAGTTTGCAATTAGATCCAAAGTCAGTTTAACAACTGGTAGTTAAAAATTAATAGTATGACAAGAGAAGAAAAAGCAACGGTTATAAAAGATTTGACTACGCAGTTGGCAGATAGCAGCACTATATATGTAGCTGATATCTCAGGTTTAGATGCAGGAACAACTTCTGATTTAAGAAGAGCTTGTTTTAAAGCTGATATTAGACTAGCTGTAGTTAAAAACACATTGCTTGCAAAAGCAATGGAAGCTTCTGACAAAGAATTTGGTGAATTACCAGAAATATTAAAAGGGAATACTTCTCTTATGTTTTCTGAGGTTGCCAATGCTCCAGCGAAATTGATAAAGAATTTCAGAAAAAAATCTGATAAGCCTTTATTGAAAGGAGCTTTTGTAGAAGAAGCAATATATATAGGTGATGAAAACTTGGATGCTTTAGTTAGCATTAAGTCTAAAGAAGAAATGATTGGTGAAATAATTGGATTGTTACAATCTCCAGCCAAAAATGTTATTTCTGGACTTAAATCTGGTGGTGGAAAAATCGCTGGTATCCTTAAAACATTATCTGAAAGATAAGTACGCACAATAAACTAAGTATATTTTAAAAATTTTATTAAACGATAGAAAATGGCAGATTTAAAAGATTTCGCAGAACAATTAGTTAACTTAACAGTTAAAGAAGTAAACGAGTTAGCTGATATATTAAAAGATGAATACGGTATTGAGCCTGCGGCAGCAGCAGTAGCGGTAGCTGCCGGTGGTGGTGGTGAAGCTGGTGAAGCAGCAGATGAGAAAACTGAATTCGATGTAATATTGAAAGCAGCAGGTGCTTCTAAATTAGCAGTAGTTAAATTGGTTAAAGAATTAACTGGTTTAGGTTTGAAAGATGCGAAAGATATCGTTGACAGCGCACCAAAAGCTGTTAAAGAAGCAGTTTCTAAAGATGAAGCTGAAGGTATCAAAAAATCATTGGAAGAAGCTGGAGCAGAAGTTGAGCTTAAATAATAGCAACAACCATATTACTTTTGGTTTAGGTCTTTGCGCTTTTTGCGTTTAGACCTAAGCCATTTTATAGAATTAGGTATATTAAGAAGTATACTACTCATTTAGTACTCACGATCAAAACACTGTCCGTAGATGTTCACAAATAATACTGAAAGAATAAGCTTCGCTTCCGCAAGAAACACACCGGATTACCCGGATTTCTTAGATATTCAGATTAAATCTTTCCAAGACTTTTTTCAACTAGAGACTAAATCAGATGAAAGAGGTAACGAAGGTCTTTATAACACCTTCATGGAAAACTTTCCAATTACTGATACAAGAAATCAGTTTGTATTGGAATTTTTAGATTATTTCATAGATCCACCAAGATATTCTATTCAAGAATGTATCGAGCGTGGTCTTACTTACAGCGTTCCTTTAAAAGCACGTCTTAAATTATATTGTACGGATCCGGAACATGAGGATTTCGAAACAATTGTACAAGATGTTTATTTAGGTACGATTCCTTATATGACTCCAAGTGGTACTTTTGTTATCAATGGCGCAGAAAGGGTTGTTGTTTCTCAGTTGCACCGTTCTCCTGGTGTATTCTTTGGACAGTCTTTCCATGCAAATGGAACAAAATTATATTCTGCTAGGGTAATTCCTTTTAAAGGTTCTTGGATAGAATTTGCTACCGATATTAATGGCGTTATGTATGCTTATATCGATAGAAAGAAAAAATTACCGGTTACTACATTGTTTAGAGCTATTGGTTTTGAACGTGATAAAGATATTTTAGAGATTTTTGACCTATCGGAAGAAGTTAAAGTTTCTAATGCCGGACTTAAAAAAGTACTTGGTCGTAAATTAGCGGCAAGAGTTTTGAACACTTGGCACGAGGATTTTGTAGATGAGGATACTGGTGAGGTAGTATCGATTGAACGTAATGAAATCGTTCTTGATAGAGATACTATTCTTGAAAAAGAACATATAGCCGAAATTATAGATGCGGATGTAAAAACTATTCTTTTGCATAAAGAGAATAATGCGCAGTCTGATTATGCTATTATTCATAATACATTACAGAAAGATCCAACGAACTCTGAAAAAGAAGCAGTTGAGCATATCTATCGTCAATTACGTAATGCTGAGCCGCCAGATGAGGAAACAGCACGTGGTATCATAGATAAATTATTCTTCTCTGATCAACGTTACAACTTAGGTGAAGTTGGTCGTTACAGAATGAACAAAAAATTACAGTTGGATATTGGAATGGACAAGCAAGTCTTGACTAAAGAAGATATCATAACTATTATTAAATATTTAATTGAGTTAATTAACTCAAAAGCTGAGATTGATGATATTGATCACTTGTCTAACCGTCGTGTTAGAACGGTAGGTGAGCAATTGTCTTCTCAATTCGGTGTTGGTCTTGCACGTATGGCGAGAACAATCCGTGAGCGTATGAATGTTCGTGATAATGAGGTATTTACACCTATAGATTTGATTAACGCTAAGACATTATCTTCAGTTATTAATTCTTTCTTTGGTACAAACCAGTTATCTCAGTTTATGGATCAAACGAATCCATTAGCAGAGATTACGCACAAAAGAAGACTATCTGCACTAGGGCCAGGTGGTTTATCTAGAGAACGTGCAGGTTTCGAAGTACGTGATGTTCACTATACACACTACGGTCGTTTATGTCCTATTGAAACTCCTGAAGGTCCAAACATTGGTTTGATATCTTCATTATCTGTATTTGCGAAAGTAAATCCGATGGGCTTCTTAGAGACACCATATAGAAAAGTTACAGATTCTGTAGTTGACTACAAGAATTTCGCATATTTAAGTGCTGAAGAGGAAGAGGGAATGAAAATTGCGCAAGCAAACATTCCTATGAAGGAAGATGGTACAATTGATGCTGAAAAGGTTATTGCAAGAGAGGAAGGTGATTTCCCTGTTGTTGACCCATCAGAAATTCAATATACTGATGTTGCACCTAATCAAATTGCATCTATATCTGCATCTTTAATTCCTTTCTTGGAACATGATGATGCAAACAGGGCTTTGATGGGATCAAACATGATGCGTCAAGCAGTTCCTTTATTAAAACCACAATCTCCGATTGTTGGTACAGGTTTAGAGCGTCAAGTAGCTTCAGATTCAAGAGTATTGATTAATGCTGAAGGTGATGGGGTTATTGAGTATGTAGATGCTCAAAAAGTTACTATTAAGTATGATAGAACTGATGAGGAAAGATTGATCAGTTTCGAAGACGATAGTAAGACTTATTTCTTGGTGAAGTTTAGAAAGACGAACCAGGGTACAAACATTAACCTAAAACCAATTGTACAAGTTGGCGATAGAGTTAAAAAAGGTCAAGTTCTTTGTGAAGGTTATGCAACTGAAAAAGGTGAATTAGCATTAGGTAGAAACTTAACAGTGGCATTTATGCCATGGAAAGGATACAACTTTGAGGATGCAATTGTAATTTCAGAGAAAGTTGTTCGTGATGATATTTTCACTTCTATACATGTTGATGAGTATTCTTTAGATGTTAGAGATACTAAATTAGGAGCAGAGGAGCTTACGCATGATATACCTAACGTTTCTGAAGAGGCTACAAAAGACCTTGATGAAAACGGTATGATCAGAATAGGTGCCGAAGTTAAACCTGGTGATATTCTAATTGGTAAGATTACTCCAAAAGGAGAATCTGATCCAACTCCTGAAGAAAAATTGTTACGTGCTATTTTTGGTGACAAAGCTGGTGATGTAAAAGATGCTTCATTAAAAGCTTCGCCTTCTTTAAGAGGTGTTGTTATCGATAAGAAATTGTTTTCTAGATCTGTAAAGGATAAGAGAAAACGTTCTGAAGATAAAGAAGAGCTTTCTAAATTAGAATTGGAATATGAAGTTAAATTCCAAGAATTGAAAGATGTTCTAGTTGAGAAATTATTTACTATTGTTAATGGTAAAACTTCTCAAGGTGTTCTTAATGATTTAGGAGAAGAAGTATTACCTAAGGGTAAGAAGTATACAATGAAAATGTTAAACTCTGTTGATGATTTCGCTCACTTGGTTGGTGGAAGCTGGACAACGGATAGAGATACTAATTCATTAGTAGCTGATTTACTTCATAACTATAAAATTAAACTTAACGATTTACAAGGTAACTTAAGAAGAGATAAGTTTACAATATCTGTTGGTGATGAGTTGCCAGCTGGTATTATGAAGTTGGCTAAAGTCTATATTGCTAAAAAGCGTAAGCTTAAAGTTGGTGATAAGATGGCAGGTAGACACGGTAACAAAGGTATTGTATCTAGAATTGTACGTCATGAAGATATGCCGTTCTTGGAAGATGGAACTCCTGTAGATATCGTTCTTAATCCATTGGGTGTACCTTCTCGTATGAACATTGGACAGATTTATGAAACTGTATTAGGTTGGGCTGGTCTTAAACTTGGTAGAAAGTACGCTACACCAATTTTTGATGGTGCTACTTTAGATCAGATTAATGCTTACACTGACGAAGCAGGTATTCCAAGATTTGGACATACATACTTATATGATGGTGGAACTGGACAACGTTTTGATCAACCTGCAACAGTAGGTGTGATTTATATGTTGAAACTTGGACACATGGTAGATGATAAGATGCATGCTCGTTCAATAGGACCATACTCTTTAATTACACAACAACCATTGGGTGGTAAAGCTCAATTTGGTGGTCAGCGTTTTGGAGAGATGGAAGTTTGGGCACTAGAGGCATATGGTGCATCTGCAACTTTACGTGAGATTTTAACGGTTAAATCTGATGATGTTATCGGAAGAGCTAAAACCTACGAATCTATTGTTAAAGGAGAAACAATGCCAGAGCCTGGTTTACCAGAATCTTTCAACGTTTTAATGCACGAACTTAAGGGATTAGGTTTGGATATTAGACTTGAGGAATAGTTCAATATTTTATATTGAAGAACTATTAAGTAAAACAAATTAAAACATTATCAGCACGCTATTATGGCTAGAATAAAAGATAATAACCCAGTAAAAAGGTTCGATAAAATTTCAATAGGATTAGCTTCGCCAGAATCTATTTTGGCAGAGTCTAGAGGTGAAGTTTTAAAGCCTGAAACAATTAACTATAGAACTCACAAACCAGAACGTGATGGTTTATTCTGTGAGCGTATTTTTGGTCCTGTAAAGGATTATGAGTGTGCTTGTGGTAAATATAAGCGTATTCGTTACCGTGGGATCGTATGTGACCGTTGTGGTGTAGAGGTTACAGAGAAAAAAGTTCGTAGAGACCGTGTAGGTCATATTAACTTGGTTGTGCCAGTTGCTCATATCTGGTATTTCCGTTCTCTACCAAATAAAATAGGATACTTATTAGGTTTGCCTTCCAAGAAATTGGATATGATTATTTACTACGAACGTTACGTAGTAATTCAGCCAGGTATAGCTAAAGGTCCTGAAGGTGAAGAGATCCAAAAAATGGATTTCTTGACTGAAGAAGAGTATTTAAATATTATTGATACTATTCCTCAAGAAAATCAATATTTAGAAGATTCTGACCCAAATAAGTTTATTGCTAAAATGGGAGCAGAGTGTTTAATTGATTTATTAGGTAGAATCAATCTTAAAGAGCTTTCTTTTGAGCTAAGACATAAAGCTAATACAGAAACTTCTAAGCAACGTAAAACTGAAGCTTTAAAGCGTTTACAAGTTGTAGAAGCTTTAAGAGAATCTCAAGAGAATAGAGAAAACGAGCCAGAATGGATGATTATGAAGGTAATTCCGGTTATACCACCAGAATTACGTCCATTAGTTCCGTTAGATGGTGGTCGTTTTGCAACTTCAGATTTAAATGATCTTTATAGAAGGGTTATTATACGTAACAACCGTCTTAAAAGATTAGTTGAGATAAAAGCTCCAGAAGTTATTCTTAGAAATGAGAAGCGTATGCTTCAGGAGGCGGTAGATTCTTTGTTTGATAACACAAGAAAGGCTTCTGCTGTAAAGACTGAATCTAACAGACCATTGAAATCACTTTCAGATTCATTGAAAGGTAAGCAAGGTCGTTTCCGTCAAAACTTACTTGGTAAGCGTGTTGATTACTCTGCACGTTCGGTAATTGTTGTAGGCCCAGAACTGAACTTATACGAGTGTGGTCTTCCAAAAGATATGGCTGCTGAGTTGTACAAGCCTTTCGTAATCAGAAAACTGATTGAAAGAGGTATTGTAAAAACAGTAAAGTCTGCTAAGAAAATAATAGACAAAAAAGAGCCCGTAGTTTGGGATATTTTAGAGAATGTATTGAAAGGTCACCCAGTTTTATTGAACAGGGCTCCTACATTACACCGTTTAGGTATTCAAGCATTCCAACCAAAATTAATAGAAGGTAAAGCAATACGTCTTCACCCATTGGCATGTACTGCATTTAATGCGGATTTTGATGGGGATCAAATGGCGGTTCACTTACCATTAGGACCAGAAGCTATTTTAGAAGCGCAATTATTGATGCTTGCTTCTCAAAATATATTAAACCCTGCTAATGGTTCACCTATTACGGTACCATCACAGGATATGGTCTTGGGTCTTTATTATATGACCAAAGAGCGTAAATCAACACCAGAAGTTCCAATTATTGGTGAAGGATTAACTTTTTACTCAGCAGAAGAAGTAGAGATTGCTTTCAATGAAGGTATGGTAAATCTTAATGCAGGTATAAAAGTTAGAGCTAAAGATTTCAATGAAGAAGGTGAGCTAGTTTATAAAATCATTCCTACAACCGTTGGTCGTGTATTATTTAATAATCACGTTCCAGAAGAGGCAGGTTTTATTAACCAAGTATTGAATAAGAAAGCCTTAAGAAATATCATCGGTGATATTTTAGCCGTAACAAGTGTACCTGTTACAGCTGCATTCTTAGATAAGATTAAGACTATGGGTTATGAATTCGCTTTCAAAGGTGGATTGTCCTTTAGTTTAGGGGATATTATTATTCCTGCTGAGAAGATGGACATGATTGGTGAAGCCAATGTTCAGGTAGATGGTATTATGTCCAATTATAATATGGGTCTTATAACCAACAACGAAAGATATAATCAGGTTATTGATGTTTGGACATCTACTAACGCTCAATTAACTGAGTTGGCTATGAAACGTATCCGTGAGGATCAGCAAGGTTTCAACTCGGTATATATGATGCTTGATTCTGGTGCAAGGGGTTCTAAAGAACAGATTCGTCAGTTAACAGGTATGCGTGGTTTAATGGCTAAGCCTAAAAAATCTACTGCCGGTGGTGGGGAGATTATTGAAAACCCGATTCTTTCTAACTTTAAGGAAGGTCTTTCTATTCTTGAGTACTTTATTTCTACTCACGGTGCTCGTAAGGGTCTTGCAGATACCGCTTTGAAAACGGCAGATGCAGGTTACTTAACAAGAAGGCTAGTTGATGTTTCTCAAGATGTAATTATTAATACAGAAGATTGTGGAACACTTAGAGGTGTAGAAGTTCAGGCGCTTAAGAAGAATGAAGAAATCGTTGAAAGCTTAGGTGAAAGAATTTTAGGTCGTGTATCATTACATGATGTATATAACCCAATGACTGAGGAGTTAGTTCTTCAAGCTGGTCAGCAAATTATGGAAGCTGATGTGAAGAGAGTTGAAGCTTCTCCGATTGAAAAAATCGAAGTTCGTTCAGCGCTTACATGTGAGGCTGAAAAGGGAATATGTGCTAAATGTTATGGTAGAAACCTTTCTACCAATAAAATGGTACAAAGAGGTGAAGCCGTTGGTGTTGTTGCTGCTCAGTCAATTGGTGAGCCAGGAACACAGCTTACACTTAGAACATTCCACGTAGGTGGTATTGCAGGTAACATTTCTGAAGATAATAAATTAGAAGTAAGATTCTCAGGTATTGCTGAAATTGAAGACCTTAGAACTGTAACAGGTGAAGGTTCTGATGGTAATCCTGCAGAAATTGTGATTTCTAGAACAAGTGAAATCAAAGTTGTAGATGCTAAAACGGGTATTACTTTAAGTACAAGTAATATACCTTATGGTTCTCAATTATTTGTTAAGAACGGAGCTAAGGTTACTAAAGGCGATGTGATTTGTTCTTGGGATCCATATAACGGTGTAATTGTTTCTGAATTCCCAGGTAAGATTGCTTACGAAAACATTGAGCAAGGTGTAACTTATCAAGTAGAAATTGATGAACAGACCGGTTTCCAAGAGAAAGTGATTTCAGAATCTAGAAACAAGAAGTTGATTCCAACATTATTGATTCAAGATGCAAAAGGTGAAACTTTACGTTCTTATAACCTACCGGTAGGTTCTCACATTATGGTTGATGATGGAGATAAGATTAAAGAAGGTAAAACTTTGGTTAAGATTCCGCGTAAGTCTGCTAAGGCAGGTGATATTACTGGTGGTCTTCCAAGAGTTACTGAATTATTTGAAGCAAGAAATCCATCTAATCCAGCAGTAGTTTCTGAAATTGATGGTGTAGTTTCTTTTGGTAAGATTAAGAGAGGTAACAGAGAAATTATCATTGAATCTAAATTAGGTGAGGTGAAGAAATATCTTGTAAAACTTTCTAATCAAATCTTAGTTCAAGAAAATGATTATGTTAGAGCGGGTATGCCATTATCAGATGGTTCTATTACTCCAGAAGATATCTTGGCAATTAAAGGTCCATCAGCTGTACAACAGTACTTAGTAAATGAAGTGCAGGAAGTTTATAGATTACAAGGTGTGAAGATTAATGATAAGCACTTTGAAGTCGTTGTTAGACAAATGATGCGTAAAGTAAGAATTCAAGATCCAGGTGATACTATTTTCCTAGAGAATCAATTGATTCATAAAGATGATTTTATTAGAGAGAATGATGAAATCTTTGGTAAGAAAGTAGTAATGGAAGCGGGTGATTCTGACAACCTTAAACCAGGTCAAATTGTTACTCCTAGAGAGTTAAGAGATGAAAATTCTTTATTGAGACGTGGAGATAAGGCATTGGTTGAAGCTAGAGATGCTGTTTCGGCAACTGCAACACCAATACTACAAGGTATTACTAGAGCATCGTTACAAACGAAATCATTTATTTCTGCTGCATCGTTCCAAGAAACAACTAAAGTATTAAATGAGGCTGCTGTAAGTGGTAAGATTGATACATTAGAAGGTCTTAAGGAGAATGTTATTGTTGGTCATAAGATTCCGGCTGGTACGGGTATGAGAGACTATGATAGCATAATCGTTGGCTCTAAGGAAGAATATGATGAAATAATGGCCAGAAAAGAGGCATTAAGATTCTAAATTAATAGTAACCCTCAAATTTTATTTGGGGGTTATTTTTTTAATAAAATTATAGTATGAGTGACAATAAAAATCCGAATCAAAAACAAATAAATATTGAATTGGATGAGAAGATGGCAGAGGGAATTTATTCTAATCTAGCTATTATTAATCATTCAGTTTCTGAATTTGTAGTTGATTTTATTAGTATGATGCCAGGAGCACCAAAGGCAAAGGTTAAAAGTAGAATTATACTTACCCCGCAACATGCTAAAAAGTTTCTAAAAGCATTAAACGATAATGTGCAAAGGTTTGAGAAAGCCAATGGAACTATAAAAGATTATGAACAACCATCAATACCAATGAATTTTGGTCCTACCGGTGAAGCATAAAAAAAAGCCCAACTTATAAGTTGGGCTTTTTTTTATTCAAATTCAGAGGTGAAATGAAACTTTACTGATGGATATTTTTGTTGAGTCATTTGTAAGGAGAATTGAGAATCCGCTAGAAATACTAATTGACCCTTTTTATCTTTTGCTAAGAATTTCTGTTTCACACGTTCAAATTCTTTGAACTCATCTGTCTTTCTGTTTTCTGTGCCTACCCAACATGCTTTATGAACATTAAAGTTCTCATAACTACATTTGGCTCCATATTCATGCTCAAGTCTGTATTGAATAACTTCAAATTGTAAAGCGCCAACAGTTCCAATAATTTTTCTACCATTCAATTCTAGCGTAAATAACTGGGCCACACCTTCGTCCATTAATTGGTCTATACCTTTATTAAGCTGCTTAGACTTCATTGGGTCTGCATTATTAATATATCTGAAATGTTCAGGAGAAAAGCTCGGAATACCTTTGTAATGAAGATTTTCACCTTCAGTTAGAGTGTCTCCGATTTTGAAATTTCCTGTATCATGCAAGCCTACGATGTCTCCAGGATAAGAGAAATCTACTATCTCTTTCTTTTCTGCAAAAAATGCATTTGGACTAGAAAATTTTAACTTTTTGCCATTTCTAACATGTAGGTATGGTTTATTTCTTTCAAAAGTACCCGATACTATTTTTATAAATGCTAGTCTATCCCTGTGTTTAGGGTCCATGTTGGCATGAATTTTAAATACAAATCCGGTCATTGCCTTTTCTTCAGCTTCTACCAGCCGCTCTTCCGCATTTTTAGCACGTGGAGTAGGGGCGATTTGAACGAAGCAATCTAACAGCTCTCTAACTCCAAAATTATTTAGTGCAGAACCAAAGAAAACTGGTTGCTGATCACCTTTTAAATAAAGCTCTTTGTCGAAATTTGGGTAAACACCCCAAACTAAATCTAAATTATCTCTTAAGTCGGTGGCTGCTTTACTGCCTATAATATTGTCTAATTCCGGATTTGTTACATCATCAAATGCAATAGTTTCCTCGATATTTTTTTTGCTATCACCGCTAAATAAATTGATATTCTTTTCGAAAATGTTGTAAATACCTTTAAAATCATACCCCATTCCAATAGGAAAACTCAAAGGAGTAACTGAAAGTCCTAGTTTCTGTTCTAATTCGTCTAATAGGTCAAAAGCATCTTGCCCTTCTCTATCTAATTTATTTATGAATACCAACATGGGTATCTTTCGCATACGACATACTTCGACCAACTTTACGGTTTGCTCTTCAACACCTTTAGCAACATCTATTACAACTATAACACTATCGACAGCGGTTAAAGTTCTAAAAGTATCTTCGGCAAAATCTTTGTGACCAGGTGTGTCAAGAATGTTGATCTTTTTATCCTTATAATTAAAGGCAAGCACAGATGTGGCTACAGAAATACCTCTTTGTCTTTCAATTTCCATGAAATCACTTGTGGCTGTTTTTTTAATTTTATTGTTTTTAACAGCTCCAGCTTCTTGAATTGCACCTCCAAATAGTAATAATTTTTCAGTTAAGGTAGTTTTACCCGCATCTGGGTGAGAAATTATACCGAAAGTTCGTCTGCGTGCTATTTCTTGCTTAAAGGTCATATTCAAAATTTGTGCAAAAGTAATATAAATCTAATACTTAGTATCTAGTTCAATATGCTATAAATTTTATCTGTTAAATTTTGTAATAATTTAAAAATGAGTGTTTTAAAATTTATTTACCGTAAATGACATTATTAGAATTAAAATCGGATAGTCTTTTATTCCTTTTGTAACGTATTTAATATTGAAAGGTTAAATATTCTTAATGAATTAACCTTCGTTTTTTGCAGATTACCCCTTTATTTCCTTGGTTAATCGAAAAAGAATTTGACTTAATTTAATTATAACATATCTTAGCAGCGTTAATTAAGATAGCCCCAATTTCTTATAACGAACTAAAATAAAACACTGCCAAATGCCATGGTGATTAGTAAAACACTAACACTTATGGGTAAAATTACTTTTTTTAAAATAAACGGTTTATGTACCGGTAGATTTTCTTATTTATTTACATTTTCAATTCTAATCTTTTTTGGAGCATTAGGTTCTGCTAACGAAACAAAGGATTTCAACAATGTATTAGATTACGTAATGCAATCTGTTGAGGATGTTGATAAGGATAATGATGGAATTTTAGATTCTGTAGAAGATCAAAATGAAGATGGAGATGGAAATTATCTTACAAATCCTTCTGATAGAGATGGCGATGGTATTCCAAATTATTTAGATATAGATTCGGATGGAGATGGAATACTTGATAATTACGAAGGTCAGCGTACTTCTGATTTTGTGCCTTCTTCAGGTATAGATGATAATAATAACGGTCTTGATGATGTCTATGAAGGAGCTTATGGATTTGGGATAATTCCAATTAATTCAGATAAAGCTGCGATAGTTGATTTTTTAGATTTTGATTCTGATATAGATGGTATAAGGGATAATGTAGAATCTCAACCATATTTGGAATATGTTGCTCCTTCGGGACTTGATCTTAATCAAAACGGACTTGATGATGTTTATGAAGGAAGTTTTGGTTTTGGGATAATTCCAATCAATTCAGATTCAGATTCATATCCTGATTATAGAGATTTTGATTCTGATAATGATGGAATTAAAGATAAGGTTGAGGCTCAGACTTCCGAAGGTTATATACCTCCGGTAGGTGATAATGATAACAATGGTATAGATGATTCTTATGAAAGCGGTTTGAGTCCTATTGATACTGATGGAGACGGTATACCAGATTTTCATGATATTGATTCTGATAATGATGGAATTTTAGATAATTATGAAGCCCAATCTACATCCGGATATATTGCACCTGATGGTATTGATAGCACTCGTGATGGTCTGGATGAAGTATATGGTCAAGGTGGTATAGAGCCACAATACAGTGCTGATGGTGATACTAAGCCAGATTATAGGGATATAGATTCTGATAATGATGGTATTCCAGATAACATTGAAGGTCAGTTAACTGATGGTTATATTTCTCCCTCAGGATTGGATAGTGATAAAGATGGTCTTGATGATGCATATGAAGGTTCCGGTAATGAAGGGATTGACATGGTCAATACGGATACAGACGAAGAGCCAGATTACAGAGATCTTGATAGTGACAATGATTTGGTTTTCGATAATAACGAAGGCAACGATTTCAACTTTGACGGAATCCCTGACCAGACCTTTACCGGTGTAGATACGGATGGTGATGGACTTGACGACGGTTACGAAGGATCCGATGTGAACGATGGTTTCGACGTTAACGATGAGATAAACGATCCGGCGAACGACTTGCCTGATACCGATGGTACTGAGGATGTAAATTACCGTGACCTTGATGACGATGGCGATGGTATTGATACATCGGACGAGGACGCCAACAATGATGGCGACCCTACCAATGACGATAGCGATAATGATGGTATTCCTGATTATTTAGATCCTGATAATAATACCGGTACTGATGACGGATTGGATACCGATGGGGATGGTGTACCTGATTCAGTAGATTTAGATGATGATAACGATGGTATTTTAGATGTAGTCGAGGAAAGCTGTTCAACGGGAGTTAGGATAAGTTTTGAAAATGACAACGAAGGTTGGATAGGAGACAATCTTAATACTGGTTCTGATTTAGGTCCATTTATGGTTCATTCAACAGAATTATTTACCAATGAGGGTTGTACTATGGACATTGTGCCAGAGTTCTTCAACGGCAATTTTATAATGATGAGCGATCCTGTAGGAGGGGATATGTTTGTAGAAAGTCCAGATAACCTGAACTTACAAATTTCCGATCCTTTAGGGAAAAAATTGTCTTTTTATTGGATTGATGGTACTCCTGATGGAATTGGACCTCAACAGGCTGTTGCGGGTTCAATGCAAATAATCTTACAAGGTTCGGGCATTTTGGTTGAAAGTACTTTTAATGTAGAAGGACTATCCAATTCCGGTCAATGGGAGTTGATTGAAATAGAATTGACTGATAATTTATGGAGTGGAAGTGAAAGTGATTTGGTCCAGGTCTTGCAAGATTTGGATAAGATTGAACTACAGATAGAGTCAATTAACGGTAGGGAGTTCTCTGCGGGTTGGAGTTGTGAAAACGGTGAGTATTATGCTTTGGCCGATTTTAGAATTGGATGTGAGGAAAATGATACGGATGGTGACGGAATACCTAATCGTCTTGATATCGATAGTGACGATGATGGCATTCCGGATAACGTAGAGGCCCAAACGACCGATGGTTACATTGCCCCTAACGAGGACGATGCTGCAACTTATGCATCTAATAATGGCGTCAACAGTGCATATCCTGACGGACTTACACCTGTGAATACGGATGGTGCCGATAATGAGGATTATATTGATTTGGACAGTGACAATGATTTGGTTTTCGATAATAACGAAGGCAACGATTTCAACTTTGACGGAATCCCTGACCAGACCTTTACCGGTGTAGATACGGATGGTGATGGACTTGACGACGGTTACGAAGGATCCGATGTGAACGATGGTTTCGACGTTAACGATGAGATAAACGATCCGGCGAACGACTTGCCTGATACGGATGGAACGGAGGATGTAAATTACCGTGACCTTGATGACGATGGCGATGGTATTGATACACCGGACGAGGACGCTAACAATGATGGCGACCCTACCAATGACGATAGCGATAATGATGGTATTCCTGATTATTTAGATCCTGATACGATACCTATGGAAGATTTAGATGTAATTGATGATTTCGTATCTACTCCATTAGACACTCCAATAGAAATAGCTATTCTTGATAATGATTTTGGAATACCTGCAGATGGAACGTTAACTGTAACCGATCCATCAAATGGTACTATTGAAATTAACGATGGAGGAACTCCTGATGATATTTCTGACGATAGTATTATTTATACTCCAAATGATGGATTCGAAGGAACTGAAACAATAGAGTATACCGTTTGTGATGCAGAAGGAAATTGCGATACTGCTACTGTAACTATAACCGTAGGAGAGCCTGTTGCACTTGATGTGGTAAATGATTTCGTAACCACTCCATTAGACACTCCGATAGAGATAGATATCTTAGATAATGATTTTGGAATACCTACAGATGGAACGTTAACTGTAACTGAACCATCAAATGGGACTATTGAAATTAACGATGGAGGAACACCTGATGATATTTCTGACGATACTATCTTTTATACGCCAAATGATGGATTCGAAGGAACGGAAACAATAGAGTATACCGTTTGTGATGCAGAAGGGAATTGCGATACGGCGACCGTAGAAATATTAGTTGTAGATAATGATTCTACAGAAGCTGATGATAGTCCTATCGAGGTCAATCAAATGGTTACTCCAAATGGTGATGGTAAAAATGAATTTTTATTTATAAGAGGAGTAGATAAGATTCGTAGCAGTACTTTGAAGATTTTTAACAGATGGGGTGTTGCGGTTTACGAGGGTGAAAATTATAATAATCAAAATAACGTATTTGACGGAAGATCAAGAGGAAGGTCTACATTAAGTACAGATGATTATCTTCCTGCCGGAATTTATTTCTATATATTTGATTATACTACCTTTGAAGGAGAAAGTAAAGTTGATAGTGAATATCTGTATATTAGTAGATAATAGTTTATAACATATGAATTTTAAAAATAAGTTTTTATTTCTGTTCGGAGGTTTACTAGTAATTTGTAGTAGTGCTATTGCCCAACAAGACGCACAGTATACACAGTACATGTATAATACTATGAGTATTAATCCTGCATATGCTGGCTCTAGGGGTCAATTAAGTATCACGGGTTTGTATAGATCTCAGTGGGTTGGTTTAGAAGGTGCCCCAAAAACACAAACTTTAAATATTCAATCACCTATTAGAAATAGTAAACTTGGTTATGGAGTTTCTATTGTTAATGATGAGATTGGTAATGGAGTTGTTCAAGAGACGTATTTTGATATCGTATTATCATATACTATTGATGTGTCTGCAGAAGGTAAACTTTCCTTTGGTTTAAAAGGTGGTGGTAATTTATTGAATTTAGACTTCAATCAGCTTCGAAATTTTGATGATGAAGTTGTAAGCTCTGATAATATAGAAAATAGATTTTCTCCTAATGTAGGAGTAGGTATATATTATCACTCTAATAAGTTTTACGCTGGGCTATCGGCCCCTAATTTATTTGAAACTGAGCATTTTGATAATTCTCAGAGAGATGCCAACAGTACCCAGTTTTTATCTAAAGACAGAATTAATTTTTATTTAATTACAGGTTACGTTTTTGATTTAAACGGAAATTTAAAATTTAAGCCCGCTTTATTGACTAAAGTTGTTGGAGGGGCTCCACTACAGGTTGATTTTTCTGCGAATTTTATGTTTAATGAAAAATTTACTTTTGGTGCAGCTTATAGATGGGATGCTGCGGTAAGCGCATTGGCAGGATTCCAAATCTCAGACCAATTTATGATAGGTTTAGCATACGATAGGGAAACAACAGATTTGGGAGGAACTCAATTTAACGATGGTTCTTTTGAGGTTCTTTTAAGATATGATTTGGTAAAATCTTATCAAAAATTGGTTTCACCACGCTTCTTCTAAAAGATATACATATTTATGAAACATAGATTTAAGTTTGTAATATTATTAGTACTAATCTTTCAAGGAGTAGTGCAGGCTCAAGAGCGCTTAATCGAAAAGGGTAATGAAGAGTTTGAATCTTATTCTTTTAGTCCGGCTATAGATATCTATAAAAGGGTTTTAGATAAAGGCTATGTGTCGGCTGATTTATTAAAGAAATTAGCCAATTCTTACTATTATAATGCAGATTATAAAGAAGCCGCTGAAACATACAAACATCTTGTTACTGATTATTCTGATGATGTCAGTGTTGAAGATTATTTTAAATATGCACAGTCACTAAAATCTTTAGGTGATTACGATTCCTCTACTCAGGTAATGAACAAGTTCATTCAACTTACAAAAAGTGATGGACGTGCTAGTGCATTTAATGAAGATCGTGATTTTATGGCAGAAATAGAGGAGAATTCAGGTAGGTATAATTTAGGACCTTTTGAATATAATTCTCCTTATTCAGATTTTGCACCTTCCTTTTATAAAGAAGGATTAATTTTTTCTTCTGATAGGGATACAGGTAATTTTGCAAGATACCGTCACACATGGAATGCAAAAGACTTTTTAGATTTATATGAAGTAAATGCAGATAGTTCATCGATTGATCATGTAAAAAAATTAGATGAAAATATAAATACACGCTATCACGAATCTACATCCGTAGTTACAAAAGATGGTCAGACAATGTATTTTACACGAAATAACTCTGTAAAGAGAAAAACGGTAAAGGATGATAAAGGTATTGTTAGGTTAAAGATTTTAAGAGCAGTATTAACCGATGAAGGTGTATGGGGAGAAGTAGAAGAACTACCATTTAATAGTGATTCTTACTCGGTGGCCAATCCTGCATTAAGTCCTGATGAGAAAATTTTATATTTTGCTTCTGATATGCCGGGCACATTGGGAGGTTCAGATTTATTTATGGTTACTATCAATGAAGACCGTTCTTTTGGTACACCTGAGAATTTAGGTTCTAATATTAATACAGAGGCAAGGGAAACCTTCCCATTTGTAACAACAGAAGAGATTCTTTATTTTTCATCAGACGGTCATCCTGGTCTTGGTGGTTTAGATGTGTTTGCAACCAATATAAAGAGGAAAGATTTTAGTGGAAAAGTTTTAAATGTTGGCAAACCTGTGAATAGTAACACAGATGACTTTACATTTATTTTTGATGAGGAATTAAGAACTGGTTATGTTGCAAGTAATCGAGAGGAAGGTATGGGTTATGATGATATTTATAGCTTTACAGAAACACGACCTTTAGTTTTTGATTGTTTACAGAAGGTGAATGGTACTGTTAGGGATAAAATTTCTAATGAAGTTTTAATAGGCGCTACAATAAAAGTTATAGATGATAATAACGAAGAATTGTTATCTACGACTACTGATTCTGACGGTAACTACACTCTTGAATTGGATTGTAACAAAGGAAACTTTGTAAGGGCTTTAATGGAAGGTTATGTGCCGTTTGAAGAGTATATTGGTGTTTCAGATGGAAAGCCGAAGATTATAGACTTTTATCTTGAAAGAGAAAATATAACTGCAGGTTTTGGAGATGATTTATCTAAACTACTTCAACTAAGTACTATCTATTTTGATTTTGATAAATACAATATTAGAAAAGATTCTGAGGTTGAAATTGAAAAGGTAATTGCTGCAATGGAAAAATATCCTAGTTTAAAATTAAAGGTTAATGCTCATACAGATAGTAGAGGTACTGAAGCTTATAATTTATGGTTGTCAGATAAAAGAGCTGAATCAACAGTTAACTATATGATTAAAGAGGGTATTTCAAAAGATAGATTAACTAGCGAAGGATTTGGTGAATCTGAATTGTTGAACGATTGTTCTGATGGTGTAAAATGTTCTGCCGCTCAACATGATATTAACAGAAGATCAGAGTTCATTATAGTAGAATAATATAATTTTAATTTTAGAAAAAAAGAGCGACCTTATTTTAAGGTCGCTCTTTTTTTATTTCCTTAATATTTTCTATACGTTCATTATAAAATGTAAAACAGTAAGGCTCTGTTTTTAAATTGTTAATCGACGAAAAACACTGAATTTTAAATGCTATTTAATTCTGTAGACAGCACCATTTTATCCTTTTATGCGGTAATTACCATACTTCACAACATAAGTTAGACTTAGCATAATTGCAGTGTTATTTTTACAAAGAATATTGATGGCAGAATTAAATGCATGTCAGTTTTCTTAACATTGGTTATGAGTCTAAAGCGTATTTTCTATTTGTTTTTTCTATTAAGTGCTACAAGTTTCTATGCACAAGAGACTTATTTAGACACTTTTACTAGTACTTTTTACGGTAGTAATGAAGGAACTCAAAATTTTAGTTCAGACTGGTTTGAAAGTGGTGACGACGGTAATGCTTGGGGAGGAAGAATACAAATCACTGGAGGTAGGTTGCGTTTCAGAAATCTTGATAACAGATATATTTATCGATTTGTTCCTTTAGCGGGAGCTTCATCCGCAACTTTGACATTGGATTACGATGCAAATTCTGCAGGAGGTGAGGCAATAGATGTGTACATATATAATGCAGATAATAACCAGTGGAATTTTGTAGAGAGAATAGATGGTGGTACTGGAACATTGACATATAATTTGACTAATGCACAAATAGATTCAAATCCTGCAGTTATTTTTTATCGAGGAGATACAAATTGGCAAACGAATGATACTGTTTATATTGATAATGTTCAATTTACAGCAACATTTGGGTCTGAAGTGCTGGTAGATGATGTAACTGTAAACGAAAATGCCGGTACAGCTACATTTACGGTAAGACATGGAGGTAGTGCGGCAAGCGGACCTTACAGTGTTAATTATACAACCTCGAATATATCAGCAATTGCAGGTCAGGATTATACGGCATCAAGTGGAACATTAAATTTTGATGGTACTATTTGGGATACCGAAACTATTACTGTATTTATTACTGACGATACTATTTTTGAAGGTGATGAAACTTTTAGTTTTTCTTTTACATCTACTTCCGATCCAAACATAGATATATCAGATACTGCTATTGGTACAATTTTAGCGAGTGACGCTCTTATTATAACAGATGGTGGGTCAGCAACAACCTGCGATGATATATTTTTAGATTCAGGCGGGGTAAATGGGTATTCTGATAATGAAGATATAGTGTATACCATTTGTCCAGATACAGCAGACAATTATACCCAAGTAAGTTTTGATCAGTTTGATGTAATACCCGGAGATATATTGTATGTCTATGATGGTAATAATACGGGGGCTACATTAATAGGTCAATATGATAATGACAATATTCCTTCCCAAATATTTGCAACAAATACCAATGGTTGTTTAACTTTTAGATTTACATCAAATAACAATACTACAGGTAATGGTTGGCAAGCAACCGTTAGTTGCTCTCCGCCAGGACCAAAAATTGTGGTTGAAGATGTTTACATAGATGAAGATGCAGGTAGCGCAATTTTTACGGTAACTCACGTTCGTGATCGTCACGGTTATAGTTGGTTGTTCGGTTTTGTAGAAACGCCATTTACAGTGGAGTATATGGTAAATGACGGTACGGCAAATAATGTAAGTGATTATATTTCTGTAAATGGGACATTAACATTTACTGGAGAAGTGGGTAATGTACAGACATTTTCAGTTCCTATTGTAGATGATGGTGTGCCAGAATTGGTAGAATATTTTACAGTAGGGTTTTCAGATGCTACCGCTCAATATGCCACAGTTGATTATAGCGACGTTGCGAACGGATATATAAATTCTCAAATCTTAGCTAATGACCCTTTAACTTTATTTCAGGAGTTTGATGGCTATTATGATTATTCAACAACTGGTGGTTCGTTAAGAACTAATGATAATAATACAGATGCTTGTTCAGTAACAACGTCATCTTCCAATACATTAATAGCTCCAATTCCAAATACTGGAACCATTAAAAAAGCGTATTTGTATTGGGCACATTCTAGTACTGTTGTAGATGGTACTGTGACTTTTGAAGGACAAACCGTAAACGCTAATTATCAATATCAGACAACGTTGACCAATAGAAATTTTTATGGTTATGTAAGTGATGTTACGGACATTGTTGAAGGTGTGGCTAACCCATCTACCAATGTTTTTGATTTTTCAGGATTATCCGTTGATAATTCGAATACATACTGTTCATCGGCAACTGTTTTGGGTGGTTGGACACTATTCGTGTTTTATGAAGATCCTAATCTACCTGCAGTAAATATTAATCTTTATCAAGGTTTTGATGGTTTAAGTAATGACGGTAATTCATTTACCCTAGATGGCTTTTATGCCATTGCTGGTGCTGGTGCCAAAGCATCATTTTTATCTTGGGAAGGAGATTCTACCTTAGATGGTAATAGTTCTGGTACCACAAACCCAAATGGGGAGAGTTTGTCAATTACAAATCAGGCAAATCAACCACCTTTTGTGCTTTCAGGAGATGGTGGGCAAACAGGTAATAACGCATATAATTCTACTATATATGATAATACTACCACCCCAGATTATAATGATAATACAGCTTATGGTGTAGATTTAGATACGTATGATATTTCTACTTATATCTCTCCGGGAGATTCACAAGTAACCGCAAATGTTAATGTAGGTCAAGATTTTTTAATATCTGCCGCAGTAGTTTTAAAAGTACCATCTAATTTAATTGCAGGTACTGTTTTTGAAGATGTAAATTATGGTGGTGGTCAAGGAAGAAATATGACAGATGCCAATGGTGTGGGTATTTCAAGTGCCATTGTAGAGTTATATGGAAGTGACGGTACGTTTGTTAGAAGAACAAATTCAAAAGTAAGTGGTGACTATAGTTTTGGGGGTATGGCAGACGGAGATTACTATGTAAAATTAGTAAACTCGACAGTAAGGTCTAATAGGGATAATGGAATTAACTGTACCACCTGTGTACCTGTTCAAACATACAGAACTTATGGTGATGTAACAAATACTATTGAAGTACTGACTGAAATTGGTGGTGCCGATCCTAAAGCTTTTAGCGATTCAGCATTAGGTGTTTTTGAAGATTCTCAAAGTTTGTCGTTGGTAAGTATAGCCAGTAGTGGAGTTGCCAATATAGATTTTGGTTTTAATTTTAATACCATTGTAAATACAAACGAATTTGGTCAGGGTTCTCTTGAGCAATTTATTTTGAACAGTAATACATTAGGAGAAACAGGTCTTGACATAGAGGCAAATTCAATATTTGATCCAGGGGCAGAAGAAGATGTGTCTATTTTTATGATTCCCCCAACCGGCGATAGCTATGGTAGAACCGCAGATGTGAATTATAATGTAGCTGGTTATTTTGATATAACTATAGATGACTCAAATGAACTTTCTGTAATTACGGGAACTAATACGGTCATAGATGGTAGAACTCAAACGGCATATTCCGGTGATACAAATTCAGGCACTATAGGTGCTAGTGGAGCTTCTGTAGGTATTTCAAACACTAGTTTGCCTAATTACGAGAGCCCTGAAATTCAAGTTCATAGAGAAAAAGGTGATGTATTTACTTCAGAAGGTAATAATGTAACGATTAGAAACTTAAGTATTTTTTCCGATAAAAATTCTGGAATATTGGCAGAAGAAGGTTCTTTGAATATTGTTCAAAATTTTATTGGTGTAGACGCATCAGGAAATAATGCAGGCGATATAAACGTTGGTGTTGAGAACAAAGATGCTACAATCAATGTAGATGGCAATTACTTTTCAACCATTACTGAGTCTGCCATACTAATAGATGGTGGTAGCTCTAGTATTATTCAAAATAATCATTTTGAAAATAATGGAAGTTCGGCATGTGATGATTCAATTTTACTTGCAAACGGTACCGGAGTGATAATTACACAGAATTTAATAGAATCTTCGGCATCAGCTGCAATTGATGGTGAGGATAAAGTGGATAGTATAGTTATAACGGAAAATTCCTTAACAACTTCAGGTCAAGATGGGGGTAATTGTAAAGGAAATCCGCAGCAAATGGCAATACAGTTGGCAGGTAATGGTTCATCTATATCTAATAATATAATTTATCAAAACGGTGGAGCAGGAATAGCGATAATAGATGGAGATTCAAATTTGATAAGCCAAAATTCTATTTACGCCAATGGTACAGTAACACCAAGTTTAGGTATTGATTTAGATATGGACGGTGTTACATTAAATGATACTTCAGATTCAGATTCAGGACCTAATAATTTGGAAAACTTTCCTGTTATTAATTCGGCATTTATATCAGGTACCAACTTGGTTGTTACCGGTTGGGCATCACCTGGTACAAGTGTAGAAGTATTCTTTACAGATGTAAATGAAGGTACGGCGACCTTGGGTGATAATCAGTTAGGTTTAACACAAGACTATGGTGAAGGTCAAACATATATAGGTACAGCAATAGAAGGTAGTAGCGATGATCAAGATGGAACAACTTCTTCTTATGCGGATATTGATGGTAACGCAGATAACACCAATAAATACAAGTTTGTTTTTCCTTTACCTTCAGGAACCGTTGTAGGAGATTTAATAACTACTACAGGTACTAGAAGTAACTCTACTTCAGAATTCTCACCAGAAATTATTATTAAAGCGTATACGGTAATTACCAACAGAAATATTACGTATCGTATCAAAGGTAATTAAAATTACGAAAGTAAATTCTTACAAATAATCTTTGTTAGCTCTGTGTTTTATTAGGGTTTACAGCTCAGGAAACAGTTTATAGAGTGTTGACCTTGTTCTGAATACCATTGGCAACATTAATTTTTAGACCTCACTTTATTGGCTGATTTTTATAATATCAAATTATGCTAAATATTTCCCCCATATTGGCAGTGTAAAAACTATAATGAGGGAATATCTCTTAACAAGGATAAAATCTAGATATGTAGGTTTAGTTGTTTTAACCTTATTATCTACTAAGGCAATCTTAGCACAAACGACTTTTACAAAAAGTGCAGCTTCATTTGGTCTTGATTTTGGTCAACCCAAAGATGGTGGACATGCTTGGTCAGATTTTGATAACGATGGTGATTTAGATGTTCTCGTACTAGAGAATAACAATAGCCAAAATATAAAAAGCTTTTTAATGCGTAACAATGGTAACAATACGTTTACCAATGTACAAGCTACCTTAGTTCCCGGCATGTTGGGTGATTGGGCAGAGAGACAAGCGGTATGGGAAGATATTAATAATGAAGGAAAACTGGACTTTATTATCAACTCATCTGGTAATAATAATGCCAGAAAAGCAATTCAAATATTTATTTAGAATACTAATGGCACATTTGGGGATGGTACAGGTGGTTCAGCTCCAATAACCATTGGTAGATCGGGAGCAACTATTGTTTTACCGGGAGTAAATTCAGAAGGAGTTGGTTTCTTTGATTTTGAGGGAGATGGTGATTTAGACATTTTCTTTGATAATCATGATATGGGAATTGAATTGTTAAGAAACAACTTTATTGATCATACCGATCATACGGTCGCCAATCCGGCACCGAATCTATTGTTTACCCATATCACAACAGGTATTGGTAACAATGTAACGGAATATGGTTTAAATCAATTTGCAACAGATGGTGATTATGGTACCGCTGCCGATGTAAATGATGATGGTTGGGTCGATATTTTTATGCGTAAGCGTGATGAAAATGATTTTGTTTTAAATCAAGGAGGGTCATTTTCTAATGGTGCGGAATTAGGGCAGGCAGCAAATAATAACAAAGGTGGTAACGGACTTTGGGATTTGGATAATGATGGCGATTTAGATGCTGTTTGGATAGAAAACGGTCAATCTCAAATTCTTAGAAATGATGGAGACGAAAATCCTAATCACTTAGATGATGATAGTGATGGCGATGGCTGTAACGATGCTGATGAAGCCTATGCTGATTCAACTGCTGATTTAGATAGTAATGGAATGTATGGTTCTGCTTCCCCAGCAGTTAATGCAAATGGTTCTGTAATTGCGGCAACTTATGATAAATCAGCAGATGGTGATGGTAATGGCGACGATGATTTTTTACAAGTTACAGCAACTCTAGTTGTTACTGATCAACCACAAAATCAAACTGTATCTAAAGGAGAAGATGCAATTTTTATTTCAACCGTAAATAATGCAGATACCTTTCAATGGCAAGTGAGTATAGACGGTGTAAATTATACTAATTTGGAAAATAACTCAGAGTATTCAGGTACGGAAACTTCAACTCTGACAGTTTTGAATGTATCAAAACTAAAAGAAGGATATTCATATAGATTACTTGCTTCTAATTCCAGTAATATGTGCGCGGAAATAGTTTCAAATGCAGCTTTACTTTTTGTAAAAGTTAGAACCGTAATTACAAATAGGCGAATTACATATCGTGTAAAGGCAAATTAAAAACAACTATTTGTATACATAAAATTTTTAAATAAGTAAGTTAAGTATTATTAAAATGTAGGATTATACTTATAAAAACATATTAAAATTACAACTGATCATAAATGCTTATTATCTCTAAAATTTTACATACTTTGAATTTTAATAGTGAAAAAACCTACTCAAATAACCGAATATCTTCGACAAACAACCGTCCTTTTTTATAAAAAATTAACATACCCAAACCTCATCTTTATGCTTGTATATGGTGTTAATAATGAGTTACACAACATTTATTTTAGGGTGCACTACTTATAATGAATATTTGTGCATTGTGAATACCATAGATCCATCTTGTCGGATTTGATGACGAGTAAATTTTTGGAAAACACAATTTGAAAAACCTATATGACCAACGAATTTTTGAAGGTGGAATTGAATATTAAGAGTATGAAAAGTCAAACAAATACAACACTAAGTAAATCCATTAAAGGACTAATGGTATTTATTACTTTATTGTTGTCCGGCATCTCAATGGCGCAAACAACGGTTACATTAGAAGATCAATGTAATTGCGAAGTACTACAGGGAACAGATGTTTCTGCGCCAGGGGCAGTAACTCCTGCAGGAGCAGATTTAGGAGATTTGTATGTTAATACAGATACAGGAACTATTTACTATTGGAATGGAACCACTTGGGAGTTAACGACTACTGATGATCAGCAATTGCAAAACTTCACTTTTGATACATCTACAAATATTTTGTCATTAGAGATTGAAGATGGAAATGTAGTTACTGCAAATTTATCGAGTTTGAATCTGGTAGAAACACTAACTACTATTATTGCCAATACTGACGGAACGTTCACATATACTGATGAAGACGGCGTTGATACCATCATCGATGTTACCGATCTTGAGACCTTGACGACCATCGCTTTGAATGCGGATGATACGAATATCGATTATACGGACGAAGACGGTGTAGTTACCCAATTAGATCTATCGGCGATCGTTGCGAACTTGGAAGCATTGACTACAGTGGTAGCCAACACGGACGGAACGTTCACATATACCGATGAAGACGGCGTTGATACCATCATCGATGTTACCGATCTGGAGACCTTGACGACCATCGCATTAAATGCGGATGATACGAATATCGATTATACGGACGAAGACGGTGTAGTTACGCAATTAGATCTATCGGCGATCGT
>NZ_JARKMR010000007.1 GCF_029350975.1 Maribacter zhoushanensis
TCAAGGCCCACCCACTGCGAACGGTGAAGTGCCGCTATGCTGAACACCCCGCGCGAACCTGCGTACGCAGGGTTCACAGAAATCGTATTGTACATGTACTGCGTGTACTGGGCGTCTTGCTGGGCATGGCCCATAAAAAGTCCCGCTACGGTAATTATAATGGTTAGAAAATATTTGTTCATCGTATTGTTTTTAAGGGGAATTTTTTATCTGTTTATGTATAGGTAACCCGACTTGTTAAGGTTGTTGCCTTCCTTATCGTACTTGATCACATAGAAGTACACGCCGACCGGCAACTCCGAATCTTGGCTTATGGTAGCCCTACCGTCGGATGAGCCTATAAATACATTGGCATTGTTGTCGTAACCGTTCATTTCATAAACGACAACGCCCCATCTGTTATAGATCTGTACCGTATTGTTAGGGAAAGACTCGATGTTCTCAATCCTGAAGAAATCGTTCGTACCGTCACCGTCAGGTGTTATGACCTCATTGGAAACCGCTATACCAGAGTCAACTACTTCTGCGTTACAACCAGCATCTAAGGTAGGAACACCACCAATTGAATCACAAGGGTCCAAAGGATCAGTGCCGTCTTCGACCTCTTGACCATCCGGTATAGTATCACCATCGGTATCCGCATTATAAGAATCTGTACCTATAGCATCTTCTTGGGATGTCGTCAGACCATCACCGTCACAATCACTATCTGGTAATGCTGTACCACCTACATGGTCACAATCATCCAAAGGATTCGTTCCGTCCAATACTTCTTGACCATCCAATATACCGTCATCATCGGAATCAGGATTATTAGGATCGGTACCTAAAGATGCTTCTTCATCAGTTGTCAATCCATCTTCATCACAATCCGAAGTTCCTAATGGAGCTCCTCCATTTGAATCACAATCGTTTAGTGGATCTGTGCCATCAGAAATTTCTTGACTATCTGAAATGCCATCTCCATCTGTATCTTCATTATAAGGATCAGTTCCATTAGTAACTTCTGTTCCATTTACAATACCATCTCCATCACAATCTGCAGAAGCCCAAATGGTGTTACTTTCAAAATACCTTGTGTAACCAATTGCTTGTTGTGGATCACATGGATCTAATAAATCTGTACCATTTGCTGATTCTAAATCATCTGAAACACCATCTCCATCAGTATCATTGTTGTAAGGATCGGTACCATTGGTAACTTCAGTACCATTATCGATTCCATCACCATCACAATCAGCAGCTACCCAAATAGCATTACTAGCATCGTAACCATCATAACCTGCTACTTGAATTGGATCACAAGGATTTAAAGGATCAGTTGAATTCGAATCTTCCAATCCATCAGTTACACCATCTCCATCTGTATCTGTGTTATATGCATCGGTTCCGTTTGTAAATTCAGTTCCATTATCAATTCCATCACCATCACAATCAGCCGCTGCCCAAATGGCATTGTCTGCATCATAACCTGTGTAACCTGCTACCTGCATTGGATCACATGGATTTGATGCATCTGAATCAATATCATCAGGAACTCCATCTCCATCGGTATCCGTATTATATGGATCTGTGCCATTAGTAAGCTCTGTACTATTAATAATTCCGTCTCCATCACAATCTGCAGCTGCCCAAATAGCATTGCTTGCATCATAGCCCGTATAACCAGCTACTTGAATTGGATCACAAGGATTCAATGTATCAGAGCCATTAACTATTTCCAAATTATCTGAAACGCCATCACCATCGGTATCATTATTGTAAGGATCGGTTCCATTCGTATTTTCCACTCCATTGGTTATTCCATCACCATCACAATCAGCCGCTGACCAAATAGCATTGTTTGCATCGTAACCTGTATAACCTGCAACCTGGATTGGATCACATGGATTTAATGCATCTGAATCAATATCATCAGGAACTCCGTCTCCATCCGTATCTGTATGATAAGGGTCCGTACCATTGGCCACTTCAATACCATTAGTAACTCCGTCACCATCACAATCAGCAGCTGCCCAAATAGCATTGCTTGCATCGTAAGCTGTATAACCTGCAACCTGGATTGGATCACATGGATTTAATGCATCGGAATCCATATCATCAGGAACTCCGTCTCCATCTGTATCTGTGTTATAAGGATCTGTACCGTTGGTCACTTCATTACCATTAGTAACTCCGTCACCATCACAATCTGCAGCTGCCCAAATAGCATTACTTGCATCATAACCAATATAACCTGCTGCCGGAACTGGATCACAAGGATCTAAAGCATCTGAATCAATATCATCAGGGATTCCGTCGCCGTCAGTATCATTATTATAAGGGTCTGTACCATTGGCCACTTCAGTATCATTAGTGACTCCATCTCCGTCACAATCCGCAGCTGCCCAAATAGCATTGCTCGCATCGTAACCTGTATAACCTGCTGCCTGAACCGGATCACAAGGATTCAAAGCATCAGCATCTGTGTTGTCAGGAACACCATCACCATCAGTATCGGTATTAAAAGGATCCGTTCCATTGGAATCTTCTGTTCCATTTGTTATCCCGTCTCCGTCACAATCAGCCGCTGCCCAAATAGCATTGCTTGCATTGTAACCTGTATAACCTGCAATCTGAATTGGATCACAAGGATTGGTTCCTTCCGCATCAGCATTGTCAGGAACACCGTCACCGTCAGTATCCGTATTATATGGATCTGTACCATTAGAATCTTCTACTCCGTTACTTACACCATCTCCGTCACAATCTGCCGCTGCCCAGATAGCATTGCTTGCATCGTATCCTGTATAACCAAGCGCTTGCACTGGATCACAAGGGTCTAAAGCGTCACTATCCGTGTTATCGGGAACACCGTCGCCATCTGTATCCGTATTATAAGGATCTGTACCATTAGTTACCTCTATACTATTGATTATTCCGTCTCCATCACAATCCGCTGCTGCCCAAATAGCATTGCTTGCATCATAACCTGTATAACCAGCCGCTTGCACTGGATCACAAGGGTCTAAAGCATCACTGTCCGTATTATCTGGGACACCATCACCATCGGTATCGGTATTATAAGGGTCGGTACCATTGGTATCTTCCGTTCCATTTGTTACTCCATCGTTATCACAATCTGCAGCTGCCCAAATAGCATTGCTTGCATCGTAACCTGTATAACCTGCTGCTTGAATAGGATTACAAGGATCTAAAGCATCTGAATCAATATCATCAGGAATGCCGTCACCATCGGTATCATTGTTATAAGGATCGGTACCATTGGAATCTTCCGTCCCATTCGTTATTCCATCACCATCACAATCAGCTGCTGCCCAAATAGCATTGCTTGCATCGTAACCTGTATAACCTGCTGCCTGAACTGGATCACAAGGATTTAATGCGTCACTATCCGTATTATCGGGAATGCCATCACCATCGGTATCGGTATTATAAGGGTCGGTACCATTGGTATCTTCTGTTCCATTGGTCACGCCATCACTATCACAATCGGCTGCTGCCCAAATTGCATTACTTGCGTCGTAATCTGTATAACCTGCTGCTTGAATTGGATCACAAGGATTTAAAGCATCAGCATCTATATTATCAGGAACGCCGTCTCCATCTGTATCCGTATTATATGGGTCTGTACCATTGGTAACTTCAGTACCATTGATTACCCCATCCCCATCACAATCTGCTGCTTGCCATATAGTATTAGTAGCATCATAACCTGTGTAACCTGCCGCCTGAATTGGATCACAAGGATTTAAAGCATCAGCATCTGTATTATCAGGAACGCCATCACCATCGGTATCTGTGTTATAAGGGTCTGTACCATTAGTAACTTCAGTACCATTTGCAATTCCGTCACCATCACAATCCGCAGCTGCCCAAATAGTATTGCTCGCATCGTAACTTGTATAACCTGCTGCTTGAACTGGATCACAAGGGTCCAATGCATCACTGTCCGTGTTATCAGGAACGCCATCTCCATCCGTATCGGTATTATAAGGATCAGTACCATTGGAATCTTCCGTTCCATTGGTCACGCCATCACTATCACAATCTGCAGCTGCCCAAATAGCATTGCTCGCGTCGTAACCGGAATAACCTGCTGCCTGAACCGAATCACATGGATCTAAAGCATCACTGTCCGTGTTATCGGGAACGCCGTCGCCGTCAGTATCCGTGTTATATGGATCTGTACCATTCGTATCTTCATCACCGTTTGTTACGCCATCGCCGTCACAGTCTGCAGCCGCCCAAAGAGCATTGCCTGCATCATAACCTATATAACCTGCCATTTGAGCTGGATCACAAGGATCAAGGGAATCTGTGTTATTGGTAAGCTCGGTTTGATTATCGACTCCATCACCATCGCAGTCAGCAGTATTCCATGCCGCTGAAGGCGCTACTGTAGCACTGCCGATAACATAGCTACATAAGTCTAAAGGATCTGTACCATTTATATTAATTTCAGTTCCATCTAACACACCATCGCCATCAGAATCTGCATTTGTAGGATCTGTACCAGCAGTAGTTTCTTCATCTGTTGTTAAACCATCATTGTCACAGTCGCTTGTTCCTAATGGATTTCCGCCATTTGATATACAATCATCCAATGGATCCGTAAGATCTATATTCACTTCTGTTCCATCTAAAATACCATCGCCATCACTATCTGCATTCGCAGGATCCGTTCCCGCTGCGGTTTCCTCATCATTGGTAAGACCATCTCCATCACAATCATTGGTGCCCTGTGGACGCCAATCTGGATGACCATTATCTACGCATGGATCATCATCATCAATATCTGCTGCATCACAAATATTATCATTATCCAAATCTTGACATTCAGGAGTTTCTATAGAAAAAATAGCATCTGCACAGATGGTACCATTACAAACTCTGTAATCTATAGTTACTGTGGTATTATTTTCTGAATTTTCAGGTGTATAAGAAATTTCACCTGTTGTTTGATTAATAACTATGGTACCTATCGCACTACCTGTGCCTAGATCCGTAATTATACTACCCGGTAAAAAGTCGTCATTGAATATAACATTTACTGTTTTCTCTTCCAATACAGTTGCCGTGGTATAATCATCTGTTGCCGTTGGAGCAAAAGGATTAGGATCTGTACCATTATTGTTTCCATCATCATCACAATCAGCAGCTGCCCAAATGGCATTGCTAGCATCATAACCGGTATAACCAGGAGCTTGTGCTGGTAAACATGGATCTAAAGGATCTGAATCTGTATTATCGGGAACGCCGTCACCATCGGTGTCGTCACTGTATGGATCTGTTCCGTTAGTATCTTCCGTTCCGTTTGTTACTCCATCATTATCACAATCCGCAGCTGCCCAAATAGCATTGCTTGCATCGTAACCTGTGTAACCTGCTGCCTGAACCGGATCACAAGGATCTAGTGCATCAGCATCTGTGTTGTCAGGAACACCATCACCATCAGTATCGGTATTATAGGGATCAGTTCCATTGGAATCTTCCGTTCCGTTTGTTACTCCGTCACCATCACAATCCGCAGCTGCCCAAATGGCATTGCTCGCGTCGTAACCTGTGTAACCTGCGGTCTGTGCAGGGTCACATGGGTCCAATGCATCACTGTCCGTATTATCGGGAACACCGTCACCATCAGTGTCGTCACTGTATGGATCTGTTCCGTTGGTATCTTCTGTTCCATTGGTCACGCCATCATTATCACAATCAGCTGCTGCCCAAATAGCGTTGCTCGCGTCGTAACCTGAATAACCTGCTGCTTGAACCGGATCACAAGGATCTAGAGGAGCTGAATCCGTATTATCAGGAACACCATCGCCATCAGTGTCGCCACTGTATGGATCTGTTCCGTTGGTATCTTCCGTTCCATTTGTTACTCCATCCGAGTCACAATCCGCAGCTGCCCAAATGGCATTGCTAGCGTCGTAACCTGTATAACCTGCGGCCTGAACCGGATCACATGGATCCAATGCATCACTGTCCGTATTATCGGGAACGCCGTCACCATCGGTATCGGTATTATAAGGATCCGTACCATTGGTCACTTCAGAACCATTGGTCACTCCGTCACCATCACAATCCGCTGCTGCCCAAATGGCATTGCTAGCGTCGTAACCTGTATAACCTGCAGCCTGAACCGGGTCACATGGATCTAATGCATCACTGTCCGTATTATCGGGAACACCATCACCATCGGTGTCGCCACTGTATGGATCCGTTCCGTTGATATCTTCCGTTCCATTTGTTACTCCATCCGAGTCACAATCCGCTGCTGCCCAAATGGCATTGCTAGCGTCGTAACCTGTGTAACCTGCTGTTTGAACCGGGTCACATGGATCCAATGCATCACTGTCCGTATTATCGGGAACGCCGTCACCATCCGTATCCGTATTATAAGGGTCCGTTCCATTGGTATCTTCTGTTCCGTTCGTTACTCCGTCACCGTCACAATCCGCTGCTGCCCAAATAGCATTGCTCGCATCGTAACCTGTGTAACCTGCGGCCTGAACCGGGTCACATGGATCTAATGCATCACTGTCCGTATTATCGGGAACACCATCACCATCGGTGTCCGTGTTGTAAGGATCTGTACCATTGGTATCTTCAGTTCCATTGGTCACTCCGTCACCATCACAATCAGCAGCTGCCCAAATAGCGTTGCTTGCATCGTAACCTGTATAACCTGCGGTCTGAACCGGGTCGCAAGGATTCAAAGGAGCTGAATCCGTACTATCGGGAACACCATCACCATCGGTATCGCCACTGTATGGATCTGTTCCGTTGGTATCTTCCGTTCCGTTTGTTACTCCATCAGCGTCACAATCCGCTGCTGCCCAAATAGCATTGCTAGCGTCGTAACCTGTATAACCTGCGGCCTGAACCGGGTCACATGGATCTAGAGCATCACTGTCCGTATTATCGGGAACGCCGTCACCATCTGTATCAGTATTATAAGGATCCGTACCATTGGTCACTTCAGAACCATTGGTCACTCCGTCACCATCACAATCCGCTGCTGCCCAAATGGCATTGCTAGCGTCGTAACCTGTATAACCTGTGGCTTGAACCGGGTCACATGGATCTAAAGCATCACTGTCCGTATTATCGGGAACACCATCACCATCGGTGTCGCCACTATATGGATCTGTTCCGTTGGTATCCTCTGTTCCATTGGTTACTCCGTCACCATCACAATCCGCTGCTGCCCAAATAGCATTGCTAGTATCGTAACCTGTGTAACCTGCTACCTGTGCAGGATCACAAGGGTCCAATGCATCATTGTCCGTATTATCGGGAACCCCGTCTCCATCGGTATCCGTATTATAAGGATCCGTTCCATTGGTATCTTCCGTTCCGTTTGTTACTCCGTCACCATCACAATCCGCAGCTGCCCAAATAGCATTGCTAGCGTCGTAACCTGTGTAACCTGCGGTCTGAAACGGATCACAAGGGTCAAGAGAATCCGTATTATTGGTAGCTTCAGTTTGGTTATCGATTCCATCACCATCACAATCTGCTGTATTCCAAGCTTCAGAAGGAGTTTCCGTTGCGCTAGCAATATTATAACTACATAAGTTTAAAGGGTCGGTACCATCTACGGTTATTTCCGTACCATCCAATACACCATCTCCATCAGAATCTGGATTTGTTGGGTCTGTACCTGCCGTTGTCTCTTCCGCTTCCGTTAATCCATCATTATCACAATCACTTGTACTTAAAGGAGTGCCACCAATAGACTCACAATCGTTTGTTGGATCTGTATTATCTATATTTACTTCTGTACCATCGTCTATACCATCTCCATCACTATCTGCATTATAGGGGTCAGTACCTGCCGTTGCTTCTTCATCATTTGTTAAGCCGTCACCATCACAATCATTGGTACCTTGAGGCTGCCAATATGAATCACTTTGAGGAGCACACGGATCGTTGATAGTAGATGCATCTTCTGCAACATCACAAACATTATCACCATCTGCATCTGCACATGCAGGAATAGTAATGAAGTATGTAGCTGTATCACATACACTACCGTTACATACGCGGTAATCTATGGTAACCGTACTAGGATTTTCGCTTACTAAAGCTGTATATGTAATTTCACCTGTTGCTTGATTGATTGATATAATACCAGCTGCAGTACCTGTACCTAAATCTGTAATAGTGCTACCAACTAAAAAATCATCGTTATTTAAAATATTGAATACTTTTGCTACCCCTACATCTGCATTAGTATAATCATCTGTAGCAGTTGGCGCAAAAGGATTTGGATCAGTATCATTTATGTTACCATCATTATCACAATCCGCAGCTGCCCAAACTGCATAATTTTCAGCTGTATTCAAAGGAACGGTTTCGTTGGTAACCGAACAAGGGTCTGATGGATCTGTACCATTTGAAACCTCTGTTCCATTTGTTTCTCCATCACCATCACAATCAATAGCATTCCAAATTGGATCTACATTTGCTGTATTTTGATTTGAACTATATACACAAGGATCGTTAGGGTCAGGATCACTTGTATCTGGATCTCCGTCCCCGTCATCATCACTATTTTCTATTATTATAGTTTCTTCTAAATCGTCTAATGTCTCGTTGGAGTCTACCTGATCTTGACTATTAGAAACCGTATTAGTTACTGTTATCTCTTTTGTAGTCGCCTCAATTACATCTGGTGTGGCTACAATGGTCAACGTTTGTTGTTCTCCTTTTGTCATGGTACCAATACTCCAGTTTGGAGAAGTCCATGATCCTGAAGATGGCGTTGCACTAGTTAATAACAAACCTGAAGGTAAAACATCATTTATAACAACATTTGTAACATCATTAATACCTAAACTTTCAACTGTAATTGTAAATGTTACGGATTCGTCTTCCGAATAAACATTTTTATCAGCTGTTTTTACAACCGCTATATCTGGGTTGCAGTAATACATATTAATTACATTAGAGTCATAAAAACACCCACCTGCTGAAACCTTTACGAAGTAATCACCAATTTCCGTTGGAGTGAATATAGCTGAATCAGCTCCTGGAATTAAAACATTATTCCTGTACCATTGATAGGTGTCAAAGGTATTTACCAGTTCAATCTCACCTCCTAAACATCCTCCTCCTGAAATGGTATAATCTACTACCGGAACCGTATCGAAACCAGAAAAATATCCACCTAAGCCCAATGCACCACTAAGACCTACAACACCTACTGCTATAGGTCCAGTAGACTCAACCGAAACATTTCCTGAAAGGTTGGGCAAGTAAAAACTTTTCCATGGTAACCCTGAAGCCATTTGAGCAGCAGGCAATGTTACCGTACCTGTACCATCTTTTACGATTATATTTGCATCTATAGTCGTTGTAGATGCCAAAATTGTTATTCCTCCATTAATAGTGGAACTTACTAAATCTTGTATACTTGCTATATTACTTAATGAATTTGGCAATAAACAATTCACAGGGGCTATAAAATTCATACCATTGGTTGCTGCACTTGTATTACCTGCTAAAGATTGATACGCATATACATTGTTAGATGTAGTTACCGTTAAGTTACTACCAGCGGATGATCCGGTATAATTAGAACCCGGAATAACATAAAATTCACCGTCATTAATTGTCGCTATTTTAGTAGTGGAGCCATTAACAAATATATCCGTTCCATTGACTGTACCTATTATAATAGGAAACTCTAAATTATTACCACCACCGCCTCTTACGAAAACATATTCTCTACCAATAACATCTATTGGCACGGGTTGATCTATACCAGCATCTTGTAAGTTTGAACCAGGAACTACACCAACTAAAACATTACCATTACTAATGGCAATATTTTTATCTGAAGATATATCTGCTCCTAACCAACCATAACGGTTTGCATCCGTATCTCCCGGGGTATTTTGATTATTTCCTACATTTTCCAATACAAAACTTTCGCCCTTGTTTAAAGTTATAGTGATTGTATTGTCTGGATTATCGACAAACCCTGTAGAACTGTTACCTAGTCTAAATTTACAGTCTGGATCATAATCAGAAATAATAATATCAGTATCATCTTCAGTAGCCATAATACCTAAAACTGCATTATAAATACTTCTGTTATGCAAAAAAGGAACACCACCCCATTTGAAATGAGTTCCCAATCCTATTCTACCTTTAGATGTCAAAGATGCCCCTTGGGCATTATTACGACCTCTATAATTGACATAAAATTTTTCACCATTAGGAGCAACAATTCTTAAACCTGCTGTTGATTGTTTAATACCAATACTGGCATCTGGCAGCATGGTAATACCATTGTCATTATCAGCAAATGTATATACAAACGGGCTTGCATTAGAAACCATTGCGGTTGTCAATGGTGTCAACGAAGTACCTACGTATATCTCTACACTAAATGGGTTTATTTCTGGTGTAGATATATATATTGCCTGATCGCGCATGTGATTTCCGGTCTGTGTTAACGGAGGTAAGTAGTGCAAATCACTTAGCTGTGCATAAGACCCGGAAGTTATAAATATTAAAAAAAGAAATGCTATACAGTTCTTAATTATTGAAGTCTGATAATTCATAGTTTTTTTTTGAAGGAGCAAAAGAAGTTTATAATTCTTTTGATATTTTATATTTTAAAACAACCTTTATTTAGCGTAGGCAGTTTTTTAGCCGGTGGCGTAATTTTTAAGTGAACTATGCTTGAAGTTGCGGGTTGGAATTATACAAATCATTTAGCCAAAACCTTTTTTTGACAGAGAAACAAGTAAATGATCGTAATTGAAAATAAAACAAATTCATAGCAGGGGAATTTTAGATATAGCCTTTTACAAAATGTACATTGGACTACAAAAATTATGTTATTGCTTAAAGATACTATCATGACCTAATGAGGAAAGATAAAATGTTGTCAGATTAGAGATAAGTGTATGTAAAACTTCAATTATTGTATACCTTATAAATGATATAAGTGCATTTTATCGATAACCCCTTTAAATTCAATAGTTAGCAAGTATTGGTTTTTTTTAAAGAGAAAACACGATAATTATATTAAGTTTTGACAACATCATAATTGATTATCCTCTAAATTGTAGATGTTCAATCCAATAAAAAAATATCAGAGTTAAGCCAACTTTTATAATTCTTACAAAAAAATGTTCCTTTTAACAACTTTTGGAATATTAAGAATAGGGAATGATCAAACCCATTTCAACTAAGAATTATTTATACATATAAAATGGTGTATTAGAAAAGCTATTTGCTTTTGCCAATACACCATTTTAAGTAATCTTATTTGTAAACTAGAAGGGCTTTACGCCTCACAACTAGCACAATCTTTCTTTTGCTTGAACTTTTGTGCCGCATTCATACTATGTTGGTAGTACAATGATTTCAAACCTAATTTCCATGCAGTTACGTGAATCTTGTTGATTTCTTTAACCGGCATATCTGGGTGAACAATGATATTAACAGATTGACCTTGATCAATGTGATTTTGTCTGTTAGCTGCCTGATAGATAATATCCATCTGATCAATTTCAGAATATGTTTTGAATACATCTTTCTCCAAATCTGAAAGGAAATCTAAATGCTGTACAGATCCATCAAAATCACGGATACTATGCCATACTGCCGTGGTATTCATTCCTTTTTCCTCTAACAACTCAACTAAGAACGGATTTCTAATGGTTGTTTTCACCTTAGCGATATCTTTTACATAGGTATTAGACCATATTGGCTCAATACCCTGAGATACCTGCCCTAGGATAAACGCAGAAGATGTAGTCGGCGCAATTGCATTCAACGTAGCATTTCTTCTACCGTAACCTTTTAATACTGCCGGTTCTCCAAATTTAACGGCTAGTTCCTCTGAAGCACTGTATGATTTATCCTTAATTGTCTTAAATATTTCACTATTTAAATTGTATGCCTCTTGACTATTGAAAGGTAACATTTTAGACTGCAATAACGAATGCCATCCTAACACACCTAAACCTAAGGCACGGTTATCCTTTGCAAAGTTATAGGCTCGTTCCATAAACAAGAACGTTTGGCGATCCTCACGACTTTCAGAATCACGGTAAGCTTCTAATTTTTCACAAAACTCAGTAATAACAGCATCTAAAAAGAATACCATTGTTTCAACAGCATCGGTATCTTTCCATTTGTCATAATGAAGAACGTTTACAGAAGATAATACACATACAAACGACCATTCGTCACTTGATGGTAACATGATTTCTGTACAAAGGTTACTTGCATGAATTTTATGTCCTTTTTCCTTATATACATCCGAAGCACCGTTATTCGCATTATCCTTAAAGAAAATATATGGATACCCCATTTCACCTCTTCTCTGTAATACTTTTGCCCAGATAGAACGCTTTTCATTATCGCCATCTACCATTTCTTGCATCCAGTCATTGGTAACGGTTACACCATGAGTTAATTCTTGAATAGGGTTACCTTCAGTACCAATTTCCAAAAATTCTTTAATATCTGCATGCTCTACCGGTAAGTAGGGTGAAAAACGACCACGACGAACAGAACCTTGACTTACAACATCTACCATAGATTCAAAAAGCTGCATAATATGTACTGCTCCAGAAGCCTTTCCATTATTCTTTACCTCTGCACCTCTATGTCTAATGTTACCAAAGTACCCAGATGTACCACCACCCAATTTAGACATCATACCAACTTCTGACTGCGTATACAAAATGTTACCCATGTCATCAGCAATATTAGAACCAAAACAGCTGATTGGCAATCCTCTTTCCTTTCCAAAATTAGACCATACCGGTGACGCCAAAGAGTAAAAACCTTCACTCATATAACCGTAGAACTTGTCTGAAAAACCAGGCATGTTCAGTATTTTCTCTGCTCTATCAGCAATTTCACGTATACGGGATTCCGCAGAAACTCCTGGTGATAAGTAACCAGAACCTAAAAAGTTACGGCTATCTTCATTTAACCACTTAAAACCTTCTTCTTTATCTTCTTTTAGGCTTTTAAGCGCTTCTTTCCTAGCCTGTACCAGTTCATTTGAACCATTCAGTTTTACTTCTTCTTGTGTGCTAGTCTCTAATTTAATTTTTGATTCGTTCATTTAAAATAAGTCGTCACTGGTTATACTTTGTGTTCTTTTGCTATAGTTGATAGAGCGTTTTACGAAGAAATCGCCGTGTTTGGTACCAATAATTTCATCATCGAACCATTCTGTTTCTGATAGTAATTCTTCGTCTACGTCAAATATTTTTTCGATACCAATACTTTCTATTGAATCGTTAAATCTCTTTTTAATGAATTCTTTCACTAAATTCTTAGGTAAGAAATCAATTTCACCGGCTTCAAAAATCCAATCGATAACATCACTTTCCGATGCAAATGCCTCTTTACACATTTCTTGAACAGACGCGTGGAATTCTTTATTGAACCATGTAGGGTTCTCATCTTTAATGATATTAATGATATCAATACCAAAATCACCGTGAATCTGCTCTTCTTTAGATGTGGCCTCAACAACATTAGAGATACCTTTAAACATATTCTTATGCTTGTTGAAAGCCATAATTATCAAGAACTGCGAGAATAAAGACACATGCTCTATAAATAAGGAGAACAACAATACAGACTCTGCATATTCTTGATTATCCTCACTCTTAGAATTCTTTAATGCTGTTTCTAAATAATGAACCCTTTTCATTATTACGGGTTTCTTCTTTAAGTTTTTAAACTCTTCGTTCAACCCTAATATTTCTAATAAGTGCGAATAAGCATCATGATGTCTTACTTCACTCTCTGCAAAAGTTGCTCCTACAGAACCAATTTCTGGCTTAGGCATTTTTTGATAGATATCTCCCCAAAAACTCTTTACCGCAACTTCTATTTGTGAAATTGCCAACATGGTGTTTTTGATGGCGTTTCTTTCAATATCTGTCAACCCTGTTTTAAAATCTTGAATATCGCTGGTAAAATTAAACTCTGTATGAATCCAATATGAATGTCTTATTGCAGATACATATTCATATAATGCAGGGTATTCATATGGCTTAAGATTTACACGTTTTTCAAAGACATTAGACTTTCTTCTTTGCGCCTGTTCGTTTCTATAAATAATGTAAGCTTTAGCTACATCAAAGAAACCACCTTCCATTAATTTATTCTCAACAAAATCTTGAACCTCCTCTACTGTAGGAATATAATTGATATCAGCTTGCTTTCTTTCTAAAAGTGCTGAATGCACATTATTAGAGATAATTTCAGCTTCACTGGGTCCACCATGTTCTACAGCTGTCATAGCCTTTAAAATGGCATTAGTAATCTTGTGTAAATGAAAAGGTTTTGTCGAAAAATCCCTTTTTATGACTTCTGTGATTTCCATGTTAATATAAAGTTAATGTTGTGGGTAATAAGCGAGGTGTAAAGTTCGAAAATTAATCACCTTAATTTTACATTTACCTGCTTAAGCTTTTAACAGGGTTATCAACAATTTGATTTTCAGCAGGAAATAGCCTATTAAAAACTTCTTCAAAAACAATATGTAAAATACTTAAAATCAATACTTTAAAATAAATTATTTCAATACTGACCTGAAATGACCTTAAAGAAATACTTCAGCTAAAACTTTTTTAAATAATTTTTTTTGACATTTTTCATAACTTATTTTTTGTAATAACCCACTACAAACCTAAAGGTAAATTTTTAAATAAAATTAACGTTGTCTTAAGTAGTTTTCGTTCAATTATATAGCTAAATCTACATTAACCTAAGCATTATACTTTCTACTTAAACCACTGCTTTAGTTAGTTTGATAAATTCACCCTTTTTCGGATTATTTTACCCTTTGCACCTCCAATACTTTCAACTTGTACTTCTAGGTCAATTATGCCATTTTTTGTAAGAATCTTTGAAATATAGAAATCTTGTGCTGCAGTTCTACCCAACCAAATTTTCTCATTTTGGGCATTTAAATAATATAAATTATGATATACATTTTCGAAAACTGAGGTAAAATGCACATATAATTCTGTGCTATTTTCTTGTGAAAAAGTTTGAACTTTAAATGTTGACGTTAATGGTCTAGTTTCTTTGTTAGATAACAATGATAATTCACCTAAAAAAATACTTCCTTTTCCTTTTGTACGCACTCCTATTACCGACAAAAAAAGATTTTTTCTGGCAGGTATTTTAAAGCTATTGTTTTTCCAAGAAAGAGATTTTTTAATCTAGTACTATCTACTTTAAATTGCCAAGTTGGCAACACATCTTATATACTAAGATTATACCATTCATCTTAAACAAAATCAAAGAGTGAATCCATAAATTTTTCAATATTTTCGTAATAGGTAACGATATATGAAAATAGAAGATTTAGTTGGAGAGTATACTATTATTGGTAGTAACCAAGATGAAGCATCTAATGGCTACAAAGGAAAACTGATTTTGTCTTTAGATGAAAATAATAGGATAATTGCTATGTGGACTATTGACGCAGATCAAAAGCAAACAGGCTCAGGATTCTTTAAAAATAATATTCTGGTTATAAACTTTAGATATAACGGCGAAGATCAAAATATTTACAAAGGTGTTGCCGTATACCAGTGCCTTAGCAAAGATATACTAGACGGATTTTGGTCAGAGAAACACGGGAATCCGCTTTTCTTAGGAGAAGAACGGTGTTTTAGAATTAAAACAAATATTGAACTATTAGATTGAGATTACATAGCAAACATGATATGGCAAGCTATAAATCCTATGACCGCCAAAATAATACCAACCAAGAAAACATTAAAAGAAGTTCTAAGTAGTTTAAACTTTCTATCAATAGTCTTCCCCAAATGAAAAGTATCTCTTGCTATAGTCTTATAAAGCTCATCTCCCTTATACATTAAACCGGTAAGTTCGTCTGTATATTCTTCTTCGTTCATGGTATTAAAATTACCATAGAACAATAAGTTATTGGTACTCCTATCACCATGCGTAAGTTCTGGTCTAGTTGCAAATACTGCATATGCAATAGAGATAAGATTAGTTGCAAGCATGATAATTGCAGGATATATAAGATGTGGATCTTTATCTAATTGGCTTAATACGGTACCCAGTATTATAGATAGAATAAGTGCATTGATGGAAATAAGAATATTCGATTTTCTATCAATCATTGCATTCAATGTATACTGATTTTTAGAGACCAAACGAAACAAAGTTTCTGCACCACGTTCTGATCGAGGTTCAACTTTTGAAAGTTTCTTCTTTAATTCCTTTAGCTTCTCTTTATCAATACCCAATTCAACAATCAATTGTTTATCTATAGCTTTTTCTTGCTTTTTTATTACTTTTTCTGATTCCTCCATCATAACATAATTTTACTAGCTATATATTTTCTTCGCTACTTTACCCACGGTTAATCCTTGTAATAGCACTGATACTAAAACAACAACATAGGTTATATATAATATAATTTCTGCCGAAAGGTCTTCTGACAAACTTAATGCCAATGCTATAGATATACCACCGCGTAAACCTCCCCAAGTTAATATAGCAACCGTTTTTATTGGTTTACTTTCTTCATGTTTTAGCAAGCTATACGGCAATAATACAGATATAAAACGTGCTAAAAGCACTACCAATACAGACAAGAAGCCAAATGTAAGGTATAACGAATCAAACTTTAGAAGATGTATGGTAAGACCTATTAAAACAAATAAAATAGCATTAAAAACTTCATCTAAAACTTCCCATATATTATTCAATATTTTTCGGGTCATTCCTTTATTTGATGCTATATTAATTTTATTACCAATGACCATACCCGAAACTACCATAGCCAAAGGTCCGGATACATGCAATACAGAGGCTATTGCATAGCCTCCTATAACAATGGCTAAACTTATTAAAACCGCTAATTGCGGATTTTCATTGATTGATTTTATAACTCTATACCCTATAAATCCTAGAAGTAAACCATAGACAATTCCACCAACGGCTTCCATTAAAAATAGCTCTCCAATACTACTACTTAAAGATTCATTGCTATTTTCTTCTAAACGCGCTACAATTAACAAACCAGAAAATACTACAACACCGATACCGTCATTAAATAAAGACTCGCCTTCTATTTTTACTCCCAAACTTTTCTGAATATTTGCCTTTTTTAAAATTGACATTACCGCTATAGGGTCAGTTGGCGAAATTAATGCTCCAAAAAGCAAAGCATGTATTAACGGCAATTCTATACTTAAAGATTGTGCTAGAAAATAGGTTAAAAAACCAACTATAGCAGTAGAAATAAGTACACCTAGGGTTGCAAACAAAAGAATAGATTTTCGCTCTTTTTTTAAATCATCTATGTTAACATGTAAGGATCCTGCAAAAAGTAAGAAACTCAGCATACCATCCATTAATAGGCTTCTGAAATCTGTATTGATTACGACATCACAGAAGTAAAGATAAAATGCCGGGAATATGTTTTGGGTCATTGTAACCAGCATGACCATTGTTAATGCTAAAATCATTAACCCAATGGTTGATGGTAACTTTAACCACTTATAGTTAACATAACTAAAAAACGCGGCAATTAAGAATATGATACTAAATGATTGAAACATGTTTTCTTAATTTAAATCAAACTAGCATCAGTGATTATATCCAGTAATGCAGGTCCATCGTGTGCTTTTAGTTTTTCTAAAGCAGGTATTAGTTCTTCTATTTTGGTAACTCTAATACCAAGTGCCCCACAATTCTCTGCATATTTTGAAAAATTTGCATTGTGTAATGATGTTTTCCAAACATCTAATTCAGCCGCTTTTTGCTCTTTTGAAATTTTACCGATTTCAGAATTATTTAAAAGCACATGCTTAATGTTCATGTTGTATTTTACCAAAGTCATCATTTCTCCTAAATACTGACCAAAACCACCATCACCTGAGACCGACCAAATGGGTCTTTCATTACCTTGAGCAGCCCAAGCACCCATTGCTGCCGGTAATGCAAAACCAATAGAACCCAAATAACCAGACATTAATACAGATTGATTTTTTGGTTCAAAATAACGACCAAAAGAATACGTATTATTACCCACATCTACAGCAATAACCGCATTATCCGGCACTACTTTATTCATAGCATCAAACACCGCTATTGAACTTAAACCTACAGCACTTTTATCTTTTAATCGGCTAGCTTTTTCTTCTTGCCATATCTCCCATAGTTTTGCAATTTCTGGGCGTCTATCTACCGTATTAATTTTTCCTTCCGTTTGTTCTTCAATAATTGTCAACGTTTCTGAAATCTCTCCCCATAAGGCAGCATCAACTTTATGAAATTTACTTAATGCAGCTGGGTCATAATCGACTTGTATAATTGGTTTTTTAGGTGTGATACCTGTATGATTAGAAAACGATGCGCCAAATACAATGAGTAAATCGCTCTCGTTCATGAACCAAGAAGCTATGGGTGTTCCACTTCTACCAAGTACTCCACAACCTAATTCATGATGGTCAGAAATTTGTCCTTTTCCTTTAAAGGTGGTAATTACCGGACAGTTTAATTTTTCTGCAAACACTATTATAGCATCCATTTGAAAACGAGCACCGTGCCCTACAATGATTGCAGGTCGTTCTGAATTTGTAATCATACCCACCGCTTTTGCTACCATTTGTCTTGGCGGAGAAATATTAAAAGGTGTAATTCTATTTTCTGGAGTTTGTGCCTTTTCGCTATCGGGCTTTGGCATAAAAGCTACCTCATCAGGAAAAGTAATATGAGATACATCTCTATTTATCAAGGCACTTTTAATTGCCAAACTCATTAACTCACTATGCTTAGAATTTTGTTGCACACTATGGTTAAAATTGGCTACTGTTTGAAATGCACCCACTAAATCTACCTCTTGAAATGCACCTGTTCCCAATACTTGTGTATTTACTTGTCCTGATAATGCCAGCATTGGTGAGCGGTCTACTTTAGCATCCCACATGCCCGTAAACATATTCGTAGAACCAGGTCCTGCAATACCAAAGCATACTGCGGGTTTACCCATAAGTTTACCATAAGCTGATGCCGCAAAAGCCGCAGCACCTTCATGACGAATTCCATAAAACTTGAAATTTCCTTTTTCTTCTTGACGCATCATCGCATCTGCAACCGCTAAATTTGAATGCCCTACCATTCCAAATCCAGTATCAACGCCCCAATTAACCATGGTCTCTATCATGACATCTGAGATTGTTTCTGCGTGCTTCTCCTCCTCTTCTATTCCTACAAAAATTTCATCGCCTTCTTCCTTTGTTGGAAAAGTTTCTATACCATCATCATAACCACCTGGCGGTACACCTGTACAAGGGTCAAAATCCCAACCGTGCCATGGACAACGTAATAATCCATTTTCAATAGAACCTTCCCCTAAAGGACCGCCTTGATGCGGACACTTATTATCCAGAGCAGAAAATTTGCCTTTAAAATGTGTTAGGCAAATACCTTTATGAGCAGCAGTTACAGTCATTACACGACCTTCTGCCAATCTCTTTTTATTATCTAACACTTTATGCCAAACTACTTTTTTTTCCATGGGTGGGATTTTTTATCTGGTTACTTAATTTTTACTAATTGGTGTTCTTTAAAATCGGGCATCGTGATATTAAAATGCTCATAAACCGATTTCGGAATTCCTAAATCAGCCATAAACACTTCAACTACACTTGGTAATTTTTCTAAAAGAATTTTAGGAGCTGCCAAGGTCATTACTTGGTTTGCCCTAAATCCTAACAATTCACCATCTTTAGAAATACCAACGGGAATATCTAATGAAATCTTAAATGCCGATGATACATTTGCCAATGCAATACTTTTTACAAATGCATCTGAAAGAGGCAATCTTTGAGAGAACCCTAAATAGGCATCTACCCAAATATCTGTAGTTTCAGGGATACCTTCTTTTGCACCAAATAGTAATGCTCTTTCTAATTGAGCTTTTGGAAGGTCTTTGGTTATTGGAACCACCAAGTCTAAATTCACATTAAATCCCCAAGCAGCCAGTCTACGTGCAGCGACTAAACCGCCACCACCGTTATTTCCGTTGCCAACTCCAATAGTAATTGCAGAGGTCTCAGTTGCCTTTTTTGCGATTAATCTTGCTAGCTGAAGCCCTGCATTTTCCATCATCAATTCTATGGAGAGGTTATATTTTTCAACCGCCCAATAATCCATCTCCTTAAAGGCTTCTAACGAAAGACTAGTTACCTGCATAACTAATTTTATAGGTATTGATAGCTTCTGTAAAAAACTGTATAGCTTGTTCTTCGGTAATTATAATAGCTGGTAAAACTGCTCCTTTAAATCCTTCATTTTTCCATTCACCTAATGAAAGTGAACTAAACTTAGAAGTATCTAAACCATTATGACCTTTGTATCCACTGATATAAAAATAATGTTCATTAATCATCGAATCTGGTACGGCTAAACCTAAACCAATAGATAAATCATCTGAAATGATAACATAAGCGCCAGAATCAAAATGATGGGGCCAAATACGAATGTCTGATGCCAAACCATTTACGGCAAGCGTTTTTTCTAAACCAGTCTGCGTTAACGTTCTTAAATCAGCAAGCCCTTTTAATTGAGCTTTATCTAATTTAAAAGTAAAGGAATCATCAATAGAATATGGTAGGTCATAGTGAAAACTATAACTATATGTCTTACCTAAAAAAGCATTAGCAGAATTTGTTAACCACTCCAATACCTCTTGATGGGTTTTACCATCTAAAGTAAAAGAAGCATTGTTTTTAGTAGAATTCCACTCTAAAGAAAAGGTATTATAATTTAAGGCAAGTACATCTGCTTCTGTTGACAACGGGTGAGTTTCTAAGCGCTGCTTATCAATTGACCAACCAAGATTTGTATGGCTATCATCTGCCTTTTTCTCTACAAAACTTATACCTGCTGCAGCTAAATATTGTGCCGCTAAATGCATCATTTTATCCATCTTTATATTTTTTAAGCGTTAACACCGCCATAATTAATTCCTGTTAAACGATGCATATCATGATTAAAAGTAGATAGGTCATCAAAACTAAATTTTGAGATATCATCATGACCACAAGCTCTCGCTATAACCTTAATTAGGTTGTTTGTAGCATCAAAATAGTTATGCAATTGTTTTGCCGAAGATTCTATTATCAACCTACTTCGCAAAGATTCTTTTTGTGTTGCAATACCTACCGGGCAGTTGTTACTACCGCATGCACGCATACCCAAACAACCAATTGCCTGTAAAGCTGAGTTAGATACTGCAATGGCATCTGCACCCAACATAAGCGCTTTTCCAAAATCTTCAGCAATTCGTAAACCTCCTGTAATTACTAAAGTTACGTCTGTAGCGCCTACTTTATCTAAATATTTTCTTGCCCTTGCCAAAGCAGGAATTGTAGGTACGTTAATGTTGTCTCTTAATATAGTAGGTGCAGAACCTGTTCCCCCACCTCTACCATCTAAGATGATATAATCCACACCCACGTCTAAGGCAAACTGAATGTCTTTTTCTATATGACTGGCTGCTATTTTAAACCCGATAGGAATACCTCCTGTACGTTCTCTTACCTCAGCGGCAAAAGATTTAAAATCATCTACACCATGAAAATCTGGAAAAGTGGCTGGTGAAATTGCTGTCTCACCTTCTTTTAGACCTCTTACCTCAGCAATTTCTTTACTGACTTTAGAACCTGGTAAATGTCCGCCAGTTCCTGTTTTTGCACCTTGTCCTCCCTTAAAATGAAAGGCTTGGACTTTGTCTAGCTTATCCCACGAAAATCCGAATTTTGCCGAAGCCAGTTCATAAAAATACTTGCTGTTGTTTTCTTGCTCATGTGGTAACATACCGCCTTCTCCTGAGCAAATACCTGTACCTGCCAACTGCGCTCCTTTAGATAAAGCTATTTTAGCTTCACGAGAAAGCGCCCCAAAACTCATATCACTCACAAAAAGGGGAATATCTAAATGTAAAGGCTTTTTTGCCTTTGGTCCAATAACGACCTTGGTTGCCACTTCATCTTCATCTAATAAAGGTCTGCTTGCCAATTGCGCAGGTAGAAACTGTATATCACTCCATTGGGGTAAGGTATTTCTATCTACCCCCATAGAAGCGGAAAAACCATGATGCCCCAAATTTTTAAGTCCGTTCGTGGCTAGTTCTTTTATATACCCCGTGTACGGTTCAGTTTCTTCTGGGTGTGTATCTGCATAAGCACCCAAATAAGCATCTCTGTTAAAAGGTTGCGGACTATCTACTAAATAGGCATCTATCTCTTCTTTATCTACAAAAAGGTCATCACCATCTATTTTAGTAGTAAACTTATGCAAAACCTCAGCATTATTATATTCTGACACCCCGGTATCTACTCTATAATCCCATCCATGAACACCACAAATTAAGTTATGACCATCTACATGACCGTCTGACATTAAGGCTCCTCTGTGCAGACATCTACCGTAAAGCACTGAAATATCTTTATCGAATTTTACGATTACTAAATCTAAACCATTAACTAATGCGTGTTCTGGTTTTTTATTTTCTAAGCTACTTACTTGAGCTATAACAACTGGTTTTTTCATGGATGCTATTTTTTATTTAAAATGAAAAGCCTAAAGTGAAGACAACTCGCCCACCATCTACGCTATTGAAATATCCTAAGTTTGCAGTGAATGCCTCAGCTCCTATTAACCATGCCGATGCACCTACCGAATTATGCCATTTATTAGATGTATCATCTTCTAACCAAACCCTACCGTAATCGAAACTACCTGTAACACCAAATCTAAAAGGAACAAGACTGGTTCTTAATCCTCCTAAAGGGAACCTTAAATCTGTATTCTGATAAAAAGATTGTTTCCCCGTAAATCTTTCATTTCTAAATCCCCTTAAGCTACCGATACCACCAATAGTTGCTGCATGATAGAACTCAAAATCATCACCGATCAATGCTTCCCCAGCAATCTTTGTCGCAAAAACTATACTTCCGCTTTTGGTTAATTTATGATCTATAATCAATTGTGGTTGTATGTATGCAAAGCTATTATCTGCCTCTGTATTATCTATATTCGTTTTATAACCTATAGTCAAACCTGCATCTAACCCTAAAGTTGGGAAAGCGGCACTGTTTTTATTCTTGAAATTATAAGCGGTTTCTACACCTGCATAAGTTTGCCTATCAAAAATTGTATTCGTCTGTGGTAATTGGGCAAGAAAACGACCTTCTGTATTATCTACCTCAAAAGATTCTATTAAAGGTTTAAAATAGAAAGAACCTCCGTTAATACCTTCCCATTGCAATGAAACCGCTGCTTTAAATTTACTAATTCTAATTCTATTAAAATCTAGGTCTACCTCATCAGCATCATAAAGCGTTTCATTACCAAAGCCAAAGAAATTTTCTGAAAAACTGGGGCTTGTGTACAGACCTTCTAGACCAAAATTCCAGTTATGAAATATATTTGAGAATTCACCTGAATACGATAGATCAAAACCTGATGTACTAGTATAATATGCAGCATTAATACTATGCTTATATGTAAACGGATTACGCTGTAAACTATATGAAGTATGATTGCTAATCAATCCTAATTTTACTCCGTCATCTGGGTTAAATGCTATTATAGGTAGTAATTGATTGAAATTATACTTTACTTTTTTATGATCATAATTATTTAATTTATAATCATTTACCAACCATTTTTTAGATCTTTTATTTACAACGGTATTCTCTTTATCCTTATAATCGTATAATTTTACTTTTCGAATATTCTTAAAATCATAGGTATCATTTTTCTTACCACCAACTATTTTAATTTTTATAGGATGGTCTCCTTCTCCTTCTACCGTAAACGTGTCTTTTCCATCTAATCCAAATAGCCAAATTTCTTTAGTGATATCATTGGAAAATGTATGATTTAAAAGACCTAAATCCTTACGATCTATTTTCACCGTAGTTTTACCATCAGGTAATCTAGTTATAGTAAAATCATCTGCTTTCTGTGTTCCTGTAACTACTTGAAACTTGTTCAAATACAGATAATATGCTTTTGTTATTTTTTTAAGATTTTCTCTTCTACCTTTTAATTTCTGCTTTATATCTTCAATACCCGGTCCTTTTATTTCATCAGGAATTGCCTCAAAAGCATTATCAATATCAGCATCTGTTAACTGATCTTGAATATAATTGGTTTGTTTCTCCCATTCCTCCCATCCAGAAGCATGAATAAAAGTTAAGTCTAAATGATACGGAGACGATGCAAACCATTTTACACTTCTAAGGTCTTCATCATAAGTTTGCATTTTACGTAACCCCGGTATAACCCTGGTAAGAAAACTGATTAAAGTACCATCGTATTTTGAAAATGCTTGGTCACGATCCCTAGGTATAGGACTACAGTATTCCGTACCGTCTTCATTTTTGTAAAGTGCCCAACGCCATTGATCTTCATGCCTGTCCCAATCTCCCAAAAGCATATCGAAAATTCGTGCACGTATATAGGAGGACTCATCTACTACAGATTTACCTGATCTGTTTATCTCCTGTAAAACATCTGCCGTACTTAATATTTTTAACGGTTTCCCAAAACTCTCTGCTTCTATTTGTGTATCGCCTACATGCTCTTCAATCATATATAATTCATCACCAAACTCATCATTATAAACACCTAACATTTCTTGTTTAGGTATGTAGTATAAAATAGGATTGGTATGGTTTACCCCAACCGCATTAGATAACCCACCTACAACAAAAGGAGTATACGGGTTTGAAGTGGTATAAAAGTCCGCTAGAAATTTATCAACTGTTGTTCCATCTAGAACATCGCCAATATAAGTTTCTTGAAAAGCATTCGCTTGTAAAAACTTTATGGTACTCTTTTTCAAAGCACGCATAACATACTGCTTACCTTCATTATCTTCTAACCTAAGTGATTTTGATTGTTGACCTCCTCCTCGTTTTAAGGGCGTTAAACCTCCCATTAGCGTATCTAAGAGAACTACAGGTGCAGTAACTTCTTTACCATACAATTCTCTGTAATGTTCACCCCAAAGGGCTTTATAGAATCCGCTTTTGGTAGCAGCTTCTTTAGTATAAATAGCTGCTGATTTTGTAGCTCCTAGGTTCTTTTTAAAGTTATAAACTTCTAAACCTTCAGTTTCACTCTTTAGAACGGTCGTCTCAAAGACTTCATTGAAAGAACCATTTTCTAAAGCGTAATAATATGCCTTTACACCGCCACTAACTGTAATATCTAGACGAACATAACCTTTTTTAGCAATAGAAAAATCATCTGATGCGCCATCTTTAACTGCTTCAATTTTACCCGCTGCACCACTTATAATTTGAGGTACACTACCGTTTATATATTGTAAATTTTCACCTTGACCGGACAAGAAAATCACGTTATCTGCCCCTGTAGCCATGGTTTTCAATCTATTTCTAAGCGTTCTGTACTGTTTATTTTGAAACTCTTTAGTTGAAAAGCCGCCAACATTACTTAAAAATCCCTGCCTACTATTCGTCTTTATGGGGTGATATAATGCAACAAATACAATTTTACCTTGCGCCTTTTTAATTCGATTTTCAAATTCTAAAAAGAACAAGTTTCTATTTTGAATCTCAGAATCTTCATTGATATAAATATGATCGTCCCAATTTTCTAAAAACCATTGAGAATCTACCGTTATCAATACGGCGTTATCCCCTAAATCATTAGCTTTTATAGGTTCTGCATTATCAGGAAAGAACTTGGCTTTACTATTTTTCTGTATATAATTTTCAATATCAGAAACACCTTTATAACCATTTGTCCATTCTTTATTACCAGATATAAAAATGACGTCATTACCTAGGTTAGACAGGAGTGACAATTGTTTGTTCAATGAATTCTCTACCTCCGTTTTAGGTACTGCGTTTCCTACTATCAAAACTGTAGGTTTTTTTACTAATTGCGATACTTTTGAAATCTCAGAAAGAACCTGGGTATCTGTAGTATCATAGGTATTAGCAGTAACAAAAATAGACCGTTCTATTTCTTGAGAAAAAACGTTACTTGTAGTTAATACTAATGAGAATGTTAGAAGTAAATAGGAGAACTTTTTCATTGTAGTTGGTTTCTTTGCACTTGTGTTTAAATAGTTATATCTATTTTTTTGAATACGATATAAATTTTGAATCATAGTCAATGACATTATCTTTTCGCATTATACTCAATACATTATTTACAGTTTGCCTAGAGGTATTGGTCAAGTTGGCAATGTCTTTATGAGAGAGTAAGTTTTTTGCCACTACCCTATCATTTTCTATTTCACCAAACTCTTCTATATAAGCTTTAATAAATTCAGTAATTCTCGTTTTACTGTCCTTATATAATAGGTCTTGCAGTCTTGTTTCCAACTTTCTAATACGTAGACCATATATTTTTAAAAGGCCATTTTTTAAAGACTTATACTCTTCCATTAACCCTTCCATCATATCAGATTCTATATAACAAATTACTACGTCTTCTAGAGCAATGGCTACTTCTTTAGACGAATTATCTTTATCATAAATAGAAAGTTCCCCAAAAATATTTCCCTTTTTCACGACATACTTTACAATGTCATTATCAGAGTCCAATATTTTAACAGATCCATTTTTTAAAAAAAAGATGCATTTTTTATCCCTTTGACCTATGTCAATAATGTTACCTTTATCTACATGATCCATCTCCAATAAATTGCAGAGTTTCATCATAGAGGGCATCCCTAATTTTTTAAAAAGACTAAAGCCTTCTAAGAACCAATATTTTGTAATTGCTTTCAATATTTCATTTTAACAAAAACCAATATTACTGATTATCAATAGTATGCAGAAGCTATTAATTCAACAGAGTTACTTTACACGACAGTTGACTAAATTTTAAAAGCTATAGTTGCTAAAATTGCCTTGATAAATAGATTTTCTTAATCTTTTTAACATTGGTTGGTTTTAAATTAAGTCGTAGTAAAATGAAAATCTTTCATAATTCTTTTAACAATTGCCAATAAAGAACTTTCTCGTTCCAAAAAACCTGTACCTATAATTGTATATAAAAGGCGTAATTTGCACCCCCAATTAATGAATTTTTACAATTACAATTTTATAAATATGATGAAAGATCACGCGTTTTTTATGAGAAGAGCCATTGAAATGGCAGCAAAGGGAATGAACTCGAACGCAGGAGGACCATTTGGTGCCGTTGTTGTCAAAGACGGAGAAATTATTGCCGAAGGTCATAACAAGGTAACTTCAACCAACGACCCAACTGCACATGCAGAAATGGTAGTTATTAGAGATGCCTGTAAAAAACTGAATACGTTTCAGTTAACAGATTGTATTATTTATACTTCTTGCGAGCCATGCCCTATGTGCTTTGGTGCCATATATTGGGCTAGACCAAAAGCTGTATACTATGGTTGTGATAAAGCTGATGCAAAAGCTATAGATTTTGATGACCAATTTATTTATGATGAACTTGAAGTAGGCATGGACGAGAGACAAATTCACTTTAAACAAATGCTACAAGAAGAAGCTGTAGAGGTGTTTAATAACTGGGCTTCTAAACATGATAAGACGAAGTATTAAATAAAGAATGCAAACCATTGTTCACCGTATATTTTACCTTTCTATTTTAGAAATGAAATATAAGTTATGTTTGAATATTCTATAAAAACCAATTAACTACTTAACTTTTATATCAGAATACAACAAATTCCAACCTGTTGAAGGTTCCCATATAGAATTAGTATTTAATTTACCGGCTAATCGAATTGAATATTCTGGACGATTATATATGGTTGGTTCTGGATCTGGTAAATTTAAATATAATTCATAGTTTCCTTTAGGTAAGGTTTCTGGCCAAAGTATATTTAATTTAATATCTTGTAATTCATCTGTAAACCAATATCTAGGGTCACTATCAATTTTAGTTTTAAATGTTTTTTGATTTTCTTTATTTCTAAGAATTAGTTCTACAAATCTGTAATTATAGGTTGATGCATAACCTTCATTAACAATATCCAATTCGATATTAATCATTTCACCGTTATATACTTCTTTAGGAAACACTCCTCTTTTAATTACAAATCTATATCCTAAATTTCTTTTTATTTCATCGATACATTTATTTGTCCAATCTCCATTTACCGCTCCAGACCATGCTGTATTTAAAAAAGAAGTATGAAAGCGTTTTAAATAAGTTTGAGCACCTCCACCTTCAGCATCACAATCGTTATATGGGCTATACACATCTTCGCCATTATCTCCTCCTGGACACGTTTCGCCTCCAAAAACAAGAAATTTAGTTTCTTTAGCCACATATTTTTTCAAGTTTAATGTATCACTTACCGCTGGCCATTCATGAAAGGAATTGTAGGTCCAATAATCATCATAATTTGCTAAAATACAATCATTATGATGCGCAAGCCTTGCTATTTTACTGCCGTTAAAAGCATTATCTATGGTTAACGGGTTAGTCTTTTCCGGATGTGCTTTTACGCCATCCATTGCTCGTAATTTATAATACGGCGCACGTACTTGAACCATTCTAGATACCGGGACAACTTCTAATAGTTTATCTATAACCTCATTACGGTCTAACCAATTTTGATCAGTTACGGGACCATGTTCTAAATCTCCAAAAAAATCAGAATAAAATTGCTCTCCCCATGGACCTATCAATCCCATTTGAACTACAGAAATAACATCTTTATTCTTCTCTAAAATAGATTTTAATTGATTTAAATGTTCTAAAATAATATTTTTAGGTGCATCTTTAAAAGGAGGCTCACAACAAGAATTGCTATAAGAAAAGCGCAAAACTAGTTTGTTACCTACCTTACGTATTATGTCCATATCTTTTTGAATTGCAATTAACATTTCATGAGATATGGGTTTGTCTTTAAAAAGATCTAATTGATAAGACCTATAGGTAAGTGAACTCCCTACAGAAAAACCACCAGCTGCCGGGTTAGGATTTCTCAAATTAAATAAAATTTGTTCTTCTAACGGCTCATAATTACTCGCTGAAGTTCCAAAAGGTCTATAAAAACCTCTCTCCGGATTTATAAATTCATCATTATCAGTTTCATAAAACACTTCAACTAAAGCTGGCTCCCTGTCTATACAAGAAAAACAGCTTAGAACAAGAATATACAGATAAATGATTTGTTTTTTCATATTTAGGAAGAATGTTATGATTTTTAAAGTGTTAAGTGCATGTAAAATTTTTAAGTAATCTTTTTTTAAAACTCATTTATATTATGAAATCGATATAAAAAATAAACTGTTTATACAAAGGACAACTATTTATGAAGGATCTAAATTTTTATATATGTTTTATTCTTATTCATGTACCACAGTAATGCGTAGAGAATTAGAAAACCTCCAGTAACTATAATGGTTTCATAAAACGGTCCTGTATATTGTTTTAAGCCAAATAACAACTGATCAGCAATGGTAGCAAAATTTATTACATGAGAAAGTACATAAGCTGTAATAGCGTTTATGCCTATTATTTTTAGAGGTTTGCCCCATTTTATATAACCTTTAATATCAATAACCCAGTAAAAAATAGCAAGGAGCAAAAAACAAATACCTGAAGAAGTCAGAACAAAAGAACTATTCCATAATTTCTTTACAATTGGGTGCCAAAAATTTAAAACTAACCCCAAAATAATCCCTAAAACACCAATTAAAACAAGGCTGTATGCTACTTTCTTTCTTGGTAATTGAGATTTTAATAATTCTCCTGCAAATACACCAGATAAGGTAGTAGCAATAAAACCTAATCCACTTAACAACCAAGTAGATTGGTAGCCATCATCAAACCTACCAAAAAATAACCTATCTATATAAATAGCAATGTTTTTATCAGGTAACAACTCACTGTTTCCTGCTCCTGGTATATGTGAAAACTCTAATATAAGTGTGTAGAGAATAAGACAAATTGCAAAAATAAAATATCTCCCGTCTTTATTTAAATGCATATAAGCAATACATGTAAACAAATAACCAACGGCTATTGCTTGTAGCGTATTACTATAAATTTTAAAATTTTCTAAATTTAAATGTAATAGGTTTCCTTGTACTACCCACCCTAAAATAAATAATATTATAAAGCGCTTAATAAAATGTTTATATAGTGAAGAGGTGTTACCCGTTTCTTGAACTCGCCTTTCTAAAGAAAAAGGAATAACCACACCAACCAAGAATAAAAAAAGCGGCATTACGATATCATACAAACGAAAACCAAACCATTCTGGATGATTAAATTGTGTAGCTAAAACCTCTGTAAACTTATTTTGTGAACCTTCGTGTAACTCTATAAAAAAACGATCTGCAAATATTATCATTAACATATCAAAGCCTCTCAATACATCAATAGATAATAACCTGTTATTTTTAACTTTAGTCATAATTCTAATCTATAAATTTAATAATCAGGGTTTTATATTCATGTAAGTAGTGAACTATTTAATAAGTAAATTCAAACCAATTATAAGACTTTCTTTTAACCCATGCACAACAAGAAAAGAATTTAACATATAAGATAACTTGGAGCATAAACACTGCTGCTATTGGCGGTAAATTAAAGATAATTGTAAAACAGAATTCTTTTGGTTTATCATAATTGACCTACTCGGAATGTCCAAGTATAGGTGCCGTATCTAAACCTTATAAGTATATTTGAAAATCTTAATCTTTTTGAAAAACAGGACAGTCAGTAAATCACCTCTTTAAAAGATTATAAAACGCGATGGTATAGAATATGTTTTTGGCTTTGTATTCATATCGCAAGCCTGGTATTATTAAAAACATATTTGCTGTTTGTGCATATTCATTGCTATTAACTAAAAGGTCATTTTGCATATTTTCGGTAAAACCATCTAACACTGCGACAATCTTAATTCTAAATTTTTATGATAAAGAATCTTGTAAAATAGTCTTTGGTACACCTATTTTGTATGACTACTTAGGGTAAAATTCCAACAACTAAAGGGTTTGGATAAATAATACGTCTATTTTAAGGTACTACTACTTTCCCTCCTATCTTTTATCTAACAATATAATCTGCAAATACAGCATCTTCCACCGAAAGTTTTCTAAGCAAATTAGAACAATAGCCAACCGAAGAACGAGCACCAAAATATCAATCACTTTTTAGCTTATAAGTTTAACCAAAATAATATCTAACAAATGGAAATTCTCAATAGCTTCCGCATCAAAAATAGTAATGGTTTCGCCATAGGAAAGTTTATTAAAAACCGAGTACGAATATAACCAACATCAGAACTACCTTTACGAAGGCGTGTGTAATCCATTTTTGCTAAATCTGACAGTTGTGCAGTACAGTTAAACATACTTATTAGAAATACTATAAAGATTTTGATTAAACTGGTTTGTTTAATTCTAATAGAAATGAGGGCTATAATTTTAAAACAGAATTAATATTGTCAGGTTTATTTTATTTTACGTCCATTAAAGTAGATGTACACAAAGACAAAATATAAAATTTATATATCCATGAAAAACATAATAATTTTAGGCACCGTTACTTTATTTATGAGTGCATTTTTTATACTCAACAACCAATTTGGTCTTATTTCTATGGCTGGATTAAATGGAAAAGGCCTACCCACAAAACAAGTAAATGGAAATTTATCTTCTATATCATTTAATTCTACAGCAAAAATTGATCATACCGAATGGAACACTCTTTTACAGAAACATGTAGCCGATAATGGCAATGTAGATTATAAGGGCTTTTTACAAGACAAAAGTAAATTAGACAACTATTTAAATAGCTTATCAAAACAAGTGCCTACAGATGGTTGGTCTGTTCAAGAACAATTGGCCTATTATATTAATTTATATAATGCACATACGATAGCTTTAATTTTAAGAAATTACCCAACTAAGAGCATTAAAGATATTGACAAACCTTGGGCTACGGATTTTATTAAAATTGGAGATAAAGAATTGTCTTTAGGTGTATTAGAACATAGTATTTTAAGAAAAATGAATGAGCCTCGTATTCATTTCGCCATCAATTGCGCATCAACCTCATGTCCAAAACTTATTAATGAAGCATATAATCCAGAAAAATTAGAAGCACAATTAGAAAAAGCTACTTTAGGTTTTATTAATTCAAACAACAATACTATTAATCAAGAAAATTTAGAATTATCTAGAATTTTTAAATGGTACAAGGGAGATTTTAAAAATGGTAAACTTGTGGAGTTTATTAATCCTTATACAGAATTGGAAATAGCTGCAAAAGCTAAAATTAAATATAAAGAATATGATTGGAGTCTTAATGAAAAGAAATAAAGCCTCTTTATTTGACTTTTACCCATGCTTAATATAAATTAAGAAACCAAGTCAACTTTAACATTGACTTGGTTTTTTAGTTCTAAAAAATACTGATAGTTATATCTGGGATAGCAAATGAATCTACTAAATACTTTGTCGCATTAAACCTTCTTGCGCAACTGAGGCTACCAAAACACCTTTTCTGTCGTATACGCTACCTCTAGCAAAACCTCTAGAGTTAGATGCACTTGGGCTATCCATACTATATAACAACCATTTTGTAATATCAAAGTCTCTGTGAAACCAAATAGCGTGATCTAAACTCGCGTAAAAAGTTTCTCCTTTATTCAATTCCTCTCGGTGTGGCAAGGTTGCTGTTGTTAGTAAGTTATAATCAGATGCGTAGGCTAATAATTGTTGTTGCATTGGCAAACTAATTTCAGACCTATCCGAAGTTTTTAACCAAGTATTAAAAAAAGGAGATCCATTCTCTACCAACTGTGTGGTAAATTTTTCTACCGGCTTAAAATCAAACACCTTAGGTTGTATTGCTTTAAGTCTTTTATATGCAGTAGGATGCAGTTCTTTTATCTCTTCTACCTGTTCTAAGCTGGTGGTCAATTTTTCTGGTGGAATTAAATTAGGCATTGGAAACTGATGGTTGACCCCATCTGTTTTTACCTGAAAAGAAGCCGCCATATTAAAAATAGCCACTCCATTTTGTTTCGCCACAACTCTTCTGGTAGTAAAACTACCTCCGTTTCTAATAGTGTCCACTTCATAACGAATAGGATATCTTAAGTCTCCTCCTAAAATAAAATAACCATGTAATGAATGTGCAATGCGATCTTCTGGTACTGTTTGATATGCGGCATGTAATGATTGCGCCAGTACTTGACCTCCAAATACCCTTCCCCAGGGTGCTTGGTAGTTTTCACCTTCAAATATTGTATCGCCTATTTTATTTAGAGTTATCAACTCTATTAATTCCTTAATTGTCTGCATGTATAATAACTGATTGTAAGTGGAACAATTTAGGTATAAAAAAAACAAAAGTTCATGGTTAAACCTATTCCCTTTTAAAAATAATATAGAAGAACCTGACTTTACTTTTTTAAACTCATTGCATGCTTCGCCAAGTTTATGTCATAAAAACTTTACGCTCTATACATTTAAAAACACCAAAATATTTAAAATAGCAAGTAGTTCAATTGAACGATAACTTATGAATTAACACGATTTCATTAAACTATTATATTAAATCAACGATATAATGTTAAAATATTGATTAATTATCAATGTTTATCTACCATTGCCATTAATAAGTCTAGACTACTTTTAAAAAAATCTGCAAGCGAATATTCTTTAATGACTTGTAAAATCATTGAAGGCATATTCAATTAATCTCTAATAAATAGCTTAAAGATTTTGGTCTCAGCACTATTTATAAACATGTAAAAAACTTAAAACCAAAAAATGAAAGAAGCAGTTATTGTATCGACCGCTAGAACTCCAATGGGTAGAGCCTACAAAGGGGCTATGAACGCTACCCAAACGCCTACTATGGCAGGTTGGACTATTCACGAAGCCGTAAAACGTGCAGGCGTAGACCCCGCAGAAATAGATGATGTAATCATGGGCTGTGCCTTACCTCAAGGGACCTCTGGTATGAATATTGGGAGAATGGCCGCCCTAGCCGGTGGTTTACCTGTTACTGTTTCTGGTATGACCATTGACCGCCAATGTTCTTCTGGTATGATGGCAATTGCAACCGCGGCAAAACAAATTTTACATGATGGCATGAGCATTACCATTGGCGGTGGTGTGGAATCTATTTCTATGGTGCAAAATGACCATATGAATACATTTCATATGGTAGACAAAAAATTAAAGGCGGTACATAAAGATGTCTATATGCCTATGTTACAAACTGCAGAAGTGGTTGCCAAACGTTATAACATATGCCGCGAAGCGCAGGATGCTTACGGACTTCAATCTCAAATGCGAACTGCGGCTGCGCAAGAAGCTGGAAAATTTGATGATGAGATCATTCCAATTGAAACGGTCAAGGCTATTGTAGACAAGGAAACCAAAGAAATGAGATTTCATCCTGCCTATTTAAATAAGGATGAAGGCAACAGACCTGAAACTACAGCAGAAGGTCTAGCTGGTTTGCGTTTGGTCAATGAAGGTGGTACCATTACTGCCGGTAATGCTAGCCAAATGTCTGACGGTGCCTCTGCCTGTGTATTAATGGATTCTAAATTGGCAGAGCAACGTGGTGTAACCCCATTGGGAATTTACAGAGGTATTGCCGTTGCCGGTTGTGAGCCAGATGAAATGGGAATTGGTCCTGTCTACGCCATTCCAAAATTATTAAAAACTCATGGTTTAAAAATGAGTGATATTGGACTATGGGAACTAAATGAAGCTTTTGCCGTTCAAGTATTGTATTGCCAAGAGAAGTTAGGTATACCTAATGAATTAATGAACGTTAATGGCGGTGCTATTTCTATTGGTCACCCTTACGGCATGTCAGGCTCTAGAATGGTTGCCCATGCTTTGATAGAAGGTAAAAGACGTGGTGCCAAATATGTTGTATCTACCATGTGTGTTGGTGGCGGAATGGGTGCTGCAGGGCTCTTTGAAGTTGTCTAAAAATAAAACATTGTAATTTATACAACCATTACCAATTTAGTACATACAAAAAACCTCGTGGTGAATCCACGAGGTTTTATATTCCGGTAAATCAATAATTGAAATTTAAGACAAACTTTTACATAGCTATAATTTAATGCGGTATTAGTATTTCACATTTTTTACATTATTCTACACTTTAAGCCATACCCATTCTTTAAATCTTCAGAACAATTTTCTTTAACTAAATAGATACCACAGCCTAATGCTGTACTGTAAAATCATATAAAAAATACAAATGGCCAGTTTTAATTTAAATCACTAAAAGAACATATAAATTATAAATTACATAAAATTATAATATATATATTATTAAATTAATTTATTAAACTAGTTTAATTTAATTATTCAATAATTAACATATATTAAGGCGAACATTAAACCAATCAACCAAAATGAAAAAATTCCTCTTAACAACATTGGCAATTTTTGCTTTTTCAACAGTCGCTCTTAAAGCACAAACTACTATTTCTGGAGTCATTACGGATACTGAAATAGGCGAGCCCTTAATTGGTGCCAACGTTATAATTCAAGGAACAAATACCGGTGCAAGTACAGATTATGACGGTAAGTTTTCCATAACTAGCAATGAACCTTTACCTTGGAATTTATCAATAAGTTATGCCGGCTATGCTTCTAAAATTGTACCGATAACAACTGCAAGTACCAATTTAAAATACGATTTAAAACAAACCGCGTTCATTGTTGACGAAGTTGTAATATCTGCATCACGAAGAAGAGAGAAAGTACAAGAAGCTCCTGCCTCTGTAACCGTCCTTTCGGCTAAAAAATTGGTTGGCTCACCACAAATTGATGCCGCTAGAAATTTGGTAAATGTACCTGGTGTTACCGTTCAACAGCAATCTGGCTCTAGAATGAATTTTGAAATGAGAGCGGCTGCGAGCACCTTTAGCACAAGAGTTTTTCCTATTAAGGACTATAGAAGTTTGGTGGCTCCTGGAAATAATACATTTCAATCAGATAAATCTGGTCTTAGTAATATTGATTTAGAAAGAATTGAGGTAGTAAGAGGTGCGGGTTCTGCTCTTTACGGTCCTGGTGTTACTTCTGGTGTTATCCACTTTATTACTAAAAGTGCTATAGATAAACCTGGAACCACACTTCAAGTTTATGGTGGTGAATTAAATACATATGGTGCTGCTTTAAGACATGCTACTAAAGTTTCTGATAAATTCGGTTTCAAAATAAATCTACAATACAACCGTGGTGATGAATTTACACTTGATGGTTCTGAAGGCACAACTGCAGCTGATGGCACTTTCACAAGACAAATAGATAAGTTTCAATCTACTATTATACAACCTGCCTTAACTTCTGAAGGTGTTGTAGATAATAGAGTACCAGGTAAAACTTTACTAGAATTGACACCTAGAGCAGATGGAAATGTGATGCAAGATTATTATTGGAATATGGGCTCAGATGTAACATTAGAATTCCGTCCGCAAGATGATTTAAGTATCATAGTAGCAGGTGGATTAAATCAATCTTCTTCTGTGTTTTACAATGATTTAGGCGAGGGCTTATCACAACCACAAGAAGTTTGGGGACAAGCAAGAATGCAAAAAGGTGGCTTGTTTGCTCAAATTTATACTACACACACTAATTTTGGCCCTGAAGACAGACCTATATTTTTATATCAAACAGGAAACAGAACCCCACTAGCCCTGAAACAATACGAAGGGCAATTACAATATAACTTTGATATTCCTGAATTTTTAAATGCGAATTTTACGGTTGGGTCAGATTACCGTCTCACTAAAACAGAAACTGAAGGATTGGTGCATGGTAGAAATGAAAACGATGATGACTATAAAGTATTCGGTATTTATGCACAGGGTAAATTTGAATTGGCAAAAAAGTTAGATTTAGTTTTGGCAGGACGTTTTGATAAATTTAATATCCCTGACGAAACTGCCATTGCCCCTAGAATTGCTTTAGTTTATAAGGCAAGTCCAAAACATACGTTTAGAGCTTCTTTTAATAATGCTAGTTTCTCTCCTTCTGCTTCCGAATGGAATTACGATTTCCCAGTAAATTCTCCTGTTCCAGGCTTTTTTGATTTTTGGTTAGCCGGATCAAATGATATTCATTCGTTTGATAATGCAACAAGTATCGAATTTTTAAATCATAATGTAACGGCTGCTGGTATAAGTGCGGCGACCGGTATTCCTATTGAAGCACTAACGCCTCTTGCAGGAGCTCTTCCGCAAGAATTACCTAAAGAACTATTAGGCACCGGAGGACTTACAAATGAATTTGTACATCAATTTGCGGCAGGATCATTATTGGCAGCTATGCAAGCTAACGGTTTGGAAGATTTTATTGATGATATTCAAGGTGTTTTAGCTAATAGCCCAACAGGAAATAACGGAACATTTCTTGGAATTAATGCATTAGAAGGTGGTGCCCCCAATAATAATTTAACCAATACGGTACGTGGAGTAATAGCAACCTCAAAGACATATGAAATTGGTTACAAAGGTATTATAGGCGATAAATTTTCTGCTTCTCTAGATTTATATGCTATTACAGAAAGAGGTGGTTTTGACTTTACAGCAATTGCTCCTTTAATTGGTTTAAATGGTTTTAGTCAAGATCCTTTCTTAGCGAAGACTGGTGAATTAATTGGCGCATTAGTAGAAGCAGGCTTATCTCAAGAAATAGCAACAGGAGTAGTTTCGCAAGCATACGCAGGCACAGCCGCTTTAGTACCAAACTTTTATTCAACTGGTAGTGTAGAAACCAATAGAGTACCACAAGATGATGGTATTTTACATGTTGCCGCTGGTTACAGAGTTTTTGATGCTCCTTATACAAGGTATGGCGCAGATTTAGGGCTGCAATATTTTGCATCGGATAAGTTAACTTTTTTCGGCAACTATTCTTGGGTGAACGCTTCTCAGTTTGAAAGAGAACAAGGTGACGGTAGTGCCCCATTTACTACCTTTTTAAATGCCCCCGCAAATAAATATAGATTAGGAGCAAATTATGGAGAAGAAAAAGGAATTAGAGCCAACGTATCTTTTCAACATGATGATGCCTTTACTGCTAGTGCCGGACAGTTTTCTGGTGAAGTACAAGAAAAAAACTTAGTAGATGCGGGCATTGGCTACGTATTTAATAATGGTTTGGCAGTAGATTTATCGGCTCAAAATTTATTTGATAATGAATACAGAGCTTTGGTTAACATGCCTTCTATTGGCAGAAGGGTAATTGCTAAATTAACATATAGTTTTGGTGGAAATAAAAAATAAAATATACAGAATCCAATAGCAAATGATAATGTTTTTAATTTCAATTTAATAGGTAAACGGATCGGTCATTTATTTTGAAGAATCTCAGTTATTTCTTTAAACGCTCTCATTAAGAAATTTCTTAATTCAACAAAATTCTTATATTTATAAAGTCCCAAAAGGTATTTATAAATAATGACTGTATCCGCTACCATAGATCATCTTAAAAATCTTAAAAATAAAATTCTTTCGTATACAGAGGTTGACGAAGATCTTTTAAACCACTGGTTAGGCTATTATAAAAGAATTGATGTTAAGAAGGGTGACACCCTAATTTCTCCCGGGCAAATGGTAGAGCACTTTTACTATGTTGCAAAAGGCTGTATTTACTATTATAAATTAGAAGAGGGTGAGCAAAAAGTGCTTGAGTTCTATACAGAAGATATCTTCTTTACAGATTTACCTGCATATGTAAAAGAAACACCTTCTGACTATTATTTAAAAGCCTCTGAAAACACCGTTGTTTATGCCATACTAAAGACCGATGGCGAAAACTCATTTAAAAAATCGCACCAATTAGAACGTTTTGGTCGCCTATCAATGCAAGAAGCCTTTATGAAAATTTTTACTCGCGTTGAGAGATTAAGTAATAGAACCAATGAAGAGCGCTATTTGCGATTATTGGAAAAAAGACCGGATCTACTCCAAAGGGTACCACAGTACTTAATCGCCTCATATTTAGGGCTAACCCCTGTTGGACTTTCCAAGATTAGAAAGCGAATTAGCATTTCGCAATAAAGCCAATTATTTTAAGAACTACTCATTTTAACCTCAATTTACACCTTCTAAATTATCATAATCGTAAAATTTTAACTTAAAACTTTTATTTTATTAAACTGGTTTAATAAGTTTCATATGAATTAATTCTAAATTGTCGTACGATAAATTCAAAGACAAAATTAGATATGGCAAACCAATATGTAGATTTAGAAACCCTCAAATTTTTATTATATAAAGTACATAACGTGCAAGAAGTTCTTGATCAAGAACGATATGCGGAGTATGATAAAGAGTCTATAGAGATGCTCTTGAATTCTGTTAAGGATTTTTCCGATAAAGAATTATTTCCATATTTCAGAGAAATGGATGAGCAACCTGCACATTTTAAAGATGGCGAAATTGTTGTGCATCCTCAGGTAAATAAATACATGAAAGCCGCTGGTGAAATGGGCTTTATTTCTGGCTCTTTTTCTTATGAAGATGGTGGTATGCAATTACCGCAAATGGTATTGAACGCTTCTGCATTTATTCAAGAAGCAGCCAATAATCATTTACCAGGTTATGTTGGTCTTACAGTAGGTTCTGCCGAATTAATAACTCATTTTGCAAATAAGGAACTGAACGAAACCTATGTACCAAAAATGATGGAAGGAACTTGGGGCGGTACTATGTGTTTAACAGAACCACAAGCCGGTAGTTCATTATCTGATATTGTAACTTCTGCTACGCCAGATGGCGACTCTTATAAAATACACGGACAAAAGATATTTATCTCTGGAGGAGATTATACAGGTGCTAAAAACATTGTACACTTAGTTTTAGCAAGAATAAAAGGAGCTCCTGCAGGCACTAAAGGAATTTCGTTATTCGTAGTTCCTAAAAAGAGACCTACAGAAGATGGAGGTTTAACGCCCAATGATGTTACTACAGTAGCTGATTTCCAGAAAATGGGACAGCGAGGCTATTGTACCACACACTTGTTTTTTGGTGATAAAGAAGATTGTAAAGGTTGGTTAGTTGGCGAACCTCACCAAGGGCTTAAATATATGTTTTTAATGATGAACGGCGCCAGAATTGGTGTTGGTAGGGGTGGTGCAGCAATTGCTACGGCGGCTTACCATGCTTCTTTAAATTATGCAAATGAAAGACCTCAAGGGCGCAAGCTGACAAGTACCGGTAAAAAAGATGCCAATGAAGAGCAAACACTGATTATAAACCACCCAGATGTAAGAAGAATGTTGTTGCTACAAAAGGCAGTATCAGAAGGTTCTTTAAGTCTTATCTTTTTAGCGGCTAAATATCAAGATCTTTCATTATCAAGTACAACAGCAGAAGAAAGAGAAAAATATAGATTACTATTAGAAATTTTAACTCCCGTAGTTAAAACCTATCCTTCAGAAATGGGTAAAGCATCTGTAGATAATGGCGTACAAGTTTTAGGCGGGTACGGCTTCTGTTCAGATTATATATTACAACAATACCTGAGGGATATCAGAATTTTTGCATTGTACGAAGGTACAACGGGCATACAATCTCAAGATTTATTGGGTAGAAAAATAACTATGAACAATGGTAAAGCTCTACAGTTATTATCCGAAGAAATTAAAAACTCAATAAAAGCTAGTATGGCTCATAATTCCTTAGCTCCTTATGCTAAGAAATTAGCTTCTAAATTAGAATTAACACAAGAGGTATTACAATCGTTAATGGGCTTTGCCATGAAAGGTGATTACCAACGTTTCTTAGCCGATGCTACTCCGTTTATGGAATTTTTCAGTAACATTTTAATAGGTTGGTTATGGTTAGATTTAGCCAGAGAAGCACAAAATGCACTAGTAACCGGAACTAAAGACCATAGCACAGAATTCTACGAAAGTAAAATACATACCATGCAGTTTTACTTCAAATATGAGCTACCAAAAACTTCAGGACTAGCTGAAATATTAAAGAATAATAAGGAAGCCTTAACCATAGGCACCGATAAAGAAGTATTTGCATAATATACTGCACTAACCATTAACTTGAACGTAGGTAAAAAGGCATCTCATAAAGATGCCCTACTGCTGTCATTATTTAATTAAACAAGTAGCAACCAATAGTATAAAATGAGTATAAAACAAAAATTTGATGTTACAGGAAAAGTAGCGATTATAACAGGTTCTAGTAAAGGAATAGGACTCTCTATAGCAAAAGGATTAGCTGAAAACGGAGCAAAGGTGGTTATCAGCAGTAGAAAACAAGATGCTGTTGATGCTGTAGCAAAAGAGCTCCAAGAAGCTGGTTTTGAAGCCGTAGGCATAGCATGTCATATTGGTGATCCAGAGCAGTGCGAAGCTTTAATAAACAAGACCATAGAAAAATATGGCAGAATTGACATTTTGGTAAATAACGCGGCCATTAATCCATACTACGGACCCTTAGAAGCTTCTGACACAGAGGTTTTTGATAAAATAATGAACGTAAATGTAAAGGCGCCTTGGCTACTTTCAAATTTAGCCCACCCGCACATGAAGGCGCAAGGTGGTGGCAGTATTATCAATATTGCTTCTGTTGAAGGTATACACCCCGGTTTTAAACTTGGGCTATATAGTGTTACCAAATCAGCTTTAATAATGCTATCAAAAAATCAGGCAAAAGAATGGGGTCGACATGGTATTCGTTCTAATGCAGTATGTCCTGGCTTGGTAAAAACTAAACTAAGTGAAGCGCTTTGGTCAGATGATAAATTGGCTGCAGGTTATAAAGCGGTAGTACCATTGAAAAGAATTGCAGTACCAGATGAGTTAGCGGGAGTTGTAATGCTCCTAGCTTCAGATGCAGGTTCGTATATGACAGGTGGTACGTATGCCGTAGATGGCGGTTATTTAATCTCAGGATAAAAGTACTCAGTACTATGTATTAAGTTGAAAAAAGAAAAGCTAATAAGATAGAAAGCATTATGAATTTTGAACACAGTGAAAAAGCAATTGCATTACAGCAAAAAGTTCTAGCTTTTGTAAAAGAACACATACAACCTATAGAGAATGAAGTAGATGCTTTTCATCACAATCCGGAAAATGCCTGGAAAAAATGGCCAGGTTTAAAAGGCTTAAAACAAAAAGCAAAAGATGCGGGTTTATGGAATCTTTTTTTACCTAAAACATACGGAGAACTGAGCCCGGGATTAACAAATTTAGAATATGCCCCATTGGCAGAAATAATGGGTCGTACCATATGGGTTCCCGAAATATTTAATTGTAACGCCCCTGACACGGGAAACATGGAAGTGCTTGCTAAATACGGCACTCCCGCTCAGCAAAATCAATGGTTGAAGCCCTTGATGAATGGCGAAATACGTTCTGCTTTTTTAATGACAGAACCAGAAGTTGCATCTTCTGATGCTACAAATATTGAAACCTCTATTGTTGCCGATGGTGATGAGTATGTCATTAACGGCAGAAAATGGTGGTCATCTGGTGCTATGGACCCTAATTGCAAAATTAGTATTGTAATGGGAAAGACAGACTTTAACGCCCCAAGACACGAACAACAAAGCATGATTTTAGTTCCTATGGATACACCGGGTTTAAAAATCATAAGACACTTACCAGTTTTTGGTTATTCTGATTCTCCAGAAGGGCATGCCGAAATTTTACTGGAAAATGTTCGCGTTCCAAAAGAAAACCTATTGGTAGGTGAAGGACAAGGTTTTGCCATTGCCCAAGGTAGATTAGGACCTGGTAGAATTCATCATTGTATGCGCCTTATAGGTATGGCTCAAAGGTCTCTTGAAATTATGGCAGAGCGTACTACGAAACGGAAGCCTTTTGGCAGAACATTAGATACCTACAGTAGCATACGACAAGATATTGCCAGTTCTGCCTGTGAAATAGAACAAACACGATTGCTAGTACTTTCTGCTGCAGATAAAATGGACAGATTAGGTAACAAAGAGGCAAAAGATTTAATAGCTATGATAAAAATTGTCACCCCAAAAATGACCTTAAAAGTAATTGACAGAGCTATTCAGATTTTAGGTGGTATGGGTGTTAGCAACGACACTCCTCTAGCTCATTTTTATGCAGCTGCCAGAACACTTAGGTTGGCAGATGGCCCAGATGAAGTACACATGAGTCAGCTAGGTAAAAATGTTATTAAAAAATATGCCAAATAAATTCGGTAGACAATCAAAACTTTAAAGCTTCCCTCCTACTTGGGAAAGAAAATAGAAATATGAATATAAAACCAGTTAGAGAAGGTGAAGAATTACATCAAATCAATCTTAAGAATTTTCTTCTTGAGCACAATCTAATTGCAGATACTGAAAGCCAACTTCAAGTAGAACAATTTGCCAATGGCTTTTCTAATCTTACCTATCTTTTAAAAATTGAAAATAAGGAATACGTCTTGCGCCGTCCTCCATTTGCTGCCCCAAAACGTGGGCACGATATGAGCAGGGAGTACAAGGTTATATCAAATTTGAATTCTGTATTCGATAAAACTCCCAAAGCCTTTACATATACTGAAGAAACCACTATAGTAGGTGCTCCATTTTATATCATGAGCAAGGTAGAAGGTATTATCCTAACCGCTAGAGAAGCACACAAACGTCAAATTACCCCACCAGAATTCAAAACCATATCAAACACTTGGTTAGATACTTTTGTAGCTTTTCACGCAATAGATTATAAAGCAGCAGGATTAGAAACCTTGGGACGCCCAGAAGGTTATGTGGAGCGACAAGTAACCAATTGGAGCAAACAATATTTAGCTGCCGCAACAGATGATGTCCCTACCGCAGGAAAAGTAATGAAATGGATGGCAGAAAATCAGCCTAAAACCTACGATCACACTTTAATACACAATGATTTTAAATATGACAATGTGGTTTTTAAAGACAATAACTGGAAAGAAATTGCAGCAATTCTAGATTGGGAAATGTGTACCCTTGGAGACCCTCTAATGGATTTAGGTACCTCTCTAGGGTATTGGACAACGTATGCAGATCCAGATTTTATGAAACAGGGGCTACAATCACCGACGGTTATGAAAGGTAATCCCCTTCGTGCAGAGATTGTTCAACAATATGCATTGAAAAGTGGGCGAAATATAGATAACCTAATTTTTTATTATGCCTACGGCTTGTTCAAAATTGCAGTTATCGCCCAACAAATATATTATCGCTACAAACATGGGCATACGAACGACCCAAAGTTTGCCCATCTCAACAAAGCATCAGAGCTGTGTTGTAAAACGGCTTGGGAAGCAATTCAAAAAAAACGGATAGACAATTTATTTTAGAATATTTGAAAACAACATCACATAACAAAATTAACAAAGAACAATTAAGGGCTTTTGCACAATTACCTACAGACAAACCTGTGGTAATGATTAATCTGCTAAAGTTCAAAGACAGCGTTGAAGAAACCGGATTAACTGGAGCAGAATCATATAAAGTATATATGAAAGCTGCCATGCCGTATTTTCAAAAAGCGAATGCTGAAATTATTTATTTAGGAAAACCTCAACGAACATTAATAGGACCTGAAGATGAAGCTTTGTGGGATAAAATACTCATAGTAAAATACAATTCAACAGCTGATTTTTTAGGGATGATAAAAGCTGAAGGCTATCCCACACATTTAAGAGATCAATCTTTACAAGATTCAAGATTAATTCAGTGCGATTGAAAATTTGAGTTTTACAACAAGAACTTAGAACACCAAGGTTAAAATAAAATAGATGAATTTAAAAGATAAAGTAGTAATCATAACTGGTGCCGGAAGCGGTATTGGGGCTGCAGCGGCTAAACTTTTAGGTGAGCGCCAAGCAACAGTAGTAGTTTCAGATATCAATCTGGAAAATGCAGAAAAAGTTGCCGAAGAAATTAAAAATAATGGCGGCAAGGCATCCGCCCAAAAAACCGATGTTACAAAATTTAACGAGGTTGAACATTTAATTTCACAAACAGTCTCAAACTATGACCGTGTTGATGTAATTGTCAATAATGCCGGTATTGGTGGTAAACATCAATTAAAAACCGCAGAACATACCCATGACGATTGGCACAATGTAATAGCTGTAAACCAAACAGGTGTTTTTTACTGCATGCAGGCCGCTCTTAAACAAATGACAAAGCAAGGTCATGGCAATATAGTCAATGTAGCTTCTTTAGCCGGACTCAAAGCTTCTGGAAACAACCTCTCTTACAGTGCAAGTAAATTTGCAGTGGTGGGCATGACCAAATCGGCAGCTTTAGAATATGGCAGTAAAAACATACGCGTTAACGCGGTGTGCCCTGGTTATACTCATTCTGCACTATTAGATCAATTACTAGGAGCCAGACCTGATATGGGAGATTTACTGAAAAGATTAATACCTATGAAAAGATTTGGTGAAGCCAATGAAATTGCAGAAGGTATTTGCTTTTTAGCTTCTGACAATTCTAAATTCATGACAGGACAAACATTAACATTAGACGGAGGAACATCCTTATAAAATTATGAAGACATTAGAAATTACATATAAAGATGAGTACGCTATAGTACAAATGAATCGTGGCAAAGTAAATGCCATTAATGCAGAAATGGTTTCAGAAATGAGAGAAATCTTCAAATCTATAGCTGCAAATGACCAGGTAAAAGGTGTGATACTTTCTGGTCAACCTCATTATTTTTCAGCAGGTTTAGACTTGATTGAACTTTTTCAATACGACAAAAATCAAATTAGCGATTTCTTCTCTGCCTTTGGTAGTCTGTATTTAGAGCTGGTACAATTTGAAAAACCTTTTATTTCTGCGATAACCGGTTATTCTCCTGCTGGCGGATGTGTATTGGCAGTTGCCAGTGATAATCGTTACATGGCAGATGGCGAGAAATATGTTATAGGTCTCAACGAGGTTGCCGTAAATATTCAAATTAGTCAAAACCTGACAGAAGTATATGCTTTTTGGATGGGTGATGGTTTGGCAAGCAAATATATTCTAGAAGGTAAATTACTGACTGGTAAAGAAGCAGTATCTGCCGGCTTGGTAGATGAATTAGTTCCATTTGAAGATGTTTTGGGTCGTGCTGAAAAACAAATGCGACTTTACATGAAAGCAGACCAGAAAATTTGGAGAAATACCAAAGCGAAAATTAGAAAGCATCTGCTTGAAAAATTAGATGTAAATGGTAAAAACTCTCTAAAAGAAGCAGCAGAACTCTGGTGGAAACCAGAAATTCGATCAAAAATGAAAGCCTACGTAGAAAGTTTTTCCAGCAAGAAAAAATAATACGCAACTAACTAAAATAAAAGCAAATCGGGTGCTGTCACAGTATCGGAATGATTATAAAATAACGAACTTATGAACAAACAATTATTATTTGTAAAAAGACCAACAGGTGATGCTGATGCTTCTACATGGTCATTAGTATCTAACCCTATTCCTAAAATAAAAGAAGGAGAAGTTTTAATTCAGCAGCATTATGTATCACTAGATCCAGCAATGCGTGGTTGGATGAACGAAGCAAAATCTTATATACCGCCTATGGAAATTAACTCCGTAATGAGAGCGGGTTCAGTTGGCCAAGTGATAGAAGCTAACAACCATCCTACTTTTAAGGTCGGTGATTATGTAGCAGGTTATGCAGGTGTACAACAATACATTGCCACAAATGCAGATGGGTATTATAAGGTAGACCCAAAACTAGCACCATTGCCAACATATATTGGCACTTTAGGCATGCCGGGCATGACAGCATATTTTGGTATTACAGAGGTAGGCAAACTAAAAGAAGGTGATATTGTTCTAGTTTCAGGTGCAGCAGGTGCCGTTGGTAGCATTGTTGGTCAGGTCGCTAAAATTAAAGGTTGCAAGGTTGTAGGTATTGCAGGTGGAGCGGATAAATGCAAATACGTTGTTGATGAATTGGGTTTTGATGCTTGTATAGATTACAAAAATGAAAATGTTAAACAACGATTAAAAGAAGAATGCCCTAAAGGTTTAGATATTTACTTTGACAATGTAGGTGGTGAAATTCTAGATCTTGCTTTAGGTAGGTTGCGTATGAATGCCAGAATTGTTATTTGCGGAGCTATCTCTCAATACAACAACAAAACCGCAATAAAAGGACCTAGTAACTATCTATCATTATTAGTAAACAGAGCAAGTATGACCGGTATGGTTGTCTTTGACTATGCGGATAGATATGCTGAAGGAGCAAAAATTTTAGGTGGCTGGATGGCTCAAGGAAAATTAAAAAGCAAAGAGGACATCTACGAGGGAATTGAAAATTTCCCGGAAACTTATAGCCGTCTTTTCTCTGGTGAGAAAATGGGGAAATTGGTATTAAAAATAATAGAAGAATAAATAATAAAATACAAGGGCAAATACAAAAATCAAATTCAGAAGTACAAAAACTGAAATTTGAATTTGTATTTGAGTTTGACTTTTGAATTTTAATAAGTATGAAAGCAATACGGTGTAAAAAATTTGGTCCACCTTCTTCATTAGTATTGGAAGATGTGGAGCATTTAAGTCCAAAGGCAAAAGAAGTTTTAGTAGAAGTAAAAGCATGTGGCTTAAATTTCCCCGATACCTTAATCATTCAAGGACTGTATCAGTTTAAACCAGAATTACCTTTTACCCCTGGTAGTGATGTAGCCGGTATCGTCAAAGAAGTTGGTGAGGGAGTTTCTCATTTAAAAGTGGGGCAAGAAGTATTTGGCTTTGTAGCTCATGGCGGCTTGGCCGAAGAAGTTCTAATACCTTCTAACGCATGCTTTCCAAAGCCACCTCAAATGGATTTTCCTATTGCCGCTTCATTCTTGATGGCCTACGGTACATCATATCATGCATTAAAAGACAGAGGTAATCTGGCCGAAGGTGAAACACTTTTAGTTTTAGGCGCCTCAGGTGGTGTAGGCTTGGCAGCCGTTGAATTAGGCAAACTAATGGGAGCCAAAGTTATTGCAGCTGCTTCCACTGATGATAAGTTGGCCCTTTGTAAAGAATATGGTGCAGATGAATTAATAAATTATACTGTTCAAGACCTCAAAACTTCTATAAAGGAGTTGACAGACGGCAAAGGTGCCGATGTCATATATGACCCTGTTGGCGGAACCTATTCAGAAGCGGCATTTAGAGGCATAGCCAGAAATGGCAGGTATTTAGTAGTAGGCTTTGCCGCTGGCGATATTCCTAAAATTCCATTAAATCTTCCACTATTGAAAGAAGCCGCAATCGTAGGTGTTTTCTGGGGTGCTTTTGCCATGAAAGGTGCCAAGACCAATATGGAAAACACAATGACTTTAATGAAATGGCATGCTGAAGGAAAACTTAAACCACATATTCACGCCATTTACAACTTGGAAGATACCGCCAAGGCACTTGAAGAAATGACCGATAGAAAGGTGAAAGGTAAATTGATTGTTAAAACCTAAAACACAAAGTACAAAAGCCAAAAAGCATTTTCAACATAACAACCCTACTAACAAAAAAAATTAACAACAACGAAATAGAACATCATGAGATTAAAAAACAAAATAGCAGTAGTAACAGGCGGTTCTAGAGGTATAGGGCAAGCCATATCAGAACTTTTTGCAAAAGAAGGTGCAACCGTAATTATAGTTGATTTATTGCCTGCAGGGCAAACCGTAGCAGATGGTATTAACGCTAGTGGTGGTAAAGCAGAATTTCATGCGGTCTCCGTTACTGACAAAACGGCTATTGAAAGTCTTTTTGCATCTGTAAACGAAAAGTATGGAAAACTGGATATTTTAATAAATAATGCAGGAATTACAAGAGACAAGACGCTTGAAAAAATGAGCGAGGAAGAATTTGATTCTGTTGTAAACGTAAATCTAAAAGGTGTCTTTTTGTGTACCCAAGCCGCAGCACCTTATATGAAAGCCAACAAATATGGAAGAATAGTTAGTGCAGCGTCTAATGTTGGCTTACGAGGAAATTTTGGTCAAACCAATTATGCCGCTACAAAAGCAGGTGTTATTGCAATGTCAAAAACATGGACTATGGAACTGGGTAAACACGGTATCACCGCCAACGCAATTGCCCCAGGTTTCACCATGACAGATATGGTTGCCAAAATACCAAAAGAGCATTTTGCAGCAATTGAAGCAAGTATACCCTTAAAAACCGTTGCACAGCCCATTGATATTGCTTATGGATATTTATACTTGGCATCAGACGAAGCTAGGTTTGTTTCAGGAATGTGTTTAACAATAGATGGTGGAACTTCAAGATAAATAACATGGCAAAATTAGAAATAGCTGATTTTAAGGCATTTAGAGCACTAGAAGGCGAACCATTACCAGAGGGCGATTGGATGACGGTAAACCAAGAAATGATCAACGATTTTGCCAAAGCAACCGGAGACCATCAATGGATTCATGTAGATGTTGAAAAAGCAACCAAATACTCCCCATTTAAAAAACCTGTTGCGCATGGTTTTATGTCGGTATCCATGCTCTCAAAATTATTAGAACATCTTATTTCGGTAAAGTCAGTTACAATGGGCGTTAATTACGGATTGAACAAAGTTCGGTTTCCAAGTCCCGTTTTAGTTGATAGCCGTCTTCGATTAGTAAGCGGTATTGCCAAGATTGAAGAATATGGCGATACCGGTTTAAAGGTAACGTGGAACTGTACCGTTGAAATTGAAGGTTCAGAAAAACCGGCCTGTGTAGCAGAATTTATTAGTCTTATGTTCTCGTAAGACCTTAATACAGAAAGTTATGTAAATAAAATCTCTTGTAAAATTTTCGTATTTTAAACTAGCAAAAACAAACAGAAGCAATGACCAGACTCTTTGACCTTTTATACCATCAACTTGAAAATTATCCATTAGAAAATTCCATAAATGGTCGAGATGCCTCTGGAAAATGGAAATCATATAGTTCGCAAGAAGTAAAAGAAACTGCGGAAAATATGGCATCAGGATTATTGAACCTTGGTCTAAAACCCGGTGATAAAGTTGCTATAGTAGTATATAAAAATAGACCAGAATGGATGATATTAGATTTTGCCATGCAAATGGCAGGTATTATAAGCATTCCCTTATACCCTACCATTAGTGTTGGCGAGTATGAGTATATTTTAAACGAAGCCGAGGTAAAAGTAGCTTTTTGCGGTAACGGTGATCTGTACAGTAAATTAAATGCTTCGCGCCAGAACGTAACAACTCTAGAGCACATTTACACCCTCGACAAACAATCTGACATTCCGTACTGGGAAGATATATTTGATAATTCTCATATGGCTGAAATTGAAACCATTAAAAGTGGAGTCACAAATGAAGATCTAGCCACCATTATTTACACCTCTGGTACCACAGGAAACCCTAAAGGAGTTATGTTATCGCACAAAAATATAATGCATATAGTTTTGAACACTTCTCCCCATTTACAAGCTAAGTCAGGTGACAATGTGCTGAGCTTTTTACCATTGTGTCATATCTATGAACGCTCTGTTTCTTTTGTTTACTATTACAAAAGCGCAAAAATATTCTTTGCTGGCACTGATAATCTAAGTGGTCCTGAGGGCGACTTAGCCGCTGTTCAACCAGCAACATTTACTACCGTTCCTAGATTGTTAGAAAAAATTTATGAAGCTATTTACAACAAAGGCTTGGCTCTAGATGGCACAAAAAAGAAACTATTCTTTTGGGCACTGGCTTTGACCGATAATTACGAACTAAATCAAAAACTATCGTTTGTCACCAAACTAAAGTGGAAAATTGCAGATAAATTAATCTTTTCTAAATGGCGTGATGCCCTTGGAGGAAATGTAAAGGCTGTGGTTACAGGAGCTGCACCCTGCCCGGTTAAAGTTATGCGTGTATTTTGTGCAGCTGGCATTCCTATTCGTGAAGGATATGGACTTACAGAAACTTCACCAACATTAAGCGTAAATACTATGGAACCAGACGGAGCAATGCTAGGTTCCGCAGGTCCGCTTATTGACGGCGTAGAAATAATAATAGACCAAGAAGGTGGAGACTATAGGGAAGGCGAAGGTGAGATCTTAGCGCATGGACCCAATGTTATGATGGGTTATTATAAAAAACCAGAAGTAAATGCTCAGGTCTTTTGTGAGAAAGATGGTAAAAGATTTTTTAGAACTGGTGATATTGGCACGTTAGTAAAAGGAGATACGGGTAGAGAATTCTTAAAAATTACAGATAGAAAGAAAGAATTACTTAAAACTTCTGGTGGTAAATATGTAGCACCGGCACCAATTGAAAATAGAATTAAAGAAGAGTTTTTGGTAGAACAAATGATGGTTATCGGTGATAAGCAAAAATTTGTTTCCGCATTGATAGTTCCTGCAGAAGAAGCATTGAAAAGTTATTGCAATAAAAAGGATATTCCTTGGACCAGTTTAGATGAAATAACAAAGCACCCCAAGGTACTAAAGAGATACCAAAAAATAATTGACAGATACAATCCTGAATTCAGTCATGTAGAACAAATTAAAAAGTTTAAACTAATAGCTCGTGAATGGTTACCTGTACATGCGGATGGCGCAGCTGCAGAATTAACCCCTACCCTTAAATTAAAGCGTAGAGTTATAAGAGAGAAATTCAGCACTGAAATTATGGATATCTACGCTGAACAATAGAAAACAGAATGAAAATCTTTTTCTAAACCTTTACCATAAGCTTCATTGAATAATCAATACCGGTATAATTTGAGCTTTTATCGGTCTATATTTATCCAGTTCTAGCCCATATACGGGTTTATTCTACAAATACTATACACTAACCACCTAAAATGAAAAAACCCTCGTAAATCATTTGATTTACGAGGGTAATTAAAATTAGTCGGGGTGGCAGGATTCGAACCTGCGACCTCCGCGTCCCAAACGCGGCGCGATAACCGGGCTACGCTACACCCCGAATTGGTTATCAAAAAATATGTCTCTCAACATATTGTTGCGGAGAGACAGGGATTCGAACCCTGGGTAAATGTTTCCACCTACGACGATTTAGCAAACCGCTCCTTTCGGCCACTCAGGCACCTCTCCAGTAATTCTTCAATGAACTGTTGCTCTAAATAGCGGATGCAAATGTAGTAAGTATTACTGATTATACACAACTATTTTTAATGTTTTTTTTCAATAAAAAAATACATCCCTGTTACTCAGGATATTCCACTCGCAAATGATAAATATTTATCAGCTTTTGTTTGAATATTTTCTTGATTGTTTCAATTTCCTTGAACGTAATGTCTGCATTCAAAAATTGATTTGCTTTCATTTGACCCGAGATTATTTTATCAACAAACTCATCAATAATCAAAAAAGTAGGGTTCTTTAAACTTTTTGATGCCGCTTCCACTGAATCTGCCATCATTAATATTGCTGTCTCTCTAGAAAATGGCAATGGACCAGGATATCTAAAATCCTCTTCATTTACATTTTCTTCTAATTCTTTCTGTTTCTTATAAAAATAATAGACCAAAGTAGTACCATGGTGAGAACGTATAAAATCAATTACACGATCAGGTATATTGTTTTTTCTTGCTATCTCAATACCTTTAATCACATGATCTATAATAATACGCGCACTGTCTTTAGGACTTAGCTCATCGTGCGGATTAACATTGGTAACTTGGTTCTCCGTAAAATATGTAGGATCGTTCATTTTACCGATATCATGGTATAGCGCCCCTACCCTAACCAACATTGCATTTGCTCCAATTTCATTAGCAGCGGCTTCAGCTAAATTGGCAACCTGTAACGAATGATGAAAAGTTCCCGGAGCCCTATTAGATAATTCCTTCAAAAGCTTAGAATTGGTATCCGAAAGCTCTAACAAGGAAACATCTGACACTAATCCAAAAACTTTTTCATAGATATATATTAATGGTTGTACAAAGAGGGTAATCATACCATTTAATAGAAAAAGCCCCAAAGTAAACCATTCAATATCGCTCAAATCACCTTCATGAATGGTATGAAAAGCTAAATAACCTATAATATAAATCAATGTTATTTGACCAACACTGACAAAAAGATTTGCTCTTTTATACAGTTCAGATACAGTCAATATTGTAACGATACCAGTAATAATCTGTAGAAATATATACTCAAAGCTATTGGGCACCACAAAACCTAAAATCAGTATTGTAAGCACATGTACGAACAACCCTAACCTTGCATCAAAAAATGTTTTTAAAATTAAAGGTAGTATGCATAAAGGCACTACAAATACCAATTGGTCATTATACTTTATAACCATGGTAGTTATAAATACCATTAAAAGAATATTGAAAAATATAAAGGTGACCTTTACATTATTATCATATACCGTTCTTCTATATTTTTTTAAAAACAAGAAAAGCATAACAAGCACTAGAGCAACTAATACGGTATACCCTATAAGTATATAATAATAGTTATTCGCAGTCCATAGCTCAGATTCATACTCAGACTTTAACGACTCTAATATTTTAAGATTTTCTGCCTCTACGACCTCTCCTTTGGCAATTATTAATCGTCCTTGATCTACAGTTCCTCTTGTATATGATAATTTCGACAATGCTTCTGCCCTAGCTTTTTGGGTAAGGCTATTATCAAAACTCACATTAGGTGCAATAATATCGAAAAACAAAGCCTGTATTTCTTTCTCAAATGCAGATAAATTATTTTCAGCAAGTACTTTACCAACCAAACTATTAATTTCATTTACCCTATAGAAATCTGAAACCCTAACTTTTCTAGCTTCATTATCCTTCACTAAAAAAATAAAACTACGCTGAACCTGCTTGCCATTATTCTGCAAAATACCCTTGGCGTAAACAGAATCTAACACAATTTTCGAAAAGTATTTTAAGCGCGATTTTTGATTCTCACCAAGTACGCTACCACCCCATTTATCTTCAAACTTTTGCTCAAATTCATTTAAAACACCACTAACCTCAGCCTGATCATACCTATAATACGGTAATTGATTATTTTCAATTACTTGTTTTTCCTTTTCTATTTCTGCTTCAGTTTTTTGAATGGAGAAATCAAAGGGAGCGTACAGGTTTTCAAATTGCCAAGGCTTCCCTTTTTGAAATTCATATTTAAACTTCCCTCCCTTAGGTAAGAAAAACACAATAAATGCAACCGCTACAAAGTAGAGTATATACTTGTAAATGAGTGATTGCTGCTTGTAAAAATTATCCAAAAGAAAATTGTATTAGGTTCTCCAAAAATAGAAAATAATAAACTGATAACCGGTAATTGAATCGATATCCCTTGGGTTGCTATAGAATTTAGTAATTTCGTGTAACTAAATATGCAAAACATGAAAGAAGTCGTTATCGTATCAGCCGTAAGAACTCCAATAGGTAGTTTCATGGGTGGATTATCAACAGTTCCTGCTCCAAAATTAGGGGCAATTGCTATTGAAGGCGCATTAAAAAAAATCAACTTATCTCCTACATTAGTAGATGAAGTAATAATGGGAAATGTAGTGCAAGCCGGTACAGGTCAAGCACCTGCCAGACAAGCTGCTATATTTGCCGGTATACCAAATACCGTACCCTGCACAACTATCAATAAAGTTTGTGCCTCTGGTATGAAATCAGTAATGCAAGGTGCGCAGGCAATTGCTTTAGGAGATGCAGACATCATCGTTGCAGGTGGAATGGAAAACATGAGCCTAATACCGCATTATGTTCACATGAGAACCGGCACAAAATTTGGACCTACCTCTTTAATTGACGGTATGCAAAAAGACGGTCTTGTAGATGCGTATGATGAAAATGCAATGGGGGTTTGTGCAGATGCATGTGCTACAGAATATGAATTTAGCAGAGAGGACCAAGATGCTTATGCCATACAATCATACAAAAGATCGGCAGATGCCTGGGAAAACGGAAAATTTGATAATGAAGTTATACCAGTAGCCGTACCACAGAGACGCGGCGAACCCAAAATGGTTACTAAAGATGAGGAATTTAGTAATGTTTTTATTGAGAAAATACCGAATTTAAGACCTGCATTTTCTAAAGACGGAACGGTTACCGCTGCCAATGCTTCTACTATTAATGATGGTGCCGCGGCATTAATTTTAATGAGTAAAGAAAAAGCAGTAGAACTAAATTTAGAACCACTAGCTATTATTAAAAGTTATGCAGATGCAGCTCATGAGCCTGAGTGGTTTACTACAGCTCCTGCTAAGGCTCTACCAAAAGCTTTGGCAAAATCTAATCTAAAACTAGAAGAAATAGACTTCTTTGAATTTAACGAAGCTTTCTCTGTGGTTGGTCTTGCCAACATGAAATTATTAGGTTTAAATGATAATAATGTCAATGTAAACGGTGGCGCTGTCTCTTTAGGACACCCTTTAGGATGTTCTGGCGCAAGAATTCTAATTACACTGTTAAACGTTTTGGAACAAAATAATGCTAAACTAGGTGCTGCCGCAATATGCAATGGTGGTGGCGGTGCTTCGGCAATTATTATTGAAAAAGCCTAAGCACATAAATTAGTCATATGCAATACGGTATTTGTCAATTAAGCGTTGTTCCTGTAAAAAATAATCCAGACGAGGTATCTGAACTGATCACACAACTTTTGTTTGGTGAACATTACAAGGTATTGGAATGCAGGAAGAATTGGTCTAGAATAAAGACTATTATTGATAAATGCGAAGGTTGGATAATGAACAGCCAACTGGTTTTTATTCAGGAAGAAGAATTTAACGCCATTCAAGCAAATAAAAAACCAAAGCATGTTACCGAATTAGTATCTTTTGTTGAAGATTCCAATAAAATATTAACACCAATTTTAATAGGTTCTTGCATACCAGATACCCCATCATTACCTTTTAATTTTGATGGTAATTTTAACGGCGAAATTAATTCAAAAGATAACCTAATCAAAACGGCCTTGCTTTATTTGAATTCCCCTGAATTAAAAGGAGGTAAATCTCCTTTTGGAATTGATAGTGCAGGTTTTTCACAAATGGTATACAAGATAAATGGATACCAACTTTTAAGAACTGCACAAAGCCAATCTACACAGGGTACTGCGTTAAGTTTTGTTGAAGAAAGTGAAGCTGGAGATTTAGCTTTTTTTGATAATGTACATGGAGAAATTGACCATGTAGGCATTATTATGGAAAACAATTATGTTATTCATGTGAACGGAAAAGTAAGAATTGACCGATTAGATCACACAGGCATATTCAACAACGACCTAAGAACATACACCCACCAATTACGGGTTATTAAAAAGATAGTATAAAAAAAGGCCTTATTTAGGGCCTTTTAATTTTATTGGTGAGTTTATAATTACTCTCCTAACATCTTCTTCATCTTCGTGAAGTTTTCAGTATCACCCATTGCTCCGTAAATATTCTTAAGCTGAGTCATTATATTTTCATTTTCAGGATTGTTCTTCAACGCATCTTCCAATACATCTGCACCTTGCTTGAACAAACCATCTTTCTTTTCTTTTAACTCATCATATCTTGCAATATCAGCTCTTGAGTTTCCTAAAGAATTCATTTCATCAATTAGCTTGTTACCTTCGTTTACATACGTAGTAGAAAGATTTAAATAAGCATTGGTATACTCAGGATTAAGCTCAATTGCTTTTTTATAGGATACACGAGCATCCTCATAATTCCCTTGTTCCATGCTTATAACACCAACGTTGTAGTGTAAATCTGGATTATCAGGAGCCAATGCAATTGCTTGAGCCATTAATTCTTTAAACTTATCCTTATTTCCTTGATTGAAATATAAGTTTGCTTCGTTCAAAATAAGATTTACATCTTCTGGATCATTCTTTCTTGCCTCTTGATAAGCCTCTAAAGCTTTCTCATCTTGACCTAATTGTGTGTAGATCAATGCAGTATTTTTAACGATCTCAGCTTTTTTAGATGGAGTCTTCTCATCTACAGGATTAGAATAAGTACCTGATTTTACCATAAGGTCACGTTGAACCTTATCCATTTCCTCTACTTCACCTGAAGCAGCATTGGTTGCCTTATAAATCATACCACCACCGTCATAACCAACTTCTTGAAGCTTGTTATAATAGTCTAAAGCCATTTCATAATGTCCACCATTTACAGCACTACCTGCAGCATAGTATAAGTATGAAGTATCTTTTGGACTAAGCGTGTAGCTCATGTACAATTTCTCAGCAGCTTCTTTAAACTTGTTGTTACCGTTATCGCTAACAGCAGAGTTTACAAGATCTGCAGTTAATGCAGCCATGTACTGGTTAGTTTCAGAAGTATATTTTTGCTTACCTGAAGCCTCTTCTATTTCTACAACTTTCTTAAAAGAAGATGCCGCTTTTTCAAACGCATCATTATTTCCTTTCTTAGCCAAGTCATTGTATATCTTACCTCTTGTAAAATAATATTGCGCCTGCGTCTTTTCATCTGCAGCGGCAATGGTACCTGAAGCAGCTTCTAAAGCTGTTTGTGCAGTAGCTGAATCACCAGCTTTCAATGCCTTTTCAGCAGCTTTTATTTCATTCTTCTGAGCAAAACCGACCATTGTAAATGTCAGTGCCGCTACAAGTAATAATCTATTCTTCATTTTTAATATATTAATTATTAGTGTTTACTTTTAAATAATGTTACTCTTCAGTTTCAGAATTATCGGTGTCTGTACTTTCTTTGGAATCAGAATTATCAATCTCCGTGCCATCTTCTGCATTTACCTCAATATCAAGTATTTCAGATTCTTCAAGATCATCTTCATCTTTCATAACCTTTGCAACTGCAGCAATAGAATCGTTACCTTTAATATTTATCAATCTAACACCTTGTGTTGCTCTACCCATTACACGTAAATCCTCTACGCTCATACGAATAGCAATTCCAGATTTATTGATTATCATTAAGTCATCAGAATCGGTAACGTTTTTAATAGCTACCAGTCCACCCGTTTTATCGGTCACACTAATAGTCTTAACCCCTTTTCCTCCTCTGTTGGTAACTCTATAATCATCAATACTAGATCGCTTACCATAACCTTTTTCAGAAACAACTAATATCTCATCTTCAAAATTATGAACAGAAACCATACCGATTACCTCATCTTCATCATTTGCCAAAGTAATACCACGAACCCCAGAAGCATTTCTACCCATTGGTCTTGTCTTACTTTCTTCAAAACGAATTGCTTTACCAGATTTAAGTCCTAAGAAAATCTCACTTGAACCTGTAGTTAATTTAGCTTCTAACAATTCATCACCGTCACGCACGGTAATGGCATTAATACCATTTTGACGTGGTCTTGAATATTGTTCTAAAGATGTCTTCTTAACAACACCTTTCTTTGTAGCCATTATAACATAATGGGCATTTATATATTCTTCATCCTTTAAATCTTGAGTACAAATGAATGCTTTTACACTATCATCTTGCTCAATATTTATAAGGTTCTGAATTGCACGTCCTTTTGATGTTCTACTTCCTTCCGGAATTTCAAATACACGCATCCAGAAACATTTACCCTTCTGGGTAAAGAATAACATATATTGGTGATTGGTACCTACAAACAAATGTTCTAAGAAATCTTCATTTCTTGTAGAAGATGCTTTTTGACCAACCCCTCCTCTATTTTGTGTCTTGTATTCCGTTAACGGAGTTCTCTTAATATAACCTGCATGAGAAATGGTAATTACCACTTGCTCATCTGGAATCATATCTTCCATACTAAGATCACCACCTGCAACATTAATTACAGACCTTCTTTCATCTCCGTACTTGTCTTTAATTTCAAGAAGTTCATCTTTGATGATAGACATTCTACGCTCTTTCTTATCAAGAATATCTTTTAAATCTGCAATAAGAAGCATAATTTCATCATACTCCGTTCTTAACTTATCTTGCTCTAGACCAGTTAGTTGACGAAGTCTCATTTCTACAATTGCCTTCGCTTGAATTTCACTTAACTTGAAACGTTCAATTAAGTTTGTTCTTGCTTCATCAGCATTTTTAGAAGCTCTTATGATAGCAATTACCTCATCAATATTATCTGATGCAATAATTAACCCTTCTAAGATATGAGCACGATCTTCAGCTTTCTTTAATTCGAACTGCGTACGTCTAACCACAACTTCATGTCTATGCTCAACGAAATAATGAATCATTTCCTTGACATTTAACAACTGTGGTCTTCCATTAACCAAAGCAATGTTGTTAACGCTAAAAGATGTTTGCAATGCCGTATACTTAAACAGCATATTCAAAACAATATTAGGAATAGCATCTCTCTTTAAGATGTAAACGATACGCATACCGTTACGGTCAGATTCATCTCTAATATTAGCTATACCTTCTAGCTTCTTATCATTAACAAGATCGGCAGTTTTCTTGATCATGTCCGCCTTATTGACCTGGTAAGGAATTTCAGTAACAACGATACATTCACGACCTTGAACTTCTTCAAAAGTTGCTTTTGCACGCATTTTTACACGTCCTCTACCTGTATGAAAAGCCTCTTTTACACCATCATAGCCATAAATAGTTCCTCCAGTAGGAAAATCTGGCGCTTTAATATGTGTTATAAGCTCATCTATCTCAATATCGTTATTATCAATATATGCAACCGTACCGTCTATAACTTCAGACAAATTGTGTGGTGGCATATTGGTAGCCATACCTACAGCAATACCAGATGCACCGTTCACCAACAAACTTGGAACCCTTGTTGGCAGTACCGTTGGTTCTTTTAAAGAGTCATCAAAATTTAATTGATAATCTACGGTCTCCTTTTCTATGTCAATAAGCATATCGTCTGCAATCTTACGCATACGGGCTTCCGTATAACGCATTGCCGCAGGGCTATCACCATCAACAGAACCAAAGTTACCTTGACCATCTACCAACATGTAACGCAAACTCCATTCCTGAGCCATACGAACCATGGCATCATATACCGAAGTATCACCATGCGGGTGGTACTTACCTAAAACTTCACCAACAATACGTGCAGATTTTTTATGTGAGCTATTACTTCTAACTCCTAATTCATGCATTCCGAAAAGAACTCTTCTGTGTACGGGTTTTAATCCATCCCTGACATCTGGCAGGGCTCGTGACACAATGACCGACATTGAGTAATCAATGTAGGCAGATTTCATTTCCTCTTCAATATTAATGGGAATCAATTTTTCACCGTCAGCCATTTTAAAATCTTCTGTTTTTTAATTAGTAAAAAAGCATGCCAATATACTTAAATCCTGAGCGTTTTAAGAATAAGTGGATTTAATAATATTATTTTTTATTAACACTTGGCATAGTTATGTTAATTTTTACTTTATATCAGGATTTAGACACTATTAAAGCTGCATTTAATGGGTTTTACAATAACTTTAACGATTATAGGTACGGTATTTGCCATTGATTGAATCATATTTAGTAATTTTATAGTAGATAATATAGTATATGGATGATAATTTTTCCCCAAGAGTTAAGGATGTAATTGCTTATAGCAAGGAGGAAGCATTGCGACTTGGTCACGATTTTATCGGTACCGAGCACCTCATGCTAGGGCTTCTTAGAGATGGAAACGGGAAGGCTATAAGCATTTTAGATGCTTTAGAAGTTGATCTTGAACACCTACGTAGAAAAGTAGAAATACTTAGTCCCTCTAACCCTAACGCCAGTGGCGTACAAAAAGATAAAAAGAATTTACACTTAACAAGGCAGGCAGAACGTGCATTGAAAACTACATTTCTAGAAGCTAAACTTTTTCAAAGTTCTTCTATTAATACAGCGCACCTTTTACTTTGTATTCTTAGAAATGAAAATGACCCTACTACGAAACTTTTACATAAATTAAAAGTGGACTATGACGGAGTTAAGGAACAATTTAAGTTTATGATAACAAGTGACGACGATATGGTAGATGGCCCAACGGCCGAATCTTTTCCTAGTGACTCTGAAGAAACGAACGAAGGTAAAGAAAGTACTTTTGGCGCTTCTTCTAGTCAAAAAGGCTCCAAAAAATCTAAAACCCCGGTATTAGACAATTTTGGTAGGGACCTTACCCAAATGGCCGAGGAGAATAAACTAGACCCTGTTGTTGGTAGAGAAAAAGAAATAGAAAGGGTTTCTCAAATTCTTAGTAGAAGAAAAAAGAACAACCCATTGCTTATAGGTGAGCCAGGTGTTGGTAAAAGTGCCATTGCAGAAGGACTTGCCCTAAGAATAATCGACAAAAAAGTTTCTAGAATTCTTTATAACAAAAGAGTTGTTACCCTTGATCTTGCTTCTTTGGTTGCCGGTACAAAATACCGTGGACAGTTTGAAGAGCGAATGAAAGCGGTTATGAACGAACTTGAAAAGAATGATGACGTCATTTTGTTCATTGATGAAATTCATACTATTGTTGGTGCAGGTGGAGCTACCGGAAGTTTAGATGCTTCCAATATGTTTAAACCAGCATTGGCTAGAGGTGAAATTCAATGTATAGGTGCCACTACCCTTGATGAATACAGACAGTATATTGAAAAGGACGGTGCACTAGAAAGACGTTTTCAAAAAGTTATTGTTGAACCAACTTCTGTTGATGAGACAATTGAAATTCTTCATAACATAAAAGGTAAGTACGAAGATCACCATAATGTAACTTATACTGACGAAGCTATTGAAGCTTGTGTTAAGTTGACAAATAGATACATGACAGATCGTTTTTTACCGGACAAAGCTATTGATGCTTTAGATGAAGCTGGTTCTCGTGTACATATTGTAAATATGGATGTTCCAAAACAAATTCTTGAATTAGAAAAGAAATTGGAAGATGTTCGCGAACTTAAGAACAGCGTTGTCAAAAAGCAGAAATATGAAGAAGCTGCAAAGTTACGTGATGACGAGAAAAGTCTAGAAAAGGAACTTTCCATAGCTCAAGAGCGCTGGGAAGATGATAGTAAGCTTAACAAAGAAACTGTTAGCGAAGACAATGTTGCAGATGTAGTTTCTATGATGAGCGGAATTCCCGTTAATAGAATTGCACAAACAGAGAGCAATAAATTAGCAGGATTACCAGAGCTTATTAAATCTAACGTTATTGGTCAAGATGATGCGGTTGCAAAGGTTTCTAAAGCTATACAACGTAACAGAGCCGGACTTAAAGATCCTAACAAGCCAATTGGCTCGTTTATATTCTTAGGTCAAACAGGTGTTGGTAAAACACAGTTGGCAAAAGTTTTGGCAAAAGAACTTTTTGATTCTGAAGACGCACTTATTCGTATAGATATGAGTGAGTATATGGAGAAGTTTGCCATTTCTAGATTAGTTGGTGCACCTCCAGGATACGTAGGTTACGAGGAAGGCGGTCAATTGACTGAAAAAGTTAGAAGAAAACCTTACTCTGTAATTCTTTTAGATGAAGTTGAAAAAGCGCATCCAGATGTATTCAACATGCTTTTGCAAGTTTTAGATGATGGTTTCCTAACAGATAGTCTTGGTCGTAAAATTGATTTTAGAAATACCATTATTATAATGACTTCTAATATTGGCGCTAGACAATTAAAAGATTTTGGACAAGGTGTTGGTTTTGGTACCTCTGCCAAAAAGTCACAAGAAGATGCACACCAAAAAGGTGTTATTGAAAATGCTTTGAAAAAAGCCTTTGCTCCTGAATTCTTAAATAGAATTGATGATGTAATCGTTTTTAACGCTCTAGAAAGAGAAGATATTCATAAGATTATTGATATTGAGTTAGCGAAGTTGTTCAAGAGAATCAAAGATATTGGTTACCACTTGAACCTTACGGACGAAGCTAAAGATTATATCGCAGAGAAAGGCTTTGACAAACAGTATGGAGCTAGACCGCTTAAAAGAGCTATTCAAAAATATATTGAAGATGCACTTGCAGAGGAAATAGTGAATTCTAAGCTTAAAGAAGGAGATATTATTTATATCGATCTTGATAAGAAAAGTGAAGAATTAACCATTAAAATTGAAAAAGCAGAGGAAGAATCACCTAAAACATAGGTATTCTCACTTTACTACTATATAAAAAAGGAGCCCTTTGTAGGGCTCCTTTTTCGTATAATTCAATTTCAATTGTAAGAATACAAATACACTGAACAGTAGGCATACGCAGTATGAACGATATTTTAGCGTTTAAACTAAAAATTTACCTAGAAAATGTAGTTCATTATACTTTCGCTTCAGACACACTATATAATAATATAAGAATGAAGTTAGGATCTACCAAGAAAAAGGTAATCGTGCGGGAGTACGAATTAGAAACCGGAAAAATTCAAGTTTATGATAATTACATGGTATCAATCTTTGACGAGGGAGCTACATTAACTTTAGAGAGAGCATATCAAATTATTGGTATATCTGAAATTCATTTTAGGGACAGAAACTTTGGCTTTATAAGTTTACGCAAAAATTCTTTTGCCATTGACCCGACCATATACAACTATCTTAAGCAATTAGACAACCTTAAAGCTTTTGCAATTGTCTCTGTAAAAGAGATAGACATGCATAACTTTAAGATTGAAAAACTGTTTTATAAAAAACCTATGAAGTTTTTTATAGAATTTGATAATGCTTTAAAATGGGTAAAAAGAAGAGTTAATTCTTAAACCAAATCAATTTTGTTGATTCTCCTCTTCAACTACAGGTTGTTCAGGCATTTTAAATAAATCTAAATATGCTCCAGCCATATTATCAATGAGGTGAGATGCTGTTAAAGATTGAAATCCTGTAGATTCTACAGCAATATCACCAGCTCTGCCATGCAAGTAGACCCCAAATATTGCCGCATCTAAGGCAGGATAACCCTGAGCTCTTAGCCCCGTAATTACACCTGTTAAGACATCACCACTTCCTGCGGTAGCCATACCAGGGTTTCCAGTTGTATTTACATAACCCTTATCATTCTTCACAACAATAGTATGCGCTCCTTTAACAACAACTATACACTTATATTTTTTAGAAAATTTCTTGACCTTATCTAATTTTTCAAAGTCATCTTTCCAATTTCCAATTAACCGCTCTAACTCTTTTGGATGCGGAGTTAAAATGGAATCTTCTGGTAATTCTTTTAACAACTCTTTATTCTGAGAAAGAATATTAAGAGCATCAGCATCTATTACTAATGGCAACTTATTACTTTTTAAGAAACTAGATAAAGCAATTACCGTATCCTCACTAGTACCAATACCAACCCCTACTCCAATAACTGATGGCTTTATATCAAACTTTATATCGGTAAGTTCATTTTCATCGGCATCTGTTAAAACCATAACTTCTGGCAAAGAAGTTTGCAAAATATTATATCCTATTTTAGGCACATAAGATGTTACAAGACCACTACCTGAATAAAGTGCTGCTTTAGACGAAAGACATACCGAACCCATTTTACCATAACTACCGCCAATTATCAATGAATGCCCGTAAGTACCTTTGTGTCCATATTTTTCACGCGGTCTATACAAGGTAAGAACTTCATTTTTACCTATTAATTCATAATTGGTTTCTGTATCTCTTAAATATTCCGGGTCTAGTCCTATATCCAACACTTCCCATTGATCTATAAACTTGCCTGTTTCAGGAAGAAAGAATACCAACTTGGGAGTTTGAAAACTTAAGACATAATTTGACTTGATTATAGATTCGAAATCCTCAGGACCTTCATCGGTAAACAATCCTGACGGAATATCAACAGAAAGAATAAATGCTTCAGAACTATTTAAATGTTGAATTACTTTTTTAACCCAGGCATCTGGTGTTCTATTCAATCCAATTCCAAAAATACCATCTACTATAACATCTTCTCTTCCTATTACCGGTAGCTCATCATCACAATTCATAAAATGAGGCCAAACCTTACGATCCTTTAATCTGTCTAAATTTATTAGAAAATCTTTAGATCGCTTTTCGCTATAATTGATAACATATACTTCTAAATTATATCCATGATCAACAAGATGCCTTGCTAGAGCAATGCCATCTCCCCCATTATTACCAATACCACAGAATAAATGTATTTTAACAGGAGCTCCTTGCATGCGTAAATGCATCCAATTAAAGAGTTGTAAAGCCGCACGTTCCATTAGCTCATTACTTTCTATCTCTTCTTTTTTAATGGAAATCTGATCTGCTTTATAAATCTGTTTTGCACTATATAATTTCATTCTTTCTTGTATTTATATCTAAAAAATAACTATTCCGTAAAAAATTGTGGAATGATTTGTTTAAGTTATCAAATGTACTACTTTTGATTTTCAACCATTAGTATTTATGGACTGCTATAAAACAGACATAACATTCGATTTCACTTCAGCTACTATTACTTATGGTACAACTACGGCATGTTTCACCCTTAGGGGTTAAATACTATATATCTCCGTACCCGTGTTTAATTACACCGTTTTTTAAATTACAAAGTCAATATTTCATATCATGAAAGTTCTAAAATTTGGTGGCTCATCTGTAGCCAAGCCTGAAAATATAATTAAAATTAAAAATATTATCTCTAAGTATAACGACCCAATAATACTGGTTGTTTCAGCTTTAGGAGGTGTAACCGATCTTTTACTAGAAGCTGGATCCTTAGCTTCTGTTCAAGATGAATCTTATAAAAATATTCTAAGTACATTAGAAGAAAGACACTTATCTACCATAAAAGAGCTTATTCCGGTTACAGCACAAAGCAAGGTATTAAGCAAAGTAAAAAGTGAATTCAATGTACTGGAAACATTATTAGAAGGTGCTTTTTTTATTGGAGAAATCACTCCTAAATTATCAGATAAAATAGTTAGCTACGGCGAACTTCTTTCCTCCTATATCATTAGCGAATACCTTATTAGTGAAAAACTAGACACTGAGTTTAAAGATAGCAGAGAGCTTATTGTTACGCACAAGCTCAACGGTAAAAATGTAGTTAATTTTGTAAAAACCAACGCTAACTGCATTGAACACTTTAAAGCTTCAGATAAAAAAGTAACGGTTTGCCCAGGTTTTATAGCTACTTCTGAAGATGGAATATCTACAACCCTAGGTAGAGGCGGTTCTGATTATACTGCAGCCATTTACGCAGCTGCTATAGATGCAGATGTATTAGAAATTTGGACAGATGTCAGTGGTATGTATACCGCCAACCCAAAAATGGTAAAACAGGCAAAAGCTATTCCGCATATTTCTTATGAAGAAGCTATGGAGCTTTCTCATTTTGGCGCTAAAGTGCTTTACCCACCAACTATTCAGCCTGTATTATCTAAAGGTATATCTATAGTTATTAAGAACACCTTTAGTCCTGATGAAGCAGGAACACTAATTACTAAATCTAAAAATGAAAAAGGAAAGACCGTTCGTGGAATAAGCCATATTGGTAATATTGCACTACTTTCTTTAGAAGGACCAGGTATGGTAGGTATACCCGGAATTTCAAAACGCTTTTTCGAAGTACTTTCTCAAGCAGATATTAGTGTGGTGTTAATTACGCAAGCATCGTCTGAGCACTCTATATGTGTAGGTATTTCTGCCGATGATGTTGAAAAGGCTATAAATATTGTAAATGAAGCTTTTGAATATGAGATTGAAAGAGGACGAATAAAAAAAGTAATACCTGAAAAAGATTTAGCTATTGTAGCCTTAGTGGGTGATAATATGAAAAGTCACCAAGGTTTGAGTGGTAAAATGTTTAGTACGCTTGGTAAAAACAATGTTAATATACGAGTGATTGCCCAAGGTGCATCTGAGAGAAATATTTCATGTATTATTAATGAGAAGGATGTCAAAAAAGCTCTGAACGCATTGCACGAAGAGTTTTTTGAAGAAAACATTAAGCAACTGAACCTTTTTGTAATGGGTGTTGGTAATGTTGGTGCAAAGTTTTTAGAGCAAATTAAAGAACAACGTAAATTCTTGAAAGAGAATTTAAAATTAAACATTAGAGTTATAGGAATGTCTAATTCTAGGACAATGCTTTTTGATGAAAAAGGTATTGATTTAAATGATTGGTCTTCAAAACTTGCATCAGGTGAAAAAGCAGATAAGGTTAAGTTTTTAAAGTTGGTGAATAGCCTAAATTACAGAAATAGCATATTTGTTGATAATACGGCCAGTGAAGAGGTTTCTAAAACCTATAGCGAGTATTTAGGCAATAGTATCTCTGTTGTAACTTGTAATAAAATTGCTTGTTCATCTACATTTGAGAATTATTCTCATTTGAAATCTTTAGCCAGAACATATAATGCCCCTTTCTTGTTTGAAACTAATGTTGGTGCCGGTCTACCTATTATAGATACTTTAAAACACTTAATAGCATCTGGTGATAAAATTTTGAAAATTCAGGCGGTGTTATCCGGTAGTTTAAATTTTGTTTTCAACAATTTCAATAACAAAACTACCTTCCATGATGTGGTAAAACAAGCTCAGGAAGAAGGATATACGGAACCTGATCCAAAAATTGATTTAAGTGGTGTTGATGTAATGCGTAAAATTTTGATTTTGGCTCGTGAGAGTGGAAATCAATTGGAAATTAGTGATATTACCAATAATTCGTTTTTACCTGAAGAAAGTTTAAACACAGCAAACAATGATGAATTCTTTGCTTCTTTAATACAAAATGAAGCTCATTTTCAGTCTTTATTTACTAGTGCAAAAAATTCAGATAGCAAGTTGAAATATGTAGCCCAGTTTGATAATGGCAAAGCAAGCGTAGGTCTACAAGAAATACCTAAGGGTCATGACTTTTACAACCTAGAAGGCAGTGATAATATTGTACTATTTTATACGGAAAGATACCCTAATCAGCCTATGATCATTAAAGGTGCTGGTGCTGGTGCTGCCGTAACGGCTTCTGGTATTTTTGCGGATATTATACGAATTGGTAATTTCTAAATTTCATAACATAAAGTATTTATTATGAGCCAAAATGAAATTAAAGTTTTTTGCCCTGCAACAGTTGCAAACGTTTCATGCGGATTTGATGTTCTAGGCGTTGCCTTAGATGCTGTCGGTGATGAAATGGTAGTTAGAAAAGTACCTCAAAAGGGAATAAAAATAACCAAACTTACAGGGCAAGACCTACCTAAAGAGACCCTAAACAATGTAGCCGGTGTTGCTGGTAATGCATTTTTATTGGCATCTGATTACGATGGCGGGTTTGAAATTGAAATTGATAAAAGAATAAAACCTGGTAGTGGTATTGGCAGCAGTGCTGCTAGTTCTGCCGGTGCTGTTTGGGCAATGAATCATTTATTGAACAATCCGTTCAGCAAAACTGAACTTGTAAAATTTGCTATGGAAGGCGAACGCTTAGCTAGTGATGTTGCTCACGCAGATAATGTTGCCCCTGCCCTATTCGGTGGCTTTACATTGGTACGCAGCTATAGTCCTTTGGATATTATTGATATTCCTGCTCCGTCAGAATTATACATAACAATAATCCATCCGCAGATAGAAATAAAAACATCGGATTCTAGAAAGATTCTAAAGACAACTATTTCTATGGAAACCGGTATTAAACAATGGGGAAATGTTGGTGGTCTGGTTGCAGGTTTGTTCAAAGAAGATTATGAACTAATAGGCAGGTCTTTAGAAGATCATATAGTAGAGCCAATACGTTCTATCTTAATACCTGGTTTTGACGAAGTCAAAAAAGTCTCTTTAGAAGCTGGTGCTTTAGGTTCTGGCATCTCTGGATCCGGACCATCAATCTTTTCATTTAGCAAAGGGGAAGAAACTGCTATCAATGTAGGTAATGCAATGAAAACAGTTTACGATAAAATTGGTATAGCTTACGAAATACACGTATCTAAAATTAATATGGAAGGCGTTAAACTTTTATAAGTTGAGCACTGGTACATTGATAACATTTAAAAATATTCAATTTGAAATTTTATAGTTTAAACAATACAGCTCCAGAGGTTTCTTTTGACACTGCCGTAGTTAACGGTATTGCACCTGATAAAGGTTTGTATTTTCCAGAAAATATCAATCCGTTACCAAGTTCTTTTTTTGAGAATATCGAAACCTTTTCTAACGAAGAAATCGCGTTTAAGGCAATTCAACAATTTGTAGAGGACATTGTTCCTGATGATGTTTTAAAAGACATATTAAAAGAAGTATTGGATTTTGATTTTCCAGTAGTTAAAATTACCCCCAATATTGCCACATTAGAATTATTTCACGGACCTACCATGGCTTTCAAAGATGTTGGCGCTCGTTTTATGGCACAATGTTTAGGCTATTTTTCTAGGTCTACAAAAAATGAAGTGACCGTACTTGTTGCTACTTCTGGCGATACGGGTGGCGCTGTAGCAAACGGATTCTTAGGTGTTGAGGGTGTTAAAGTGGTTATACTTTATCCTAGTGGAAAAGTTAGCGATATTCAAGAAAGACAATTAACCACTTTAGGCAAAAATATTACCGCTTTAGAAGTAGATGGTACTTTTGATGATTGCCAAGCTATGGTTAAGAATGCTTTTTTAGACAAAGAACTTCTTGACAATATGAAGCTGACTTCGGCCAACTCTATTAATGTTGCCCGTTGGTTGCCACAATTATTCTATTTCCTTTTTGCCTATAAGCAAACAAAATCAAAAGGTAAAGAAATCGTGTTCTCTGTACCGTCAGGAAACTTTGGTAATATTTGTGCAGGCTTAGTTGCTCAACGCCTAGGTATGCCTGTAAAGCATTTTATAGCTTCCACAAACGTGAATGATACCGTACCGCAGTTTATGCTTACAAATGAGTATACCCCTAAACCATCAACAGCCACTATTTCTAATGCCATGGATGTTGGCGATCCAAGTAACTTTATAAGAATTAGGCATTTATTTCAAGATAATTTCGAAGATTTAAAAAAGAATCTTTCTTCATATCCTTTTAATGACAATCAAACAAAAGATGCCTTAAAAGAAATTTACAATATCAATGGATACATTGCTGATCCTCATGGTGCTGTAGGTTACTTGGGGTTAAAAAAGTATCAAGAACAACACCCTAACACCTATGGTATTTTCTTAGAAACTGCGCACCCGGTAAAATTCTTGGATATCGTTGAAGAAACACTTGATGAAAAACTAGAAATTCCTTCTCAGATTCAGAGAGTGATGGGAAAAACTAAAAAATCTATTAAGATTTCAACTTACGACGGACTCAAAAATTTTCTTTTAAAATCTTAGAACTTAATTAAAGAATAATATTTTCCCAATTCAGGGATTAGCCACATTTGCTTCTATTTATTTTCGATAAATTTGTATTGCTAATAAATAGATTAAGATGAAAAATACTGCACTTACCACAACACACGAATCTCTTGGTGCCAAAATGGTGCCATTTGCTGGTTACAATATGCCTGTTTCTTACGAAGGTGTAAATGCCGAACATGAAACAGTACGTAATGCTGTTGGGGTTTTTGATGTATCGCATATGGGTGAGTTCTTAATTTCAGGACCAAATGCATTAGCCTTAATTCAAAAAGTATCTTCTAACGATGCCTCAAAATTAACTATTGGTAGAGCACAGTATAGCTGTTTACCTAATGAAACGGGCGGTATCGTAGATGATTTAATCATATATAAAATTAAAGACGAGCAATATTTATTGGTAGTAAACGCCTCTAATATTGAAAAAGATTGGAACCATATTTCATCTTATAACTCAGATTTAAAAGCAGATATGCGAGATATTTCTGAAGGATATTCGCTTTTAGCAATACAAGGTCCAAAGGCGGTTGAGGCAATGCAATCATTAACTTCTGTAAACTTAGCTGATATCAAGTTTTATCACTTTGAAGTATCTGATTTTGCAGGTATTGAAAATGTTATTATTTCTGCTACTGGATATACAGGTTCTGGTGGATTTGAAATTTATTGCAAAAATGAAGAGGTCAAACAAATTTGGGATAAAGTTTTTGAAGCAGGAGCCGATTTTGGTATAAAACCTATAGGATTAGCCGCAAGAGACACCTTACGTCTAGAAATGGGATACTGCCTTTACGGAAATGATATTGATGACAACACCTCTCCTTTTGAAGCTGGCCTAGGATGGGTGACAAAATTCACCAAAGACTTTGTGAATTCTGAAGCTTTGGCAAAAGAAAAACAACATGGACCCGAACGTAAATTGGTAGCGTTTATATTGGATGAACGTGGCATACCAAGACATGGTTACGATATTGTTGATACTAGCGGAAAAACAATTGGTGTAGTCACCTCAGGTACCATGTCACCTTCTATGGGAACTGGAATTGGACTTGGTTATGTTCCTCCTATATTTACGGAAATAGGTAGCAAAATAAACATTCAAATTAGAAAGAAAGCTGTACCTGCAACTATAGTTAAATTACCCTTTTACAAAAAGTAAATGATAGATTTTCAAAGTATTCTTACCACTATAAATGAAGCTGCCAGCAAAGAAAAGAATAAAGGTAAGATTGCAGATTACATTCCAGAATTAGCAAAGGTTGATGTAAATAATTTTGGCATTCATCTTATAGATAACAAACAACAAAACTATTCTGCAGGCAATTCAGATGAAAGGTTTTCTATACAGAGTATATCTAAAGTTCTAAGTCTTTCAATGGCCTTAGGGTTAATTGGGGAAAAGATTTGGACACGTGTAGATGTCGAGCCATCTGGAGACCCTTTTAATCATTTATCGCTTTTGGAATTAGAAAATGGAATTCCTAGGAATCCTTTGATAAATCCGGGTGCCATTGTAATTGCCGATATTTTAGTATCTCAATTAGAAAATCCTAAGGAAGAGTTTTTAGCATTCGTTCAAGATATTGCAAACGACGATTCTATTCGTTATGATGTAGACGTAGCAAATTCTGAAAAACGAACAGGGTTCCGGAATTTTGCAGCTGCAAATCTTTTAAAATCCTATGGAAATCTAAAAAATGACGTAGATGTAGTTTTAGATTTTTATTTTCATCAATGTTCACTTAGCATGAGTTGTGCACAGTTAACCAACACATTTTTTATGTTCATGAATCATGGAAAATGTAGAAGAAACAATATATTCTTAACCGTAACTCAAGTGAAACGTATTAATGCTATAATGCTTACTTGCGGATTTTACGATGAAGCTGGGGAATTTGCCTTTGAAGTTGGCTTACCGGGCAAAAGTGGTGTCGGTGGCGGTATCGTTGCATTATTACCAAATAAATTCTGTGTAGCTACTTGGTCTCCAGGACTCAACCCAAAAGGAAATTCTAAATTAGGAATGCTTGCCCTAGAAAAATTAACTACAGAAACAGAACTTTCTATTTTTTGAAATTAGACTCTAAAAAAATATTGATTCTTGGCGGAAGCGGATTCATAGGTAATGCTATTTACAAAGAGCTTTGTAATTATTTTGATACCTATGGCACCTATTGCCATGCTGCAAATACGTTTTCAGCAAATAAGCAATTTGTACATTATAACCTTGAAGAAGATGATATCGTTGAAGTTTTAGAAGAAGTTAAGCCACAAGTAATTGTTTCTGCTTTAAGGGGAAATTTTGCAGCCCTAGTCATTGCACATAATCATATATCAGAATATATTCTAAAAGAAGATTGTAAGATATACTTCATTTCTTCAGCAAATGTTTTTGATGCGTATAGCAAATATCCATCTTACGAGATGGACAAGACTTTATCTGAAAGTGTTTATGGCAGACTCAAAATCAAGATTGAAAATATGTTGCTTAGGCTACCAAAAAACAAAATGGCTATACTAAGAGTACCCATGGTATTTGGCAACGGCTCTCCCAGGGTCAAGGATATGAAAAAGGCTATAATAGAAAATGAACCTGTAGAAGTATTTCCTAATTTGATATTAAATGTCACCAATGACGATAAATTAACCCAACAAATTCATTATCTTATAAATAGAAACAAAACTGGTATTTATCACTTAGGAAGTAACAACTTAACGCATCATGAAGATTTTATAAAAGAAATATTAGAACGTGTTGGCAATTTTAATCCTATTATAAAAAGGGTGTATACCACCAATGAAGATAGATATTTGGCTGTTTTGCCAAAGACCAATACCTTACCCAAAAACTTACAGTTTACTTTTCAAGATATTATTGACCATCATGTTTTAAATTAGTAGCAATTATGAAAGAAATGGAAAAATTTACTGATCAGCAAATAGCGGACTATTTGGGTCAACTTGACGGATGGGAATATGTGGATGGCGCCATAGAAACCACATTTGAATTTAAAAATTTTAAGGAAGCATTTTCTGTGATGACAAGAATTGCTTTTGAATGTGAAGCCCAAAGTCATCACCCAGATTGGAGTAATGTATATAATACCTTAAATATTCGTTTAAACACTCACGATGCAAACGGTGTTACCGAAAAAGATTTTGTTCTTGCTAGAACAATAGAGGATATAATAGAAAGTGAATTTTAATAACCAATATCAATAATCAAAAATGGCATTCACGAAATTCATTTATTGATTTCTGAACGTTATACGTTTTTGTACATTTGTTTAAAATAATTTACCATGGGAAGAGCTTTTGAGTTTAGAAAAGCACGTAAAATGAAAAGATGGTCAGCAATGTCCAAAGCCTTTACTCGTATAGGCAAAGATATTGTGATGGCCGTAAAAGAAGGCGGACCGGATCCAGATTCTAATTCAAGACTAAGAGCAGTTATTCAAAATGCCAAGTCGGTCAACATGCCTAAGGACAATGTTGAGCGCGCTATTAAAAGAGCAAGTGACAAAAGTCTTGGTGATTATAAAGAAGTTCTTTTTGAAGGTTATGCCCCTCATGGTATAGCGGTACTAGTAGAAACTGCCACTGACAATAATACAAGAACTGTTGCCAATGTTAGAAGTTACTTCAATAAATGCAACGGTAACTTAGGTACATCTGGTTCTGTTGAATTCATGTTTGACCATACTTGTAACTTCCGTATTCCTGCAGAAGGTTTAGACCCGGAAGAAATAGAGTTAGAATTAATTGATTTCGGAGCAGAAGAAGTTTTCGTAGACGATGATGGAATTCTAATCTACGGACCATTTGAAAGTTTTGGCGCCCTACAAAAAGAATTGGAGAACCGTGAAATAGAAATTTTATCTTCAGGCTTTGAACGTATACCGCAAGTAACGAAATCACTAAACGAAGAAGAAGCTGCGGATGTAGAAAAGCTGCTAGAAAAATTAGAAGAAGACGATGATGTGCAGAATGTATATCACTCTATGCAAGAATAAACTTTACATATTTAAAATAAAAAAGGAGACCTATTTGGTCTCCTTTTTTGTTTGTAAGATTAGAATTCAAAAAAAACAGAAATAAATTTATCAATACTTCCCCTCTACCCCTTCAAAAAAAGCATGATATATTTTGAAGTCAGCTTCTTTATCTTCGGTTGGGATAAGAGGTTCTGATAATTTTATTTCTTTTTTGCCGTAGTCAAACGCCACTAATACAATGGGTACATTGGCGGTTTTAGCAATGTAGTAGAATCCTGTTTTCCATTTCTCTACTTTTTTTCTGGTGCCTTCGGGAGAAAGTGCCAGTCTGAACCTTTTTCGCTCACTGAAAATGGCTGCTGTAGCTTTTACGGTATCATTGGTTTTGGTACGATCTATAGGCGCACCACCTGTCCAACGAAAAAACCAACCAAATGGAGGTTTAAATAAACTCTTTTTGCCTACAAAATTTATTTCTTCTTGCCAGACAGCACGAATTAACAATCCCAACAAAAAATCCCACCAGCTGGTATGTGGTACTACAATAGCAACAAACTTATCCAAATGGGAAGGAAAAGCTCCATTGAGTTTCCATCCTAGAATTTTAAAATATATAAATTTTGCTATTTGTTGCATATCATATGATTGCAGATTACCCCAATTGAGAAATACTGCGAATTAAATAAGTAATTGAAATAAACTATATTTTTTTATAAATAGCTTTTAACTTTTCAGGAGTAATTACTGATTTCCAATCTTTGCCTAGAGCATTCTCCCATAAAGGCGCCATACCTAAGGCAACAGTTATCATAGTATCCATTTCTGAATTAGACAAGTTTGCGCAAATTCCTTTTGGTAACTTAATATCATGCTTTTTAAGCATTTTATTGAAAACTTCCACTCCCTCAGGATAAAACTCTTCTAAATATTGAAAGACAAGGCAATTGCCTATACCGTGCTTAACACCTAAAACATATCCTAGGCCATAACTCATAGCATGAGCCACACCAACCTGCGAATATGCAATACTCATACCTCCATGCCAAGATGCCATCATCAGCTTCTCTCTACTGTCCGATGCCTCTATATCTTCTAAAAATACTTCTTTACAAAGTTCTAAAGATTTCTCGCCATAACTTTGACTAAAGGCATTCAAGAAAGTTCCGTTCAATGATTCTATACAATGTATATAACAATCCATACCTGTATAAAACCATTGTTCTTTTGATACGCCCTTAGTTAAATCTGGATCTAACAAAACCTGATCAAAAGTGGTGTAATCAGAATTAATGCCCAGTTTCTTTTCGGGGCCCATTAATACTGTAGTTCTTGACACTTCTGCTCCGGTTCCACTTATAGTAGGTACACCTACGTGATAGATAGCTTGTTTATTGACTAAATCCCACCCTTGATATTCTGATGCGCTACCATTATTGGTCAACATTATTGCAACTGCTTTTGCCAAATCTAATAAAGTACCACCACCGATACCAACAATGCCTGACGGTAATTCAGTAAACTTTTCTTGTATCATTTTCACAAGGGCATCTACTTGCGCTGTCTTCGGCTCTTCTTCCGCAGAAATTAAAATAATCTGGTCACAAAAAATATTAGGTATTCTACTTATAAGTTCAGTATTTTCAAAAACATCATCTACCAAATAAATCATTGGTGCTTCTGAATGTTTTCTTTTTGGCATTAAAATATCGCCTAGGGTACTGAAACTTCCTTTACCGTACACTACTCTTGGTACCATTGGAAAATTTCTAAACTCTTCCGAAGCCTTTGTTGGTATTTTCTTCAATGTCATTTGTTTATTCACGTCCACTATCATTAAACATATTCCAAAATATCCGTTAGTGTAGAAATAGTCATGTATCCCTTATTTTCTACCGGACCTTCTACCTTTTCATGCTCCCAAGTGGTATGAAATGGCACATGCACAGCTCTTGCCCCTATTTCAACTAACGGCAAAACGTCGGATTTCAAAGAATTACCTATCATTAAAAACTCACCTGGGGCTATCTGTAAATGTTCTAACAAATGACTATAATTCTTTTCCTTTTTATCACTCAATACTTCTACATGATGAAAATACTCTGACAATCCCGATCGTTCTAATTTTCGTTCTTGATCTAATAGATCTCCTTTTGTCAAGACTATTAATCGGTACCTATCTTTTAAACTTTTCAAAACATCTTCTACTCCGTCCAATAATTCAACAGGCTGGGTAATCATATCTTTACCTAAATCTAAAAGTGCTCCCAACGTCTTAGTAGAAACCTCATTATTAGACAGTTCTAGAGCACATTCAATCATAGAAAGCATAAATCCCTTTACACCATAACCATATAAATTTAAATTCTTTATTTCTGTTCTAAAGAGCTCCTGATCTATTTTATTTTTGGTTTCGTACTTCTCCAATAAATTGGCAAACTTATCTTCAGTATCCCTAAAGTAAGTTTCATTTACCCATAAGGTATCATCAGCATCAAAGCCAATTACATTTATTCCATCAAAATTTATTTCCATGCCGCTTGAGCTCTCTTTAAATCTTCAGGCGTATCAATCTCTATACCCTGAACATTTGTTTCTACCATTTTAATCTTCTTACCATATTCTAAATAACGAATAGCTTCAATTTTCTCCGTTGCCTCTAGCTGTAACATAGGCAACCTTTGAAAATCCATTAAAGCACTTTTTCTAAAGGCATATATACCTTTATGCTTGTAATATATGGTCTGCTCACTTTTTGCCCTTGGGTAAGGTATTGGTGACCTTGAAAAATACAATGCAAAATCTCTGTTGTCTACAATTACCTTTACAGTGTTGGGATTATTGATTTCTTCTTCATCGGTTATCTTAACCATTAAAGATGCCAAATCAATTTCTTTGTGAATGTCATCCTCAAAAACCTTCATTACCCCTTCTAAACTTTCGCGGTCAGTAAATGGTTCGTCTCCTTGCACATTTACAATTATATCAACATCCATCTGCATAACCGCTTCTGCAATACGATCACTACCACAGTCATGTTCTTTTTTACTCATAATTGCCAAACCACCTGCTTTAACAATAGTGTCATAGATAACATCACTATCTGTAACCACATATACTTCATCAAACAACTTGGTGTGCACCGCAGCTTGATAAGTTCTTAAAATGACCGGTTTACCAGCTAAATCCTGCATCAATTTTGCAGGAAATCTTGATGCCGCATAACGGGCAGGAATCATTGCTATTTTTTTCAACTACTTCTATTTTATGTTTTTGCCTTTGGTCTTAGGCTTCTGTATATCCTAAAAATGACAACCAAGATGATGATTACCAAAACCGCTGCTAAGATAGGTGCAAATATCGAAGCGACCGATACTACCGCTGCAGTACCTGTTTCTACAGTAGTTATTACAGGATTTGCCAAACCACCAGTTGTAGCGGTTGACGCCAACCTACCTGTTGCTCCAGCTCCTTTTATTGCCGTAGCAGTACCACCACCCGCAATTATTGCCAATGACCAAGTGATTACGGGATCTAAATCTGCAACCGTAGACACCATCACTGCGGTACCTGCTATTGCCGCTAAAGGAACCGCAATACTATCTAACAAATTATCGAACCATGGGATGAAATAGGCAAATATTTCTAACAATGTTGCTATACCTAAGGTTAATACCGCAACTAAACTTCCTATCCATTGCCAATTATCATTTAGTTCCCATACACCAAAATAAGATGCCAAACTCAAGGCGAACAATGGTAAAAACACCCTGAAACCTACAGATGCCGCCAATCCTATTCCTAAAAATATACTTAAAACCGTATCTGTTGTCATATGCTGTTTACTATTGGTGTGATGTTCTTTCTGGTATGAATATTTACTAAAATAGCCTTTTCTTAATCAAGAAAAAAATCGTCCTTAAAACCAATAAGATACAACTTGCTCTTTGCCCTAGTTACCGCTGTATACAGCCAGCGTAAGTATTCTTTATCTATACCATTAGGTAAATATGGCTGTTCTATAAAAACGGTATCCCATTGTCCCCCTTGAGATTTATGACAGGTTATGGCATATGAGAATTTTACTTGCAACCCATTGAAATACTTATTATTCTTAACGCCCAAAAACTTTTTATACTTAGAACTTTCATGCGCAAAATCTTTCATTACTTCTTGATATAATCTATTACCATCCTCATAAGATAAGGAAGGTGATTCAGCAGTAATGGTATCTAATAACAATACCGTTTCAAACGGTGCCATATTTGGATAATCGACCATTTTAACCTTAACCTCCGCAAACTTAAAGGTGTAGATCTCCTTAATGTCATATATTTCTAGAATCTCTATAATATCTCCGTTAGCAATAAATCCAGCTTCTGAACTTGGCTTTAACCAATAATAGTTATTCTTAACTACCATCATAAAATCGCCAACAGCAATGTCGTTCTCTAAAAACAGTATACGTTCCCTAATATTCTGATTGTATAGGTTCGCTCTTTTATTGGAACGTACTATAAATGCTGTTTCCTCTTTTCCATTTTCCGAATATGAACTATCAATAGCTTCTTGGATCTCATTTCCATCTATTAACCTTACTATATCTGTAAACGGATCAACATCAAATTTAAAATCTTCAAAGAATTCGCTTTGCAATTGCTCCCTTAACAGGGTTGCATTTGCCAAAATGCCTGAATCTCCTGCTTGCCTTACTACTTCATTTAATTCTAAACGAACTACTTCTTTATTATAATTCAAAGAAAGTTTATCACCATCCAAAGCAGGACTCAATACTAAATGAACCGGTGGTAATTGGGCGGTGTCTCCTATTAATAACAACTTACATTTGTGACCAGAATAGACGAACATCATTAAATCATCTAACAAAGATCCGTTTTCAAATAATTTAGAGTCGGCCGCCGTGTCCGGAATCATAGATGCTTCATCAACTATAAATAAGGTATCTCTATGTTTATTAGGGGCCATTACAAACTGTACTCCACCACCACTTTGCTTTTTGGGGAAATATATTTTTCTATGGATAGTAAATGCCTGCGTTTTTGAATAATTAGACATCACTTTTGCCGCTCTACCCGTAGGTGCCATGAGCACCGCCTTCTTCTGAACCTTCCATAAACTGTTAACTAAAGTGCCTATTAAGGTAGTTTTACCAGTACCCGCGTAACCTTTTAACAAAAAAACTTCATCTTTAACAGTTGAAAGTGTGAATTCGGCCAATTTCTGCAAAGCCACTGATTGTGTGGCAGTTGGTGAGTGAGGAAATTTGGTTTCTAGTATACTATAGAATGATGCGGGTGTTGTTGGTTTCATGTGGCTTCAAAGATAAAGATGATTTTTAGCCTAAAAACTTTTACGATTAAAAAAAAATTGTAGATTTGTGAAGACCACTAAATAAAAATAACACATACGAAATGAAGACCATAATACAAATAGTACTTTGGATTGGATGTATCGCTTTAGGATACTTTATTTACAACTCCATAACAGGACCAATCAAATTTAAAGAGGTAAAAATAGAGCGCTATTCTCAGGTTATCGCCAAATTGAAAGACATTAAAAACTCTCAAGAGGCCTACAAAACAGTAAACGGCAAATACGCTAACGACTTCAACAGTCTTATTCGTTTTATCGATACTGGTAAATATGTTATTACACAACAGAGAGACTCTTCTTTCATGGAATTTGACAAGGCATATGGAATTGATATGCTAAAAGAAATGAAAATCATCGATACATTAGGAACTGTTTCTGTAAAAGATTCACTTTTTAAATCTGATGCTAGATACAAGAGCTTAATGGATGTACCTACAGCAGCAAACGGTGAGAAATTTACAATGAAAGCTGGTTTTGTTGAAAAGAGTGGATATAAAGCTCCTGTTTTTGAAGCAAAAGTTGATAAAGAAGTTGTTCTTTACGATCAGCCTAAAGATTTATTATCTCGTGAAAAAGCTGCATTAAGTGTAGAAGAAGTAAACGGACCATCTATTTATGTAGGTTCTTTAGACGAAGTTAGTACAAGCGGTAACTGGCCATCCATATATGACAAAAAAGTTAAAAAATAATAGCTTAAACATAGCGGATAAAAATTTTAAAAAATTGTCCATTCAGGTTAGCTTGAATGGACTTTCTTTTTGTGTAGCAGATACTGTTTCGCAAAAATTGTTGATTTCTGATAGAATAGATTTCTCTGAAGAAAAAAACCCAATGACCGCTAAAGATGAATTGCAAATTCTTTTACAAAAGCATGATATAGAAAACATGCAGTTTGATGAAGTTGTAGCTGTTCATAGAAATACACTTTTTGGTCTGGTACCAAAATCATTATTCAACCCCAATCATTTAAATGAATACCTTAAATTCAATACCAAGGTATTAGCTAACGATGTTTTAGCTTACGATGAGGTTGAAAATCATGACTTAGTTAATGTGTATGTGCCATATGTTAACATTAATAATTACATCTACGATCTTTTTGGCGAGTTTGATTTTATGCATACCGGCACAGTATTGTTACAGTCCTTACTAAACAACCAAACACAAAATCAAACAATTACCTGTTTTGTTCATGTTAATACAGAGCAATTAGATATTACAGTTCTAAATCAACGTAAACTTCTTCTATACAATAGTTTTAAATATCAAACAAAAGAGGATTTTGTCTATTACCTACTTTTCGTAATTGAGCAGTTGGAATTAGACCCTAAAACCGTTATTGTAAAACTATTTGGAGATATTGAAGAAGATGACGAAACTTTTCAACTTTGCTATAATTACATCCAGAATATCAGCATATTTGAACCTTCAGCGGCTCAACTATTAAAACTTGGAGAACCTGCAACAGGCTCTATAGATTTCACCCTTATTAATACAATATAATGCGCATCATATCAGGAAAACATAAAGGTCGTCACTTAATGGCTCCTAAAAAACTACCTGTTAGACCTACAAAAGACATGGCTAAAGAGAGCTTGTTCAATATTTTGAATAATAGCTACTATTTTCCAGACCTTAAAGTCCTTGATCTTTTTGCTGGCACCGGCAATATTAGTTATGAATTCTCATCTAGAGGTGTTGATGATGTTCTTGCTATAGATGCACACTCCGGATGCATACAATTCATTGACAAAACGGTTGAATTGCTAGACATGAATATTCGCACTTTAAAGAGCGATGTATTTAGCTTTCTTCAAAGAAATACAGAGAAATTCGATATCATATTCGCTGATCCTTTCTACGATATGGAGTTAACGGATTTTGAAAAATTACCCGAACTGGTTTTTGAAAATGACCTTCTATTAGAAGATGGCGTATTAATTATAGAGCATTCTAACCGAACTAGTTTAGCTGAATTTTCACACTATAAAAATTCAAGAAAATACGGTGGTAGCGTATTTAGCTTTTTTGAAAAGTAAGTTGTAAAAGAAGAGATCCTATTATTTAAGTGCTGAGAATATTTAACTAAGCTGAAGTTTATTTCCAATAGGTAAATTCCAAATCTACCTAATCATAAAAAAAGCAGGCCATAAGCCGGATTCTGTATTCTGAAAAAATCAGAATTCCTTATCATTTATCTAGGCAAAGGGTTACCCCTGAGCTCTAACCGCCTACCCTTCGACTTGGGCGTGCAGCCCTTAAACACCGATTTACATGACGTTTCACCGTATAGAGTTTACCTGGTTTCACTACAGCCGAACTGTACTTGCTTTCTGTTGCACTTGTCCTCACATCTCTGCGGACGGGCGTTACCCGCTATACTGCACTATGGTGTCCAGACTTTCCTCTCCCAATTACTTGGCAGCGATAAGGTGGCCTGCTGAGCGCAAATGTACTGCAATTGTTGATAACTAAGGATGATCTCTTTTCTTTATTCTCGTTAGAATTAAAGGCTATATTTATATTTGTATAAGTTTAATTAGAGATAGAATTTTGGAACCATTTATTGTATCGGCTAGAAAGTATAGACCCCAGACATTTAAAGATGTTGTGGGTCAGCAGTCTATAACCAATACACTACAAAATGCAATAGACCAAAATCACCTTGCACAAGCTTTGTTATTCTGTGGACCAAGAGGTGTTGGTAAAACTACCTGCGCCCGTATTTTGGCAAAACAGATAAATTCTGATGGTACCGAAAAAGAAAATGAAGATTTCGCATTCAATATTTTTGAATTGGATGCAGCTTCAAATAACTCTGTAGATGATATTCGTAACTTAATTGATCAAGTACGTATACCACCACAAGTAGGTAAATACAAGGTATATATTATTGATGAGGTACATATGTTATCTCAGTCCGCTTTTAACGCATTTCTAAAAACTTTAGAAGAGCCACCAAAGCATGCTATTTTTATTTTGGCAACAACAGAGAAGCATAAGATCATACCAACGATTCTTTCTAGATGTCAAATTTTTGATTTTAAAAGAATTACGGTTAAAGATGCTGCCGAGTATTTAAAATATATAGCAGAAAACCAAGGTGTAAATGCTAAAGATGATGCGTTGCATATCATTGCCCAAAAGGCAGATGGTGCTATGCGTGATGCTCTTTCTATTTTTGACAGGGTTGTCAGCTTTTCCGGTTCAGAGCTTACTCGTAAAGCGGTTACCGAAAATTTAAATGTCTTAGACTACGATACTTATTTTGAGGCTACAGATTTAATATTAGAGCATAATATTCCAGGGTTACTTATATTATTCAATAAGACATTATCTCTTGGTTTTGACGGACATCACTTTATATCTGGTCTTGCATCTCATTTTAGAGATTTAATGGTATGCCAACATCCAGATACAATCAACTTACTAGAAGTTGGCGAAGCCGCACAACAACTATATAGAGACCAAAGCAAAAGAACGGCTCCCTCCTTCCTTCTTAAAGGATTGGAAATTTCAAATGACTGCGATTTAAAGTATAAAACGAGTAAAAATCAACGCTTACTTGTTGAATTAACGCTAATGAAACTTGCCTCTATCAATTTTGATGGAGAAAAAAAAAATCCTGAATCCGTAGCTCTTAACAATAAGACTATTGATTTCATTGCCCCATCTGCATTTTATAATCAAGCTCCAAGACCATCCAAAAAGGAATCTGAAGTTAAACCTGTAACTGGAAATCAACCAGCAGTAACACAAACCGAGACTCCTAAAGCAACAAGTGCTATAAACAGTACTACGGAAACCCTGGTAGAACCTAAAAAAGCTACAACAACTATTGAGACGCAAGTAGCTCCTAAAAAAACCAGAGAAGAACCTCAACAAAATACTGAAACATCAACTTCAGCAGAAACCAGTACTGATGTTAAAAAGCCGATTATTAATCGCCCTATCAAAAGGGTTTCAGGACTTTCAATTTCTAGCTTAAACGCCAAAAAACAACACGAGTTAAACAAAATAGAGGTTGTTATTGATGAAAACAACCTACCAAAAGACCCATTTACTGAAGATGAACTCCGTAAGCATTGGGCAGATTTTATAGAGATTATCGATAAGAAAGGTCAAAAAATTCTAGCTTCTAACCTACATTCAGATATTCCTAAATTAAAAGAGGGCTTCGCTATTCATTTAGAGCTTCCTAACGGTACCATGAAAAAGGAGATTGAGCGTGAACAGTTTGAATTGATGGAGTATTTACGTGCTAAACTGAACAACCATTTCGTTCACTTAAATATTACAGTAAATGAAACAACATCTACGAAATTTGCATTTACTCCCGAAGAAAAATACCAAAAACTAAGAGAAAAGAATCCGGTAATTGATTTGCTGAGACAAGAATTCGATTTATTTTTATAACCTTCTCCTAATTCTGAAAGCAAAGACTAAAAGCACAATCGAAATTATTAAAAGTCCGAAAGCCTCTCTACCTAATTCTACAGTAACGATATCTCCGTCATTTAAATCGAACCCTTGAAAGTCTGTTGGATAAAGATAAATGAAGCCCACAAAAGCTAGTACACCTAAAACCAATGGCACAATATATCCTACTTTATTTAGCGCAAACAATAAAGAGATTAAAGCTGCAATACCGTAAATAACAATCCAATGTAACGAGTCTGGATCATTGTATTGTAAACCTGCACCTACAGTGAATAATACAGCAAAAACGTAGCCTAATATCTTAAATAATAGATTCATTTAAATTTACTTTAATAAGTGATCTTCAATAAGATCACGCACTTGTATTGCACTAATTTTCTGATCGTTATCACCAGTTACATGATTACTTATAAATATTGGAAAATCTTCTACATCTTCAGTTAATCTACCGTGTGAACCTTTAATCAAAGTTGCATCGATCGGTATTATATTCATGACCGTTCTAAAGCCTATTTTCTTTTTAAGTAGCTTACCAACTACTTTGGCCATCACCAATTTATCTTTTGGATCTGTCATCATTTCAACCGGATCGTAACCTGGTTTTTTGTGGATATCAACCATTCTTGCATAATCAGGTGCTTTCGCATCATCTAGCCAGAAATAATACGTAAACCAAGAATCCTTATCTGCAACAATCACAATATCACCACAACGCTCATGATTTATATGATGTTTTTTTAAATCTTCACTATATAGTACTTTTTCTACTCCTTCTACACTCTTAATCAAGGAAGCTACCCTTTCAATATCTTGCTTATTCTTGCAATAAACATGTGCAATTTGATGATCTGCAACGGCAAAAGCATCACTTGCCCCAGCATCTAAAAGCTCTAACCCTCTTTCTTCACGTACAGCAATAAAACCCTCTTCACGTAATATGCGATTCAAATGAACTGGTCTGTTTACATTCGTAATCCCATATTCAGAAAGTAGAATCACCCTGGTTTCTAATGCTTCATAATGTTCTACCAGCTGTTTAACTACAGTATCAATTTCATTTAAATCTTTGGAAATGATTTTAAAATCAAGACCATATCGCTGCAAATTATAATCTAAGTGCGGCAAATAAATAAATGTAAGATCTGGGTTATGTTTTTTATCAGTCAACAGTGCTGCATCAGCAATCCATTTCGATGAATTAATTGTAGTTTTTGGTCCCCAAAATTCAAATAAAGGAAATGTTCCTAAGGTATTCTGCATATCATCACGCAACTGTGCCGGATGAGAATATACATCTGGAATTTTCCTGCCATCTGCTAAATAATTTGGTCTTGGCGTTAGACTATAGTCAACATTACTATACATATTGTACCACCAAAAATGATTAGCACAAGTGAAATTAGGATGCTTATCTTTTACATCATCCCATATTTTTGACTGTTCTACCAACTTGTTCGATTGCCGCCAGAATTTAACCTCGCACTCATCTTTAAAATACCAACCATTACCAACAATACCATGTTGAGATGGCCATTTACCAGTTACGTAGGTAGATTGCACAGCACAAGTAACACCCGGTAAAACCGGCTCTATGTATGAGGTTTGACCTTTCTCTAAAAATGATTTAATAAACGGAGTATGCTCACCTATCAATCGCTTTGTTAACCCAACAACATTTATGACTACCGTTTTCTTCATTTTACATGTGTGATTTAAACCACTCTAATTCACGAATTATAGATACTGATAAATCTTGTTTTAAATCTGCCGGAAGCACCTCCCAAGTATAGGTTTCTATTTCTAGGTGTTCAGATATAGGATTCGATTTCATATAATTCATTGTTTTTAAAATATGATCTTGTGTTGAGAACAACTCGCCATATTTTTCCAAGAAAATAGGAACATGATAATGTGCCCTTAGTTCTTTATGATTTCTATCACCCTCTAGAACTAGCGGCAGATCGCTATAAGTTTTTACTTGATTATGTATTTTTTCAGTTACTTGATGTAAATAGGTAGGCTCGTTAAATTGTGAAAGCTCTTGCCAAATACGTTCATCATATTCTCCATTAAAAAGAATTTTCAATGCGGCACTTACTTGAATTTTACCAACTTTGATATCTTTTGTTTTAAACTTGGCAAATGTATCGGCTGGCTCTTCATAAGCTAATGCAAAATGGCAAACATCATAACAAACGGTAATATATTTTTTAATTAAAGCTTCTGCCTCTTCCGGATTTAAATTCAGTTCTTTTTTAAAATAAGCAGTCCCTAAAGGCAATAAGTACTCTGAATAAAATGCCAATACCTCATCGCTGTTTTCTAACAATCCGTCTGGTTCGGGCTCAATATCTAAATGCAGATAAGTTTCTGTAGCTTGTTCAATTTCAAATAAGTGCTTGGCAACTTCGAGCATATTTTCAGCTCCAACCTGAAAAGCATTTTTTGTTTCTCTTTCTGTTTTATGCCAGTATTTATAGGTTATAGGTGATGTTGATATTCCTCCGTTCATACCTTCGGGAATTAATTCCGACAATTGGCGGAACAATCTTTTGGTATACCTCAAACGCTCATTGGTTGTCCAATCTGGAGCATGTACCATATCTTTCACACGTTCATCATGAAAATCCCCATAAGGAAATCCGTTCATGGTGAATACATAGAGATTATTCTCGTCTAACCACTTTTTAAAATCGGACATGTTATCACCTAAATCAAGCTCCTCACTTGCTTTATTTGATAAGCGAAGCCCTAGCCCAAAAGGTTGTTCTTTTGAAACTTCTTGCTTAATAATCGGTACATGTTGTTTAATACTTTCAAAAGTACTTTTCCAGTCTTGACCAGGATGAATATTTGTACAATAGGTTAAATGAAAATTCTCTTTTAGCTGCATTGAACTTAATTTAATGCGAATTGATGATTCAACTTTGTAATTGCTTGTGACATTAGCTCCATATCAATAGTATGAACATCATGCTTTACACCTAAGTCTGAAATTAGGGTAATTGTCAACTTACCACCTAAATGCTCTCTAAACTCTTCTATACCGTTCAATAGAGCCGTTATTTGTTCTTCTCCCTGAACCGGAAGAGACAAATCAAAACCAATGGCAATCATAACATCTAAAATGTGCTGTAAATCTACTTCCGAAATTAATCCAATTAACTGCGCATAAGTAATATCTAATGCGATGCCTTTGGCAACAGCTTCTCCATGACGTAATTCATAATTTGTCATGAATTCCATCTTGTGGGCAGCCCAATGTCCAAAATCCAAAGGTCTTGATGACCCTGATTCAAACGGATCACCGCCTTGTGCTATATGGTGCATATGCATTTCTGCACATTTATAAATTACGTATTGCATTGGCTCCATTTCTCTATTCTTCAATGCCACAGCATTTTCTGCAATATATTTAAAGAAGGTTTTATCCTTAATTAAAGCTACTTTAATAGCTTCAGATATACCGGAAATCCAATCACGTTGTTCTAGGGTTTCTAGAAAACTACTATCATTAATAATTGCAAATGGAGGCGCAAATGTGCCTAAGAAATTCTTCTTTTTAAAAGCGTTTACACTATTCTTTACACCTACTGCAGAATCGTTCTGAGATAAAACTGTTGTTGGAATTCTAATCAACTTTACTCCTCTATGCGCAATTGCAGCGGCATAACCCACCATATCAATTACTGCTCCTCCACCTATAACCACTACAAATGAATGGCGACATATTTTGTTTTTATTGACTTCTTGCAATACAGAATCTATAGCTTTATCACTATTTTTTACTTGCTCACCACCTGGCAACACTAATGTATTGGTGTACTTTATAATTTGTTTATGCTGTTCACAATATGCTTCAATTTGATTTATTAATGTAGGATGATGACTTTCAACTCCGTCATCCAACACAAAAAGAAGTTTAACAGGCTCAAAATCTTTATAGTCTGCAATTAGATTTGCGAATAAAGGATTCTTCAAAGCAAATAGCCCTGAGGTAAAGTACAGCTGATAATCATACTGAACTTGAAAAGACTGTTTTATAGGTTGTAATTGCATATGTATTTTATGTTACTGCAAATAGTTTAGACAATAGTATTGATAATGGTAGTAATAATAAAACAGCTAAGGCCAAGTACCAATTAGAAAAACCGGCTACCCAACAAGCGTTCATTACCACCAACGACAATACACCTCCCATTACGGCTTTCTTAATATTTTTGGGAGAATTATCTTTGTAAGCCTTTAATAGCGGTTTAAAAATTAAATATCCAAATAAGACTAAGAACGGAATTATATATATAATTTGAGATGTTTGTAGCATTACCATTAAAGTAATTGAAGTTATTACAATTGCATATAAAATACCCGCCCAAACAATATGTTTTTTATTATCCCCATGTACTTCTCCCCTACTAATTAAAGTGATAGCGAAGATATATACTACAGGTACTAGAGAAATGTACCAATTAGAAACCGTTCCTAAAATAGACATTCCCATTAAAAGATTTAGCCCACGACAGATACCCATGTTCAATGGACCGCCAAAACCAAATTGCTTAAAATACCCATCATAGGTTAAAATTGCAAAGGTCAAGGCAACTGAAATGAGTCCGGACAACATTGCACATTTGAATGCCAGGGTAATACCGATCAACATTAAAATAGTGCCAAAATAAACAGCTTCACGTTGCGGCACCAGTCCGCTAGGTATAGCTCTTTCAGGTCTTTCCACAGCATCTAATTCCGCATCAAAAACATCGTTAAAAACAACCCCTCCTGCATATAGAGCAACAGATGAAAAAACCAATAAAAGCACATCACCGCTTTGCTCTACCAGAAAATTAAGTACTTCTATATTTCGTAGATATAACGCGATAGCAATACCCGCCAGAATATCTGCTGCTGCAGTTGGCAAATTTGCAGGTCTTGCCAAACGAGCAAAACCCATTAACTTATCTTTCATTTTAGGTAATTTGGTCTTCGTCTATTCTTGGCTTCTGACCTCTTAAAACACTATTGTCGTTAAATAGTTGCGATTGATTAATACTATCTGGTTGTAACCAATGTGCTTCTTTCATTTTCCCGTTCTTACTAAAAGCATCTAACGCATTTTGATAACAGGTTTTTCTAACGTCTTCCATAGAAATACCTCTTTTCAACATTAAAGAAGCTGTTTTTGGCACTGCCAATGGGTCACTGACACCCCAATCTGCAGAGCTATCAACGATGATATTAGAACTTCCGAATTTTCTAACTACCTCAACCATACGCTCATTACCCATTTTTGTTTTTGGGTAAATAGTAAACGCAGCAATAAAACCACGGTCAAGAACTTCTTTTACCGTTTCTTCATTATTATGGTCAATAATAACATTAGCCGGGTCTAAACCATGTTCTAAACACACTTCCATACTCTTTATGGTTCCTGCTTTTTTATCTCGGTGTGGCGTATGTACCTGTACGGTCATATCTAATTCCTTCGCCATATCCAATTGCATTCTAAAGAACTTGTCCTCTGCAGGTGTTTGGTCGTCATAGCCTATTTCACCAATAGCTACCACATTCTCTTTATGCAAGTATAAGGGCAACAATTCAATAACTTGTTCCGCCAAAGCTTCATTGTTGGCTTCTTTAGAATTTAAACCAATAGTACAGTAATGCTTAATTCCAAATTGACTAGCCCTAAAAGGCTCCCACCCTACTAGACTACTATAGTAATCTTGAAAAGAGCCTACTTGAGTTCTAGGCTGACCAAGCCAAAACGAAGGTTCAATTACCGCCACAACTCCCGCAGCCGCCATTGCCTCATAATCATCTGTTGTTCTTGACGTCATGTGGACATGCGGGTCAATAATCATCATTTTATCTTCCATTCTATTGTTGTTTAATCGTATTCCAAGTTATTTCACCATCCGCTATTTTATGTTTTAGCTCTGGTTTACTATTTAAAATCGCCATAGCTCTATCATTATCTGAGTAATAACAACAAAGAGCGCCAGCATTATTCTCTACTTTATCTTCACTACTTAAAAGTACTTTCATATCATTTAAAAGCGCTTCATTTAAAAACTTTGATACTGGTCTCCAAAATAATGGGTCTATTTTTCTTCCCGCAGCCCATCTTTCATGAGCATAATCAGATATTATTCTAGCTAAATCTGCATTTGCCCTTTCGTCAACAGATTCTATTTGCGAAAGGTCACGCTCCATAAATGCCGCTTTTAAGAACATTTGATTCCATTGTTGATCATTGAAATACTTTGTAGGATACGGATTATTCAATGTTATTGCATCAAAAATTGCTGCAATATTAGTTCTTAAAGCTTCTACTGCTGTTTCCTTGTAAGCTTCAGGATTGGGTAAAAGAATTAAATATTTTAAAAAGGTTTCTAATTCACCGGTATCAGCCACCTGTATGATATTCGCTACCTTTGAAGTGTAGAATTCCAAATCTTGCCCTAGCACTTCTGACAGCAAATAAATACGCGCTACCTGTAAAATACTTGCCGAATGCTCACTAAAATACCGAGCATTTTCTGAATTGAATTTTTCAAATAAAATTGGCTCTACACCATCAAACTTCACATTTAAAAGGCTATAAGTCATAAATAAATCTTTGGAAGATTTAATACCAGCCATCTTTTCTATTTTACCCTTTAACCAAGTAACACTTTCTTCATTACCATATTGTAATAATAAACTATGAATATCTTGTTGATCGTGCATTTTGATTTTGGATTGATGGTAACTCAAAAATAATTATTATTAAGCACTAAGACATCTAGGTTTTTGATTAAAATTGGTATGGTCTTCAAAATCTTTCTAATTTTGAAAAAAAGTAAACTATGCTAGGTCTAAAACTACCTACCGATCCAAGATGGGTAAATATTGTAGAGAAAAATATTGATGAGATTCTTACTGATCATGCATACTGCGAGCAGAAAGCCGCTAGTACGGCTATATCGCTAATAGTATCTTTTCCCGAATATACAGAGCTTGTTACTGAAATGGTTGCTTTATCTAGAGAAGAAATGGGTCATTTTAAAATGGTACATGACCTTATTTTAAAGCGTGGCAATACTTTAGGCAGAGACCGTAAAGATGACTATGTTATTGAACTAATCAAGTTTTTTCCCAAGGGAGGTAGCAGAACTACGCAATTGGTTCATAGATTACTCTATGCTGCACTTATTGAAGCTCGTAGCTGTGAACGTTTTAGGCTGCTCTCCGAAGAATTGGAAGATAAAGAACTAGCGGATTTCTATCACAAGTTAATGATTAGTGAAGCTGGTCATTATACCATGTTCTTAAAGTTTGCCCGTAAATATGGTGAATTAGAAGAGGTAAATAAAAAATGGGACAGCCTTCTAGAATATGAAGCCCAAATCATGAAAGATTTAGGTACTAAAGAATCTATTCACGGTTAAAATTTAACTTACTTATTCTCAGAATTATATAAATCCTTAATTATACCATCTGATAGACCGATTTTAGGCACGTGAATTTTTTTGGCTCCACTCCATTTAGCTGCTGATAAAAAAATCTTTGTAGCCGGTATTATAACATCTGCCCTATCCGGATTTAATCCTAATTCTGATATTCTGTCATCATAACTTAAGCTGTCTAAAAAATGATATTGAGCATTTAACCAAATATAAGATAATGGCTCTCCTTCTTTTCTACCTGACAACTTATGTAACTTGTTTATGTTACCACCAGAACCTATAATTGATAATTTAGGTTTGTCTTTTAAATTAACCTTTATCCATTCTTCTAATTTTTTCCATGTTTCTGGCTTAACCATATCATTCAAAAGCCTGACCGTACCTAACTTGAATGATTTTGAAACTTGAATCTTGCCCTTAGAAAATAAGGTAAATTCAGTACTACCTCCACCAACATCAATGTACAGGTATGACTGATCATTAGTAATTAAGCTCTTTAAGTCGGTAGAAGCTATTATTGCAGCTTCTTGCTTACCATCAATCAAGTCTATTTCTATTCCTGATTCTTGGGAGATTTTTTTTATAATCTCATTTCCATTATTTGCCTCCCGCATTGCAGAGGTAGCGCAGGCTCTATACTTCTCAACTCCCGCTACATCCATTAAAAGCTTAAAGGCTTTCATTGTCTTTATCAACCTTGCTTCATTTACTTCAGATATTTCACCTACGGTAAATGAATCTTCTCCTAATCTTACAGGTACCCTGACCAAAGCGCTTTTTCTGAATTGGGTCTTTTTACCCTTATCTTCAATAACGTTGTGCGTAAGCAACCTTATAGCATTAGAACCTATGTCAATCGCTGCAAATTTTCTTACCTTCAAAAGAGCTCTTTTTTAAGATTCTTGTTTGTTCGAATAATATTCATATGTAGCAAATTGAGACCTAATTCTAGGTAACGTAGTCTTTCTATAGGCATTATCTTGTGCGGCATTGAATACACGCGCTTTCATATTATCTTTCCAACAGATATCAAAAGTATCCATTAATTCCTTTTTAATGTCCTCATCATAAATTGGACAACCTACTTCAACTCTATAATCAAGGTTTCTTGTCATCCAATCTGCAGATGAAATATAAATTTTAGTATCACCTCCATTAGCGAAAGCAAAGATTCTGGTATGCTCCAAAAATTTATCTATTACACTTATAGCTTCTATGTTTTCGCTCATACCCTCAACACCTGGTATTAAGCAACATATACCCCTTATGATCAACTGGATCTTTACCCCTGCCCTACTTGCTTCATACAGTTTATCTACCATTTTGTATGATGTAAAACTGTTCATTTTAATTTTGATGAAAGCTTCTTTACCTTCCTTGGCATTTGCTATTTCATTATCAATCAATTTCATAAACGCATTCTTGGTATAATGCGGAGAAACTATAAGGTGTTTGTATTTATTGATTTTATAAGTAGTCTCAAAGAAATCAAAGACTTTATTCAGTTCTTTTAGTATAGAATCATCTGCTGTAAAGAGTGTAAAATCGGTATAAATTCTTGCTGTAGACTCATTGAAATTACCAGTACTTACAAATCCGTAGCGTTTAATAGAACCAGCCTCTTCACGCTCAATCAAGCATATTTTACTATGTACTTTTAATCCTGGTACCCCAAAAATAAGTTTTACTCCTTCTGCCTGTAGCTGCTCTGCATACTCAATATTGGCCTGCTCATCAAAACGAGCTTGAAGCTCTATTTGTACCGTTACTTGTTTTCCGTTTTTAACGGCATTGATTAAAGATGCCGCAATTTGAGAATTACTTGCCAGTCTATACACCGTAATCTTTATTGTACGAACCTTAGGGTCTAAAGCCGCTTCACGCAAAAACTTTAAAACATATGTAAAGGTATGATAAGGTGTATACTGCAAATAGTCTTTTTTGGCAATACTTTCTAAAATACTACCCTCTACACTAAGACCTTTTACGGGTAACGGTGTTATTTTGTCATACAGTAAATCTTTTCTACCTAAACTAGGAAAGCCCATATAATCTCTACGGTTATGATACCTGCCACCAGGTATTACACTATCCGTATCTTCAATGTTCATCTTTTCTTTTAGAAAAGTCAACGTATCTCTACCAATACTTTTGTCATATACAAAACGTACCGGATCACCTATTTTTCTATGCTCTACACTTGAAGATATTTTCTCAATAAAACTCTTACTTAAATCATTATCAATATCTAATTCTGCATCTCTAGTAATCTTTATCATGTGAGCCGAAATAGATTCATACTCAAACATGGTAAAAATGTTGTCCAAGCAATACCTAATCAAATCATCAAGTATAATGATATAACTTTTACCAGCTTCATCTGGCAGTACAACAAAACGATCTATTCCTTTTGGAATCTCAATTAATGCATAACGTTTTTCCTTTTTACTCTCCTCACTCTTAATTACCATTTTAACAGCCAAATAAGCTGCCGTATCCTTTAAGGTAGGAAAGCGTGTAAGATCATTCAGAATGATTGTCATTAACTGCGGACTTACCTCTTTCAAGAAATAAGCTTTAACGAATTCTTTTTGCTTCTCGTTTAATTCCGTTTCCTTGATGATAAAAATATTCTCGCCCTCAAGCTCATGCTCAATTCTTCTAAGAATTGTTAAACTCTTGGTTTGCTGCTCAATTACAATATTTGTAATCTCTTCTAAAAGGTCTTTTGCTTTCTCACCACCCAATACACTTTTACCAGTTTTACCGGCTTCAACTATACGCTTTACCGTTGCATAACGAACTTTAAAAAACTCATCTAAGTTGTTTGAAAAAATACCTAAAAAACGAAGTCTTTCAATTAATGGAACATTCTTATCTGCGCTTTCTTGTAATACACGCTCGTTGAACCATAACCAACTTATTTCTCTATTTACGTACTGGTTGTTATTTTTTATCATGCTTTTAGTTGCTTCGGAAAAATGGTTTGTATTGTTGAGCCTTTGATAACATTAGCCCAAGTATTTTCTTGGAATTGTAAATGAACAAATCCGCTAGTAGGCACATTATCAATACGCCTATCTCCCATAGAATTAGCTAAATGGGTAAAAGTATGGTTGTGTCCAAATAGAAGAACATTATTTAAATTATTATCTAATTGCTGAATAAACTGGAACACTTGATTTCCTGAAAAATCATATAAATCTGCAGTTACACTACAATTCTCTAAAGGATAATATAGCGTTCGCAAACAAATCATACAGGTATGAAACGCCCTGTTTGCAGGACTGGTATAAACTTGATCTATTTTTAAATTCAGTTTTGCAATTTCATCGGCTACCAAACGGGCATCAGAAATTCCTCGCTGTAACAACGCCCTATCTTGATCACTAACATTTAGCTCCCAAGAAGACTTGCCATGACGCATTAAAAATAGATTCTTCATTATATTTTATTTAAGGGGCTAATCGCTCCATTTTCCAATCATATTCTTCCGTTAGGCTATATCTAATACGATCATGTAATCTATTGGGTCTACCTTGCCAAAACTCCATAGAAACCGGTCTTACCAAATACCCGCCCCAATGACCTGGCCTTTCAATTTCCTTACCTTCATATTCTTTCTCCAATCTACTAAGCTTATCTTCTAAAACTTCTCTAGAATCTATTACCGTACTCTGATCGGAAACCAATGCACCTAGTTTGCTACCATCTGGCCTTGAATCAAAATAACCATCAGATAGATTTTCAGGGAGTTTTTCTGCAATACCTTTTATGATTACCTGACGTTCTAAATTAGGCCAGAAAAACGAAATACAGATATTAGGGTTCTCACTAATGGCACGACCTTTTTCACTATTGTAATTCGTATAAAAAATAAAACCCTCGTGAGTGTATTTTTTTAGAAGTACAACCCTACTTTTAGGAAAACCATCTAAGCCTACCGTAGATACGGTCATGGCATTAGGTTCATCTACCCCATCAGATTTTTCAACCTCATAGAACCATGTTTGAAAAAGTTGGATTGGATTGTCAGATATACTGTCTTCCATCAACGCACTTTTCTCGTAAGATTTCCTATAATCCCCTAAATCTTTTTGCATCATTTTCGTGTTAAAAACAAGATAAACAAAGTTCTAAAAAGAAAGGAAAATAAACGCTATAAAAACAGATTAAAAGGTTTAAAAATCGAAAGTCTTGCCATCATCGGCAAGTAACACATTAGGGAAAATTGTTGAAGCTTCTTCCTTAAATAGTTCTATAGATTTGTAACGTGTAGAATAATGACCTAATAATAAGGTTTTTACACTTGCATCTTTTGCTACTTTTGCTGCCTGCATAGCTGTAGCATGTTTGGTTTTTGTCGCCAATTCTGCTTCTGACTCTAAAAATGTAGATTCATGGTATAAAACATCAACATTTTTGATTTTCGCAGCCAAGCTTTCATCATAAATAGTATCACTACAAAAAGCATATGATTTTGGTTTAGGCGGGTCAAAAGTCAATTTTGTATTCGCAATTACCTCTCCATCATCTAAAGTTACGTCCTTTCCATTTTTTATGTTTTGATAATATGCTTTATCAATACCATATTCCTCGGCAGCATGAATATTTAGTTTTCGTTTCCCTACTTTTTCTCGAAATAAATAACCATTTGTATAAATTCGATGATCTAACGGTATCGTGGATACGCTTATTTTACTATCCTCAAAGACAAGTTCTGATTCTTTACTTGATAGCTCATGAAACAATAACGGGTAGTTGGTCCAAGAATCTCCCAACTTTAAAAGTAGGGTAATTGCTTCTTTTATTCCTTTTGGTCCATAAACATGTAATTCTTTCTCCCTACCCAACAATCTCATTGTAGAAATAAAACCAGGTAATCCAAAAAAGTGATCTCCGTGTAAATGGGAAATAAAAATATGGTTGATTCTTGAGAACTTTATCTTATGCCTTCTCAGCTCTACTTGAGTACCCTCACCACAATCAATTAACACAATGTGATTATTGATTTCCAGCACTTGAGATGTTGGGTTTGTAAGTGTTCTTGGTGTTGCCGCATAACAACCCAATACAGTAAGATGCATAAAAAATTACTTAAGTATTCTTATTGGTGTTTTGGGTTTTCTCTAAATACCCAAATCACGTTCTATTTCTTCCATTTCAACAATATCTCTAGCTTCTTGAAGTGTAGGCACTAAATTAATTTCTTCTGGTACGTCATCATAAGATACTTTGTTGGACACCAACACAAAAGATTGTTCATTCTCTTTGTGTTTTCTGGCTATTTCTAGAAAAGAAATAACATTGTAAGGTGTCAGCTCAGAGAAACTCAATAAATCTAACACCAAATTGTCATTCTTTAATTTATCATATTCCTTATCCAAATTTTCTAAAAAACGTTCAATAGAAATTTCTTCTTGAGAGACGATAATCAACGATTCTTCTTTAGTAAAAATCATATCATTTAATTTTAGATGCTAATAAATATATTACCGCCATACGTATGGCAACTCCGTTTTCAACTTGATTCAAAATAATAGATTGCTTTGAATCGGCAACATCACTTGTAATCTCAACTCCCCTATTAATTGGTCCGGGGTGCATGATAACAATTTCTTTATCCAAACTATCAAGTAGTTTCTTGTTCACACCAAATTGCTGGGTATATTCCCTTGTAGTTGGAAAATAACTAATATCTAATCTTTCGTTCTGTATTCGCAACATATTTGCTACATCGCACCATTCCAACGCTTTTCTTAAATTAGTTTCAACACCTACCCCTAAAGATTCTATATATTTAGGCAACAATGTCTTAGGACCACAAACTTTAACGTTCGCTCCCTGTAATTTTAGTGCAAAAATATTTGAAAGTGCCACCCTAGAATGAAGAATATCACCAACTATCACCACATTTTTACCCGCAACATCACCCAATTTTTCACGAATGGAATAAGAGTCTAACAACGCTTGTGTAGGGTGCTCATGTGCACCGTCACCAGCATTAACAATAGAAGCATTAACATGTTTTGACAAGAAAATACCCGCACCTGGGTTTGGATGCCGCATAACCACCATATCTACTTTCATAGATAAAATATTATTTACGGTATCTATTAAAGTTTCACCTTTCTTTACCGAAGATTGACTGGCTGAAAAATTAAGCACATCTGCAGACAACCTTTTTTCAGCAAGTTCAAAAGACAATTTTGTTCTGGTACTATTCTCAAAAAAAATATTGGCAATAGTAATATCTCTAAGCGAAGGAACTTTTTTGATCGATCGGTTGATCACTTCCTTAAAATGATCGGCAGTTTCAAAAATAAGCTGAATATCGGTTTCCTTTAGGTATTTAATTCCCAGTAAGTGTTTAACACTCAGTTCGCTCATTTTCTTATCTATTTACTAAATATATAATATCTTCTCCGTCATTTTCTTCCCACATCACCTTTACCTTCTCATCATTAATAGCATCTACCTGACGACCTCTGTAATTAGGCTGTATTGGTAAATGTCTGCTAAACCTACGATCAATTAAACATAAGAGTTCTACGTCTTTTGGTCTACCAAAAGATTGTAAAGCGGTCAATGCTGCATTTATACTTCTACCCGTATACAGCACATCATCAATTAAGACTACGTTCTTATCTTCTATTAAAAAATCAATTTTGGTTTTTGTTGCCTCTAAGGTCTTTTCTCCCCTTCTAAAATCGTCCCGATAAAACGTAATATCCAAAAAACCTAAATCAATCTGCTTCACCTTATATTCTTCTTTTAGAATCTTAGTTAGGCGTTGCGCAAGAAACTTGCCCCTAGGTTGAATGCCTATTAAAACTGTATTTTCAAAACTTAAGTGATTCTCAAGAAGCTGACAAGCCAATCTATGCAGGATGATATTGATTTCTTTGGAAGAGAGTAAAACTTTTTGACTCATAATTGGCACCCGTGCTTTTAGCTAAACAAAAATAGATAATTCTATCTAAACTTTGACAGCTTATATTATGAAGTAAATTCGAAAAATTAATTTTAGTACGCTAAAATATAATTCTACAAGCCTAAAATAGAAAAGAAAGCTTCTTTATGACTCTCACCAATAGGTATACGCATATCATTTATAACAATTCTATTACGTTGAACCGTTTTAATATAATCAACATTGACAAGATATGATTTATGCACTCTAAGAAACTGATTAGAAGGTAATTTGTTCATAATCTCCTTAAAACTCATCAAAGTAAGAATGGTCTTATTGGTATTAGCTATATGAATTTTTAAATAGTCCTTTAAGCCTTGTACGTACTCAATTTGGTCTAAATCAATTTTTATACTCTCATATTCTGCTTTAACAAAAATGAACTTTTTTTCTACTGAATTATCGCCTGCGGATGAGAAAACATTTGCTTCCATAATTGGTTCTTGTTTTTTAGAAATTAAATCCTGTACTCTAGAAACGGATTTTATAAAACGATGATACGGTATTGGTTTTACCAAATAATCTACTGCATTCAACTCAAAACCATCAACTGCATACTGCGAATAAGCTGTCGTGAAAATGAATAAAGGTCTATTATCTAAAGTACCCATGAAATCTATGCCATTGATTTGTGGCATTTCTATGTCACAAAAAATCAAGTCAATTTTCTTTTCTTTGATTTCCGTTATAGCATCTAACGGATTTGTGTAGGTGTTTACCAATTCAATAAAATCTAACTTTTCACAGTACCCAGAAAGTATTTCAATAGCTAGTGGCTCATCATCTATAATTATACATTTCATAGGCTAGATTGTTTTTTGGTAAATAGTTAACGACACTTCATAATCTTTACCGTCATTATCAACTTTAAGGTTATGTAACCCTGGATAAATTAATTCTAATTGATTTCTGATATTTTCTAAGCCAATACCTGAGTTTTTAGTAGGCTCTTTAAAGATTCCAATTTTGTTCTTTACATTTAAATAAACAGAAGCGTCTGTTATAGTCAACGTAATTTTTACATAAGTTTTACCTTTATAGTCTGTACCATACTTAAATGCATTTTCTATAAATGAAATAAACAATAAAGGTGGCACTGCCCTACCCCTATCTTCTCCTGTTATTTTTAAAGACACATTCTCACTATCTGATAATCTTAAACGCTGTAACTGTATGTAACTTTTTATATAATCTATTTCCTTATTTAGGGGTACCAAATCTTTATCTGCCTCATAGATCATGTACCTCATTAATTCAGATAAATCCACTATAGCTTCTGAAGTATCTGGTGATTTTTTTACAGAAAGCGCGTAAATTGTATTCAGGGAATTGAATAAAAAATGTGGATTCAATTGCGCTTTCAAAAACTGCAACTCTGACTTTATACTCTCTTTTTCAACGGATAATCTTAAATTCTCATTACGTTTCCACTCCACATACATTCTTAAGATGGCACTGATAACATAAGGTATGGCAAGACTTACAAAAGATCTATAATATGGCATTATCATAAAACCTCTTGGTCGTTCCCTGTCCATGAAAAAATTTTCTGGAAACCTGGGTTCATAAAAATGATTCAACAATAAAGCGGAAACTACTAAGAGACCCAACGATAAAATAAAATATGATAACACACTTTTTTTTAATAAAAATTCTGGGACTAGATAGAAATAGTTAAAATAAAAAAGAATGATAATAACAAGAAGCTTCGGAAATACATCTGAAGGAATTGGTCTTGCATTATTTAAAATAGGATAAAAAATAAATCCATATAATAATATCCATAAACTAATATGAACTACTATTTGAACCCTATTTTTAAAAATTGCTTGCATAAAGTAATTAGTGATCTACCACAGTAGAAATATTCAATTCTACTAAGTCTGATGGCAACAACATTGGAGACTCTCCATCTTCTATTTTCGATAATACCAGACTAGCTGTTTTTAAGGCTTGTTCTTCTGTTTCAAACTTTTGCTTACCAGATAATCCAGGAATATATTCCTGTAAAATAATTACTTTCTCTCCCCTCATAATTTGATAACCATATCCATCATTTAAATCTACAACCTCGCTATGAAATAGTTGACTTGGACTTGTTGCAGATTGATTATAAATGGAATAGCCAAACACTAACGCCAAAAATAGCACAATAACTACCGAGTATTTTATAGTAGAACTCATAAATAAATGTTTAAAAATGGGCCAATCCACTCAGATTGACCCAAAAAATTAACAATTGCACTCACTATGAAAAGTTAATCTTCCTCTTCGTACTCATCTTGAGGAAAGAATTCATCTAAATCATCTAGGTATAAAGTACCCGTTCTACCCATTCCTATAAATACACGACTACCATTAGAAAATGCTATCGCATCTTGTCTTGTAGCTCCTTCAAAAGAAGTTTTTTGCTCCCACTCATCTGATACTGGATCATACTCCCAAACCGTATTGGTAGCACCACCTAATTCACCTGTTGCTATATAACCGTACCCATTTAATGCAAAACCAACAGCATTACTTCTTTGTACGGCATAATCATCTTCTTCATCTAAATCTAATTTCTTTGTCCAGCTTTCTGTTGTTGGATCAAACACCCAGAAATCATCCAAGTAAACCCCGTTAGAAACACCTGTACCTAAATACACCAAACCATCAATTGTAAAGGTCGTTGCCGATCTTCTTTTGTTTCCTCCAAAGCCTACTAGCTCTGTCCAAGAATCATTGGCTGGGTTATACTTCCAAAAATCTTTTCTATCATTTTCACCATCATAACCAGTACCAACATAACCAAACCCATTAGCACCAAAACCAACTGCACTTCTTCTAGCAGTCGTTAAAGGCGCAATTTCCGTCCATGTATTTGATGCAGTATTATAGCTATAAAAATCTGTTAATTCATCAACCCCATCATAGCCAGACCCAATATAACCTGTACCGTCAATTTCAAACCCTACTGCAGCATTTCTGGCAGCACCAGGAAAATCTGCTTTCTGAGACCAGTAATCTCCTTCTATATCATATGCCCAAAATGAAGCTAAATAATCATCACCATCATACCCAACACCCATATAGCCAACATTGTCAATTGTAAAGCCAGACATACTACTTCTTGGGCTACCGTCAAATACAGATTTATCTACCCAGTTTCCTAAATCGTCACCGTCATCATCACTTGAACAACTTGTAATTACCATGGCCAATAGCGCTATACCAGTAATCTTGTACACATACGATTTTCTTTTATTCATTATTTTTTTGTTTTAAGGTTCTTTCAATTCAAGATCAAATCTACTAGAGACCCTAGCGTTGAAAAAAACACAATAGATTAAGGTTGATTTTTAACATACCAAACCCTAGTTTTTATCTACGAACACAAACTTTTGATTAATAGTTCAAATAACAGGGTTTATCCCTTAACATTCACGATTCGTCTATTCAGGTTTTTACAACCACGCTTGGTATTTAGCTTTGAGAAAAATTAATTTCTAAATGAAGGTGTTCTTAAACAAACTACGTGCGCTCTACATCATTATAGTAGGCGGTTTCCTCGCTTTTGTCGCTTATTCTTGTAGCGATGATATTTACAATGATTCTGAATTTGTTGCCGGCGAAACTTTTACAGACAGTAATATTCGACTTATACTGATAGACACTTTAACGGTCAGTACATCTACTATGAAGTTTGATAGTATTGTCACTTCAGAATCTACTAGAATACTATTAGGAAAATATACAGATACCGTATTCGGTACCGTTACTGCCTCTAGTTATATGCAGTTTCTACCAGAAACTTATACGATAGATTCAGAGGCTGTTTTTGATAGTATTGTTATGGTATTGGGGTATGACAACTATTATTATAATGATACGCTCCAGAAAAATACTATTCATATTAAAAAAATTAATGAGAGTCTAAAACCAGAAAACGATGATTATTTCTACAATACAAGCAAAATTGGTTATGATGAAGATGATCTAGGGTTTTTTGAATACACCCCCAGACCTTTGGCAGGCGATTCTATAACTATAAAACTCATAGACGATTTTGGTAATGAAGTGTTTTCTAAACTTCAAGAAAAAGATATTGTAAACATTGATGAGTATCGAGATTATTTTAAAGGTATTGGCCTCTTGCCAGATGATGTTGATGATGGGTCTGTTATTGGTTTTTCTAAATCTTCTGAAAATACCTATATGCGTTTATACTATAGTACAGATACTGAATATGAATCTGAACAAGATTATCTTGATATTCAAATAGATGCAACTACCACTCCTATTCCATTTTTTAACAGTATCACGGCAGACGACCCTATAACTCCTTTACAGAGTTTAACAGACAGCAAGACCAATCTTGAAAGCGCAGACTCTAATAATCAAAGTTATATACAAGCCGGTATAGGTATAGCTATGCGTGTGCAATTCCCTAGCATTAAAAGTCTTTATGACATACCTGGCAGTGGTACAATTTTAGACGGCACTTTAAAAATAAAACCTGTAGCCCAATCATACAATGATCATTTAAAACTAAGAGACACTCTTGCTGTTTATGTGGTTGATCAAAACAATGAATTAACAGAAACTTTATCATCTACCTCATACGCTATTCTTAATAGGGATAATCAAGAATTTAATGATATCTATTATGAAATACCCATATCCTATTATTTAGAGGAGTTGCAATTAAATGATAGAGATATCGATGATGCTTTGATATTGCTTCCTCCTGATTATAATTCCACAGTTGATAGATTTATACTCAACGGAAACGGCAATGGCGAAAATGAAACAGTTTTAGAATTAACATACGGAGTATACGATGAAGATTAACCAAATTATATTTATTACTATAGCAGCATTATTTGCAATGCAACAAACTTCAGCGCAATCTGAAGCTTTGACTAGCTCACCATACTCATTATATGGTTTAGGGGTAATTAACCAAACCAGTATTGGTAAATTCAATAGTTTAGGATACAGCGGTATTGGAATAAAATCCCCATATGAACTTAACAATCTTAACCCTGCCAATTACTCACTTATTCCTCAAAATTCATTTTTATACGATATTGGTGTAACAGGTGAGTTTAACAGCTATAGCAATACTTCTTCTGCTGAAGAGAAATCTAATGTAAATTTTTCCAATCTCGCATTCGGGTTTAGAATAATGGAAAATTTGGGTGCAGGTATTACCATGGTTCCTTATAGTGATGTTGGCTATTCATTACTTGGCGTAAGTAGCAATATTGAAGGATCTACCGATTCTTTTAAAAGTAATGTAACAGGACTAGGTGGATTAAATGATATTAGACTAAATGTTGGTTATGCGATTATGCCTAAATTAAGATTAGGTCTTAGTGCCTCTTTCTTATTTGGGAACATAGAAGAAACAGAGTCATTTATTTACAATACTTCTACCTTTGAGTCTATAGAAAAAACAAATTATAGCGGTGCAAGATTAGGTTTTGGATTTCAATATGATATCAATGATAAATTAACCATAGGTAGTACCGTACAATTACCTACAAGCTTAAATGGCAATCTAAAAAGGTCTGTAGACAAATCTATATCTGGAATAGCAATTTCTGTTGAAGATGAGAGCTCTGATAATGTTTCTGATTTTAAACTACCACTTGAACTAGGTTTTGGTCTAAGCCTTAAGCCTATTAAGGAATTGACTTTTAGCGCAGACTACAAGAAAAACTTTTGGACAGACACCGATCAATCTGAAAATATTGGCAGTTATGAAGACCAAGATATTTATGCCTTCGGGTTAGAATTCATTCAAGACCCTACTAGCTACAAATATGGTCAAAGACTAGCATACAGACTAGGTTACAATTATGACAACGGATACTTGGCAATAGGCGACAACAAAGTAGAAGGCTATAATTTTACAGCGGGTATAGGTATACCAACCAGTAGAGGTACACACTCCATGATCAATCTTTCATACAGCTATGGCTCTAAGGGACTTTTACAAAACGTATTGGTAAAAGAGAACTTTCACTTAGTAACGTTGAACTTGAGCTTAGAAGACATTTGGTTTGTAAAGAAGAAGGTGTACTAATTTAAAAAAATAAATACTTATTAAAACAATAAATTATGAAGTGAATTATACTTCTATTATTAAAATCTCCATTAGTAATTCATTTTTTTGGAACCGTAATAGGAACTGAGAATTATGGATATTGAAAAAAGCCTAGATGAATAATCTAGGCTTTTACATTTATTCTTCTCAACTATATATATAATTGAATATATCGCTACTTTAACACAACTGTCAATATTACCTATAGGAGCTTCATGACTTGGCTATGCTACTTCAGTCATACCCTATAAGTCTCTTGCACCAATCATAATTTCCTAACGATACTATTAACCTACAATCTGGAAACTTAAGTTGCTTTACCAAATATATCATCTCAATCAAAGCCTAAAAAACAAAAAGCCCGGATATATATATCCGGGCTTTAATCTATCATCCTTTTTCAAGAATGTGTACTAATGAAATTACTTCTTCTTAGAATCAGCTTCCATTTTGTCTTTCAACGCTTGTAGTGCATCGTTAGCATCACCTAAAGTAGGCTTAGCTTCATCTGCGCTAGCTGCTTGTCTTTTGACAGCTGCTTTTACATTACGTTGCTCCTCTTCACGGAAAATAGCAGTATGACTAGCTACTACACGTTTGAAGTCTTTATTGAACTCAATAATCTTGAATTCAGCTTCATCGCCTTTACCTAGTTTCTTACCATCTTCTTTCTCTAAATGACGTTGAGGAATGAATGCAGTAATATCTTCGTTAAATTCAATTGTTGCACCTTTATCAACTACATCAGAAATGGTTGCTGTATGAACTGTACCCAAAGCGAATTCAGTTTCATATTTATCCCATGGGTTTTCAGTAGTTTGCTTATGACCTAAGCTTAACTTACGACCATCAACATCTAATTCTAATACTTCAACTTCTAAAGTATCACCTACGTTAGTAAACTCAGATGGATGCTTGATTTTCTTAGTCCAAGAAAGATCAGAGATGTAAATTAAACCGTCAATACCTTCTTCTAGCTCAACAAAAACACCAAAGTTTGTAAAGTTTCTTACAATACCTTTATGCTTAGAACCTACAGGGTATTTAGTAGTAATATCAGTCCAAGGGTCTGGAGTCAATTGCTTGATACCAAGAGACATTTTACGATCTTCACGATCCAATGTCAATACAACCGCTTCAACCTCATCACCAACTTTTACGAAATCTTGTGCTGAACGCAAGTGCGTAGACCAAGACATTTCAGATACGTGGATAAGACCTTCAACACCTTCAACAACTTCAATGAACGCGCCATAATCAGCTATAACAACTACTTTACCTTTTACTTTATCACCAATCTTAATTTCATCAGATAAAGCTTCCCAAGGGTGCTTCTCTAATTGCTTAAGACCTAATTGAATTCTAGATTTGTTTTCATCAAAATCAAGAATTACAACATTTAATTTCTGATCTAATTCAACAACCTCGTTCGGGTGGTTGATTCTACTCCAAGAAAGGTCAGTAATGTGAACTAAACCATCAACACCACCAAGATCAATAAACACACCGTATGAAGTAATGTTTTTAACAACACCTTCTAATACTTGTCCTTTTTCTAATTGGCTAATGATTTCTTTCTTCTGTTCTTCAATATCAGCTTCAATTAGAGCTTTATGAGAAACAACAACGTTCTTAAATTCGTGATTGATTTTTACAACCTTGAATTCCATTGTTTTGTTAACATACTGATCGTAATCACGAATAGGCTTAACATCAATTTGAGAACCTGGCAAGAAAGCTTCAATACCAAATACGTCAACGATCATACCACCTTTAGTTCTGCACTTAACAAAACCACTAACGATTTCCTCTTTGTCATGAGCCGCATTAACACGGTCCCAAGCCATAATAGTTCTCGCCTTTCTGTGAGACAATACTAATTGACCACTTTTATCCTCACGAATATCGATCAATACCTCTACTTTGTCACCAACTTTTAAACCTGGGTTGTAACGAAATTCGTTCAACGAAATTACACCTTCAGATTTTGCGTTAATATCAATGATAGCTTCTCTATCAGTAATATAAACAACCTTACCTTCTACTACTTCCTCATCGGCAGTATCTACGAAGTTTTCGGCAACTAATTCTTCAAATTCCTTTAATTTAGAATCATCAACACGCTCAATTCCTTGCTCGTATTTTTCCCAGTTAAAGTTTTCTAAGAATTCTTTTGGATCTTGCTGTGGAGTTTCAACAGCTTGTTGTGTTGCTTCAGTAGTAGCTTCTACCTCTGCGTTTGTTTTTTCTTCAGCCATTTGCTGATTAATAATTTGTATTCCATAACCTTATCAAGACTTAGGCAACAACTATGAAAGTAGTTATATTTATTTGTTTATCTAATCCCTTTTTCTCTTGACTTCCTTGCAAAAAAGGTGTGCAAAAATAATCATTTTATTTAAATTAGGCAACAGAACTACTTATTACACGTTCATTTATGGATTATGGCATGATTTTAGAGTAATACATCTTAAATATGCTTATCTTAGAAGTATTATAATAACCATTAAAAAAAAGTAAAATTATGAGTGTTAAGGCAAAATATCAAGGTGTATTGGATCTTGGTGAGCAATTAGGTATAAAAGACGGTAATGTAACTGTTGAAGGTGATGTTCTTAAAGTAAAAGGACAAGCAAAAACGCCTTATGAAAAAGACCTAATGTGGGATAAAATTAAGCAACTAGGCGGTGAAAGCCCTTCTGACATTAAAGCTAATATCTCTGTTGAAGACGATTCTGTATATCACAGACACGTAGTTAAAGGTGGTGAGTCTTTAAGCAAAATAGCAAAACACTACTATGGTGATGCAATGAAATACAAAGAGATTTTTGAAGCAAATACTGGTATCTTGAAAAATCCGGATGTTATTCATCCAGATCAAGTATTGGTTATTCCAAACAAATAGTATCAATACTATAAAAAAAAGAGGTTAGCAATGCTAACCTCTTTTTTTTATGCTTGCTTCTCAATAACCCGAAGCGAATGTTCATAGATTCTTTGAAACTGATCCTCTAGTCCTAAATCACTATTATCAAACTCTATGGCATCATCTGCCCTTTTTAAAGGTGAAATTACCCGGTTACTATCTATATAATCTCGTTTTTGAACATTTTCAAGAATATCTTCATAATCAACATCCTCTCCCCTATCCAGCAATTCTTTGTATCTTCTTACCGCTCTTTTTTCTGGTGAAGCGGTCATGAAAATTTTAAGTTCTGCATCTGGAAATACGACAGTTCCTATATCTCTACCGTCCATCACTATACCCTTGTCCACACCCATTGCTTGCTGCATAGCTACTAGTTTCTCTCGTACGGCTTGTATTACAGAAACCTGACTAACATTCTTAGATACCGGCATGGTTCTAATTTCTTTCTCTACATTTTCACCATTCAAATACATTTCGGCAAATCCTACATCTGAATTAAAGATGAAATTCAGCTCAATGTCACCTAATGAATTCACCAATGCGTCTTCATCAACTTTAACTGCATCTACAAAACCAGATTTCATAGCAAATAAAGTAACCGCACGGTACATTGCACCTGTGTCCACATATACATATTCTAGCTTTTTCGCTAATTGCTTGGCCAAGGTGCTTTTTCCCGTAGAAGAGAATCCGTCTATTGCAATGGTAATTTTTTTCATTGTTTCAAAAATATAAAGAAAAGCTAGATTATAATTCCTTTGCGTTTTTTACATTATCATCCGTAATGGCAATATCAATAACTTCAGACATTTCCTTTACATAATGAAAAGTCAATCCTTTTAAGTAAGATTCTTTGATTTCCTTGATGTCACGCTCATTATCCGCACAAAGAATAATCTCTTTGATTTTTGCTCTTTTAGCTGCAAGAATCTTCTCCTTTATTCCACCAACAGGCAACACTTTACCACGTAAAGTAATCTCACCCGTCATTGCCAAACTCTTTTTTATTCGCTTTTGAGTAAACAATGAAACCAAAGAAGTTAGCATGGTAATACCCGCGCTTGGCCCATCTTTTGGCGTTGCACCTTCTGGCACATGTATATGCACATTATACTTTTCAAATACAGATGGATCAATACCAAAACGTTCTGCATTAGATTTTATGTATTCCATGGCAATGGTAGCAGATTCTTTCATGACCTTACCTAGGTTACCCGTGATACTCATAGATCCTTTACCTTTTGAAAGTATAGATTCTATGAACAAAATATCTCCACCAACACTGGTCCAAGCTAAACCTGTAACCACACCCGCAACTTCATTATTTTCATATTTGTTACGCTCCATTTTTGGTGCTCCCAATACTTCCATAATATCTTCATTGCTTACTTTAATATCATACGCTTCTTCTGTAGCAATAGATTTAGCGGCATAACGTACCATTTTGGCTATTTGCTTTTCTAAAGAACGCACACCAGATTCACGCGTATACCCTTCAACAATTTTCTCAAGTTGTGGCTTTCCTATTTTTAAATGACTAGCATCTAAACCATGCTCGGTCAATTGCTTTGGCAATAAATGCTTTTTAGCAATCTCCACTTTTTCTTCAATAGTATATCCACTCACATTTATAATTTCCATACGGTCTCTAAGTGCTGGCTGTATACTACCCAAATTATTGGCGGTAGCAACGAACATTACTTTAGAAAGATCATAACCCAACTCTAAGAAATTATCATGAAAGTCGCTATTCTGTTCAGGATCTAAAACCTCAAGCATCGCAGAAGAAGGATCTCCCTGATTGCTGTTTGACAACTTATCTATTTCATCTAAAATAAAAACAGGATTAGATGTACCTGCCTTTTTAAGACTTTGGATAATTCTACCTGGCATTGCACCTATGTAAGTTTTACGATGACCTCTAATCTCAGCTTCATCACGTAATCCACCAAGTGACATACGCACATATTCTCTACCTAATGCCTCTGCAACAGATTTACCCAATGATGTTTTACCAACTCCCGGAGGTCCGTAAAGACATAAAATTGGAGACTTCATATCGTTTCGCAGTTTTAATACCGCTAAATATTCAATGATTCTCTTCTTAACATCTTCTAGACCGTAATGATCACGGTCTAATATTCTCTGTGCTCTTTTTAAATCGAACTTATCTTTTGAATATTCTTTCCAAGGTAATTCCAATAATAGATCTAAATAATTTCGTTGAATAGAATATTCCGCCACTTGCGGGTTCATTCTCTTCATTTTAGCTAGTTCTTTATCAAAATGTTCCTTTACCTTTTTACCCCACTTCTTCTTTTTAGATTTGATTTTCATCTCCTCTAATTCCTCATCATATGAAACGCCTCCCAATTCTTCTTGAATGGTTTTCATTTGCTGATGTAAAAAGTATTCTCTTTGCTGCTGGTCCAAGTCATTTCTAACTTTAGACTGTATATCATTCTTAAGCTCCAGCTTTTGCATTTCAACATTCATATATTTCAATGTTGCCAATGCTCTTTCTTGTAAGCTACCTATCTCTAATAAATCTTGCTTTGCCTTAACATCTAAATTTAGATTAGAGGATACAAAATTTATTAAGAATGAATTACTTTGAATATTCTTAATGGCAAAAGATGCTTCACTAGGAATATTAGGATTATCTCTAATAATCTTTAATGCCAATTCTTTGATTGACTCGATTATAGCCAAGAATTCCTTATCGTTCTTTTCCGGTCTTATTTCTTCGGTCTCTCTTACCGTTGCCGTAAAATATGGTTTTTTGGTAAGTACCTCAGCAATCTCAAAACGCTTTTTACCTTGTATAATTACGGTAGTATTACCATCTGGCATCTGTAGCACACGTAAAATTCTTGCTACCGTACCTAAAGTGTTAATATCTTGTACATCCGGATTTTCCGTTTCCTCATCTTTCTGTGAAACCACACCAATGACCTTAGAGCCATTATTGGCATCTTTTATCAATTGTATGCTTTTATCTCTACCTGCAGTAATAGGTATTACCACACCAGGAAAAAGCACGGTATTTCTTAAAGGTAAAATTGGTAAAGTTTCAGGCAAGGTTTCACTATTCATTTGCTCCTCATCTTCTGGAGTCAATAGTGGTATAAGCTCAGAATCTTGATCTATTCCTTGTAAAGACATATTGTCAAAATTTGAAAATTTAGAATCTTCCATACTCATATATCGGTCATTCTGTCATTAAACGATCAGAACTTTATTTTTATAAATTATAAATAAATACTGTAATAGCCATGAAAACTAAGCGAATACAGCTTTTTACATCTTCATCTGCACATAAGTATTTCAATTCTTATGCCAACTAAATTATTTCATTTTAAAAATTGAACTTTATAAAAAAGAAAGAATTTTTAATAATAATTCTACCAAACTGTAACAAACCGTAAATTGAATCATCTTTCAATAAACCAATCACTTTTTGAGCCAACAAAAGGAACATATTGATGAGCTAGTGCAATTGTGCATAGCCGGTAAACAAAGTGCACAGCTAGAAGTGTACAACAGGTATTACAAGGCCATGTTTAATACTGCACTCAGAATTGTAAAAGACACTGCCCAAGCAGAAGACATTATGCAAGAATCGTTTTTAAGCGCATTTACGAAACTGCATACTTTTAAAGGGGAAGTAACTTTTGGATCCTGGTTGAAACGCATTGTTATCAACAACAGCATACATCAATATAGAAAGCAACAAAAAAAGAATGAAGTTGCTTTAGATGAAGTATTGTACAAGGTCGAAGATAATGACGGAATTGCATCTGACCATGTGTTTACAGAACTAAAGGCTCAAAAAGTGATGGAAACCATGAAAGATTTAAAAGACAATTACAGAATTTCTTTGACCTTACATCTAATTGAAGGGTTTGATTATGATGAAATTTGCGAAATCATGAATATTAGTTATGCCAATTGCAGAACTACTGTTTCACGAGCTAAAGAAAGTCTTAGAAAAAAATTAATACTTGCGGTCTAATGAAGAAAGATACTATTGACGAGCTTTTTATTGAGCTACAGGACAAAATGGATTATGCGGAACCCACCAGTGGGCACCAACAACGTTTTTTAGAAAAATTAAACGAATCTAAAGGCGTGGCAACGCTTGAACCAAAGAAAAAGAATCCTTGGATGTTATTCTTATCCGTTGCCGCTTCTATTGCTATTCTATTATCCGTTGGCATTTTTCAATTGAACACTGCCAATAGTATAGAAGAAAAAGTTGCCGAAATTTCGCCGGAAGCTTCTAAGACACAATTTTATTTTGCAAACCTAATCGAAGAGCAGATCAACGAACTGAATTCTGAAAAATCACCAGAAACAGAAAGAATTATTAATGATACCATGGCACAATTGAAAAAACTTCAATTGAACTATACAAAAATGGAACAAGACCTTTTAAACGGTGGTAATAGCAAACTAATATTAAGCGCTATGATCACAAATTTCCAAACTAGAATAGACCTTCTTAACGAAGTAATGATACAGATTGAAAATATTAAATCAATAAAAAAATCGAATGATGAAAACTTTACTATATAAATACACTTGGCTATTAATGCTAGCGTTCACAACCGTGGCTACCGCCAATAATTCTTTTGATGGTAAACATACCAGAGAAAAAACCATTAAAAAAGAATTTAATGTAAATGCCAACGCTTTGCTTAAAATAGACAACTCTTACGGCAATTTAAACATCACTTCCTGGAACGAGAACAAAATTGTTATTGAAGTTCATATTAAGACCAACGGAAACAATGAAGATAAGGTTCAGAAAAAACTAGATGAGATTTCTGTTGATTTTGAAGCTAGTAACGAACGCGTATCTGCTGAAACTATTTTCAATAAAAGTAGTAATGGCTGGGGATGGAGCTGGGGAAATAACAGCAATGTTAATATGCAGATCAATTACACGATAAAAGTACCTATCAAAAACAATGTCAACCTTAGCAACGACTATGGTAATATTATTTTGGACAGAATAGATGGTCATGCCAGAATTAGTTGTGACTACGGTAGATTAGAATTAGGTGAGCTTAGAGGTAGAAACAATAAATTAAATTTCGATTATACTTCTAAATCTACCATTGGCTACGTCAATAGTGGAGAGATTAGAGCAGACTACTCAGGTTTTACCATTGAAAAAGCCGGAAACCTAGCTATAAATGCCGATTATACAAATGCCAGCATTGGCAGCATGGATAATCTGGAATACACCAGCAATTATGGAAATATGGATGTTTCTGAATTAAAAAATATAGATGGAAATGGGGACTATATAACCGTAAAACTAGGTATTGTTCATGGAGATGTATCCATCCATGCAGACTATGGTTCGGTTCGTATAGACGAATTAGCTGCAGATGCCGGTAATGTAGAGATAAGAACAGATTACACGGGCATTAAAATTGGGTATAACAACGAATACCATTTTGATTTCGATATATCTACTAGTTATTCTGGAGTTAGCGGTAAGGACGATTTCACCATCAACATCAGTACTGAAAAATCTTCTGACAAACACTACGAAGGCTTTTACGGATCTAAAGGAAGTGGAAATAGAATGACACTATCAAGTGACTATGGCGGAATAAGCTTTACAAAAAAATAAATATCAATCAATTTAAAATGAATATCATGAAAAAGTTAAGTGTATTATTATGTGCGGGATTAATCTCCCTTTCCTGTTCAGCACAATGGGGAAAGACTATTAAAGGAAACGGAAACAATATTACCATTGAAAGAAATACTGGCGATTATGACGGAGTAGCAGTATCAGGCTGGTTTGATGTTGACTTGGTTTCTGGTAATGAAGGAGAGATTACCTTAAAAGGTGAAGAAAATCTTTTAGAATATATTATCACAGAAGTAAAAGATGGCAAATTGGTCATTAAAACAGAAAAAGGCGTTAATCTAAAATCAAGTAATTGGAAATCTGGAATTCACATTACAGTACCTGTAGAATCAATTAGCCATGTTGCCATGTCAGGTTCTGGTGATATCGTTGGAAAAACAAAAATTAAAGCCGATAAATTCAGTACTGCAATGTCAGGATCGGGAGATATTACTTTGGATATCGATTCAAATTCCATTTCTACATCTATGTCCGGATCAGGAAATATTGCCTTAAGCGGAGCTACTAAAGACTTTGAAGCTACAATATCAGGCAGTGGAGATATAGAGGCTTTTGATTTAGAAGCCGACAACGTGGAAGCCACAGTTTCTGGTTCTGCAGATATAGAGGTTACCGCAAAAAAATCTATTAAAGCTCGCGTATCAGGTTCTGGTGATATTTCTTATAGAGGAAATCCTGAAAAAATAAATACCAAAACTTCTGGTTCCGGTAATATTTCAAAAGATTAACTTTAAACAACCTTGAGGCAAGACTGCAAAGCATTCAAATGCTTTATTACAGAATTACAATCAAAAATCGAACAACTAGAAAGACTTCTTTTTTTTAAAAGGAGTCTTTTATTTTGTACCCGATTGCAAATCGGTTTTCCACTTATTCCAATCATCAATGAAATAATTCAGAATAATCGGACTATCTAACGTATTCACTTTTGTTTCTTTAATTGTAATATCCTTAGGAAACTGAAAAGCCATTTGAAATTGATTTTCGGTCAGATATTTCAAATCTTTTGGCAGAGTTGATTTAATACTCCGCTCTTCTATCTTATCATCACTTGCCAATACAAAACCCCAATCACCAAAAGAAGGTATGTAAGAGTGATATGGCTTTACATATTTAAAAATTGGTGACAATGTATTATTTATACAACTGAACACAGAATTTGAAAAATATATTTCACCTGACTGGGTTACAAATAATCCATTTTTATTCAATCGTTGTTTAGCTAATAGAAAAAACTGTTTGCTGTACAACCGTGCCAAAGCTTCGTTTGTAGGGTCTGGCAAATCTGCAATTATAATATCATATCCCTTAGCTTCATTATGCAAAAATGTAAAAGCATCTTCCGCTATTAGATTTACACGCTTATTCTTTGCTGCACCTTCATTTATTTTCATAAAATAAGGGTTTCTTTTAGCTAAATGAAACATAGTACTATCAATGTCCACAACATCTACCTGCGTAATACTTGGATGCTTTAAAACCTCTCTGCTGGCAAGATTTTCACCGCCACCAAGAATTAATACAGTTTTTGGGTTTTCGTGTAATGAAATAGGAACATGAACTAAAGGCTCATGATATCTATACTCGTCAGAAGATGAAAATTGAATAACTCTATTTAAATATAACCTTACGTCTTCCTGCTTTTTTGTAACTACAATTTTCTGATATGGTGTTTGCTCATTTAATACTATTGGATTTTTATAAATTGCCTGATCCCATATTTTTAAAAACTTACCTCCAAAAATAACTAGTACAACAAGTACTGCCATTGAAGCTAGACCTAACAATAACGTCTTTTTAGATTTTTGTAAAAGAAAATGATTCAACACCAAACCTAAAACAATATTAATAATACCGAATATTAAAGAAGAGTAATATAAACCAACAAACGGCAATAAAATAAAGGGAAATAATAATGTGGCTATCAACCCGCCTATATAGTCTAAAGACAGCACATTTGATAAATTATTTTTAAAATCAACTTCATTAGAGACAAATGTAAGTAACGGAACTTCCATACCCGTTAAAAGACCAATTAGCAGTATAATAACCAAACATATAATCTGTAACGCAAGGGCACTGACCGACACAAACGAATAAAAAAGTAAAGGCACTGATATACCACCAATTAAACCCAATAAAAATTCTATACGTACAAAAAACTTTAAAGGCATATCCCTTAAATATTTTGACAAGAATGCTCCAATACCCATTGAGAACAGGTAAACACCTATAATAACAGAAAACTGCCTAACACCATCACCTAAAAAATATGTTGCTGTTGTGCTAATCAAAAGTTCATATATAATTGAACAAAGCCCGGCAATAAAAACAGCAAACGAAATAAGTACTCTATTTCTCATAAAATTTAGTTAAGTTTGATTCTCATTCTAGTACAGAAAACAGTTTCAAAGATGAATAAAAAAATGATGACTGGATTGGCATTTTCAAGAAAATTAATGCTGACCGCCGCTTTAGGTAGTTCTATTTTATTGACCAGTTGTGGTGATAATGATGGAAGCCCTAGAATTAAAGATTCTGAAGAAAAAACAATTTACGAGGCAACCAAAGGCACAGTAACTGAAGTTGAAGAAATTGAACCGGGTGATGATTATAAAATTATTGATGAGCGCATTATTGATAAAAAAGAGAATTCAATTGCCATAGTTCATGGTTTAGATGGTCAAATAGACACTTTATCTTTAGCTAAAATTGATAATAACTCTAATGAAACCAGGTACCGCAACAGATCTGGGCTAAGAACAATTTTGTACTATTCATTAGCGTCATCTTATTTTAATAGAAACTTATCTAACGTAACACCAAATTCAAGTTACTACAAGAATTCTACTGCTTATAACAAATCAACAGATTTAAAAAATGATTTAAAAAGCTCTGCCACTTCTAGAAAAATTAGAGTTGCAGGAGCATCATCAAAAGGATATGGAAGTGGAAGATCGTTTAGATCGTTTGGAGGATAATCGTTTTAAAGAAATAAAACGACTCAAAAAAAAAGATGTATCCCATCATTTACTTTGGTATTTGAAACAAGATTATTTTACCGAAGAATTATTAGGTCTTTATAATTTTGAGGTAGAAAATTTTAAAAAAATTAGCACGGCAGCTTTTACCCTATTTGAAAAAGCAACCGAGAAAATAATTAGTGAGAATAAATTAGGTGATTTAGGCATTCCTGATTTTTTTCACGACTGTATACGTCATACTTGGGAAAACAGAAATAAGCATCCATTTCTATATGGAAGATTTGATATTAATGGTGGTATTAAACAAAGAGATTCTCATGTAATTGAATTTAATGCAGATACCTGTAGTACCTTACCTGAAACCATTCATTGGCAATCGTTACAGAATAAAAAACTAAAAGGTAATAATGATAGCCAGTTCAATAATTTATCTAAAGATATTGGCAACATATTACAAAATTTAAAGAGTACCATTAATCATTCTAACCCTTTTATCCTTGGATCGTCATTTGGTTACAAAGAAGATGTTCTAAATGTAAATTCTATTTTAGATATAGCCCATGAAAACGGGTACAAAGCATTTTATGTAAATCTAGAAGATGTTATTTTTTCTGAAGAAAATGGAATTCTTTATGAAATCAACGGGGAATACCAAATGGTAGATGTTTGGTCTAAAATGATACCCTGGGATTGGATGTTCAATGAGGAACCTAAATTAGCTAGAGAACTATCAACAATAATATGTAAAGATCTTTGCTCGGTTTTAAATCCACCTTATAGCGCTATTTGGCAAAATAAAAAATTCATGAGCTATATAACCGAACACTTTCCTAATAATATAATTGCTCAGACTTTTTTAAGCACACCTAATTTTAATGATTTTGTAAGTAAACCAGTTTACGGCAGATTAGGAGAAAACATTGCTATAAATGGCAAATTGAATTCTAAATCTAAAGGAGATTTTGCCAATCAAGATAAGGTATATCAAAAGTATTATCCTTTAGAAAAGGACATGGAGAATTATTATTATCAAACAGGATTGTTTTTTACAGATAGACCCTCTGCTTTAAATCTAAGAGCTGAGGAAAACCCCATAATATCTGATGATTGTGAATTTATTTCCCACTACATCATTTAACATTCAATTTAGACCGTTGTGCCAATTCTAAGGAACCTCTATTTAATTGGTTTAGGTCTATAGTATTAGATTCAAATAATCTTTTCAACAACTCAGTTACAACGCTAGTATCAAATTCTTTACAAGAAAATACATCAATAGCCGCGTAATTGTGCTCGGGCCACGTATGTATACTAATGTGACTTTCTGCCAAAAGAATAAAACCAGTTACCCCAATAGGCTCAAATTGCTTAAATGCTTCATTTAGTTCTTCTAAATTAAGAGTAGCCGTAATAGTATGTAAAGATTCTTTTATATACGGAACAAAAGAAAGCTTATCAGCATTACAATTATAAACATCCCAAGTAGCATGAATACCTATGAACAAAATATTAAAATTTAGATTTTAATTATTCTTACTCTCTTGACTCAGAAACTAAGTTGATAAACTCAATTGGAGAAAATAATTTTTGAAGCACCTCATACCCTGCAGTAGATTCCATTTGTACTGTTTCCGGTAAAGTCTCTCGTGGACCATAATCCCAAGTAACAGGATTTATTAAACCATTTACAATTGCGTAATCACCTTCAAGCTCAATGCCTAAAAATTCTACAGTTCTTGTATTTGATAATTGATATAATGAATATGACTCATTGCCGCCGTAATATTCCCCTGCCATTAAGTATTCGGTCAAAGTCGGATTGATCATGTAAACATCAGATTGAAAATTAAAATCAACAATACTATCGTTCTTTAAAGTCAATGAATGCATTCCTTTACCCATTTCAACCCATACAACTTGTTCAGCCGGTATTTCTACCTCTAATGTATCTACCTTTATAATGACAGGTTCGGTAGTTGGATTATCGATAGCTAAATCAACACTGTTCGTACCACAAGAGACTAATAGTAACGATAAACTTAAAAGAGCAAATAAATATTTCATTGTTAATGGTTTACTGGTTGTATTCGGTTATTTTATTAACGCTAATATACTTAATAATTTTCAGGTTCAACCTTTTCTTTTGGCACACGTAACAACAATAAAATTCCGCCTAAAAAAAACACAAACAAAAACAAAATAGCATTACGCATATTGCTTACCTGATCTATTATGGCAAAAAGCGCCATACCTATAACTATACCTATTTTCTCGGCAACATCATAGAAGCTAAAATATGAGGTAGTATCTTCTGTTTCCGGCAAAAATTTTGAATATGTTGATCTCCCTAAAGACTGTACCCCTCCCATTACCAAACCTACAAAACCAGCAGCAATATAAAATTGAGTAGGCGTAACCATAAAATATGCGTAGATACATAGTAACATCCATATAGCATTAATAACTATCAAAGTTTTAATATTACCATATTTATCAGATGCCTTAGAGGTAATTACAGCACCAACAATTGCCACCAATTGTATAACCAACACACTAATGATCAAACCTGTAGTTTTTTCACTTTCCGTTCCCCAAGCAATTTCCTTTTCTCCAAAATATACCGCTACCAACATAATTGTTTGTACCGCCATACTGAAAACAAAAAAGGCATTTAAATAACGTTTTAGTCTTTCATTTTCTTTTAATTGCCCCCAAACTACTTTAAGTTCTTTAAGTCCGTTAAACAACACATCTTTAGTTATTTTATGACCCTTACCTACGCCTTTAGGCAATACCCAAAATGTATATTGACTAAAAATCAACCACCATACCCCTACGGTAATAAACGATATTCTCATTGCCTCTACTTTAGCCAAATTCAAGGTGTCTTCAGTTTCACCAATATCAAACCCAAACCACTCTGGTTTCATAACCATAGCCAAGTTCAGCAATAGTAACAGAACACTACCAAAATACCCCATTGAAAACCCTTTAGCACTAATACTGTCTTGCTGATCTTCAAAAGCTATATCTGGCAAATATGAATTATAAAAAACTAGACTTCCCCAATAGCCTATCAATCCCATAAAATAAAATAAAAGGCTAAGATGAATTTGTTCTAGATCAAACCAATAAAGACCTATACAGCCTATACTACCGGTGTAGCAGAAAAACTTCATGAACATTTTCTTATTACCTACGTAATCTGCTATACCTGATAATACAGGTGATAAAAATGCTACGACAAGAAAAGTAAAAGCAGTAACTATTGAAATGAGCACTGTCTGTTTCATTTCAAAACCAAAAGCTGAAACCAATTCATCTTTAGATGCAAAGAGCGTAGAATAATAAATAGGGAAAATAGAGGAGGCTATGGTCAGCGTATACACTGAATTGGCCCAATCATAAAAAGCCCATGCGTTCAATAATTTTTTACTTCCTTTTGCAACTATAGTTTTTCCCATATATAAAAATAAAAAGCCGTTCATTTCTGAACGGCTTCAATATACAATAATCCTTAACGTTTTACTTGAAACTGGTTACACCAAATTTAGCAGCTTCCGCTTCCGCATCTGGAGCCCAAGCAGTTAAGTTATTAATTCTTGTGTCATTAGATGGGTGTGTACTCATGAATTCTGGTGGTGCCTCTCCCCCACTATTCGCCTTCATACGTTTCCACAACTCCGCAGCTTCGTAAGGGTCATAACCAGCAATAGCCATTATCTGTAACCCGATTCTATCTGCCTCGGTTTCGTGACTTCTACTAAATGGTAACATTCCTAAATATTGTGTACCTACACCGTAAGCTTGATTGAACAAGCCTAAGGTTTGTTGATTTTTAATTGCAACGTTACCGGCCACAGCACCTAATTGTTGTAATGTACCTGCACTCATACGTTGTGCACCATGATCAGCCAAGGCATGGGCTACTTCATGACCCATAACTACCGCAACACCTGTTTCTGTTTGCGTAATTGGTAAGATACCCGTGTAAAATACAATTTTACCTCCTGGCATACACCAAGCGTTTACGGTCTCATCTTTTACTAAATTATATTCCCATTTATAATCCGCTAAATAACCCGGGTGTCCATTTGCAGTCAACCAACGTTCTGCAGCACTAGAAATACGTTGACCTACTCTTGTTATCATCTGAGCATCTGTTGTACCGGTTACCACATTATTATCGGTTAAAAACTGATCATACTGTGCAAATGCAGATGGAAACACCTGACTGTTAGGGTAAAAGTTCAGTGTTTTTTGACCTGTAAAAGGATTTACCTTACAGGCAGAAACGCCAATAAAGACGAATACTATTAATACTAATTTTCTCATATTATTATATTTAGTTAATGGTAATAAGCTACAAAGTTATTGTTTTCCTGATAAATGCAATAGCGTAAAGTTTTTGTCTATAATCAAATCGTGATTATCATTGGTCGATATTTTATGCAATAACACTTCTTCATTATCTATCATCACCTTATCAATCTCAAAGGGAAGACCATGAAAATTAAGTTTCATTTTTTCATATTCCGTATCAAAAGTTCCATCTTTAAATAACTGAATGGTCAATGAATTATCCTTTCCGGTCAATTTATAATTACTTAAAGAATATCGTCCTTTTTTATAATCATAACCATTAGCCGCATCTTCATATACTTCTGATGCTTCAGTACCTTCTTTATAGTATACTTCTAAAATCAATTCTTCTATTTTCTTTTCACCAACGTATTGCTGAATAGGGTATTTTGGAATTATAGATCCGGCTTTTACAAAAATTGGAAGCATATCTATTTCTGCTGTCACCCACTTCTCTTTACCCCCTTCTACTTGTTCGTTAGTCCAAAAGTCATACCAATCTCCTCTTGGAATATACATTCTACGTCCTTGTGCATTAGGCTCTTGTATAGGACAAACCAATATTTTTTCTCCAAATATAAACTCATCTGTTCTAAAATGGGTTTGGTTATCTTCTTGGTCAAAGAATACCAAAGACTGGATCATTGGTATATTCTCCTTTGTGTATTTATAAAACATAGTGTATAAATACGGAAGCAACTGATATCGCAGATTCACAAATTTTCTAACAATGTCCGTAATCTCGGTACCAAATGACCATGGCTCTTGATCCCCATGATCACCACTTGAATGTACTCTACAAAAAGGATGAAAAATACCTAACTGTACCCATCTTGCAAATAATTCTCCATCTGGCTGCTCAGCAAATCCGCCAATATCAGACCCTACAAAAGAATATCCACTTAAACACATGCGCTGTACCTGTACGTTGGCTATCCATAAATGTTCCCAGGTAGCCACATTATCTCCTGTCCAAGTAGAAGAATATCTTTGTGTACCTGCAAATGCAGCTCTCGTAATTACAAATGGTCTTTTAGGATATACATATTTTTTAACCCCTTCATAGGTTGCCCTAACCATTTGCATACCATATACATTATGTGCTTTACGGTGTGTACAAGGGTGACCATCATAATCATGACGCGTATCTAATGGTGCCGTTTTTGTCGGTACTTCCATTACTGCAGGTTCGTTCATATCATTCCAAACGGCATGAACACCTAATTCTGACATAAACTCTTTATATAGCTCAGCCCACCACTCACGTACTGCAGGATTGGTAAAATCTGGAAAATTACATTCTCCCGGCCATACCTTACCATGCATTAATGGACCATCTCCTCTTTTACAGAAATAATCATTCTCTAAGGCTTCGTTATATATCCAATAATTACGATCCACTTTAATACCTGGATCAATCATTACTACAGTTTTAAAACCATCATCTTCCAATTCTTGTATCATTCGCTTTGGATCGGGAAAATGATTTTTATCCCAAGTAAAACATCTGAATCCGTCCATGTAGTCTATATCCAAATAGATAGCATCACACGGAATTTGAAGTTTTCTAAACTCACTAGCCACCTCTTTTACATTACTTTCTGGATAATAACTCCATTTAGACTGATGAAAACCCAACGCCCACATAGGCGGCAGCTCTGGTGTTCCAGTTAAACTAGAATAAGAACTTACAACTTTTGACATGTCTGGTCCAAAAATGAAATAGTAATTCATTTCACCACCATCTGCCCAAAAACTGGTTATATTTCTTCTTTCCTGTGAAAAATCGAAACCTGTTCTAAAACTATTATCAAAATAAATACCGTAAGCCTTGCCCTTATTTAAGCCGACGTAAAATGGTATTGCCTTATATAATGGGTCTTGTTCCTTTGCAAATGCAAATTGATCTGTTACCCAATTTTCTACTCTTTTACCCTTTAGGTTACTATGCATAGCTTTATCGCCCATGCCATAAAAACTTTCTCCTGATTGGGTTATTTTACTCAATTTTACGGTATTACCACCGTACTCATAATTCTCTTCCCAATGAAAACCTAATTCATCTTCACAAATAATATTACCTTCTAAATCAGAAATCTGGGTTCTTAAAGTCATTTTGTCTACCAGAATACTTAGTCTTGCCGTTGAGATAATATACTCCGTATCATTCTCCACAACTTCTAGCTTACTGTAACCCATTGTTGCACCTGGGTCTATCGCATATGAGAAATCTGGTTCAAAATTATAATTTGTAGCATACCTAAAACGAATAATACTACCTCTTAATATGGTTATCTGTAAGACAACACCGTTGTCTGTAGTGAAGTATAATTTATCTGAGTCTTGTGAAAATTCAACGATATGGTTTGGGTATAAATTACCTTTATACTCAAGCTCTGTATTTGTGATCATGAACTTATAAATTAAAAAATATCAAATTATTAGTACTGCAGAAATACTCTAAAATTGCCTAAATACTGTGCAATTGCCTTAAGTTATTTCAGTATTACAATACCTAAAGGCGGAATTGTAATTTCAATAGACTTTTTAAATCCGTGAGATGCTTTAGTAGATGATTTTACTATACTATTCAAATTACCGCTACCGCCATATTTGGCATCATCACTATTTAAAACCTCTGTTAATTTCCCTTTCTTAGGATTTCCTATTCTATAATTTTCTCGCGGTACAGGAGTAAAATTACATGCAATGACCAAATCGTTTTCCGCATCATGACCTTTACGCACATAAGTTAAAACAGAATTTTCGTGATCACTATAATCTATCCACTGAAAGCCTTCTGGACTAAATTGTTTCTCGTACAACGCCGGTGCACTTTTATATAAATGGTTTAAATCTTTTACAAAATCTTGAATTCCTTTATGACCATCATACTGCAGTAAATGCCAGTCTAGACTTTGCTCAAAATTCCATTCTGCCGTTTGCCCAAATTCACCACCCATGAACATTAATTTGGTACCCGGGTGCGTAAACATATACCCAAACAACAATCTTAGATTCGCAAAACGTTGCCATTCATCACCTGGCATTCTATATACCAAAGACTGTTTTCCGTAAACTACCTCATCATGAGAAAAAGGTAACATGAAATGCTCGGTAAAAGCATAGGTCATACTAAAGGTCAAATCGTTTTGATGGTGTTTTCTATAAATTGGTTCTTTTTGAAAAAATTGCAGGGTGTCATGCATCCAACCCATCATCCATTTCATTCCAAAACCTAATCCGCCATGTTCAACTGGCTTAGACACGCCCGTAAATGCGGTAGATTCTTCAGCAATGGTCTGTACACCTTCAAAATTAGAGTATACTGCTTCGTTCAATTCACGAATAAACGACATTGCCTCTAAATTCTCGTTATTACCATACATGTTAGGCTCCCACTCTCCATCTTCCCTAGAATAGTCTAAATACAACATAGACGCCACAGCGTCTACACGAAGACCATCTACATGAAATTGATCCAACCAGAATATTGCATTACTTATCAGAAAAGCTCTAACCTCATTTCTGCCATAATTAAATATTAAACTCTTCCAATCTGTATGGTAGCCTTTTCTTCTATCTGGGTGTTCATATAAATTAGAACCATCAAAGAACCCTAAACCATGAGCATCTTCTGGAAAATGAGAAGGTACCCAGTCTAGAATTACACCTATATCGTTTTGATGAAAAGCATCTACCAAAAACTTAAATTCTTCCGGAGAACCAAATCTTGAAGTCGGCGCGAAATAACCGGTTAGTTGATATCCCCAAGATGGATCATAAGGATATTCCATTACCGGCATAAACTCAACATGGGTATACCCCATATCTTTAACATAATTTACAAGGTCTATTGCAAACTCTTTATAGGTCAAAAACTTATTCTCGGAATTCTTTTTCCAAGACCCCAAATGCACTTCATAAACGGAATAAGGTTTATCTAATCCGTTTTTATCTTTTCTATACCCCATCCACGCATCATCTTTCCAATCATGCTCAGCTGTCCAAATTATGGAAGCTGTGTTTGGCGGGTGCTCGCAATACCTGGCAAAAGGATCTGCTTTCTCTGTCCAGATATCGTTATTATTAGATTGTATTTTATACTTATATATTTCACCCTTACCTATATTAGGTATAAATCCTTCCCAAATACCACTAGAATCCCATCTAACATTTAATTGGTGCTCTTCTACGTTCCACGAATTAAAATTACCGATAACGGATACTTGTTTTGCAGACGGAGCCCATACAGCAAAGTATGTACCGGTTACACCATCTACTTCTACCAAATGTGAACCCAACTTTTCATATAGCCGATAATGCTTACCTCCTTTAAAAAGATCAATGTCAAAATCAGTGAAAAGTGAGTGAACTTGTACGTTAGGCATATAGAGTGTTTATTTTTGTAAAGCTAATCATCTTTTGAAGACGACCGACTTCAATTCTTTTTTGTTGAGAATATAGAGGTTAATATCCGATTTAATTATCTAAATACCAAAATTGGAACGCTTTTTGAAACAACTATTCAAAATTAAAACTCAAACCATAAAATTATAACATTATGAGAAAACTGAATTTATTTATTGGAGCACTAGCCGCGTTGTTTATTATATCTTGTGAAGGACCACAAGGACCTTCTGGTTTTGACGGATTTGACGGTTTGGATGGATTAGATGGTGCGGACGGAGTAAACATCTTAGGGCAAGTAGTGGATATTGAAGGTACGTTCACTTTAGATAATGACTATTCTATATTTTACGAGTTTCCACAAACTGTAGAAGTTTTTGAAACTGATGTAGTTCTAGTTTACATGCTTTGGGATGTAACCGAAGACAGCAATGGTGAATCTGTTGATATATGGAGATTAATGCCGCAAACAAGAATATTAGATCAAGGGCTTTTACAATATAACTTTGACTACACCTTTTTAGACGTTAGTATTTTCTTAGAGTCAGATTTTGACCTAGCTACCTTACAACCAGGAGATACTGACAATCAAATTTTTAGAATTGCTGTTTTACCGGCAGAATCAACAACTGGCAAATTAGACACTTCTAACATAAATTCTGTAATGGCACATTTAGGTGTTACAGAAGAAGAAGTTCAGAAAGTAACATTACAATAATATCCCTGGGTAATTAACCTATTTAAGCTAAAGCCTTTGAGCATTTCTCAAAGGCTTTTTTTATGTCCATTTATTAAAACTTTAACTCTAAAAAACTCGTAGATACATTACCTTGAAAGGAATAGGTAATTTCACCGACAGAATTAAAAAAAATTGGAAAGATGAAAATAAATATTGCAATTGCCCTATTGGTACTCTTTGTAAGCTGTAAAGGCAACTCTCAACAAAAAGAGATGGCCACCGTAACAAAAACGAGTGATAAAAAAGAATTTGCCATACAGAAAACGAATAGCGAATGGAAAAAAGAATTAACAGATTCTGAGTATTATGTACTTCGCGAAGCTGCTACTGAAAACCCGTTTACTAGCGAGCTTTTAAAGAATAAAGAAAAAGGGACTTACGTCTGTGCCGCATGTTCCACGCCTTTATTCAAAAGTTACACGAAATTTGATTCTGGTACCGGATGGCCTAGTTTTTATGAAGAGATAGAAGGTAACGTTGCCTATGATGTAGATTATAAAATTGGCTACAAAAGAACAGAAGAACACTGTGCTACCTGCGGTGGTCATTTAGGTCATGTTTTTGAAGACGGACCAGACCCAACAGGTTTGCGTCATTGTATAAATGGTGTAGCTTTAAATTTTGTTCCCGCAGAATAATTTTTCACTAAAATATTTTACAAACAAGAGACCTTTTTAGGTCTCTTGTTTGTTTCTATAACATTCATAGTAAACTAACTAGAACTTTTTCAAAATATCACAATTTCATAATAAAGGTCATATTTTAAAATCCTACAATCAATCTCAATTTGGTTTTGTATTTTTGCACTTCAATAAAAACTACAAAAAATCAAAATATGAGCACTTTCGATATTATCGTTTTAGGTAGTGGTCCCGGTGGATATGTTACCGCAATTAGGGCTGCACAATTAGGCTTTAAGACTGCCATTATTGAAAAAGAAAGTTTAGGCGGCGTTTGCTTAAATTGGGGTTGTATACCTACTAAAGCTTTGTTGAAATCTGCACAAGTATTTGAATACTTGAAACATGCAGAAGATTACGGTTTAAAAATTAAAGGTGCCGATAAAGATTTTGATGCGGTTGTTAAAAGAAGTCGCGGTGTTGCTGATGGAATGAGCAAAGGTGTTCAGTTCTTGATGAAAAAAAATAAAATTGAAGTAATTAAAGGTTACGGAACTTTAAAACCAGGAAAGAAAGTTTCTGTTAAGGCTGAAGATGGTTCTACTACTGAATACAGCGCTAACAATATCATTATTGCTACTGGAGCAAGAAGCCGAGAACTACCTAGCTTACCACAAGATGGCAAGAAAATTATTGGGTACAGACAAGCTATGACCTTAGACAAGCAACCAAAGAAAATGATTGTTGTTGGTAGTGGTGCTATCGGTATTGAATTCGCTTACTTCTACAACTCTATGGGAACCGAGGTTACCGTTGTTGAATATTTACCGAACATTGTACCGGTTGAAGATGAAGATGTTTCCAAGCAATTAGAAAGAAGCTTTAAAAAAGCAGGGGTTAAGATAATGACATCTGCCGAAGTTACTTCTGTTGACACTTCTGGTAGTGGCGTAAAAGCTACGGTAAAAACAGCAAAAGGAGAAAAAGTTCTTGAAGCTGATATCGTATTATCTGCCGTTGGTATTAAAACCAATATTGAAAATATAGGATTAGAAGATGTTGGTATTGCTACCGATAGAGATAAGATTTTGGTAAATGATTACTACCAAACAAACATACCAGGATACTTTGCCATTGGTGATGTTACACCAGGACCTGCACTTGCACACGTTGCATCTGCCGAAGGTATTTTATGTGTAGAAAAATTAGCAGAAATGCACGTTGAACCATTAGATTACGGTAACATACCAGGTTGTACATACTGTTCTCCTGAAATTGCTTCTGTTGGTTTAACCGAAAAACAAGCTAGAGAAAAAGGTATTGAAATTAAAGTTGGTAAATTTCCTTTCTCTGCAAGTGGTAAGGCAAAAGCTGCCGGTGCTTATGAAGGATTCGTTAAAGTTATATATGATGCCAAATATGGCGAATGGCTAGGTTGCCATATGATCGGTGCAGGTGTTACAGATATGATTGCTGAAGCGGTTCTTGGTCGTAAACTTGAAACTACAGGGCACGAAGTACTTAAAGCTATTCACCCACACCCAACTATGAGCGAAGCTGTTATGGAAGCAACTGCAGCGGCTTATGACGAGGTTATCCACTTATAATTAATTACAATACAGTACAGCATGTTAAAATTATTTCGAGCAACGGCAATTTTAGAAGGAATCTCCTATTTGGCGTTGTTCGGAGTAACCATGCCTTTAAAATATTGGGCAGAAATACCAGAGCCAAATAAATTAGTAGGTTACGCGCACGGTTTTTTATTCATTGCCTTTATAGCTTTAACGCTAATAGTTGGGTTTACCCATAAATGGAGCTTTAAGAAAGTATTCATTTTCGGAATAGCATCACTTCTACCCTTTGCTACTTTCTACGTTGAAGAAAAATATTTAAGACCTGAAGACAACGCTTCAGAATAATTTTTCTTTTCAATAATTCTGGTAAATAAATAAAAATATAAAGCCACTGAAAGTGCCTTTAAAAATTTCAAATACCTAGAATTCCTTTAACTTATTTTTGAGTTAAAATAAAAAGCTTTCAATAGCCAAATCATAACTTTTTAAGCCAAACCCTAGTATTACACCATGTGCTGCACGTGATATGTAAGATATATGCCTAAACTCTTCGCGTTGGTGTGTATTAGAGATATGGACTTCTATTACTGGAGTTTCTACCGCTTTTACCGCATCACCTATACCAACAGAAGTATGTGTATACGCCGCCGCATTTAAAACGATACCATCATAAGAAAAACCCGTTTCTTGAATCTTGGATATCAACTCTCCTTCTATATTAGATTGAAAATATTCCAATTCAACATCTTTAAACTTGAATTGTAATTTTGAAAAGTAATCTTCAAAAGTTTCAGAACCGTATACTTCTGGCTCCCTTTTACCTAAAAGATTAAGGTTAGGGCCATTTATTATGATAATCTTCATATATCAAAAATAATGAATGTTACCATACAATGAATTAGAAATATAGGAAGTAAATTAATCTTGCTTGGAAAAGTATTTCTTTAACGACGAGTTCTATATTTTGGCTCAAAATTGTAGACAATTCCTAAAGTCACTGTTGACCATGTTGTTTCCTCAACATCAATACCAGTGTACGATAAATTAACCTCTACACTTGAACTCATTAAATAAGCAATTGTTGGTCTGTAATATAAACCACCTTCATTACCGTCATTAATGCCCATGGCATAACCTACGTTACCACCAAATGAGAAATAATTTGACGTCCAAAAACGAACGCCAGCAGATAATGGCAAAAACTGAACAGCTTCTTGCTCCTCTCTAATAATTGTTGTTTGAAAAGTTTCGGCAAAACCATGAATATAACCAATAGCAGGTCCTACATCTACCACTTCACCTAGCGGATACATGTATGAGAAATCAGCTCCAAGTACAACACTTACAGCTTCATTATAATCGTCTAAGGGTATACCTGCCTGTATACCGAATTTAAATCCTTCTTGAGCAAAAATTCCGGTTGAAAGACACAAGGCAAATAGTAAAACAAAATACTTATTCATGGGTTGGTTTGATTATTTATTACAAAAATAAAGGTAAGACTAAGCTTACAGGCATCTTTGTTGTGAATACGGTAAAAGTAGTTGTACATCATTCAATTAGGTAGGTTACAAAAAGTATCATTTAAAAAAAAGAGGCTTTATAATATCCTTTTATACTTCTATACACTTTACTTTACAGCCAACCGAACTAATGTATTCTTTATCTTTAAGCCATGAAATGGAAACATGCACTGAAAGATTATACCACTTATTTAAAACTTGAACGTGGTCTATCAAAAAACTCTATTCAGAGCTACACTATGGATATTGAAAAATTGATATCTTTTCTTGAGACTCATGATATTAATGTTACTCCAATTCTCATTGACAAGAATACTGTACAACAGTTTATTTATGAAATTGCCAAAGTGGTCAATCCAAGGTCTCAAGCTCGAATTATATCGGGACTCAAAAGTTTTTTTAATTATTTAATTTTTGAAGATTACCGGAAAGACAATCCGTTAGATTTAATTGAATCGCCTAAAATTGGAAGAAAACTACCAGATACACTTTCAGAAAATGAAATAGACAAATTAATTGATGCAATTGACCTAAGCACTGCAGAAGGAGAACGTAACAGAGCTATGTTAGAAACTTTATATGGCTGCGGATTACGAGTTTCTGAGCTTATTGGATTAAAAATTTCTGATTTGTTTTTTGAGGAAGACTTTATTAAAGTCACCGGTAAAGGTGACAAACAGCGCTTTGTACCTGTAAGTTCTGTAAACAAAAAATACATTGATATTTATAGAAATGAAATTAGAGTCCATTTAAATATTCAAGAAGGGTTTCAAGATATTCTTTTTCTAAACCGTCGTGGAAAGCAACTAACCCGTGCCATGATATTTACTATCGTAAAAAACTTAGCGGTTAAAATTGACTTGAAAAAAAGTATTAGTCCACATACCTTTAGACATTCATTTGCCACTCACTTACTTGAAAACGGAGCCGATTTAAGATCTATTCAACAAATGTTAGGTCATGAAAGTATTACTACAACAGAAATATACATGCACGTAGACCGCACCCATTTAGCGGAAGTCATGAATACGTATCACCCCAGAAAAAGCCATTAAAATTTCCACTTACTACCAATAGTATATACCGAAGGCATTGCTAACCTAGTCTCACCATATACACCAATATTTGACTTGTTTAGCTGAACATTACTTTTCAACTCTATCATGAAATTTTCATTGATATCATAACCTGCACCAGGTACAACACCAAGACGATATGATGTTTGTCCAACTCCTGCCTTTTCTGTAGCAACCTCTGCTTCTAAACCACTAAGCAGATATAATTTTTCATTTAAGTACACTTTAGTTAATACACTAGACCTAAACCTTTCGCTTAATATATATGTATCATAAAAACCTTGTAATTCTAGTTTCAACGATTTTGTAATACCGTTCTGTATCATAAAAGATTTATGAATATCGCCTGTAGCTCCAGTCGGGTAGGCATGACCTGTAATTAAAAATCCTTTCTGAGACGACTGCAACCCTGATACCGGAGGCTCCTCTACTGTCTGCCCACTAGAAGCAATTACGAAAAAGAATAGAAAACCACTTATCAGAACTTTCATAGGTTGGAAATCGGTTATTGAAATAAATTCCTACAAAAGGTATTTTAAAAATAAAAACTGACCAAATACTTGACAAAAAATTAACTGTCGAGCATTTAGAAAACTTTATTTATAAATATGGAAATTGAAAGATTCTTAATCTTTGAACTGACTATAATCTCTTTTAAATGGACGGATGATCAACCGTGCCTCTCGATCAAACCTGATGTAATTATACACCCAGTTTATAAATACTACCATTCTATTTCTAAATCCGATCAAGAAAAAAAGGTGTACAAACATCCAAACAAACCAAGCAAAAACCCCTTGAAACCTAAATTTCTTTATATCGCAAACCGCTTTATTACGACCAATGGTTGCCATACTACCCTTGTCAAAATAGACAAATGGTTTCATAGGTTTGTTCTCTATTAAGTTTACAAGGTTTTTACCCAATAATTTACCTTGCTGTATTGCCGGTTGCGCTACCATTGGGTGTCCACGTGGGTTATCTTCGGTTGCCATACATGCAATATCACCTATGGCAAAAATGTTTGGGTGACCAATTACTTGATTAAATTCGTTTACATTAATTCTATTACCGCCAGCAATTACACCTTCTGCATCTAAACCTTTAATTCCCGCTCCTTTTACTCCTGCAGCCCAAACTACGGTAGCGGCATCAAATTTAAGGTCTGTTTTTGTAGTCACGGTTTTACCATCATAGCCGGTAACACGAACACCTTTCCAAACTTGAACTCCTAATTTTTCTAAGAAATCTTCCGCTTTTTTTGATGCCTGTGCACTAAAACCCGGTAATAAACAATCACCACCTTGTACAATATTTATTTGTGCCCTTCTGGTATCTAAATCAGGATAATCTTTTGGCAAAATACCTTTCTTAATTTCTGCCAAGGCACCAGATAGCTCTACCCCTGTTGGTCCGCCACCAACAATCACAAAATTCATTAACGCATCTCTTTCATGATAATCATCTGTAAGTAGTGCCTGTTCAAAATTCTCTAATATTAAACTACGAAGATTCAAAGATTGCGGTATAGATTTCATTGACATCGCATTCTTCTCTATTTGCTCATTACCAAAGAAGTTGGTTTTTGAACCCGTTGCTACTACTAAATAGTCAAAACTTATATCACCAATATTCGTATTAACTTTTTTATTAGCGGTATCTATATGATCTACCTCGGCCAAACGGAAATAGAAATTATCATAACCTATTAGCACTTTACGCAATGGGTAAGCTATAGAATCTGGCTCAAGACCTCCTGTAGATACTTGATATAATAAGGGTTGAAAAGTATGATAATTGTTCCTATCGATAAGAACAACCTGTACTTCTTGCTTACTTAATTTTTTAGCCAGAGAAACTCCGCCAAAACCACCTCCTATAATTACGATTCTAGGATAGCTTGAAAGGGGTATGTTCATAGTATGAATACTTAAATGCTAAATTAAACAAATGGACTTCTACTTTAAAATAATAATGTGTTTTTAGTATCTTTAAGGTCTAACTCAAACAAACACCAAAATGCGTAAATCCCTTATTTTACTGGCGGTACTCGGTACTTCCTTTTATTCAATGAAGGCTCAAAAAAGCGAAAAAGACATTATTAAAAAATTAGAGCAAAAAAGTGATGAATACGGAATAATTGCTCAAAATATTTGGGAATTCGCAGAAATGGGATACCAAGAAGAACAAAGTTCCGGACTTCTACAACAGACATTACAAGATGCCGGATTCACTATTAAAAAAGGCGTTGCAGGTATACCAACTGCATTTGTCGCCGAATATGGTAGCGGAAGCCCGGTAATTGCAATTATGGGTGAATTTGATGCCTTACCTGGTCTTTCTCAAAAAGCTGTTTCAGAAAAAGAATCTGCAGGTGCCGCGGCAGGTCACGCATGCGGTCACCATTTATTTGGCACAGCCTCTACAGCTGCTGCCATATCTACTAAAGATTGGCTAGAAGCAAACAAATCTAAAGGTACTATTCGCTTTTACGGTACACCAGCGGAAGAAGGTGGATCCGGTAAAGTATATATGGTCCGTGAAGGACTTTTTAATGATGTAGATATTGCTTTACATTGGCACCCAGGTGCTCAGAATGCAGCAAGTGCCGGTGCAGCCTTGGCGAACAAGTCTGCTAAATTTAGATTTCACGGTGTTTCTGCTCATGCCGCAGCATCACCAGACAAAGGTCGTTCTGCCTTAGACGGGGTTGAAGCTATGGACATGATGATAAATATGATGCGTGAGCACATTCCACAAGAAGCTAGAATTCACTACGTAATTACAGATGGTGGAAAAGCACCAAATGTTATTCCTGATTTTGCAGAAGTCTACTATTACGCTCGCCACAATAGACGTGATGTTGTTATCGAAATTTTTGACCGTATGGTCAAAGCAGCTGAAGGTGCAGCATTAGGCACAGGTACTACTATGGATTATGAAATGATCGGGGGTACACACGAGTTATTGGCCAACTTAACCTTACAGAAGGTAATGCACGAAAATTTATCTGAAGTCGGTGGAATGGAATATACAGCCGAAGAAAAGGCATTTGCGGATAAAATCGCAAAAACTTTAGGTCAAGAAAAAGCGGATTTAGCTACTGCAAAAAATGTACAACCTTACAAGACCGAAGCCAAAGCATTTGGATCAACAGATGTTGGCGACGTTAGTTTTACCGTACCTACAGTTGGTTTCAGTACTGCTACATGGGTACCTGGCACACCAGCACATAGCTGGCAAGCTGTTGCTGCAGGTGGCACATCTATTGGTAATAAAGGTATGATGATCGCTGCAAAGACATTGACGATGACAGCTATTGATTTATTCAAGGATAAAAAATTAGTAGCAGCGGCCAAAGCTGAATTCTTAGAAAAAAGAGGTGCAGATTTTAAATATATTCCGTTATTAGGAGATAGAGCTCCTGCATTAGATTATAGAAAATAGTATTCAAATTAAATTTCGTTGAAAAGTGCCAAAGATAACTTTGGCACTTTTATTTTTTTTAAAATTCTTGTAACAAATAAAACCTTTGTTAGACTAACGTTTTAAGAACAACCAACCAACAGTGAATAAAGACCTTGAACACAAATTTGTGACCGAGCTACAGGACAATCAAAATATTGTCCATAAAGTCTGTACCCTATACACAAATGACCGCGACTCTCACAATGATTTGTTTCAAGAAATTACTATTCAGCTATGGAAAGCTTACCCTAAATTTAGGGGTGATGCAAAGTTTAGTACTTGGATGTATCGTGTGGCCTTAAATACCGCCATTACCTTATACCGAAAAAATAAAAGAAGAATTGATACCGCTGATTATGAGTCTATAATTTTTAAGATCAAGGCAGATGAGTATGACGAGACCGAAGAATTACAATTAAAGCTAATGTATAAAGCCGTTAAGCAATTAAACGATGTGGACAAAGCATTGGTCTTTTTATATCTGGAGGATAAAAATTATACTGAAATTTCAGAAACTTTGGGTATTACCGAAGTAAATGCACGAGTGAAGATGAATCGTATCAAAACAAAATTAAGAACCATTTTGAATCCATAAGCGTATGACGGACGAACTGGAATTACTAAAGAAAGACTGGCAGAAAAAGGAATTTAACGTTCCTAAATTAAGCTATGATGAAATACATAAAATGATATGGAAGAAATCTTCCTCTATCGTTAAATGGATATTGATAATAAGCATCTTAGAATTTACTGTACCTCAGTTATTGTATCTTTTACCATCTTTTCGTGAGGGTATGGAAATCTATGAGAATATTGGTATTGCTAAATACCTTAAAGTATTATCCGGATTTACCTATTTGGTAGCATTTTATTTTATATACCAATTTTATAAAAGGTTTAAGGAAATCTCCGTTTTAGATAATTCTAAGAACTTGATGAAGAAAATAATAAAAACTAGAAAGACCGTTAAACACTACGTCATCTTTTCTTTATCTATGATTATGGTCACCATAATCATAATGATTATAGGGGTTTATCTTAATGATAATATTGTTTCAGCATTTCCTGAATTAAAAGATAGTCTAGAAAACATATCTGCAGAAAAACTAAAGATTACAGTTATGCTTTCCATTGGTATTTTTGGCGTAATCTTAACTTTAGCCATGGGCGGAATTTATTTTCTTCTGTATGGTCTATTACTTAGAAAATTAAAGAATAACTACAGCGAACTAAAACATTTGGCGGTTTAAGACTGCCTCCATTTACGCTGTTTATTTTCTTCTTCAACAGCTAATAGGTCTTTTTTAGAAATAACTTTTAAAAATGAAGGATGTTGCTCTATAGCGTATTCTAATTTCTCTATTATAGATTCAGAAGACTCATTCTCATAATCTATCTGTAACGGCTCTTTGATGACCATAGATTGAAGAATTCCCTTTTTCTTTACGCGTAGTCCTTTTTTATCAAAAGAACGTCTAAAACCATCTATTACCACGGGTACTACAACTGGTTTATATTTTTTGATAATATGTGCGGTTCCTTTTCTTAAAGGTTTCCATGGTGTAGTTGTGCCTTGCGGAAAAGTAATTACCCAGCCATCATTTAAAGCTTTACCAATACTAGAGATATCACTCATTTTTACTTGACGCTTTACATCTTTACCTTCTGAACGCCATGTTCTTTCAACACTCACAGAGCCTGCATATGCCATAATTTTGGTCAATAGACTTTTTCTCATAGTCTCGGCAGCTGCAACATAGTACATGTTCAATTTAGGCTGCCATATGTATCCCAGGTTTTTAATTGAATCTTCCCTACCGCTTAAACTAGCATTGAATACATGAAACATAGCCACAACATCTGCAAAGTAAGTTTGATGATTACTAACAAATAAAACGTTTCTATCAGGCAGATTTCTAATAATGTCAGAACCCTCAATTTCTAAGGTATTAAAACCTTTATAACGCTGGTGCGAAAGCAAGGCCAAAATACGAATTAGCCACTTTTTAATAAATAAATTATGCCCAAAAGGGTTTTTATCAAATAATCCCATAGAATGCTAAAATAAATAAATATGCCTTATAACACTTGTTTTAATAACTCTTTAATCTCATTCATCATCATCGCCGTAGCGCCCCATACTATATAACCGTTTAATTTAAAGGCAGGTACTTCAATATCCACCGCATAAGAAGTAGTTATTTTTTTAGAGACAACTTTTGCTTCGTCTAAAAAATCTAGTATTGGTACTTCTAGAATTAACTCTACCTCTGACTCTTGTTTTACAAAAGGTTTTGGATTTTTATACAATCCTATATAAGGCTGTACGATAAAATTACTTGGCGGTATAAATATTTCTGAAATTTCCTTTACCAAGGTAACATCCTTAGGGTCTACACCTACTTCTTCATGGGTTTCGCGCAATGCTGTTGTAAGCAATCCGTCATCTGACAGTTCTACTTTTCCTCCTGGAAAACCTACTTGATTAGAATGAACGCCCTCATACGTTTTTCTTAATATCAACAAAAGATTAGTATTCTGATTTACCGTAGGATAAAACAAAGCCATCACTGCCGCCTTTCTTGGATTCTTTTTTGATCGATTAATTCGTTGTAAATCTTCAATACGACTTTCTGGAGCCATTTTGTACTGTGAAGCTTCCCCCGGTAGCGGTAGATCCTTTATTTTTGATATTCGTTGTTCAAAAAAATTGAAATCCATGCGTTCACTTAAATTCAATATATTCTTTTTCGTTACTATTGTAGCTTTTGCCAGCTGCAAAGATACCCCTAAGAAGGTTGACGATACAACTTCTAAATCAACGACTACAATAGACTCTACTAAAATTACAGAAAAAGAAGTTACTAAAGACGAGCAGGAAAAAGCTTTTGAACTTAATGAAGACAATGCTATAGATTTCTTTTTCAATTATGAAAAAACTTTAAAATCTAACAAGGTTAAAATTACCACCAACCTAGGCAGCTTTACTATAGAGTTATTTGAGAACGTACCCTACCACAGAGCCAATTTCATTTACCTTACCGAAAAAGGATACTTTGACTACACCCAATTTCATAGGGTAGTTAAAAATTTTATTATTCAAGGCGGAAATTCTGATGATGAACGAACCGGAAAGAAAAGAAATGATTTAGGAAGATACCTATTACCGCCTGATACCCGAAAAGGTCATAAACATCACAGAGGCACCGTATCTATGCCCAGTAGCGAAATGGATAATCCACATATGCTAGCCTCACCTTTTGAATTTTTCATTGTTGTAACCAATCCTGGGTCTTATCATTTAGATGACGAATACACACCTTTTGGTAGAGTCATAGATGGTATGGATGTGGTCGACAAAATAAATAATGTACCTGTTGAAAAAGGGGATTGGCCTTTACAGAACATTTATATTGAAAAGGCTGAAGTTTTAAAGTAGCCGTTGGCTGTTGGCTGTTGGCTGTTGGCTGTTGGCTGTTGGCTGTTGGCTGTTGGCTGTTGGCTGTTGGCTGTTGGCT
>NZ_JARKMR010000008.1 GCF_029350975.1 Maribacter zhoushanensis
GGCTTTTGGCTTTTGGCTTTTGGCTTTTGGCTTTTGGCTTTTGGCTTTTGGCTTTTGGCTTTTGGCTTTTGGCTTTTACTGATAAAAATTTAGCATAGCTAAATACTTGAAATCAAAAAAGTCTATTTTCTAAACTCTATTTTCTTTATTCCAACCTTATACCTCGTACTTCAGAATTCATACTTACTACTTTATACTCTTTACTTAATACCGGCTTTGGTCGATTTGCGATTTACCCTTGACACCTATAAATTTCTTATCTTAGTCATTGGCTTACAAATCAACTAATTGCTTCAAAAACACTTAACGCTATGGACTACCTATCCCCTACCTATTTTTTTGATTTTGAAAGTGACGAGATTCAAGATTTGGTTTCTGAATTTAAAAACACCACACTTTCTGAAAAAGAAATTTCCATTGCACTATACAACACGGTAAGAGATACCTGGCGTTATGACCCCTACAGCTTAAGTTTTAATAAAGAGAAATACCGTGCCAGTGAAATTGTAAAACGCACCAACGGTCATTGTATTGATAAATCTATCATCTTGATTGCCGCACTCCGCGCGCTTGGCATACCTGCACGAATTCACTTGGCGAAAGTTAAAAACCATATTGGTGTAGAACGGCTTATTGAAAAATTTGGCTCTAATGAACTTACTCCCCATGGTATGGTAGATGCTTTTATAAATGGTAAATGGCTGAAACTATCGCCAACCTTCAATACATCTTTATGTGAAATGCTACGTGTGGCTCCTTTAGATTTTGATGGAGAAAATGATGCCGTTTTACAAGAATACAATGAAGAAGGCACCCAGTTTATGGAATACCTAGAAGATTACGGTCATTTTGAGGACCTCCCTCTAACTTTCATGGAACGGAACGCCCGTGAGCACTATCCTAATATTTTTGACACCGGCACCAACCAAACAGAGTTTCAGTTATAGGCTTTAACAAACTTTAATACTCAATTCTATTGAAAGGCGAATTGCGAATTACTATTTGTAGTACTTTCGATTCAAAATTGTATCCCGTGAAAAACATTTTTCTAGTACTGATAATAGCATTCTCATCATCATTTGCGATAGCACAAGAACCAATAGTCTGGAACCCAGATTACGAATTACAGCTAAGCGACTATCAGTCGCCCGAATCAGAAATTAACCCCGCACTTACCTCCTATTCCATTTATTCGGGCTCAAAAATCGATTTCAGTTTTAATATGAATTCGGTTTCTTTCATGTTCACCAAGAACTTCAACAGCAAGGTCAAAGCTATTTTTCAAAAGAACTTAGCGGTATTGGTTGCCCCAGATTCATTAACAGCGAATCAGCTACTACAATTTGGTCGGTATGATTTTGACCTGGTAGAATTGTACTCCAGAAAAATACGCAAGAAGATATATGAGGAAAAAGGTGCTTTTAGTGATTCTAGCTTATTTCAACCTATTTTTAATGAGCTACAAAAAGAGATGAATACCGTAAGCGCACAAGTTTTTAAGGCAACGGATTTTGGTAAAGATGCTGAATTGCTACAAAAAGAACACAACAAAGTCATTGATGAAATTAATACCCTTTCAGATTTTTGTATGACATGCAAGCCTAAGAAGAATAGGAAGTAGTTGTTTGTTGATGGTTTTTTTTAACGCTGCGCGTTTTTTTGTATCAGGTAATAAGTACGAAGTATTAAGCCGTTTGCAATAAGCTATTGTCTATAAAAATTGGTACTACGCACCTTTTACTATAACGGAACAAAATATCAGTTCGAGTGAATTTTCGAAGTATGAGAAAATTTGCTTGCACGCCGACAAGGAGGGTATCGAGAACCTATCGTGTTCCAAACCTGTTCTCGATACAATTTTATGACTCAGCTTTGCTACGTCATAAAACCACTCGAACTGACAATATCACAATTAAAACTTTGTTTTCAATAGATTACCACATTGCTAAAAATCCCCTCGCAAAGACTTTGTACTTTTTACTTAATACTCTTTACCATATCAGAACAAAATATCAGTTCGAGTGAATTTTCGAAGTATGAGAAAATTTGCTTGCCCGCCGACAAGGAAGGTATCGAGAACCTATCGTGTTCCAAACCTGTTGTCGATACATTTTCTTTCAGAAAACACTCGAACTGACATAGGTAAATTACATGGAGTGAAAATTCAATAAAACCTCCTCGCAATGACACATACTTTTTACTTGTGACTTTGTACTTAATACTCTTTACTTCTCTACCAACACAACTCAGCACCCAAAACTTACAATTGGGTAACTTAACTTATCTTCAAAACAATGATACCTCCATCTTTGTAAAACATTAAACCAACCGAACATGGAAAACATCATTAAAATTTTCATTTACATACACGCCTTTTTTGGAGGAGTAGGACTTATAACGGGTATTGCCAGCATAATCGTCAGAAAAGGACAACGAAACCATAAACTATTAGGGAAATGGTTTTCTTGGTCTATGATCATTAGCTCTGTAATTTCTTTGGTAGTCGCCAGAATGCCCAATCACATCAATACCTTTTTATTTTTGATCGGTATTTTTACCATCTACATGGTTTTGGCGGGCAATAGAGCACTTACATTCAAATCGACCAAAAAAACAAAAGCAAACTTGACCGATAAACTAGTTTCTGGGATTATGGCTATTTGTGCCCTGCTAATGATCGGCTTTGGTGTCACCGGATTACTAAACGGCTATTCTCACAGTATTCTTTATCTGTTCTTCGGGATCATCGGTCTGTTTCTACCTTACGGAGATTACAAGCTCTTTAAGAATACCTTGAACAATAGAAAGCTATGGCTCATAAATCACCTAAGCAGAATGTTGGGTGCACTCATTGCATCGGTAACTGCATTTTTTGTTGCCGGTATGCACCAAGACAATCTATGGGCATGGATTACTCCGTCCGTACTAGGAACTGCCTATATTATCTACTGGATTAAAAAAACAAAAGGTAAAAAGAAATTGAAAACGGCTTAACCTTGATCCTTAAGATTTAGATTTTCTGCGAAGTAATCACAAAAATCTTTCATGGTAGCGGTCATTTTTTCGTCTTGTGTTGCCTTTAGAAAAGTATCTGACAAAGAAACCAAGGTCTGATGAAAGAATGTTTTCATTTCGTCTACAGGCATATCTTTTGTCCACAAATCTATTTTCAAAGACTCTTGGTTCTTGCTATCCCAAACGGATAATAACATTGCCTTTGCGGCTTCGTTCTCTATACCGCCGTCTTGTGCAGACCAGTTTAATGTTTCCGGAATTCTATTATCATCTAATCCTACGCGCAGTGTAATTTCTGAAGTATGTAAATCTGCCATCTAATTTCTCGGTTTGTAATTTGATTTCTTAAATATTTCATCTGCAGGCATTGGCATTAACTGCATCATGCTTACATCATTGTTTTCCATAAAGGCACGTACAATTTGCCAGCCTATATAACGACCAAGTCTCCCCGGCGACTCATTATCTAACTCTAAACCGAATTTAGAAAATGGTGCAGGTTCTAAAAATCGCTGATTCAATTTATTATCGGTACTATATAAATATTCGTTCTCTATAAAATTTCTCCACATTGGCTCTTCATTGGCAACCGCCCAGTCTATTTCTTCTTGAGAATATCCTATCTTTTTTCCATCGCTTGCCTCAGGCATCAACTTATCCTTAAGGTATAGTTCTTTTCCAAAATAAATCATACGGGCAAGATAGCTGCGGTCTCTAGGTCTTGGCACAACCTGCTTTGCAAATGCGCTTGCTACATCGCTAATCAAATAATTGCGATCTAGAGATTGCGCTATGTAACGCTGAAAACCACCGTAATACTTATGCTCAGACCCCAAGTAATTATCAAGGCTAATGAACAGTAAACTATCGGTCAAAATAATTCTGTTGTTGTAATCAACATCATTGGTTACGGTAAGAATTTTTGGAACCTTGTACTGCGGAAAATAATATTTAATGTGCTTAAACAACTGTACCAAACCTTCTTCCTCATCTTCAAAACTACGAAAGGCATTACCCACCTCTTGAAATAGCTCTATCTGAAGCGAATCTTGCATTTTAGCGATCCAAACACTATCTGGTGCCGGAAACAAATACGGATATGTTTTACGTAATGCCGGTAAACCTTTTTCACCTGCAGCGGCGAACTCACGATCAAATCGAGATATTTTAAGATCCATTGGTATTGCGGCAATCTCTTTTGCTACCTTATCACTATCATTACAGCTAGAAAGAATGAAAAAAACTGATAATAGCATAAAAATAGGTTTGACCTTGGCAAGTATTTTACAATACATTTTATTATTTACAGTGTTCAACTTATTTTTAGGGCAAAGTTAATTGATTTTACTAAATAATTAGAGCGGTATGCAAACGGAAAAGGTAATTGAGCACATTGTTAAATGGTTAAAAGATTATGCTACAAATGCAAAACAGAAAGGTTTTGTAATTGGCGTGTCTGGCGGAATTGATTCTGCCGTTACCTCAACCCTCTGTGCAAAGACGGGTTTAGACCTTCTTTGTTTAGAGATGCCAATTCACCAAGCAGAGAACCAAAGTGACCGTGCTTCTAGACATATTGACTGGTTAACAGCCAATTTCCCCAACGTAAAAAGACAACCGGTTAACCTTACACCCGTATTTGACAGTTTGGTTGACGCACTACCTAGTGTTGATAATGAGGAAGACAGATTTATGTCTTTAGCCAATACACGAGCACGTTTACGTATGACCAGCTTATACTATTTCGCCGCCCTAGAAAGATATTTGGTAGCAGGTACAGGTAATAAAGTGGAGGATTTTGGCGTAGGGTTTTATACCAAGTACGGTGATGGCGGGGTAGATTTAAGCCCGATTGCCGATTTAATGAAAACCGAAGTATATGATATTGCAAAAGCTTTAGGAGTAAACGAAGAGATTGTAAAGGCCGCACCAACGGATGGTCTATGGGGAGATGACAGAACAGATGAAGATCAGATAGGAGCCTCTTACCCTGAACTAGAATGGGCAATGAACATGAAAGACGAGGGTAAAAAAATTGATGATTTTGAGGGTAGAAAAAAGGAAGTTTATACTATCTTTACAAAGTTGAATACCATGAACCAGCATAAAATGCTACCAATTCCGGTTTGTGAGATACCAAACGAGTTAAAATAACAACTCAACTAAGAATCAGGGTATTAAATCGAAAATAAATTCGAAAATTATACGTTAATAATAAAAAAATGCAACTTTGACTTCTAATTTAGAATTTTAAGCCTTACATTGCATGTTGTCTTTTCATACAAAAGAAGGTCCTGAAATCTATATAAAAAAATAATTAATGATCAAAGTTTTAATAGCGGATAACCATCCTATCATAAGAATGGGAGTTAGGAAGGTTCTAGAATCCGCTGAGGGATTTGAACTGATCGATGAGGTAGCTAATACCGAAGAACTTTTTGAAAAACTCAAAGACACAACCCCCGATGTGGTCATGCTAGAAATGGATATTCCAGATATTAATGGAATAGCGGCATTACGCAAAATCAAAAAAGATTACCCAGACGTAAAAGTTCTTATGTACAGCGGTCAATCTGAAGATGTTTATGCACTTAGCGCCATAAGAGCCGGTGCTTTTGGATATTTATCCAAATCATCTGGTGTAGAATACATTACTGCAGCAGTAACGAAAGTTAGCGAAGGTAGCATGTTCATTACTAACGAACTTGCACAACGTCTTGCTTTTGATGAAGGAACTAAAAAACCAAGAAGGTTCTTTAGAAAATTATCTACTAGAGAAATAGAAGTACTAAAACTTTTAGCTAGTGGTAAACGTAACAAAGAAGTTGCATTAGGTTTGAACCTAAATGAAAAAACAGTTAGTACCTATAAAGCTCGTTTAATGAAAAAATTAAATGTAGACAACATGGTAGATTTATTACAACAGGCAAAAGCCTTAGAATTGTACTAAATTCTTACAACTGTATAAAACACAAAAAAGACCTGCTATGAGCAGGTCTTTTTATTTATATACCTTTTACGTTTTTAAGACAATACCCTGTTCAGTTTCTTGTTCAACAACTTATTTAACTGAATGTAATTCATAATTTCCTCTAACACCTCTCTATGATCTGTAGTAGAATCTTCAGTAGTATTTTGCAAGGTGTTCATTCTCTTTTTAATCAAAAAGCAACGTAAAGTCAATATGGTCTCACTTACCAATTGTGCAACACCTATTTCTTTACTCTTCGGAAAAATTTCTTTACGCTCCCAATCATGTAATATGTAACGTTCTTCTTCCATTAAAATAGAAGATATTTGATTGGCCATTTCTTGCTCTAGACTATTGACGAAGGCTGTTATCGAAAATTCTTCCTTTTCATTTAAAGCCTCTATTAGTCTAGCATACATTTTACGAAAATCCTCATTGGCCAATTCTATTTCATCTTCCTGCAAATCCAAGTAGATTTTCTCGTACACTTTAATTTCAGATATTTCTGGCTCCAACACTAAATCTCCCGCATCGTTTTCTTTCAATACTAGATCCTCAAACTGTTCTTTGAGATTTCCATACAGCATAAGCGATTCAATAATTTTTCGCTCTAATAGATACTGTACATCTACTTTTTCCTGTTTTTCTTGATTGGTATTACGAACAACATCAAAAGCCTTTTGCTCCTCTTTTTGTTGAGCTTGTGCATTCTTGTCTTCCTTCTTACCGATCTGCGCAAGTGTATTGAACAAAACAGCCTCAGAAATATTCATGATCTGGGCACACTCTTGAATATATATTTCTTTTTGAATACGATCTGGAATTTTAGAAATACTATTTACAATATCCCTAACCGTATCTGCTCTTTTAATAGGATCATTATCCGCTTCTTTTACAAGTAGCGATGCCTTAAACTGTATAAAATCTTTAGAATTGTCATTTAAATATGTCATGACATCATCTAACTCATTATTCTTGGCAAAACTATCTGGATCCTCACCTTCCGGAAATGTACATACACGCACATTCATACCTTGCTCCAAGATTAAATCTATACCACGCAATGATGCACGCAGACCTGCCGCATCTCCATCAAATAACACGGTTATATTTTTGGTCAATCTGTTGATCAATCTAATTTGTTCCGGAGTCAATGCCGTACCACTAGAAGACACTACGTTATCAATACCGCGCTGCGCAAATTGAATAACATCTGTATAACCTTCTACCAGATAACAATTATCTTCTTTTGCTATAGATTGCTTTGCATGGTAAATACCGTACAGCACTTTACTCTTATGGTAGATGTCGCTTTCGGGTGAATTCAGGTATTTAGCCGCTTTTTTATCGTTCGTTAAAATACGCCCTCCAAAACCAAGCACACGACCACTTAAGGAGTGGATAGGAAACATAACCCGACCTTTAAATCGGTCAAATTTTCGTGAACCATTTGGGTTGTTGGCATCTTCCTTAACAATGGTGAGCCCTGTTTTTGAAAGGTATTCTAATTTATATCCCTTATCTAGAGCCGCTGTGGTAAAACCGTCCCATTGATCTAAGCAATACCCTAACTCAAATTTCTTGATGGTTTCATCTGTAAACCCACGTTCTTTAAAATAGCTTAAGCCAATTGCTTTACCCAACTCAGACTCCCACAACATTTCTTTAAAATGTGTTTGGGCAAATTCAGATACCAGATACATACTCTCACGCTCACTGGCCTGTTCTTTTTGCTCGTTAGATTGCTCTGTCTCCTCTACTTCAATATTATATTTTTTAGCTAAATACTTTATAGCCTCTGGATAGGTAAAATGCTCGTGCTCCATTAAAAAAGCGACCACATTACCACCTTTACCACTACTGAAATCTTTCCAAATCTGTTTTACGGGAGATACCATAAAACTTGGTGAACGTTCATCTGTAAACGGACTAAGACCTTTGAAGTTAGAGCCTGATTTTTTGAGTTGTACAAAATCACCAATCACCTCTTCTAAACGAGCGGTTTCATAAACTTTATCTATGGTAATTTTTGAAATCATATTGCTACCTCAGCCCCTTTGAAAAGGGCAAATAAATTTGTGTAAATTAGAACATCAAAAATAGCAATAATGATTCTATTCTTTGGCACTAGACCTGGAAAGCCCGAAACTAAACATCTTTTTAATTGTACATGCCCTTATTGTCAGCAACATGGAACATTGACAGCTGTTACCCAAAAGAACTACTTTCATATATTTTGGATCAAGCTTTTTAAGATTTCTAGTTCTACGGTAGCAGAATGCAACCACTGTAAACGTGCATTTTACGAAAATGAATTTACCGAGGAAATGAATAGCGAGTTCTCTAAAACAGTTAATTAGCTGTAGTAACCGGTTTTTACGCACGGCACCACAGCTAATTTGATTGATGAATATTTTGCTAAAGGTCGAAACGAAGACCTAAAGAGATATTTCGTTGCTCTACAGCTGCATCTTTAAATATAGGATTCAAATCATACTTTACATATAATAGAAAACCATCTACACCTGCATAGGCACTTAATCCATAAATTAAATCATTGGTATTATAGCTACGCTTCAACTTATCTTTTACATTATCGCCATCAAGGTTATACTTCAATTTTTGACGCGTGCCAATATTAAATCCACCATAACCACCTATACCTAATCTAAATTGGTTCCTAAGAGAGTACCTCATCTTTTTATCCGTAGTAGTCTGCTTGGATGGTCCAAACTCTAAATGCAAAGGAAAAACAAAATTATCCATCCTAAATTTAGATTTATCCAAATCATATTGGAACTCTTGAAGTTCTGATTGCCCATTTTCTAACGATACTAAGTATTGATTGTTTTTCGCTTTCAAACCATTAAACTGAAATGAAAATCCATAGTTGAATCTTAAAAAATTAGAATTCTTAAATACACGAGTTCTCCATTGCCAGCCCAATTCAAAAAATCTACTACCTCCTATTTTATAAGGAGAATCATTTAGTGACTGCCCATCGACTATTGCATTATTAAGACCCACAGCAACTACCAAATCAGAATATGTTCTTCTATCGTAAATAGGTTCTTTTCTATTCTGGTTTTCATTAAGTCTAAAATCCAGTAGTTTCCCTCCGTCCTTGTCATCATCACCAAACCCTATTTGAAAAGCAAACTTATAATTCAAGGTATCCAATTCTTTTACATCGCCATTATTTCTTTCTAACAATGAAATTTTATTATTGATAATGGCAATTCTATCTTCAATGTTCAGCGCATGCTTTTCAGCTGCTTTCATTTTCAAGGCATCTGCCTCTTCTTGAGTGATTTCTCCACGCTCTAATTGCTTTACTATTTCCGCTATTTCAAATTTCAAAGCTTCTTTTTCTTGCGTTGTAATATTGAGCTTTTGCTCTTTTAGAGTATCTATTGTCTTTTGATAATCTTCTTGCGCTACTGAATTTTGCACCATAAACAGTGTCAGTAACACCATTAAATACATTGTAATTGTTCTCATTTCGATTTTGATTTTTTGATGAATAAAACTCCGCTCCCTGTCCCTATAGCATTTTATAGAGATGAAAGAAAAAACGATTTGTAATTGATTAATTATTGCGGTCTGCCACTGCAGTACGCACTTTTATAAAACTGGCTTTTAAAGAATTAAAAATTTGGTCTCGGAAGGTTTGATCAAGTTCATCTTCAACCTCTGTTAACAAAGCCATGGCATCAACAGATTTATCTTTATTAAATATTCTATCTCGTAAAATTTCATCTTGTGCTCGTTTCAACAACGAATCTACTTCGGCATCAGTTACCGTACTTTGCTGCTCTAAAACATCTATTTGTGCTACAATATCTGCAACCTTAGAATTTATGATTTCTTCTGACACCGCTAAATTTGTATTAGAATTACCTATAGACACCTGTTCTACAACTGCTACCCCTACAACATCATTTAATGTCTTGTTCTCTTGTATTTCCTGTGCTTTGTACTGTTCCTTTTTAACAGTAACACTTTCGGTTTTCATAGTAGTTTCTACCAAAACTACTTGTTCTTCTTCTTTAAAAAGTACTGGTTCTTTATCAATTACCTCTTCTAAAACTTCTTCTTTTTCAATGTCAACAATTTCTGCCGGACTACTATTTACCACAGCACTACCATTAAAGTAAAAGAAGGCAACACCTATTAGCACAACAACACTTGCCGCAATACCCATCCATAAATACACGGGTTTCTTCTTTGCATCGTCATCTTTTAATTCTGAGGCTATTTTAGACCAAGCATTTTCTGAAGGCTTTATCTCGCGTTCTTGAAACTTGGTTTTTATATGTTTTTCAAATTTATCGGTTTCCATACCCTATAATATTTTGCTGTCTTAGTTGCTCTTGAAGCAATTTTCTAGCTTTTAGTAATTGTGTCTTTGAAGTACTTTCAGATATAGAAAGCATTTCTGCTATTTCTTTATGCTTATACCCTTCTACGGTATACAATACAAATACCATTTTATAGCCTTGCGGCAAAGCATCAATTAATTGTTGAATATGCTCGGTATCCAAATCGGTACTTTGCGATATTTCTTCAGATTGGTTTTTTTCATATACCTCATCATCATATACTACGAACTGTTGTTTTCTTAAATAAGAAATACTTTCCCTAATCATAATGCGTCTTAACCAGCCCTCAAAACTACCTTCAAACTTAAAAGTGTCTAGCTTAGTGAACATTTTTAAAAAACCTTGCACCATGACATCTTCCGCAAAATGAATGTCTTTTATGTACTGCCGACAGACACTCAACATTTTGGGAGCATGTTTTTTATACAAACGCTCTTGAGCATCGCGGTTTCCCGCTGTTGCTTTTTTAATGAGTTGCTTCTCGTTTTTATAAAAAGGTATAATTTTCAAAATATTGGTTTGGTCTTCTATTAACATAGACGCAGAAGAAGAAGGTATGGTTGCCTGAAGGTCAATAAAAATTAAAATTAATTTTTAAAATACTGTATTTCAAATACTTAAATAGATAAAAAAATAGAGTAATAATTACTTTTTACGATCAACTACGTAATTCACCATTAATTCTAAGGCGCTTTTATAGTCAGATTCAGGATATGTACTAAGAAGTTTCAAAGCTTCATCTCTATACTGTAACATTTTGGTTACCGCATAATCTAGTCCGCCTTTATCTTTCACAAAAGCAATAACTTCTTTGACGCGCTTTTTATCCTTATTGTGATTTTTTATGGAATTGATAACCCAGCTTTTCTCTTTCTTGCTGCAATTATTTAAAGCATAAATTAAAGGCAATGTCATTTTCTGCTCTTTTATATCTATTCCTGTAGGCTTCCCAATTTTTTCCCCTCCATAGTCAAACAAGTCATCTTTAATTTGAAATGCCATACCACATAGTTCTCCAAATTTTCTAAAGGTTTCTACATCTGGACTATCCGGCTTTACAGAACAAGCTCCCAAAGAACAACAAGCCGCTATTAAGGTTGCCGTTTTTTGTCTTATAATGTCATAATACACATCTTCGGTAATATCTAAGCGCCTTGCTTTCTCTATCTGCAATAATTCGCCTTCGCTCATTTCACGAACGGCAACAGAGATTATTTTAAGTAAATCGAAATCTTCATTATCTATGGAAAGCAACAGACCTTTAGAGAGTAAATAATCACCTACTAGAACAGCAATCTTATTTTTCCATAATGCATTTATAGAGAAGAAGCCCCTGCGTTTATTACTTTCATCTACCACATCATCATGAACTAATGTTGCGGTATGTATTAATTCTATTACAGAAGCACCACGATAGGTTCGTTCATTTACCTCACCGTTATTCAACATTTTTGCCGTTAGAAAAACGAACATAGGACGCATTTGCTTCCCTTTTCTATTTACGATGTAATGGGTAATTCTATTAAGCAATGCAACCTTAGAAGTCATTGAATCTCTAAACTTTGATTCAAACAGCTCCATTTCCTGATAGACAGGTTCCTTTATTTGTGCTACTATTTTCAGTTGCTCTTAATTAGAACGTCAAAATTAGTCAAAAGCTAGCAGTTAACAGTACTCAGAGAAGAGATATTGATATTTGGTTGTTGTGAAATATAAGTTCAAGTTCAAAACTCAAGTTCAAGTTCAAAAAACAAACTCAATCTCAAAATGGCTTTTGGCTTTTAACTTTGCCGCTTCACGTTTTTTAGTATTAAGTAACAAGTATAAAGTACTAAGATGTTACGTTAGCAATTGTTCTAGTAATTGGTTTGACTAAATACGCTATGTACCCTTTTGGAATCTAGCATTACTAATTTTGGACTTCGTACTTAATATTCTGTATTTCTTAAGTTTAGCTTTGCTAAATACAACACTTCGTAACAAGTCTATTTTCTATACTCTGTTTTCTCTGTTCAAACTTCAGACTTCTTACTTAATACTTTGTACTCTTTACTTTGTACTTAAATCAAGATTTATTCGCTAACTGCCCACATGCGGCATCTATATCCTTTCCTCTAGAACGACGAACGGTCACTACTATATTATTTTTTTCCAGTGAATTTACATAGCGGTCAATAGCAGCGTTAGAAGCTTGCTTAAACTCGCCGTCATCAATAGGGTTGTATTCTATTAAATTTACTTTAGATGGTGCAAAACGACAGAATTCTACCAAGGCATCTACATCTTTTTGGGTATCGTTGATTCCGTCCCAAACTACATATTCATAAGTAATACGACTTCTGGTTTTCTCATACCAATATTGAAGAGACTCACGTAAGTCGCTCAATGTAAACTTGGCGTTAAAAGGCATTATAGAAGTACGGATTTCATCAACAGCGGAATGTAGCGAAACAGCCAATTTAAATTTCACCTCATCATCTGCCATTTTCCGAATTAACTTGGGCACACCAGAAGTGGAAACCGTTATTCGCTTTGGAGACATCCCCAATCCGTCAGGAGAAGTTATCTTATCAATTGCCTTTAAGACATTATTATAATTCATTAAAGGCTCTCCCATGCCCATAAAAACTATATTGCTCAAGGGTCTTTCAAAATACAATCTACTTTCATTGTCTATGGCAACTACTTGATCGTAAATTTCATCAGGATTCAAATTACGCATTCGTTTTAAACGAGAGGTAGCACAGAACCTACAGTCTAAACTACAACCAACTTGACTAGATACACAGGCAGTAGTTCTTGATTTAGTAGGAATCAATACAGACTCCACAATTAAATCGTCATGTAACCTAACGGCATTTTTTATGGTACCGTCACTACTACGCTGCATTTGATCTACCTTAATGTGGTTAATGACAAAATTAGCTTCTAGCATTTCTCTAGTTTCTTTTGACAGATTTGTCATCACATCAAAAGAATAGGCTGCTTTCTGCCATAGCCATTCATATACCTGGTTACCACGAAAAGCTTTATCACCATTAGAAACAAAGAATTCTCTAAGCTGCTCTCGCGTTAGTGCCCGAATGTCTTTTTTCTTTATTTCTTCCATCTTTTTAAAGGTAGGTATTACTAGTGATAAAAATCCCGCTTTCTCAATATGTAGATAAAGCGGGATTTTTTATTTGTCCTTTTTACAAAGGAATATATTTTGAACTTATATAATCAACATGGCATCACCATAAGAATAGAACTTATAGCTTTCCAATATTGCTTCTTTATATGCTTTGTTCATTAAATCATGACCCATAAATGCAGATACCATCATCAATAACGTAGATTTTGGTAAGTGGAAATTGGTAATCATGGCATTTGCAATACTAAAATCATATGGAGGGAAAATGAATTTGTTCGTCCAACCTTCATAGGTATTCAATGTTTGCTTAGAAGAAACTGCACTTTCTAAACCACGCATTGCCGTTGTACCAACAGCACAAATACGACGCTTTTGCAACTTTGCATTATTAACGATTTCCGCAGCTTTTTCATCAATGAACATTTCTTCACTGTCCATTTTGTGCTTAGAAAGATCTTCAACCTCTACAGGATTAAAAGTACCTAAACCAACATGCAATGTAAGCTCAGCAAAATCTACACCTTTAATTTCTAAACGCTTTAACAAGTGCTTAGAAAAATGAAGACCTGCTGTAGGAGCAGCCACTGCACCTTCATGCTTTGCATATATTGTCTGGTAACGACCTTCATCTTCTGGCTCAACATCTCTTTTAATATACTTAGGTAACGGAGTTTCACCTAGCTCTCTTAGTTTTCTTCTGAAATCTAAATAAGCACCATCATATAAGAAACGTAATGTTCTACCTCTAGATGTTGTATTATCAATAACCTCAGCTACCAACGTTTCATCATCACCAAAATATAATTTGTTACCAATACGTATTTTACGTGCCGGATCTACAAGAACATCCCATAAACGTTGTTCTTCGTTTAATTCACGTAAAAGAAAAACTTCTATACGAGCACCTGTTTTTTCCTTATTTCCGTACAAACGAGCAGGAAAAACTTTAGTGTTATTAAGCACCATCACATCACCTTCATCAAAATAGTCGATCATGTCTTTGAACATCTTGTGCTCAATTTTTCCGGTTTCTCTGTGGATAACCATTAATTTAGACTCATCTCTATTTTCAGATGGATGCTCCGCCAATAATTCTTCTGGAAGCTCAAAATTAAAATTTGATAATTTCATGTAGCTGTTATATTTATTGTAGCAAATTGCGGCTGCAAATATACAATCTGCAGATAGGCCTTGTCAAGTAAATCCTTAATTATAATTCTTTTATATTGAAATCTAGCTGTTTTAGGTCCTTCCAAAAATCTGGATAAGACTTTGAAACTACCTCTGCATCATTAACAACAAGTGTAGTTTTTATAGCCAATGGCGCAAAGGCCATTGCCATTCTATGATCGTTATAAGTATCTATAGCAATATCTGTATTAATCTCTGTAGTTGGCAGTATAGTTAGCGTTTTATCTGTTACCGAAATATTTGCCCCCAATTTTGAAAGCTCTGTATTTAAAGCTTCCAATCGATCGGTTTCTTTAATCTTCAAGGTGTGCAAGCCTGTTAAATAACAGCCTACCCCTAGCCCAAAACAAGTTACGGCAATTGTTTGTGCTATATCTGGCGCATTGGCCAAATCGATCTCATTTTCTTGTAGTACTTTTTTATCGGTCTTTTTTAGTGTAATCCTATTCTCCCCAAAAGTAGTCTCTACTCCAAAAGCCTTATAAATATCTGCAAGAACACTGTCTCCTTGAAGACTTTTCTTTTTATACGCAGATAAAGAAATTTCTGTTCCTGGAGATGCAAGTGCACAAATACCATAAAAATAAGAGGCAGAACTCCAATCTGACTCTACAACCAAGGTCGTTGGAGCAACTTTGTCTTTTGCAGCAACTTTAATCACATTACCTTCAAATGAGGTTGTTACCCCTATTTCCTCAAGCAACGCTAAAGTCATTTTTATATAGGGCACCGATGTAATTTTACCTACAAGTTCCAATTCTAATCCATTTTCTAAACTTGGAGCAATTAGCAACAATGAGGAAATATATTGACTACTAACATTTGCTGGTAGACTAACCTTATCTTTTACAATGCGTTGACCTTTTATCTTTATAGGCGGATACCCTTCTTCTTGCTCATAAGAGATTTCCGCACCCAATGTTCTCAATGCTTCGACAAGAATTTTAATTGGTCTTTCTGTCATTCTCTTTGATCCCGTAAGAATAACATCTTTACCTTCTTGAGAAGAAAAATAACCTGTTAAAAAACGCATTGCCGTACCTGCGTGATGAATATCTACAGTACCATTAGAAATATCCAATCCTTTTGCCATTACCTGGGCATCATCAGAATTTGATATATTCTCTATTTTAATATCTGGAAATAAAGCCGCTAAAAGCAAACTACGGTTAGATTCACTTTTTGAACCTGTTATAGTAATAGTATCATTTAGCTTGGCATTAGCTGGACCGGTAAGATGAAGTTTCAATGCGTGTCGTTTTAAAAATCAAGCGACAAATATACGCCTATTTCAACTTTTTATTGTTGTGATGGCGGTCGTGATCACGCTTTGTTTTTAAATCTAACTTTTTATCAAAAGCTTGTTGTAAATCAATACCAGTCTGATTGGCCAAACACAGCACCACAAACATAACATCTGCCAATTCTTCGCCTAAATCTTTGTTCTTATCTGACTCCTTTTCGCTTTGTTCACCATAGCGTCTGGCAATAATTCTTGCAACTTCACCTACTTCTTCCGTAAGCTGTGCCATATTGGTAAGTTCGTTAAAGTAACGAACACCATGTTCTTTTACCCACTTATCTACTTCTAACTGTGCATTTTCAATGTTCATACTGTACTTTATTTTTTTTCAAAAACAATCAATGACTGATTTTGACTTTTTACCGCTTCATTAAAAAGCTCTTTTAATCCTTTATAATAACCATTGGTGTAATGGGCAGAATTCAAATCAAAAGTAAAAAATAAATTAAGGCTTCCCTTATTGTTATCAGATACATTTAGTTTTAGCATTCCACCATTATCCGGCATGCTAAAATTTTTATTTTCTGGCAACGACTTTACCTGATATCCTTCTGGTATTTTAACATTGAGAATGTATTGATACTTCATAGGATAACCAAAATCAACTGGATAATTTCTTTCTGAAGCAACGAACGGATTTTTATCAAAAAACTTTAATACAAACGGATTTAAATAAATGTTATCGCCCTGAATTAAATTCTCAATTTCGAAATTAAATCTCTCTGTAATTTTCTTCTCATTTGTGTATTTTGATATTGTTTCATGAGAAGTAATATAGAAATCATCTGAAATCTCTTCTTCTAATTTTTCAATATAACTATCTTCTTTTACAGTTGCCAAAACTTCATCTTGAGCAACCTTTTTGTAACCTGAATTTATTAAATCAAAAACCCCAGACAGCTTATTTTCATTTGGATCAATAGTCATTTGAGCGCGTAACATAACAGCATTTGACTTTTCTGGCACAATATCATACCAATAACTATTATTATCAAAATCCATTACCCTACCATAATAATTTAAACAACGAAAAGGCAGCATGCCGAAAGGCATATATTTATCAGTAGCATCTAACAAATAAGATTTGCCCTCAATATCAACTTTCGCAATTATGTAATTAAAATCATTCATAACTGGATGCGTCTTTTTTGGCAACCCTCTTTTCCGTGTAGCCATAACCATCATATTCGCTTTTATGTCTGCCGCGTTCAAGAGATTTATTAAAGCAATATTAATTTCTGCAACATTACCTTTTTTCTCATCAAAGGCTTTTTTAACCTTATTACCTTGCCAAATGCTATATTTTTCATTCCAGGTAAAATGATTTTTTACATATTCATAAATATTCTTGGCACGGGTAATTTCATCGCCCTCTGTCAATAAACTTTTATCTACATTTTTTTCAAAAAAACTCTTTTTACGAAGCTGACTTCCTATGTCCTTATCAGTTTTGAATTCCTTATCCACATCATCCCAAGATTTTGTGTACTTATCCGTACCACCATAAAAACTTTTATATTCAGAAAGTTCAAACTCTAACTTAGACCTATAGTTATTAGATGAAAGCATAAACTCCTCAGAATCTTTAAAAGCAGGTATATCATTCATAACATACTTTAAAGACTCACAATCACTATCATCTTTAGTACCCGGAAAACTAAAACAACCTTTTACAATATCTGCCTCATTAACATCTAAATTCAGCTCACCTTTTAAACTTCTATTATATAACCAATTACCTGGTATTTTAGCATTGAATTCAGAGTATAATTTGGGAATATCCGATTGAAATTCCCATCCCGTGAAATTAAAAAAGAAAGGAGATTGCATTTCGTATTCATATTCAATAATTGACCCTTCTTTAACATTAGGAAATGTGAATTTTGTCTGTGTCCATTTTTCATTGACTTCCTCATTGAAAAACTCACTAGTTTTAACAGAATACTTCATTTCTCCGTTATGTGTAAGCGCCTTTATATTTACAATTTTCTCCTTCCTCTTTTTGGAACGAAAAAGTGGTATTTCAATATTTGCATATTCAAATCCTTCTTTTTCTAGTATTTTAATTTTAGCATGGTATTTTGTTATTAAGTAGATGTAGTCATCTCTAATTTCAAAATAATTATTACCATATTCATAAAGATAAACCGCGGTTGCCTCTGAATCTTTTGCGTAAGAAGTAAATTCACCTTCTGATTTTGAAATAGCACCAAACTCTGGTTTTTCTTGGGCAACCATCTGGTTAGCCGAAAATAGTAAGGCAATAACGAGTAATACAAAATAGATGATTTTATACATTTGAGTTGATTGGTTTATTTTTCTAATTAGAAATTAGCTGTTGAATAATTAAGGTTATATATTTCTTTATGCTCTTAATAGCAGTTTCTTTCTATATTTTAGTTAATACTACTTTTTCTGTTTGTTTCTGTACAATTTGATTATAAAACTCTTTTATTGAAGTATAATAATCAGGAGAGAACATTGCATTTTTAATTTCATAACTACTAACCAATTGTATGTTATTTCCATTCTCTTTCATGGTGAAATTATAGATTCCTTTACCCTCAGGTAAACCAATCGCTAAATTCTCTGGCAAGTATTCTACTTTATATCCTTCAGGTATATTTAAACTGATGTTAATTTTCTCTGCTCTTGGAAATATAAAATCTATAGGGTACTCTCTTTTCTCCATTTTGAACGGATTTTCTTTTATTGCCAAAAACAACATAGGATCTACATATATTTTTTCTCCAATACGTTCTAATCCATTTTCATTTTCAAAAGAAATAGTTTCTACCATTGACAAACCAGGTACATTTAGATTCTTTACTTCTAAATTTAAAATTTCGGTATATGTTAACAATTCTGATTTTTCCTCCTTAATATCTTCAATACTTTTACTGCCATTCGTATCTCTATAATCATATGCTAAATTATCTGTTAAACTGGTTCGCATATTTCCATTAACCAAGCCATCTTCCTGAAGTTTAACATTCATAAAAATAGTTTTCGAAGAAATTTTCTTAGGACTAAGATCAATGGAAGTTGAAGTACCATCTTCCCTTACTAAACGTCCATACCAATTTATAGCCCGATTAGGCAGCTCATTTACTGCCAACATATTATTCGTAGCATCTAGCAAAATATAATCTCCATCATTTTCAATGGCAGCTATAACATAATTAAAACCATTAGTAGTAGGAAATAACGGGATACCATGTTTTTTGGTAGATACCAGTACAGGGTTTGCCTTAAAACCCGCGTACCTCAACATAGATGTCAACATTAAATTAATATCGGCAACGTTTCCTTTTTGCTCTTCAAGAGTTTTTTCAAATCCATTTTCACAGCCAAAACCATAATAACCATCCCAAACGATTTTCTCTTTCACATAATTATAAATCGACGCTGCCGGCTCTGCTTTATCTGTATATTTTGAAATTAATATATCGATATCTTTTCTAAAAACTTTATCCTTACTTAACTCTCCACCGAAATCATCATACTTGTAAATTACATTTGCAACATCTCCCCATGTTTGACTATACATTCTATAGCCTTCACTTGGAAATTTTGTAGATTCTAATTCAAAAACTATTGCACTTCTATAATTTTCAATATTATCTGTGTATTGTTCTTCTTTAAAAGCAGGAATATTATTAGCTGTAATACTATAATCTGTTTCAAAGTATTCGAGATTACCTCTTCTAATTCCTTGAGACTGCTCACCACCACCAAGAAATGCTTTAGTATCTCGTTCTTCTCTATACTGAAAATCAATCTTCTTTTTCTCTGTTACCTCACCAATTTTAACAGGATAAAACCCTCTAGTATTTTTCTTATAATTAAAATATTCTGGTATTTCAACCTTTATATCCACTAGGTTAACCGGTATGCCATACTGAACAACAAATGGCGCAATAGATCCTACAAAATCTGATGCAATTTCATATTCTATATCTATAATACTTCCTTCTTTGACATTTGGCAAAGTGATGGAAACTTTATCCTCATATTTATTAATATTTTGCGTAAACACACCGTCTTTCTTCAGTTTATCTTTGACTATTTTATTATTCTGAATATTAAATGTCAAACCCTCAACCCCATAAATTTTCTGTTTTAAAGCACCGTTATTACGTAACGGAACCGTTATAGTTGACCAACTCAATCCCGACTTTTTGTAAATTTTAATTCTATAATGGACCTTACGTGAATAGTTAAAACCTTTTTCCGGATTATAGTCGTAAACTAAGCGCTCTTTTTGAAATAAAATAGCTGCATCGGCTTCTTTGTCAAGGCTATGCTCCTTCTGCCTTACCTCGTCCATAGATACCTTGCCAAATTTCACTTCACTGGATTGTGCATTTACAAAAAAGGAACATAAAGCTAAGATGATTGTAATATGTAATTTCATTGATTTTTTACTTTTTAATAAATACAATTTTAGATGCGTCAACTCTAGAAATAGTTTTTCTGAAATCTCTATAATTATCATAGTTGATTTTTGAAAATTTACCAGGCTTCAATAATAATTTTCTCTTATAGCGTAATGTTGATTCTGATATTTGCTCAACACTAACTTCAAATTCACCAAACTCATTACTTAATTTAGTCTGCTTTAAATTTGACTCTATTTTATAACCTGCTGGTATTATTATCTCAAAATCATCTTCATCTAAATACCCTCTTTTAATTACTACATCGCGCTTTCTATCTTTACTTCTTTTAGGAACATATTCATTTCTATTTAACATGTTTGGAGCAAACAGTAGACGCTCACCCGCCCTTGATAAATAACCAGATGTTATAATATCAATATTTTCCGTTGTGATAATATTATCCCTGTCGTTTTCGATACTATGGTTTAGAATATGAACGTCATTAACATAATCCCAATAATCTTTGTAATATTTCTCTACATCTTCTTTACTTTCATTAGACAGACCATATTTTTGATTATACTGTATTCCTGTACTTTTTATTTCTACTCGTGCCTTAACCTCACTTTCGCTAATTGTAATTTTAGCTTTTGTAATTTGCTTACTTTGTTCTGGAGCATAATGTCTAGACTTTACCATTTCACCACCATTAGGACCCACTTTTAACACATACCTATCGTCAGTAAATGTGCCTGAAAAATTTGCCGGTACTACTTGACTTGTGCATTCCAACCAAAGTTCTTCATCGGCTAACGGAACATTCAAAAAGGCATGATTCCCTTGTAATGAAGGAAAATCAAAATCTAAACTCCGCATATTTGGACCTGCCGAAACAATGGTATAATAAGATTCAACACCTACGGCTTTCAATAAAGACATCGTATAATTCGTTAACCCTTTACAATCACCATACTTTACTCTATCCACTTCTTTAGCACTAATAGGCTCCCAACCACCTATGCCCATTTGTACACTGATATACCGCGTATTGTCTTGAACAAATTGATATATTATTTTTATCTTTTCTTTTGGGTCGTTTACACCTCTTACCAAAGTCTGTACTTTTTGAATGGTTGATGGACTAAGCTCTCCTCGCCCCTTTAATAGAGAGTTGTATATCCAACCTCCGAATTCTTTCCAAGTTGTTGCATGACCATCTACCCCTTTTAGATGAAAATCTTCTAATGCGAATTGAACATTAGGAGCAAAATCTATTAGTGCTGGGTCCAAATCTTCTGAAGTTATAGCTGGAATATTTTTTACAGAATAATTTACACCCGTTCCACTTACATTACCTGTAACACCAAAAGATTCTAAATTATTTTCTTTGTGACGAAACTTTAAATTAGAAGGTAAATTAAGGGTAAACTCACTTATTTCTACACTAACCTTATAACCATCTAAAAAATACCATCTTGGCATAAAAGCAGTGTCAGAAGTAGTGTATTTGGTAATAACTTCAGCTGTATATGGGTATTTTGTGGGCGTATAATTAAGATATTTTATACGTGAATCTGAATATAACGTACCCTCTCCAGTAGCTGTTTGGTCAACGAAATCTTTTTCTTTATAACTTTCAATTTCTTTACCATTAGCATCGTAAATGGTTAAAGATAATTTTTTAATTGAGGTTTCTTTATCGTAATAAGCCATAGCATGCACGGCCTCTACTCCTTCTTCATTTAAAACAGTTACAATTCTTGATGAATTAACCTCCATAAAATCTGAAGATTTTACATCGACAGTCATTTGGTCCAATCGCACAATTGCGTCAGCATTTTTTAAAAGCGAAAGGTTTAATTTAGAAAAGTTATTATCTTGAGCGGATATAGTATCGCATGATACTATAAAAATTAGTAATAAGAAAATGCGCATGTAGTTTGGTAAGCTGGTTTTTAACAGAACGTTAAAATAGGCATATTTCTTACAAAATATTAAGAAAAATTTTCAAATCCTAAGTTTTATGCTTCGTATCTATAAGTATAGTAACCGGTCCGTCATTCAACAGTTCCACCTTCATATCTGCTCCAAAAATTCCGGTTCCTATTTGTTTGCCGAGCTTATTTTCTAAGGTTTTTATGAAAGACTCATATAGAGGTATAGCCACCTCAGGCCCTGCTGCTCTTATGTATGAAGGGCGATTTCCCTTTTTAGTGCTGGCATGTAAGGTAAATTGACTTACCACAATGGCATCTCCATTTATAGAAAGCAAAGAGTTGTTCATGACACCTTCATCATCATTAAAAATACGAAGGTTAGCTATCTTATTCGTTAACCAGTCAATATCAACTTGAGTATCTTCATTCTCAATTCCTACAAAAATGAGCACTCCTTCATTTATGGAACTGATCTTTTTTTCTTCAACCGTTACACTGGCTTTTGATACGCGTTGTATTACTGCTCTCATTTTTTCTCGTCGTGTATATCTACCCTATAATTCTCATCTTCACCTTTTATCATCTGTAAGTAACTATTATACCTACTCCATGCAATATCACCAACATCTAAGGCATCTTTTACGGCACATTTTGGCTCATCTACATGAATGCAATTATTAAATTTACAGTCTTGCTTCAGTTCAAAAAACTCAGGAAAGTAGTTTCCTATTTCCTCTTTTTCCATATCTACAATTCCGAATCCTTTTATGCCTGGCGTATCAATAATCCGCGCGTTAAAACTTAGATCGAACATCTCTGCAAAAGTTGTTGTATGCTGTCCTTGTGCGTGTTGTTGAGAAATTTGTTTGGTCTTAATATCTAAATCTGGCTCTATGGCATTTACCAAGGTAGATTTACCAACCCCAGAATGACCGGAAAACATTGAAGTCTTACCCGCCATCATTTCTTTGACCTTATCTACATTTTTCCCTGTTGCCGCAGAAATACCTATACAGGTATAACCTATATTACGATATAATGCCGCCAAAAACTTAATTTCATCTAACTCTTCTGGAGCATACGTATCTACCTTATTGAAAAGCAGTACTACAGGAATTTCATAAGCCTCTGCTGTAATTAAAAAACGATCTATAAAAACTGGATAGGTAGGCGGATTGTTCAAAGTGACCAATAAAAAAACTTGATCCAAATTAGCTGCTATAATATGTGTCTGTTTAGAAAGGTTCACAGACTTGCGAATAATATAGTTTTTACGGGTTTCAATTTCATTGATAATACCAATGGTATCATCTCCAATGGTCTCAACCTCAAAGCGAACGCTATCACCAACAGCAACCGGATTTGTACTTTTAATTCCCTTTATTCTAAACTTACCTTTTATTCTACATTCATAAAAATCGCCATTTTCTGCCTTGACAGTATACCAACTTCCCGTAGATTTATAAACAATTCCTACCATTTACCCTAAAATCCTTCCTTTTATACAAAGTAACTGCTTTAAATATAAAAATTAATATAAATTTGAGATTAGAACTATTATATTAAATAATAACCAAATTCAAGAAAATGAAATTCATTAAAAAATCACTGCTGATATTAACTCTATCTGTATTCACTTTTGGTACGGCCCAAGAAACCATAACCAATGAATCTGTTATACAAATGGTTGAACTTGGTTTCGACGATTATATGATCATTGATAAGATAAATACTTCTGATGTAAAATTTGACGCCTCTATTACCGCGCTTGGTCAAATGAAAAATGCTGGTGTTTCTTCTGAGGTGTTATCATTGATAATGGACAAATCGAAGCAGAATACTAAATCTAAAACTGGTATCTATTATACAGATGCTAGCGGAGCTGATAAATTAGTACAGCCTAGTGTATTTTCTGGATCAAACTCTAACCAAGTTGCCCAAAAATTAGTTTCTGGTTTAATCAATGCCAAGAAAAAGGCACAATTACCAAAAACAAAATCTAACAATGTCATTCATCAAAGTCAACCTGAGTTTACTTTCATATTCGACCCTAGTGTAACCGAAGTTGACAACATGCAGAACAACCAAGGTAACAATGCAGGTATTTTTAACTGGTGGTTTAGAATGGCCAGTAACCCTAACGAGTTTGTTTTAGTAAAACTTACGGTTAAAGAGAAAAAGAACCTTAGAGAGGTAATTACAGGAAAAAGTAGTTGGATTACAAGTAGCAGCGGTATTGACCCTAAATACGCACTTAACTTTGCCATTGAAGAAATTGAAGGTAATAAGTTCAAGGTTACTCCAGATAGTTTAGAGCCAGGTGAATATTGCTTTATTTACCAAGGTCAAGTACCTCAAGGTAGAGAGAACCAATCTGTTTTTGATTTCTCTATTCAATAAACAAAACATACTTCATTAAAAAAGCCCGGTACAAACCGGGCTTTTTATTTTTACTTATTTAAGACTATTGCGCTAAATTAATTTCAACACGTCTGTTTTTCTGTCTTCCGTCTTTATACATATTTGTGGCAATTGGTTTGCTTTCGCCGTATCCCACTGCAGTTAATCTTGCTGGAGAAATACCACCGTTAATCAAAAACTGTAATACTGCCTGAGCTCTTTTCTCAGATAACTTTTGGTTAGTAACTTCTGAACCAATACTATCTGTATGGCCTTCAATAGTAAAATTGGCATTAGGATATTCATTTAAGATACTTATGATATCTACTAATACAGGTGTAGATGCATCTTTAATAGTAGATTTACCTGTATTGAACAAAATGGTCTTGGCATATTCGTTCAATGATTTTTGAACCTCCGCAGTAACTACAGGCTCTGGACAACCGTTGTTTGCCACCGTACCCATTTCATTAGGACATTTGTCATCTTTATCAATTACTGAATCACCATCAGAATCTGTCCAAGGACATCCATTATTCTCTACCGAACCAGCTTCGTCCGGACAATTATCTTCGTTATCCAAAATAGTATCACCATCACTATCTACCCATGGGCATCCGTTATTTTCTACCGGACCAACTTCATCTGGGCATTGATCTTCATTATCTAAAACAGAATCACCATCTGTATCTCCCCAAGGACAACCGTTATTTTCAATAGGACCCGCCTTTTTAGGACAACCGTCTTCTTTGTTTGGTATACCGTCCCCATCAGAATCTTTAGGTTGACCATAATATACAGGCACTTTTAATCCTGCATACACATCTGCTCCTTGAATTTCATTTTTAGTGAACGTAGAAATTAATGACCCTGAACCTATATACAAAGGTCCGGCACGCAATCCTGCACCTACTTGCAGACCGCTATATTGGTAGCTACTTACCGGTAAGTAAAAGCTAAACCATTTACTTTCAAAACGTGGCGTCAATGAAAATACATTCGCTGTTCTTAGATTATTTTCACCTGCAGAACGCATTGACAGATCGGTATTAAAATTCAAGTAAAAATTGTTCTTAATATTCCAATCTGCATTAAAATGTAATGCCGTAGGCAAACCCGCCTTTAAATCCTCTGTAGCTTGGGTAAATGTATATAAGTTCTGTAAATCATCAGAATCTTCAATATTATCATAATCATCTTGGGTGATGGTATTGTTAATATTATAAGTATCTACCAAGCTACCCTTATAATTTACCGAACCTACATCTGTAAGGGACAAACCAAATTTAAGTTTGTACTTATTTTTATCTTTCATTACGGTTTTCTCGCCGTCAGCACCTGTAACAACATAGTCTTCATAATCTGGTCTCCACTCGTAAACGAAACCTAAGTCGAAACCGAATCCGTTTACGTTTGGCACTTCATAATCATAACCATCTGCATCGTAATCATCTGCACGACCATAAATTAGATCTCCTGTAGATTCTAATGTTCCAATAGTAGAGTTATCTGGCAAGGTGGCACCATCTGCATCATAATCTATGGTTACATTTCTACCTGTTACATAGGCATTACCAAATCCCTTTAAGTATTTTAATGAAAGTCCACCTTTTAAAAAGTGTTCTTCGTTATTCATTAATTCTTGCGCATAGGTAATACCTACTTCTGCCCAACCGTGACCCGCCGCAAAAAAGTCGCCCTCGTTCACTAAAAAATCTTGACTTTCATCAATACTATCATCTAGGTCATCAATGCTTTCCCCGTTAAATTCATTGCCGGTCACAAAACTTCTTGCCCTAGTAAAAACGGCAATGGAAGATTTCTTACCTATATTGAACATAAACGAAGGACCTAAAATATCTACATTACCCGAAAAATTGTTGTTATCTGAAAGAGATAATGTGGCGTCCGTATCATACTCAAAATCGCTAGAAATTAAGTTAGAATAGCCAACACCTACATAATCATTCGCTAAAAATGCACTTACACCAACTAAATTTATATCTGTCTTAAAACGGCTATCGGCAATATTCGCCGGATTGGAAATTACACTGTTGACTCCACTATAATTATCTGTCAAATAACCTACGTAAGACTGTGCTTTAATGGATACCGTAGCAACCAACATTATGGCAACTAAAATTACTTTCTTCATACTTTTGTTTGGTTAAAAATGGTTCTTTAATCCCCTTAACGACTCTTATTTAAGGATATTGTTAAAATGTAGCATTTTTCTTACTTTTTAAAATTTGAACATAAAAAAACATCCGCATATTACGGATGTTTTGTTTTTATAAAGTTAAGCCAACTTTAAGCGTTTACTATCTTCTCTTGGTGGTTGATAGACTCTTGGTGAATAGCCTTGAACATACGAAGAACAAACTCTTCACTTAGTCCTTTACTTTCCCCTTCTAGAATCATTGCCCCTAGAATTTGATTCCATCTATTAGATTGAAGTACTGCTACGTTCTTTTGCTTTTTAAGTGCTCCAATACCATCAGAAACCTTCATTCTTTTTCCTAAAGTCTCTATTAGCTGATTATCGATGATATCAATTTGAGCTCTTAGGTTACTTAATTCTGAATTGTATTCCGCTTCTGGATCACTTTCTTTTCTGATTCTAAGATCTCTCATGATCTGAACCAATTTCTCTGGTGTAACCTGTTGTGCAGCATCACTCCATGCGTTATCTGGATCGTGGTGTGTTTCAATCATCAACCCGTCAAAGTTCAAATCTAAAGCTGTTTGCGATACATCAAAAATCATATCTCTCTTACCTGTAATATGCGAAGGATCGTTTATTAACGGAAGATCAGGGAACTTGTTCTGAAATTCAATAGCAACTTGCCATTCAGGTATATTTCTATATTTTGTTTTCTCGTAAGTAGAAAAACCCCTGTGTATTGCTCCTAATTTTTTAATACCTGCAGTATGCAATCTTTCAATACCACCTAACCATAGCGCTAAATCTGGATTTACCGGATTTTTAACTAATACAATCTTGTCTGTACCTTGTAAAGCATCTGCCAATTCTTGCATGATAAACGGACTAACGGTTGATCTTGCTCCGATCCACAATAAATCGATATCATGCTCTAACGCCAACTCTACGTGTGCACGGTTTGCAACTTCCGTAGCTGTCTTTAAACCTGTTTCTTCCTTAACTTTTTGCAACCATTTTAGCCCTAAAGCACCAACACCTTCAAAATTTCCTGGGCGAGTACGAGGTTTCCAAATACCAGCTCTGTAATAGTTTACATCGGTATCTTTTAGAGAGTGTGCTATACCTAACACTTGTTCCTCTGTTTCCGCACTACATGGCCCTGCTATTACTAGTGGATGGTCAAGGTTTAAATCATCCAACCATGTTCTCATTTGTTTTGAATTTTCCATTTTTACTTATTCTATTTCTTGTTTAACGGTATTTCTTTTTAATATTCCTTTAATCTTATTCGTATTATTCATTTCATTATAAATGCCTTCATAATCATCTTTCAACAACAATTCTTTAAACGCCGTAAGATTTTGAATGTACTCTTCTAATGTCTCTACTACATTCTCTTTGTTCTGTTTAAAAATTGGTGTCCACATGGCTGGCGAACTCTTTGCCAAACGCACCGTACTTTCAAATCCACTACCAGCCATATCAAAAATATCGCGCTCGTTCTTTTCTTTTTCTATTACTGTTTTACCCAACATAAATGAACTTATGTGAGATAAATGAGATACGTATGCTATGTGCTTATCATGTGCTACAGGGTTCATATAGCGTATTCTCATACCTATTGCTTGAAAAACCTTTAAAGCTCTTTCCTGAAGCTTAAATGCTGTTAATTCAACCTCGCAAATAATATTTGTTTTATCCTTGAACAGATTATTAATAGCTGCAGACGGACCTGAAAACTCTGTTCCTGCAATAGGGTGGCAAGCCAAAAAATTTCTTCTCTTTGGATGATGCTCCAACACCTTACAGATCATAGATTTCGTTGATCCAACATCAAAAACCACACAATCTTCATGAACGGCATCTAAGATCACCGGCAACTCCTTTACCATTACATCTACAGGTATACTAACAATTACCATATCAGCAGATGGCAAATCCTTGTAACTTGCTTTTTTATCTATGACACCCAAACTGATAGCTTCTGTTAAGTGACCGTCATTGGTATCTATACCATAAATAGTAACGTTTTCTTGAGTAGACTTTATGTCTTTTACCAGAGAACCTCCTATTAAACCAATACCAATTACAAATACATTCATTTTAAAGCTACGCTTACGTTATTACTCTATTTTATTTCAAATAATCCAGATTACTCAAATCTGCTTATTGCTTCCTCTATTTTATCTTTTGGTATACAAAGTGAAAAACGAATATAACCTTCGCCATTACTTCCAAATATGGTTCCTGGGGTAATGAACAGATCTTTTGTATACAATATATTATCTATAAACTCTTCTGACGACACACTATCTTCAGGTAGTTTTGCCCAAACGAACAACCCTACGGCATTTCGGTCATATGTACAACCTAGCTTATCTACCAATTTAAAAATCAACTCTCTACGTGAATTATATACAGCGTTTAAATCAGCAAACCAGTCTTCACTACTTTCCAATGCTGCTATAGCTCCTTTTTGTATTCCGTAGAACATACCAGAATCCATATTACTTTTCACCTTCAAAATTGCATTAATATGCTCTTCGCTACCCAATACAAAACCTACACGCCAACCGGCCATATTAAAGGTCTTGCTCAATGAATTTAATTCTAAACAAACCTCCTTTGCATTAGGAATACTTAATATACTTGCCGGCTTATCATTTAAGATAAAGCTATACGGATTATCGTTTACCAATAGAATACCATGCTTTTTGGCAAAGGCTACTATTTTTACAAACTGCTCTTTTGTTGCCGTAGCACCTGTTGGCATATGTGGGTAACTTAACCACATAATTTTCACCTTTGATAAATCTTGCTTACCCAAAGCCTCTAAATCTGGAAACCACCCAGTATCTGCGGTTAGGTCATAATACTTAGGTAACGCACCTACCAATTTCGTTACTGACGTATAAGTAGGATAACCAGGATTAGGTATTAATACCTCATCACCTTCATTTAAAAAAGCAAGACTGATATGCATAATACCTTCTTTTGACCCCATTAAAGGCAAAATCTCGGTATCTGGGTCAGCAACTACATCAAATCTATTCTTATAAAAATTAGCAATGGCACCTCTTAATTGAGGTAAACCTTGATAACTTTGATATTGATGCGCTCCATTATCCAATACAGCTTCCTGTATTGCATTCAATACTTGCTGGGAAGGAGCCAAATCTGGACTACCAATACCCATATTAATGATAGCCTTACCCTGAGCCATTAAACCACGTACCTCTCTCAATTTTTTTGAGAAGTAGTATTCTTGTACGGTTTCTAACCTTTTAGCGGTTTGTATCATTGTCTTACATTTTTATATTCACCCAAAATCTTAAAGTCTTCTGCCATGATGTTCAATAGACTTTTTGCCTTTGAGAAATCAGCATAATCAGTAAATGTTACATCCACAAAAAATGCATATTTCCATGGTGTTTCTATTACTGGTAACGACTGTATTTTTGTCAAGTTCAATCGGCAATCGCTCATAACATTAAGCACAGCAGCCAAACTTCCCCTTTTATGGTCGGTAATGAACCTTAATGAAGCCTTGGTAATCTCTACCTCTGGCAATGCATCATTTTTTGTTTTTACAATGATAAAACGAGTGGCATTATTTTTAATAGTCTGTATGTCGCTCGCTACGATGTCCAACCCATATAATTCTGCCGCAACGTTTGGTGCTATGGCAGCTACATGCTTTAATTCCTGTTCTTGAATTCTCTTTGCAGTCTCGGCCGTATCTACATCTTCTACCAATTTTATATCTGGATATTGCCTAAAATATTCTTTACACTGCAGTAATGCCATTGGGTGAGAACTAACTTCTTTAATATCTTCTATTTTTTGCCCTTTCAGCATCATTAAATTATGATGGATGTTTAAATAATACTCCCCGATAATATGTAGGTCATTATGATTTACCAATGCGTAATTCGGTATTATTGAACCCGCAATAGAATTCTCGATTGCCATTACACCTTGGTCAGCTTCTTTAGATAATAATTTATCTACCAAAGCATCAAAAGAAAGACACTCTATCAACTCTATATCATCACCAAAACAATCTTTTGCTACTTGATGGTGGTTGCTTCCTTTAATTCCCTGAATGGCTATTTTTAAACTCATAATTCTAATTTCTACTAACCTGCAAACCTTTTCAACTTTATCAAAACCCCAACTTTAAAATTTACTGTTGGTGCTTATATGATTTGACTTTTGAACAAAAAAAAGTTCCGATACATATCGGAACTTAGATTCTATTTTATATTTAAAATATACTACAACAGTCCCGTACCTCTCTTAAAAAAGAAGTAAAAATAAAAACCGTTCCAGAAATATTGTTTTGTCATTGTGCTTGTAAACTTTAGCTAATGTAGTAATTATATTTAAAAACGGTCGTTTTCCGTTTTATTTTTTTAAAAAATTCAATATCTATCTCAAAAAGTGAAGTTTTTGTGTTAAAAATTAAATTAAACATGAATTACTCATTAAAATAAAAAAGACCTCTAATTAGAGGTCTTTTAAATATAATCAAGAGTTACGTTTTATTTTTTATTGAAAAAATATTCGTAAAGTTCTGTTTCACCATTAAAAGTATCTGATTCTGAAATAATTAATTCATTGGCTGAAAGTCTTATTTCTCCTTCTAACAATAAGTAACCTTCCGGCTCTACATCCGTATAAGTTTCACCGTCTTCCGTTTCTGTATATTCAAATTCAACCAAGGTCAAAACATTCTCCTCTTCGTTAAAAGCCCAGTTACCTGATGATGTATAAGACTCTCCACCATCTTCTTCATATATAACCTCACAAGCTTCATTAGATGCTGTGTAATCCAAGTTTTTATAATCAGATTCTTGGCTAAAGAAATAAGTCCCGTTTTCATTAAATGTAATTAGTAAATTATCAAGGGTATAGCAATCATCCAATTCCACATCTAATTGAGTTCCATTATCGCAAAATAACGTAGAATCATAACTATCACATGATTCTTCACCAACGGCAATTGTTTCTCCATTATCTATTTGTTTTGTAAAATCCCAGTCGCCCACAAGATTAACATTACCTCCCCATGATTCAACTGTTACACAAACTTCTACTGGCTGACTAATGTTACCTTGGCTGTCATATACACAAATTGCATAACAAAATGTTCCGGCAGGAACAGTATTAGAAAAATTGACATCAATTACAGTATCCTCATCTTTTTGAGTCGATGCACCTTTTTTTGTGAAAATATCTTTTCTTTCTTTTGATAAAAATTTACCTCCATAATAATTATCTGTAGCACTTGATGGCACATCAATATAACTATCAGCCATACCATTTTCATCAAACAATTGGATATAGGCTCCGGCAAAATCTGTAGGCGCATCAAATATGATTTCAAAACCATAATCTTGAAATGCGGTTTGTTTAGAATAATCTAAATTGAAGTCTATACCTCCCGTTGGCGTTACGCCACCATCATTCATTGTAGCACCATCAATTGCAATACCTGAGGAAGTAGCATTAATATCTAATAAATCTTCTTCTACTACATTAACTCCGTCTGGATCAATTTCATCGGATAGACTCTCATTAGCATCATCACTAGAACAAGAAAAGATGATCATACTTAAAAAGAACAGAATAAATAAATTGGTTTTTTTCATAATTAAAAATTGGTTAACATTTAATATTTACTAAACTAATATTAAGTACTAACTGTAAACTTGATTGAAAATTGTAAAAAACAAAGCAATATGTACCAAAGACGACTTTATAAAATTGAAATTAAATCTGATGAATACTTTAACAACATAAGCCTTAATTTAGGTCTAACCTAGTTCAATGTTCTCATAACAGCACCCTACTGAAAGTAAAAAGGTATAGTCCAAGTGAACTCTTTCACATCGCCCAAAGCTTTAGTGACAACCAAAGTATTGTTGCCTTTCTTTAATACATCTTTATCTATAAAACCAAGGATACCAAATTGCTCTGTAACAGCATGATCTTTCTTTAGAAAATTGATATTTAATAATTGACCGTTCAACATAATAGAATGGTATTTCTCATAACAATTGAGATAAAACTGGCGACCTTTTACAAGGTTTTCATCCGTACCTAAATTCTTATTATCAATGAATTCACCACATTTATCTTTTTGATAACTACGTTCATGACGAAAAACAGGAATAAATAACTTGACAGTTTCACTCTCTATAAGATCAGATTGAATTTGCGGAGTAAGCAAAAAAGTTTTATCAGGATTTTGATCAAAATAATAATTAGAATACATATACTCTTGATCATTTGGTTGTTGAAAAAAAAGATATAGAATATTAGTATCTACTATCTTTACAGCCGCCACAAACATCCCAGAAAACAAAAAGACTATAATTAAATATACTAACGATTTTTTCTTTTTAAAATTAGAACCAAACACCATGAAGACTTGCATAAAATAACGGTATAGAGGACCATAAGTTACCATTGATGTTAATTTAACTAGTTTAAACATCCAAGTTTGTACCCATACATTAGACTTATACTTTTTTAAATTTCCAATGACATTAAAAATCATTTGTAACACAAGCAGACCTGAAATTATAAATAGAGGTATTAGCAATATATAACTTGGAACATAATCTAATAACAAATTATAGATAAGCATGTAAACACTTAAAAACAAAGACATGTAGGAGTAAATCAAAAGAATAGTAAATGCCGCTGAAAAAATGACACTACATAATTCATCTACTTTTTGAATAGTATCTTCTTGTTTAGGTATTATCCCTAAAATCTTTTCAGTATAAATTTTGGAGTATATACTATCCTCAACACTATAATCTGAAAAAACTGAATTTAAACCAACTAATCCTATCCAATACGCACGTAAAAAGAAGTGAATTACAAACATTGATACAAGAACACTAATAGCAGCTAGCCCCATAAAAGAAATCATATATCCATAGATATACTGTTCAATAGGCAATAAATCTATGTATTTATTTGTAGCCCATTCTATCAACCCAAATAGTTGAAACGTACCAAAAATAGCAATTGCAGAGACTAGCAATTCTGCTTCCCAACTTTCTTCTTTAAGTCGTTGCAGCCATTTTATATTCTTTTTATTTTCTACAATTGGTGTGGTTTCTGGTGGTAAGCTCATTCTGTATTAAAAATCTCACGGTTAGTGAGACTAATATACCCTTTCTTTAAAAATTAAAAAACATTAAATCACTAAGAATCAACTTCGTCAAAAAAGGAATTGATTACAACATCTAACTCTCGTTGTATTTTTGAATCGGTACTATTAATCAGTATGGAGAATACCAATTGCTCTTCTGGATAAACAAAAAAATTTGAATAACCACCAACTCCGCTACCCACATGACCATAGAACTTTCTGCCCTTTGCATCTTCACTTACCTGCCAACCTAATCCGTAATATGTAGAATTATCATTTATGTGCTGAGCAGTTAAAAATTGATTTAAAATCCCATCATCGATTTGAACCGTTTTATCTAAAAATGCTTGTCCGAAATTTACAATATCTTCTGACGTAGACAAATAACCGCCACCTGCTAATTTGTAAAAATTATCTACAGGTATCGCTTTTCTAAATCCTGAAAAGGCTTTTGTATAAAATGTGGTGACATGGTGCCTATCATTGGATGCTGTAATAGCATTAACCGTAATATCAGTTTGACTACGCTCCGGGTGACAGGCCGGAGTATACGTATTCAACAACCCTAAAGAATTTAACACCTTTTCTTGTACATATTCTTCAAAAGGAATTCCGCTAGCTCCTTGCATAGCTGCAGAAATCATCACCCAATCAAAACTATTATACAAATACTCGGTTCCTGGTTTATACACCAATGGGTCATTAGCTAATAACACAAGACTATCCGTTATACTAAAAGGCTCGTTCAAAGCAAATTCCTTTCCTCTGTAAACACGAATACCTGCGGTATGACTTGCTAATTGCCTAATGGTAAAATCCCATTCTTTTCTAGGGAAATCTGGCACATAAGAATAGAATGATTCATCCAAATCAATTAGCCCATCTTGTACCATGTGTGCCAACGCAGTTGCCGCAATAGGTTTAGAAACACTGGCTACCCTAAAAACTGATTGTTTAGGATCAATTCTTTTTTTCTGTTCCAAATCAGCATAGCCAAAACCTTTTTGAAAAATTGTTTTCCCTCCTTTTAAAACGGTAATTGCAATACCTGGTACTTTTTCGGCATTGACTAATTCTTGTAATAAAAAATCCGCTTTCACTAAACCTTTTAAATGAGCATCATTGGCTAAAACACGTTTAGCAGCAAATACATTTTTCAAGTATTTAATGATTGGGTTCATTCCACAAAAATAAGTTTGCCATTAAACAACTCTTCTATTTCTACCGTAGGCGGCCTATTATAACTTTTTAAATCTCCAGTACCTCTTAGCACTCCAGTTAAACTTTCTTGCGGATTTACCAGAATATCATTAGACCCTCTATGATTAACGCTTACACGCTGTGTCAACAATTCTTGAGCCTCTATTCTTGAATCTCCTGCCGCTATGCTTATAGTAAAGCTCTCTGCATTTCCTTTTAAATTGAAATAAGAAATTCCGTTGCTGGTAATACTCAAACTCGCTACATCTAATTCTAAATTAAATTCCCCGTCTGTGGTTTCAGCCTCTGGATCAGTAAAACTCTCTGACAGCAAGCTTAATCTCTCAAAGGCTAATACTCCTTCACTCTGAATAGGTGAACCCGTGCTACTGCGAATACTAGTCAAATTTGGAGTGGTTACATAAACGACGGTAGTGCCATAATCCCGCACATAATTACAGTCGTTGGTATCGGTCAACAACAATTGTCCTTCTTCAACAACGGCTGATACTTCATTGCGAAGATTTTCTCCTGTTTCAATTTCTACTTTTTGATTATCGCCTTGCTTTACAACCAGGGAAACATTTTCAAAAACCGTTATAGAAGTAAATTCATCTACTACAACCTCTTCACGAAATATCTCTCCAGTACTTTGAAAACAATCTGAAGCATTTTCAGAATCGCACGCAATAAAAAACAGCAACAGCATAGATAAAGCAATTAGGCTACCTACCGGTTCCAATCCCTTAAAATTCAATTTCAGTTTTTTAGTTTTCAACATCTTATCTCTACAATCTTATTCCTATTCCAAATTCTACCGCCTCAGCCTTTGCCCCATGAGATTTAAGCGTTACCGCTCCAAAAATCTTATCTCCAAAATAACGTTTTAGACCCATTCTTAAATATGTACGCCCTTCAAAATCAAATGGATAATAGACATAATAACCAAACTGAGAAATTACCGACATTTTGTTAAGGAATAATTCATGACCAGCGAATACCCCTACTCTTTTATAATCATCATCTGCATTAACTCCGTTCTCAGGAAAAGCTATACTTTGATAACGAATTAATTCTTTTAAAAAACTAGAAAAGTAAACATCTGCACCTACTTGAAGAGCACTTTTTCTACTCAAACGTTTATCGGCGTAAGCAGATAAAACTACAAAACCATATTGACCTGAATCTATGACATCACTCTCGTTAAGCCCTGCTCTTAAAGCTAAATTATAACGCACGGGTTCTGTCATTTTTTCTTTCTCTCTGTGTATATATTCTAGTTCTTTACCTCCGTCCAAATCATAAATAAAACCGGCATTAAAAGCTAGAGTATTAGTAGATGTATTTGGTGCCCTAAAGTTGGCATTAGAATAATGAATTATAGAAACACCCGCTTTAAAACCTAGCCCCTTAACAATATTTTCTTTATGAAAATTAAACATTAAATAAGTAGAACTTAGTATATCAGAACCATAGGCATTATTTCTAAAGTTGGTTACCTTGTCATAGGGATTTGTAGCGTATGATATCCCCTGCCCTATTCGTAACTGCATGTTACGCCTAAAAAAATAAAAATTATAATGTGCGTACAGTCCGTAATTATCACCTAGCGTACTATTATTAGAATTTTGATAGATAAAAGAATACCCTAAATCAGGATAGTTATATGCTTCTTCCCAAGATTCTAAACCATAGGTTTTACGATTATAACTTAGAATTACACCCGCAGGGTGCTCCGTAATTAAGTGAGATATATCTGGATTGTGAAGAATTATAGAACCGTAAAACTGATTGGCGTCTAGCGTGTACTTTTTAGACTCCCCAGGTTCTTGACCAAAACAATTGGCTGCGATGATCAATAAAGCGAATAATAACTTGAAATTCATTGAGGGCAAAAATAAGTAGTAAGTGCGAAGTACAACGCACAAAACTCAAAGTTCTTTCTCACAATTACTTTAATTTCTAGAGCAAGAATGTAAGTTCAACTGAATTTATAATGCACGAAGAAATTTTTACCGAGAAGCTGTTATGTTCAAAAGGTTCCCGGTATATTTTAACATCTCCGATACTCTGCGATATAAAAACACTCGAACTGACAATCTAGCTACCCAAAGACTAAAACAATGCTTCAGCTATCGCTTTAATATTATCAGACTTACCCATAGAATAGTAATGTAGTACAGGTACGCCCGCCGCTTTTAATTCCTTAGACTGTTGTATTGCCCATTCAATACCTACTTTACGTACATCTTTATTGGTAGCACAGCCATCAACCGCTTCAATTAAATCTTGGGGCATATCTATTCTAAATACTTGCGGCAATAACTGCATATGCCTTTTTACGGCAATAGGCTTAATACCAGGTATAATTGGCACTGTAATACCCATGTTTTTAGCTGCCTCAACAAATTCAAAATACTTTTTATTATCGAAGAACATTTGCGTAACCACATAATCTGCACCGGCATCTACCTTTTCTTTCAAGCGCTTTAAATCTGATTGTAAAGAAGGTGACTCCAAATGTTTTTCAGGATACCCAGCTACACCAATACAAAAATCACTGCAATGCTCGCTTTCTATAGTTTCGTGTAAATATTTACCACAATTTAATGCTTGTACTTGCTTCACCAAATCAATAGCAAATGGATGACCGCCATCTGTAGGTTCAAAATATTTCTGCTCGCTACGGGCGTCACCACGTAAAGCCATTACATTTTCTATTCCTAAATAATGACAATCTACCAGCATGTATTCTGTCTCTTCTTTTGTAAACCCACCACATAGCACATGCGGTACCGTATCTACGTTATATTTATGCTGAATAGAAGCACATATACCCACCGTACCAGGTCTCATACGTGTGGTTTTCTTATCTAGAAGTCCTTCTTTTTTCACGTAAATTGTCTCTTCTCTTGAGGTTGTAACGTCTATAAAAGGAGGGTTGAACTCCATCAGAGGATCAATATTGTTATACAATTCTTGAATATTACGCCCCTTTACCGGCGGTACAATTTCAAAGGAAAAAAGTGTTTTTCCTTTTGCGTTATTAATATGGTCTGTTACTTTCATTTTCTAATCTATTCCTCAGTTCAAGAGTAAACCTTTAACAGGTATTTTTACTTCTATTCTATTCTTTTGGGCGTTCTAGCGGGCTTTTCGCTGTATTTTTTCTGTTTCATCTACTGCCCTTCAAATCAATATACGAACACAGAAAAAGATGCCGCTTCAATCCCTAACGCACTAAACTTCTACTATATTCGGCGCTAACCATCTTTCAGCATCCTCTAAAGACATGCCTTTTCGTTCTGCAAAATCTTTTACTTGATCTTCCTTAATTTTTCCTAATCCGAAATAACGTGCTTCGGGATTCCCGAAATAATACCCACTTACAGATGCCGCTGGCCACATGGCTAAACTATCCGTTAGTTCTACACCAATGGTTTCCTTTACTTTCAACAACTCCCAAATGGTCAATTTCTCTAAATGATCCGGGCACGCAGGGTAACCTGGCGCAGGTCTAATACCTTTATACGACTCCTTAATTAAATCTTCATTACTTAAATCCTCATTAGCGGCATAACCCCAATGTTTCATACGTACCTCTTTATGTAGGTACTCTGCAAAAGCTTCTGCCAAACGATCTGCAATTGCTTTTACCATAATAGAATTATAATCATCTAAATCCTCTTCATACTTTGCTGCCAATTCAGCGGTTCCAAACCCTGTTGACACACAGAAACAACCTATATAATCTTGCTTGTTAGAATCTTCTGGGGCAATAAAATCTGCCAAAGCATAATCAGCAACACCTTCTCTACGCTCCAATTGTTGGCGAAGGGTACGGAAAGTATGACTCTCCTTCGCTTCGGCTCCGCTCAGCGACCCGATGTTCTCATCTAGATTTGAGCTTGTGTCAACTAAAATATCATCATCATTAATTGAATTTGCCGGAAACAACCCAAAAATTCCTTTTGCCTTCAATTTTTTCTCGGTAATAATTTTTTGAAGCATCTCTTGAGCATCTGCAAATAAATCCGTAGCCTGAACACCTACCACCTCATCGGTTAGAATTGCCGGGTATTTACCGTGCAATTCCCAGCTTCTAAAAAAGGGTGTCCAATCTATAAACGGAACCAACAGATTTAAATCTAAATCTTTAATTACCTGTATCCCCAATTTGTTCGGTTTTACAATTTCAGATGTATTCCAATCAATCTTAAACTTATTTCTTCTCGCAGCGCTTATAGGTTTATAGGTTTTACTAGAAGAACGATTCAAGAATTTCTCCCTGAATACATCATAATCATCCTTTATACTTTTTTTATAGGCTTTTGAAGTTTCTTTTTGCAACAAATCCCCGACAACGGTCACCGCCCTAGATGCATCATTAACATGTACGACAGACTCATTGTATTGCGGATCAATTTTTACTGCGGTATGGGCTTTACTTGTAGTTGCACCACCGATCAATAACGGAATCTTAAAATCTTTACGCGCCATTTCTTTGGCTAAATGTACCATTTCATCTAACGAGGGCGTAATCAAACCACTTAGTCCAATAATATCAACGTTATGCTCAATTGCCGCCGCTATAATTTTTTCGGGCGGAACCATTACCCCCAAGTCAACAATCTCATAATTGTTACATGCCAATACAACACCTACAATATTCTTACCAATATCATGTACATCTCCTTTCACGGTTGCCATTAATATTTTACCGGCATTGTCAGAATCACCACTTTGTGGATTCAGCAATTTTTCTTCTTCAATATATGGCAATAAGTATGCTACTGCCTTTTTCATTACTCGCGCAGATTTCACCACTTGTGGCAAAAACATTTTACCACTCCCAAAGAGATCTCCCACCACGTTCATACCAGTCATTAAATTACCTTCAATAACCTCTATTGGTTTATCGGCAGCTACTCTGGCTTCTTCTACATCTTCAACAATATATTGATCAATACCTTTTACCAAGGCACGTGTAATTCTATCCTGTAAAGGTTCTTCTCTCCAGGATAGATCTATTTTACTTTCCTTGGTTTTACCGACTACAGATTCTGCAAAATCTAATAAGCGCTCTGTTGCATCATCTCTTCTATTTAAGATAACGTCTTCTACATGTTCCAATAAATCTTTAGGAATATCATCGTATACCTCTAACATACTAGGGTTTACAATACCCATATTCATACCTGCTTTTATGGCATGATACAAGAAAACGGAGTGCATAGCTTCACGCACAGGATTATTTCCCCTGAACGAAAATGACACATTACTTACCCCACCACTTACACTGGCATGTGGTAAATTTTCACGCACCCATCTGGTAGCTTCAATAAAATCAATGGCATTGAGCTTATGCTCGTCCATACCTGTAGCAACAGGGAATATGTTTAAATCGAAAATAATATCTTCTGGAGCAAAGTTTACCTTGTTCACCAACACATCATAAGAGCGCTTGGCAATTTCTATACGACGATCATAATTATCTGCTTGCCCTACTTCATCAAAAGCCATAACGATTACTGCCGCCCCATATCTTTTAATCAGCTTTGCATGATGAATAAACTGTTCTTCACCCTCTTTTAAACTTATGGAATTTACAACACATTTACCTTGAACCACTTGTAAACCAGCTTCAATGATTTCCCATTTAGAGCTATCTATCATAATAGGCACACGAGAAATATCAGGCTCAGAAATTACCAAGTTTAAAAACTTGACCATTGCCTGCTTGCCATCGATAAGCCCGTCATCCATATTAATATCGATCACCTGAGCACCATTCTCCACTTGCTCTCTGGCAACTGCCAATGCCTCCTCAAATTTCTCTTCCTTTACAAGACGTAGAAACTTTTTAGAACCTGCAACGTTTGTACGCTCACCAACGTTTATGAAGTTCGTTTCTGGGGTAACTATTAGGGGTTCTAAACCGCTTAATTTTAAAAAGCGTTGTTCGTTGTTCATTATTCGTTGTTCGTTTTCTATACTCATAATTTCTTGTGATAATTTATGAATCCGTTCAACAACTTTTTCACTCTTTCTATTTCTTTCAAAACGTTATCTATATCTGAAATATAATTTAAATCTCCTGCTAAAATCAACTGAGTTTCTAACTCAAATAATGAGCCTCTTGCTATGTGTAAAAAATGGATTGTTTCTTTATTGGACTGTCTTCCGCAACCTTCAGCAATATTTGACGGAACAGAAATAACACATCGTCTAACCTGCGAGGTTAGAGAAAATTGTTCATCACGAGGAAAGGACTTAGTCAAAACATAAACTGTTTTCACTAGCATTCTAGCCTGCACCCAAATATCTAATTCTTTATAATCCATTTACTATTTAAAAACTACGATAAACCATTAACGAGAAACGAAAAACGATTTATTTACCAGCAACTAAAATTGACGTGGAGCGAAATTTCCCACCACCTCAGCAATTGCCGTAATGTGTTCCGGAGTAGTTCCGCAACATCCACCAACTATATTAACTAGCCCCTTCTCTGCGTATTCTTTTATTTGTTCTGCCATTTGCTCAGGGGTTTCATCATACTCCCCAAATGCATTTGGTAATCCTGCGTTTGGATGTGCGGATACGGCATGCTCACTTTTGGAAGCAATCACCTCTAAATGTGGCACTAATTGATTGGCTCCTAAAGCACAGTTAAACCCCACCGATAAAATTGGAATATGGGATATTGAGATCAAAAAAGCTTCTGCCGTTTGCCCTGACAATGTTCTACCAGACGCATCGGTAATAGTACCGCTTACCATAATGGGCACATCTACATTTCTTTCTTCTTTTACTTCTTCAATAGCAAACAATGCCGCCTTTGCATTTAGCGTATCAAAAATGGTTTCTACCAATAATATATCTGATCCGCCATCTAAAAGCGCCTCTACTTGTTGTTTATATGCAATACGCAACTCATCAAAAGAAACTGCTCTATAACCAGGATCGTTAACATCTGGCGACATACTGGCCGTTTTGTTTGTTGGACCTATACTACCCGCTACAAAACGTGGCTTATTCGGCTCTTTTTGTGTAAACTCTTCCGCTACCATTTTTGCTATACGTGCAGATTCATAGTTCAGCTCGTACACCAAGTCTTCCATATAATAATCTGCCATTGCAATCGTGGTACCTGAGAATGTATTTGTTTCTACAATATCAGCACCTGCTGCAAAATATTTACGGTGCACTTCAGCAATTGCTTCTGGTTGGGTAAGTGACAATAAATCATTGTTACCCTGCAACGGATGTTCATAATCTTTAAAACGCTCCCCTCTAAAATCTTCTTCCGTAAATTTATAACGCTGAAGCATGGTACCCATAGCACCGTCAAGTATAAGAATTCGCTCTTTTAATATTTCTTTTATATCCTTCATTTTACGCTGTAAAATATTATGGTCCAATAAAAAGTTAATTCGAAATCAAGTAAGGAAAGTTCGGCTAGGTGCCTTATCTTTTGTTATCTGTCTTTGTTTGTACTGTAAAATAACAGCTTAAGTTTGCTATTGCGAACAAAGATAGAATGTAGCACCTTCTTTTCCGTAGAGGAAAGGGTTGCCAAGGTTTCAATGGGTCTAGTCCCTCCACCTTTCTTGATAACGAGTCAATTTATATATGAACTGTTTGCAAAGTAACGGCACAACATACTCTTATCCAAGAGTAATCTTGTTTTTTAGCAAACGAATTTTTTAAAATATGTCATAAAAAAAGCCTCTAAATCAAATATGAAGTAGAGGCTTTAAATACTAATTTTTGATTTTATGCAATACTTTGCACCACTTCTTTTTTGGCTTCTTTCTTAGAACCATCAAATCCTTCAACACCGCCAACAGTCGTATATTTCATTACATAGCGCTTACCTGGGTTGATTTGTTGGTATGCAAACTGACACATTACCGCCGCTTCATGGAAACCTGAAAGTATTAATTTTAGTTTACCTTCATAGGTGTTTACATCACCAATAGCATATACACCCGGTATATTGGTTTGGTAATCTTTTGCGTTATTTACCTTAATGGCGTTTTTTTGAATCTCCAAGCCCCAATCACCGATCGGACCTAATTTTGGAGATAGACCAAACAAAGGAATAAAATTATCTACTTCTAAATAAGTATCTTCTTTCTCTTTATCCGTATGCTTAATAACAACAGCCTCAAGACTATCCTTACCATGTAATTCTTTAACCTCAGCCTTTGTAATCAGTTTAATTTTACCAAGCTTTGCCAATTCAGATGCTTTTTCAACAGAATCTAAAGCTCCTCTAAACTCATCCCTTCTATGTACAAGGGTTACTTCTGATGCTACATCGGTTAAAAATATGGCCCAATCCAAAGCAGAATCACCACCACCGGCAATCACCACTTTTTTATCGCGATATACTTCTGGATCTTTAATCATGTAAGACACACCTGCGTCTTCAAAATTTACAATGTTTTCAATAGGTGGTTTTCTTGGTTCAAAAGAACCTAGACCACCAGCAATTACCACTACCGGAGCATTGTGCTTTGTTCCTTTATTCGTAGTTACTACAAATGAACCGTCTTCTAACTTATCTAAAGTTTCTGCTCTTTCACCTAGCGTAAATCCTGGCTCAAAAGGTTTAATCTGCTCCATTAGATTATCTACTAATGTACCTGCCAATATTTCTGGAAATGCCGGAATATCATAAATTGGTTTTTTAGGATATATCTCTGAACACTGCCCGCCTGGCTGAGGCAATGCATCTATTAAATGCGTTTTTAATTTCAATAATCCCGCTTCAAATACCGTAAACAATCCGGTAGGTCCCGCTCCTATAATGAGCATATCTGTTTTAATCATAGCTTTTTTTTTGATAAAAAGTAATACGCTTTAAGTACATGGTTACCAATATACCGTTCATCACTTTCCTCTTCTTTAATTTTACTTAATCTATATACACTAAACTCTTTACTTTGTTTTAATTCTATTACTAAGAACCAACTTCATTTAACCTAGCATTCTTATTTGAATACTGATTTTTTGCATTTAACAACGCTTCGCGATGCCTTACAACCTCACCTATTATTATAATAGCTGGGTTGGACAGCTTTTCTTTTTCAACTACATCTACTATAGTAGACATGATAGCAATACCGATTTTCTCGTTCTTGCGTGTACCGTTCTGGATTATGGCAATGGGCATATTTGATTTGCCTTCCTCCTTAAATAATTCTACTATTTGTGGAAGTTTAGACATACCCATTAATATAACCACTGTTGCGTTGCTTTTAGCAGCCAAAGCAACATCAGCAGATAATTTATGCTCTTTAGTAGTTCCTGTAATTACCCAAAAACTTTCTGACGAACCTCTTTTTGTAACTGGTATGTTTTGATATGCGGGTACACTTAAACTTGATGAAATACCAGGCACCATGGCAACTTCCAATCCGTGAGAGGCAGCATATTCCATCTCCTCAGACCCACGACCAAATACGAAAGGATCACCACCTTTTAACCGTACTACGTGTCCTGCAGATTTTGCCCTGCTAACAATCAACTCATTTATTTGTTCTTGCTGATATGCATAGCAACCTTTTCGTTTACCCACAAAAATTAACTCTGCGTTCTGGGCATACTTCAACAACTCTTCGTTGACCAAGGCATCATACAAAACCACATTGGCATTTTCCAAAGTCTTGATTGCTTTTAAAGTAATCAACTCTACATCACCAGGTCCGGCACCTACAACAGTTAATCTCCCTTGACCTTGCGAGGGAGTATCAACTATTGAATTGATTGTTTTTTGATTGGATAGATTATTGGTATGCATGTTATGCTTCTGCTAATTCTTGTTCTCTAAATTTCGCTACAGTCTCTAAAAATGCTTTTGCATCTTTAATATAAGATGTTGCAAATTCTTTTGTTGGTGCATTTTGATTCAATTGAAGTACCAATTTTTCAAATCCGCCAGCAACAGCAATTCGACCTTCGGCAACAAATTTCTCATCAAAATCCTTAATGATACTTGCGTGTGTATTTACTTTTGTATTCTCTGACGTCAACATAGCCTTTGCAGAGTTTACCATTGAAGAATATGCGTGATAGATACTTGCAGACCATTTTTCATCTTTGAACATATGCTCAGCGTTCTGTATTTTCTCCTCACTTTCAAAAAGTAACGTTGCAATTAAATCGATAACCACACCTGCACATTCACCTACACCAATTGCTTTCTCATAGCGTTCAGTATTACCCCAATCGATAAAATCTTCTGGCGTTAAATCATCTATAGAAGATAATGGTGTTAGAAAGTCATAAAAGTACATTTGACCTTTTTCTGCATAATAATCCGGGAAAGATAAGTCTCCGCCATTAGCATCAAAATCATTAAGAATTAAACGCAAAGCTTCAGGACCTCTTTTACTTGGCACTTTCACAACCTTATCCGCAAAACGACCTTGACCGTTACCATCCGTACTACCACCTAACAATACTTGTAATGCCGGGGCTACCAATTTATCTTTTGTACGAACGGACATTCCTTGAAAACCAATATTCGCCATATTGTGTTGACCACAAGCGTTCATACAACCGCTGATTTTTATAACAACATCTTCGTTATTGATATAATCAGGATATTCTGTTTTTATAACTCTTTCCAATTCTTCGGCTATACCTGTACTACTGGCAATACCTAAATTACAAGTATCAGTACCTGGACAAGCAGTAATATCCAATGCCTTATTATAACCGGCATCAGTAAAACCTAATTTTTTTAATTCTGTATAGAAAAAGGCTATATTTTCTTGTTTTACAAACGGGATCAATATGTTTTGACGCAATGACAACCTCAACTCCCCAGCAGCATATTTCTGAACTAAATTTGCTAGTAAACGCGCCTTATCCGTATAAAAATCACCTAATAGCACTTTAATACCCAAAGCGACATAACCTGGTTGTTTTTGTGCAATAACATTTGTTGACCTCCACAATTCAAACTCTTTTTCATCCTCTATTTCAACTGCAGGAACTTCTAAACTAGAAACTTCTGTTTTTGGGTAGTCTTCTGGATTTATTGGAAAAGAATCAAAAGGGACAGCAGTCTTTTCTGCAGCCAACAATTCTTTGAAACCATCTAAACCTAAATCCTTTAACAAGAATTTCATTCTTGCTTTAGCTCTACTCTTACGTTCACCGTAGCGATCAAAAACACGTACAACTGTTTCCATCAAAGGAATGATTTGATCTGCCGGTAAAAAGCTATATAGCTCATCTGCATGTCTTGGCTGTGAACCTAATCCGCCACCCAACATGACCTTAAAACCAACTTCTCCATTTTCAATTTTAGCAATAAACCCTAAATCATGCATGTAAGACAAACCAGTATCTGCATCACTAGCGGAGAAAGAAACCTTGAACTTACGTCCCATTTCTTGACTGACAGGATTTCTAAGAAAATATTGGAACAATGCATGCGCATATGGTGAAACATCAAAAGGTTCGTCTACATCTATCCCTGCAGTTTCACTTGCCGTTACATTACGTACAGTATTACCGCAAGCTTCCCTTAAAGTAATATCATCCTTTTCTAATTCTGACCAAAGCTCTGGTGTTCTATTCAGATCTACATAATGAATCTGTATATCTTGACGTGTAGTAATATGTAACCTACCTGTAGAATATTCATCCGATACATCACAAATACGTAACAATTGCTTGGAAGTAACTTTACCATATGGCAATTTAATACGAATCATCTGAACCCCTTCTTGACGCTGACCGTATACTCCACGGGCCAAACGTAGGCTTCTAAATTTCTCCTCATCTAATTTGCCGCCGTGAAACTCATGAATCTTGCGTTCCAATTCTAAAATATCATTCGCAACTACTTGATTCTCTATTTCTGTTCTAAAACTCTGCATCGTTAGGTATTAAGTATTCAGCACCAAGTACTGATATAAATTATTACTATATTTTGCCTATAGATTTTATAGACTTAATGGAAACGGTCAATATTAAAATTGACCTTTTATATTTAACTAATGAATCCGGCTCCTACCGTACTATTAGATTTAGTATCTATTAATATGAACGAACCATTTGTTCTATGATCTTTAAATTGATCGTAAAAAATTGGCTTATTTAATCGAAAACTTACTTGTGCAATATCATTCATACCCAATGCATCTGTTTCCGTATCTATACCTGAATAATCAGGAGCAATTTTATGATGAACCTGTTCAACTTTAGCCAACACCTTATTTACACCATGTTGCACTATGTATTTATTTCCAGCAGCTAATGGCAATGAATCCATCCAAGATATTGTTGCCGTAAACTGCTTGTCTACCGTTGGCAAATCATCAGCTTTTACTAACATGTCTCCACGGCTTAGATTAATCTCATCATTTAAAGTGATAGTAACCGAAGAACGTCTTGATGCCGTTTTATACTTCTTATCGTGAAAGTATATATCTTTTATAGTAGAACGTGTTTGTGACGGAAGCGCTACTACCTCATCACCTACACTTAACTCCCCACCATAGACTTTACCTGCAAAACCTCTAAAATCATGATGCTCATCGGTCTTTGGGCGGATAACATATTGTACCGGAAAACGTGGTGTACCTACATTGAAGATATCTTTTCTATCCAAAGCTTCAAAATGCTCTAACAAAGACTGCCCTTTGTACCATGGCGTCTTATCTGAAAGATTTACTACGTTATCACCTTTTAAGGCACTTACCGGAATAAATGTGATTTTTTGATCTTGATAATCTCTTTTAGACATTAATTCCTCAAAATCTGCTTTGATGGCATTATATGTTTCTTCAGAATAATCTACCAAATCCATCTTATTAATCGCTACTACCACATCTTTAATGCGTAGTAGGTTATTAATGAAAAAATGTCTGTTTGTTTGCTCGATTACACCCTTACGCGCATCGATCAATATAATTGCTGCTTGAGATGTAGATGCACCTGTAACCATGTTACGGGTATACTCTACGTGCCCAGGAGTATCTGCAATAATGTAACTTTTCTTAGCCGTTGAGAAATAAATATGAGCAACATCTATGGTAATACCTTGCTCACGCTCTGCTACCAAACCATCTGTAGCCAAAGAGAAATCTAAATAATCATATCCCTTTTGCTTACTGGTTTTTTCTATTGCTTCTAACTTGTCGCTGGTCAAAGATTTTGTATCATAAAGCATTCTACCAATCAAGGTACTTTTACCATCATCTACACTACCTGCCGTTGCTATTTTTAGTACTTCCATTTTTATGCTGTTAGCCCTTAGCTTATAGCTTTAGACTTTTAATATTATTGTTATTGCTAGCAGGTAATTATTAAACTGCCTACTGCTACTGAATACTGCTTTCTAGAAGTACCCTTGTTGTTTTCTTTTCTCCATTGCCGCTTCAGATCGTTTATCATCTATACGTGCACCACGTTCTGAAATTGACGAATCCCTTATTTCCTCTACAACTTTATCAATTGTTTCTGCATCTGAAAGTACCGCAGCAGTACAAGACATATCGCCCACTGTACGGAAACGAACCAATCTTTCTTCTACCACTTCATCTTCTTCCCTAAATACAATACCATCTTCTGCCGACCATATCATACCATCTCTCAAGAATGTTTTTCTTTTATGTGCAAAGTAGATTGACGGAATTTCTATTTGCTCTTCTTTAATGTAAGACCACACATCTAATTCTGTCCAGTTGGATATTGGAAAAACTCTTACGTTCTGACCCAATTCTATTTGTCCGTTCAACATATCAAACAACTCTGGGCGTTGATTACGCTCATCCCACTGACCAAAATCATCACGAACAGAAAAAATACGTTCTTTAGCACGAGCCTTTTCTTCATCTCTACGTGCACCACCAATACAAGCATCGAACTTAAATTCTTCAATGGCATCTAATAAAGTTGTGGTCTGCAGGCTATTTCTACTAGAGTATCTACCTGATTCTTCTTTTACTTTACCCTGATCAATTGAATCTTGTACATTACGTACAATCAACTCCAATCCTAATTCTTCTACCAATCTATCTCTAAACTCAATAGTTTCCGGAAAGTTATGACCCGTATCAATGTGCATTAATGGGAAAGGAATTTTTGATGGCCAAAACGCTTTTTGCGCCAAACGAACCAATGTAATTGAATCTTTTCCTCCTGAAAATAAAAGAACCGGCTTCTCAAACTGAGCAGCAACTTCCCTTATGATATAAATAGCCTCATTTTCAAGCGCATTTATATGGGCAGTATCTTTTAAAAGTTCTTGGGATGGTGTTACTTCCAATTCCGTACTTGTATTACTCATTCTATATTTTCTTAGATAAATTATCTTATTCTTTTCTACGACCTCAGCTTAACTATGCAGTCCACACTCCCTGTTTTCCAAAACTTTGGTAGGATCAAAGTAGTTATGCTCGTTAGGTAGCTTATATTTTCTTAAATAGGCATCTAATTGTGTATCGTTCCAGTGGTAAAAAGGACTCACCTTTAACACGCCGTCTTTGCTTAGACTTAAAATATCTAAACTATCTCGATGTGCAGTCTGCCCTTTTCTCAGGTTCGTAAACCATACATCTGGCTTAAATTCTGCCATAGCTCTTTTAAAAGGCTCCAACTTAACCTGCTCAGTAAATAATGCATGTCTTGGATCATCAATTTGTGGAATACCCATAACAGCATCTCTATGCGCAGTAGTCTGCTTAGGAACAAACAATTTTACGTTCAAATTCAATTTATTGATTACCTCATCTGCATGTTTGTACGTTTTAGGAGTATTGTAACCCGTATCGCACCAAACTACTGGAATATCTTTTTTTACACCAGATACCGCATGTAAAATAGCCACTTCATATGGTCTAAAGTTTGTTGTTACTACGGGAGTAGTAGCATGCTTTACTGCCCAAGAAATAATTTCTTCCGGCGGTATACCCTTAAATTGAATGTTCAACTTTTGAACCTGTGCTTCTGTCAATGCCATAATCCTTCTCTTTATTATTTACCCCACTTTACTAAATTCCAAAAACGCTCGTGAAAGAAATACAATATCATTTTTGTTACAAAATCTATAGAGGCAATTGATGCTGCTACCGAAAACTTACCCGTAAGTAAATAGGATATAACCAATGTATCTACGGTACCTATCACTCTCCAACTGAAAGCTTTGGCAATACTACGAATTGGCTTTTCAGATGTTTTATCATCTTGATACGTAGTTTTGTTTTCCTTTTTATTTAATACAAGTTGATCTGCAATCATCTTTTACTTAATTTTTATTACCCTACTAATTTAATAGAGTTTTCAAAAATAGTATTATTTTCCAATGTAGTCGCCCTAATTTTAGATAAATTTCATTTACCCTATAGATTTAGTAGATTATTAACAAATGGGCGTGAAAAATTTATAATTCGCAATGAACTGATGCCCTGCGCATTAAGAATTTATTGAAAAACAGAATTTAGGAGATGATATCCTTTAAAGTATTATTTCGGTATACATCTAAAGCGCTATCCCTAACTTGAAGCATTAATTTGTGAACAGAGCAAGTATTCTCATCAGGACAATCATCACAAGTTTCATAGAAATTAAGACTTACACAGGGTACCATAGCAATTGGACCTTCCAAAACTCTCATAACATCTGTCATGGAAATCTCTTCTGGGGTTTTCAACAAATAATAACCACCGCCTTTGCCTTTTTTAGAACCTAAAAAACCTGTCTTTCTTAAGCTTAGGAGTATACTCTCCAAGAATTTTTGAGAGATATTCTCCTTTTCAGCGATTTCTGAAATTTGTACGGGTTTCTTATCAGGCTGCGACGCTAAATACGCCAATGCCTTTAAACCATATTTTGTCTTTTTCGAGAGCATGTTGCTAAGATAGCCAAATAAAAAAATATGTATCAAATACTTGAAGATGCAATTTTTACGTTGTAGACTCTCATGATCCCAAATCATCTATGAAAAAAATACACCTATTATTCGTTGTTATAACGTACGCTATAGCGCTCTCATCATGTTCTAATGATGAAGATGCCGTTTCAAACGCCAGTGAATCTCAAATTACAGGTACATGGAACCTTACCGCACTTGAATCTAATGATGGTCAATCAGACACCAATTTTGACGGCACCTCCATACTCACAACTTTCACCGAAGTGGGCAAAGATTTTGATACCGTAATTACTTTTACAGAAAACCCTAACATAGTCACTAGTGAAGGTAACTACACTACAGTAACCACTACTACAATAATGGGAGAAACATCGACCGAAGAAGTAATTGGTGAAGACTTTTTTGAAAATAACGAATGGAGGCTAGAAGGAAATATTCTTTATTTTGGTTCTGGCGAAGAAGAAGTTGGTTTTACGATTACAGAATTATCAGATTCTAGAATGTCATTACGATATGAGTTGGATGAAACCGTAGATTTTTTAGGATTCGAAACTAGTGTTAGCGCAACCTACAATATGAAGTTAAGTAAATAATCACAATATATATTTATTTAAAAATGCCCGGTTAATACCGGGCATTTTTTATTTCTAATATTTTACGATTATCCTAGTGCCTGAGCAATATCTGCTATAATATCATCTATATGCTCTAACCCTACCGAAATACGAACCGTACCGTCAGAAATACCTACTGCAGCGCGTTCTTCAACACTCAATTTACTATGTGTTGTAGATGCCGGGTGCGTTACTATGGTTCTTGAATCTCCTAAATTGGCAGAAAGAGATAACAACTTAATAGAATCGAAAAATTCTCTACCTGCTTCTAAACCTCCTTTTACTTCAAAAGCTACAACGCAACCACCTGCTTTCATTTGCTTTTTGGCAATCTCATATTTAGGGTGCGATTTTAAGAATGGATATTTCACCCAATTCACCTTATCATTAGCTTCCAAGAATTCAGCTAATTTTAAAGCATTATCACAGTGTCTATCTACACGTATTGCCAGTGTCTCTAAACTTTTGGAAAGTACCCATGCATTAAATGGCGATAACGCGGGACCTGTTATACGTGAAAAACGATAAACTTTATCCATCAATTCTGCACTACCTACCGTAATACCTGCCAATACCCTACCTTGACCATCCATCAATTTTGTTCCTGAGTGAATAACCAAATCCGCACCGAACTTAATGGGCTGCTGTAAATAGGGAGATGCAAAGCAGTTATCAATTACCAAAATCAAATTATTCTTTTTGGCAATCTTTCCCAATTCTTCCAAATCCAACACATCTACACCAGGATTCGTAGGCGTTTCCGCATATATTATTTTTGTTTTTGGAGTAATTAGACTTTCAATTTTGTCCAATTCATCTATCTTAAAATAGGTATGGTCAATATTCCATTTCGGAAAGAAATTCGTAAACAATGAATGCGTAGAACCAAATATACTTCTTGCCGACAATACATGATCACCACTATCTAACAATGCCGCCAACGTAGAAAAAACAGCAGCCATACCAGATGCAAATGCAAAACCGCTTTCCGCACCTTCCATTTGGCAAACCTTATCTATAAACTCAGATGAATTTGGGTTAGAGTATCGAGAATAAATATTACGCTCTTTCTCTTCTGCAAACGACGCTCGCATATCTTCTGCATCTTCAAACACAAAACTAGAGGTCAAATACAAAGGAACGGAATGCTCCAAGTTCTCACTTCGTTTTAACTGTGTACGTATTGCGTTCGTTTCAAATTTATTATTGTTCTTGCTCATTATTTTTCTTTTCGGCTTCGGCTATGCTCAACCACCTAATTTCAATATACTTTCTACTAATCAACCTTTTTGGCTTCGGCTACGCTCAGCCACCTTATTTCGGCTACGCTCAGCCACCACATTTCACTTTTCTTTAAAATATCTATAGTGTGTATCGTTTATACATTCCGCTAAACTAGGCAACTTCTCTAATTCACCATTTATTAAAGCTTGTTTCTTTTCCCTTCTCCAACCTTGTATTTGCTTCTCTCTATAAAATGCCGAATCAACACCTAAATACTCTTCTACATAAACCAACTTCACAGGTAATCTTTTCCTTGTATGATTGGCACCTTTACCTTCATGATGCTCTGCTATTCTCTTATCTAGGTCTTTTGTACTACCCGTATAATAACTTCCGTCTGAACATTTTAAAATATACATGAATCCTGACATACGATTATCATTTATCGGCTTCGGCTTCGGCTACGCTCAGCCACCAACATTAAACTTTCTTACTTTTATCTATCTTATTTGGTTTCGACTTCGCTCAGCTACCAGCAATTAATCTAATTTTATGTTTTTAGGCGGTGACTGAGCGGAGCCGAAGTCATCCTTTCTCCGCAATCCTTAATATATCTCCAAATACGCCTCTGGCGGTAACTGCCGCTCCTGCGCCTGCGCCTTGTATTACTAACGGATTTTCTCCATAAGACTCCGTGTATATTTCTATGATGGAATCTGAACCTTTTACTTGCCCTAAAGCACTTTCTTTAGGTACTGAAATCAGTTGTACGTCTAGTTCTCCCCTTTCTTTTTGCAAGTTACCATGCAAATCGCCAACATAACGCAATACGTGATTTGGTTTCTGATTCTTTTTTATTTTATCGAATTTGGCATCCAATACATCTAAATTTTCTAAGAACAATGCAACCTCTCCATCCTGTAATTTCTGTGGGATAAGATTATCAATATTTATATCTGCAAACTCATTATGCAAATCCAACTCTCTTGCCAAAATCAACAACTTTCTACCGACATCATTCCCTGATAAATCTTCACGAGGATCTGGCTCAGTAAAACCTTGTTCCATAGCATCTTTTAAAATAGATGAAAATGGCACATCTGATTCTGAAAAGGTATTGAATATATAACTCAATGATCCTGAGAATACTCCTTTTATTCTGGTAATATTCTCACCGGACAAATGCAATAACTTAATCGTATCTATCAAAGGTAACCCTGCACCAACATTGGTCTCATACAAATACTGCTTCTGATTTTTCTGTAACTCTTCGCGTAGCAATTGATAAAAATCGTATCGTAAGGTATTGGCAATTTTGTTCGATGACACAATATCAAATCCGCGTTCTACAAATTCAAAATAATTAGCTACAAAATCTTTACTTGCCGTATTGTCTATAACTATTAAGTTTTCTAAATGATGACGTTTTGCAAAGTCAAATACTTCATCAACTTTATATGGTTTTCCTTTTTGTTTTAGATTCGTTTTCCAGTTTTTGGTAATTCCTTTCTCATTCAATAAAATCTTTCTAGAATTGGCGATTCCAAATACACGTAAATCTAGTTTTTTACGATCCTTAATAGTTTTGGCAGACTTGAGAATTTGATCGATTAACGTACCTCCTACATTACCATGTCCAAAGACAAGAATGTTTATCCTTTTACTGATGCCAAATACTTGACCGTGCATAACGTTTACAGCCTTATGTAAGTCGGACTTTTTAACCACCAAACTTACATTATTACCTGACACCGTGTTATTGAATAACAAAGGCACGATCTGGTTTTTAATCAATGCATTAAATGGATTATGGAAGGTACTTAAATCTTGACCTACAATAGATATGATAGAAACATCATCTATCACCGTAATCATATTCACATCTTTAGATTCAAAATCATTACTGAATTCATTCTCCAATGCCAATTTTGCCCTTTTTGCCTTATCTTTCTTTACTACAAGACCGATACCTCTCTCAGAAGAACCCTGAGAAATAATACTAACACTAATATTACTTGACTGTAACGCCTTAAATATTCTAGCATCTACACCTACCTTACCTAACAAACCACGACCTTCAATATTGATCATAGCAACATCTTCTATCACTGAAAGCGATTTAATACCTTCTTTGCTAGATTTTGCACTGATCAAGGTTCCTTCATTATCATCGTTATACGTATTTAAAATACGCAACGGAATGTTCTTTTCTATAAGGGGAATTATCGTTTTAGCGTGCAATATGGTAGCTCCAAAATTTGCTAGCTCATTGGCTTCTTCATATGACAGATTTTCAAGCTTTTTAGCTTCTGGCACATAATCAGGATTTGCCGTGTAAATTCCGTCAACATGCGTGTAGTTCTGTAATTCTTCCGCGTCTAAAAAATTAGCTAATAAAGCTGCGGAATAATTACTACCGTTTCTTCCTAAGGTAGTAGTTTCCCCATCTAAAGTTGATGAAATAAAACCGGTTACAACTGCTACGGTATCTTTAGGAATTTCAGCAAATTTCAACAATACCTGTTCTTTTGATTCTGCTTCTAACACTTTGGCATCACCAAATGTATTGTCGGTTTTAATAACATCGCGCGTGTCTACCAATTTTGCTTTGATGCCTTTACCTATCAATAATTTCGTAACCAATTTCGCTGAAATCAACTCGCCGTAAGCAAGTACCTCATCTTTGATTTTTGCACTGTAATCTCCCAATAATGAAACACCTTCATATAACTTTGCCAAGCCTTTAAACTCTGCAGATAAGCTGATGTTCTTATAGGTATGCTTCTGGTATTTTTCTAACGCCTCAAAATCAGCTATATAATCTTTGCCCTTCGCTGCTTTCTCCAACATCTCTTCTAACTGATCTGTTGCCTTTTCCCTAGCGGATAAAACAATGGCAATGTTCTCGTCATTCTTCACCTTATTGGCAACAATATCTAAAACGCGCTCTAGTCCTTCTCCATTACTTAAGGACTTACCACCGAACTTCAAGATTTTAATTTTCTTAATGTTGCCGTTGGTATTGAATATACCACCTAGCAATTTTTCCATTTGGTCAAACTCGATTAAAAAGGCATCATGCCCATGTAAAGATTGTACTTCGCCATAGGTTACGTTGCTCTTTGCCTGCGCCAATTGCTTAAATGTATCTTTATTTTCTTGTGCGGTAAAGAACATGTCAGAATCAACACCAATGATATGTATGTTGGTATCACTATTTTGCAGCTTAATGAAATTTTCATCTCCACCTCTTGTAACATCAATTGTCTTCAATAACTGATTCATCAACTTGTAAGCCGATAATTGAAAACGCTCTTGCAGCTTATCACCATGATGCATTAACCAGCTCTCTACATTAAAAACCTTTAGCTCTTCGTTCGTACTTCTTTTGAATCGCTCTTTAAAAGAAGCCGGTGTTCTATAACACAACATTGCATGCATACGAGCATCATGTACAGGCTGCTTAGAATTCACCAGAAATTGCTCTTGAATCTGACAATTGGCAATTAACCAGTCGGTAGATTTCCAATCTGATGCTACAGGTATTAAATGCTCTGTCAGTTCTGGCTGCAATGCCGCCATTTCCCAAGCTATACCACCACCTAATGACCCACCAATCAAAGCAAACAAACGGTGTACTTTCAACTGCTGCAGACCTAACAAAAACATTCTTGCTACATCACCCGCCACAAAATCCTTATAGTTTTCAATCACAAACTTATCATGACCGTTACCGGGAATATTGAACGCCAAAATGGTATACTTTTGGGTATCTATACATTTCTCATCACCTATAAGTGCAGACCACCAACCATCTTCACCTGTAACATTAGAATTACCGGTGAGGGCATGATTTACCAAAATTATAGGCGCTGTGTGCAGCTCTTTACCAAATACCTGATAAGATAATTGTATGTCTTGAGAAGCACCGCTTAAGGTCTTATATTTCTTAATCTGTAATTGATGTAGCATCTATTTCAAAATCAATTTATGGCTTGGCTTCGACTTCGCTCAGCCACCAGCACTAGTATTTTATTTTCAAATAATCGGTTACTTGAGCTTTACTCAGCAACCGATTGTTCTGTTTTTTTTGCTTATAACTTGTTCAGCAGTCTAAATTAAAGACTAGCAAACGCCTGTTCTAAATCGGCTTTTAAATCTTCAATATCCTCAAGACCAACCGACAAACGAATTAAGTCTTGACCTACACCGGCGCTTTCTTGCTGTTCTGCCGTTAATTGCTGGTGTGTTGTACTTGCCGGATGAATGATCAATGACTTTGTATCACCAATATTAGCCAACAGTGAGAATATCTTAGTAGCATCGGTTACTTTCTTGGCAGCTTCAAACCCACCTTTAACACCAAAAGTTACCAAACCGCTTTGTCCTTTTGGCAAATATTCTTTTGACAACTCATTGTACTTATTGCTTTTTAGTCCAGGATAATTCACCCATTCTACTTCTTTTCTACCTTCTAACCAAGTAGCCAATTCTAATGCATTTGCACTGTGCTGCTTGATACGAACCGGCAAGGTTTCCAAACCTTGAATAATCTGGAATGCGTTAAACGGACTCAATGCTCCACCAAAATCACGCAAACCTTCTAATATCAATTTAAAGGTAAATGCAGCAGCACCCAATGCTTCGCTATACACCAAACCGTGGTAACCTGCAGATGGTTCTGTAAACTCAGGGAATTTTCCGTTGGTCCAGTCAAACGTACCTGCATCAATAATGGCACCACCTAATGATGTTCCTTGCCCTCCAATATATTTTGTTAATGAATGAATAACCAAGTTTGCTCCGTGCTCTATAGGGTTTAATAAAGATGGCGTAGCCACTGTATTATCTACTATAAATGGAACACCTGCCGCTTTAGATTCTTTTGAGATTCCTTTCAAGTCCAATACATCTAACTTTGGGTTCCCTAATGATTCTACAAAGAATGCCCTAGTGTTATCTTGTACCGCTTTTCCAAAATTTTCAGGATCTGAAGCATCTACAAAAGTTGTTGTAATACCCAATCTTGGTAAGGTTACATTCAATAAATTAAACGTACCACCATACAAACTACTTGACGCCACAATGTGATCGCCCGCTTTTAATAAGGTCAATAAACCTGTTGAGATCGCCGCTGTTCCTGAAGCAAAAACTACTGCTCCTACCCCGCCTTCTACTGCAGCTAATCTGTCCTGTAAAATTTGATTGGTAGGATTATTCAATCTTGTATAAATGAAACCTAATTCACCTAGTGAAAATAAATTTGCCGCATGATCCGTATCATTAAATACATACGATGATGTCTGATAAATAGGCACTGCTCTAGTACCACCGTTAGTAGTTGTGTCGTGACCTGCGTGTAATGCGTTTGTTGCTAATTTGTGATTACTCATGATTTTGTTGTTTTAAAAATTGTTTAAATAATTAAAAGCCAAACCTTGACCAGCATACTATGCGGGTAGGTAAAATCAAAAAGTTATAAGAAAGTAATATCGAAGAAAATTCGATTACTGTTATCCATCCCCTAAGGGTAGAATGTAGCACCTTCTTTGTATAGAACAAAGGGTTGCTAAGGTTTCAAAGGGTCTAATCCCTCCACCTTTCTTGATAACTATTCAATACGTGTTTGAACTTTGAGGTACAAATATTAGCCAGAAGTTTGTAATAACCTAAGATTTTAAGAAAAAAATATAATTCTAGGTTGTGTTGTTATTTTTCTGTGGGTCTTTAAAATTAAAACATGCGTGGTTCAAAATATTCTAGAATGTCAATATAGATCTGTTTTTTAAAGTAAAAAAAGAAGCACACGTGTTCCAAACCTGTTCTCGATACACTTTCTACCTCATGAAAATGAGGTGGAAAGCACTCGAACTGACAATATGGTTATTTGAATTTTAAAAACTTTACAAAACTAAGTACGGATGACACTTCGAGTGATTTTTACGACCTTTTTCGGGAAGAAAAATTATGTTAAATAGAGTTGGTAACGCTAGCATTTTTAAACAACATACCCTCTTTTGCCAAGCAATCAATATTAGGTGTTTGCAGTAACTTATCATCATACGCGCTAATAGCTTGGTAGGCATGATCATCGACATGATGAAAATGATATTCGGCTTTTTATTACTACTTTTTTGTGCTTCGCCACTAATTGGCAACAGGAAAAACAAACCTACTATGACTAAGATTAGTTTATTCATTTTGGTTGTTGTTTGGTGGAAATAAAATTAGATATGTAGTAACGTTTTGATTTATATGTCAAGGTTAATTTGAATTAGTCTTTAATATCTATTTAATTTATTCTCAATTCTTTTCAAAATCCCATAAACGCAATTAAAATAATCAAATGAATGATTTTTAGCCAATTCAGATTTTGCAAGTCCTTGAAATTGTGGAATATCTGAAATACTACACTCTTTAAAATTAAGAGGTTCCTTATTGATATTTCCAAAACTCCCCATATAAAATGGCACTTTTATATCCTTGAAAATTTTTCTAGAATCTGAATGTGAAAAACCGTTTCTTAAACGTTCTCTAAATTCGTGTAAAATTTTCTTTTCCGGTTTTGTTATTAAACCTTTACTGCAAGACCTATTGATAGTACCACTTAAATCCAAACTACTGTATTTATCGAGTCCTTCTTTATAAAATGTATCCATTTCATTTAAATCATCTAATAGTTTAACTCCATATTCAGAATATAGTAAGCCAGTTTTCAAAGTATCCTCTAATAAATGGTTAGTCAAGGTAATTGCCGCCTGATGCAAACCAAAGAAAATACAATAGCATATTTCAGTACGAACCTCTTTTAAGTTATCTAGTATAGTTAATTCATCTTCAAAAAATGGTTTTATTTTTGCTACTTCACGTGGATCAAAATCCAACTTAGAATTAACCTTTTCTGCAATAAATTTTTTAATTACCTCTTCTAAATTCTCCAAACTGAATATAAAATTATATTTTAATTATAAATAAGTGTACAACTACTCCAACACTGAAAACTCAATACTAGAATCTGTAAATACCGTGTGTGTTTGAGTTTTAAAATCAGACTCATCTGCTTTAAAGATGTTATCTACATACGTCTGTGGATTCAAATCTATTAACGGAAACCATGTGCTCTGTACTTGTACTTGCAGCTTATGACCTTTTTTAATGGTATGGAACACATCTTGCAACTTAATTGTAACATCTGTCTTTTGGTTCGCTACAAATGGTTCTGGGTTGGCAAAACTATTTCTAAAGCGACCTCTTAACACCTCGCTACGTACCATTAAATGATAATTGCTCATTTTCAAATGGTCTTGCATGCCTTCATAGGCTGGTTCATTAGCTGGGTGTACATCGATTATTTTAACAATCCAATCTGCCGCAGTTCCTGTAGTGGCTACTTTTAGCTTTGCCAAAATATCACCCGCCAAGGTCATATCATTTTCCATCACCTCAGTTTCAAAAACCAATACATCACCACGACGTGCCGCAAAACGTTGGTCGTCTGTCATGTATTTTCTTGGTGTAAACACCGTTTTAATATCTTCTGAATACGGAACCGGTTTTTTAATATCGCTAATGAACTTTACTTTTTCCACTTCTTTTGGCTCAAAAGTCAATTCTTGATCTACAGATAAGTACATGTCTTTTTTGACTACGCCTGCTGGTGGCCATGTATCATAAGTCTTCCAATCTTTACGGCCAGTATCAAAAACATAGGCTTCCGGAAGTCCACTATTTTTATCTCCGTTTCCTTTTAAGAAATGTTCAAAGAACTTGGTCTCTATATTCTCTTGAAAAAATTCCGATATTCCGTCACCAAAATAATAGTTACCTACAATATTCTGACCTTTTCTACGCGCCCAAGCACCATGATCCCATGGTCCAAAAACTAAGGTATTGTAATTGTCGGCATTGTACTTTTCTATATTCTTATAGGTTTCTAATGGTCCGTATAAATCTTCGGCATCAAACTCTCCTGCAACGACCATTGTTGCCACGCTAGACTTTACATTTTTCAAATGCTGAATCAAGCCCTTACTCTGCCACATTTCATCATAATTTGGGTGTTCTTTAAGTTCATTCCAAAAATAATCATCAGTAACACCTTCTTTTGCCATACGTGGCGTATCTGTAGTTTCATATTCAAAGAAACGATCTAAATTCTTTAGAGGTCCTTCATCCAAGAAAAACTGATATTGATCTTCAGTAGGCAAATCTGGTAGTGTATACCACGCCGTATCTATAGGTTTATCACCATCTGGTCTTGGAGTTCCGAATAACGACGTTGCTCTAAAATAACTTAGCAAATATGCTCCATTATGGTGGAAATCGTCAAAAAAGAAATCGGCTATACTTGCTTGTGGTGATGCTGCTTTTAACGCTGGGTGTGCATCTACAACGGCATAGGTGGAATAATATCCGGGATACGAAATTCCCCATATACCAACATTACCATTGTTATTTTCAACATTGTTTACCAACCAATCAATGGTATCATAAGTATCTGAACTTTCATCAATATCTTTCTCAGATTCTTTATTCGGCTTAAAAGCACGCATGTTTTCATAATGGCCTTCACTTAACCAACGACCACGAACATCTTGGTAGACCACAATGTAGCCATCTTGCATCATGTGAATATTTGGACCAATTTTCGACTTGAATTCTCCTTCTCCGTATGGTTGTGAACTATATGGAGTTCGTTGCATAATAATTGGGTATTCTTTTGAAGTATCTTTAGGAGAATAAATGGTGGCATGAAGTTTAATACCATCTCTCATGGTGATATCTACTTCTTTTTTCGTGTAGTTATCTTGAACATAGGTTTCAGAAACTTCTGGTTCAGCCTTTGCTACTTTAGGTGCTGTTTTTCTACAAGAAACCATTACTGTAGCTAGTAAAATAAAGGTAAAAAAATGTTTAATGGTAATCTTTGGCATGTCTTAAGAATTTGAATTCTTAAAGCTAAGAAAGTTTACTCGATTTTTGAAGGTTTATATAAAGGTAGACGCAAGAAAATGTGGTCTTACTTAAATACCCTGACAGAAGTGTACCAAATTACATCACGGTTCAGTAATCTGCATTAGAAATTAATAAGCAGGCTCAATAATATTCAAATAAACGGTGTGGTGTAAAAAAGAAAAATACTTCATAAATGCTATCAAAAGCCAGCATTTATGAAGCAATTGTGAACAAGTTTATATCATGAACAATTTTCTTACAAGCATAAGTATGCCGGTAAAAAAATCACCTTTATATTCTTGAACAGTAGTTTCTTGGAGTAATTGTTTTTTCATATGGTTAGTGTTTAGCGGGATGGAATTTAATCAGAAAAAGGAATTAATGCAACTGTTTTTTCAGATTTTTCCAAATCAAAGTCCGCACTGATTTTTACGGCACGGTACTCTTTTTTTGATGCATCAAGAACCACAAATTCAGAAATAAGGTCTGTATCTTTTGAACAAGATTGCAGGGCTACACAAACCAAAATGGCTAGGATAATTCTGTGGGGTTTTGACATGGCATTCGCAGGTTAAGTTATTACTTTAATATGTTTTTCAAAGATGTTACACTTCTGAACAGTGTTAAAAACAAGTTGATATTTGGGACTTCAACCTGTACTTGACGCTGTGCATTTTTTGTTTGTACTACAACTATATATTTCATCTTCTGTAGGTGGCGAGATTTGGGATTCTCTAATTATTACATTTCAAATATATGTAATCCTTTTCCTACAAAATATAATTTGTGGTCAAACCATATTAAGTTGTTGTGAAGGTATGTTAATTGGCTTGTGAGGTAAAATCAGTATATAAAAAAAGCTCCTTAAAAGGAGCTTCTTATTTATTTACAGAACAGTATTATAATTCTAAAGACCAAACACTGATTTTATCTCTGCTACTTTATCTAATTTTTCCCAAGTAAACAATTCTACCTCTTTTTCGATACGACCGTTATAAGGCGATTCAAAAACCTTGGTAACCATAGTGGGTTGTTTACCCATATGACCATAAGCTGCGGTTTCCAAGTAAATTGGGTTTCTTAACTTCAATCTATCTTCAATAGCAAAAGGTCTCATATCAAACAACTCTGCTACTTTCTTTGCAATGTCACCATCGCTCAACCCAACTTTAGATGTACCGTAGGTATCTACAAAAATAGATGTAGGTTCTACCACACCTATAGCATAACTTACTTGTACTAAAATCTCTGTTGCTACACCTGCAGCCACTAAATTCTTAGCTGCATGACGTGCCGCATATGCCGCACTACGATCTACTTTACTTGGGTCCTTACCACTAAAGGCACCACCACCGTGGGCTCCTTTACCACCATAAGTATCAACAATAATCTTACGACCCGTTAAACCGGTATCTCCATGAGGACCACCAATTACAAACTTACCTGTTGGATTAATATGATATTTGATCTGATTATCAAATAACTTCTGAGTTGCTACCGGAAGTTGCTCTTTTACTTTTGGAATTAATATTGAAATAATGTCCGACTTTATCTTAGCCAACATTTTTTCATCATCTGCATCAAAAGCATCGTGTTGTGTAGAGACTACAATAGTATCTATACGAATTGGCTCATTGGCATCTGAATATTCTATAGTAACCTGCGCCTTTGCATCTGGTCTTAAGTATGCAATTTCTTTTCCCGCACGACGTAGTTCTGCCAACGTGTGCAGAATTTTATGCGAAATATCCAAAGCTAATGGCATATAATTCTCGGTCTCGCTAGTTGCGTAACCAAACATCATACCTTGGTCACCTGCTCCTTGTTCTTCTTTTGAACCACGGTCTACACCTTGGCTAATATCTTGAGACTGCTCGTGTATTAATGATATCACCCCGCAAGAATCTCCACTAAACTGATATTCTCCTTTTGTATACCCTATTTTATTAATGACTTCACGGGCAATGTTCTGTACATCTAAATAGGTACCGCTCTTTACTTCACCTGCCAATACAACTTGACCAGTAGTCACCAAAGTTTCACAGGCAACCTTACTCTCTGGGTCAAAGGCAAGAAAATTATCTAATAATGCGTCACTGATTTGGTCCGCAACTTTATCCGGATGTCCTTCACTAACAGATTCTGATGTAAATAAATATGGCATAACAATCTTTTTATTCTAAAAGGATTTGAACGAATGCCGAAAAGAAGTGTGATGCGATACGATATCAGCATCAACTGCTTTAGCATTTTTTTTGCTTTATACCCTAAGGTTAAAACAGAGGTTGCAATCAGTCAAATCCCTCCTCTTTTTTTTAATTCAGATGCAAAAATAGAAAAAATGTTCTGTTCAATATCTTAATATGATGTTATTTATTAACTCAAATAAAAGATTTCATAATTACAGCTCAAAAACAGCCATATTACAGATCATACTTTACAGAAAGTAATACATATCGCGGTTGTACAAAATAGGCTTGAGTACTAAAGTAAAGTTCATTTGTACTATCACGATTTAGTGTAGTAGTGTTTAACAGGTTAGTTCCTTTTATTCCATACTCCCAACGGCTATCCTTTTTTTGATAAGATAAGTTAGACTCTAAAAAACTATAGGTATTGGATATCGTATCTGCTTCATCAGTATAATTGAAATAATCATAATCTACAGTAAAAATGAAGTTTTTTAGAAAGCTGGCATCAAAACGGGCATAAGGCCTGCTAGTAAAGAATGTTGTTTCTAAATCGCCATTTTCATAATTGTTCACAGTATATCTGTATCCCAATTCTAAATTTGGAGCATTTTTAAAATTCGTAGATAAAGCGCCCGTATAATTTTGTGTCAATGAATTTGATGTACGCTGCTCGTCATCAACAAGGTTATTTGTAGTTGACCACCCTAGGTTACCTTGTACAGATGCTTTTATTTTACCGAAAGTACGTTCGTACTTTCCGCTGGCCGTTAAAGACTCATCATCAAAATTAGAATTGATGGTACTACTCACCCTATTAATACCTATTATGTCAACCCCACTTTTTAACGCATCTATTCTCTTTGTATACGCAACGTTGGCAAAAATATTGGTGAAATTGAACATATTAAAACTAAAGAAATTAAGCGACACATTATGGTTCAACGCACTTTCTAAATCGCGATTACCGCTATACAACGAATTGTAATTATTAAGCACATAACCTTGAGCAAAATTACTGACATCTGTATAGGACCGTGTTACCCGATAATTAAATCGAAGGTTTTCAGATTTTTTTAGTTGTGCGTTAATATATAAGTCTGGCAACAACGACGTTAAATTATCTTCTACCACTGTACCCAACTGCTCATTCTTTACATTGAACTGATGCAAGGTTACACCTGGGTTAAAAGTGAATATCCCTGAAATGACTTTGTAATGTAAACCTGCATAAACATCTGACACATGGAAGGCTACTTCATTTCCAAATTCATCTCCGTTCATATTTAATATAGCATCATCATCTAAAATTTGAAAAATGTTAGAGTTGAAATTTTGATTACTTTGGGTTGTTCCCAAGGTTAAATTGATATTGCTTTTGCTACCCAACACCCTGTAATAATCCACTTTAGCATCGACCTTATTCGTTACTACTGTTTTAGCCTGATTTATATTGTATAAATCTTGATTTTCATCTACAGGAAAAATATCTACAAAGGCAAATTCGTTTCGTATTGCCTCATAAAAAGGATCTTCATCAGCGTATAAATATTGTGCCTCTACCGCAAATATGTTCTTTTCGTTTAACGTGTAGTAGATATTTAAATTCTGGTTTACCGATAAAGGTTTCTGCTTTTTCACCTCATCAATTTCATCGGTAATGGAAGAAATGGAAAGTACATTAACTTCCTCCTTATCATCCGATTGTTTTAAAAGTGCATCATAATCCAGCTGAAAATTTTCATTTGGTTTGTATTTCGCACTTAATTTTGCCAAACCTAAATGTATGGTCTGATCTGTATTCGTGGTCGTGCTCTCTATATCATTACTGGCTATATATGATGTAGTTCCTTCAGATTTCATGAGCGTACCCGTATAAGAATAAATACCAAATCCGCTTAAATCTAAACCTTCGGTTGGTGCATAACTGAAATTCGCTGCTGCAAATTTTGTATCAATATCGTTAGCCCTATTATTCTGCGCGGAAGAAAGACCTAAACCATCTGCGCCCGTAGAGATAGAACTACCACCTCTAGAATTCAAATCCCTAAAACCACCAGTGAAATTTCTATAATCGCTTCGGGTAAATGGCACTTCACCAATATTATTTAAATCGGTGATGATATTAATACTGTATTTAGGACTATAATAAAATAATTTAGGGTGTGCCAAATACCTATCATCAGGTCCATAACCTGCCGTTATTTCTCCAAACCAAAAGTTCTTTTTTCCTTCTTTAAGTTTAATGTTTAATGCAACATTGTCATCATCATTGGTTAACCCTTTCATCTGAGAGATCTCGTTAAAATTGCGTAATACCTCAACTTTACCTAACGCATTTGCCGGAATGTTCTCTACAGCCAATTTAGTATCACCATCAAAAAAATCTTTACCTTCTACCATGACCTTGCTCACGGTCTTACCCTCTACCTCTATTTGACCGTCATCGTTAATTTCAATTCCCGGAAGGTTTTCAAGAACGTCTTTCAACTTTTTTTCCGTACCGGACACAAAAGAATCGGTATCATACACTATAGTATCTCCTTTTACCGAAACCGGCATTTCATAGGTAACATCTACCTCATCTAATTGTGCCGCTTGCTCTTGCATTACAATATCTTTTACAGCATCTTGCTCACCGGCAGTAAAGGTGAAAGATTCCGGTTTAAAACCTAAGTAACTCACTTTTACCGTGTACTGCTCCCCAGTTTTCAATTTCAATTTAAAAAGTCCCGCATGGTTGGTAATTCCGTAAGATTCCAGCCCTTGTGTAGCCGTATTTATAGCAATTACGTTTGCCATATTAACTCCAATGCCCAAACTGTCTTTAACCGTTCCTGACAAGGATATTTCTTGAGCCGATGCAAATGTTGCCACCACTAACAATAGTGTTAAAAGCACTTTATTTTTCATATGATAGGTGTAAAAAAGAATGAATTATGAAGTACTAATTTTAGTTTGGTCTACCGCCGCCACGACCTCCACGGTTTCTAAAATTCTCTCGCATTTCTTTCATCTTTTCCTGAGATATTTCATCATACTCCGCCTGAGTAACTTTTTTACCTTTAGTAGGTGCTTTTATTTCCATTTTCTCTGACGGATTCATAGTTATTTCTGAACAGACAATAGTTGTAACATCATCGTTTACTGCTAATATTAACCCTGGCAGACCCCAATACAATCCCGGACCTTGATTTATGGGGATTTCAGGTGTATACCACGCCTCTATTTCAACTTCTTTAATAATAAACTCTTCTTCTTTTTTAGCTTCATCTTTATTTTCTTCTCCCCTACCCGGTCTTCTAAAAACGGCGCTCATATTTGCTCGTTTAATAGTCTTTGTAGCAGTTGCCTTAAACGCAGTGTAATTCCCAATCTTCTTAGATTCACTACCCATTTTCCAATCTAATGCTTCTAATTCATCATCAATCAAGAAAATCTTACCCAGTAGCTCATTTTTGATCAGATATTGTTGATCCTGAATATTCTTATACAAATCACCATCATTACCTGCCATTGCACCAAAACGCGGTCCGCGACCTCCACCACCTGTACCTGGCTGATCTAACTTTTCCTCTACTTTATAAATAGATGCAACCTTATCAAAAGTTAGCACAAAGGTTTTCTCATTAGCTTTTTTTATACGCTCCATCATATCTTTCTTTCTATCTTCTGGTATATTTCTATTGCCAAAATCAAAGTTCACCTGAGTTTTACTCTGGTATACCGCTTTACCCTGAAAGTCTTGTGCTTGCATGCTTACACCCATAAAAACAATCACAAATGCTATAAACCACTTATATTTTATCATGTCTTAAAATTTAATTCAAGAGTATGACATCATTTTTTGCTTTTGGTTTAATCGATTTTCGTTAATAAATGAATTGAGGTAAATATTTTTATGCCATACAACAAATATGTTTTTACTTCCTGTAGTTATCTTGTATCTTGTACCATTGAATATTCTTAGGAACAAGAACACAACCATTAATCAATTTAATTCTATGCACATAGCAGTTGCCGGAAATATAGGTGCCGGGAAAACTACCCTAACCAGATTACTTGCAAAACATTATAAATGGGAAGCTCATTTTGAAGATGTAGTTGAGAACCCATATTTAGATGATTTTTACAACCAAATGGAACGCTGGAGTTTTAACCTTCAGATATACTTTTTAAATAGTAGATACCGTCAAATTCTACAAATTAAGGAAAGCGGAAAAGAAATTATTCAAGACAGAACCATATACGAGGATGCTCATATTTTTGCACCCAACTTACATGCTATGGGTCTTATGACCAATAGAGATTTTCAAAACTATTCTAGCTTGTTTGAATTAATGGAAAATTTGGTTGATCCGCCAGATCTTCTAATTTACTTACGTAGTTCTATACCAAATTTGGTAAAGCAGATTCATAAAAGAGGAAGAGAGTATGAAAACACGATTTCAATTGACTATTTAAGCCGATTGAACGAACGTTATGAAGCTTGGATTCATGGTTACAAAAAAGGAAACTTGCTGATCATAGATGTTGACGATTTGGATTTCGTTGACAATCCTGAAGATTTAGGTAGCATACTTAACAAAATTGACGCTCAAATTAACGGTCTATTTTAAGTTCACTTTCGCAAAGCCCTAAACCATTGGAAGATTTTGAAAACAAAGTGACACGCTTTCTTCAAGATGAGATTCCGTTTTTCTTTATAATAGATTTTGAAAAATCGGTAAAACAGGTTTATACTTTTGAAGAAGCTGCAAACGAAAACATCTATTTCAATATTAAAGGTAAGGGCAACGATCAAAACCTTCCCAATACAATACATGAAAACGTAAATTTTGATTTAAAGCCAACACTGGTTTCTAAAGAAATTTATGAAAGAGCTTTTTCTACCGTTAAGCACGAACTAAATACTGGCAATAGCTTTTTGCTAAATCTCACCTTTCCTACCGCACTTAATACAAGCGTAGACTTAGATGATATTTACCAAAAAGCACATGCTCCATATAAGCTTTTATACAAGGATAAATTTGTGGTCTTTTCTCCTGAGTGCTACTTAAAGGTAAAAGATGGAGACATTTTCTCCTATCCTATGAAGGGCACTATCAATAGCGATGTACCCAATGCTGAAGAATTGTTGCTTTCAAATAAAAAAGAGCTATACGAGCATAATACTATTGTTGACCTTATACGAAACGACCTTTCCATGATTGCCAAAAAAGTAAGGGTCAATAAATTTAGATTCATAGATAAAATTAAAAAAGGTAATCAAGAGCTGCTACAGACCAGTACCGAAATACAAGGAGAGCTGCCTGAAAGCTGGAAAAACGAGTTCGCCTCTTTATTATTAAAAACGCTACCCGCAGGATCTATAAGCGGAGCTCCTAAAAAGAAAACCTTAGAGATTATTTCTAAGGCAGAAATTGCACCCAGAGGATTCTATACCGGAATCTTTGGCGTATTTGACGGACAACACATTGATAGCGCCGTTAGTATTAGATTTATTGAAAAAATAGACGATACCCTTGTTTACAAAAGTGGCGGTGGCATTACCCACCTAAGCGAGATGGAAGAGGAATATCAAGAACTTCTAGAAAAAATATATGTACCCATTATTTGAATCTGTTTGTATTGAAAATAGTCAAATTAAAAATGCCGACTATCATGAAGCTAGATTTAGGAAATCTTATATACTTCAATATAAAACCCACCCATCCTACTCGTTGTTTGACGGTATTCATTTGACCAATTTAGACAGTTCTTTAAAATACAAATTACGTATTGGCTATAAGCAACATGGTACACGATTCTCCTTTTCTGAATATGAGAATAGCATACCTACAACACTACAATTAGTAAGCGACGACACTATATCATACGGCGTAAAAAGAAATAATCGTAAAAAACTAAACAACCTCTACAAGCAAAAAGGAGATTTTGACGATGTTCTTATTATTAAAAACGGACTAATAACAGACACTTCTTATGCCAACATTCTTTTTACAGATGGCGAAAAGATTATTACACCGGCAACTCCTTTACTAGAAGGGACCTGCAGAGCCAGGTTATTGGATGAAAATAAGATTATAGAAAAAAGGATTTTAGAGGTTGACATACAAAATTTTAAAAGCTTTCAACTAGTCAATGCCCTTAATGATTTTGATCCTACTAGATGGGTGCCCGTTTCAAATATTAAACGCGAATAATGGTTAGATAAATCCGTTTTTCTTAGCATGATCTATAGCTTCAGAAGTTTTGTTGACCATTAAGAACGGAATATCCTTAAAATCGGAAAATAAGTTTTCTACCCTTTTCATTCGCTTGGTATGATTTACACTACGTAAATAAATAGCTTTAATTCTACCTGGAAACAGTGCAGAAATCTCTTGGTAGATATCGCCATCTTTCTCACCACTATCACCAATTAATATAAACGGCAAATCTGGATAGGATTTTAGAAGATTACTGATCTCTTTTTGCTTTTGAGGCTTTTCGTCACTTTTTTTACGCATTTTAAAACTTGCCATGCTGCGTAATAATACCGGACCTTTAGGGAAATTATTTGTTGTTAAAAACAGTTCTAGATACCTATACAAATTCCATGGACTATGGCTTACGTAAAAAATAGGATTGGCTTCATTTCCCGTTTTACCTTGATGTAGTTTCGTATAAAAATCTGAAGCCCCTTCTAATTGCGAACGCTTGGTAGCTCTTTTGAACATGGTATTCAAAATTACTTTCCATTTTAAGGAAGACACTACACCAGTATGCAATATAGTATCATCAATATCACTAATCACCCCAAATTTAGCCTGTTTACAAGGTATTAGCATCTCACCAGGAAATCTATTTTGCAAAAGAATCTCCCTTTTTAAATTTGTATTGACAAATGAAAGCTCAAACTTTACCCAACCTTCTTCATTTGCCAATTCTTGTAACCCCTCAATATTCTTATCAATTAGATAATAGCCATCACTATCGGTAACCCCTTCTACTGTTTTACCGTTCGAAAATGTAATCTTTAAGGGTGCGTTTTTGATTTCATCGGTTTCAAAACGCTTCCATGTATTTTTAATTAAATTGAAAAAACCTTTTTGATCCAAATCAATATTTTCATCTTCAATTGCCCTCCCTCTTACATATAGGCGAGTAGCACTACCGTATGACTGAAAGTTGATGATTTGAAGTTTATCTTTTTTGAAAATACCCATGGTGTTAAAATTACGGTCTTTCAACAACCTTTAAAATTTTATTTGAAGAATAATCGAATTTCCTACTACTAAACAATCATTCTCTACCTGTATTTTAATTGAAAGTCGGTTTCACTCACTCAATAGCAGCGTTAACTCATTACTCGTTTTATAACCTATAGTATTCTCATAGTTTTAGACAAGCAAAAACGAATAATAACCCTACTTGTTTACACAAGTCTAAAATTTAAACATTATGAGACCAAAAAAGAATCCACAGAAAGACCTAAACAAAAAGAGCGGAATGTTCTTTGTAGTGGGACTACTATTAGTATTAGCCATGGTATATACAGCCTTAGAATGGAAAACATTCGATCCAATTTACAATATAGATGTTGCCATGAACGATGTAGACCCTTCAATTGAAGAAGATGCCCCTATTTTTCAATTAGAAGTAACTCCACCACCAAAACCACCAGTTCTACCAACTGAGATAGAAATTATTGAAGATGATGATCCTATTGAAGAAACTGAAGTTATCGCCATCGAAGTAAATACGGAAACCGAGGTTGTAGACGCATCAGATTTTGAGGTTATAGAAGAAGAGGAAGAAGTAAAAGTAAACTGGATTACCATTGAAGAAGTTCCTGTATTCCCAGGTTGTGAAAATGCCAAAGACAAACGCGGTTGTTTTAATGAAATGATGCAAAAGCATATTATTAAAAACTTTCGTTACCCAGAACTAGCTCAAGAAATGAACATTGAAGGTAGAGTAAATACTACGTTTATGATCAACAATGATGGTACTATTGGAGCTATTAAGAAAAGAGGTCCACATGATGTGTTAGAAAAAGAAGCTGTTAGAATTTTGTCCAAACTGCCTAAAATGACTCCTGGTAAACAAAGAGGTTCAGCCGTAAAAGTGTCCTTCGCTATTCCAATCACATTTAAACTACAATAGCTCTAAAACAAAAAAACCATCAGCAAAGCTGATGGTTTTTTTTTATATCTAAATGTGAAATTACCGTTTATTAATCTCCACTTTTTCTATAGTAATTTCTGTAGCAGTTCCTTTCTTCTCCACAGTGGCATTTTCAAATGCTTGCAATTGTGCCTCAACCTCTGCTTTTGTACCATTATAGACTACTTCCTCAGTAATAGACTCACCATTTACCGTAGTAGAATAAGTAACAATAGCTTCAGCTAAATCTGAACTTTCTACATTCATTTCTACGGTTACTTCTTTGGAATCATTCACCAATGCCACACCTTCTTCTGCATGACCACCTAATATTGGTGCAATTACCAACCCGATCAAACACGTCAATTTAATTAAAATATTCATTGAAGGACCTGAAGTATCTTTAAATGGATCACCAACAGTATCACCAGTTACAGCTGCTTTATGCGCTTCCGAACCTTTATACGTCATTTCACCATTTATTTCAACACCTGCTTCGAAAGATTTCTTGGCATTATCCCAAGCACCACCTGCATTATTTTGAAAGATTGCCCATAATACGCCAGATACGGTAACACCTGCCATATAACCACCTAACATTTCAGCAATTGCCAATTTATTCATTCCAAACAACATTGGAACGAAAGCAATCACCAAAGGAAAACCAATAGTCAATAAACCTGGTAGCATCATTTCTTTTAATGAAGCTTGTGTAGATATCGCTACACATTTATCATATTCAGGCTTACCTGTACCTTCCATAATACCTGGAATATCTTTGAACTGACGCCTAACTTCTTGTACCATTTCCATTGCTGCTTTACCAACCGCATTCATTGCCAAGGCAGAGAATACTACCGGTACCATACCACCAACAAATAACATTGCCAATACAGGCGCTTTAAAAATATTGATTCCGTCAATTCCTGTAAATGTTACGTAAGCCGCGAATAAAGCCAAAGATGTCAATGCTGCAGAAGCAATAGCAAAACCTTTTCCTGTAGCGGCAGTAGTATTACCAACTGAATCTAAAATATCGGTCCTCTCTCTTACAATAGGTTCTTGTTCGCTCATTTCTGCAATACCACCGGCATTATCTGATATTGGTCCAAAAGCATCAATAGCCAATTGCATAGCCGTAGTTGCCATCATAGCAGAGGCTGCCAAAGCTACACCGTAAAACCCTGCGAAAGCATAAGATGCCCAAATAGCCCCCGCAAATAGTAATACTGACGGGAATGTGGATATCATACCAGTTGCTAAACCAGCAATAATATTAGTACCTGCACCTGTACTTGACTGCTGAACTATTTTTAAGATAGGAGACTTCCCTAATCCTGTATAATATTCGGTTACAGATGAAATCACCGCACCTACTACCAAACCTACCAAAGTGGCATAAAAAACACGCATTGCAGAAATCTTTACCAACCCTTCACCAAAGAATTCCATTTTCATGGTCTCTGGCAACATCCACGTTACCAAACCAAAGCATGAGATTGCAACCAGTATAATCGATGTCCAGTTTCCAATATTTAAAGCACCCATTACCTGAGCTTCTTTTGCATCATTACTCTTTATCTTCACCAACATGGTACCTATTATAGATATGATAATACCTACACCGGCAATTGCCATTGGCAACAAAATAGGACCAATACCACCAAAGGCATCAGTAATACTACCGCCCATATCCTTAATCACATAATTACCTAAAACCATAGCCGCTAGAACTGTCGCTACATACGAACCGAACAAATCTGCACCCATACCTGCAACATCACCTACATTATCACCTACGTTATCTGCAATAGTAGCCGGATTACGAGGATCATCTTCAGGAATACCTGCTTCTACCTTACCAACTAAATCAGCACCTACATCTGCTGCCTTGGTATAAATACCACCACCTACACGTGCAAAAAGTGCTATTGATTCTGCACCAAGCGAGAAACCTGCAAGGGTTTCAAGAACAACAGTCATATCCATAGTCGACGTCCAAACACCGCCCATAAAAAACTGAAAGAATACTATAAAGAATACGGTTAAACCCAATACTGCCAGACCGGCAACACCAAGACCCATTACGGTACCACCGCCAAAAGATATTTTCAAGGCATTTGGCAAACTAGTTCTTGCCGCTTGTGTTGTTCTTACATTGGTTTTTGTTGCTATTTTCATTCCTATATTTCCTGCATAGGCAGAAAAAATAGCTCCAAAAATAAACGCGACCACAATTAGCATATGTGTTGTGGGTACTACAAAAGAAACAATAGCAAGCAAAACACTTACTATGATAACGAATACAGCCAAAAGCTTATACTCTGCACTTAAGAAAGCCAAGGCGCCTTCATAAATGTAATCTGATATTTCTTTCATTTTTCCATCTCCGGCATGTTGTTTCATTACCCAAGATCTTTTAACGCCCATGTAAATTAGGCCTAATACTGCCATAAGAATTGGCATGTAAATCATCATTGACTCCATTTAATCTATTGTTAGTTGTTAGATCAACTAATGTAGTAAATTAGAATAGAATAAAAAAAGCCACTTTTTCTTAGAAAAAGTGGCTTAAATGACGCGAAATATTATTTATATCATAAAAGTGCGCTTCGCTTTGTGCTCACTATTATCATATCTTTCTACACATTCATGATAAATCTCTACCGCTTTCGCAGCATCGCTCCATCCGCCTGTATCTACTTTTTTCTCTTCTAAATCTTTATAAACTTGAAAGAAATGTTCTATTTCTTTTAATCTATGCGGATTTAAATCGCTTATATCATTGTTATTGCTCCAAATAGGATCAGATACAGGTACACAGATAATTTTTTCATCTGGTCCTTTTTCATCTGTCATGTGGAAAACTCCAATTGGTTTTACCTCCATTACCGTCATTGGGTATGTAGGCTCTGTACCCATTACCAAAACGTCTAGTGGATCCTTATCCAATGCTAAAGTTTCAGGAATGAATCCGTAATCACCTGGATACATCATTGAAGAAAATAACATACGATCAAAACGAATCTTATGTAAATCGAAGTCGTATTCGTATTTGTTTCTGCTTCCTTTCGGAATTTCTATTAAAACATCAAAGGTCAATCCTTTTGCTGCTGCCATATTAAAAGTTGTTTAAATTCTAGTTTGTAATGAAACGTTACTTATTAGTTATAATTGTAAAAATTAATCGAATTAAAAGACAAATCCAAAAGTTCCTGTAACTCCGAACTTTCTTGCATCTGGATTATCCAGATAATTTCCCCTAAAATTAAAATCTAATCTAAATACCTTGAATATATTTCCTATACCAAAAGAGTATTCATAATAAATTTGATCCGACGGTGCATTTAATGGCGTATTCATAGTTGCCGGAGCACTTAATGCTATATTTTCATCAGATAAATCTCCCCACACCCCACGTATAGCCACTATTTCCCTTAAATTATATTTTCTTAAAAAAGGGATTCTAGAGAAAAATCTTCCATTAAAATTATGCTGCAAATGTACGGCCGCATAGGTGTCTGTCACAAATTCATAGAAGTCTAAATTTGGAAACGTACCGTAATTGGAGAAAAAGGTTTGGTTACCAGGAACAACACTCAAGAGCCCTAAAGGCACTTCACCAAATGTTTTACCCAATTCAACTGTACTTAACAACCTACCAAAACCACCTAATTGCCATGGTTGACTGTATGAGAATTGGAGCTTGCTGTAATCAAAATCACTATTCATAACTCCCTTTGTCCCCTTTGTATAATTCAATAATAGGGTACTGTAGGTATCATTGACATCTCTACGCTCTACACCAAAACCAATTGTTTTCTTACCCGGTGTATATAACACAAGCGCATTAAAATCAAACTGGCGTATTTCTGAAGAAACTCCTGTTGGCGATTCCGGGTCTACATAGTCTAAACTAAAATCATTGGGCAAAGCAGAACTCAAAGTTCTAAAGGTACCACCCACAGATAATTTTAAATTTGTAAGCGGTTCTATTTCAAATTTTAGCGCACTTAAATTAATATTTGTAAGCCTATTGTTTGCGCCAACAGTCAACAAAGACGAAGACGCAATACTTCTCCCTAAAACATCATTTGTAGCGGTTAAACTAACGCCAAGCTGTTCTATATCTCTACGATTACCACCCGACACTATTAGCCTACTGTTTTTATCCAAAAGCATTTTACCAGCCAAACCATGTTTAAATTTGTGGTCCTTGAACCCATATGCTGTGTAACCCTCAATACGCCAAAGATCATTTTGACCAAAATATGTTCTTGCCCCAAGCCTCACTCTTGCCCCTTCTGCGGTGTTATAGCCAAAGAAATCATACACCGAACCTAAGTCTAAATTCCATTTATCTACTTCTACATAACCAGAGCCTAATATGCTGATAAAATTATAGTAGTTTTTAAATTTAGGCACAGTTTTAAGGGTATCAAGCAAGCTATAAATTCCTTGTTCATCTTTGTTCAAGCTTTCCAATCTATTATTTTCCCAAAAGGCATCATCCTTTATAATTTGGGTGACATCTAAGGGGTTTCTATCTTTTTTATAAACCTCTTTGGGTCTTACTTTATCAAACTCGTAATTATCATATACAGACGTTCGCTTTCCATAGAGTCCGCGCGATTCTTCCTTTTTATTAAAACTGAAATCACTTAACATGTAATCACGTTTCAAAAGAAAGACAGAATCGTTCATTACCTCAAAATCTTGCTCAATATATATGTCTTTTACCCAGTTAATATTGGCACTCTTGGTAACTTGTAGATTTATATTCTTTACCGCCCAAGTAGAATCATTCACCCAAAAATCTCCTTTAAAGGTCAGTTCATTTTTACGACGGGGGTAATAAACAATATTATAACACCACTTATTATCTATAAACGCACTATCCCTAAGCGCATAGTTGTACACATCTACACCCGTTTTTGAGAGCGGACTGGTGAAACTTTTATCGAAGAATTTTAAATAATTGTTATAGACATCATATTCTTGATATAAGTCTTGTACAAATGCTATAATAGCCTGATTGTTTTCAAATCCTGAATTCTTGTTCCCTAAGACTTCCTCTTTTTCTTCTTTTAGTTTATTGTCGCCATAAATTTTAGAAAAAGTCTCGTTCAAGAATATGGGTAAGTAGGTTTTACCTGTAATACGGGAAGTATCTAAGTCTTGAAAAACAAATTCCAATCCCTTAAATACTTTACTTTTTATTAGTGAGCTATCTATAGTATTTAAATCGAACTCTACCTTTTCATACTTATCAAAAGCATATTGATCAAACTGACGAACACCGTTCTGACGCTTTTTTGCCCAAATTTTGCGAAGGATATCTACAGCAGGGTTATTCTTTTTAGATTGCTTACCCGCTATCAAAACCACCTCGTTCAACTGCTCTGCAGCTTCAACCATGGTTATTTTTAAGTCATAAACAACTTTAGCATCTAATTGTAGCTCGTAATCTGTATAGCCAATAAATGAAACGATAACAGTAGCATATTCATTTTCAGACTCTAAATAGAACCTACCATCATCATTTGTAATGGTTCCTTCTGTAGAATTTTTAAAGAATACATTCGCAAAAGAAACAGGCTCGCCTTGGTCATCAATGACAATACCGCCTATTTTGGTCTGAGCCTGAGCTATGAAGAAAAATAGACTAAAGAATGTGAATAGTATCCCTTTCATTAAAAATTGTCGTTCAATAAAAATTCTTTTCGCAAATAACATACCAATAAAAAAAGCTTCTCCAGACTTGGTCGGAGAAGCTAAGGTACTTTACAAAAGTAAACTTTTATTTGTATAAAACTTTTTTAACAGCCTTTACCACATCTTTATGGTTTGGCAACCACTCTTCTAATAATACAGGAGAGTATGGCGCCGGTGTATCAGCAGTATTGATTTTAACAACAGGAGCATCTAAATAATCAAATGCATGTGCTTGTATATGATATGTAATTTCAGTTGCTACGTTACCAAATGGCCAAGCTTCTTCTAAAACTACCAAACGATTTGTCTTCTTAACAGATTTCAAAATAGCTTCGTAATCCAAAGGCTTTACCGTACGTAAATCGATAATCTCACAGCTAATGCCTTCTTTTTCCAATTCATCGGCAGCTTTATCCGCTTCTTTGATAATCTTACCAAAAGAAACAATAGTAACATCTTTACCTTCTCTACGAATATCCGCAACACCTAATGGAATAGTGTAGTCACCTTCTGGCACTTCACCTTTATCACCATACATTTGCTCAGACTCCATAAATATTACAGGGTCATTATCACGTATTGCCGCTTTTAATAATCCTTTTGCATCTGCCGGATTAGATGGTACAACAACTTTCAAACCTGGGCAGTTAGCGTACCAGCTCTCAAAAGCTTGAGAGTGTGTTGCCGCTAATTGACCTGCTGATGCCGTAGGACCCCTAAATACAATAGGACAAGGAAATTGCCCACCAGACATTTGTCTGATCTTAGCTGCATTGTTTATTATCTGATCTATACCTACCAACGCAAAGTTGAAGGTCATGAACTCTATAATAGGTCTATTACCGGTCATTGTTGAACCAACACCTATTCCTGCAAAACCAAGTTCTGATATTGGGGTGTCAATAACCCTCTTAGGACCAAACTCGTCCAACATCCCTTTAGAAGCTTTATATGCGCCATTGTACTCAGCTACTTCCTCACCCATCAAATAGATAGATTCATCCTTCCTCATTTCTTCGGACATGGCCTCGGCTATTGCTTGCCTAAATTGTAGTGTTTTCATGTATGGTAAATGTTATTCTTTGTTATATGCTAGAAAGCAAGCAAAAATATGAAATATAATGTCAAAAAATAGAATGCCTTATTTAAAAAAAGTTATAAAATTTACTATGCATGCATAGTAAATTCGGATTTTATTAGCTATCTTCGTCAACATTGATATAAAGTTTTTTAAACATGAAGATATTAGTTTGCATAAGTAATGTACCAGACACTACGTCTAAAATAAATTTCACGGATGGCGACACCAAATTTGACACCAATGGTGTACAGTTTGTAATTAACCCGAACGATGAATTCGGATTAACAAGAGCTATGTGGTTTAAAGAAAAACAAGGCGCTACAGTGCATATTGCTACTGTTGGCGGACTAACTGTTGAACCTACCATGCGTAAAGCACTTGCCATTGGCGCAGATGAAGCTTTTAGAATTAACACAGAACCTACAGACGGTTTCTCAGTTGCCCAACAACTGGCAGAAGTTGTTAAAAATGGAGGTTACGATTTAGTTATTGGCGGCAGAGAGTCTATTGATTACAATGGCGGTATGGTACCAGGAATCTTAGCTTCTTTGACAAATATGAATTTCATCAATTCTTGCATTAATCTTGAAATTGACGGAAACAACGTTACCGCAGTAAGGGAAATTGATGGCGGAAAAGAAAAACTGACCAGTTCACTACCATTAGTAGTTGGCGGTCAAAAAGGTCTTGTTGAAGAAAGTGACCTTCGTATACCTAATATGCGTGGTATTATGATGGCTAGAAAAAAGGCATTAACCGTTGTTGAACCTGTAGATGCCACGAAAGCTACCGAAGACAAAAAATTTGACAAACCGGCTCCAAAAGGTCAAGTTAAACTTGCCGATAGTGTAGATCAATTGGTTGATCTATTACATAATGAAGCCAAAGTCATTTAATAACCTATATAATAGGTAATCATTAAAAACAAAAAAAGATGTCAGTTTTAGTATATACAGAATCAGAACAAGGAAAATTTAAAAAGAATGCGTTCGAGGTTGCCTCTTATGCTTCTGCAGTTGCCAAAATGATGGGTACAATTGTTACTGCTATTGCTTTCAATAGCACTGAAAACGAATCTCTAGGTGAGTATGGCGTTTCTAAAGTCATAAACGTAAAAGATGATGCCCTAGCAACTTTTAATGCTGGATCATACGCTTCTTCTATTGCTGAAGCCGTAAAGAGTACGGATGCAAAAGTGGTTATTTTAAGCTCTAGCACAGACACCAAGTATTTGGCGCCATTGTTATCGGCAAAATTATCTGCAGGTTACGCACCTAACGTAGTTCAAGCTCCAGATAGCACGTCACCATTCACTGTAAAAAGAACCGCATTTAGTAATAAAGGTTTTGCTCACACTCAGATAGATACGGATATTAAAATAGTAGGCGTATCCAATAATGCTTTTGGCGCTCACGAAAACAAAACAGCTATTTCTGTTGAAGAAATAGGTGCCGTTGCTGATGCAGCGACAAATGACACAAAATCTGTTGAAATAGATAAAGTTGTTGGTAAGGCTACTATTGCCGATGCCGATATCGTAGTTTCTGCAGGAAGAGGAATGAAAGGACCGGAGAACTGGGGAATGATAGAAGAATTAGCAGATGTTTTAGGCGCTGCAACCGCTTGTTCCAAACCGGTATCTGACCTTGGATGGAGACCTCACGGTGAACACGTAGGACAAACAGGAAAACCTGTAGCAAGTAACCTTTACATTGCTATTGGTATCTCTGGAGCAATTCAGCATTTAGCAGGTGTTAGTGCTTCTAAAACGAAAGTTGTCATCAATAATGACCCTGAAGCACCTTTCTTTAAAGCAGCTGATTACGGAATTGTTGGAGACGCCTTTGAAGTAGTTCCTCAATTGATTGAAAAATTAAAGGATTTTAAAGCGCAAAACGGTTAAATTTTTGTTATTTTGTGCCCCTTAAAGGGCTGTTCGGATAGTTGGAGCCCCAAGTATTCGAACAGCCTTTTTCAGTTAAAAACCTATGAGTCTAGTACGATTAAAAATAAAAGGTATCTCTTACAGCCAAACTCAGAACGGTGCATACGCACTTATTTTGAACGAGGTTGAAGGCGATAGAAAGTTACCTATTGTTATTGGCGCTTTTGAAGCTCAATCTATTGCTATTGCTTTAGAAAAAGAGATCAACCCCCCAAGACCACTTACACACGACCTTTTCAAAAATTTCTCTGACAGGTTTGATATCGTTATCAAACAGGTAATTATACATAAATTGGTAGATGGTGTATTTTACTCTAGCATCATTTGCGAAAGAGATGGTATCGAAGAAATCATAGATGCAAGAACCAGTGATGCCATTGCCTTGGCATTACGTTTCAACGCTCCTATTTTTACATATAAAACTATATTGGACAAAGCCGGTATTTTCTTGAAATTCTCTTCTAAAGAGAAGGATCAAAAAGATAATGATGACAGCATCATGGTCGATGAAATTTTGCAGGAAGGGGAAACTATAGAAATAGAATCAGGCGCTAGCGATGGCTACACGGAGCTTACTATAGATGAATTGGAAGCAGAATTAAAAAAGGCAGTCACCAACGAAGACTACGAAAAGGCAGCAAAATTGAGAGATGAAATCTCTAAACGCAACTAAATATTAAATTACAGTTTATGAAAAAGGGCAAATGGTTGCTATTTTTTGCACTAATTCTTGCTACAATTACTTTTGCTCAAGACGTAGATGTAAACATTCCTTTAGAAAATACCGCTGATACTACTTTGGCAGAAAATGTAGCTACTGCTGGTTCCATGGGTATGGAAACCAGTGAGGGTTTTTCTATCAATAGTCTGGGTAGAGGTATTCTTGGCATGGCAGTCTTGTTATTTTTAGCATTTCTATTTAGTTCCAACAGAAAAGCCATTAATTGGAAAACAGTTGGTATAGGTCTAGCATTGCAATTAGTAATCGCTATAGGTGTTCTTAAAATCCCTTTTGTACAATTGGTTTTTGAGCAAATAGGAAAAATATTTGTTAGTATTCTAGAGTTCACCCGCGCAGGTAGTAAATTCCTTTTTGAAGGTTTAGTAGTAGATACTGGTACTTTTGGATATATTTTTGCCTTTCAAGTTCTACCAACAATCATATTTTTCTCCGCTTTAACCTCTTTGTTATTTTACTTAGGATTAATTCAAAAAGTGGTAAAATGGCTTGCTTGGGCACTTTCGAAAACATTGGGTATTTCAGGACCTGAAAGCCTTTCTGTTGCAGGAAATATATTTCTTGGACAAACAGAAGCTCCCCTTTTAATTAAAGCATACTTGGAAAAAATGACCAAATCAGAAATTCTATTGGTCATGATTGGAGGTATGGCAACGGTTGCCGGTGCTGTATTGGCTGCCTACATAGGATTCTTAGGAGGTGAAGATGAATTGCTGCAATTAGTTTTTGCGAAACATCTACTAGCCGCATCTGTTATGGCCGCCCCAGGAGCCATTGTAATTTCCAAGATACTATATCCACAAACCGAAGAAGTAAATAGTGACGTTCATGTGTCTTCTGAAAAAATTGGCGCCAATGTGCTAGACGCTATTGCAAACGGAACTACAGAAGGTCTTAAACTTGCAGTTAACGTTGGGGCAATGTTGTTAGTTTTCGTTGCTATCATAGCTATGGTAAACGGAATTTTAGAGTGGACAGGAGATTTAACACACCTAAATACCTGGATAGCCGACAACACCTCTTATTCTAAATTCTCTCTTGAAGCAATTTTAGGAACCGTATTCGCTCCTTTAATGTGGTTAATTGGCGTAGCCAATGAGGACATTATGCTTATGGGGCAATTACTTGGTATTAAATTGGTAGCGAGCGAATTTGTAGGATATATTCAATTGGCAGAACTTAAAAACCTAAGTACCTTACCACATTTAAAGTTTAACAAATCGGTTATTATGGCTACCTATATGTTATGTGGCTTTGCAAACTTTGCTTCTATAGGTATTCAAATTGGCGGCATTGGCTCCCTTGCTCCAGGGCAAAGAAAGACTTTATCAGAATTTGGGATGAAGGCCGTTTTAGGCGGTTCATTAGCCTCATTACTTTCAGCTACAATTGCCGGTATGATTTTAGGATAAAAAGCCCCCTAGCCCCCAAAAGGGAAACACTTACTATTTCGTTGATAATTATTGATAACTGAGAAGTTATTCCTCTGTTTTAAATATCATCTTTCTTTATTTTTGAAACAACAAAAATTATTACTCCGCAAAAGTTCTATGCAAAGGACCTAAGGAGCTCTATTCTTATGAAACAATACCACGACTTACTTAATCACGTATTAGCTGAAGGAAACCAAAAAGGTGACCGCACAGGAACCGGAACTAAAAGTGTTTTTGGATATCAAATGCGTTTTGACCTCAGCAAAGGCTTTCCTATGGTGACCACCAAAAAATTACATTTAAAATCTATAGTATATGAACTACTATGGTTTTTAAAAGGTGATACAAATATTAACTATTTACAGGAAAACGGTGTTCGTATTTGGAACGAATGGGCAGATGAAAATGGAGATCTTGGTCCGGTTTACGGTCATCAATGGCGCAATTGGAACGATGATGAAATTGACCAAATTAAAGAAGTTATTCATTCTTTAAAAACGAACCCTAATAGTAGAAGGATGTTAGTATCCGCTTGGAACCCAAGCGTTTTACCAGACACTTCCAAATCTTTTTCAGAGAACGTAGCTAACGGCAAAGCTGCCTTACCGCCTTGTCACGCTTTCTTTCAATTTTATGTCGCGGACGGTAAATTGTCTTGCCAATTATACCAACGTAGCGCAGATATCTTTTTAGGCGTTCCATTTAATATTGCCTCTTACGCATTGTTCACCATGATGATGGCGCAGGTTTGCGGTTATGAAGCAGGTGATTTCATTCATACTTTTGGTGATGCACATATCTACAACAACCATATGGAGCAGGTTGAATTGCAATTAAGCAGAGAACCTAGAGCTTTGCCAAAAATGAAAATAAACCCTGATGTAAAAGATATTTTTGATTTCAAGTTCGAAGATTTTGAATTGGTAGATTATAATCCGCATCCTCATATAAAAGGGAAAGTAGCTGTTTAGCATCAATTTCAAAATTTATCGGATTAAACGCCATAACTCAATTTTATTTATCTTTCAATAAAATTGTTATCATGGTCAGTACTGATACGCTCATAGATTTCTTTCTAGAAACTAGAGAGCATACCGAGGTCATTTGCAAACCTCTTGAAATTGAAGATTATGTGGTACAACCTATCATAGACGCCTCTCCTCCAAAATGGCACTTGGGTCATACTACTTGGTTTTTTGAAGAATTCATTCTAAAAAATTACGATAAGTCTTATCAGGTGTTTGATGAAGATTTTTCATTCGTTTTTAATAGTTATTATGAAACTGTAGGTAAACGTGTTGTGCGCGCCGATCGTGGCAACCTTTCCAGACCGTCTGTAAAAAAGGTCTATGAATACCGCAGCTATGTGACTAAAGCAATGAATAAGTTGCTAGAAACTACCAAAAACGCAACACTACTAGAAGTTCTTGAAATAGGAATTCACCACGAAAAACAACATCAAGAATTACTACTAACAGACATTAAATATATTTTAGGCAACAATCCATTATTGCCAAAATACTCTGACAATTTTCAAGAATTTACTATTGAAAAAGACCCGCAAAACTGGATTTCTATGAGCGAAGGTATTTATGAAATAGGTCACGATTCTACCGATTTCTGTTTTGATAATGAACTAGGAAGACACAAAGTATACCTTCATGATTATCAAATATCGAACAAACTTGTTACTAATGAAGAATATATTGAATTTATAAAATCTGACGGATACAAACGATTTGACCTTTGGCATGCAGCCGGATGGGATTGGGTTCAGCAAAATCAGGTAAACGCTCCATTATATTGGCATGAAATTGATGGAATTTGGCATTATTATAGCCTAAACGGATTAATAGAAGTTGAATTAGCGGCTCCTGTTACCCATATTTCTTATTTTGAAGCATTTGCCTACGCGCAATACAAAGGAGTTCGCCTACCTACTGAATTTGAGTGGGAAGCGGCACAAAATCTTTTTAATTGGGGACAACGGTGGGAATGGACAGAAAGTGCCTATCTACCCTACCCTAACTATAAAAAAGTAGATGGTGCTTTAGGTGAATACAACGGCAAGTTCATGGTCAACCAAAAAGTTCTTAGAGGAAGTTCTATAGCCACACCTAATAAACATGCAAGACATACTTATCGCAATTTTTTTCCAACAGACTTAAAATGGCAGTTTACCGGAATAAGGTTAGCTAAATAATTACGACATACTAATTATGCAAGACACTAAAATAGTACCGGTTGTTTCAACTGAATTTGAAAAAGAAGTTTATTCTGGATTGACAGATTCCCCTAAACACCTCTCTTCAAAATATTTCTACGACAAAAAAGGTGATAAACTTTTTCAAGATATCATGGCAATGCCTACGTACTATCTAACTGATTGTGAGTATGAAATACTAAAAAACAACAAAGAAGAAATTACTGATTTGTTCACCGGTTTTGGATCTTTTGATTTAATTGAACTTGGAGCAGGAGATGGTAAAAAAACTAAAATTCTACTTAAGGAATTTAGTGATAAGAATATAGATTTCACCTATGTACCTATAGACATAAGCCAGAATGCCTTAAGCCAACTTCATAATTCTATTGAAAAAGAACTACCAAAAATTAACGTTCAACCTTTTCAAGGCACTTACTTTGAAGCTCTAAAAGAAATTAATAACCGTAAGAATAGAAAAATCATATTATTCCTAGGATCTAATATTGGCAACTTAGAACACGATCAAGCAGTTGGTTTTATGAATAAAATTCAGAATCTAATGCAACCCAACGACTTACTTTTTATGGGTTTTGATCAAAAGAAAAATCCACAGACCATATTAGATGCCTATAACGATCAAGAAGGTGTTACCGCTGCCTTCAACAAAAATGTACTTACCAGAATAAATACAGAACTGAACGCAAATTTTGACCTAGATCAATTTTTACATTGGGAAGTTTACAACCCAGAAACGGGATCTGCTAAAAGCTATTTAGTATCAAAAATTCAACAACGTGTGCGAGTTGAAAAATTAGATTTAGACGTTCATTTCAACCAATGGGAAACCATACACACAGAAATTTCGCAAAAATATGATGATGAAATAATTTCTTGGTTAGCCAATGAATCTGGCTTAAAAATGACGACCGAATACGAATCTAAAGCACACGGATATAAAAATTGTGTGTTTAAAAAGTCTTGATTTTACTTCAATGAATTGCATAAAAAAGCCTGCTAGTAAAAATAGCAGGCTTTTTATATTGGTATAATTATTCTACAATTCTAATACCGCATTTTCAGAACCAGCGAAATCATTCCATTGGTAACGATCAGCCTCACCATCATTTACATATTCACCATCAACAATATATTTAAACTCAAAAGAATTCTCTTTAGGAAGATCAAATGTTCCTTTAAAGGTACCGTTCTTTTGTTTTTTTAGTGCGCTTTTTTTAGCATTCCAATTATTGAAATCACCTACTACAGCTACTTTCTTTGCATCGTCTGTAGGCACAGTAAAAGTAACCTTACATACTGGCTTAGTCTTTAAATATTTTTTTGCAATTGCCATGATCTTAAGTTTAATATTTAAAGCAAAACTAGCACAATAAAACACTCATTTACAAGACTTAAGGCATTTTTATCAAATCCGTAATATTTACCCTTTTTATAGATACACTACAAAATATTTTCGTGCAAAATTATCTTATTAGGAATAGCTATCTATCTGTTTTCAAAATTTTAACAATGGCATCTATCTCTGCTTCCGTATTATAGAAATGAAAACTTAACCGAACTCCATCACCACGTTGCGCACAGAAAACATCGTTATCTTTTAATTTTTGAAAAACAACACTATCTGCCTTTATATTAAAAATGGTACTATGCTGTTTTCTATTTACAATCTCATCAGTTAGCAACCCTAATTTTTCAAATTCAGATTTTGCTTTCTCTCCCAATTTTCGATTACGTGCCGTAATCTTATCCATCCCTATTCTTTCAAAAAAATCAATAGAATATTTCAAGCTTCCAAAAATCAATGATGATAAATGACCAGGTTCAAACTTTTTGGCAAACCTAATGTCATTCTTTTTATCAAAATCACCGTCTGCCGCATTAAAACCTATGTTATTTATGGTAAATTCATTCTTAACTTGATTTGAGAACAACATAAAACCATTACCATAACCTGCCAATAGCCATTTATACGCGCTTGCCCCTAGAACGTCAATTCCAGAATTATCAAAATCGAAACTAGTACTACCACAAAACTGTGTGCCATCTACCATGATAATTAAATTTGGATTCTCCTTTTTTAACTCCTTCAAGAAATCTAAATCAATTGCAAATCCGTCTAACCACTGCACCAGGCTCAAAGCTAGAACATCAATTTTTTGGGTTGTTATTTTTTCTTTAATCCGCTCTTCTAAATCAGTAGTCTGTTCTATATAAGACACTTCAAAATCTCTATTCTCAAAACTCCAATTAAGGGAAGGGTAATCATTTTTAACAAGTAGTACTTTTTTAGTTGCACTCAACCCTTCTAACAAAATATTTAGACCTGATGAAAAATTACTTACCAGTGCAACATTCTCTCGTTTACAATTAAAAAACCTACCAACGGTAGAGCGTGTATCTGAAATTACCTTTAAAGATTGTTCGCGCATGTCGCTACCATCTATCAAAAAATCTAAATCGTGCTCTTGTCGCCATTCTAATAACGAATCATATAGCAAACCATACACTGCGGTGTTCGCATAAATACCTTTTCGTAAAACGGGGAATTCTTTTCTAATTTTTTCCATTGGTTATAGGGTATACTACAATTGCTGTATCTTTATACCAAAGATAGGAAGAGTATGTTTTCTAGAAATAAAAATACCTCCAAATTAGATTTAGAACAGCATGAGCTGTTGGAGAACGCTCAAAAAAGAGTGAAACAAAAGAAACATCTTTACACCCATTTTGTAGTCTTTTTGGTTGGTAGCGTCTTCTTGGTTCTAATCAATAAAATATTAAAATACGGACAAGAATATAATTGGTTCGTTTGGGCAATTACCTTTTGGGGCTTTTTATTTGTTCTTCATATTTTCAATGTTTTTGTCACTAACAAATTCATGGGTAACGACTGGGAGCGCGCTCAACGAGAAAGATTGGTAGAGAAACAAAAGAAACGTATTGCCGAAATGGAAAAAGAAATTGAACAGGAAATAACACCTCAGGTATCAATTGAGGAAGAACCTAAAAAAAAATTACTTTGAGAACACTTATAATGATAGCCGCCGCCTCAGAAAATAATGCATTAGGTAAAGACAATGATCTACTTTGGCATTTACCAGATGATTTTAAAAGGTTTAAAAAACTAACATCTGGTCATAAAATTATTATGGGTAGAAAAACATATGAAAGTTTTCCAAAGCCACTACCAAATAGAACACATATTATTATTACAAGAGACAAGGACTACACTGTAGAATTCGATGAATGTATAGTGGTTCATTCTCTTGAAGAAGCCATAGATTTGGTTGACAATGAGATTGCATTTATAATTGGTGGCGGAGAGATATATAAACAAGGTGAAAAGGAATCTGACAAAATTGAGCTTACCAGAGTTCATGGTTCTTTTGAAGATGCCGATACGTTCTTTCCTGATATAGACGAGAATTATTGGATGCTGACGAAACAAGAATTTCACCCAACAGATGAAAAGCATAAGCTATCTTTCACCTATTTAACTTATGTAAAAAAAGAAATGGCTCTTAAAAATCTTTAAAGGTTACCGAATGTTTTGCTTTGACCGATTGTAAAATTGTGGCTAGCACATTTTCATCGCCATTAGTAAAAAATTGATGCGCGCCCATTACTGCAGAACTAGTCAATAAGTCATTATGCTCCAACACTGATTTCGTTTGTCTTGCCACTGCCTGACCAGAATCTATAATAGTAACGTTCTCTGGCAACATTTTTTTCAACAACGGTATTAAGTATGGATAATGCGTACAGCCTAATACAAGATAATCCATTCCCTTCTCAAGCATAGGCGTAATGTAACGCTCTAAAAGACGATACAAATCTTCACTATCCAAATTACCACTTTCTATCATTTCAACCAGACCAGTGCCACGCTGTTCTAATACGGTAATACCCTCTGTGTGATTTTTAGAAGTACTATGAAACAAACTACTAGACAAAGTACCTTTTGTAGCTAGCACTCCAACTATTTTAGATCTTGTATTTATAGCAGCTGGTTTTATAGCCGGTTCTATACCAATAAAAGGCACATCATAATTTGATCGTAAGTAGTCTATTGCATTTGTCGTTGCCGTATTACAGGCAACGACTATTAATTTACAACCTTGACTTAACAAGTATTCTGTATTCTTTATGCTAAGCGCCAATATTTGTTCTGCCGGTTTTTCACCATATGGGGCATTCTTACTATCTGCCAAATAAATACATTCTTCAAAAGGCAAAAGCTCTTGAATCTCTCCCCAAATAGATGTTCCACCAATGCCTGAATCAAAAATACCTATACGCTTATCATCCATATTATTTTATCACCTCTGTTATAGGTTTACCTGTTGTTCCATTAGGAAAAGATATACCTAACAATGCCGAAATGGTTGGTGCAATATCAGGAATCTCTGTTCTATTAATAGTTGAACCTGACTTTATGCCCTTTCCATAAAATAACAATGGCGCATGTGTATCATAAATTTGAGGCGATCCATGAGTAGACCCTGTAGTACTGTAAGAAATATATCCTGGTTTTAAAACCACCAATACATCACCAGATCTCTTTTGGTTATAACCGTTCTGTAAAATATGTGGAATACCAGAAGTGTAGACATTACTCCACATTTGATTTGCCGTATATACTCTATCAATAGCATCATAACCTAAAACTTCTTGTGCTATTTCCACTTGAACCTCTGCCAAACTAAGATCTAGATTTTTTACAATTTTATGATCTAAGAATATTTGATTATTAGAATAGTTCTTAATGATATCCTCTGTACCATATTTATACTGTAAAAACTCGTTCAATCTCTTCTTATTTGCAGCCGTATCTATATAACCAGATGGTATTTTTTCACTCTTTAAATACGTTGGTACTTCAACAGCGCCATGATCTGCGGTTAAAAATAAGGTATACTCACCTTCACCTATTTGCTTATCCAATGCTTTAAACAATCTTTCTAAATCTGCATCTAACCTTAAATAAGTATCTTGAATTTCCTTAGAATTTACCCCGTACATATGACCAACATAATCTGTACTAGAAAAACTTACTGCAAGAAAATCTGTAATATCATCTTTACCCAAATTTTCTTGTTTCAAAGCTTCTATAGCAAAATCGGCCGTTAATGAATTTCCATAAGGTGTAGCCTTAATGATATCAAAACTCTTATTCTTATCTAAAAGTTCTGCAGGGTTATGAGGAAATGAGGTTGAGGTTTCTCCATCAAATTTTCCTTCAAATAAATTATTATCCGTTCCACTCTCTTTATACTCTTTTATATCCTTTAAAGTATTCCATACTTTCTTATATGATTGCGCTGTACCTGATGAATTGAAATCATTTACCCATTTAGGCAATTGTGTCATATAAAATGAACTTGTTATCCAATTACCTTCATCTGCACCATGAAACCAGTATGCAGCGTTAGCTGTATGACCACCTGGCAATACAGCGCCTCTATCCTTCAAGGCAATAGCAATCGTCTTTCCTTTCATTTGGTTACTTAAACGAACTTCATCGGTTATAGTGGTAACACCCATACGATGAGGGGACATTTTACCGGCATCTGCAGTGGTACCAACAGAAGTAAAAGTATCATCACTTGCGCAATATACACTAGCATCTGTTTCCTTATCATACCAATTGTTACCAATAATACCATGTACTGCAGGCGTAGTACCAGTATATACCGATGTATGCCCAGGCCCTGTACTTGTTGGGGCGTAGTTGAAATGATTATTCTTACAATTAAAACCTTGCTCAACAAGCCTTTTAAAACCATCATTACCAAAATGATTATAAAAACGAGTTAAATAATCATAACGCATTTGATCCACTACAATACCTACTACCAATTTAGGCTTGACCCTTAAAAGGTTGTCATTGGTATTTTCCTTATTTTTCTTTTGTGCGCTTAAAACACTTACAAATAACATCGTGCTTACAAACAAAGAAGCAACAAAATAATTTTTCATTTTCATTGAGATAGGATTGTAGCACAAATGTAAATAATTTACACCTTTAAAGATTAAACGGAGGTTAAATCAAGTCCTTTATTGTTATTTTTACCGTAAGAATTTTATTTTTAATAAATGAACTATTTAGCATCTGTAGGAAGCTATGCAATTATGATCCGTGAGGTTTTCAAAAAACCAACCAAATGGAGAATAATGAAGTCACTTATACTCAAGGAAATAGATGAGTTGATTTTTAGCTCATTAGGTATTATTATTTTTATTTCCTTTTTTATTGGTGCCGTTGTAGCCATACAAACAGCACTTAACCTTACCAACCCGTTAATACCAAGAGACCTCATCGGTTTTGCAACGCGCCAGTCGGTTATTTTAGAGTTTGCACCAACTTTCGTTTCTATTATAATGGCAGGTAAAGTAGGATCCTATATTACTTCTAGTATTGGTACAATGCGTGTTACAGAGCAAATAGATGCTTTAGAGGTCATGGGCGTAAACTCATTGAACTATTTAGTATTCCCTAAAATTATTGCCATGTTATTCTATCCCTTTGCCATTGCAATTTCTATGTATGTAGGAATATTTGGTGGATGGATGGCCGGAGTATTTGGAGGATTTTTGACCAGTGAAGATTTTATCACCGGGCTACAATCAGATTTTGTTCCTTTTCATATAGCATACGCGTTCGTAAAAACCTTAATTTTTGCCTTTGTTATTGCTACCATTCCTTCTTTTCATGGTTTTTATATGAAAGGCGGAGCACTAGAAGTTGGTAAAGCAAGTACAACTTCATTCGTTTGGACGAGTGTTGTAATTATCATTCTTAATTATATTTTAACTCAACTTTTACTAGGATAATGATAGAGGTACGAGACATACATAAATCTTTTGGCGATGCTCATATTCTTAAGGGCATAACCACCACTTTTGAAAAAGGAAAGACAAATTTAGTTATTGGACAAAGTGGATCCGGTAAAACCGTTTTTCTAAAATGTTTACTAGGTCTTTTTGAACCAGAAGAAGGTGGTATTGCCTACGATGGCAAACTATACTCTGAACATACCGATGATGAAAAGCGCGATTTAAGACAAGAAATGGGTATGGTATTCCAAGGCAGCGCCCTTTTTGATAGTATGACTGTGGAAGGCAATGTCATGTTTCCTTTAGAGATGTTTACCAAGCAATCTAAATCTGAAATGAAAGAACGCGTAGATGCTGTTCTTAAAAGAGTGAAACTAATAGATGCCCATCATAAGTTCCCATCGGAGATTTCTGGTGGTATGCAAAAACGTGTAGCTATTGCGCGAGCTATAGTTATGAATCCGAAATATCTTTTTTGTGATGAACCAAATTCTGGTTTAGACCCAAAAACTGCGATTGTTATTGATGACCTGATTAAAGAAATCACCGAAGAATACAATATTACCACGGTCATAAATACGCATGACATGAACTCTGTAATGCAAATTGGGGAAAAAATTATATTTCTAAAGGACGGACTTTTAGAATGGGAAGGTACTAAGAACGAAATCTTTAAAACCGATAATGAAGCTGTAACTAATTTTGTGTATTCATCTGACCTTTTCAAGAAGGTACGCCAAATGTATATACAAGAACAAAATTAGTCTTCAGGCATTTCCTTTATTTGAATTTTCTCATTACTCAATCTAAGTCTCAGCCATTCTTGTAGTTTAGCCATATCCTTAACGGTTTCGGCTCTCTTAGCTTCCTTTTTCCAGGTTACCTCAAACAACGGAATACTATCTGTCTTCGTAAAATCTGTTGAAATTAAATAAGCATAACCTATTCGATCTAAATTTTCATAATTGGTCTTTGCTTCAAGACTAATTTCTTGAAATGGAATTTGATTTGATGAAATTTGATTTAGACGCATTAACTCAGTTTCTAGAACCTGTATTTTCTCATCTTTACTGGTCAATATACTTTTCTGAGATTCATATAACTCATTTACATATTTAAGTTCATTTGCCTCATCGCTTCTAGAACCTTGAACAACAGCAAGCTCAGTACCGTTTAATTGTTTATAATCTGCCATTTGTGTACGCCACGTGGCAATTACATTTTCAGGTATACCTTCGTTACCCATAAAAAACAATTCTATTTTAGAATTACCTTCATCATCATAAACCACCTCACTAAAATCTCTTAAAAATTTACCTTCTCCAGTAAATTGATATGGCTGTATTTTTTCTGTAATAAAAGCTTCTGCATCCCTATTGAACAATGATTTTTTAAATACATTGTAAAATGTAAATCCTGCAGGTATCATTACCAATACAGCCAATAAAGAAGCTAACCTAGCTATTAATTTTCTTCGTTGCGAATTCACGTAACGAACCATAGGGAATTTCAAGAGCTTTATCACCAAAAAGGTCGCCAAGGCTATAAAAATAGTATTGATAATAAACAAGTACATTGCACCCCTAGCATACTCCCAGTTTCCAATAGCTAAACCAAATCCTACAGTACATAAAGGCGGCATTAATGCCGTTGCAATTGCAACACCAAAAATAACACTGGCTATGGTACCTTTTTTAGCACGGGCTATTACCAATGCCAAACCACCAAAAAATGCTATTAAAACATCTCTAATATCTGGTTCAGTTCTAGCTAAAAGTTCAGAAGACTCATCCCTTAAAGGGAAAAAGCGATAGAATAAATATGCGGTAATGACACTGAGTACCACCATTACCGCAAAGTTCTTTAATGATCTTTTTAAAGTATCTATATCATTGATTGCCACAGACATCCCTATTCCTAGAATAGGTCCCATTAGTGGCGATATTAACATGGCACCAATTACTACAGCTGTAGAATTGGCATTAAGACCAATGGATGCAATAAAAATGGAACAAATCAAAATCCAAGAAGTATGCCCCTTAAAAGGTATATCAGCAATAATAGCTTCTTTAGTTGCTTGCTGATCTGTATTGGTTCTAATATCCAACAGCTCAGAAAGAAACTTTTTCACACTACCTAAAAGACCTTGAAAATCTTTCTTTACTTCTTCACTACCTCCACCTTCATTACTAGTAGGGGCAATATTATCTTGATTAAGATTGTTCTCCATATTTAAGCGAATTCATCACCAAAGGTATCTTTTACCTTATTTAAAACCTGTTTAATATCTTGCTCTTTAGTTTTAGGATAAATTAAAAGCACTTCATCTTTATCAACTATAATATAATCATTTAATCCATCTACAACTACAACCTTACCGGCTTTGGACCTTATCATGTTACCACTAGCGTCTTGCGTTAATACTTTCGCATTTACAATAGCATTTTTGTTATCATCTTTGTCCAACTTATCATATAATGAACCCCAAGTACCTAAATCGTTCCAATCAAAAGTAGCCTCTTTAACGTAGATAGCTTTTGAGTTCTCCAAAATTGCATAATCAATAGAAATATTTTCAGCCTTTGGATAATTCTCAGAGATAAATTTCTTTTCATCGTCTGTATTATAGCATACTAAACCATCTCTGAATAACGCATATTGTTTAGGTTGAAAATTTTGAAATGCATTGACAATAGTTTTTGCACTCCACATAAAAATTCCTGCATTCCACAAGAAATTACCTTGAGCAAGAAAATCTTTGGCAGTTTCATAATCAGGTTTTTCTCTAAACTGATTTACTTTTTTAATTGAGGCTGTATCTGCTTTATTAGACTCTATATAACCAAACCCTGTATTAGGAAAAGAAGGCTTAATACCTAATGTACATAAAACATCTTCTGTTTCACATTTTTTAAAACACGCCGTAACATCTTTTGCAAAGGCATCCTCATCTTCAATCCAATGATCACTTGGTGCCACAATCATAACCGCATCTTCATTCATCTTCTGAATTTTCATAGCAGCATATAAAATACAAGGTGCTGTATTTCTCATTGCAGGCTCAAGAACTACCTGTTCTTGCTTCACCATTGGCAATTGCTCTAACACTAAATCATTATAACGTTCATTGGTAAGAATTAAAATATTCTCGGTAGGTACAAATTTATTTAACCTTTGAAACGTTTTCTGAATAAGGGTATCACCTGTACCCAACATATCATGAAATTGTTTTGGATTTTCACTTGTACTTATTGGCCAGAATCTTGACCCTACTCCTCCTGCCATTAAAACGGCATAATAATTTTTATTCATGTCAGCTTTTTATTAATTCTACTTCAGCATTTGGTTGAAATAAAAACATCCTTCCTGTAGATATTTCTATACACTCATAACGCTTGGTTCGTTTATTTCCTTTTTTAAATAATTTCCCATTATAGATGCGAAAAACACACCCTATTGGTAATTCGTAAACGTAAGTTTTTTCCGATTGTTGTTCATCGAATTGTTTTAAAGCAATAGATAACTGAGCATCAGTACTACTACTTGCTTTAGGATTTTTAAAATGTCTAGCTAATAATGGCAATAGTTGAGAAGGGAATATCTCTGGTCTAATAAACGGAAGCATTAAATATTGAAATGTTTTTTTCCATTCTAAGCCATGCGGCTTAATATTGCGTCCATACTTCTCAAATGCTATTAAATGAGCTATTTCATGTATTAAAGTAATTAAGAACCTGTATTTATTTAAAGAAGCGTTTACCGTAATTTGATGATTACCATCTTTTCTTCTTCTATAATCTCCATGCCTAGTTACCCTTTCATTAACAATTTTTAAATGCACCTGACTATCCTTAATTAGTTCAAAACAAGGACTAACCGCTAATTCTGGAAGATATTTGGCTAATGTTTGCTGCATTATTATGGTGTACTACTACTAACCTGCAAAATTTTACCGTTATACATTTTCTGCCCTTTTAAGGCAAAATCCATTACATACTCTGCCATTTCTTTTGCACTTACCGGAGCTTCATAACCCGGAAATGCTTCTTCTAACATTTCTGTTTGTACGGCACCTAAAGCCAAAGCGTTAAATGACGGACCCGTTTCTTTAAATTCTTCTGCAAGTAATTCTGTTAACGTCAACACTGCTCCTTTACTTGAACTGTAGGCTGAAAGTCCTGGAAACTTAGCACTACCCTGTATACCACCCATAGAACTTATAGTTAATACATGCCCAGTTTTATTCATGAACGGAATTACCAGTCTTGTCATAGCAGCTACACCAAATACATTTACATCATATACCGCCTTAAATTCCTCTTCCGTTAGTTCTAGAAATGGCTTATTAATCAGTTTACCCGCGTTATTTATAAGTGCTAAAACTTTAGCATTTTTATCTTTTAAAAACTTAGAAAGACCATCTCTACTTTCTTTAGCTGAAACATCAAATGAAAATGTTTCAATATTTTTATGATTAAGATTCTTGATCGGCTCTTCATTCCTAGATAGGGCTAAAACCATATACCCGGCGTCAGCTAATAATTTGCTTAGCTCAAACCCTATTCCCCTACTAGTACCAGTTACAATGATGTACTCCATTAGTTATACTTTACTTCTTTTACCGGTGCATTAACAATACCTTCTAGCATTGGCACAGATTCATTTACAATTTTAGCCATAAATTCATAATCCATCAATGATGCTTCATCTCCTACTTTATGGTACTCTCCAAAGTTGGTGAAATCAAAAGAACTAAAGGTTTGTGACGGCACATTAAATTCATCATGGAATGGCGCATTATCAGAACGTCTAAATAAATTAAATTCCTTTGCCTTTGGAAGAAATCCTACCAATTTTTTGTCAGCATAGCCATTACTGATTTCAGCTAGATTAGATAATTCATAACCAGTTAAATACAAACTATGATCTTTGTCTTGCATTGGCACACCAACCATTTCAAAATTTAGCATCGTATACAAATCAATATTTTGATCTTTTAATTTTTTAGCCAAATACTTAGAGCCTACCAATCCTTTTTCTTCTGCTGTAAAAAGGGCGAAGATTATACTTCTTTTATTGTTTTTTTGTCTACCAAAGTATTTAGCAAATTCTAAAACCGCAGTAGTACCTGATGCATTGTCATTAGCTCCATTTGCTATAGTATCATCTCCGTTTCCACTAATTAAACCGATATGGTCATAATGTGCACCAATAACAACAAACTCATTTTTTAATTCTACATCTGTACCAGGCAAATACCCTACTACATTATAAGCCACCCCATCACTATAATTTTCTAATGTATCCTTATATGATTCAAAATAAGGTAGAATATTATTGTTCTTAAATACATTTTGAATAAAATCTGCAGCTCTTGCAATTCCGTCACTACCAGTATCCCTTCCCTCCAATTCATCTGAAGTCAAGAAAGTCATGGTTTTTTCTATATCAATTGATGATGCCTTGGCAGATACTTTTGACTTTACACTTTCTAATGGTACATCTTTGGATGTAGGTAGAACCGAACCTTTTACACCTTTTGGATTTGTGGGGTTCAATACCGTAGACTGATCAACTTTTGTGCTACCACAACTTAAAAGTAAAAAACTAAAAAAAGCTACATATATATGTTTCATTATCTCATTTCATTTGAAAATATAAAGATAAAAAAAAGCATCCCGATGAAAGGATGCTTTTCTAATTCTATTTTAAAATCAGTGTTCTATGCTAACATAGTAACAGGATTTTCAACAAAATATCTTAATGTCTGAAGGAATTGTGCTCCTACAGCACCATCTACTGTTCTATGATCACAAGCTAGCGTCAATTTCATAGTATTACCTACTACAATTTCACCATTTTTAACAACTGGTTTCTCAACAATTGCACCAACCGAAAGTATAGCAGAATTTGGCTGATTGATAATACTTGTAAACTCAAGAATACCGAACATACCTAAATTAGAAACGGTAAATGTACTACCCTGCATTTCTGACGGAGCAATTTTCTTGTTTCTAGCTTTACCAGCTAAATCTTTTACAGCACTACCTATTTGTGTTAAGCCCAATAAGTCAGCATGTTTTACAACTGGTACAACTAAACCTTCATCTACCGCTACAGCAACACCCATATGAATATGCTTATGGAATATGGTAGTATCGGCACTCCAAGTTGTATTTACCTGTGGATGCTTTTTAAGTGCCATTGCACAAGCTTTCAACACCATATCATTAAATGATACTTTGGTGTCAGGCAAACTATTTATTTGCGCACGTGAAGCTTTTGCGTTATCCATATCTACCTCAATGGTAAGATAGAAATGTGGTGCGTTAAATTTAGAATTACCCAATGCTTTGGCAATAGCCTTGCGCATATTAGAATTCTTAACCTCTTCCGTACCTTCTTCACCAGATGGCAAAGCCATAGAGACCGGTTGAGAAGCTATAGCATTATCTGCTTTTACAGTTGTTGAAGCAACAGGAGCCGCAGCCGCACTTGGCGTATAATTTTCTATATCTTTTTTAGTGATTCTACCATTATCTCCAGAACCGGAAACATTAGCCAAATCTATACCTTTATCCGCTGCTATTTTTTTAGCCAATGGAGATGCAAAAATGCGTTCACCATTACTAACAGATTTAGAAACTTCTTTTTTCTCAGATTCTTCTGCAGGTTTTTTCTCTTCTTTTTTAGCTTCAGTCGTAGAACTCTTTTTGCTTCCACCAGACTTATTGCTCAAAACAGCATCTACATCCGTTCCTTCAGGACCAATGACAGCCAAAACTGCATCTACCGGAGAAGATTCGCCTTCTTGTATACCTATGTATAATAATTTACCATTGTAAAAAGACTCAAATTCCATTGTAGCCTTATCTGTTTCTATCTCAGCAAGAATATCTCCTTCCTCAACATCATCACCAACTTTCTTTAACCAACTAGCCACGGTACCTTCTTCCATGGTATCACTTAAACGAGGCATCTTTACGATTTCAACTCCCTCAGGAATTTCACCAGAACCTTGCTCTTCACTATCATTAGAAGAATCTTCGACAACAGTTTCTTCAGCAGACTCCTCTGCCGATGCCGATGCACCACCGCCACTAATTAATGCAGAAATATCTTCACCCTCGTCACCAATAATTGCTAAAAGAACATCAACAGGCGCAGTATCTCCTTCTTGAACACCAATGTGTAACAAAGTACCTTCATTGAAAGATTCGAATTCCATCGTCGCTTTATCAGTTTCGATTTCTGCCAATATATCTCCTTCTTCTATTTTATCGCCAACGCTTTTTAACCATTTAGCTACGGTACCTTCTTCCATGGTATCACTTAAGCGGGGCATGTTTACTACTATAGCCATCTAATTATAATTTATGTTGAACAAATGGAAAATCCTCTTGTTCGTAAACCATATCATATAGTTGGTTTACCGGTGGATAATCTGATTCTTCTGCAAACTTTTCACATTCCTTAACCATGACTTTGACATTCTTGTCAATATCCTTGATTTCATCTTCAGTTGCATAATTATTTTCTTTGATTATATCCAAAACCTGAGTAATTGGATCAATCTTCTTGTATTCTTCAACCTCATCTTTGGTTCTGTAATGCTGGGCATCTGACATTGAATGACCTCTATATCTATAAGTCTTCATTTCAAGAAAAGTTGGTCCGCCACCACTACGTGCTCTTTCTATAGCTTTACTCATTTCTTGCGCTACAGTTACAGGATTCATACCATCTACTGGTCCACAAGGCATCTCATAACCTAAACCTAGCTTCCAAATTTCTGTAGAAAAAGATGTTCTTTCTACCGAAGTTCCCATAGCATAACCGTTATTTTCACAAATAAAGACAACAGGCAATTGCCATAACATAGCTAAGTTAAAAGTCTCATGCAAAGACCCTTGTCTTACAGCACCATCACCCATGTAACACAAGGTAACGTTATCTCTACCCGCATACTTATCACCAAAAGCCATACCAGCACCTAGAGGAATTTGCCCCCCAACAATACCGTGACCTCCATGAAAGCGATGTTCCTTAGAAAAGATATGCATGGACCCACCCATACCTTTAGAAGTACCTGTCACCTTACCATAAAGTTCCGCCATAACCATCTTAGGGTCAACACCCATACCAATTGGTTGAACGTGGTTTCTATAGGCAGTAATCATACGATCTTTGGTTAAATCCATTGCATGAAGAGCACCAGCCAAAACAGCTTCTTGCCCATTATACAAATGTAAAAACCCTCTTACCTTTTGCTGAATATATACAGCAGCCAATTTATCCTCAAACTTTCTCCAAAATAGCATGTCTGCATACCACTTCAAATACGTTTCCTTGGTGATTTTTTTCATCAATTTTAACTAAAGGTTTAATATTTTTATAAGACAACCGAGATAATATGACCTAGGTATCCAAGAAAAGCAAAAATACACATATAAATGAATCGATAAAAATAATAGTAGCAAATCCATCCAGAAATTATATGCTTAACAAATAAAGTACATAAAGTGTTTATTTACACTACTTTTTGCAGGTTTTCCTAATTTAAAAAACTACTATTAAAGCCAAGTGGCAATAAATCTGCCAAAGAATTACATTCTATTATACTACCTGTCTCTCCCATTAATAGAATCTTAATAGGTTCTTGCTGTCTAAATTCATACTCAGAAATTGCCTGTCTACAATTACCACATGGTGCCGCAGGTTCATTTACTTCATGATTTATGGATGCTGCAGTTATTGCAATCGCCTTAATTTTCATACCCGGATATTTTGCACCTGCATAAAAAACCGCCACCCGTTCTGCACACAACCCAGAAGGATATGATGCATTTTCCTGATTGTTACCTTCTATAATTTCGCCATTCTCTAATAAAACAGATGCTCCGACATTAAAACTGGAATACGGAGCATAAGCTCTATTTCTAGCTTTTACAGCTGCCGACATTAAATTCTGATTATCATTATTTAGTTCACTAAACGAATCATACACTGTAATATCAAAGCTTATTTTCTTTTGGCTAATCATATTATTATTTTGTTTTCAATCTACAAATATATATCTGATGCTAATAATAATTGAACTTAAAAAAAGTAGGAGCATAAAAAAACCTGCATTAAGCAGGTTTTTTTATCTATAATTATCAATTTTGTTTAATCATTATAATACTCTTCTCCTAAATTAAAGGTAAGAGAAAAACGTAATGTATTTTCTAATGGATTTCTTACTTGAGATGTTGAGAATAAATATGATAAATCTACCTGTGCCGCTTTAAACTTAAAACCTGCACCAAGTGTAAAAAACTTTCTAGACCCTTTCTCCTCACTTTCATTAAAATAACCTGTTCTAAGCATAAAGGCATCTTGATACGTATACTCTGCCCCTAAAGCCCAAGTAAACTCTTTTAGCTCTTCACTAAAACCATCTGGAGCATCAGTAAAAGAATTAAATATGCCACTGAATCCACTTTCATTCTGATAAATATCATTATCAGCTGAAGTTATCTCACCATCACCATCATAATCTTGAGGTGTTGGCACCAACAATTTTGTAAATTCTGTAGTTATACCGATTACATTGTCTTGATCTAGAATGAAATCAAAACCACCACCGACACTTAACTTACTAGGTAAAAAGTTTTCTTGTCCGCCAGCATCATATTGTATTTTACCCCCAATATTTGAAAGGTTAAAACCACCCCTCCATCTACCATCAAAATTATTATATGCTATTTCACGTGACCTATAATAACCGGCTATATCTACAGCAAATGAATTCGCAGCTTGAGAATCTACGTTTGTATCAGGGAATTTTAAATTGGAACTAATAAATCTTCCTCCAACAGCCATAGAAAAAGTCGGGCTTAACTTTAAAGAGTACGAACCATCCAAAGCCAACTCATTGGGTTTAACTGTAGTTCCTTGATCATCAATAGACTGCCTAAGCTCAATCTCACCTAATGTAAAATATCTTAAACTAACGGCAAATGCACTCTGGTCATTCAGCTTATTATAAAAACTAGCGTTCAACAATGAAATATCAGTGATTATACTCTCTAAATATGGAGTATAACTTACACCAATACCCATTTGTTGCTCTGCAAAAGCAAATTTAGCAGGGTTCCATTGTTGAGAAAAAGCATCTGTTGACGTTGCAACACCTATATCGCCCATACCCGCAGACCTTGCATCTGCCGCAATCGTTAAAAATGGTACTGCCGTGGTAATAACACGCTGATCATCTTGCGCAAAAACCTTACCTATAATTAATACAAAGAAAACTATTGAAATTTTTCGCATCAGAATTAATTCATTTAGTAATAAGAATGAAATATACCTTTTAAATATATTTACTATTATTATTTTACATGTAAACGCTGTTTTTCCCGTTATCTTGCATTGACCATAAGATTTTTGTAAGAATTTGCCACTACTGTATTCTTCCAACGTTTTAGCAAGTAGTATTATCCTAAAAATAATACTTATTTATCCTTTCTAAAAGAATTATCCAAAACCATACTAATTAGTTGTTTTAAGCGTTTACCTATTAAAGCGAGCCCAAATTTACCGGCAGTTCGCCATGAGATTTTTAAAATTATTTTCAATTATAAAATAATCTCATGAAAACACCGTTCTATTGAGCGAAAGTGACAAACAAATTAAAAGAAATTACAGTATCATATTCTATAGCTACCAAACTACTATAGTATATGAAAATTGAACTCAAGTCCTAATTATGAAAAAACATTTAATAAAAGTTGTACTCTCATGCACGGTATTAGTAGGAGGTTTTACAGTAAGTAGCTGTTCTAAATCCTCATCTGGAAAAAATACGTCTAGAGCTACAGGTTGGAAGATAAATGCCAAGGAAGGTGGTTTTCAATACAATACCGACTTTAAAGAGCAAGAAACCGCTCCTGGATTGGTATTTGTTGAAGGTGGTACATTTACTAAAGGTAAAGTACAAGATGATGTAATGCATGATTGGAACAATACGCCGACAGCACAACATGTACAATCCTTTTATATGGATGAAACTGAGGTTACCAATGTAATGTATTTGGAATACTTAGATTATCTAAAAAGTGTTTACCCTCCAGAAAACCCTAAGTATACTAACATTTATGTAGGTGCTTTACCAGATACCTTGGTTTGGAGAAACAGATTAGGCTTTAACGAAACCATGACAAATAACTACTTGAGACACCCAGCGTACGCAGAGTACCCTGTAGTTGGTGTAAACTGGATTCAAGCTACACAATTTGCAGAATGGAGAACTGACCGTGTAAACGAAGTAATGTTAGAAAGAGAAGGCTACTTATCTGAAGATGCTAAATATCAAGCAGCTACAGGAGAGGTTCAAGGTACTTTCAGTACCGAGGCTTACTTGAACAGACCAGAATCTGTTTACAACGGACAAATTGATTCTTTACAAGGAAAACAGAAAAAAGATAGTACATCTACTTTCGCAAAAAGAAGTAGTGGTATTATTATGCCAGAATATAGGCTACCTACTGAAACTGAATGGGAATATGCTGCTCAGGCTCAAGTTGGACAAAGAGAATACAACAATTATAGAGGTAGAAAAAAATATCCTTGGGAAGGTGATTACACTCGTAATGGACAACGTGTAGGTAGAGGTGATCAATTAGCCAACTTTAAACAAGGTAAAGGTGATTATGGCGGAATTGCAGGTTGGTCTGACGATGGTGCCGATATTACCGCTCAGGTTATGTCTTACAAGCCAAACGATTTAGGTCTTTACGATATGGCCGGTAACGTTGCTGAATGGGTTGCTGATGTTTACAGACCTATAGTAGATGATGAAGTAAGTGATTTCAACTATTACAGAGGTAATATATACATGAAAAGTGCTATTGGCGAAGATGGTAAAGTGAATATCCTTAGAGATTCTATTGTTTATGATACCTTGCCAAACGGAAAAGTTGTTGCTGTAAACTTACCTGGTGAAATTAAAATGATACCTGTTGATGAAGAAGAAACGTACTTAAGAACAAACTTCTCTTCTAGTGATAACAGAGGATATAGGGATGGTGATGCAGGTTCTTCTAGATTCTATGACAGATTCAACGACGGTGAAGATGAAGATGAGAGCAAGAAAATGTACAACTCTCCTAAGCATTCTGTAGAAAGAGATTCTTTAGGGAATCTAGTTAAAGGTTATGATGCTTCTAACAATAGAACTACATTGATTAATGATGAAGTAAGAGTTTACAAAGGTGGTTCTTGGAGAGATAGAGCTTATTGGTTAGATCCAGCACAAAGAAGATACTTACCACAATATATGGCTACTGATTATATTGGCTTTAGATGTGCAATGTCTAGAGTTGGTTCTAAATCAAAAACAAAAAACAAAACAGTTAGAGGAAAGAAAGCAAAATAATTTTTCTCCTTACGAATTAAAAAAGCTCCTTATTTAAGGGGCTTTTTTTTATCTTCGATTTTATGAATATTCAAGAATTACACTCTGCTTTCCTAGCAAACCCCTCAGTAAGTACAGATACTAGAAAAATTAAAAGAAACGATATTTTCTTTGCATTGAAAGGAGATAATTTCAACGGCAACTCTTATGCCCAAAAAGCTCTTGACAGTGGAGCAAGTTTGGTTATTATAGATGAGGCAGAATTCTTCATTGATCAAAGAACAATTATTGTAGATGATGTTTTAACTACATTACAACAATTGGCCAACTTTCACAGAAAGCAATCTAAAGCTGAAGTGATCAGCCTTACGGGTAGTAATGGAAAAACGACTACCAAAGAATTAATAAATGCCGTACTAAGCACAAGCTATAGGACAATAGCCACGATAGGTAATTTAAACAATCATATTGGTGTACCGTTGACCCTATTAAGAATACAACAAGATACTGAGATTGCCATAGTAGAAATGGGCGCAAATCATTTAAAAGAAATAGAATTTTTGTGTACAATTGCCGAACCAGACTATGGATACATCACTAATTTTGGCAAAGCCCACTTAGAAGGTTTTGGAGGTGTTGAAGGTGTAATAAAAGGCAAAAGCGAATTATATGACTATTTAACTAGTCATAAAAAATCAGTTTTTCTAAATGCCGATGATGCCATACAATTAGATAAACTTTCTACCTACACCAAAAAATATGGCTTTAGCACTAAAAACTCTAAATATTATAATATTTCGTTAGTTGAAGCCCAACCGTTTGTTACAATCGAAGTAGAAGAAACAATTATAAAATCTAACCTAATTGGATCTTATAATTTTACGAACTGTTGCGCCGCTATAATTATTGGAAAATTTTTCAATGTGGAATTGAGCAAAACAAAAAATGCAATAGAAAACTATACACCAGACAACAATAGATCTCAGATAATAAATAAAAACGGACACTATATTATTCTTGATGCCTATAATGCTAACCCTTCTAGTATGAAAGTGGCATTAGAAAACTTTGAATCCTTAAAAAAAGATCAAAAAGTTTTAATTCTCGGAGATATGTTTGAACTTGGAGATTCTGCTAAGGAGGAACATCAAAACATCGCAGATTTAGCCTTAGAACTAAATTTTGAAAGAGTAATATTAGTTGGTGAAAATTTTAATAGAACAATTACTAAATCTACAAAGCTGAAAAACTTTAATGATTTAAAAAATCACCTAAATGAGAGCAAACTAAAACCAAAATCAAGTTTATTGATAAAAGGCTCTAGAGGTATGGCCCTAGAGCGTTTGCTAGATTTGATTTAAGACTATTTTACTACCTTAACAACACTTCCGCAGGTCAACATTTTATCTCCAAAATATGGGTTTTTAATAGCCTTTTCTAAACTAAGCCAATCCGCACCTGTATTACCATCAGCCATAGGGCAATGTTGAATATATATTGGACTTTCAAAACCAGTTATCTGTGAAGAAATAAATATAAAATCTTTAGACAATTTCTTAAATTCTAATCTAATTTTCTCTAAGCTTTTTTGATTTGCAATGACCGTCAACGAAGCATTGACAGATTTTAAATGCGCATCAAGAACATCATCTACCGCTTCTTCATCAGCAACATTCAGAGCTTCTTTTAATTCTAGAGCAAGCTCTATAGATTTCTCTTTATTAGAATTGATTAGCTCATCTTTTAATTTAAAATATAATTTCAATGCATCTTCTAGTTTATCATTTTGTTGCTTAGACAACTTGACCAAATGATTTGAATGTACATCCTTATTTGTAGTATCTTCAACATTAGAGTACATCATTGAATTTTTACCTTGTAATTGTGCAGCCGCATCAATAACAAATGCACCATTGGTTACAATTTCATCTCCTGCCTTTAAACCATCTAGAACTATATAACTGTCGCCAACAACCTCTCCCAATTGAACTCGCAACAATTCAAACACCGGTTTGATTGCGCTTATTTTTTTATAAACCACAGAACGTTCGCCAGTCCACAGAACAGCACTTTTAGGCACCATTAACAACTCCTCATCATTACTATCAACATTTACTTTGCCTTCTAGAAACATTCCTGGTCTCCATTTTCCTTCTTTATTTGAAATATCGGCCCTTACCGACACAACTCTTCTTCCCCTATCTAAAATTGGCTCGATAAAAGAAACTTTCGCAACTATTGTTTCCCCTTTAAAAGCCTCAGAACTAATCTCTATTTCCTGTCCTATTTTAAGTAATGGCATTTGATTTTCGTATGCTTGAAAAACACCCCAAACGGTAGACAATTTAGAAACTTTAAATAACGGATCCCCTTGCTTAAAATAATTACCTTCTGAAGCTAATATTTCAACAACGGTTCCTGAAACATCAGCTATTAAAGGAAAATTCTTAATAGGCTTACCTGTTTTCAATAATTCATCTATCTGCTCATCAGTTAATTTCCAAAGACCTAAAGTATTTCTTGCTGCTGCATATAGTTTCTCATGAGTATCTTTATAAGATGCAGATGTCAACAATTTATCTTGAGCCAAATAAAGATCAGGACTATAAATAGTTCCTATTACTTGTCCTTTTCTAACATACTCCCCAATATAATTCACCTCTAACTTATCTAAACGACCATCAAATAAGGTTGTCTGAGTAGCATTGGTTTTATCATTAGAGGTAATCTCACCAGATAATGATATCTGTCCGTTTTTACTATCCAAACCAATTATACTCGTTTGTACATTTGCAAGTGCAACGGCACGTTCACTCATCTCAAAACGATTATCAGAATCAGAAATATAATCTTCTGACATCTCTACAAGGTCCATTCCACAAATTGGACAAGTACCTTTTTTGGAACTTATCACGCTTGGGTGCATAGAACATGTATAAGAAACTTGATCTAAGTGCTCAACTATATTAGAAGTTTTATCACTTTTTGATTCGCCAAAAAACAAATATCCCAACAGCATACCTAAAAGCAATACTGCTAAATAGACAACGTATTTTGTATACTTACCCAAGCTTCTCATTACTTTATTTCTTTATTTAATTTTAGTTCTTGCCAAAAACTGTAAAGCACCGGAACTATCAATAAGGTCACCAAAGCCACCAACATACCGCCAAAACCAGGTATTGCCATTGGTATTAATATATCTTTACCGTGACCCTTGGCAGTTAACACAGGTAAAAGCGCCAACAAAGTTGTTGCAGTGGTCATAAGACATGGTCTTATTCTTTTTTTACCCGCTTCTAAAACAGTATTTCTTATTTCTTCTACAGATTTTGGTTCCATACCTTCAAAACTTTGTTTTAAATAGGTAGCAATAACCACACCATCATCTGTTGCTATACCAAAAAGCGCAATAAAGCCTACCCAGACTGCAACACTCATGTTCACAATCTTAACATTAAACACACTTCTTAAATTATTACCAAAAAAACTAAAATTTAAAAACCAATCTTGTCCATAAAGCCATAACATTATGAAACCGCCCGCAAAAGCTACTGCTACACCCGAAAAGATCATAAACGAAACAGTTAGAGACCTAAACTGAAGATAAAGTATAAATAAAATAGCTAATAATACTAACGGTACAATTACCGACAACGTTTTTTCTGCATGAAGATTATTCTCATAAGTACCTGCAAATCTATACCTAACTCCGTCTGGAACAATTAAATCTCCATCATTAATTTTACTTTCAATTATTTTCTTTGCTTTTTCTACCACAGAAACATCAGCCAAACCATCTACTTTATCAAACAAAACATATCCGGTTAAAAAACCATCTTCACTTTTTATTATTTGAGGACCTTTTTCAAATTTTATCTGTGCCAATTCTAAGAAGGGTATTGAACTACCGTCAGGCAGCGACACAATAATATTTTGTAAATCTTTGGCATCCGATCTTAACTCACGTGGATAACGTATAGTGACATCAAACCTCTCTCTACCTTCAATAGTTTGAGTTAATATTTTACCCCCTATTGCCGATTCTAAAATTTCTTGTAATTCATTTATGGTGATGCCATATCTAGCCGCTTTATCTCTATCAAAAACTACGTTTAAATAAGGCTTTGCAACTATCCTATCTGAAAACACAGAAGCTTTATCTATCTCATTTATCTTTTTCAATTCCTTCTCTAGTGAATAACCAAAACTTTGAATAGATTTTAAATCAGGTCCAAAGACCTTAATCCCCATAGAAGACCGCATACCTGTTTGAAGCATTACCAATCTAGTTTCGATTGGTTGTAATTTAGGAGATGATGTTACACCGGGAATCTTTGTTGCATTAACTATTTCATTCCAAATATCATCTGCACTATGTATGTGTGGCCTCCAATTTCTATAATATTCACCGTCTGAATCTAAAACTAAATCATCTTGAGAAACACCTGCACCTGCAGTAATAAATTTACCACTACCAGTCTCAAATTCATTATCATCATTAGTTTTAAAAGAAAGCGGTTTACCACTTTCATCTAACATATATTCTGTCTTATAAATTATCACATTTTCGAACATGGACATAGGAGCCGGATCTAAAGCAGAATTTACTCGCCCAGCCTTACCTACAACAGTTTCGACTTCAGGTATCGATGTAACCGCCATATCTAATTGTTGTAATAATTTTTTATTTTCAGAAATACCCGAATGGGCAGTCGATGTTGGCATTAACAAAAAAGACCCTTCATTTAGCTTTGGCATAAACTCCTTACCCAAGTTTACGTAAACAATGGACCCTAATATCAACAGAAAAACTGGTATACTTAAAAACACCAATCTGTTGGCCATTGCCCAAATCAATATTTTTTCATAAAATGTATAAAAAATGAAGAGTATGCCTAAAACAGAAAAGGTTATTATCAGTACAAATAAGAAATCAGATATATAACTATTATCAAACCCCAAAGGATTCCAGTAATAGGTCAGTACCAACAAAATGGAGATTACTATATAAAACGTTCTAATTTTATTGAAATATTCTTTTCCAAGCAAGCTGAACTCATTCAAAAGATTTATAATCATCAGCCCTAACAGAACCAGTCCTATCCAAAATCCTGAGAAAATTATCAACAACCCTAATAAACCAATTACATAAGAGCCAAAACCCTTTAATTTAAATTTACTTGAATTTTTACTGTATAACTTAGCAATTAAAGGAGGTATCACAAATAAAGACAGTAGCATTGCAGCAAGTAGTGCAGCAGTTTTTGTAAAAGCCAAGGGCGTAAAAAGTCTACCTTCTTCGCCTGTTAGAACAAAAACAGGAATAAAACTTAAAATTGTCGTTAACCCAGCCGTCACTATAGCTCCCGAAACTTCATTAGCTCCCTCTACTACCAATTCATCAATTGATTTTTCAATACCAAATTGCTCTAATTTTCGTATAATATTTTCAGATAAAATGATACTTAGATCAACCATTGTCCCAATAGCAATGGCAATACCTGACAAGGCTACAATGTTAGCTTCAATTTCAAATATTTTCATAGCAATAAATACCATGAGAACTGCCACAGGTAATAAAGCAGATATAACAACCGAAATTTTAAGGTTACGCAACAATACCAACACTACTAAAATTGCTGTCAATATCTCTAAATACAATGCAGAACTTAAAGTATTTAAAGTATTATCAATAAGTTCTGTTCTATCGTAAAAAGGAACTACAGTTAATTTTGAAATTGTACCATCTTGTAATTTTTTAGAAGGCATGCCCTCCTCTAATTCCTTGATTTTTTGCTTAACAGAGGCTATTACTTTTTTAGGATTTGAGCCATATCTACTGACCACCACTCCGCCAACTACCTCAGCACCCTCTTTATCTAAAATACCTCTACGTTCTTTTGGTCCTAGAGTAACTTTAGCAATATCTTTAATTTTAATGGGAACAAAATCATTAGAAACAACAACCGTACTTTCTATATCACCAATCTTCTTTACAAGCCCTAAACCACGGATAAGATATTCTGCATTGTTTATTTCAATTGTATTTGCCCCAACATTCTTATTCGTTTCTTTAACGGCCTTAACCACATCTTTCAATGCAATTTCATATTGACGCATTAGTTGAGGATTCACCTCTATTTGATACTCTTGAATATGACCTCCAATTGAGGCAACTTCTGACACATCTTCAGCGGATGCCAATGTGTTCTTAATATAGAAATCCTGAATTTTTCTTAACTCATGCAAGTCCCACCCTCCAGTAACTTTTCCGTTTGTATCCCTACCCTCAAGTGTATACCAAAAAAGTTGACCCAAAGCATTGGCATCTGGTCCTAATTTTGGACTTACCCCATCTGGTAACAAATCAATAGGCAAACTATTTAGCTTCTCTAAAATTCTACTACGGCTCCAATAAAACTCAATATCATCTTCGAAAATTAAATAAATAGTTGAAAAACCGAACATTGAGGAACTACGAACAGATTTAACCCCAGGAAGACCTAAAAGATTAGAAGTAAGAGGGTAGGTAATTTGATCTTCAATATCTTGCGGAGATTGTCCCTGCCATTCTGTATAGACAATTTGCTGATTATCCCCTAGATTAGGTATTGCATCTACAGATACTGGATTAGCACCAATTAAAACACTATCAACATTGAATGGAGCACTGATTAAACCCCACAACAAAAGAACTAACAACACTATAAAAGCTATTAGTTTATTCTTAACAAGATATTTAATTAATCCGTTTAACATAGACACTATTAACCTACTCGTTTATTACAAACTTTAAGTCTCTAACAATAAACGCCGGAAACAAGTATAGATTGTAGAAAGAAGGCAACTAATTATCTAATAATTAAACAATAAACACCCTTCTGAAATTTAAACATACTTGATAAAAAACTTGTGGGATATACTGGATTCGAACCGGTGACCTCTGCCCTGTCAAGGCAGCGCTCTAAACCAACTGAGCTAATATCCCCTTTTTTAGATTTTATAAGGGGACAAAGATACTATTAATCTTATTTTAAAAAGATTTGATAAATTGAAAAGTGACACCTGAACTATCTGAAGTTTAAAAATAATCTAACAGGGCTACTATTCCATTATAGGAAATTACACAAGAAAAGAAAAGAGCTGCGAACAAACCTAAATTTAACCATATGCCTGCTTTGTACTTGGTCATCAATTTTTTGTTATTAATGAGAAGAATAATTCCCAATATCACCAATGGTAAAACAAATACATTAAATACTTGTGACAGTATTTGCATTTGAATAGGATTAGCCCCATATACTGGAACGATCAATGCAAACAATGATGCTATTGCCGTTATTATTCTAAACTGTTTTGAATTTGTATCTAATTCTCCAGATTGATAATCCGCCAATAATATGGGTGCAATTAACAAACAAGGAAATATAGACGACAAACCGGCACTTAAAGTACCAAAAAAGAAAAGTGTTAGCGCAAATTTACCTGCTACAGGCTCTAAAGTATTTACCATATCCAACACTTTGGTTACTGGTTGGCCTTGATGAAATAAAGCACCACAGGCTACAGCCATTACCGATGCACTTATAAAGAATACAAGTGTTGCCGCTATAATAGCATCGTTCTTCTGTTGTCTACGATTTTTAATCGTCCATCCTTTTCCTTTTACAAATAGTGGTCTAGATAGAAAAGTAGCTGCCGCCATAGTAGTACCAACGAATGCCGCGACCATCATTTGCCCACCTTCAACCTTTGGTATTGTTGGCACTAACCCCTTAACAACTTCGATTGGCAATGGGTATACCATAAAGAGAGAAATAATGAACGAAAGCCCCATTATAGTAACAAATATTACTAGAATCTTTTCAAAAAAGGTATACTTACCTACCAACAACAATCCATAAAATATAACAATTACAGAAATAGCTATAATTAATACTGCTTCATATTTAGCATCTACCAAACTAGGAAAATATATAAGAAATATCTCGTAAATAATATTTGCAGAAATCCCTAGAATTCCCATTAATGAGTTCCACTGACCAAAAGAGATTCCTAGAATTATTAAAATAGCGATCAACTTTCCCCATTTTAAATGCTTCTTAAATGCATATAAAGCGGTTTCACCGGTAACCAAGGCAAAATTTCCGTATGCATACATTAATAGCCCAGAAAAAACACAGCTTAAAAGTAGCACCCATAATAACTGCATACCATATGTGCTACCTGCCACAATCATTGAAGTAACACTGCCTGTACCAATAGTATAACCAATAGCAAAAATACCAGGACCAAATGCCAATACTAAAGCCAGTATTTTCTTCCAAATTGATTGATTGGCTGAATTATCTATTTTGTTCATTCTTTAGGTGGGTTATTAATGAAAAGAAAAATAAGGTAATAGTCTTTAATCCGGAATTACAATCAATAAGAATGTAATTATTTAGGTTACTCTAAATGTTATAACAATACTGGTATAAGTTTTTAAAATGCACTTTCATTTTTGCTTTTGCCAATTGAGGATCTTGGTTTTTTATCGCATCAAAAATATCTTGGTGTTCTTGTATTCCTCTTAGCGCCATATTTTTATCACAAACATGATACTTTTCAAAATTGGTTAGTATTTCTGGAGTTATTATTAACATAAAAGTGTTCATTGTACTATTGCCACTTGCCCGTGCTATTGCCAAATGAAATAATAAATCTTCCTGTACTGCATCCTCACCATTTTCAACCTTTTCACGGTAAGCATCCAAAGCACTTTTCATTAATTTTAAATCGTCATCTGTTCTTCTTCTAGCAGCTAATCTTACAGTTTTAAGTTCCAATAAAATTCTCGTTTCTACTAAAGATTTGAAATCAGGTTCATCTAATCTTAAAATATCATTTACCATTCCGTTCATGGCTACCTGACCAATATCTGCTACAAAAGTTCCACTTTGTGGCTTAGATATTAAAATACCATAAAATTCCAATTTTTGAATAGCCTCCCTAACACTACTTCTACTTACGCCAAATTTATCCGAGAGCATTCTTTCTGACGGCAATTTATCACCAGGCTCAAGATTTTTATTATTCATTAAATCTCTAAGCTGTACTATTATCTCATTGTGTATTTCTTGATTTTCAGTCCTTGTGAGGATTTCTAATTTCATATATAACTTGTTTTAAGGAAAATCGTTATGGAAATTAACTTGTCAAAAATTGTAATTCTCAATCTATTATTATCAGAAATTATAATCCCAACATTTAAACTCTATTAATCAGTGGTTTGTAATAAAATTTACCAGCCTTAAAAAAGGCCGGTAAACTCATTTCAACAAATCTAACTCAAACAACTCTCTTATTTATACTAGGTATATTAATCTCATATCACTAATGCGTGACTTCTAATTCGTAATATTTAACTTTAGCAGACGCACCTACATCTAAGGTTTGTAAATAGTTACCTGCTTTAAAATAATTCTCAAACACACTCCACTTTTGCATATGAATATCTTCATACACCACAGAATCAGTTTCGTTTAAAATAATTTCCAACCTACCGTCTGAAGCTATAATTTCTAGCTCAAATGTATTAGTTCCAATATCTTCTGAAAACGTATGCCCTTCATTATCTTCCCAAGCATCGGTATGTAAAATTTCTTCATCCGTTGCATCAAGATCTTTAAGTTTTTTAGTAAGCACCCTTACTTTATCTTTCTGCCAATAAATTTTTAACATTGGGGGAGCATTATTATCATCTTCCCCTATTAAATCTCGCTGCTCATTAGTAAGCCTTCCATGGATTTGCATTACCAAAGTTCTATGAAAATTACCACTTACATCTGTCGTAATCTCAGGCACAGACAATGTACCCTTCATACGCCCGCCTTCTGTAAAAGTCCAATTTGTACTATTACTACCAGGTACTATTTGCTCCCTCAGTTCTGTTCTTGAATAGGAAGAATTAGTAGTAGACGAACCTGGTGTTGTGTAAAAAACCAATGAACCGTCTGTAGAATCATTATACATATAAGGTATTAATCTTTCGTCAGTAGCATAATCTATGATTTCTGGTGGCTCTACTTCATCTGGACTACCAATGGGCAATGTAACTTTCCAATTACTTAAATCTATATTCGGTAAAAAGAAATCTACACCTTCTACTTGTTCTTCTTCAACGACTACTTCCTCTTCCGGTTCCGGTTCCGGAATTTCTTCCACCTCTTCTTCAAGAACTTCTTCTTCCTTAACAATCTCTTCTTCAACTGCTTCAGCATCATTACTACAGCTTAAAAAGACAAACGCCATTACAACTACAAAACAGTATTTAGTTATTGTAAGGCTATGGTATCTTAAAATATTATTTAAAATCATATAATTTTTATTAATGCTTCACTTCAAGTTCATAAAAACTGACCTTGGCAAACGAACCCTCATCTCTGCTTTGAAAATAATTACCCGCTTTAAAGTAATTCTCAAAAACACCCCATCTTTTCATATTAAAATCGTCATAAACGGCATATTCAGTTTTGTTCAATGAAACCACCATTTTACCATCTGTAACTTTTACTTCAATTTGAAATTTACCGAAGCCAACCTCTTCTTCAAAATTGAAACCTTCATCATCTGTCCAGGCTTCTTCATGTAAGATGCCAAGAGCATTTACATCTGAATATTTTAATTTTTTAGTTTTGACTCTAATTTTACCATTCTGCCAGTATATCTTTAATACCGGCGGTGCATTATTGTCTTTTTGTTTTATTAAATCTCTTTGATCATTAGTTAAACGACCATGAATTTGTAGAATGATTACTTTGTGATATTTACCATTCTTATCTCTAGAAATCTCATCAACTGATAATTTTGCCTTTAAAGTGCCACCTTGCTTAAATGTCCAATTGACATTATCATCTCCAGTAACCATTTGCTCCCTTAGTTCTGACCTAGAATACTTAGTGTTAGCAGTAGTTGCCGTGGTTGGATACGCATAAAACGTTAGGGCTCCTTTAGTAGAATCATTGTACATATAAGGTTTTAGCACCTTATTTGTTGCATAATTCAAAATCTCTGGCGGCGCAACACTAATTGCCCCTCCCTTACCACTACCTTCTGGTATTGTAACTTTCCAGTTATTTAAATCAATTTCCGGAAGCCTTACTTTCTTTTTCTTCTTCTTGGATTTTTTAAGTTTTACATCCGATTCTGAAACGCTACTTTTCTGATTCTGAGAAGTAGCGTTTACAGAAAGAAATAGTACTACTATAAATACCAATATTCCTTTTCGGGTGTTTTGCATCAATTTTAAATTAAGGATTCACTGAACGAACCTTCACGTTATCTATGTATGCATCTTTTGGAGTTACCGCATAAAACATTATAGCAACTTCTCCACTATCATTTGCAGTAAACGGAATCTGTACCAAAGTACCTGCACCATCTGTAGTATCTGAGAATTTACCCTCTGCTACAAAGCCTTCATTAAATCCTAGATTATCTCCAATATTATCAACAGCATCTGCACCATCATCATATTGACCGTTTAAAATTAAGCCCACTACTTTTCTTCCACCTATTGGATCTGTACCACTATCATCTTTGATTGCATACTGATATTCCAAAATATAGTCTGCACCAGGCTCCAAATTAAGCTCTTGGTATGCATATCTAGAACTTGAAGTTCTTAAATCTCCACCAGATTGGCTTGATGACCATTTTGCCCCTCTTGTCTTACTGCCGGTATCAACACCATCATAATCTTGGTTAGAACCATCTGAACTAGAACCAAACGGATTAGTATCACCGTCTGTAAATGTAGTCCACTTCCAAAAGTCTTGACTATCTTCAAAATCACCGTTCAAAATAGTTGCACCGGTCATTCTTGACATATAAATATTGTCTACGGTAATTGTTGCATGATCATTTGCCGTACCAGTACTTCCTACTTCAAAAAGAATAGTTTCAAATTGAGTTACCGGCATTGAAAAATCTGTTGCTAAATCAAAATCAAAACCTGTCCATTCACCATCAATTAAATCTAAATCATCAATTACATGAGAAGTACCATTAGTACTATCTACCAAAGTAATTTTTAACTTATCTATACCCGTAGCAAACTCAGAATACACATCAAAATGAATATCGTTAGAACCAACACCACTATAGAACGCATCTGCCGCAACAACTTCATCACTTAATGCAAATTCACCTATATAGCTATGCAACCTAGAAAACTCCAATAAATTGTTGCCCGAATCTAAAACAATAGCCTTACCACCTGTACCAGCTGAACCAACAGAAGTTGCATCTGTATAAATATTTAAAAGATTATATCTTTTAATCTCTGGCGAAGCTGGAGCACTATCAATAGAAGACACAGTATGCTCTACCGTAATATCTTCAGTTTTAACAAGATCCGCCTGCCCTGTAGCTTTAGTTGTTACAGTTATGGTGTAGTCTGCAGATGCCTCAACATTAGAATAATCATAAGTAGCTGATTCTCCTTGCAATGCTGTTAATGGAGTACTACCATCACCAAAATCAATAACATAAGAATCTACACCAACCGTTAGCGGTTTAACCGTTACAATGGTACCATCTCCACTTGCTGATACATCAAAACTTGAAAATACACTTCCAATAGAACCACCAGAAGAATCGACTGGCTCAATTGGCTCATAACCATCTTCATCACAAGACATGATAAGACCAGTTATCAAAAGGGCACTAATTCCTTTTTTTATTAAACTCATAATATTATATTTTTTTATTTTTTGTTAGATGCTTCTTAAACATTTCTGATAATTCAAATTTCTGTTTAAGAAAATACATGATGTCTTGAAGGATAATTTAAAAATGAAACTACAGTTGACGGCAATAACATTTTTAAATCATCTTTTCAAGAGTATTCATTAATTCAGTCTATCAATACTAATTTTAGAGAATCTACACTCTGTTCCTGCATATTCAATATTAAACCTCATGTTCTCTGTTTCATCACCTGTTGTAAAAGAAAATGATGTTTGAACATATGCCGAAGCTTGATCTGTTAATGGAATTTCTTGATTAAGAAAATCATCTCCAGTATCTGCATCTTCAATTAAAAGCGTACCAGCAGAACTACCGGTTGTCTTACTTACATACCAAAATGTAATTTCATATGTTGCACCAGAAACCACACGAATACTTTGATCAAGAAAGTTAGAACTACTACTTAATTTAGCAGCGCCGTTATCTTCTGGTGGAGTTGGTGAAGAGCTTGCAGAATATGAGCTTGTTGTACCTCTATCTACACCTGCCCAAGGTGTTCTTGGACTACATAAGAAATCTGGACACTGAAATGCCGCTACTAACTCATCTACTACCACAACATCTAAAGTAACGGTCGATGTTACACCATTACCATCACTAGAAATTAAAGTAACAGGAAATGTACCTTCTCCAGAAAACTGAAATGTAGGATCACGATCCGTAGAAGTTTCTCCTCCACCAAAATCCCATAAATAGGAAGATGCCTCGGTTGATAAATCTGTAAAATTAATTATTGTAAAGTCTGTTTGATCTGCTGTATAATCAAAATTAGCTTCTGGAAATATCGTATCTGCCTTAGAATTGGAATCTGGCAAATCATCTCTAAAAGTATCTGAACCAACACAACCAACAAAAGAACTTGTAACTACTACACTAAAGAGTAACAAAGTTGTTTTTCGGAAAATATTTTGTATAATTTTCATAGTTTAAATGTTTTTAAATTTTAATACCCTGGGTTTTGTGTTAAAAGTCCACCGCTTATATTTATTTCTCTTGCCGGAATAGGTAATAATAATTTTCTAGCATCAAATACGTATCCCATTTCTGCTGAATGAGCACTTAATACAGCCTCAGCTACACCGAACCTAAGTAAATCGAACCAGCGTTGATTCTCAAAAGCCAATTCTACCCTTCTTTCTACCAAAAGATCTTCTTTAGTTATCGTAGAAACAGTAGCAGGCAAACCAGCTCTATCTCTAACTGCTTGAAAAGAAGCCAATGCCGCTGCATTTGTAGTCGATGCAGAGCCTGCCATTATAGCTTCAACATGCATTAAAAGAACATCAGCATAACGTAAAGCAATATAATCGTTACCTGCATCACGGGCACTAGGACCGTATGAAGGTGGTGTAGTAGTAATATCTGAACCTTCCGGTAAAAACTTAATTACTTCGTTCGATGTACCAAAAGTTATATATGATTCAGCTGTTCTATCGCCACCATACGCGGCAAAATCCAACACTAAATTTTCATTTACAATATTTTGACCATCTTCCGAACCTGCACGAGTTGAAGAAGTAAATTCAGATGAAAAACTCTGACTCTCTGCACTGTTACCAGTTTCGTACTGTATAGCAAAAATAATTTCATTGTTCAATTCACTATAAAAAACATCGTGAAAATCACTTTCCAAACTAAATGCGCCACTATTAACTATTGATTCACATAATTGCTGTGCAGCAGCATAATTAGGAGATGCCAATGATAAATATACTTTGGCTAAGATACCTTGTGCCGCAGCTTTAGATGCTCTTGATTTAGATGAATTATCTAAAACACTTGCCGCCTCTTGTAAATCTGCTATAATCTGCTCATAAACTTGAGCTTCTGGAATTCTAGTAAACAAAGCTTCATTATCCGTAGGACCTACTACCGATGTTACCAATGGCACATCACCGAACATTCTCACTAACTTAAAGTATGCATAAGCTCTTAGAAATTTTGCCTCTGCACTATATCTAGCTTGATTGCTTTCGTCTGCTACATCAACAAAATCCAAGATATTGTTAGCTCTAAAAATCACTTCATACATAGAAGCGTAATAATCTTCAGATTCTACATTATTTGCATTTACAACATATCTGTGAAAATCAGCTTTAGAACCTTCAAGTGTTGCATTTCTTGTATTATCTGTTCTATGCTCCGTTAACAGGTGCTCAAATTGCACACCTCTATTGAAATCACCAATATTAGATTGTGTATTACTATTTACGCCTTGTAAGGCATCATATATGCCATATACTCCAGAAAGTACATCTGCATCAGATTGAAAAAATCCGTCTACAGCAACTGCCGTATCTGGCAATGGGTTCAAAAACTCCTCAGTATCACAGGAAACAAATACGGATACCGTTACTGCAACTATTAAATATTTTATATGTTTCATCGTTTGTTTGTTTTTAGATTAAAAATCAACGTTAAGACCAACTGTAACCGTTCTGAATATTGGTGTACCTGCTCTTTGAGAACCATAAGCTCTTGGATCACTACCATCTATATGTTCTGGATTGAAACCATGATAATCATCTGCAGTGATATAAAGTAAATTCTGAGCAGTAGCATAAACTCTTAAGCCGCTTACCCCTATACGTTCTGAAACATCTTTTGAAAAATTATAACCAAGATTTACATTACGTAAAGAGAAGTAATCTGCACTTGCAATAACATCGCTTGTCAATACTTTTTCCTGAATAAAAGAAACATCAGATACAAGACCGTTGGCAACAGCTTCTAGCTCTCCACCACTTCTTGTTCTGTTACCAAACCAGTTGTAGAAATATTGATCACCAATATTATTAACCTGAGCGCCTAAACTACCTTGAACCATGAAAGAAAAGTCTACATTACCAAATTTGAATTCATTGGTAAAACTATATACTAAATCAGGGTACGGACTACCTAAGATTGTCTTATCCTCCTCTGTAATTAACCCATCTCCATTTAAATCTTTAACGATAGTATCATCAGACTGACCATTGATTCTGTTCCAAGGACTATCAACATATGTTGTTCTAAAAGAAGTTTCGTCAAAAGCCTCTTCATCTACAACGTAACCCCAGAAAGATGAAATTGGCTCTCCAATTCTGTTTATCCATTGAGAGTTTCTACCGTAAGAATCTTCTATTAACGCATTATTAGAATCTCCAAAACTCAAAAGTTCATTTTTGTTGGTAGACGCTATTAAAGTTGAATTCCAAGAGAAATTTTCATTAGAAACATTTCTAGTTCTTAACTCTAGTTCAACACCTTTGTTTTGAACTTCTCCTAAATTTACAATACCACTATTAAAACCTGATATATAAGAAACAGGATTATTCAATAATAATTCATCACTTGTTCTTTCGTAATAATCTATAGAACCAGAGATTCTGTTGTTAAAAAATCCGTAATCCAAACCAACAGTTAATTCTTTAGAAGCTTCCCATTGCAATAATGTGTTAGCAATATTAAGTGGCGATACACCAGCTGCAATACTTCCATTATCTATTGAATTTGAATTCTGCAATAATGCTAAGTAAGGCCATGCATTTACGATAGCATCACCTACATTAAAGTTCTCAGCCCCTGTAAGACCATAACTAGCTCTAAACTTCATAGTATTAACAACATCGCTATTCAATAAGAAATTTTCTTTAGCAACATTCCAACCCAGAGATACTGCAGGGAAGTTACCCCACTTAGAGTCTATACCAAATACAGAACTACCATCTCGTCTAATAGACGCGTTTACTAGATATTTACCCTTATATGCGTAGTTAACCCTTGCAAAATAACCTAACTTTTTAAGCTCAGTATTTGTTTCCGTAGGAAGATCAACTAAAGTAGCCCCTTGAAAGTTTTTCAATAAGTCATTAGAAAAACCACTACCTGTAGTAATACTTTCTTCAGATTTTCTTTTTTGAATAGTAGCACCTAGTAACAAATTTAAATCATGATCGTCACCAAACGTTTTTGTATAATTTAACGTGTTATCAGAAATGATTCTAGTTCTAAATCTATTCGCTAAATAATATGAAGCTCTTGAATTACCACTAGCATGATGTTTTGTACCATCATATCTAGTTCTCTTTCTTTGCTCAAGCGTAACACCTAATTGAGTTTTAGCGGTAAGACCGTCTAAAAGCTCATAACTTAAATACGTAGAACCAAACAATTTTGTATTATATTCAAAATGCTCTCTTTCCACATATTGCGCATATGGGTTAGAATCCCCAGAAGTACGAGGTCTACTATCATTACCATCTCCATTAACATCTAATTCTACTAAATGGTTTTCGTAAAAGTAATCTCCAACTCCAACATCTGGATAAACATCTCTATTTATAAATTGAAGTGATTCTTCTGTATGATAAATAGGTAACCACGGTGATTGACGTGTAGGATTGTGAATAGATGTTGGCAGCCTTCTTTGTTTTGTATACGATGGTGTAGCTCTAATACCGAATCTTGCTTTTTCGCCAATTTTTGAATCAACTTTCATATTGGCAGAAAATAATTTGTAATCATCAGTAATTACAACACCTTCATCATGAAGATATCTTAAAGATGTACTAAACTTAGTATCTTCAGAACCACCTCTCGCAGATAAAGAATGACTTGTTATGGCGCCTCCGTCAAAGAAAACATCTTGCCAATCTCTATCCACACCAGTAGCTTGCACCAACAATTGTGCATACTGAGTTTCATTAGAAAGAATACCTGTTGCAGCTTGTTCTATTTTAGCCCATTCAGATACACTTTTTCTGTAATCATCACTACCATGTGCACTCTTTATACCTGTATAAGTTTGGTAACTAAATTTAGTTTTACCTGCCTTACCACTTTTAGTAGTAATCAAAATTACACCGTTAGAACCTTCACTACCATATATTGCAGCAGAGGCAGCATCTTTTAATACTTCAAAAGATTCTACATCGTTCATATCAAGATTACCTAAAAACTCTGAACTTACCACAACTCCATCAATTACCAATGCAGGACCAGAATCAGCAGTTACAGAACCAATACCTCTAATAGTAATAGTAGGAGCACCACCTGCTTCAGCATTGGTAGCTTGAATATTAACACCCGAAACTTGACCTATTAATGCGTCATCAACCCTTGACACTGCAATTTGATCTAGCGTTTCATTAGTAACCTTAGAAATTGAACCAGTAACGGTAGATTTTTTCTGTGTTCCATAACCCACAACTACAACTTCATCTAATTGACTTGCGTCTTCGGTTAAAGTAACACTAACTGTTTTCTGTGAAACAATAGCTACTGTTTCAGTAGTATACCCTATATAAGAAAAACGTAAAATGTCACCACTAGTAACTTGAATGCTAAAATTTCCATCAAAATCACTTTGAGTTCCTCTTGTTGTATTTGCTACAACAATATTTGCACCAGGTATTGGTACATTGTTTGCATCTACTACCGTACCTGATAGATCATAGGTGTCTTGTGCAAATAATTGAATGTTGACAAGCAACATTACAACCATAAAAATTTTTAATTTAAAATTCATCTGTGTTATATTAAGTTAGTTCTATTGAATTGGCTTGTGCCATCTTTTTGATCTACTTAAAATGCGATTACATATCTCGCATCATAATCTCCAATATTACTATAAACACACTTTCATCTTAAATCAATGAAAATTCCTATTTTTACAAAGAAATGTGTTTATAGCAATATTTACATGTTTGTGTATTACTTCCCTTCGAAATGAAGTAATTTTTTTATGAAAAAGGATGGGCGAGCACCCGTCCTTTTTTTATGCATTTTTTTCTAAAGTTTCACGTCATTTCTTTTTAGTTTATAATGGTTCTTTAATTTCAATATTTTAACTGGTTTACCAAATTGGTTCGTCAAACTGGTTTACCAAATATATGTTATTATATTGTTAAAAAAAATTACATTCATGATTTAAGACACAGATTTTTGAGATTAAATAAATTTTTTTATTGTATAATTACGTAATTGATAAAAAATTAAGCTCATTTTCAGAAAAGCATATTTAAGCCCAAAACACAGCTATACTTAGCGATTAGAAAGGTTTTACCATCATGAAAGTTTAAACCTTTTTATAAAATTTAACCAAAGCTTATAATTATTAAATTCTCTTAAAAATTTAACATATTTCACAGCCTGAGAGTAAAATAATTGGTAGACACACCACATCAGATGAAATGAATATTAAGAATTCATTAATGAAAACTGCGATAAATGATATCAAAATAACAGAGGAAAGAGTGAAGAATTTTAAGCTGAAACGTAATATCCTAAATTGAAATTTATTCAGTTTCATTTAACTTAAAAATAGCTCCAAGTTAATATCTGAATTTCTAATAAATAATAACAATATTATTGAACAGGAAAAGGAAGAAAACTTACTAAACAAAAAAAGTAATAATAAAAAAAGGCTTTCATTTTCATGAAAGCCTTTTTACCTGTGGGCCCTACTGGATTCGAACCAGTGACCCCCTGCTTGTAAGGCAGGTGCTCTGAACCAACTGAGCTAAGAGCCCCAATGGGGGTGCAAATATATAATACTTTTACATTCCACAAAAGAAAAATCAATAAAAATTTAAAGAACTTCTGCTACAACAAAATTACTGCCACCAACATAAATAAAATCATTTTTTTTAGCGCGTTTTTTCGCCGCCATAAGTGCCTTATTTACAGAATTATAAACACTACCCTTTAAACCTCTTTCAGAAAAAACTCTTTCTAAATCTTTTTCATCAAGTCCTCTAAAATTTTTTGGTTTACAATAATAATAAGTTGCATCTTTTGGAAAAAGAGATGAAATTTCACTGATATCCTTACCTTTTACAAATCCTACTACTATATGTAAAACTTTATATTTCTGCTTTTTCACTTGATCTAACACCAGTGATATCCCTTCTTTATTGTGTGCAGTATCACAAATTATTGTAGGATCTAAACCTATTTGCTGCCAACGCCCCATTAATTGCGTATTCTCAACTATATGCTTTAGACCTTTAACTATATTATTTTCCGTCACTTTAAAACCGGTTAATGTACTTAAAGTAGCCAGAACACCTTTTATATTTTTCTTTTGATAAGACCCTAGCAAACCTATCTCATAATCTAAATACTTAGAATCTTCAGCAAATTTTATTTCAGAGTTGTTCTCTTGTGCCACAGTTTTAAATACCAGAGCCGTTTCTTCATTAAACTCGCTAATTACCACCGGCACGTTAGGTTTTATAATTCCCGCTTTCTCTTCTGCAATCTTAGCAAGTGTATCACCCAGCATATCAGTATGATCTAAACCAATATTGGTTATCAGACTAACCTCTGGAATAATAATATTGGTAGAATCTAAACGACCACCTAAACCTACTTCAATAATGGCTATATCTATCTCTTGAGCCGCAAAATATGAAAATGCCATACCAACTGTCATCTCAAAAAAAGAAAGTTTATTAGCAGTAAAAAATGGTTTATTATCAGCAATAAAATCAACTACCTGATTCTTTGCTATTTTTTTTCCATTAATACGTATACGCTCTCTGAAATCCTTTAAATGTGGTGAAGTATACAAACCCACTTTGTAACCTGCCTCTTGAAGAACTGAAGCCAACAAATGACTACTAGAACCTTTTCCATTGGTACCAGCTACGTGTATGCTCTTAAATTTAGTTTGAGGGGCGCCTAAATGTTCGGCGAACGATGTAATACCATCAAGTTTTGAATTAAAGGCACTTTTACCTTTATTTTGATACATTGGAAGCTGTGCAAACATCCAATCTAATGTTTCTTTATAGGTCACTCTCCTAGCTTGAAATTTACAACTACGAAACCGACTTGTTTGCTTGGTGCGTCACCATCTAAATTCCACTTGTGCATAAATGCAGTTTTCTTTGCTGGTTCAAGTAAACATGGATTATTGTTGGTCGTACCCCTAACACCTGGTTCAGCACTGATTACTTTACCGTTTCGGTCTACAATAATTTTAACTACCACCCTACCAGACTCGTTACATTCTTGTTGCACCTTACCTTTATTCACTAAAGACCTACCGTTAAGTCCGTAACCACCTGTTCCGTTTCCACTACCAGGACTACCGTAATAACTTGTAGCATATGGATCTCCATCTGGCTGACCTTTATCTCCTGCTCTATTATCATCGCCTTCACTACCGGATGCTGTTCCGTCAGATTTGTTAAGACCGCCCATCATAGCATCTAAAGCTTTCTTTTTAGCTTCTTGCTCCTGGCGCGCCTTGTCTGCGGCATCTTTCTTTTGTTTGGCTATTCTTGCAGCTTCTGCCTTTTTCTTATTTTCTGCAGCCTCGGCCTTTCTCTTTGCATCAGCAGCAGCTTCATCTGCTTTTCGTTTTGCCTCTTTAGCTTGATTAATCTTTACAGACTCGTCATTGTCTTGAGTTAATACTTTTTCGGCCGGTGCCTCTTTCTCGGCTACAGCCTCCTCCACTTCTTCTACAGGCTCTTCAATTGCTTCTGCAACTTCTTGCTCTGTTGGCTCAACAGGGGGAGTGTCTAAAGGTTCTGATTGAATCTTTTCTTTTGGCTGTACTTTACCGCTACCAAAATTCATGGTTCCAAAATTAACCGAGATTCCATTTTCCTCTGGCGGGTCCATGTAGTTTAGACCAATATAAAATAAAACCAACAAAAGCGCACTTAACAACAATGTGGTAAGTGTCAATGATTTCTTTTTATGTTTTGTATCTAAAAATGCCATTTAGTTTGGGCGTACCGCCAAAATAACCTTATAATTATTTCTGTTCGCGATATCCATAACATTCACTGCTTCTTTAATCGCTACACTTTCTTCTGCCCTAAGTATAATTGTAGGACTATCTTGACCTGCTAATGCTTTCTTCAATTCAATCTCTACATACTCGCCGTTAATACGTTCATCATTTACAAAGTATTGTAGGTTCTTATCTATACTTACAGATACGTTTTGCGTATTAGTAGATTTCCCTTTTGCTTTTGGAAGTAACAGATCCAAGGCGTTAGGAGAATTTGCGGTAAGCATAAAAAACACCAACAACAAGAATACAATATCTGTCATTGAAGACATGCTAAAGTCTGGACTGACTTTATTCCTTCCTTTTAATTTCATAGTATAAAATTAAAGAGGTTCGTTTAATAGATCTAAGAATTCTACAGCGTTGGCTTCCATTTTATGAACTACTTTATCAGTTCTGTTCACTAAATGATTATAACCTACGTAAGCAATAATACCTACAATAAGACCCGCAACCGTTGTAGTCATAGCGGTATAAATACCAGACGCCAATGAACCCATTTCTGCTTGACCACCACTACTGGCCATCTCATGAAATGCAAGTATCATACCAATAACAGTCCCTAAGAAACCAATCATTGGAGCAGCACCGGCTACCGTCGCCAAAATACTTACATTCTTTTCAAGCTTATATACTTCAAGCGTACCTGCATTTTCTATTGCAGTATTTATATCATCTAAAGGTTTCCCAATACGAGAAACACCTTTCTCCGTTAACCTTGCTACCGGCGAGTCTGTTTGGGCACAAAGTATCTTTGCTGCATCTAACTTACCAGTAGTAACGTAATCACGAATCTGATTCATGAAATTCTTATCTATTTTAGATGCCGCATTTACCGCAAGCAAACGCTCAAAATAGATATATAAGGCTACGCCTAACATGATAAACAAAACAGAGATAATGATTACACTACCTGTGCCACCATTAAATATTAAATCTATTACCGAAAGAGTTTTCTCTTCAGACAATAATTCTTCGCTCGCATCTTGAGCCAAATCCTGGAATAATAACATAATATTCTTTAAGTATTGAATTTGCCTTTATAACGATGATTTGCGAATTAAATTATCCGTGAAGCACAAAATCTCTTAATAGGATAAAAACGATTGCTCCACTAACAAAACCTACGAATGCCAACCATGCAATTTTTTTAAGATACCAGAAAAAATCAATTTTCTCCATACCCATTGCAACAACACCTGCAGCAGAACCAATAATCAACATACTACCACCTGTACCTGCAGAGTAAGCGATAAAGTGCCAAAGCGGATTATCTAAAGGCTCACTAAACATTCCCATACTTGCCGCTACCAATGGTACGTTATCAATTACTGCTGACCCTAAACCAAATAACATTACAACAATATCCGTATTCGGTATCGCCTCATTAAGTGCTCCTGCAGCATTAAATAGAATTCCTAACGATTCCATTGCAGCTACCGCCAATAAAATACCTAAGAAAAATAGAATACTTGGCAATTCAATTTTAGATAATGAATGATGAACAGGACTATGGTGCCCCTCACTATCTTGACCTTCTTGATCTACAGAAGAAATACTAAACTTCTTATTACTATATATTTCAGCAAATGTTGCTACTACAGCCAATGACAACATCATACCTACATAAGGTGGCAAATGCGTTACTGTCTTAAAAATAGGTACAAACAAAATAGCACCTAGACCTAAATACAACATTACCCCACTATACTTTGACTTTGAATTTTCACCTTCTAATTCACCATCAATTAAACCTTTAAAAACTTTAAACCTACTTGCAATGACTACAGGCACAATCATACAAACCAATGAAGGCAATAGTACATGAAGCACTAGCTGACCAGCACTTACTCTGTTAGCTATCCACAACATGGTAGTAGTTACATCTCCAATAGGAGACCAAGCACCACCTGCATTTGCCGTTATTACAATCATACCAGCAAACCATAATTTTGTTTCTCTATCCTTAATAACTTTCTGAAGAATAGTAATCAAAACAATTGTAGCCGTTAGGTTATCTATGATAGCAGATAAAACGAATGCTAATATTGAAAACAACCAAAGTAATTTCCCTTTTTGCTTTGTCTTAATAAATCCTTTTATAGTAGCAAAACCATCGAAATAATCAATAATTTCAACAATAGTCATTGCCCCCAAAAGAAAGAAAAGAATCTCTGCCGTTTTACCTAAATGATGCAATAGAGATTCCTCCATCATATGCATCCTATCTAAATGCCCCCATTTACTAAAACCTTCTACAAGACTTTGCTGAGCAGAATCAAACCAGTTTTCGTAACCATCTATACCCAGAGCTATAAGCGCCCAAAGTATAGCCATCATAGCTAAGGCCGGTATTAATTTATCTATTTTAAGATTGTGTTCTAAGGTAATGGCAAGATATCCCGCCAAAAAAACAATAACAATGATGGTTTCCATATTCTTTGGTTTTTTGAGTAACTAGTTATTAGTTGTAAATATAGGTTCTAATTCTAAAAAATAAATCTTCCAAATATATTTAAAATTGTCTGTGAATTCCTAATGAATTGACAATAATACCGAAGTTATCTGACATCCAAATACTTAAATCGACCCTATTATAAATTTAACAGGTTTTAAGTGACCAGATTTTAACGCTTAAGAAAATGTTAAAAATGAAGTGGCACTATACCTCCTATGCTCTATTGTTACAAAATTGCTCAAAAGGAGGTTCATAAGTAATATATTTAACTACTATATCTTTATCTTTGAGAAGTTAACCTTTATATAATATTAGATGGATTTTTCATTAAATGAAGAACAAAAACTTATACAAGAAGCTGCACGTGATTTTGCTCAAACAGAACTATTAGCAGAAGTAATTGAACGTGACGATGCCCAAAGATTTCCCACAGAAGAAATTAAAAAACTAGGAGAACTCGGTTTTTTAGGAATGATGGTAGACCCAAAATATGGCGGAAGTGGACTAGACACCCTTTCATATGTAATTGCCATGGAAGAGATTTCTAAAATTGATGCATCAACTTCAGTAGTAATGTCTGTAAACAATTCTTTGGTATGCTGGGGATTAGAAAAATTCGGTTCTGAAGAACAAAAAGAGAAATACCTTACCAAGCTTTCTACAGGAGAGCAAATAGGTGCATTCTGCCTTTCCGAACCAGAAGCGGGTAGCGATGCCACTTCTCAAAAAACAACCGCCGTAGATATGGGCGATCACTATATTGTAAATGGAACCAAAAATTGGATTACCAATGGTGGTACCGCAAGTACATATATTGTAATTGCTCAAACAGACAAAGACAAAAAGCATAGAGGTATAAATGCCTTGATCATTGAAAAAGGCACTCCTGGATTTGAAATAGGACCTAAGGAAAACAAATTAGGTATTAGAGGTAGTGATACTCATTCATTAATATTTAATGATGTAAAAGTCCCTAAAGAAAATAGAATCGGTGAAGATGGCTTTGGTTTTAAATTCGCCATGAAAACTTTAGCAGGTGGTCGTATTGGTATTGCAGCTCAAGCACTAGGTATTGCTGCCGGCGCATATGAATTAGCTTTAAAATATTCAAAGGAACGCAAGGCTTTTGGCACAGAAATAAGCAATCACCAAGCTATTGCATTCAAACTAGCCGATATGCATACCGAAATACAAGCGGCAAGATTACTGGTTTATCAATCCGCATTAGACAAAGACAATGATAGAGATTATGATCTTTCTGGAGCAATGGCCAAACTATACGCTTCAAAAGTAGCAATGGAAACTACGGTTGAAGCCGTACAAATTCATGGAGGAAACGGATTCGTTAAAGATTATCATGTAGAACGATTAATGAGAGATGCCAAAATAACACAGATATACGAAGGCACTTCTGAAATACAAAAAATCGTTATTTCAAGAAGTATTTTAAAGTAATTATTAGACAATTTATGATTCACCCCTACTTTTCATAGGGGTGAATTTTATTATAACAACATCTTACTTTGTTAACCTCTCAATAAAGTTAGCCTTTATTGTTAGAAAGTTGCAAAAACTACATTTTACCCCCTACTTCATCCATACTTTTCAATAATATTAACTTAAATTTATCAATCTGATAAATTGAAGGTTTTAAAAATCCATAATTATAGATTTTTTAAGCTTTTATTTATTTCGTTGAATTTTTTACTTGAATTTGTTTCAATCATTGAATATAATTCAATTAAATTGATATTTTTGAAGAAATACCACAAAGGATGAAACTGAAGAAGCAAGGATTATATTTACCGGAATTTGAACATGATAACTGTGGGGCTGGTTTTATATGCAGTCTTAAAGGAAAGAAATCTAACGACATTATTCATAAAGCGTTAGAGATACTTGAACGTTTAGAGCATAGAGGGGCAGTAAGTGCCGATGGTAAAACAGGAGATGGAGCAGGTATATTAATAGATATACCGCATGATTTTTTTCAGGCTGTTTGTAATTTTGACCTACCTAAAGCAGGTGATTATGCAGTTGGTAATATATTTTTCCCTAGAAAAGAAAACCAAAGAGATTTCTGTATTTCGGTTTTTGAAGAAAATATCAAAAAACAAGGTTTACAATTATTAGGATGGAGAGATGTACCGGTAAACAGATCTATACCTGGTAGAATTGCCGCTGAAACCGAACCTTTTGTTAAACAAATATTTGTGGCTAAAGAAAGTGAAGATCAAGACTACTTTGATTTTAACTTAAAACTTTTTATTGCAAGAAAAGTAACTGAACATACCATTATAAAATCTAAATTATCTGAAAGCAAGTTCTTTTATGTACCAAGCTTATCTACCAAGATAATTATATTTAAAGGACTACTAATGCCTTTAGATATTAGCCTATACTATTCAGACCTAATGGATTCTAGAGTAGTAACTAGATTGGCTTTGGTACACCAACGTTTCTCTACAAATACTTTCCCTACTTGGGATTTGGCGCAACCATTTAGATATATGTGTCACAATGGTGAAATAAACACCTTAAGAGGTAATGTTACCCGTATGTTCTCTAGAGAAGAATTATTGAAGAGCGATATGTTCGGAGATGAAATAAAGAACGTTCTTCCTATTATATTACCTGGAAAGTCTGATTCTGCCACAATGGATATGGTCGTTGAGTTACTATTGATGACCGGTAGATCTTTACCAGAGGTAATGATGATCTTAGTGCCTGAGGCATGGGAGAAAAATACCGAAATGTCTGAAGCTAAAAGATCATTTTATGAATATCACTCTTGTATGATGGAGCCTTGGGACGGACCAGCTTCTATTCCTTTTACCGACGGAAACTTTATAGGTGCGGTATTAGATAGAAACGGTCTAAGACCATCAAGATACACGGTTACAAAAGATGACTACGTAGTTATGTCTTCTGAAACAGGTGTTGTTGATATTGCCCCAGACAATGTAGAATTTCACGGAAGATTACAGCCAGGAAAAATGTTCTTGGTGAATATGGAAGAAGGTAGAATTGTTAACGATGAAGAAATTAAAGAAAACATTGCTCAAAAATTTCCTTACAAGAAATGGTTAAATGACAACTTAGTACACTTAAAGGATATTCCATATAATGATTGCCCTTTATTTTTAGGAGAGGAAACATTAGAGAATAGAAAATCTGTATTTGGTTATACAATTGAAGATATTAATACAATTGTGCTTCCAATGGCAAAAGCTGGTAAGGAACCAATTGGTTCAATGGGTTCCGATACGCCTATTGCCGTACTATCTCAACGACCGCAATTAATTTACAATTATTTTAAGCAATTGTTCGCTCAGGTAACGAACCCTCCTTTAGATGGTATTCGTGAAGAATTGATTACAGATATCAGTTTAACCCTAGGTAGCGATCATAATATATTTGAGTTTTCAGAATTACATTGCAGAAAACTAAAAATTCAAAACCCTGTAATTTCTAAAGAGGATTTAGATAAAATAAAAAATTACGATGTAAGCCCAGACTACAAGGTAGTTTCAATTTCCATGTTGTATTCTATTAAACAAGGGCACAATGGTCTTGAAGACGCTTTACAATCTGTATTAAATCAAGCTTCCAAAGCAGTAGATGAAGGTGCAAATATTATTATTCTTTCAGACAGAAATGTTACAAAAGATATGGCTCCTATACCTGCATTGCTAGCATGTTCATTTGTAAACAGCGGATTGCAGAAACTTGGCAAACGTTCTAAACTAAGTGTCATTATAGAATCTGCAGAACCACGTGAGGTACATCATTTTGCTTTATTATTTGGATTTGGAGCAAGTGCTATTAACCCATATTTGGTTAACGAAATCATTGCCGAGCAAATAGAAGAGCATGATATTACAGAAATATCTTTTGACGATGCAATTAAAAATTACAATAAAGCGGTTGGAAAAGGTATCTTAAAAGTGATGAATAAAATCGGTATTTCAACATTGAACTCTTACCGTGGTTCTCAACTTTTTGAATGTATAGGTATTAACACCAAGGTAGTTGAGAAATACTTCCCTAATACCCCTACTCGAATTCAAGGTATTGGTCTTTATCAAATTGAAAAAGAAATTGCCTTACGCCACCACAAGACTTTTAGCAAACAACATATTGATGCTAATTTAGATTTAGAAATTGGCGGTGAATATAGATGGAGAAGAGATGGTGAAAAACATATGTTTAACCCATTATCTATTGCAAAACTTCAAAAATCAGTTCGTAATAACGAGCCAGATACATATAAGGAGTATTCAAACATGGTTAATGAGCAATCAAAAAACCTTATGACTATTAGAGGTCTTTTTGAATTCTCTAATTATGACCCTATTCCTTTAGAAGATGTAGAACCTTGGACAGAAATTGTAAAAAGGTTTAAAACCGGTGCAATGTCTTACGGATCAATTAGTAAAGAAGCTCATGAGAATTTAGCGATTGCCATGAACCGTATTGGCGGAAAAAGTAACTCTGGTGAAGGCGGAGAAGATCAAAATAGATTTTATAAAAATTCTACTGGTGACTGGAGAAACAGTGCAATAAAACAAGTTGCTTCTGGTAGATTCGGTGTAACATCTAACTACCTGACCAATGCAAAAGAAATTCAGATTAAAATGGCACAAGGTGCCAAGCCTGGTGAAGGAGGTCAATTACCAGGTCCAAAAGTAAATCCTGAAATTGCAAAAACTAGAAATTCTACTCCGTATGTGGGTTTAATTTCTCCACCACCGCATCACGATATTTATTCTATTGAAGATTTATCTCAACTTATATATGATTTAAAATCTGCCAATAGAAAAGCAAGAGTTAATGTGAAATTAGTTTCTGAAGTTGGTGTAGGTACTGTTGCGGCTGGTGTTGCAAAAGCAAAAGCCGATGTTGTTTTGGTTTCTGGTTTTGATGGTGGTACAGGCGCTTCTCCTTTAACATCACTAAAACATTGCGGTTTACCTTGGGAACTTGGTATTGCAGAGGCTCAACAAACACTTGTTTTAAATGATTTAAGAAACAGAATAGTTCTTGAGTGCGATGGTCAATTGAAAACCGGTAGAGATGTTGCCGTTGCTTGTCTATTAGGTGCAGAAGAATTTGGTTTTGCAACTGCCCCATTAGTAGCTTCTGGCTGTATCATGATGCGTGTATGCCATTTAAATACCTGCCCAGTAGGTATAGCTACTCAAAACCCTGAATTAAGAAAGAAATTTAAGGGTAAACCTGAACATGTAGTGAACTACATGTATTTTGTAGCACAAGAGTTACGTGAAATTATGGCGCAACTAGGCTTTAAAACTATCAATGAAATGGTAGGTCAGGTTCAAAAACTAGACCGTAAGAAAGCTATTGACCATTATAAAGCTGCCGGTATAGATTTAACTCCTATTCTACATCAAGTAGATGTACCTAAAGGAACTAAATTCTACAATACAGAAAAGCAAAAACACGATATAGACAAATCAATAGAATTTGATATTATAGCAAAAGCTAATCCTTCTTTATTTAGAAAAGAGAAATTAACTTTAGATTATCCTATTTGTAACACAGATCGTGCAGTTGGTGCAATTATCAGTAATGAGATTTCTAAAACTTACGGTGCAGAAGGATTACCAATCAATACACTAAGATTGAATTTTACAGGTTCTGCAGGACAAAGCTTTGGAGCATTTGCAACAAGAGGACTTACAATGATTGTCAATGGAAATACTAATGATTATTTAGGAAAAGGGCTTTCGGGCGCTAAATTGGTTATCAAGGTACCAGAGAAATCTACTATTGTACCTGAAGATAATGTAATTACCGGAAACGTAACATTATATGGAGCTACTGCAGGTAGAGCATATATCAACGGAAAAGCAGGTGAACGTTTTTGTGTTCGTAACTCAGGTGCTAAAGCTGTAGTTGAAGGTATTGGAGACCACGGTTGTGAGTATATGACAGGTGGTGTTGCTGTAATTCTTGGAGAGGTTGGCAGAAATTTTGGAGCAGGTATGAGTGGCGGAATTGCATTTGTACTAGATAGCAACAAAACTTTTAAAAAGAGATGTAGCACAGAAGGTCTTAACCTTTTAGAGGTAACAGAGAATAATGATATTAAACAATTAAAAGATTTAATCGAGAGTCACTATAACTCTACATCAAGTCCATTAGCACAACGTATTTTAGAAAATTGGGAATCTTATCTACCTAAATTCGTTAAGGTTTTACCTGAAGAATACAGACAAGCTTTAATCAGACTAGAGGAAGAAAATTTACAAACTATTTAAGATCGGAATATGGGAAAGATAACAGGATTTTTGGAATTCGATAGAAAAATTGAAGCATACGAACCGGTCGAGGAACGTTTAAAAGATTATAAGGAATTTACAGTACCCTTACCTGAAAAGGAATTGAAAGAACAAGGTGCTCGTTGCATGGACTGTGGTATACCTTTTTGCCATAGCGGCTGTCCTTTAGGAAATTTAATTCCTGATTTCAACGATGCGGTTTACCGTGGCAAATGGGAAAAAGCAAGTGAAATTTTACATTCCACAAACAACTTTCCTGAATTTACAGGAAGATTATGTCCTGCACCGTGTGAAGAAGCATGTGTTTTAGGTATAAATGAAGACCCTGTTACTATAGAAAATATTGAGAAAAATATAGTTGAAACTGCTTTTAAGAAAGGATGGATTACTGCAAAACCACCTTTAAACAAAACTGGAAAGAAAGTTGCAGTTGTAGGTTCAGGTCCTGCGGGTCTAGCCACAGCTCAGCAATTGAATAGAGCTGGTCATGATGTTACCGTTTTTGAAAGAGATGAAAAACCTGGTGGATTATTACGCTATGGAATTCCAGATTTTAAAATGGAGAAAAACGTTATTGATAGACGCTTGGAAGTATTAAAAGAAGAAGGTATCACTTTTAAATGCGGAATACATATTGGTATCGATATTAAAGCCGACACTCTTAAAGAAGACTACGATGCAATTGTATTGACCGGCGGTGCAACTATTAGACGAAACTTACCCATTGAAGGATCTAATTTAAAAGGTGTTGTTCAAGCAATGGATTTTTTAGGTCAAAATAATAGACGTGTAGACGGTATTAAAGATCTTGGAGAAGAAATTAAAGCAACAGGTAAAGATGTTGTCGTCATTGGTGGTGGTGATACTGGGTCAGACTGCATTGGTACATCTTTTCGCCATGGAGCAACTTCTGTATCTAATTTCGAAATTATGCCTATGGCAACCACAGAAAGACCAGAAGGTCAGCCTTGGCCGTTTTGGCCAATGAGATTGAGAACTAGCTCATCTCATAAAGAAGGTGCTGAACGTTTCTTTAGTATATCAACGAAGAAGTTCTTAGGTGATGAAGACGGAAACTTAAAAGGTTTAGTAACTTCAGAAGTAGAATGGATTAAAACTCCAGGACAACGACCGCAACTTAAAGAAGTTCCCGGTACTGAAAAAGAATGGAAATGTGAATTAGCATTGTTAGCTTTAGGCTTTACCGGATCTGAAAATACAGTTGCTAGTCAGCTAGGTTTAGAAATGGACGCAAGAACTAATATTAAAGCATCTGACAACGACTATAAAACTAATGTTAAAGGTGTATTTGCCGCAGGCGACCAAAGAAGAGGTCAATCTTTAATTGTTTGGGCAATCTCTGAAGGTAGACAAGCAGCTCACCATGTAGATAAATACTTAATGGGTGAGACCGCGTTACCACTTAAAGGAGAAGGTGATTTGCCAAGAGTATAGCAATACATATTATAATATTAAAAACGCCATCTAAGCTTTTAGGTGGCGTTTTTTTTATGTAAAAGAATCATACTTATTATAGCTTCAAAACACAATCATAGCTCACTTACATAATCCGATTACAGTAATTATAAATGATCAGCGATATTTCAACACTATATATGTTAGTTTAAACTAACCCTATTACAATCAGTTAAACTTGTAAGTTTATAATATCAGTAGTAGTAGTAGTAGTAGTAGTAGTAAAGGTAACGCCTTTTGATCTCAGGAAAGGGTTTAAAGAAATCCCTATCATTTTAGGACTAAGATTTCATGGTATAAAAAAAGCCCCTTACATTACTGTAAAGGGCTTTCGAAAAAGGCGGCTACCTACTCTCCCACTTGGTATAGCA
>NZ_JARKMR010000009.1 GCF_029350975.1 Maribacter zhoushanensis
GGCTGTTGGCTGTTGGCTGTTGGCTGTTGGCTGTTGGCTGTTGGCTGTTGGCTGTTGGCTGTTGGCTGTTGGCTGTTAATATTTAGCTTCGCTAAATATATAAATCTTCACTTTTCTACTCGATAAATATTTGGCAGCGAAATTTTAAAACGCACCGCCAACACTCTCATGATAATGATTGTCACAATTGCCATGGAATACGCAATGGTATTCTGTATGGGAAACTGAATTAAAAGAAAATACACCAGTCCGCCTAAAATACAGACCGTTGCATAAATTTCTTTTCTAAATATTACAGGTATTTCATTGCATAATATATCTCTGATTACACCGCCAAAAGATGCTGTAATTGTACCCAAGGCAATGCACATAACCGGTGAGAGATCTGCCGCCAATCCTTTTTCTATACCTACCATTGTATATAACCCTATACCAATTGTATCAAAAAGGAAAAGTGATTTTCTAACATATTTCAATTGCTTTACAAAGATAATCGCCAACAAAACGGTCATTACTATAATGAGCAAGTGCATAGGTGCATTCAACCACCCTACTGGTCTAATACCAATTAACAGATCCCGCAAAGTACCACCACCAACTGCCGTTACAAAGGCTATAATAAACACACCAAAGGCATCAAGTCTTTTATCCATTGCAACCAAAACTCCTGATATGGCAAATGCAATAGTTCCTAAAATATCTATGATGAAATAAAACATTAATTATAGCTTTTGAGTAAAGTAGTTATAATCTTTCAATACAGTATCTAAATATTGCTTATCATATAAATCTGAATTGGTCTGCAATATACTATCAACTTTATCTCTAAGCGCTTTCATCGTTTTAAAATCATTACTTTTCTTAGCTATACTAAAAGTTTCTTTGATCAGTCTTACATCTTTATCTGTCAGCATGGTAACGTTCACAAATTTAGGTACGTAAGTATCTTCAACTTCTTCTAAAATAGTGTGCGAAACTTTAGTTTTATTTTTAGTACTTATTACCACAGTACCTGCCGCTGCATCACCCAATCTTTGTCTTTTTTCTGAAAATAAGATGGTAAGAATACCTATTGATCCAACAAAAAGCCAAATATCTACCAAACGAAGCATCCAACGAATTAAATAATTACTCCAATTTACAGGTGAACCATCAACAGATACCACTCTCATCTTCATAATCATTTTGCCGACAGTTCTACCATTAAAAATAATATGCATTAATAAACTATAAAACATTGCAGGCAAAGCAATTAAACCAACTATACCTCTTTGCGTCCACCCATCGTCATAGATATAACCTATGGCATCGCCAATTAATTCCACCAAAAAATAATAGAGATATAATATAAAAGCATCTATAAAAAATGCCACTATTCGCTCACCAATACTAACAATAGTATAATTAAGGTTCACATTTTGCGTTGTATTGATTTGGAGATTATTCATTAAGTCTTAAATTTAACAAGGTAAAAATAGTTTATGCGCGAAGCGGCTTTTGTAAAGCAAAATAAGGAAAAATGGATAGCATTTGAAAAAGCTGTCAACCTTGATGCTACTTCAAACCCAGATGAACTTGCCAATGGCTACATTCAACTGACCAATGATTTAGCCTACGCGCAAACGTATTACGCAGAAAGTAAGACTTTATTGTATTTAAACGAATTAGCTTCACAGGCACACCAAAAAATTTACAAGAATAAAAAGGAAAGTAAAAACCGAATTAAAAGTTTTTGGCTTACCGAATTCCCACTTTTTTTTAAACAATATCATAGTTCACTAGGCGTTGCTTTTTTAATATTTATAATTGCTTCTGCCATTGGTTCATTATCTGCTTTGAACGACGCTACCTTTGTTCGTTTAATTTTAGGGGATGCATATGTAAACGAAACGCTAAATAATATTGCTAATGGCGACCCTGCCGCCATTTATAAAGGAGGTAGTGAAATTGGATCATTTTTAGGCATTACCATTAATAATATACGCGTTGCTTTTCTGGCATTTGCCTTTGGTGTAATTACCAGCATAGGTACCGGTTATATTTTATTTAGTAACGGAGTAATGCTTGGTGCTTTCATAACATTCTTTTATACCAAAGGTGTTTTTTTTGAAGCTAACAAGCAAATTTGGCTGCATGGTACAATTGAAATTTCAGTAATTATAATTGCTGGTTGTGCCGGTATAATAATGGGAAACAGTATTCTTTTCCCAAAAACGTATTCTAGACGCGTGTCTTTTATGAAAGGCGCTAAAGACGGTTTAAAAGTTGTAGTTAGCACCATTCCGTTCTTTATTATAGCTGGTTTTATTGAAGGTTTTATTACCCGATATACAGGTATGCCAAATTGGTTGGCATTTCTAATAATTGGCGCTTCTCTATTCTTAATTATATTTTATTACATAGCATACCCGATCATACTTAATAACCAACATGAAAGACAATTACATACCGTTACGAGTAAACCGTGATTTTGGCGGAATAGTAACCGTTTACTTCGACTTTTTTAAACAGAATATTAAAAACTTTACCAATGTTTTTATAAGCTATAATGGTGTTTTCTTAATAGGACTTTTAATTACAAGCTATTTATTAGTATCGGGGTTTTTAGGAATGATCGCTCAAGAATCTAGCAGTAATTCTTTTGCTGCCGGAAATGAATTTGAGCAAGACTATTTTATTTATCTTGGTCTAGGCGGCTTTTTGTTCGTCATCATTTTTTTAGGCGTAGCTTTCTTAAACTATTCGCTATCTACCAGCTACATGATCAAATATGTTGAGACCAGAGATGAAAACGTAGATAAAAAAGAGGTTTGGCAACTAGCTAAAAGTCAATTTGGCAACATCTTCTTATTCGTATTGCTACTAATACCTATTTACATTGTATTTCTTATTGCAGCGGTAATATTAGCTATCATTCCCTTATTAGGTTTTATAGGTCAATATATAGTCCAATTCTTTTTAACTGCTTGGGTAGGAGTTTCATTTTTTGATATGCTTCAGAAGAAGAAAGGTGTTACAGAAGCTCTAGGCGAAGGTTGGAAATTAGTAACCACTAACTTTTGGAAATCTGTAGGCGTCAATTTTATATTAGGTTTTTTACTAGGTATTTTGCTCATGATTGCGCTATTTGTTCCAGGTATTATCGTAGGCATTTACACCTTTCATGTTGTTGAAAATAATGTAGACTACTCCCACTCTATCGTTTCTACCATAGTTTACACTTTAGGTACTTGTATTGTGTTAATAATTGCTGTGTATGGCCAATGTCTATCGCAATTTGTAAACGGTATTCTCTATTACGCATTACATGAAAAAACTTATAATGAAAACACAAGGGCAACAATTGAACAAATAGGTCAAAACGATTAGGTTGAAATACACTATTCTTATCATATTCTTTCAGTTAACTACCCTTTCTGCAATTGCACAGGGTACAAATGACAGTATCATAAAGGTTGATTCGTCGTCTGTATTGACCGTACGAAGTAATGACGAAGATCTTAGTAAAAAATATATAGGAGATGAGTTCAATTACACCTTTAAAACTGGTGAATCTCAAAACCTACTTGCCCGCTTTATTAATTGGGTGGGACAAGGTTTACATAATGTATTTGGTATCAATATTTCACCACAGCTGCTAGAACTCATTGAATACTTTATCTATTTCTTGCTAATAATTCTAGTTGTATATCTTGTTGTAAAATTGCTGATAAATGAAAATTTCAATTCCCTTTTTCAGAAAAAAGCCAAAGCTGTTAGCGATATCAATTTAACTGAAGAGCATATTGAAGGTATTGATATAAATGAATTATTGAATACTGCCATTGAACAAAAAGACTACCGTCTTGCCATACGCTATCAGTTTCTGCTTACGCTACAAAAGCTGTCTAAAAAAGATATTATAGAATGGCATTTTGATAAAACAAATTCAGACTATTTCGCTGAAATTGAGCAACCGGAAATAAAAAAAGGTTTTAAAAAAATAGCCTACCTATATGATTATATATGGTATGGCGAGCAGGCAATTGATGATATTAAATACACGAAGTCGGTTTTAGATTTTGAATCGATAAACAAACAAATTCAACTATAAATTGGGCAAGCGTTCTAAAATAATACTCGGGCTTTTGATTGCGGTGCTAATTGGTATCATCGTAACAGAAATAGTACGCCCAAGACCCATAAACTGGAGACCTTCATACACATCTGTATCTAAAATTCCGTTTGGCTGTTTTGTGCTTTTTAATGAATTACCCAATATTTTTTCTAACAGTGAAATTGAATCTGTAGAAAGCAGCATGTATGATGCGCTTATACACCGAGACAGCACTATACCTTCTAATTATATTATCATCAACGATTATATCTACTTAGATGAACAGGAAACCAATCAGGTTTTAAAATATGTAGCAAACGGTAATCAAGTTTTTATCGCTACCAATAATCTAACTGGGCAGTTGGCCGACACATTAAATATAGAAGTCACACAACAGTATGGTATTCAAGAAGATTCGGTCAAAGCTTCTTTCACCAATAAAAATTTTAAACAGAAAAATTTCTTTTTTACAAGAGGGGTCAACCCAAGTTATTTTGCAAGTGTTGATACCGTAAACACAGAAATATTAGGACACTTACAGTTCAAAACTTCTAACTTTTTAGAGGATAATAATGATGAAATTAAAGTACAACCTAACTTCATTAAAACATCTTTTGGAAAAGGTAATTTCATAATAAACACGCTACCTGTTGCCTACACTAATTTTTATATGTTAGGTGATAATACCAAATACAGTACACAGAGTTTTTCTTATTTAAACGATAACCTATTGTATTGGGACGACTATAAGAAATCTGGAAGAAAAGTGATTACTTCACCCATGCGTTTTGTATTGAATCAGCCCGCATTAAAATGGAGTTATTATCTATTGGTAATTGGTTTACTATTATTTGTAATTTTTAAAGCAAAAAGAGAACAACGAATTATACCTGTAATAAAACCTTTAGAAAACTCATCTGTAGCTTTTGCAAAAACTGTAGGATCTCTCTATTACCAGAATAAAGACTACACCAATTTAAACCATAAAAAAATTACCTACTTTTTAACCTACGTTAGAAATAGATATTATGTTAACACAACAGTTCTTGATGAAAATTTCATCACCCAACTAAGTGCAAAAGCTGGAAAATCTAAAGATGATACAAAAACATTAATAGAACTCATACTTCGTCTAAAAAATAAACCTGTACATACTGAACAAGACTCTTTAGTACTGGTTCAGAAAATAAATACATTTAAACAATCTTATGGAAGATAATACACAAGATGAAAACAACGTAGAATTTAATTCGCGTATAGACCTCACCAAACTTCAAGAATCTGTAGCTAAGGTAAAGTCAGAGTTAGGAAAAGTCATCATAGGCCAACAAGATATGATCGAGTTGTTGATAGTTTCTATTTTAGCGAACGGTCATTCACTTATTGAAGGTGTGCCGGGTGTAGCCAAAACAGTAACGGCAAAACTTTTAGCCAAGACCATGAACGTAGATTTTAGTAGAATTCAATTTACGCCAGATTTAATGCCAAGTGATATTTTAGGAACTTCTATATTTAACGTGAAGACCTCTGAATTTGAATTTAAAAAGGGGCCTATTTTCTCAAATATTATATTGATTGATGAGATAAACCGTGCACCTGCCAAAACCCAAGCAGCTCTTTTTGAAGCCATGGCAGAAAGACAGATTACCATTGACGGAAATGAATTTGAAATGCAACCTCCATTTCTGGTATTTGCTACTCAAAATCCTGTTGAACAAGAAGGTACATATAGATTACCGGAAGCGCAATTAGATCGTTTCTTGTTTAAAATAAATGTCCACTACCCTACCTTAGAAGAAGAAATACAGATACTAGAAAACAAACATCAACAAAAAAACACCAATGTTGAAGCATTAATAGATTCTGTTCTTTCTGCAGAACAAATAGCCGCTTATCAACTGGTGATAAAAGATATTATTGTTGAAGATAATTTACTGAAGTATATAGCGGCTATAGTCAACAACACAAGAACTAATGCCAACTTATATTTAGGTGCATCGCCAAGGGCTTCTATTGCCATTTTAGATGCTTCTAAAGCGGTTGCAGCTATCAATGGAAGAGATTTTATTACTCCAGATGATATCAAGAAAGTAGTTGGACCTATTTTAGGACATAGAATCATTTTAACTCCTGAAAGAGAAATGGAAGGCTATACTGCAGAAAAAATGATCAATGACCTTATTCAGACCATTGAAATTCCTAGATAAACAATTGTGAAAAACGTATTCAAAAATATATTTCTTCAAAAAAGATTTTTCCTAGTTTTAACGGGAATCATCCTATGCTTTTTGGTATCCTATATTTTTGAGAATATCACATTTATTGCCAAGCTACTTTTCTATTTGTTTTTAGCAGTAATAATCGTTGACATCATACTTCTATTTTTATCAAAAGGTAAAATAGTAGCAGACAGAATAGTACCTGACAAACTTTCTAACGGCGATGAAAACAGTATTAAAATAAAAGTCACCAATCAATACTTATTTTCTAGCCGAGTCAATATTATAGACGAACTGCCTTTTCAATTTCAGAAAAGGGATTTTAATTTTCACAGCCTATTAAAATCAGGCGAACAAAAATTTTACACCTATAATGTTAGACCTGTTGAACGCGGGGTTTATAGCTTTGGCAATTTAAATGTTTTCTCCACTTCACCTATTGGATTTTTAGCTAAAAAATATACGTTTGATCAGGGCAAAGAAGTACCTGTTTATCCGTCGTTTTTACAGCTTCGTAAATATGACCTTTTAGCTTTTAGTAACCGTCTGCTTGAATTCGGAATCAAGAAGATTAGGCGTATTGGACACACGACGGAGTTTGAACAAATCAAGGATTATATACAAGGTGATGATATTAGAAATATAAATTGGAAGGCGACCGCCAAAAGGGGTCAGTTGATGGTCAATCAGTTTCAAGATGAAAAATCGCAACCCATATATTCTATTATAGATAAAGGTAGGGTAATGAAAATGCCTTTTAAATCTCTTAGCTTATTAGATTACGCTATCAATGCAACATTGGTCATTAGCAATATAGCCTTAAAAAAGAATGATAAGGCAGGTATGTTTTCTTTTAGTAACAAGATAGAAAACAGAGTGGTTGCTGAACGTAGAAGTTCTCAAATGAACCTTATTCTTGAAACATTATATAATCTTAGAACCAATTTTGTAGAAAGTGATTTTAGTAGATTGTATATTGATGTTAAAAGGCATTTACCACAACGAAGCCTATTATTGTTGTACACAAACTTTGAAACTTTAGATGCACTACATCGTCAATTACCCTATTTACAAGCTATAGCAAAACAACACTTATTAGTTGTTATTTTCTTTGAAAACACAGAGCTTTTCTCTTATGCACAAGAAAAGCCAAATAACACGCTAGAAATTTATGAGCAGACCATTGCAGAGAAATTCATATACGAAAAACAATTGGTAGTGAACGAGCTTAGAAAGTATGGTATACAGACTATTTTGACCAAACCTGAAGACCTGACCATTAATACTATTAACAAATATCTTGAAATTAAAGCGAAAGGTCTTTTATAGATTACCGAATTAGATAAGCAGCTTGTAGTTCTGAAGTGATATCACCAGTGCCATTTTCTACAAATACCGGCAATTGAATTTCATTGGTATTATCTAGCTGAGCAACTAAACAGCCACAGCTTTTGCCTCTTCTATTACCACCTCTACCTTTACCACCATTTCCGGTAAAAACTTCCAAAGCCAGAGCAGATATCACTCCGCCTAAAGTAGTAAATACAACATCTCTTGTTTCCCAATCTGCTCCTCTTGAAGAATCATATATGGCTTCTTTTGCCATACCTGCTACAAAGGCACTACCAACAGCTCCAGCCCATGTCCATGCTCTGTCTCCATCAGATAGTTTATGTGCAGCGTAACCACCAGCTCCTCCAATTACTATACCTGCACCTAGATGCTTAGCAGCATCTGCGCTATCCTGCGCATACATGTTGGCTAAAGACAATAACAGAAATATACCAACGAAACATTTCATAATACTGAGGGATTTTTTTTGAATAACGTTTTTATTTAAAGAAAAGTATATGTAGCAACATTTGGCAATAGTAAAATTCCAAGTAATTAAATGTACTTTTAAAGCAGTAAATTTTAGTAAAGTTTAAACTTAAATCTCGACTAAAAATCTATCTAGATAAGGATACAAAATGAAAACTATAATACATAAATCTAACACAAGAGGGCATGCAGACCACGGTTGGTTAAATTCATACCACAGCTTTAGTTTTGGTAATTATCATAATCCAGAACGAATGAATTTTGGAGCATTACGTGTTTTAAATGACGACACGGTTGCCGCTGGTCGCGGTTTCGGAACTCACCCGCATAGAAACATGGAGATTATATCCATTCCATTAGAAGGTGACCTTCAACATATGGACAACATGGGGAATTCTACCGTTATTAAATCTGGAGATGTACAAATGATGAGCGCAGGTACGGGAGTTTCTCATAGTGAGTTTAACAAAAACAAAGATAAAGAGGTAAAATTTTTGCAGATCTGGATTATTCCGAACAAAGAAGAGGTTACCCCGCGTTATGACCAAATCTCAATTGAAGATATAGCCACAAAGAACAGTTTATACCAAATACTTTCTCCCAACACAGATGATGCCGGTGTATGGATCCACCAAAATGCTTGGTTTCATCTTGGCGAATACGAATCTGGAATTACAGATTCTTATGATTTAAAGGATAAGGGTAACGGTGTATATATTTTTGTTTTGGACGGCGAAATAGAAATTGCGAATAAGCAATTAGGTAAACGTGACGGATTAGGAATATGGGAAACTGACACTTTTAATTTTAAAACGAACCAGGCATCTAAAATACTTTTTATGGAAGTTCCTATGGTTTTTTAAAATGAAGTGCTGATTTTTCATTTTAAACTACAAAAAACAATATAAGACACTAAATAAAAGTGTCTTTTTTTATTAAAAACGCTACTACTTTATTATATTTAAGTAAAATATGATAATATTTATAGCTCCCCCAATTAATCATATTATTCTAATCAGATTAACATAAAATCATAGTCTATTTGATTTCTAATGGTGTTTCTATAAATACATAGAACTCACTTTTTACGTACTAAAAAAGTCACTTTTACTAAAATAAACAGCTTGTCTAAACTTAATTCGACTTCAAATGATAACAGTCTAAAAAGCAGAAACTTTTTAGATGAATTTGGACTAATAACCATTGTGTCCAGTATTTTTACTTTTGCCGTATTTATATATACACTATTATTTCATTCTTATCCTGAACAGATTTTAGCAGGTATTGTAGCTATTGGTTTCGGTATCGGTTTTTTGTTAAACCGACTAAAACTTCACCGTGCTACCAGAATTTATATGACACTGTTTCCTCCGGTAATGTTCATGACCTTAATATTTTTGATAGGAGGCTTTTTCGGTCAAGCAGTTGCATTTGCGACTATGGGTTTTTTAGCGTTCATAGGTTTTAGAAGAAACCCTAAATTAAGAAATCTAATTATTGCTTTTGATATTCTAGCATTTATAGTCCCCACAATTTACATCTCTATTTACGGACCCATTTTAGGTACCATTGATGTACCTTTTGATGAGATTTTTGCGTTCTTAGCCTGTTTAGGCTGGCTTTCCCTAACCTTTAGAATGTATGACCAAAATAAAACTAGAACGTACACTACAGATTTAGAAAATCATATTGAAGCTTTAAAAGAAAGTGAGCTGAACTTAAAAAAGGCTCAAAATGATTTAAAAATGCAAAACAGCAAATTAGCCGTTTTAAACAATGAACTTAAATTAAAAAACACACATATAGAGGAATTTACCTTCATAGTTACACATGACTTAAGAGGACCCTTAAACAATATCAATGTAATTGCTACAGAATTAGAAAAACAACATGCTACATCAAATTATGCAAATTTCAGCAGCTATTTAAAACATTTACAAGGCAGTTCTACAAGACTGACAAACCTAGTAGAAGGACTTTTAAAATATGCCGAAATTGGTAATTCTAGCGAAATGGAAACCATAGATATTGCAAAAGTGGTACGGTTAGTATTAGATGACTTTTCAGAAAGAATAAAAGAGACAAATGCCACGATTACTATTGGTGACTTGCCTACAATTACTGCAAGACCAAATGATATTGGAATGCTGTTTCAAAATTTAATACACAACGCACTAAAATTTAAAAACAGCTCCAAAGACCCCATAATTACTATTGCATCTGAAAAAAAAGAGCAAGAATATCTTTTTAGCGTCAAAGATAATGGCATTGGTATTCCCAAAGAACATCAAGCAAACATTTTTAATGCATTTCATAAACTTCATAATCAATCGAAATTTGAAGGCTCTGGTATTGGGCTTTATGGCAGTAAAAAAATAGTTGATCATCACTTAGGTAAAATATGGGTAGAATCAGAAGAAAATGTTGGTAGTACCTTTTATTTTACGATTAACACCAATTCATTAGAAATGAACAAAGTACAGGGACATTCTATTAGTCTAAACTAAAAAAGAGGTTAACTTAAATTAAATTATCATGAATACAAATTATATAAAAATATACGGCGGTAATAGTATAGAAGCAAAACGCATTGAAATAGCGTTGAAAGAGAATAATATTGCTCCTATACTTAAAGATGAAAAAGAATCTGCTCGCCTAGCTGGTTTTGGAACGCCGCTGTCAGAATTTATAGAGATTTATGTAAATAAAGATGAAGAAGAAAAAGCTTTAGCTATCATTACTGAACTTAACAGTTAAAAACATAAAAAAGCCTCCATTTAGGGAGGCTTTTTTTCTAATACTTTATTCTAAAATCACCCCTTAGTTAAAGATGTTATTTCTAATTTTCTAAATTCTACAGGACCATGATCACCTTGTATCATTATTGGTCCGGCTTCTGCTTCATTATTATCTAAAGCTCCACCAGTCATTGCTTCAATATTTTGATTAGAGATAATTGTTTTTCCGTTCGCTACAATAGTAACTCTTCTTCCTATCAAAGTAATATCATAAGTCTGCCATTCTCCAGCTTTCTTTGCTACATTTTCATTGGGAGTTAACAATCCATAAATTCCACCAAAATATATGGAAGATGGTTCTAGACCAATATTATCGGCTATCTGCACCTCATAACGCCCTCTTAAATACATACCACTATTACTACCTTCTGGGTATCTAAATTCTGCATGTAGTTTAAAATCTTTAAATTTTTCTTCTGAAACTAAATTAACCCCGGGTTTAGAGCTGGTTAATATGCCATCTAATACCGCCCATTGATTTCCCGGCTTAATTGTCCAGCCTTTTAAATTTTTACCATTAAATAACTTTACCGTCTTCCCTTCTTTCGCATTATCATAATATGGAAGTTTTGGTGATTTGGTAGCCGTCCAATTATACGTCTTTCCATCTACATATATCATAGTACCTTCTAAACCTTCTCCTACTATTTTTCCTTCAAATTCCATATTGGCCGCTCCCGGTTCCCATTGTGGCGGAATTTCAAATGAAAATAATTCGCCATGCTTTTCAATTTCTGCAACTGGTCTTGCACTACCGAAAGCATACGTAAACCTTCCGATTAAGGTATTGGTACCAGAATGTCTTATTTCTAACCATGATGGTAATTTCTTCCCTTCTTGATCTATTGTTAAATTCCATTTCCCTTCTAATGGATGACCTTCTTGAGCTTGTAACAGGGTTAAATTAATAGCCATCAAAAAAATGAAGGCAGCTGTTTTTATAGTATTCATATAAATATTGGTTTGATAAGTAATCAAATATAAAGGAACTTTTGAACACACTTTCTTAACGTTGAAATAAATTATGTTTTAAATTCAAATTGATAAATCTATACCATATATGGTTAATAATTTACCTACAATTCATTTTTTAGCTTAGTTATCTACATTATTCGCTACATTTAAGTATCAATTCAACCAAACAACAATGACATTTTTTAAAAAATTGCTTTTAGGGACTATATCCCTATTGTTTCTTTGCGCTTCTTGCATAAATAAAAAACCTGTTGAAATACCGTTGACCATACAACAAGACAGTACCGATCTTATTGAGATGGCCAAGCTTGCCAGAGAAACCATTACGGCAGATATAGCTGAAGGACTAAAACTAAGTCTTTGGGCTTCTGACTCCTTAGCTCCAGACCCAATTGCGCTGGATATTGACAATGAAGGCAACGTGTACATTACACGCTCCAACAGAAATAAAAACTCGGAGTTTGATATTCGCGGACATAGAGATTGGATGACGGCATCAATAGCATTAGAATCTGTTGAAGATAGAAGAGCCTTTTTACATAAAACTTTTGCTCCTGAACTCAGTGACGAAAATGATTGGTTTCCTGATTTAAACAATGACAGTATTCATGACTGGCATGACCTTGCCGTAGAACAAGATGAAATATGGATGTTACAAGATACCGATGATGATGGTATTGCAGATATTTCTACCCAAATCATGAATGACTTTAGTAATGAAATTAATGATGTTGCTGGTGCACTTTTAGTCCGTGACGAAGATGTCTTTGTTGGTATTGGTCCTGGCATGTATCGCCTAACAGATACTAACGATGATAAAATTTTAGATGAAAAAACGAGTATTGCAGAGGGTTTTGCCGTACACATTGGTTTTAGTGGTCACGGTATGTCTGGTGCTATTGAAGGTCCTGACGGTAAAATATATTGGGGCATTGGTGATATTGGTGCAAATATAACCACCGTAGATGGTGAAAACCATAAATACCCTAACGAAGGGGTTATTGTAAGAAGTAATCCTGATGGAACAGACTTTGAAGTTTTTGCACACGGACTACGTAATACCCACGAGTTTGTTTTTGATGCCTACGGTAATATTATTTCATCTGATAACGACGGTGACCACAAAGGCGAAAGTGAGCGCTTGGTTCATATTGTAGAAGGTTCCGATGCCGGTTGGAGGGCAAATTGGCAATATGGAAAATATACAGATCCAAAAAACAACGGCTACAATGTATGGATGGATGAAAAATTGTTCACTCCACGCTGGGAAGGTCAAGCTGCATATATTATGCCGCCTGTTCAAAATTTTCATAACGGCCCTACTGGAATGATATATAACCCTGGTACTGCTTTAGGTAAAAAATGGATGGATAAATTCTTCTTAGTAGAATTTGTAGGTGACCCAAGCAGATCTCATATTTGGTCATTTGACCTACAACCAAAAGGTGCTTCGTTTGAATTAAAGAGTGACGAATCCATTTTATCCGGAGTATTGCCAACAGGGATTGATTTTGGACCAGATGGCGCCTTATATCTGGCAGATTGGGTCAATGGATGGGGAACCAAGAATTACGGTAGAGTATGGAAACTTGACGTTACAGAACAAGATAATGACCTTGCTGAAGAAAGACTACAAACCCAGCAGTTGATGACACACAACTATAAAGATGAAAAGACCGATAGTTTGGTTGGTTTATTATCCTATGGCGATATGAGAATTCGCCAAAAAGCACAGTTTGAACTTGCCAAAAGAACTTTTTGGGGTTATCGTGCTTTAGAAAAAGCCATAACTGAGGAAGAAAACCAATTGGCACGTATACATGCTATTTGGGGTATTGGTCAAATAGCTGCCAATGATGTAGATGAAGCTGAACCATTACTAAATTTACTACATGACAAAGACCCTGAAATTATAGCACAAAGCGCAAAGGTCTTGGGCGATGTACTATATAAAAAAGCTGCGGATAGTTTAATAACTCTAACCACCCATGAAAATGACCGTGTAAAATTCTATGCGGCGCAAGCATTGGGAAGGTTAAAATATGAAAAAGCCATTGCCCCCTTGTTGACCATGATAGAAGCCAATAATGATCAAGATCTCTACTTAAGACATGCCGCTGTTCTAGCCTTAGCTAGAATAGGAAATTCTGAACCGCTTTTAGCCCTTGCCAATAGTGACAATAGAAGTCTTAGAATTGCAGCGGTTATGGTCCTTAGAAAATTAAAAGATCCTAAAATATCTATATTTCTTTCTGATAAACACGAATATATTGTTACCGAAACTGCGCGAGCTATAAACGATGATCTGTCTATTGAGGCTGCGTTACCTGCATTAGCAGCAACGTTGAACAACGAAAAATTTAAATCTGAACCTTTGTTACGTAGGGCAATCAATGCCGCTTTACGTGTAGGTGGTGATGAGCAATTAGATTTCCTTATCAATTTTGCAAAACGAAAAAGCGTTTCTAGCAATTTACGTGGTGAAGCGCTTGCTGCATTAGGCACTTGGAACAATCCATCACTTTTAGATCGTGTAGATGGTAGATATAGAGGAGAAATTAAAAGAGAAAACGGTCAGTTAGAAGAAAAAATCAATAAAGATATACCGGCATTCCTTAAAGAAAGTCAACCTGAAATATTAATCGGAATTTCAAAAACTATCAGTGCTATAGGTATCACCGCTTACAATGATGACTTCTACTCTATTCTTAAATCGAACAAATCACCTGAAGTTAAAACCGCAGTATTAAATGCCTTAGGGCAATTAAAATTCAATAAAATGGAAAGTGCCATGTCTATTGGTATGCAAGATAAAAACGAACAGGTAAGAACTGCAGCCGTAGGTTTATTGAGCCAATTAAATATTTCAAAAGAGAAACTTCCCAAAATTGTAGATCCTATATTTAAAAATGGTTCTGTTTCCGAACAACAAAGAATGTTGAATGTTCTAGGTGATTTACCAGTTGATAATAGTAATGCCATACTTACCAGCTTAATCAATAAAGCTAGTAGAAATCAGCTAAAGCAAGGTATATTATTAGATTTAATGGAATCGGTAAAAGCTACTGAGAATCCAAAACTTATTGCACAGTTAGATAATTTGAAAAAAGCAGGATTTTCTGCAGATACTTTTCAAGAAACTCTATATGGAGGAAACTGGTGGGCAGGTAGATCTGTTTTCAACAACAACCCTACAGCGCAATGTGTACGTTGCCACTCTGTAAACGGTTCAGGTGGTGAAGTAGGTCCTAAATTAGATAATATTGGTAATGTCTTGGACAGACAGCAATTATTAGAAGCGCTTATTGAACCGAGCAAAAGATTGGCTCCTGGTTATGGGAGCATAACAATCACTTTAAAAGACGGGCAAAAAGTTCAAGGCGTGTTAATAGAAGAAAATAATAAAGAGATTTTGCTAAGAACATCTGAAGCTGAACCTCTAAGAATTCCTTTAATGAGAATCGCTCAAAGAGAAAATTCAATGTCAGCCATGCCTGCTATGGGTCGTATGATTTCTAGAAGAGAACTTCGAGATCTTATACAATACCTGGGCTCTTTAAGAAATAAAGTACGGATTATTGAAGGTGAAGATAAAGAAGTATAGTCATAAGGAGGAAAGTTCTGCTTTCCTCTTATTAAACTCTTTAATCATTTCCTTTACAATTTCACCAGCAGGTTTAATGTCGTGTATCAACGCAGATACTTGACCTATTTCTAGTTCGCCATCTTCTAAGTCGCAAAGTCAATATTCATTTTTTTATGGCATGTTAATTGAGAATACTACATTACTCTAAATAAACTTTTAACTCTTATAACCTGCTTTAAAACCACTCTTATGAAAAAAGGTATTTTATTAGTTTTAGGCTTTTCGGTTTTGTTATTTTCTTTTCTTCAATGCAAGCCCAAACCAGATTTAATAGTTAAAAATCATCAAGAAGACCCATTTAAAAATACTATTACTTCGAGTCAATATTTTAAAATTGACACTAAAAATGATACCGTAATTTCTGGCGAGAATGGAACCACAATAGTATTTCAAAAAGGAAGTTTTTTAGATTCTGATAATAATATAGTCACTGATGATGTTGAAATAGAATTAACCGAAGCGCTTACTATAGATGAGATGATTTTAAGTAACCTCACTACTATATCAGATGGAAAGCTTTTAGAGACTGATGGAATGATTTACTTTAATGCAACCGCTAAAGGCAGACAACTATTTGTAAATCCTGAAAAGCCTGTATATGTAGAAATTCCTACTGCCAATCGAAAATCAGGAATGTCTGTTTACAAAGGTTTGCGAGATAAGAATGGGAATATGAATTGGGTAAATCCGATTCCGATAGAAAATTATCTTATTCCTTTAGATTTGTTTACGTTAGACTTTTTACCTGACGGATTTGTTGAAACATTAGAAAAAGAAATGCCTTTTCTTAATAACCAGAAAGTGAATGAAAAGTTCGTTGATAGTTTATATTATAGCCTATACTTTAAAACTGGAAATGAAATTATAGAAGAAACTGTACCAGATACAAATGTTAGCGAATCCTATTATGATAAAGTAAATGAAAAAAAATTAGATTCAACTCACTACTCAGAGTTTGACAATTCAGTTAACTATGGAGTTGATCCAGCTGCAATTAAAGCAATAAAAAATAATCAGTTTCAAAATACATTAATTGCCACAAAACAATTTGAAGAAAGGCTTAAAGTCATGTTTAAAATTTGCCGAAGTGATATCATCGATATTTATGCACAAAATCTTGACAAGAATTTATGGGAAATAGACAGTATTGCTGCTAGCTTATTAGACGAGAATGTTTATCAAGAAGATTTTGAAAAATTTGCATCTCAAAAATGGACTAAAATAAAAGTTCCTAATAAAAACTTACTACTCTTAAAAAGTTATTATGAAAATAGATTGCAATTAGTTAAAAATGAATTGACAGAGCAACGTAACAAAGCCGTTAAGGCAAACAATGAAAAGACAAAAGAAGCTATCGAATTAGTTGATAATTATAAAAAACTACTTAATAAAAGAGAAGCTTATAGAATGACTGGATATGGTTTTGAACTGACTGATATTGGCTGGATTAATATTGACAAAGGTACAATACCCAAAAATTGGGAATATTCGCCTTTAGATTTTTTAGTTACAAATGAAAATACCTTTGACAGGGCATATGGTTATGTTATGTATACCTCAATAAAAAGCCTTTATCGTTTAAAAACAAATGACTCCAAAACGTTTTATGTTGGCAACCAAACCCAAAGAGAAATGATAATGCCTAAAGATGAGAAAGCAATTGGTATACTTCTCGCATATAAAAATAATCAAACCTTTTTAGATGTAATTAATTTTCAAACAAATACTGACGGTCTATTAAAATTTGATCTTCAAGAATATCCTGAAAGGGAAATTAAAAAGACATTAGCTCAGTTTGAAACTTCAAAACAAGAAAACTCTATACTAGAAGACTTAAAATATTTAGATGAGATTTATCTTGAAGAAATAAGACAAGAAAAACTATTAAGAGAAGAATATGTAATGCATCAATTATGGTCAGTTTCAAGAGCAAATGATACATCATACATGGAATTTGATAAAACCTATGCTATAGATTTGCTTATCGAAACTTGCTTAAATAATGTCAGAAATTAGAAATTTCTGCTTTCCTCTTATTAAACTCATTCATCATCTCCTTTACAATTTCACCAGCAGGTTTAATGTCGTGTATCAACGCAGATACTTGACCTATTTCTAACTCACCATCTTCTAAGTCGCCTAAGAACATACCTTTCTTGGCACGCCCTCTGCCTAAAAGCGTTTTTAATACTTCGGTAGTCGCTCCGTCAGAATATGCTTGTTGTACGTTGTTGTAGAATTTGTTTTTCACTAAACGAACGGGTGCCAGTTCTTTTAATGTCAAATGAGTATCTCCTTCCTTTGCCGCTACCACCACCTTTTTAAAACTATCATGATTAGAGGCTTCTTTACTTGCTACAAACCTACTACCAACCTGCACCCCATCGGCACCTAAAACCATAGCTGCCAGCATTGATTTACCCGTGGCGATACCTCCTGCGGCAATTAAGGGAATTGTTATTTTTTCTTTCACTGCAGGAATCAAAACTAAAGTTGTTGTTTCATCCCTACCATTATGTCCGCCAGCTTCAAAACCTTCTGCCACAACAGCATCTACTCCCGCTTCTTGTGCTTTCAAAGCGAATTTTAAGCTACTGACCACATGCACAACGGTTACTCCTTTTTCTTTTAAAAAAGATGTCCAAGTTTTAGGGTTTCCAGCAGATGTAAATACAATCTTTACCTCCTCTTCTATGATAATATCCATCAATTTATCAATGTCAGGATAGAGCATAGGAACATTAACTGCAAAAGGTTTCGTAGTCGCATTTTTGCACTTTTGAATATGCTCACGCAAAACATCAGGGTACATGCTACCGGACCCAATGACTCCTAAACCTCCTGCATTTGATACAGCACTGGCTAGTCTCCATCCGCTGGTCCAAATCATTCCTCCTTGAATTATTGGATATTCTATATTAAAAAGTTGGGTAATTCTGTTTTGCATGTGCTATGTAAATGACTTAAATATCAATTAAAGAGTAAGAAGTAACATTTTAAAGATACTATTATGCCCCTAAAATGTAACCTATTATTTAAGAAATTACTCCAGAACCAATTAGGTCATCTTCTAAATACCAAGCTACAAATTGACCTTCGGTAATTGCCGACTGCATTTCTTTAAAATCTACATACATACCGCCTTCTACCTTGTATATTGTTGCTTCTTGTAGTTCTTGTCGGTATCTAATACGCGCTTTTACTTCTAGTTTTTCATCAATATTCAATGCTAGATCAGTTCGTACCCAATGTAATTCTTCATCTTTTACAAATAAAGTTCTTCTATACAAACCCGGGTGCGCCTTACCTTGCCCGGTATAAATAATATTCTCATTTACATCGGTATCTATTACGAATAAAGGCTCTTTTGTTCCGCCTACATGCAAACCTTTACGTTGCCCTTTGGTAAAATAATGGGCACCTTGGTGCTCACCCACAACTTTACCATCTGTAAGATGATATACAGGTTTCTTTGCGTAAAATTCTAATTCAGCATTTTTATCATCAAAATTAGGCGTAGTTCGCTCATAAGCATCAAACCCAGCAGGCACTTCTACAATCTTTCCAGTTTTAGGTTTTAACTGTTGCTGTAAAAATTCTGGCAATCTTACTTTACCTATAAAACACAAACCTTGTGAATCTTTTTTATCTGCAGTAATCAAATTCATCTTTGCAGCAATTTCCCTTACCTGCGGCTTGGTCAACTCCCCTATCGGAAATAATGTTTTTGATAATTGTTCCTGCGAAAGTTGACATAAAAAATATGACTGGTCTTTATTACCATCTTTTCCTGCCAATAATTGATATGTTTCCGTACCATCCGCATTGTGCAAAGTTCCTTTTCTACAATAATGCCCAGTGGCTACAAAGTCGGCACCCAACTGCATAGCAATTTTCATAAAGACATCAAATTTAATCTCTCTATTACAAAGCACATCAGGGTTTGGTGTGCGCCCCATTTCATATTCCTTAAACATATAGTCAACTATACGCTCTTTATACTCAGCACTTAAATCTACTGTTTGAAACGGAATACCCAATTTCTCAGCTACAATCAAAGCATCATTACTATCTTCTAACCACGGACATTCTTCTGATATCGTTACCGAATCATCATGCCAGTTCTTCATAAACAAACCAATGACATCATAGCCATGCTCCTTTAAAAGGTATGCTGCCACGCTTGAATCTACTCCTCCAGAAAGTCCTATTACTACTTTTTTCATCTCTTCTACTTGGTCGATACAAAATTACGAAATTTCATTTCAAAGTCTATTTTTTTCAAACACTGCTTTACCCATAATCCTTTAACGATAAGCTTAATAAAAACCAATGCTAAGCTCATATAGTCTTCACACATATTTTTTTTGAGTTAAAAATATTTTGTTAATCTTTTTTAAAAATTAGTTAAACAATAAATAACTGTCGTATTTTTAGAATTGTACATTATTTATTGCGATAAATGTATTTTAAATCATTCAATGTTAAACATAATTAAAACTTAATTAAACAATCTTTAAAAACACCGTTATGAAAAAAATGCTGAGATTACGAAATTTTTTACTGCTACTTACTATTACCATGGTTACATGGTCATGTAGTGACGATGATGATGTGGAACCTATGATAGCCAACGAATTGACTATCGTTGAAACCGCCCAAGCGGAAGATGCACTTTCTTCTTTGGTTGCCGCTCTTACAACTGCCGATAATTCTGAAGGAACCGATTTAGTAGGGACTTTGAGTTCTGACGGACCTTTTACCGTTTTTGCCCCAACAAACGATGCTTTCGATGCATTATTAAATCAATTAGATGATTTTGACTCACTTGCTGACTTTGATACAGATGAAGAAAGAGCAATTTTGACCTCTATCTTAACGTATCATGTAGTTTCTGGAGTTGCTGCAAACTCTTCAGATTTAACAAATGGCATGACGGTTACCACCGTACAAGGTGAAGATTTAACTATTAATATTGATGGCGATGTATTTATTGATGATGCTACCGAAGTTGATGCTCAAGTAGTCATCGCAGATGTGGAAGCTAGCAATGGTATTGTTCATGTTATTGACAAAGTATTGTTACCACAAGCTATAATTGATGCTCTGAACGGAGAAGAAATGCCTGAGGAAAATGGAACACTTGTAGATATTGTTGTAGCTACTGAGCCATTATCTTTATTGGAAGCTGCTGTTATTAAAGCTGATTTAGTTGCAACCTTAAGTTCAGAAGGACCATTTACTGTTTTTGCCCCTACCGATGATGCCTTTGTAGCACTATTAGATGTATTAGGTGACGACTATAATAGTCTAGATGATTTTGATACCGACGAGGAAATTGCTCTTTTAACTAACATACTATTATATCATGTAATTGCTGCAGAAGTTAAATCTACAGATTTAGCTGCTGGCGAAGTTGCTACAGCATTTGAGAACAACAGCGTTGAAGTAATTTCTTCTGGCGACTCATTTGTAATAGGTGATGCTTCTGATACCGATGCAAATATTACAGGTGTTGACATTATGGCTTCTAACGGGGTTGCCCATACCATCGATAAAGTTTTATTACCACAAGCGGCAATTGACTTTGTTGTTAGCTTACAATTAAAAACTATTGTAGACACAGCAGTTGCTACAGATGATTTAAGTTTATTGGTAGATGCTTTGGTACAAGCTGATGAAGGTTTGGTTGAGACACTTAATGGCGATGGTCCTTTTACAGTATTTGCACCTACAAATGATGCTTTTGTTGCTCTTTTAGATGCTTTAGGCGAAGATTATACTAGCCTAGCCGATTTTGATACAGAAGCTGAAAAGAGTTTATTAGTAACCATTCTTACCTATCACGTGGTAGCAGGAACTGCCGCTTTTTCTACAGATTTAAGCAATGGACAATCTATTGAATCTTTTCAAGGTGAAAACGTAGGTATTAATATTAAAGAAGATGGATCGGTACATGTAGAAGATGCAACCGAAGAGAATGCAACAGTAGTTATTGCAGATGTAGAAGCTAGTAACGGAGTTGTTCATGTTATTAACAAGGTTCTTTTGCCACAGGCAGCACTTGATGCACTATAATTAACAACATTCAATTTCATACAAAAGAAAACCTCTCTACAAATAGAGAGGTTTTTTTATGCCTTTAAACAGCTAACATCATTATACAACCTTTTAACATACAATAACCCACCCTTTACAACTAACTTTTTATAGAACCTTAAATAAATTACATCTTTGACATCCCAAATCTTACCAAACCAAGCCTTAACAAATGGCAAAAGCCCTTTCAAAATTGAAAGGGCTTTTTTATTTTCAAAATATAAGAACTATTTAATTCTTTTTCTGCGCTTCTGCTTGCTCCATCATTTCACGCATTTTCTTTTGGAACTTATTCTCCTTCTTAGGTTTCTTCTTATTTTCTTGTATCTGGGCATGAATCTTATCATTATCTATAATAACATTCTTGATCACCAACATAATACCAATTGTAATAAGGTTAGATACGAAGTAATACAAACTTAAACCACTTGCATAGTTGTTAAAGAAAAACAACATCATAAACGGCATTAGGTACATGATAAATTTCATGTTAGGCATACCCGGCTGTGTTGGCATATTTTGACCTGTTGTCATATTCATATAAAAGAATATAGCTATAGATGCCAAAATTGGAAATAAACTTACGTGATCACCATAAAATGGAATAGAGAATCCTTCTGGGAATTGATAGATAGTATCAAAAGAAGAAAGGTCATCTGCCCATAAAAATGATTTTTGACGTAATGCGAACGATGTTGGGAAAAACATGAAAAGCGCATAGAAAATAGGCATTTGTATAACGGCGGGTATACAACCGCTCATGGGGCTCACCCCTGCCTTACCATACAACTTCATGGTTTCTTGTTGCTTCTTCATAGCATTGTCCTTGTACTTCTCCCCTAGCTCTGTAATTTCAGGTTTTAATACCTTCATCTTCGCTTGAGATAAATATGACTTGTAAGTTACAGGTGACATTGCCAAACGAACTAATATTGTCATAATTACAATAGCAATACCGTAAGGGAAATACGTACTGATCAGACCATAGAAAGGTGTAAACACGTAACGGTTGATCCATCCAAAAATACCCCATCCAAAAGGAATAGAATCTACCAGACCTAAGTCTTCGTATTGAGATAAAGTATCAACATCTGTAGGACCAAAATACCAGTGTAAATCTTTAGATATTTCTCCGCCTTCCAAATCTACAGTTAAAGCCGATGCATATTTTTTAGTAAAACCAAAAGTTCTACTCTCCTCTTCTACTAAATTAACAGAGGTAAGATCCCCTCCTTTAAAAGGCTCATCTGCTGCCAGTATACTGCTAAAAAAGTGCTGTCTGTAAGAAATCCACTTTATATCTTCTTCTGTTTCTTCATCATCACTACCTTCAGAAAGCTTACTTATTTTACCATCTTCATGATTATAAGTTAAACGCGTATATCTGTTCTCGTATTGAATACTTTTTGAGTGGCGTATACCTTTTAACTTCCAATTTAAAGTTACCGGTTTACTGGTACTGATCACATTATCCAAACCCTTTGACTTAATGGTAAAATCTACCAAATAGTCGTTCGGTTTAATAATATATCTATATTCTAAATATTGATTGCTAGATGTCTTTGCTTTCAACGACAACACCTTGTTACCATTGTCATTTGACATTGTAGGCTCAAAGTATAGATCTTGAGTATTCAACATTCTATTATCAGATGTCGCAAAATCTAAACCAAATGAAGCATTACCATCTTTTACCAAATATACCGGCACAGAATCATATGTAACAAATTGTTTCATTTTCGCTTCTACGATCTGTCCACCTTTATTACTAATCTTTAATAAAAGAACTTCATTCTCAAAAGTAGTAATGTCGTTAGAAGGTTTTGTAAAACCAAAAGCACCAATTTTTCCTTGGTAATTGGCAACTGCAGTAGAATCTTGTAAATCTAATTGCGGTACATCATTAATAACAGTTTCTGTTTCTGAATTTTCTGATGCCTTTGCAGCCTCTACTTGTTCTTGCTTTGCCTTTTCTGCCTCTAACTCTTCTGGAGTTGGTTGATTTTGGTAAAACATGAAGATGAGTATTCCAAAAATAAGCACAAAGCCTATAATGGATTGTACATCAAATTTCTTTTCTTCCATGTGGTGTTTCTAATTAATTGGATATATTTTGAATTTTTAAGAAAGCAAATATATGTCCAAATATGGTGTTTATGCCAATGTGGCATTAGTTTATGCCTTTTTGTGCTCTAAAGCAGCCTTAACCAAACCAACAAATAAAGGATGTGGATTAGCAACAGTACTCTTATACTCTGGGTGATACTGTACGCCAATAAACCATGGGTGGTCTTCTAGCTCTACAATTTCAACCAAATTGGTTTCTTTGTTAAAACCTGTTGCTTTTAGTCCTGCATTCTCTAATTGCTCTAAATAGGCATTGTTAAACTCATATCTATGACGGTGACGCTCAGAAATTTGAGACTCTCCATGATACATTTCTTTAACAAGACTGCCTTCTTTCAATTCACAGTCCCACGCACCTAAACGCATTGTACCACCTTTATCGGTTACGGTCTTTTGCTCTTCCATAATGCTAATTACAGGATCAGATGTATTCTCATCCATCTCTGTAGAATTTGCATTTGAAAGACTTAATACATTACGTGCATATTCAATAACTGCCATTTGCATACCTAAACAAATACCTAAAAACGGAATTTTCATTACACGTGCATATTCAACAGCTTTTACTTTACCTTCTATACCACGTTCACCAAAACCTGGCGCTACCAAAATAGCATCTAATCCTTTTAGTTTGTTTTCGTAGTTGGCCGCCGTAATATATTCTGAATGGACAGATTTCACCTTTACTTTTACCTCATTAGCAGCTCCTGCATGTATAAAAGCTTCTAATATAGATTTATAAGAATCTTGTAACTCTACGTATTTACCTACCAAACCAATAGTAACCTCATCTTTAGGGTTCTTATGTCTAGCCAAAAACTCGTTCCAACGACCTAAGTCTGGCTCTACGTCATTAGGTAACGCCAATTTCTGCAAGGTTACAGTATCTAAACCTTCTTCTTGCATTAACAATGGTACATCATAAATTGTAGATGCATCAATACTCTGTATAACCGCTTCACGCTTTACATTACAGAAAAGCGCCAGTTTGTCTTTTATATCATTAGAAATCTCATGCTCTGTTCTACATACAAGAATATCGGCTTTTATACCGCTTTCCATTAACGTTTTTACAGAGTGTTGCGTAGGTTTTGTCTTTAATTCACCTGCTGCAGATAAATACGGTACCAAGGTCAGATGAATAACAATAGCATTGTTATCACCCAATTCCCAAAGAAGTTGACGTACCGCTTCTATATAAGGTAATGATTCAATATCACCTACCGTACCACCAATTTCAGTAATTACGATATCATATTCACCGCTTTTACCCAGCACTTGAACACGTTCCTTTATTTCATTTGTAATGTGTGGAACTACCTGTACCGTTTTACCTAAAAATTCTCCTCTGCGTTCTTTTTCTATAACGCTTTGGTAAATTCTACCTGTGGTAACATTGTTTGCCTGAGAAGTACGAACATTTAAAAAGCGCTCATAATGACCTAAATCTAGATCTGTTTCTGCACCGTCATCGGTTACATAACATTCGCCATGCTCATAAGGGTTTAAAGTTCCTGGATCTACATTAATGTAGGGATCAAGTTTTTGAATGGTAGTTTTGTAGCCGCGAGATTGCAGTAATTTCGCCAAAGATGCAGCAATGATGCCTTTTCCTAACGAAGAAGTAACGCCTCCCGTAACGAAGATGTATTTGGTTTGTGCCATGTATCGAATTCTATGTTACGGGACACAAAGTTACAAATTGAGGTGAGAACTTAACGGGTTTCCTTAGGAAAATGTTTTTGTATTTTTCGAATTATTGATTCTAAGCCATTTGTTTTGATTTCTAGCATAGATTGCAATAAATCTCCCAATTTACCATCAGGAAATCCTTTTTGATTAAACCATACCAAATAAGGCTCTGGTAAATCTATTAAATACCTTCCCTTATACTTACCAAATGGCATTCGGTAATGTGCCAATTCTATTAATTTTTCCTTATCAGGATTTATTTCCATTATTAAATCTAAAAAATTATCTTTAAAAAAATCAACAACTCACAACAACATGAAACGAAGAAATTTTATTGGAACCTCAGCGGCTGCCTCTGTCGGATTCTTAACTACTTCAGCAGCAGTGGCAAACAATAAAAATACTAACGCTACCGCCAAATTAAAGTACAATATTAACCATAGTGTTTGTTATTGGTGCTATGGAAGCATCCCTTTTGAAGATTTTCTTAAAAATTTAGTTGAACTAGATATACGTTCTGTTGATCTAGTAGGACCAGATGAATTTCCGCTTTTAAAGAAATACAATATCCACGCTGCTATGTGTTGGGGCGCTGGCATGGGAATCGAGAAAGGTTTTAACGACCTCTCTTTACATGATGAACTTATTGCAGATTACGAACGTGTTATTCCTTTGGTAGCCGAGGCTGGTTATACCAACCTAATATGTTTTAGTGGTAACAGAAATGGAATGAACGACCTAGTTGGTTTACGTAACTGTGCCATTGGATTAAAAAAATTAATGCCTTTGGCTGAAAAACACGGTGTTGTATTACAGATGGAACTTTTAAACAGTAAAGTGGACCATAAGGATTATATGTGCGACACTTCTGAATGGGGCGTATCTCTTTGCGAAGCTATTGGCTCTGAACATTTTAAATTGCTATACGATATTTACCATATGCAAATTATGGAAGGTGATATTATCAGAAATATTGAAGACTACCACCATTACTACGGACATTACCATACCGGCGGAAACCCTGGCAGACATGAAATAGATGAAACACAAGAAATTTTCTACCCAGCAGTAATGAAAGCTATTTTAAAAACCGGATACAAAGGTCATGTAGCTCAAGAATTCATACCTAGTTGGGAAAACAAAATAGACGCTTTAAAACAAGGTGTAACTATTTGTGATGTATAATTTAATCAACTAGTGGTTTTGTGATTTAGTTCAAAAATTACAAGTTGTTTTTAAGAAAAATTGTTGATTTCATTTTTAATGAAATCAACAATTTAAATAATGAATTTTTAGAACTGGAACCTAAAAGTAAATAATTACTTCACTAAACCACTATTCCCCTTTTAATCTAATGTTCTTTTAAAGCCTCGGCTATCTCTTCTACCCAACGCTTTTGGACCACTAAATTTCTTGAATAATTAGTTTCTGAATCGTATTTATTTTGAAAATCGTTCAGCTGGCGAATGGTAGCTTTATAGATTTTACGAATTTCTTCTTTTACATTCTTAGTGAATTTTGTCTCTGACAATTGCTTACGCAATTTACGTGCGTAAAGCTCGGTAATATCAAAATGTAATTGTTCGTGCAACAAGGTAACATCATTGCACAACTTAGGTTTATACCATGACTTTGTTGGATAGAAATAGGCAAACACTTTATAATCTACCTGTAATTCATTATTCTCGTAAAATGTGGAAAAGCGATAGGTTATACCACTTGCCGTGGTTGCTGCAGCCCTTGAGGTTATTGGAGCATCACCTTTAAAATCATTCCAAGTAAATCTAAAATCAGGTTTCCACGACATTACTTCTTGGCTCTGAACATTAAAAATGTTCAGAAGCGCTAATAAAAATAATATGGAACGTACCTTTTTTATAAGTCCCAATTATATGTGATTACCTTCTCTATATCTGGATGTAAACTATAGTGCACAGGGCATGTATTTGCCGTGTGCACTAAAATTTTTCTGTTTTTATCTGAAATTTCTTTAGGTAAATGCACCTCTACTTCAATCTTAGCTATTCTTCTAGGTGAAGCTGCCATGTGCTTGGTTACAGATGCCGTAGTACCTTTAAGATCTACTTCTAACCCGTTTGCCTTAATACCCATCATTGTCAACATACAACTTGCCAAACCTGTTGCAACGGTATCGGTAGGTGAAAATGCCTGACCCAATCCGTTGTTATCTACTGGCGCATCGGTAACAAAAGAATCGTTAGATTTTAAATGAACACACTCTGTTCTTAACTCACCGTTGTACGTTACTTTTGACGTCATTCTACTCTATAGTTTTTATTCTTAAATCATCTATCATCATAATATAAGACGACTGGTTATAATACCCAGCAACACCTTTTCTCTGATAATTGAATTTATTACCGCTGTACTCCGTTTCACCAATAAACCTTGAAACATCCATTAAGCTATTATTGTAAGCAAGTTTTAGCAATAGATCATACGTAAGATCAAATCCTCTAACCGCATACTTATCCGGATCATCGCCAAAACGTTTTCTATAACGCTCAACAAATGAATTATTTTTTACTTGACGATTTACCGAAGGATAGGTAAATTTTAAGTTGGACAAATGTGTGTTTGAAATCACATCTTTTTCGAAAGCCGAGTTCATATCTGTAGTAAACATTCTTACACTCACTTTATCTTTACCTAACAAAGGATCAAACGCTGTATTATTGAATGAATTTAAAATGGATACTACACTTGCAATTAATTTATAGTTATCAGATTCCACAAAAACCCAATTAGGTACTTGGTCAGATAATAGAGTCTGCAATTTATCTCTATTAATACCAATATTTTTCTCCTCTTCTTTAACTACCACCACTTTAGCAGAAGGAAATCTTTCAAGGATAGCATCTTTCTCCTTTTTATTATCCTCATCTGCAATGATTAAAAGTGTTTCTTCTTTATGGTTGGTCTCCACATAATCTAACATATGTTTCCACAAGACTTCTTCATCTGTATAAGAAAAGAATACATTATCTAAACTTAAATCGCTTTTAGCAGGTACGGGAGCAACTACAGGAACATTAAATTTTGAAGCCTGCACAGCAGTTTCTTTCAGCGAAGGCATATCTAAAGGACCAAAAACGGCACTATAACCACCTAATTGCTCGCCTTGTAAAATTTGTTTTGTCTTACCTAAATCTAATTGATTATCAAAAGTTTTCACATCAATGGAAACCCCTAATGATTTCATAGAATCTATAGCTACCAAAGCACCGGAATATAGACCTAAACTATATTTTAAGCTATTTCTATTGTCAATGATTTTTTCGGTTGCCGTTTTGTTGCTTAAATCTAGTTTATCTAATCTAAACGGCAATAAGAACAATACTTTCGGTTTTACAGTAGTGTTTATACTGTCTAATAAATTTACCTTATCCAACACCAAAGCATTTCTAACTTCAAAATCACCTACCTTATTTTTTGGCAATTTTAAAACCATCCCTGCTTTTAAACCGTCTTTTAAATCAGGATTTAAGGCTACCAATTCTGCCCAAGTCATACCAAACTTTCTGGTCAACCTAAACTCATTCTGTTTTGGTTTTACTTCGTAAAAAATGTAGTTATCCGTATTAATTTCCCCTGTCTCTACTTTTTGCTCAGGAATACGAATAATCATTCCTTCCTTTAAACCACCTCTTTCAGTGATTTCAGGATTTAAACGAACTATTTCATCTGATTTAACTCCGAATTCCTTTTCCAAACGATAGAAATTCATTTTAGCAGGTACCGTATATGAAGTATATAATTGTGTTACCTGATTTTTTACGGTACTACCCGCCATTTTAGGCATTAAAAGCTCGTAACCTTCTGATAAATAATTATTAGCTGCAGACAAACCTGGGTTTAATTCTAGCATTCTTTCTACGGTAATGCCATATTTATGAGCTATACTCCATCTTGTTTCTTTTGCCGCAACAATGTACTTTTCTAAATCACCTGCATTATCAACAACCTCTTCAACTTTAGGAGCTCGGTATTTAGGAATACGAAGATCCATTTTCTTTTGAAGTGGCGAAGCGTACAACTTAGGATTATATTTCTTCAGCTCATCCTCTGTAATATTATACATTTGAGCAATTCCAAAAATGGTTTCTTTCTTCTTGACACGATGCTCAGTATAACCAATAGGCTCTCTAGATTTTACAGAATCTTTAACGACACTGGTATTTACCGTTGTTGTCACCGGACTTGAAGTAGGGGTATTAGAAATAGGTGCGCTTGTCTGCTCAACTATCTTTTTACCCGGAACTACCAGTATAGTATTTGATCTTAATTTCTGACCTTCTTTAATTTCTTTGTTATACTGTAATATACTTGAGGTTGAAACCCCGTACATTTTAGAAATGCTTTCTAAAGTTTCTCCTGATCTTACTTGGTGGGTATTGAATTTTTGCGCCATTGCCGTGCAAGACACTAACAAACAAAAAGACCCTATTAAGTAAATTTGATTAAACATGTATTTCATACTATTCCCATTCTATTGTTGCTGGCGGCTTTGAACTTATATCATATACGACACGATTGACCCCAGGGACTTTATTAATGATATCATTTGATGTTTTTTGTAAAAATTCGTACGGTAAGTTCACCCAATCGGCAGTCATACCATCCGTACTTTCTACAGCTCTAAGCGCAACACATTTTTCGTACGTACGCTCATCACCCATTACACCAACACTGTTTACAGGTAATAACATGGCACCTGCCTGCCAAACTTTATCGTATAAATCCCATTTTTTTAATCCATCTATAAAAATAGCATCTACTTCTTGTAAAATAGCCACTTTCTCTGGCGTAATATCCCCAAGAATACGAATTGCCAAACCAGGACCTGGAAAAGGATGTCTACCCAACAATGCCTTGTCTATACCTAAGCTTGCCCCTACTCTTCTTACCTCATCTTTAAACAACATCTTCAAAGGCTCTACCACTTTCAATTTCATATAATCCGGTAAACCACCAACATTATGGTGACTCTTTATGGTTTGTGACGGACCACCTGTTGCAGAAACAGATTCTATAACATCAGGATAAATAGTACCCTGCGCTAACCATTTTGCATTCTCAACTAAATGTGACTCATCATCAAAAACTTCTACAAATACACGACCAATTGTTTTTCTTTTGGTTTCTGGATCACTCTCACCAGCCAAATCATCCAAAAAACGTGCCGAAGCATCTACGCCTTTTACATTTAAGCCCATACCCTCGTATTGTTTCAATACATCGGTAAACTCATTTTTTCTTAAAAGACCATTGTTTACAAATATGCAGTGAAGGTTTTTACCTATAGCCTTATGTAACAATACCGCTGCTACAGAAGAATCTACACCACCAGATAATCCTAAAATCACCTTTTCATCACCAATCTTTTCTTTTAACTCCGCCACCGTTTTATCAACAAATGCATCTGGAGTCCAAGTTTGTTCCATTCCGGCAATATGCACCAAAAAATTCTCCAATACTTGTTTTCCATCCTTGGAATGATACACTTCTGGGTGAAACTGAATTGCGTAGGTTTCTTCTCCCTGAAACTTAAAAGCTGCATTTTCTACATCATGGGTACTTGCCAATAATGTTGTGTTTTCCGGCAAATGTTTAATAGTATCCGCATGGCTCATCCACACTTGGCTGCCTGTATCTACCTTGTCAAAAAATGGTTCGTCTTCCTTAATAAAACTAAGGTTGGCACGACCATATTCTCTTGTATTGGATTTTTCTACACTACCACCGTGAAAATGTGCCAAATACTGAGCGCCATAACATACGCCCAATAATGGTTTTTTACCACGTATTTCAGATAGATCCGGGTGAACGGCATCTTCACCTCTTACCGATAAAGGAGATCCAGAAAGAATCACCGCTTTGTAGTCAGAAAGATCTTCGGGTAGTTTATTATAAGGTTTAATTTCAGAGAAAATATTTAGCTCACGTACGCGTCTTCCAATCAATTGGGTGTATTGTGAACCAAAATCTAGTATCAGGACTTTATTTTGCATGGGCAAAAATAGCAAATTGACCGTTTCTGAAAAGTATCTTTCGTTATATTTAATCCATATTTAAAAAAATTTCATGAAACACATTAGTGCATTTATTTTTGGAGCAGCAATTGTTATAGCCGCATATTTTTTGGGCAACGCATATATACAAAGGGCGAACCCGCCTCAGATGATTTCTGTTACCGGTTTGGGCAACGAAAATTTCACCTCTGATTTAATTGTTTGGGAAGGTCAATTTTCTACAAACAGCACTATATTAAAGACTGCTTTTGACCAATTAAATAGAGATAAAGAGATTGTACGCCAATATTTAACCTCTAAAGGCATTGATGCAAACAGCATAATTTTTAATAGTGTGCAGACTACCGAAATGCGAGATAACCAGTATGAAAATGGTAATTACGTTGGTAGTATGTTCAGGGGCTACCAATTAATTCAAACCTTAAAAATAGAATCTGAAGATGTTGCTTTAATTGAAGGTGTATCTAGAGAGATAACAGAATTATTGAATAAAGGTGTTCAGTTCAACTCTTCGCCACCTAGATATTATTACACAAAATTAGCGGATCTTAAAATTGAAATGATTTCAAAAGCTACCGAAGATGCCAGAATACGCGCCGAAAAAATAGCTGAAAACGCAGGTAGTAATTTAGGTGATTTGGTTTCTGCAAATATGGGCGTATTTCAAATTACAGGTCAGAATTCTGGTGAAGACTACAGTTGGGGCGGTGCATACAATACCTCATCTAAAAACAAAACAGCGTCTATAACTATGCGCTTAGAATACAAAGTGAAGTAATGTTCTACTTTGATCAATGTCATTTACCGATCTGGTAAAGAATATATTAAATATAAAAGCCCGGTAATCACCCGGGCTTTTCATTCAACCAATTATCAAACCGAATACCTAATAAATCTTTTTCATAACAATCTGTATTCACACGCTAAGTCGTAACATTTACACTAACCTTACAATTGTAAATAAACTTTCCAGATAACATCAATTTTCCGGTTGTATAGACTGGCATATAACGATATCTTCCTTGTAATGATATCTCCTTAATTATTATCATAGTATTTTTACTATTTACAGACACTAATATGATCGATTCATTTTTTGAGGAATTAAGTAATGAAATACATAATGGGGTTACTGAAAGAGGACATCCGTTCAGATTCATAACCATGGCAACGGTAGGCAACGAAACTACTGCTCGCCTACGTACCGTAGTCCTTAGAGAGTTCAATGACGATTTACGTTTAACTATTTACACAGATGGTCGTACTCAAAAGATGAAACATATTGCCGTAAATAATAAGGTTAGCTTTCTGTTATATCATCCTGAAAAAATGCTACAGCTTAAAGTTGAAGGTATTGCACAAGTAGTTACCGACACCAATAGATTAAACACGACCTGGCAAAATATTCAACCCAACAGCCGAAAAGACTACATTACAGAACATAGCCCTGGAAGTGCAATTAAAAATCCTGATCATGTGGAATATATTGAAGATAAAAACCATTTCACCATGATTGATATTATTCCATTAAAAATTGAATATCTTAAATTAAAAAGACCCAATCATATCAGGGTACTTTTTACGAAAGCCGATAATAAATGGAACGGTGAGTTTTTAGTTCCTTAATCTATATAGAAATAAAGATTTTCTTTTTCTTTACCAAAACCTATGAGACTATCTACAGGTGAAGCCTGTTTCACTACAGATGGACCGATAGTTATTTCAACTGTTCTTTCGTATTGCAATTCCAAACCGGTTAACGAATAGTCATCTGCGGAAAGTATAATTGAATCAGGATGCAGTAAACGTATGTTACCCGCATACGTAACGTTGGGTAATACCCATTGATAATCATCATAACTCTGATGCAATTTTTGGGAAATGGGCTCAAAACCAAAATGAACGGACGAGGGTATGTTAAATACTTTTTCTATTGGCGTTCTTATAGTTTGAATAACTATTGCGCAAATAAAAACCCAATACCCTAAAGCAACTAATTTTTGAACGTTTTTAAAACTTACAGATTCTGTCAACAGAATAACAAAAGGAATAAAAAGTGGCAATAACCATCTAGTTTCTATTTTCTTACTTTGAAAGATTAGAAAAAATAAACCTAAGACCATTAATTGCGCAAAAAACATTTTAACAAACCAATTAAATTTTAGCTTATTGAAACTAACATATTTTGAGAAATAGCCTAAGCAGAGAACCACTAGAACAGGAAACAATAAAACAAGCAAGCCTTTTAAATAAATTAAAATGGGCAGAAACGAAAAGCCCAATTTTGCATCTTTTATTCCTATTTTCTCTTCTACACTAGATGCTAAAAAAGTTTGAAATTCATCAGGACCTAATAACCAATAGATATGTGGCACTACAATTAAAGCAGAAACAAAAACCGATATAAGTATTTTAGGGTTGAAAACAATTGCTCTTAATTCCTTATCCCACAGAACAACTAGTGCAAAGGTTACCAGAAAAAATATATAATTGTATTTGGACATCATACCCATACCTACAAACAAACCAAATAAGAGATAATTTATAATAGATTTCCTTGCTATCAACACTTGTATGCAGTAATAAGAAGCTACAACACTGAAACATAACAAGCTGGTATGCGAAAGCCTACGAAAGGTAAAATCGATATATACCGGTACCAAAACAAGTGCCAACACTGCCAATTTAGATTTGTCAGCATCTTTAATTCGCAGTCCAGAAAATTTATATAACAATAATAATGTACCTGTAAACAATACTCCTCTAAGTGAAGAGAACGCTAACTTACCTACACCAAATATGTTGTTAAAACCATATTGTATCCATGTGTAAAGTGGTGGTTGATCGTCATAACCCCAACGAAGCCATTGTGAATAATATGCTTGCTCCGCATCTTCTAGCTCTAAAGCACTTTTAAAAAACGTAATTAATGTAATGGCTAGAAATGAAAAAATGGCAAGTATCGCTATCTTATCTAAAGATACTTTCTTACCAAACATTTATTGTTGCGTAATTACGGTAAAACTTAAATCTAAGGGATTTAAAGCCTCAAATAACATAGGCACTAAATCTTCGCCATAAGCCAAATAAAATTCCGAAAAATTTGACTGACGCTCTTGAAGAGATTGGTTAGGAAACATTTCATTTTGTAGTTCCGTCATACGCACTACATGATCTTTCAACTTTCTTTTCTGCGCTTGCAACAGGCGTTTCTCCAAAGCATCCAATCCTTTTTTCTGCTTTACCTCTTGTGCTTTTACGGCACCTAAAAAAGATTTATCGGTCTTTTCAGCAAGTTCATACATATCTTTAAACTGCTTTTCTAACAATTTTTTCTGTGGTGAAAAGTCGATATCTATATTTGAAATTTCTCTAATCTTTTTATTGATAAGATTGTTTTGTTTTAAGAAAACATCCGTCTTAGAGATATTCATTTTCTCTAATTTATCAGCTTGTTTTTCCGTAATGATCAATGCTGAATTTCTAACCAATAAAATTGGAAATGGAACATTCATCGCCTCAAATGCCGCTTTTAATTCAAACCAATAGGCAATCTCACCGCCACCACCAATATAACAGAGGTTTGGTAAAATAACTTCTTGGTATAAAGGTCTAGCGATTACATTAGGTGAAAAACGCTCTGGGTGCATATTCATCTCTTCTACTAACTCTTCTTTAGTAAAAGAAAATGACGTTTCATTTACAATATACTGCCCTTTACTTTCTATGATTCTTTCACGAATACCTTCTTTTAAATAGAAATAATTGATTTCACGCGGATTAACCTGTACCGGGTAATCAGATGAAATAGCTTCTATTTGCGTAATGCTTTCAGATACTTTCTTGAACGCCGTTTGTTCAAAAATATCTTTCTTCATGTAAGGCACAAGTGTCTTTTTTAAGTCGACATCATCTCCATCTACAATAACTAATCCGTAATCCTTGAAAATTTCATTTGCTAAAAATCGGGTTGCATCCGTTAGGTTATCGTGCTTTAAATACGCATTTTCAAATAGGTCTTTTAACACCTTGGCATTCTTACTGTCTCCAATAGTTCTGGAATACAACGAAAAAACCTCTTCTAAACCTTCCGTTGGCAAATGCCCAACAGCACCAGATGCTTCTTTATTCCACTGAAATTTTAATCCTTTGAAATTAAAATAGTTGATTTCGTCAAAATCATGATCCTCCGTAGCCATCCAATAGATGGGTACAAAATTACTATCAGGAAACTCCTTTTTTAATTGCTTTGTTAAATTAATAGTAGATATAATCTTGTATAAAAAATATAACGGACCGGTAAATAAATTTAACTGATGACCGGTAACTATAGTAAAGGTGTTCTTCTCCTTTAACAACTCAATATTAGCAGCCGTACCTTTAGAGGTATCAGTATTTTTATATTGGTTTTGCATTGAAGAATACAACACATCTCTTTGAGCTTGGGTAAAATGCTTTCCCTTTTCTTCTATCTGCCCTTTAAAGCCTTCCATATCGGGAAACCGATTATATAAATGTTTAAGCTTAATATCTGCTGCAGTGTAATCGCAAATTAATTTCGAAAAATAACCCGTTTTTGCTAAGGGCAAACAATCAATATCCATATAAAAAGTAAATACTTGGTAAATATAAAACCCTTTCGTTTTACATTTCCTAAATATAAGTTAATTACCGTTAGTATTAAATACTTGAATTCTCGTCAAAATACGCAGTAAATGAAGATCAATTTGCATTTATTTTAATAGATTTGGCTCACTCTCAACACAAATAACTATATGAAACTAATTCTACGCTACGTATTACTTTTTATTCCACTTTTAGGTTTGGCCCAATTAAAATCTCCTTCAGAGTTTTTAGGCTACGAACTAGGAACACAATTTACAAGACATCATGAAGTTGTTGATTATTACCAATATTTAGCCGAAGCTGAACCTCAGCGTATGAGCCTTATGGAATATGGTAAAACCAATGAACGCCGACCTTTGTTGTTGGCTACAATTTCTACTAAAGAAAACATGCAAAACCTTGATAAAATTAAGGAAGAGCATATGAAAGGAATCAATGGTGAAGGCTCTCCAGATAAAGCAATCGTTTGGTTAAGTTATAATGTACATGGCAATGAAAGCGTAAGTACAGAAGCTTCAATGCAAACCATTTACGACCTTTTTACCACAAAAAGCAGCTACCTAGAGAATATAGTAGTACTAATTGACCCATGTATTAACCCAGACGGTAGAGATCGCTATGTTAACTGGTACAACCAATTTAAAAATTCACCCAACCAAGTAGATCCAAATAGCAAGGAGCACCATGAGAATTGGTGGAGCGGTCGTAGTAACCACTACATGTTCGATCTTAATAGAGATTGGGCTTGGCTTACGCAAGTTGAAAGTCAACAGCGTTTAAAGCAGTTTAATAAATGGTTACCTCATGTTCACGTAGATTTTCATGAGCAAGGTGTTGACAACCCATATTACTTTGCCCCTGCTGCAGAACCCTTTCATGAGGTAATTACAGATTTTCAAAGAGAGTTTCAAGAAACTATTGGTAAAAACCATGCTAAATATTTTGACGAAAATGGTTGGTTCTATTTTACCAAAGAGGTATTCGATCTATTATACCCTAGTTATGGTGACACCTACCCTACCTACAACGGTGGTATTGGTATGACTTATGAGCAAGGTGGTAGTGGTCGTGCTGGCTTAGCAATTACAACTAGTATTGGTGACACCCTTACTTTAAAAGATAGAATAGCACATCACTTAACTACCGGTTTATCTACGGTAGAAGTGGCATCTAAAAACGTTTCTAAATTGAATGATGAGTTCAAGAAATTCTACCTTAACAAGAATTTCAAATACAAAAGTTATGTATTAAATGGTAACCCTGATAAAATTGAAGCTCTTGCAGACTTATTAAGCAAGCATGAAATTGAATACCAAGCAGGATCAAATACAACAGTCAAAGGCTACAACTATGCTACAGGTAAATCTGGTTCATTAAAAAGTACTGACAAAAGTTTAGTAATTTCTTCAAATCAGCCAAAAAGCACTTTGGTAAAGGTATTATTTGAGCCAATGGCAAAATTAAGTGATTCTGTCACCTATGATATTACCGCATGGTCCTTACCATATGCCTACGGATTAGATGCTATCGCCAGCGAAAGTAATCTAAGTGGTTCTTCTGATGTATTAAATACAACTGAATTAAAGAGTATTGATGCTGACAAATACGCTTATTTAGCAGATTGGAACAGTATGAAAGATGCTAGATTCTTGGCTGAATTATTACGTAATAAAGTACGAGTGCGTTACGCCCATAAGCCTTTTACCTTAGACGGGATTTCTCATGATCGTGGTACATTAATCATTACAAAAGGTGATAACAAGCACCTAAAAAACTTTAACGAGGTTCTTAAAACTGCATCTACCAACCACTCTAAAAATTTGATTTCCACTAATACAGGTTTTGTTGAAAGCGGTAAAGATTTTGGTTCCGGTTATGTTGATGTGATTCAAAACTTAAACATCGCCGTACTATCTGGAAAGCCTACCTCAACGCTTCGTTTTGGAGAAATCTGGAACTTTTTTGAACAACAACTAGACTACCCAATTTCCGTATTGGATGAGACTTATTTTGGTCGCGTTGACCTTGCAAAATATGACATTTTGATATTACCTGACGGACGTGGCTATAACAGTTTCTTAAGTACATACAATAAAGAGAAAATTAAAGATTGGGTAAAACGTGGTGGTAAATTAATTGCCATGGGTGGTGCAATTGATGGTATTACAACCTCGGACGAAGATTTTGAACTCTCTGAAAAAGAAATGCCAAAAGACACTTCTAATACTATTGAATCTTTTGAAATTTCTGAAAGAGAACAGATTAAATCAGCAATTACAGGAGCTATTTTTAAAGCAACGGTTGATAATACAAACCCGTTGGCTTATGGATATGACGACACCTACTTCACCCTTAAACTAGGTGCACGATCTTATAATTATTTAGAAAACGGTAGCGCTGTTTATTTAAGTGAAGGTGCCAACGAACCTGTATCTGGATTCGCAGGTAGCGAAGCAAAGAAAAAAATTGCCGAAACCTTAATCTTCGGAACAGAAGATATGGGTCGTGGTCAAGTGATATACATGGTAGACAACCCATTGTTTAGAGGTTTTTGGGAAAATGGAAAACTATTTTTCGCCAATGCCTTATTCATGGTAAAATAGAAATTTGTATGAAAGAATATAAAGTTGAAACCCTTATTTTTTACTCGAAATTTACATTTGACAAAAATCATTTAGCAAAATCATCGAATAAAGAAATTCAAGAAAAATTGAACGAATACGCTAAAAATGGCTGGCGTTTAGTATCCACCGATACTACTGAATTTGGATTGGCAATGTATATTTATTTATATTTTGAAAAGTAGAAAACACAAATACAACATCTAGTTTAGATATCCCTGAAACAGCTAAAATCGTTTCAGGGATATTTTATTTTATGGCTACATGGCATCGTTCCCAACAAATTCGCATCTTTTGCGTTTAAAATAGAAGACACTAAACTGTTAGTGCAAAAACCACCACCAATGCCAAACAACCAAGATCAAATAAATGCATTAATGCAAAAGTTAGAACTGCTTTTAAAAAAGCAGCAAGACTTTAATATTGAGGTAAATGAAATTCGCAGGGATATTCAAATTCTTAGAAATACTCAGGCAATAAAATTCAACGAAGAGCCTACCGAACAAACAACTAAACCTGAAGTGGGAAGTATTGAAAAAGAGGCTTCAATAACTGATAAAGCAGTAGAAATTGAAACACCTGCTCCTGTTCAAGCTCCAATAGAAATTGCTTCTATACAAGAAGAACCTAAAAAGATTCCTGAAAAGAAAATAAAGCTTCCAAAAGGCAAATCTAACCTAGAGAAATTTATTGGAGAAAATCTTATTAATAAAATTGGAATACTAATTACCGTAATCGGTGTTGGTATCGGTGCAAAATATTCTATAGAAAATAATTTAATTAGTCCGCTGACCAGAATTATATTAGGCTATTTGGTAGGCTTAGGGTTATTAGGATTTGGATTTAAATTAAAAGCTAAATACGAAAGTTACAGTGCTGTACTTGTTAGTGGGGCCTTAGCTATTTTGTATTTCTTGACATTTATCGCTTATGACCTTTATGGTTTATTTCCGCAAATGGCAGCCTTTGGCATTATGCTACTGTTCACCGTCTTTGGTGTAGTAGCCGCAATTAATTATAACAAACAGATTATTGCACATATAGGTCTTGTTGGGGCTTATGCCGTTCCATTTCTATTAAGTAATGATTCTGGTAATGTCACAGCCCTATTCAGCTATATTGCCTTAATCAATATTGGACTATTAGTTATTTCGTTTAAAAAATACTGGAAAGCCCTCTACTATGTAGCCTTTGCTTTCACTTGGCTTATTTATGGTTCTTGGTATATATTTTCAAGTTATAGTGAAGATTTCACTTTAGGCTTTGCTTTTTTAGCGATATTCTTTTCATTATTCTACGCTACATTCCTAGCTTTTAAATTAATAAAATCAGAAAAATTTCAAGTTGGTGATATTCTTCTCATCATGCTTAATTCTTTCATTTTCTATGGTTTTGGCATTGCCTGGCTATACGATCACGAAGGCGGCGAATTTTATTTGGGCTTGTTTACCTTATTAAATGCAATAATCCATTTTGCCGTAACCGTGCTAATTTTCAAAAGAAAATTAGCAGATAGAAAGCTGTTCTTTTTAACTTCTGGCTTTGTACTCACTTTTATAACAATTGCGGTACCTGTGCAGTTAGACGGTAACTGGGTAACACTTATTTGGGCTCTTGAAGCTGCTCTTTTATTTTGGATAGGACGTACTAAAAAAGTAGGTTTCTATGAATACCTATCATATATTTTAGCAGCCTTGGCATTTTTAAGTCTTACATTAGATTGGGCTGAAACCTACTCTTGGCGAATTACTTCTTATAACTGGAGTTTAATTACAAACACTACCTTTTTAACTTCTATACTTTGTGCAGCTGCATTTGGCTTCATGAATTGGATTCAAGTAAAAAACGACCTTGAAAAGAAGTCTGTGGTACAAAAGATTATGCTCATAGGTATACCCGCCTTGTTACTGAGTACTTTATACTTTGCGTTCTATCTTGAAATTGAACAGTATTGGAACAATGCATTTCAAGCATCAAAAATAGAAATATCAGATAATGATAGTTACTACCCTGAATTCAACTATAATTTAAAAGACCTGAAATCAATTTGGATCTTATTATATTCAATCTTTTTTATAAGTATTTTAAGTTTAGCGAATATCCATAAAATTAAAAATAAAATATTGGGTATCGCAACTTTGATTGCCTCACTATTTATTACGTTGACATTCTTAACAGACGGACTATATACCTTAAGCGAATTACGAGAAAACTACCTAACACAAGAGCTTGCCGAATATTATAATATAGGTATATACAACATCTATATTCGGTATATCTCCTTTGTATTTTTTGCTTTATTATTGTTTGTTATTTACAAATTAGCTCAACAACAGTACTTTAAATTCAATTATAAAATTCCGTTTGAAATTCTGATGCATACCGTAATTATTTGGGTAGCAAGTAGTGAATTACTGAATTGGATGGATTTATCTGGCTCTAACCAATCTTATAAACTAGGGCTCAGTATTCTCTGGGGTATTTACGCACTTTTATTGATTGCTCTAGGCATATGGAAAAAGAAAAAACACCTACGCATTGGTGCTATTGCGCTTTTTTCCATCACATTGATCAAATTGTTTTTCTACGATATATCATCATTAAATACCATCTCAAAGACCATCGTATTTGTTTCTCTAGGTGTTCTTTTATTGATTATTTCATTTCTTTACAACAAATACAAACACATTATTTCAGATGATTCAAAATAATAAACTACTGGTAATGCTTGCCTTTGTGATGACTTCTTTCTGTTTCGGGCAGATGGAACAGTACTCTAATAAAATAGAATTAAAGGGTATAGAGAATCAATGGCATGCCATAGATATACCAAATGATGTATTTTCAGAAGTGAATACCAATATGAGTGACATTCGTATTTATGGGGTCACCGCTAACGATACTATTGAAGCACCTTACCTTCATAAGGTTTCTAAAGCAGAAAATTCTAATTCAGAGATATCTTTTAACCTACTGAACAGCGTTAATAACTCTAAAGGTTATTTCTACACCTATGAACTGCCGCAAAAAGAAACCATTAATGAGATACTATTAAATATACAAGACCTAAATTTTAATTGGGAAGTAACTCTTGAAGGAAGCCAATATCAGAAGCAATGGTTCACTATTCTTAAAGACTATCGTATATTGTCAATTAATAATGACCAAACTAATTATTCGTTCACCACATTAAAGTTTCCCGATGCCAATTATAGATACTATAGAATACAGATTAAAAGCGCTGAAAAGCCGAATCTAACATCAGTAAACATTCTTAAAAAGGCAATAAAGGCTGCGGAATACCGTGATTATAAAATAGAGACTTTTAAAGTCACCCAAGAGGAAAAGAAAACTATAATAGATATTGATTTAAACAAGCGAGTTCCTTTAAACTTACTGGAACTAACCGTTGATGACAACATTGATTATTACAGATCTGTCTCTATTCAATACTTAGCAGATAGTGTAAAGACCGAAAAAGGGTTCTATTATAATTATAGCCCCTTGGCTACTAGAACACTTTCATCTATGGAAGATAATAGTTTTCAATTACCAGGTACGTTAGCGAATAAAGTGCGAGTAATTGTGTTGAACAACGACAATCAGCCATTAAAAATATCAGGAGCAAAGCTTAAAGGGTATATACATACATTGACCACAAGGTTTATAGAACCAGCTACTTACTATTTAGTTTATGGTAAGTCTAATACTAATTTTCCTAATTACGATATTTCAAAAACTACGGTTTCTTTACCTAAGAATATTACTAAACTAGACTTTGGTAACGTAATCAAAATACCTAAACCAGTACTTGAAACAACCAATCCTCTTTTTGAAAACAAATGGTGGTTGTGGGTAATCATTGGTGTTGTGATCGCCTTGCTTGGCTATTTCACTATTGGTATGATGAAGAAGGAGCTATAGATTATTTAAAACAAACCTTTTTCTTATAAGCCCATAGCTAACTCAATATCAACAATATTTTTTGTATTACCACGAGCAACAGCAAACTCTATTTAGGTTTTAACACTAAATAGAGCAATAAAATTTAGATTACTACTGACATTACTGATCTCTTCAGATAATTCTGAAAATTAGTGCGGATTTAAGCTATGCTACCTAGTAAGCTAAACTATGAAACCGGTTCACCGTAAAGGTCAAAATCAGCTGCCTCTGTAATCTTTACATTGACAAACTCACCTTGTTTTACGTAATGCTTAGTTGCATCAATTAAAACCTCGTTGTCTACATCTGGCGAATCAAACTCAGTTCTTCCTATAAAGTGATTTCCTTCTTTACGATCTATTATACAACGAAACGTCTCCCCTACTTTCTTTTGGTTCAATTCCCAAGATATTTGAGATTGTATTTCCATGATAATATTAGCACGCTCTTGTTTTACTTCTTCCGGAACATCGTCTACCAAAGTATAAGCATGGGTATTTTCTTCATGACTATAAGTAAAACAACCCAAACGCTCAAAACGCATAGAGGTTACCCAGTTTTTAAGAATCTCAAAATCTTCTTCAGTTTCACCAGGGTACCCAACAATTAATGTAGTCCTTATTGTCATTTCTGGAACAGCGGCCCTAAACTCCTTAAGTAATTTCGTTGTTTTGGCTTCTGTAGTACCACGACGCATACTTTTAAGAATACGGTCAGATATATGCTGTAACGGAATATCTAGATAGTTACAAACCTTTGGTTCTCTGTTCATCACATCTAACACATCCATTGGGAAACCTGCAGGAAATGCATAATGCAAACGTATCCATTCTATTCCTTCAACCTTTACCAAAGCTTCTAAAAGTTCAGCAAGATTTCTCTTCTTGTATAAATCTAGCCCATAATATGTAAGATCCTGGGCTATCAAAATCAGTTCTTTTACGCCTTTAGCCGCAAGTTTTTCTGCTTCCGTCACCAATTCTTCTATAGGTGTACTTTTGTGTTTACCTCTCATTAAAGGTATAGCACAGAACGAACAAGGTCTATCACAACCTTCTGCAATTTTTAAATAGGCGTAGTTCTTAGGTGTGGTCGTTAAACGTTCACCTATCAACTCATGCTTATAATCTGCTCCTAAAGCTTTTAATAAACCTGGCAACTCACTGGTACCAAAGTATTCATCTACATTAGGAATCTCTTTTTGCAAGTCTGGCTTGTAACGTTCACTTAAGCAACCAGTAACAAAAACTTTATCTACGGCACCATCTTCTTTCTTTTGAACATATTCTAAAATGGTATTAACACTTTCTTCTTTTGCATTAGCGATAAAGCCACAGGTGTTAATTACAACTATATTTCCTTCTTCTTCATGCACAACTTCTTTGTCGTTAGCCTTTAATTGGCCCATGAGTACTTCAGAATCATATACATTCTTTGAACAACCTAGAGTTACTACGTTGATTTTGTTCTTCTTAAGGGTTTTTGTCCTCATAATATAAATTGGGGTGCAAAAATACGATTTGGCTATTTAAAAACGTTAGATATGGACAAATTTACTTGTAATCTTTATTTGATTACAGTTTATGTATACCCAAATCTTAAATTAACCATGAAATTCTCCCAATATTTCAGGCTATTTGCCCTATCGTTAATTGTAGCCTCATGCTCAAGTGATTCTGAACCTACTTCAGAAACTGGCAAGAGTGGTACACCACCCGTAACAGCTACATTACCTACAGAAACATATTTTCCACCCATTTCAAGAGCTAATGAATGGGAAACCATATCTATGGAAACATTAGGTTGGAACGAAGACGAAGTAAGCAACCTATATTTCTTCTTAGAAAATAATAACACCGATGCCTTTATTGTACTAAAAGATGGCCGCATAGTTATTGAAAAATACTTTGGCGATTTTAAGTCAGATGATAATCATGCATGGAATTCTGCCGGAAAAAATTTAACGGCCATGTTAACCGGTATTGCTCAAGAAGAAGGGTATTTTGATATTACAGACACTACCTCTACCTATTTAGGCGAGGGTTGGTCTAGCATGCCTTTAGAACAAGAATTGAACATCACCATAAAAAATCAATTGACCATGACTACGGGTCTAGATTACAACATGGATGATATTTTCTGTACAGAGCCAGAATGCCTGTCTTATTTAAATGACCCTAGCACTTTTTGGTATTACCATAATGCACCATACACATTACTTGATGATGTTATTGCTAATGCTACGGAAACCGATTTCAATTCCTATTTCTCAGAAAAAATAAAAGAACCAATAGGCATGCAAGGCTTATTTATTGAAATAGGCTATAATAATGTATTCTTTAGTTCCGCTAGAAGCATGGCACGTTTTGGTATTTTAAACTTAAACGAAGGTTATTGGGACGGACTCTCTATTCTTTCTGACCAGAGTTACTTTAACGCCATGACCAATACTTCTCAAAATTTAAACCTTTCTTACGGATACCTGTATTGGTTAAATGGTAAGAGTAGTTTTAGATTACCTAGTTCTATTGAAGAATATTCAGGCAGTTTAATACCAAATGCACCTGATGACTTATATGCCGGCTTAGGGCTCAACGACCAAAAATTATATATGGTTCCAAGTTTAGATTTAGTGGTTGTTCGTATGGGCGGAGCCAGTAATGAAGAACTATTAGGTCCTTCTAGTTTTGATAATGAAATCTGGGGATTACTAAATGCTATTATGGAGCAATAGATTTTTCCATTTTAAAATACCATCTGGCATGACCTATTTAATACATAGCGAATAAGTATCCTTACTTTTGTACAAAATTGCAAAATGAATTTTAGAAGCATTGCCGAAGCAAGATATACGACTAAAAAATTTGACCCGACAAGAAGAGTTCCCGATTCGCAAATAGCGGATTTAAAACATATATTAAAACTAAGTCCGTCTTCTATTAACAGCCAACCTTGGTTGTTCACATTCGTTTCTAACAAACAGGTGAAAGATGAATTAGCTAATGCTTCATATTCAAATGCATCCAAGATTAAAGATGCCAGCCATTTGGTAGTATTTAGTGTAATGGATAATCTGGAAGAATTTGAAAAGCGGGTCGAAGAAAATCTACTTGAAAACTCTATAAAATTTTACAAACAATTTGTAAAAACTCAACCCGAAGAGAAAACCATAAATTGGTTATCTCAACAAGTCTATATCACTTTAGGGTTCTTCTTAGCTGCCTGCGCAAGCATGGAAATAGATTCCACACCTATGGAAGGTATTGAACCAAAAAAGTATAAAGAAATTTTAAATATTGAAGACCATAAAGTACTCTTTTCAGTTGCTTTGGGCTACAGACATTTAGAAGATGACACACAACCTAATTTAATAGGTAAATCTCGTTTGGCGGCAGATACCGTGATACAATCTATTGATTAAACAATTTTTATTAAACTTCTTTAGAAAGCTCAAATACCGTTATTTCTGGTCTTACATTAAAACGAACTTGTCGTAAACAACCTAAAGCACTATTAATATATAAGGTTCTACCATCTTTTAAATCTTTTACACCGGCATCGTAATTTTTATTTTTAACCGGTAAAATAAGTGGTGGCAAAAAAGGTGGTTTTACTTGTCCGCCATGAGTATGACCTGAAAGTATCCAACCTTTAAAGTTATTCCACACAGGTAGATCACATACATCCGGATTGTGACATAGGGTAATATTTGCCAATTCAGGATTGTATTTTGCCATAGTTTTTTCGGGGTAAAAATTACTTCCCCAAAAATCATCCATCCCTAAAAAATTGAGTCCGTTTATCTCTACCGCATCATTACGTAACATAGTTACCCCTGAATCTTCTAAACTTTCTGTAATATTTTGCGCAACCGGCTCTTCTACAAAATCAATCCCGTAATCATGATTTCCTAAAATACCAATGGTTCCTAATGACCCTTTAACCACATATTGCAGTACCTCTTGTAATTGTGTTATTTGCTCATTATCTTCATAGGTAACATAATCACCTGTATATACCACAAAATCTGGATGTAATTCTTGAGCTTCTTTAAATGAATCTATTATGTACTGATAATCAAAAGAATTACCGATATGAATATCACTGATTTGCATTACCGTTTTACCAACTAGCGCATCTGGTAAATTTTTTAAAGGCATTTTTAAATACACAAAATGCATCCAAAACGGTTCTATCTGCCAACTATATAATCCCGTCAGCAAACCTAACCCAGCTACCCACCGAAAAGTCTTTTTTATAAAACCCCTTCTTTTCATTTTAAGCCATCAAATTTAGTTTTGGTAGTCTTTTGGCAACACTCGATTTGGAAACTTTTCTTCATAAGATTTCCCTAATCTCAACAAATTTGCTTCTGAGAACTGTTTTCCTATAAAAGTCAAACTAATTGGCTCTCCCGTATTTTTATAACCCATTGGCACGGTTAAGGCTGGATATTTAGCCACAGCTGCATAACCAGCATGATAATTATTAATTGAGAGTACAGCATCTAGCTTGTGCTTATCCATCGCATTATCAAAGAAAGTGCGTCCGTTTTTTTCAAGATTAGATTTTATCTCCTCTAATTCAGCAGTTGTAGTAGAATCTGAAAGTATACCATTGAACAATGCTTGCCCGTAGGGTATTCTCACCAACGAATCTTGATTATTAAAAATAACCGCATCTGTAACTGAAGAAATTTTCACCAATTTAGGGTCCGTATATTCTTTTAGATACGACTTCAAATCGTTACGCATATCAATATTTAAAATGCTTAAAAAACCATTCATAGCAACTTCTGGCGGTGTAAATTCAACTATGGTAGCACCAGCTTCTTTTAAATCCTCTATGGTCTTTTTGTAAATACTATCGGTTTGTATCAACTCTTTAATTGCACCTAATCTCATATCAGAAAATGGAATTGGATGTAACCCAGCCGATAAAACACCAGGAAAATTATCTTCAACAGAAGCGGAATCTAATTCATCATAACCCAACATTGCCGATAATAAGATTGCATTGTCCTTTACATTTTTTGTCATTGGACCAGAAGTATCTAAAGTACTAGAAATAGGAACAATACCAGACCTACTTAACAATCCTATTGTAGGTTTTAGACCTACTACAGAATTTTGGCTACTTGGCGACAATATAGACCCAGAAGTCTCAGTACCTACCGCCGCAACTGCATAATTAGCTGCTACAGCAGTTCCACTTCCAGAACTTGAACCGCCCGTTTCAAAAACTCTTCGTCCATATGGATTTAGAGTTTGACCACCATAGGCACTATACCCCACAGGGCAACCTGAGCATAAAAAATAAGCCCATTCACTTAAGTTGACCTTACCCAAAATCAAGGCTCCGTTCTTTTTTAATTGCTGAACTATAAACGAATCATCTACTTCATTATCCATTAAAGCAATTGAACCCGCAGTAGTTTTCATACCTAACGTATTAATGTTGTCTTTCAACAAAATAGGCATACCATAAATGGGATGTTGAATTTTCGTTACCACCCCCTTTTCACTTAACCTATCTAACTCTCGTGCTTGTTCTATTACATCTTTATTTAAAGCAATTACCGTATTTAAGGTAGTAGTATTATCCAGTTCATATTTATAGATGCGATGCAAATAAAACAAAACCAGATTTTCATAAGTAAGCCTACCTTCTTTGATATGATTTCGAATTACAAAAATATCTTGCTCCAAAATCATAGGAAGCAACTTCTGATACTCCGCTTCCGTCAGCTTAGAAACTTCTTCGTATAGCGGACTAAATACTTCATTTTTATCTAAAATCTTAGATTGTATCAACTTGTATTGCATGCGTCCATTTTCATGATCGGCGTTAGCAGCAACTTCAATAGAATCGTTATAAGGTGTCCAAAGAACTACTTCTTCTTTATTTTCCTGCTCATTTTTACAAGCACTCAATAAAATGATGACTAATAACAAAAAATACTTTTTCATACGATTATCTATTTGTTTGGTGTAATGCTTTCCAGCGCTCAATATCATTTTTGTTCAAGCGAACAAATTCATCTTTACCTTCTTTTTCAGCTAACTTGATAGAAATGTTAGATGCCTTAATAGCAGCTTCATAATTTTGTAAATCTCCTAATATTAAAGATCGTACTCTATGAAAGTAATAGGTATCACCCCGCAGTTTAATTGCTTTATCAACATAACTTAGCGCTTCTTGCAACTTTAAACCTTGTTCTTGATAATATCTTGCAATTTCATAATACGTCTGTGCCGTAGGAGCATTTGATAGCATTTCAACTATCTGGTCTTGCATGATAGACTTCGTATCAAAGTTTACAGGAAAAGCAATTTGAGTAGTTCCCCAATTTAAATGTATAGATGCTCCGTTATGACCAATATCATCGAACGAAATTAGAAAAGTCTCTTGAAAATCTTGTTTGTGCGTAGGTACAACCCCAATTCTTAATGCATCTTCTTTGGCATTATATTTTGCCCTGCCATCACCCCAATGTGTAATATTATTATGAAAAACTATTTGCCATTCTTCTTCCTCAGGAAAAGCATATAAGGCATAAGTACCTTTTTCAAGTTTCTTACCATTAACCAATACATTGGTACTAAAAGTAATTTTCGTAGACTCATTGGCTCCTACCCTCCAAATACGACCGTTTGGCACCAGACCAGGTTCTCCGTTAGGTTGATTACCAAATAAAGTGCGACCCTTGGCAGACGGCCTAGAATATTCTATAGTAATTTTTGAAAGTCCAATTTCTTGTTCAATCTTGGCAAACGGACTAGCTTTTGGGTGGTTCATTTGCCCCCTGCTCAGATTACATAATAAAAGAGGAAGTAAGAACCAGCCGTATCTCAATTTTAAATTTTAAAGAATGAATCTACAAATTCATGTTTATTGAATGCCTGTAAATCTTCTATACCTTCCCCTACACCAATATACTTCACCGGTATTTTAAATTGATCAGATATTCCAATAACCACACCACCTTTTGCCGTACCATCTAATTTGGTAATTGCCAAAGCAGTTACTTCTGTAGCCTTTGTAAATTGTTTTGCTTGCTCAAATGCATTTTGACCTGTAGAACCATCTAGCACCAACAATACTTCATGCGGTGTATCTTCAACTACTTTTTGCATGACACGTTTAACCTTGGTAAGCTCGTTCATTAAGTTCACCTTATTATGTAAACGCCCTGCAGTATCTATAATAACAACGTCTGCATCTTGAGTGACAGCAGAACTTAAGGTATCAAAAGCAACAGAAGCGGGATCACTACCCATTTGCTGTTTTACGATAGGAACATCTACCCTATCTGCCCAAACCTGTAACTGATCAATAGCAGCTGCCCTAAAAGTATCTGCAGCACCTAATACCACTTTTAAACCTTGGTTTTTAAATCTATGTGCCAGCTTACCAATAGTGGTTGTTTTACCAACACCATTTACACCAACTACCATGATTACATATGGTTTTTTATCTTTTGGTATTTGAATATCGCCAGTTTCGCTGTCATTGGTTTCAGAAAGAAGACCAGCAATTTCAGCTCTTAAAATAGAATTTAGCTCATCCGTACCTACATACTTGTCACGAGCAACTCTTGCTTCTATTCTTTCGATTATCTTTAATGTAGTATCTACACCAACATCTGAAGAAACCAGTACCTCTTCAAGATTATCAAGTACGTCATCATCTACTTTTGACTTACCGGCAACCGCTTTTCCTAACTTAGAGAAAAAGCTAGTTTTAGTTTTTTCCAAACCTTTATCCAAGGTTTCCTTTTTCTGAGAAGAAAATATTTTTTTAAATAAGCTCATTGTTTATCCTATGGTTATTCAAATATAAAAATTAAAAAGCCCCTTTCGTAGGAAAGGGGCTCAATAACTACTAAAAGTTATATTTCTTATTTCTTGGCAATCCAAGCATCTACCAATTCTGGTGGCATTACTTGTTCTACAAAAACGTAAGCACCTGATTTTGGTGACTTAACCATTTTTATAGCTTTTGTCAATCTTTTAGAACTTGTCTGTAAACTTGCTACGGTCTTCTTAGCCATGACTTATATTTTTTGTGATTCTCTAAAGTGAAAATCTATTTAATTTCTTTATGAACGGTCATTCTCTTAAGAATAGGATTGAATTTTTTAATTTCCAATCTCTCAGGAGTGTTCTTCTTATTCTTGGTAGTGATATATCTTGAAGTACCTGGTTGACCAGATTCTTTATGCTCGGTGCATTCTAATATAACTTGTATTCTATTACCTTTCTTTGCCATCTTATCGCTCTATTTTCCAGATTACTTAATAACGAATCCTTTTGCTTTTGCTTCTTTTAAAACAGCAGATATACCTTTCTTATTGATACTTTTTAAAGCTCTTGTAGAAACTTTAAGTGTTATCCAACGGTCTTCTTCTGGAATGTAAAAACGTTTCTTAGATAGATTTACATCAAATCTTCTTCTAGTTTTATTAATGGAAAACGAAACATTGTTTCCAAACATCGCCTTCTTACCCGTAATTTCACAAACTTTTGACATCGTGCTGACTTTTTCTTTTAAACAGGGTGCAAATTTATATCTTTTTTATCGTTCCAACAACAATAAAGATCACATTTTTAAAATTTCTTTTTGAAGGAGCTCAAATGCCTTATTTACAGACTTTTCCACAACTCTCTCACGGGTGCTTCCCATTTGAAATTCTTTCACGTATTTAGACTTAGGACCATCTATCGCTATAAATACCGTTCCTACCTCTGCATTAGAATCTCCTTTTGTTGGTCCTGCATTCCCAGTCGTAGCTATTGCAAAGTCGGTTTTCATCAATTCTTTTGCCCCTTTTGCCATTGCCAAAGCAACTTCCGCACTAACAACAGAATGTTGTTCTACAACTTCCTTAGACACATTTAATACATTAATCTTTGCCTCTGTAGCATAACTGACAACGCTACCTTTAAAATAATTAGAAGCTCCGGGCATTGAAGTAATTTTCTCCGCAATTTTACCTCCCGTAAAACTTTCTGCGGTAGACAAGGTCAAATTTTTACCGGTCAACATTTTAGCAACGATCTCCTCTAAACTTTCATCATCTTCAAGTCCAAAGATAATATCGTTAATCAACGGATATAATTTTTCAATTTCGGCGCTCATTGCAGATTCCAGTTCATCAAAATCAGGTCCCTTACTAGATAAACGTAACCTCACCTTGCCCAAATTAGGCAAATAAGCTAATTTAATATGAGAAGGCAACGCATCTTCCCAAGCTTCTATGCGCTTGGCAATTGCACTTTCACCCATACCATAGGTAACTACAGTTCTATGGATGATATGTGGTCTTTTATAATAAGATGCCAATTTAGGAATCACAGATTCAGTCATTAGGCGCTTCATTTCAAAAGGCACACCGGGCATTGAAATAAATGTAACCTCATTTTCCCTTATCAACATTCCAGGAGCTGTACCATTGGCATTATGCAAAACCTCAGCCTTACTAGGCACCAAGGCTTGCATTCTATTAATATCGGATATTGGGGTGTTACTTATATATTTTGCAAACAATTCTTCTACATGTGCCAGCACTTCTGCGTTCTCAACAAGTTGATCATTAAAGAACTCGCATAAAGTGTGTTTGGTAATATCATCTTTAGTAGGTCCTAGCCCACCGGTAATGATGACGACATCTACACGTTCTGATGCATCTTTAAAAGCATTTAACAAATGCGTGCGTTCATCTTGTATTGAAGTAATTTGATAAACGGAAATGCCTATTTTATTCAGTTCTTTACCAATAAATGCGGAATTGGTATCTATAACTTGACCAATGAGAATTTCATCGCCAATTGTAATTATTTCGGCAAGCATTATAACTGAAAGTCATTTTTTAATTCTGCCACAACCTGATTTATATCTGTCTTTAGCATTGGAAATCTTTTTTCAATCTCAGCCATATTTGCCTCTTGCTTACCCAAAGTTTCTAATTCTAAGGCTATGGCACGTGTTTGTTCCATTCCTAACAAATCTACATTTGGCTTTATTTTATGCGCAAGTTTATACACTTGGTCATGGTCTTTTTCTTCAAGGGCTTTTTCTAAAGCTTCTAAATCTTCAGGTACTTCTTCCAAAAAAACAGATATAACAGAATTTATAAAATCCTGATCCCCCTCTGCCATCTCGTTAATCTTATCCAGGTTATAAATCATTATTTAATTTTTAAGGTAAAAAGCTCTTTATCTTCCAAACTACCCGTAAGATAGTCATTTGGACTTATTTTCCCAACACCCGCAGGTGTTCCGGTAAAAATAATATCTCCTTTTTTTAACATAAAGAACGTTGAAACATAGGCAATTATTTCATCTACCTTCCAAAGCATTAGACTTGTATTGCCTTCTTGCACGACCTGGTCATTTTTTGTAAGCTTAAAATTAAGGTTATTAATATCCTTGAAATCAGTTTTAGGCAACCATTCTCCTATTACCGCAGCACCATCAAATCCTTTCGCTTTTTCCCAAGGCAGCCCTTTTTCTTTTAATTTAGATTGCAAATCTCTTGCCGTAAAATCAATTCCCAATCCAACTTCATCATAATATGTAGGCGCAAATTCTTTACTGATATGCTTACCAACTTTTTTAATTTTCACCAAGACCTCAACTTCATAATGCACATTATCCGAAAATTCTGGAATATAGAAATCTTGCTGTTTTGGCAATACCGATGAATCTGGCTTTATAAAAACAACCGGTTCCTCTGGTCTTTCATTCTTAAGCTCATTAATATGTGCCGCGTAATTTCTACCTATACATATAATTTTCATTGGGACTTATTTTTTCTTAGACAATTTTAAACTAATGGCCGGTATTAAATTTTCGTTATTACCTGGTGCCTTTATTCCAAATTCATTCCACTCGCCCATACCGTAAACCATAGTTTTAAAATTTTGGTTCTTTTGATATACCGCAGCGAATGTAGGTGCAAAACGATCTTCTACCACTTTCTTATTTGTAATAGCATGCTTATATGTATTCGTATACCAGTTATAAGGAAGAAAAATCCATTCTAGACCAATATACACACCTTCATCTGGCATTCTTATACCCATACTAGAAAGATCTATAGAGACATAATCTTCTTCTGTAGAACTTTCTAAAATAATGCTTTTACGAATTAAATCATGATCCGGTTTACGTGTTTTTTTATCTACATCATAAACACGTAACCTAAATTTAGATGAAGCTCTTTTAAACTTACTGTTCTGTTGTACATGAATAGTAATTTTCTGTAAATACTTTTTAGCAGCACCTATATTTGGAAAATACAACGCCAATACCCAAGGGGTTTCGGCTGAAGAAAATCCGCTCTTAATACTATATGAACTCACAGGATTCAACACTTGTGAATCTCCTAAGCTTTGAGAAACCACAACTTCTTCAAGCTCAAAAGTTTCTTCTTTCATGTAAATTTTCTTCTTTTCTGAAATTACCCTTGCAGGCATTATCGTGTCTTTAAAACCTAAAGCTGAAATATGCACCTCACGCTCTAAATACGATTCAGGTACATCTATATAAAAATATCCTTCTTCGTCACTAGAGGTTCCTTTAAGCGTTTTTAGAAAACTAATATTAGCATATGGCACAGCAGTTTTCGTTTTATCATCATATACATGCCCTTCTACCAAAACTTCTTGAGCATGACCAACACCCATTATCAATAAAAACAATACTAAACAAATTCTCATTTTAACCTAATTTATTATTGAGTTTGCTCAGTTTAATTTGAGTAAGAATCTTTTTGGTGTACAATGGAAAATCCGCGTTAAGCATCCAACCAAAATAACCTGGTTCTTTTTCTAAAACAGCATGCACTTTTTTACCTTTATGCTTACCAAATGAAAATACCTCTTCACCATCTTCATCTAATGCAATAAAACCGGCAAAATCTACAGATTGCTTTCTTCTTGAAAATTCTGATAGTTTTTTAATATTGTTTTCTAAATCAGGATATCTATCTAACTGAGAAAGCAGCACCTCATAAGTAGCATTGGTATCTGCAGCAGCACTATGGGCATCTGTAAGATTTTTGTCACAATAAAACTTATACGCAGCTTCAAGTGTGCGCTTTTCCATTTTATGAAAAATGGTCTGCACATCTACAGATACCGTATTTTTCATATCAAAATCAATATCTGCACGTAATAGTTCTTCTGCCAATAATGGAATATCAAATCGGTCAGAATTAAATCCGCCTAAATCGCTATCCTTTATAATCTTATAGATTTCTTTAGAAAGCTCTTTAAATGTTGGCTCGTTAGCTACCTTTTCATTGGTAATACCATGAACGGCAATTACCTCTTCTGGTATCTCCATCTCCGGATTCACCAACCATGTTTTACTTTCCTTATTTCCGTTAGGATATACCTTTAATATCGCTATTTCAACAATACGATCTTTTGCTACATTGATCCCAGTTGTCTCTAAATCAAAGAAGCAAATGGGTCTGGTAAGCTTTAATTCCATACAAGTTCTACTTTTAACAAAAATACACTTTCGTTTATTAGGCACATAAAGTTACTTGCGATTAATTTTATTTCTAGATTAAAAAAGTTTAGAAGAACGCTGATCAACTCTATTTTATTTAGCCCAAACTGTTACAAAAACAAACACCCCATTATACATTTTGTATAATGGGGTGTTTGTAATTATAATATGATTCTAGGTTTACACCTCTCTGTTTACATCCCAAGCTTCTAAGTAATCTGCTACAGCTTTTGCGAACATACTACCTAAAGCACCGTTTACAACCCTGTGATCATAACTGTGAGATAAATACATTTTGCTACGTACAGCAATTACATCGCCTTCCGATGTTTCAATAACCGAAGGAATCTTTCTTATAGCACCCAATGCCATAATACCTACCTGTGGCTGATTGATTATTGGAGTTCCAAATACACTACCAAAAGTACCAACATTGGTTACGGTATACGTACCGCCCTGCACCTCATCTGGCTTAAGCTCATTATTTCTAGAACGGTTTGCCAAGTCATTTACAACTTTAGCTATACCCAGTAAATTTAACTGATCGGCATTTTTAATTACTGGTACTATTAAATTACCATCTGGTAATGCTGCCGCCATACCTATATTAATATTCTTCTTTTTTATAACGGTATCACCATCAACAGAAATATTCATCATTGGATATTTCTTCAATGCCATAGCTACGGCCTCCATAAAAATTGGAGTGAACGTAAATTTCTCTCCTTCTCTCTTAAAGAAAGCATCTTTAATTTTATTACGCCATGTAACAATATTGGTTACATCTACTTCTATAAAACTTTGTACATGTGCAGATGTTGTTACACTATCTGTCATATGCTTGGCAATTAATTTGCCCATTCTGGTCATGGGTACTACCTCATCTCCACGAGAAACTTGCATTTTAGGTTTTTCTGGAGCGGGCTTGCTTGCTGGAGTTGGCGCCGGTGCTACTGGTGCTGCTTTAGCCGCAACTTCAGGTACTGCAACTTTCTCTTGTGCAGGTGTTGGCTCTGCAACCTTAACCGGTACCTCTACCCTATCTTGTACAACTACCCTTTCTGGAGCAGCAACTTTTTCAACAGGTTTACTATCTCCGGTTTTAACGTAGTTTAATATATCATCTTTGGTAACCCTACCGTCTTTTCCTGTTCCAGGAATTGTCTCCAGTACTTCAAAAGAAATACCTTCTTCTTTTGCTATGTTCTTAACTAGCGGAGAATAAAAACGATCAGAGGTTCCATTTAACTGAACGGTAGATGTCTCTGCCCTTGCATGCATTACCACTGATTCTGCAGCAGCCACCATTTCTTGTAGAACCGGCTCTGGCTCTTCTACTTCATGAACAGTATCCGCAACATCACTAACATCAACATCCCCTCCTACTTGAATTATTGCAACAGTTTGCCCTACCTCTACAACGTCATCAACATTAAAGCATTTTTCAATTAAAACACCATCAACTTCACTTGGCACTTCACTATCAACCTTATCCGTAGCAATTTCAAAAATGGCCTCATCCATCTCAATCGTATCGCCTACCTCTTTCAACCATGACGTCAATGTTGCTTCTGCAACACTCTCTCCCATACGTGGTAGTTTCAATTCAAATTTTGACATATCGATAATTTAAAGCTTGTTTTGTTTATGTTTTTTGCAAAAATAATAAAATAAATACCTTTTTATTGATATTTAACGAAAAATAGATACTAATCTTGTCTTAACGACCCTTCAAATGGCACTCTATTTAAGATACTTCTTCCAAGAGTGACCTCATCTGCATATTCCAATTCATCGCCAACGGCTATTCCTCTTGCTATCGTAGATGTTTTTACATCTAAGCCCTCTAGTTGTCTAAAAATGTAAAAATTGGTAGTATCGCCCTCCATAGTAGAACTCAACGCAAAAATTAACTCCTTTATTACGCCCTTTCTTACTTTATCAATTAAGGTTCCTATTTTCAGATTTTGGGGACCTATACCTTCCATTGGCGAAATCTTACCACCTAGTACATGATATTTTCCTCTAAACTGACCAGTGTTTTCAATTGCCATTACATCTCTAATATCTTCAACAACACATACCAATGCACTATCTCTCTTAGGATTTGCACATATTTCACACATTGTAGTGTCTGAAATATTGTGGCAATTCTCACAAAATTGAATTCTACCCCTTAAATCTACCAAAGATGTAGAAAGGTTTTCTGTGCGTTGCTCTGGTTGTTTCAACAAGTGCAATACCAAACGTAATGCAGTTCGCTTACCAATACCAGGTAACTGCGAAACTTCATACACTGCGTTTTCCAATAATTTTGATGAAAAATCCATAGGCTAATATGGCCATAAATTTACGATTAAACTTGAAAAGCTAATCGTATAGTTTTCTTAAAATTTAACAAAAACACATATATCATTGACACTATCATTTTCTACACTTCTACTAAATCTATTTTTGTGTTTAATTTAATGGCGATAAATCTCTTTACCGTACCTCATTTAACTTTTTGTAATTTGCCGCAAATTTTACAGCATGAACGCTTCTCATATCTTATTATTGATTACCGGTTACTTCGTTTTACTCTTGGTCATTTCATACTTCACTGGTAAAAATGACTCTAACGAAGATTTCTTTAAGGCCGGTAAACAATCACCTTGGTACTTGGTAGCTTTTGGTATGGTAGGAGCTTCACTTTCTGGGGTAACATTTATTTCTGTACCGGGCTGGGTAGATGTTTCGCAATTTAGTTACATGCAAGTGGTATTTGGGTACTTTCTTGGCTATATGGTTACTGCCTTTGTACTTCTACCTATTTACTACAAACAAAACGTAACTTCTATTTATGAGTACTTAGATAATAGGTTTGGCTTTGTTAGTTATAAAGTAGGTGCAATTTCTTTTTTCATTTCTCGTGTTCTTGGGGCAGCATTTCGTTTGTTCCTAGTCGCTATTGTTTTGCAACAGTTTGTATTCGATGCTTGGAATGTTCCCTTTGAAATTACCGTAATTCTCTCTATTCTACTTATTTGGATCTATACTTTTAAAGGCGGAATAAAGACTATAGTTTGGACGGACACCTTACAGACCTTGTTTATGTTAGTTTCCGTTGGACTCTCTATCTATTTTATATTGGATAAAATGAACTGGACATTCATTGAGTTTTTAAACTCCCCTGAATTAGGACAGTACAGCAAAACATTTTTTACCGATGACCTTTCTTCTAAAAACCATTTGGTAAAATCATTCTTGGGCGGAATGTTCATTACCATTTGTATGACAGGACTTGATCAAGATATGATGCAAAAAAACTTAACGTGTAGAAATCTAGGTGAAGCCCAAAAAAACATGGTTAGCTTTAGTATTGTATTGGTCGTAGTCACTTTTATATTTATGCTATTAGGCGCACTACTTTTCATTTATGCAGATGCACACAGTATTGCGCTACCCTTGATGGACGGGTCTCCCAAATCTGACCTTCTATTTCCTGAAATTGCGCTAAATAGTGGATTAGGCATAACCGTAGCCGTTACTTTTATGTTAGGCTTAATTGCCGCAGCCTACAGTAGTGCCGATAGCGCACTTACTTCGTTGACCACCTCTTTCTGCGTAGATTTTCTTGACACAGAAAAGAAACCTGAACAAGCAGCAAAAAAGATTCGTAGAATTACGCATATTGGCATGAGCGTATTATTGATTCTAGTGGTAATTTCATTTAAGTATATATTGGATAAAAATGTAATTGACGGGCTTCTTACCGTTGCTTCATACACCTATGGTCCATTATTGGGATTATTCTCTTTCGGCATATTTACCAAGCACCAAATTAAGGACAAGTATGTTTGGATCGTAGCCCTAGTTTGTGTGACAATTATTCTTGTTTTAGCTAAGCTACCCAGTTCTTATTTTGGCGGCTACATCTTCGGTTATGAACTTTTACCGTTGAATGGTCTGCTAACCTTTGTAGGATTATGGCTCATTCGTAAAAAAAATACAACTACCAAAATCAAGGATATCGCTTAGTATTGACGAGTTCCCAAAAGCACTAAAGTACACGCTACATCCACCTCTACACCATTGTTTTCTAGTAATTTATAAAACTCAGGGTTTTCGGTTCCGGGATTAAAAATCACCCTTTTTGGAGCTAAAGAAATGATGTGTTGATAATATTCTTCTTGTCTTTTTGGATTTATATATAGGGTAATTGTATGAATATCACTAATTTTGTCTAAAGTATTACTGATATTGACACCAGAAACCTCACCTTCTCTTAAACCATAAGCCAAGGTTTCTACACCCGAATCTACGAGTCGATGTATGGCAATGTTGCTATATCGATTTGGTTTTAAAGAGGCTCCGAACACAAGGGTCTTTTTCATGATAAAAAAATGTTAAAAGTTCACTAATATGTAACTAATCAGACAATATTTCGTCTATTAGTAAAGTTAGATACTCTTACGAGTTTAAAAATATTGTTGGTAACGCTATATGTTTATAGTTAATGGTTAGTGTTTAGTATAGCCTATCAGCATTTGAAGCCCGGCTTCCAATTTATTTTGGAATGTTCGGGTTTCTTTATTTTAAACACTTTGCTAAAAAAAGAACTTCGTATCACAAAAACTCCACTTTACGATAGCAAAACGAATCCTATAGTAACATTTAAAACATAATTACGTCTATTACTTTATATAGGGATGTTTAATAAAGAAGATTGGTTGGTTTTTTCTTATTAAGTAAAACTATATAGCACCCATTGCTTAAGCTATGGGTGCTTTATTTTTACCACTTAATCATAACACTACCCCAAGTAAAACCACTACCAAATGCGGCTAATACCACTAGGTCACCACTTTTTACCTTACCTTCTTCCCAAGCTTCTGTAAGTGCAATAGGAATAGATGCAGCGGTTGTGTTACCATATTTCATAATATTATTGAAAACCTGGTCATCACTAAGCTGAAATTTCTTTTGAATAAATTGAGATATTCTCAAATTGGCTTGATGCGGTACCAATAAATCAATATCGGCTGCATTTAATTTATTTTTCTCCAATCCTTCTACTATGACTTCGCTAAAGCGAACTACAGCATTTTTAAATACAAACTGACCATTCATATGCGGAAAGTAAGATTCATCATTTGGATCATTGTCCTCCATGATATCCGTTACCCATCTATTACCCATACCAGGTGCAATTAAAGATAACTCTTCTGCATGCTGACCTTCTGAATGTAAATGCGTAGACAAAATACCTTTTGTAGTATCTTCTTCTCTAGTCAATACTGCCGCGCCGGCACCATCACCAAAAATTACAGATACTCCCCTACCTCTGGTAGTCATATCCAATCCGTGAGAATGTAATTCTGAACCTATAACAAGTACATTTTTGTACATACCCGTTTTTATATACTGATCTGCAATAGAAATTGCATATACAAAACCAGAACATTGATTACGCACATCTAATGCACCTACGGTTTTAATACCTAAATCTCGTTGCACTAATACACCAGGACCAGGAAAATAATAATCAGGACTCAATGTGGCAAAAACGATAAAATCAATATCGTCTTTATCTATACCTGCTCTTTCAATAGCAATTTTAGCGGCTTTTACACCCATAGTTGTGGTTGTGTCTCCATCACCCTTAACTACATGTCTTCTTTCTTTAATACCGGTTCTTTCTTGAATCCAAGCATCATTAGTATCCATCACTTTTGACAAATCATCGTTTGTCACTACGTTTTCAGGTACATAATGACCTAAGCCGATTATTTTTGAATTATACATAGTAATATTTTAATCCTGATAAACCTCAGGTTGAATTAGTGTTGCAATATAAACAACTATTAAGAAATTTTTATGAAAACATAACGATCATCTAGCTTGCTAGAACAGTAAAATAGTTAGTTTAAATATTTCTTGTAATCGTTTACCTTAATATATGCCTTTAGATCATGTAGTAAATTATAAAGTCCAAAAAATGTACGGTTCATGTACAAAAAGTGCTTTGAACCTCTATTACCGTTCATTTTACGTATTTGCTTATCCGAAGAAAACTGTTCTCCTAAATCTGCTATTTTTCCCCAAAAAACCTCATCGCCAAAATCAAAATCCTCATTATGAAACGGTGATGTAAATAAGCTTAACAATTGGTGAAATATAGATTTAAAAAATAATATATCTTCCGGGGTATCGGTCTGCATTAAGATTTCAAGCTCGTACAGTTTTTCTGTAAATTTTTCATCATCTGATATCACTTCTGCCCTTGCAAGTTCAAAATAAGGAACATAAAAAGAATCTGGTACTTCTTTAATACAACCAAAGTCAATAGCAATAAGTTCTTCTTCTTCATTCACCAAAAAATTACCTGGATGCGGATCGGCATGAACTTTTCGCAACCCATGAATTTGAAACATATAGAAATCCCATAATGCCTGACCCAATTTATTGCCGGTAGCTTGAGAAAAACCAGCTTTTGTAAATTCACTTAAATGCTTTCCTGTCATCCAGTCCATCGTAATAATGCGCTGACTTGAAAGGTCTGTATAATATTCAGGAAAATTAATGTTTGGTATTACTTTGCACGCCTCAGTAATCTCTTTACTTTGAGCTACTTCTAAGATATAATCGGTTTCTTCAACCAATTTATTTTCAACTTCTTTAAAATATTTATCGGAATCTTTTCCTTGTAAATTGAACATACGGATTGCAATAGGTTTCACTATTGCCAAATCGCTACTTATACTTTGGGCAACACCGGGATATTGAATTTTTACAGCTAAGTTCTTACCGTCTTTAGTTGCCTTATGCACCTGACCTATACTGGCAGCGTTTATAGAATCTTTATCGAACGTATCAAAAACATCTTCAGGATATTTATCTAAATACTTTTTAAATGTCTTTCTAACCAATGGAGCAGATAAAGGGGGAACTGAAAATTGTGACAGCGAAAACTTTTCTACATATGCATTTGGCAGTAAATTCTTTTCCATGCTCAGCATCTGTGCAACTTTAAGCGCACTACCCTTCAATGATTTTAATCCGTCATATATGTCTGCGGCATTATCTTCATTCAACTCATCTTTTGTAGTATCCGGATTAATAATTTTCTTACCAATATACTTGGCATAATTACCGCCGATCTTTGCACCGGTCTTTACCAGTTTACTTGCCCGCTCTATTTTTCCGGTAGGTATTTTATCTAAAGTTTTCATGCTGTATGTATTAGATTAGGCAAACTTTTCTTTATAAAGGAATTTTCCAAAATCCAGAATATTCTCTAAAGGTGTATTATCAAATACATCAAAAATGGTATTGACAGATTTTTCAATGGCAACATCTGTTTTTTCAAATGAAGCGGAGTCGTCAGATTTCCAGAAATTCATTAAAAACATGGTTTGCAACCACGCCCCTTCTGAAAATAATTGCGGATTATGCTTCGTAATTTTCAAGTTCTTATCGGCATTACCATCAGCAATTAAGCCTTTTGCATATTCTTTTACATTCTTTCTTAAATCCTTTAATTGTTCTAAACTTTTAAGAGGGCTTGCGGCATTATCCATGACAAACAATACATAACTTCTATTTAAAGTAAGTACTTCAAAAAAGGTGTAAAAGAAGGTGAGCATTTTATCTCTATTCGTAAATTCTTGATACTCGGCATTTTTATGAATAACATTTACCGTGTTTTCAAAGAAAGTATTCCAAATTCCTTTTTTTAGTGCATTGATTGAACCATAGTATAGGTAAAAATCTGATTCTTCAATAGCGTTTACTTTACAGAACTTGTAGACCGTCTTTGGTAATTGCTCGTGCTCAAGCACGTAGTCCATGAACATAGTAATGATTGAATCTTTTGTTACTTTTTTAGCTTTAGCAGACATATCTAATTATTTTATTATAAGGTACGATGCAGATTTCACAGTTAGAAGTTTTTATGAAACATTAGCTTATATTTAATAAAAACGTGCTATCAGGTGATAGCACGTTCCTAAACAACCTAACCAATAAATAATCAACATGTGATTATGCGTAAAATTCTTTTTCATAGCAATTTTTCATAATCACATTACAAATATACATTATGTTTAACTTTTTTAAACATTAATTAAACAAAAATATTTGTTAAACTTTCTCACGACCAAAACTGTCAGTTTGTCACAATAATCTATTGTGGTATTTTTTTTGACCAATAGCAACGAACAATCATTATTAACAATGGCCGCACTGACTGTGGCATAAAAAATATAAGAAATGGCAACAGGTAAAATTAATGTGTCCGTAGACAACATTTTTCCACTGATCAAGAAGTTCTTGTACAGTGATCATGAAATTTTTCTAAGAGAATTAATTTCAAACGCAACAGATGCAACCTTAAAAATGAAGCACTTGACCACTATTGGCGAGGCAAAGGTTGAATATGGTAACCCTATAATAGAGGTTAAAGCAGATAAAGAAGGAAAAAAACTGCATATCATTGACCAAGGTCTTGGTATGACAGAAGAAGAAGTTAAGAAATATATTAACGAAGTAGCCTTTTCTGGCGCTGAAGAGTTCTTGAATAAATATGAAGACTCTGCTAAAGATTCAGGAATTATAGGTCATTTTGGACTTGGATTCTATTCTGCCTTTATGGTTGCCCATAAAGTAGAGATTATTACCAAGAGTTTTAAAGATGAACCAGCGGTTCATTGGTCTTGTGACGGTTCTCCTGAATTTATCATGGAGCCTGCTGAAAAAGAAACCCGTGGTACAGAAATTATTCTTCATATAGCAGATGACTCTACCGAGTTTTTAGAAGATGGTAAAATAAACGAGCTATTAAGTAAGTACAACAAGTTTATGCCTATTCCGATTAAATTTGGAATGAAGACTGAAACCTTACCAAAACCTGAAGGGGCAAAAGAAGAAGATCCTGCACCAACACAAGAGGTTGACAATATTATTAACAACCCTAGCCCAGCATGGACAAAGCAACCTGCAGATTTAAAGCCAGAAGACTATAAAAGTTTTTATAGAGAGCTCTACCCAATGCAGTTTGAAGAGCCTTTGTTCCATATTCATTTAAATGTAGACTATCCTTTTAACCTTACGGGTATTCTATATTTTCCAAAACTTTCTAACGACTTAAATCAACAGAAAGACAGAATTCAACTATACCAAAACCAGGTATTCGTAACTGATAATGTAGAAGGTATTGTTCCTGAATTCTTGACTATGTTACGTGGTGTTATTGATTCTCCAGACATTCCGTTAAATGTATCTCGTTCATATTTACAGGCTGATGGTGCCGTGAAGAAAATATCTTCTTACATCACTAGAAAGGTAGCCGACAAAATGAACTCACTGTTCAAAAATGACCGTGCCGAGTTTGAAGCGAAGTGGAACGATATTAAAATTGTTATTGAATACGGAATGCTTTCTGAAGATAAGTTCTTTGACAAAGCAGATAAGTTTGCCCTTTACCCAACAGTAGATGGTTCTTACTTTACGTTTGAAGAGTTACAAGAGAAAATAAAAGACACACAAACAGACAAAGACGGAAAAACCGTTATTCTTTATGCATCTGACAAAGAAGCGCAACACAGTTACATTGAAACTGCGAAGGCTAAAGGTTATGAAGTATTGTTATTAGATTCGCCAATTATCGGTCACTTAATGCAAAAGCTAGAAGGTTCTAAAGAGAATATTTCTTTTGCTCGTGTAGATGCTGATCATATTGACAAATTGATTCAGAAAGAAGAAACTCAAATCTCTAAATTATCTGACGATGAAAAAGAGACTTTGAAGAAAGAGTTGGAAGAAGCAATTACAGATAAAAGCTTTACAGTTCAGCTAGAAGCTATGGATAGTGATTCTTCACCTTTCACGATTACTGAGCCTGAGTTTATGCGTCGTATGAAAGAAATGCAACAAACCGGCGGTGGCGGTGGTATGTTTGGTATGGGTGCCATGCCAGAAATGTACAATCTTATTGTAAATACCAATCACCCATTGGTTAGTGAGTTTTTAAATACAAAGACAGCAAAGAAAAAAGAGCGATTGATCAATCAATCACTAGACTTGGCGAAGTTATCTAAAGGCTTACTTAAAGGTAAAGCTTTAACTGAGTTTATTAAGCGTAGCTACGAGATGGTGAAGTAATTTCCATTTCCTATAATTTTTAAGAAAAGCCACTACATTTTTTGTAGTGGCTTTTTTGTTAAATGTTGTTATCTTTCAATTGAGAAACCACTGACCAAATGAAAAACGACTACCGTAGTAATCAATTTAAAGAACTACTGAATAACCTACAACAAGAAAGCTGGCAACTAGAACTCATTATTTCTGGTTTTGCCATTTACGGTTTAATAGCTGGTTATGATTCTATAGATATAGAATTATTAAAAGCTGTTCAAAAAGAGGAAGGTTTTAATAGTTTCATGTTAAGCACGCTTTTAACCAGTATGCTAATTTTAATAATAATATTGTTAACTCATGTAGTAATTAGAGGTTTATGGATTGGCGCTATAGGATTAAGATATGTTTCTGGAGATATCGATTATAGAAATTTAAACTACTCCGAAAAATTCACCTCCTTCCTAAAAAATAAAGTAGGCGCATTTGACCATTATATTTCTAGACTTGAGAATATTTGTAGCACCTTATTTGCCTTAGCCTTCCTAATGATTTTCTATTTGATTTCATTTTTTATGGTTCTGGGTTTTTTTGTAATTAGCGTAAATTATTTAGAAGGTCTACAAGCAATCTCTCATTCCCTACAAACAACAATTGAAACTATTTATTATGCTTTATACATCACTTGTATTACTATTTTACTAATAGATTTTATAGGTGCTGGTATTTTAAAAAAATACAAATGGACATCAATAATATACTATCCAATTTACAGGGTATTTAGCTACATAACACTCTCGTTTTTATACAGACCCTTAGTATATAATTTCTTAGACCAGAAAAAAGCACGTTGGATCGGTATATTAATAGTACCCGTTTATTTTATTGTTTCATTTTTTTCTTCCGGTTTTGGTACGTTACGGTCTAACTATCTTGATCATGACCAAAGTACTTCGCAACAATTTACAGGTAAAGAAAACTATGAAGACCAATTATTGAAAGATACTGATATGGTAAATTTTGCCTCAATACCTGCTAAAATCATAGAAAAATCTTATTTACCAATATTTATAAGCTACACTAATTATATGGAAGATGCTGTTTTTAAAAATGATTCTACGCTATTACCCGAAGAAGACGAAAGGGGGTTTGGGTTTCACTTATCTAACATGCAGTCGGCTTCAGGTTTAGTTAATTTTCAAGTTGCACCAATAGACAATCTTGAAAATCAATCTAAATATTTAAAAGTATTCGATTCTATTTTCGAACTTCAAATAGACTCGAAAAAACAAGTTTATAATTTTAATTTGACTAAAAATAAACAAGAACAGTTTGGTTTTGAAACCATATTAGATTTAAAAGAGTTACCAAGAGGAAAACATTTTTTAAGGATACTTGGACCGGACGAGAAGAAAAAAGGTGTTTTTGAAAAAGATACACTAATAACTATTCCTTTTTGGTATTATCCTCTGAATAGCTCACATCAAAATAAAAATGAAATCCTAATAGATTCTACATCATTAAATTAATCCAATCTACTGTTCAAGTTTACATAAAATAAAAATCTTCCTTTCAAAAAAAATCCATAAGCTACTACATTTTTTGTAGTGGCTTTTTTGTTAAATGTTGTTATCTTTCAGCAAAGAAATTACTCATGGAATACAACTCGCCGAAGTTTAAAAAGTGGTTAGATACATTACAGCAAGAAAGCTGGCAGTTAGAATTGATTATTTCGGGGTTTGCAATCTACGGTTTGTTTGCTGCCTATGGACCTTTGGAAATTAATGGTTCAACTGCAATAATTTCCGGAAATATTTTTGAAATAATATTTTGGGGAATGCCTATCTTTTGTTGCCAAATAATGATTTTTAATTTGGTCTTACATGTTTTATTAAGAGGTTTATGGATTGGTGCTATAGGATTAAGATATGTATCTGGAGATATTGAGTACGACAAACTTAATTACTCTGAAAAATTCACTACTTATCTTGAAAAAAAAGTTGGTTCATTTGACGAATACATTTGCAAATTAGAAACATATTGCAGCGTCATTTTTGCGGTTTCATTTTTATTGGTATTTTATGTGATAGGCTTTTTTACGGTAACTTTAAGTCTAGGATTAATAGTTGAAACGATAGGTTTATTAAGTTTTTTACCAGAATCGGTTATTTCCTTTTTTCAAAAAACAATTAATATTATAATATTAACTTCTGCATTAATTGTTTTCATTGACTTTTTAGGTCAAGGATTCCTTAAAAAAAGAAAGTGGACATCTAAATTATATTTCCCCATTTATTGGATATTCAGCAAACTGACCTTATCTTTTTTATATCGTCCTTTAACTTATAACTTTTTGGATAACAAATTAGGTCGAAAATTAGGATTGTTGTTATTACCTGTTTATCTAATTATAATTTTATTATCAGGTTTTACTAATAATAGTTCAAACTATATACAATTCATAGAAGAATCTTCTGAACATTATTCCAATAAATCGAATTACGAAAATGAATTAAACGAACCAGATGAGTTTATTGATTTCGCATCAATTCCTTCAAAAGTTGTAAACACTCCATATCTACGAGTATTCATAGTTTTCAATAAAATTAAAGAGGAATTTGTATTCGATAAGAATAAAGATTTAAAACCCGAAAACGATATCATAGGATTCAGTCATACTATTATAGATGAAATGAAAAAAGACCAAATTAATATAGAAGGGAATCTAGACATTAAAATTGACCAATATCTTTCTACCTTGGAAGAATTATATACCCTAAAAATAGATTCAACTAAAATAGATTATACATTCACAATTAGTAAAAACGCAAAAGACAGAATTGGCTTTGAAACTTATTTAAATATCAGGAATTTAGAAGACGGCAAACATCTATTAAAAATCATAGGTCCTTCAAGAAAAAATCACAGAGACACCACAGAAATACTTGATTTAGCTACCATCCCCTTCTGGTACTTCCCAGAAAACAGAATCCCATCAATTAACCAACATAACGGTGAATTACAAGACACCGTGACAACCAACTAAGACACATTCGCAAACTACTGAATTTAGAAATAAGCAAAAACAGACGAATAAATCATAGTTTACTAATAATTACACTACGTTTTTAACCGATTTAATAATAGTTTGGTCAACTTTAGTAAGACCCATTACTATAATTACTAGTGCTTTTTTTATCTTCACCATATGAAGGTGATTTCAACAAACATAGGAGACGCAGTTACTTTTGAATGGAACGGTGCTACTGAGCAAACCGGTATCTTCAAATACCCAACTTCTAAGGCCTTATTTCTCACTAAAAATGATGTCAAAGATGACACTGTTATAGACCGTGTACATCACGGCGGCGTACATAAAGCATGTTATCTCTTTTCTGCCGATTACTATGATTATTGGAAACAACTTTACCCTGAACTAGAATGGGATTGGGGGATGTTCGGGGAAAACCTAACCGTTGAAGGTCTTGATGAATCTAAAATTCGTGTTGGCGATATATACAAAATAGGTAATGCCTTAGTACAAGTATCACAACCGCGAGAGCCTTGCTATAAACTAGGTATCCGCTTTGGCACACAAAAAATACTAAAAGAATTTATTACACATAATCATCCTGGCACCTACGTAAAAATTCTAGAAGAAGGTCTTGTATCAGCCGGAGATGAATTTATACTAGTAGAACAATCTAGAAATACATTTACCACACAACAATTTTATGAATTGATTTTTGCAAAAGAAAAATCTAAAAATTTGCTTGAACTTTTCATGAGCAATGAAGCTGTACCACAATATAAAAAGGACAGGTTCAAGAAATACCTATCATAATTTTAATACACAAGTAATGAAAAATATTATTATAGCATTTGCCCTCATCCTTGGGCTACATACTCAAGCGCAACTAAGAACGAATGGGGATATTTCTTCTAACCCAACTATGCACAACATTGGGTTCATGACCCTATTGGCGCATTATTATGATGACGGATTAAAACTGAATCCGTTAAACGCCACTTTTCAAGGTAACAATAAATACAACGACACCTTACCTAATTTTCTTTCTGACAGTTATAAGAAAGAACTGGTCAATTACTACCAAACCTATTTAGAGAGAGCTGAAAAATTTGACAATGCACAACTTTCTGAAAGTGAATTGATGTCCAAATCCATTTTAAAATGGGAATGTGAAATTAATTTAGAGGGGCTTGCTTTTGAACAGTACACACCAATTGATCAAATGTGGTCTATGAACCTAATGATAGGGCAATTAGCAGGTGGTACCAGTGCTCAACCATTTAACACCACAGAAGATTATATAAATTGGAGCAAGCGTTTAGAAGATTACGCAGTGTGGTTGCATTCTGCAAAATCTAAAATGCAAGCAGGTATAAAGGCTAAAAATGTATTACCCAAATCTCTAATTAAAAAAGTATTGCCACAACTAGCTAGTGTTGCAACTACTGAGCTTAAAGAAAACCTGTTCTATTCTCCTATCAATAACTTTCCTGCTGATTTTTCAGATTCTGACAAAAAGAAATTGACTGAAGATTATACAGCAGTAATCACCAATAAAATAATACCAGCATATAAAGAATTATATGATTTTATGGCTACCGACTATTTAGATGCCGGTAGAGAAACTAGTGGTATTCAAGGTATACCAAATGGCGATGCATATTACGCGCATCAAATTAAGCTATATACAACAACTAACATGACGGCTTCAGAAATTCATGAAATCGGATTGAAAGAAGTGGCTAGAATCAGTGCTGAAATGGAAGCTGTTAAAAAACAAGTTGGTTTCAAAGGTGATCTTAAAGCATTTTTCAATGAGGTACGTAATAAAAAAGAGTTAATGCCTTTTAAAGATCCACAAGAGGTTATTGCCAATTTTAATGACATTCATAAGAGAATGATGCCCAAGGTAAATGCTTTATTTAGCAAGCAGCCTAAAACTCCTTTTGAGGTAAGACGTACAGAGGCTTTTAGAGAGGCATCTGCCAGCGCAGAATATAATCCAGGATCTTTAGACGGAACCAGACCTGGTATTTTTTATGTTCCTATTCCAGATGTTACTTCGTACAATACGTATTCTGATGAAGATTTATTCTTACATGAAGCAATTCCTGGTCATCACTTTCAAATTTCACTTACACAAGAAAATGAAAATCTACCACAATTTAGAAAAACGTTATGGTACAGTGCTTACGGAGAAGGTTGGGCATTATACACAGAATCGTTAGGTAAAGAATTAGGTCTTTATACTGATCCATATCAGTACTTTGGTATGCTTGGGGCAGAAATGCACCGTGCAGTTCGTTTAGTAGTAGACACAGGTTTACATTCTAAAGGATGGTCCAGAGAAAAAGCAATTCAATATTCTTTAGATAACGAGGCTGAATCTGAGGCTAGCATTACTGCAGAAATAGAAAGATACATGGCAAATCCTGGTCAGGCACTTTCTTATAAAATAGGTCAGCTTAAAATTATGGAGCTTCGCGCCAAAGCTGAAGCTAATCTTGGTAAAGACTTTGATATTAAAGTGTTTCACGAAAAGGTGTTAGAAGTTGGCTGTGTTCCTTTAGCAATACTTGAAGAAAAGATAATGAATTGGATTTCAGCAAATACCAAAGCTTAAATTTTAAACCTTAAAAATACGTATGACTTATCCGTGGCACTTATATGTAATGGGCGCAATTTACATTTTTGCGGGCATTATGCATTTTATTAGACCTAAGGTCTACCTTAGAATTATGCCACGCTACCTACCTGCTCACAAAACTCTGGTCTTATTAAGTGGTGTGGCAGAGGTTTTATTAGGTATGGGTCTATTCTTTAAAGAAACAAAAGACCTATCTATTTATGGAATTATAGCAATGCTTACCGTATTCTTATTGGTACATTTTTATATGTTATCCGGTAAAAAGGCAAGTGCCGGTGTTCCTAAATGGTTACTGTTATTAAGGTTGCCAATACAGTTTATATTAATGTACTGGGCTTTCATTTACTTGAAAGTATAGAAAACAAAAAAGGGGACGCTCCCGTCCCCTTCTTAAAATCAACTTAAATCAACTTAATTAACAACAAACTCTTCAGTATATGTTTTACCTGCAGACTTAACGGTTACCGTATAAGTTCCAGGGAAAGCATCTGTGAAATTGAATGCTTTCTCAACAATCAATTCATCTGCTACTTCTTGTGTAAATACTGTTCTACTTTCTGTATCGTATATCTTAATAGACATGTCTGCTCTATCTAAGTTTAAATAGTTCATGAAGATCATGTTATTTGTCTTTCTAAAGAAAGGCTTAATCTCTTCATCAGATTCTACGATTTTCACATTATCGTTATCTAAAACGATTGTATATGAATATGCTGTCATATTATCATCGGCAGATAAGAAGTATACTCCATCTGACAAATCTTTAAGATTTAATTTCTTGCTAAACTGACCTTCGGTCATCTTTTCTGAATAAATTACATTTAAATCAGAATCCATTAACTTAACCTGAACACCCTTAGTAGATGCATTCATAGTTAAAACCACACTCTTGGCTTTACCTGCAGATAATAGGTTTAATTTCGGCTCTCTTGCCATGCCTGCTACTGTAGCGAACATAAAGGCAACAACTGTTGTGAATTTTACTAGGTTTTTCATAATATAAATTATTTAAGGGTTAATGATAATTTACACTACAAAAATACAGCCGTTATAAAGCTCTCACTACATCATATTTTCCCAATTTATGTGCTATTTTAACCACCTTGCATAGTCATTATTACCCTTTAGTTAAGATTCCACATATTTTGGTTAATTTTGTAAAGAACATACAAAATAGAAGGTTTAATTTTATAGTATAATCCCCTTGCATCATGGTAAAACAGAAACCTACATTTGAAGCTATTAAGCCAGATTTTGGTCATTCTTTTACTTATCAAAAGTTTGATGAGCATAAACTGAACAAAAATAACCTTTGGCACTACCATCCAGAACTTGAATTGGTATATGTAAACGGCGGGTCTGGTAAAAGACAAATTGGTAGTCATGTATCTTACTACACAAACGGCGACCTTATATTAATAGGAAGCAATCTACCTCATTGTGGTTTTACGGATGCACTAACCGGTAATACCAGTGAAACTGTGGTACAAATGAAATTAGATTTTTTAGGACCAGATTTCTTTGCGCTTCCTGAGATGAAAAAAATTCAAAGCTTGTTCAACAGTGCTAGTGGCGGAATTGCTTTTTCTGGAAAAACTAAAAGAAAGATTGGCGATAAGATGGAAGTTCTAGAATATCAGACAGATTTTCAAAGATTACTATCTATCCTTAATATATTAAATGAACTGGGCAATTCTGATGATATGCGATTATTGAATGCTGAAGGATTTTCTTTTACCACCGATGTTAAAGATAATGACCGTATTAATATTGTATTCAATCACGTTAAAAATAATTTTAAAGAAGAGTTGACGCTAGAAGAGATATCTTCTATGGTAAGTATGACCATACCCTCTTTCTGTAGGTACTTTAAAAAAATTACAAATAAGACCTTTGTGCAATTCGTTAATGAATATAGATTAGTGCATGCTTCTAAACTTCTTGCTGAAAAGCCTATGAGTATTACTGAGGTTTGTTTTGAATGTGGATTCAATAACTTTTCTCACTTCAACAAATCTTTTAAAGCATTTACAGGTCAAAATCCGTCGGAGTACAGAAATGAATTAAAGAATGTTTTAGTGTAATTCTTATACCTTATATATAGTACTATATTTTTAAAGCTTCCGAATGGTGATTTTTTACACCATCTGGAAGCTTTTTTTATCCATTTCTTATTGAGTTATAAAAAAATGGATACGCATTCTTCACAATATATTTTCATGTAGTACCTTTATATCGCTATGATAAAAGAATTTACAGAAAGAGAATTAGACCGTATTATTGAAATGGCATGGGAAGACCGTACGCCATTTGAAGCCATAACTTTTCAATTTGGCATTTGCGAACAAGAGACTATTGAGGTCATGCGTCGCGAAATGAAACCAAGTAGTTTTAGAATGTGGCGTAAACGTGTACAAGGCCGTGCTACAAAACATGCCAAATTGCGCTCAGATGATACTGATAGATTTAGATGTTCCCGACAAAGAAATATTTCCGGAAATAAAATATCTAAACGATAGTTTATAATCTTATTTAAAGGTCTCGTTTAGAACGGCTGCTAATCTAACTCCGCCTTTTTGCAACTGATCTTCAACGGTATGCCACCAATCATAACTATAACGGTAGCTTAGTTTTTCACCTGGATCAACAGAGGCGTAAACTTTCTCTGCCAATAAATGAGATTCTTCTACCCAATCTAATAAGCTACCGCTTTGTAGAAATTTTATTTGTTGCTTTGACATTTCAGGGTATTCAATTGCAAGCTCTGTAAAGCTCATTCCGTTTTCGTTAATAAGATTTGAATCCCACACCCTATGTAAATTAGTACCACTACCAAACCATTGCAATTGTATATCATTACCGCCTTTATCTTCTGCCCTACCTACGTGCATAGGTTGGTGTAGATCACCAATTAAATGAACTAAGAATTTTAGGTAGAAAGCTTTGTCTTCTTTGCTGCTATTTTCGTCTTTTATAACTTCTATACAGGTATTGACACCTTGTACCAAATCTCCATACTCGTTCTTCTCTATTTCAGCGTAAGTCTTACCAAAAGGAATATTTACATAATGCCACGCACTGAATTTACGGTATGATCTATCAGATTTTATTTCATCAGCAAAATTAGCAACGGCAGCCAAGCTCTCCCCATCCAACAAATCTTCAATAGCGCGTTTTGCTTTTTTGCTTAAATGCTGTTCTGCAACTTCACCAACAACCCTATGACCGGTTTTTGACCAATACATATCATTTGCAAAAGTGAAATTAGATACTAAAAGCAGTAAAATAATATAATTCTTCATCACTAAAATTTTGCCCAAAAATAGTACAACAAAGTTTAAGGCATTGTTAAAACTTGGTAAGATTAAATTTATATCTGAACTTGCGGACATGAAGAAGAAAACGAGAAAACCATCTAAACGAAAATTTAGTATCCGTAAAATAATCGGCTTAGGTATTTTGGGTCTCTTCGCCCTCTTTATTCTATTTATTACCAGTGTCAATATTGGTTTATGGGGAAAAATTCCTTCTAAAAAAGAACTTTCAAATTTTCAATATCAAATGGCTTCTGAGGTTTATACAGCAGATAGTGTATTGATCGGTAAGTATTATTTATACGATAGACAACCTGTTGCCTTTCAGGATTTCCCTGAGCACTTGGTACAAGCATTGGTTGCCATTGAAGATGAGCGTTTTTACGAGCACTCTGGCGTTGACATTAGAAGTTTAATTAGAGTAGGTTTCAAAACTGTTCTTTTAGGTGATAATTCTTCTGGTGGCGGTAGTACCCTTACCCAACAATTGGCAAAAAATTTATATCCTAGAAAAGAAAGAAATAAAACAAATATTGTCGTAAACAAGGTCAAAGAAATGATCATTGCCAAAAGACTGGAGAAGATTTTTACGAAAGATGAAATCATCACCAATTATCTAAACACGGTTTCTTTTGGTGATAATACGTTTGGTATAGAAAGTGCCGCACTTAAATTTTTTAATACAAGAACCAAAGATATCAGCGCTACCCAAGCAGCTACTTTAGTAGGCATGTTAAAAGCTACATATGGGTACAACCCCAGAATATTCCCTGAAAAAAGTCTTGGCAGACGTAATTTGGTATTACGAGCAATGTATAATAACGATTTCATTTCTGAAGAACAGGTATCTACTTTTTCACAAGAAGGACTTAATCTTGACTATAGGGAGTTTGACTACAATGCCGGTATTGCACCTTATTTTAGAGAGGAAGTTCGTAAAGAGATGCTGAATTGGATTGCCGAACAAGACCAAACCGAGACCGATTATAACATATATACTTCTGGACTAAAAATTTACACTACCCTAAACTATAAAATGCAAAAATTGGCGGAAGAAGCTATGGTTGAACATATGACCAAATTGCAAAATAGTTTTGAAAAAAGTTATGGTACCAATGCGCCTTGGTTAAAGGATAAAAAGTTGATGGAAAAAATAGCAAAGCGAACTCCTACTTATAAAAAGCTAGAGAAAGCGGGCTTATCACATGCAAAAATTATAGATAGTTTATCTAAGAACAAACAACAGCGAACTTTCAAATCTTGGCAAAAAGACGAAGAGTTAACTGCCAGCACTATGGACAGCATTCAACATTATACCAAATTCTTAAATACCGGTTCTTTAGCTGTGGACCCTACCAATGGTGATATATTGGTTTGGATCGGTGGTATTAATTTTGAACAGTACAAGTATGACCATATTTCTCAAAGCAAACGTCAAGTGGGTTCAACCTTTAAACCCATTGTATATACTACTGCAGTGGAACAAGGTATATCGCCATGTACTTATTTCTCTGCCGAGGAAATAGAATACGATAATTTAAAAGGTTGGTCGCCATCTAATTCTGGAGATAAAAATGAGGCATACCTCAACTATTCTATGGAAGAAGGCCTTAGTAATTCCATTAATACCATTGCTGTAAAAGTTTTAGAAAAAGCAGGTATTGACAATACTATAGCAATGGCAAAAAATATGGGAATTGAAGATAAATTACCCAAAGAAGCATCTATTGCACTAGGTACCGGTGAAATAAAGATTTTAGATTTAGCTCAAGCTTATACCAGCTATGCAAATAACGGCAAACATATAAAACCTAATTTGATTAAACGTATTTCTAATTATAAAGACTCTGTTTTAGTTGAATTTAAGTCTGAATTGAACAAAAAAGCGGCTTTTTCTAAAGAAACCGGTCAAATTATGATTGAAATGATGAAATCGACCATCAATTCTGGTACAGCTGCCAGACTTAGAAATACATACGGACTAAAAAATGACATTGCAGGTAAAACCGGTACTACGCAAAATAATAAAGATGCTTGGTTTGTTGCCTTGACCCCAAAACTTGTACATATAACTTGGGTAGGGCTTGATCAACATGAAATAGGGTTTAGCAATACTAGTATTGGGCAAGGTGCAAATGCCGCTCTACCCCTATTTGCACTATGGATGAAAGAATTGAACAAAGACAAAGATTTTGATACCTATACCAAAACTAATTTTCCAAAACCATCTGCTACAGTGCTAGAAGTATTAAATTGTGACCCCATAAAACGTGACGGATTCTTTAAGCGTCTTTTTAAAAATCCTAACAAGAAGAAGAATAAAAAATTTGATGGTTAATTATTTTAAATATCTGTGCTGAAGTAGACAGCTATTCTACTTTAGCATTTATTTAACAAAACATTATCTTAAATTTGGTCAACTACCAAACCATAAACAAATGACCAAATATTTAAGTACTCTTGTACTTATACTTTCTTGCTATTCGCTAACTGCTCAAATAGATAAAAAAAGCTTTAATGTAAAGCAGATTACCTCAGAAATTATTCCTGACGGTGCTCTTGATGAACCTATTTGGTCAGAAGCAGATCAAGCAGATAAATTTTGGCAATTCTTTCCCTTAGATACTATACAATCTAAAAAGCAGACAGAAATTAAGATGTTATACGATGACACCAACCTTTATGTTGGTATTACTGTATATACCGCAGGTTCAGATTATTCTATTCAATCATTAAAAAGAGATTTTAGGGCTGGTAACAGTGATAATATCACCTTACTTTTTGATACGTTCAATGACGGTAACAATGCTTTTTTATTTGGTATCAATCCGTACGGAGTTCGTCGCGAAGGCTTAGTTTCTGGTGGTGGATTAAACCTCAATGGATTTACTATTTCATGGGATGTGAAATGGCGTGGAGATTCTAAAATCTATGACGGGTACTATACTTCTGAAATGGTTATCCCTTTAACGGCTTTTAAATTCAAAGAAGGTGAAACTAAATGGCGATTTAACAGCTATCGTTTTGATACTCAATCTAACGAAAATAGTACGTGGATGAACATTCCACAAAATCAAAATATATACGGTCTTACGTTTATGGGCGATATGATCTTTGAAAAACCCTTGGGTAAATACCGTACTCCACTCGCAGTCATACCTTACGTAAATTTTGGCTCTCAAAAAGATTTTGAACTTAACGAGTCAGAAACAAAGATAAATTTCGGTGGTGATGCCAAAATAGCTATTGGCAATAGTATGAATTTAGATGTAACCGTAAACCCAGATTTTTCTCAGGTTGAAGTAGACGATCAAGTAACCAACTTAACACGCTTTGAAGTTTCGCTCCCGGAAAAGAGACAATTTTTTATAGATAACAGTGATTTATTTGGCAGCTTTGGTGGCGGAAGAGATGCAAATCCGTTCTTTTCTAGACGAATAGGTATTGCTAAGGATACAGCAGATAACACTATTGAAAATAAAATAATTGGCGGTGTTCGTTTAAGTGGCAAATTAAATAAAGGGTTGAGATTAGGTTTTTTAAATTTACAGACCGCAGAGGACCTTGACGAACAAATAGCATCTAATAACAATACAATGTTAGCGCTGCAGCAAAACGTTTTTGGGCGCTCTAATATTGGCATGTTTTTTATAAATAGACAATCATTTGAAGATTATGAATTTCAAGATCCTGAAGACCGTTACAATAGGGTTGCCGGTATAGATTACAACCTTATTTCTGATAACAACATTTGGAACGGTAAATTCTATCTACATAAATCTTTTGCGCATAATGCCGGCAAAGCAAATTTGTCATCAGGCGCATTCATGCAGTACAATTCAAGAAATTGGAACATTTTTGAAGATATTGTCTATGTAGGTGAAGATTTTAGATCAGACCTAGGGTTTATTCGCAGAACCGATATTTTTAAATCTGCAACAATGGTAGAGCGTGTTTTCTGGCCAGAAGACAGCTCAATACAGAGTCATAGCTTTCGCTTTTTTCCGGTTTTGACTTGGAGTCCTGAAAATGATTTTCTTCATACCGATTATAACCTGAATGGTGCATGGGAATCTAAATTCAATGATCAATCTGAAATAAATTTTGCATACACGCATACATATACTTATCTATTTGATGAATTTGATCCAACAGATTTAGACGATGCCATACCGCTACCTAACGAAGTTGGTTATCACTATAATTTTGTTTCGTTAGAATATAGATCAGATAGAAGAAAACGTTTTGCCTATTCTCTAGAACCTACTATTGGTAGCTTTTTCAATGGTGATAGATTTTCATTAGAGGCACAAATGTCATTAAGATTTCAACCAAAAGTATTTTTATCCCTTGCAATGAACTATGACAAAATAACCTTGCCAAAACCATATTCTAGCACTGACATTTGGTTAATTAGCCCTAAAATAGATGTTACCTTTAGCAAATCAATATTTTGGTCAACACTTGTACAATACAGTAATCAGAGAGATAATTTAGGTTTTAACTCTAGGTTACAATGGCGTTTTGCACCATTGTCAGATTTATTTATCGTTTATAACGACAACTACTTTGTAAATTCTTTTGAACCTAAATATCGTTCTATAAATCTAAAACTCACCTACTGGTTAAATATCTAAAATGAAGTATAAAATTCTATGTTCAGATTTAGACGGTACATTGCTTTCTTCTAAAAGTGATGTTTCTGAATTTGCTATTGAACAAATTGGCAAGATCAAAAACGATACTAAAATCATTTTAGTTTCTGCAAGAATGCCAAGTGGTATGCACTACATTCAAGAGAACTTAGGTATATCAGATCAGCCAATTATTTGTTACAATGGTGCCTTAGTATTGGCAGGCAACACGGCTCTTACATCCGTATTTATCCCTATAAACATTCTAATAGATATTTATAAGCTATGTGAAGATTTAGAAGCGGATTTAGGCTTATATTATAACAATGAATGGTACGTACCAAAAACCTCTTTACGGGTAGAGAAAGAGACCAAATACACAAAAACTTCTCCTACTTTTCAAGATACCCAAAGCACCTTGAATGATTGGAAGCAACGAAATGTTGGCGCGCACAAAATTATGCTTATGTGTACCAAAAACAGTGCAGATACATTGATGCCAGTACTTCAAGAAAAATTAGGCGATGTCCTTAACTTATATCGTTCTAATGACACACTTATTGAAATTGCCTCAAAAACGGTATCAAAACTTTCTGCAATTAAATTACTGTTAGAAGAGGATGAAGCCTTAACAGATATCGTAGCCTTTGGCGATAACTACAATGATATTGAAATGCTTGAAAACGTAGGCAATGGTGTTGCCGTTGCCAATGCAAGAGAAGAGGTAAAAGCGATTTCAAATCATATTACATTGGAAAATACAGCAGATGGTGTAGCGCATTACATTGCCAAAAACTTGGTTAATTAACTATATTTGATAATACCAACTTAGCACATCTTCTATGCCACACCTTTTTGCTCAAACCCTAATTACAAATGACACCGTAGTCTTCGGACTTTTAGCTCTTTGTCTTGGTTTCATCTTTTATACCTCTAGTCTGAAAACAGGATTTTGGAGGAAATTCTATTCCATTGTTCCTGCAGTACTTATGTGCTATTTATTACCGGCTATTTTGACCAGTACCGGAATTGTTTCTGATGAGATTTCCAATTTATACTTTATGGCAAGTAGGTACTTACTACCTGCAGCACTTGTACTTATGACGTTGAGTATTGACATGAAGGCCATTTCAAACTTAGGATCAAAAGCCCTTATCATGTTTTTAACTGGTAGTGCAGGTATTATTATCGGCGGACCAATTGCTATTCTTATTGTCTCTATTTTCTCTCCTGATACCGTTGGCGGAAATGATTTTGATGCCATATGGAGAGGGCTTTCTACTATTGCAGGTAGTTGGATCGGTGGCGGTGCCAACCAAGCTGCTATGTTAGAAATTTTTCAATACAATCCTGAAAAATATGGAGGCATGGTATTGATCGATATAGTAGTTGCCAATGTATGGATGGCCATAGTACTTTTAGGAGTTGGCAGAACCAAAAAAATTGACGCTTGGTTAAAAGCAGATACTTCTGCCATTGAAACTTTAAAAGTAAAAGTGACTGAGTTTACCGAGAGAATTACTCGTGTACCCACCTTGAACGATTATATGATTATGCTAGCCCTAGCTTTTACCGCTGTTGGTATAGCTCATTTTTTTGGCGACCATATAAGTACTTATTTAGAAGGTAATTTTGACGCTGTAAGCGATAAAAAGAGTTTTCTATCTTTCTTAGGCTCTGCCTTCTTTTGGATGGTAGTTATCGCTACAGGTTTGGGCATAGCGTTATCCTTCACTAAAGCAAAGAATTATGAAGGTGTAGGTGCCAGTAAAATTGGCGGTATGTTCATTTATATTCTGGTTGCTACCATTGGTATGAAAATGGACCTGAACAAAGTACTGGAAAACCCTGGATTGATTGCTGTTGGCTTTATCTGGATTGCCATTCATGCAGGATTGATGATATTGGTCGCTAAACTAATTAAGGCACCATATTTCTTTCTAGCAGTGGGTAGTCAAGCAAATGTTGGTGGCGCGGCTTCCGCACCTGTTGTTGCTGCAGAATTTCACCCCTCATTAACATCGGTCGGTGTGCTATTAGCTGTTCTTGGCTATGTAGTAGGTACTGGTGGCGCTTTACTTTGCGCCTATTTGATGGAAGTTGCATCGAGTTTATAATATTCATAGTTACTAACAAAATAAAGGCTTGGCGTTCTTTATTATCAAATTTTATAGATATTTGCTCCCTAAATCATAAGAATGAAGAAAATACTATTTTTTGTTGCCGCGCTATTGGCATTAAGCTCATGTGGCGATAACACAGAAGAGACAATGATTGTAAACGGTAAAATCAAAGGACTTAAAAAAGGAACCCTTTATTTACAACACGTACCCGATTCGGTTTTAATTACTGTCGATTCCCTTACTATCAACGGAGATGGAAATTTTTCTTTTGAGACTAAATTAACGAGTCCAGAGATATTCTATCTATACTTGGATAAAAAAGATAATAACGATATTAATGATCGTATTACATTTTTTGCCGAACCAGGAACCATAACCATCAATACAGATTGGAACACTTTTGATACTACTGCAAAAATTACAGGTTCTGAATCTCAAGAAAAATTAAAAGAATACAAACAGACCATGAGCGGTATCAACAAAAGAAATGTTGAAATAATGATGAATGCCGCACAAGTTGATGGAGAATTAAGCCAAATAAGTGTAGATTCATTAGCAAATATCAGCAATAGAAATACACAAAGAGGTTATGCATTTGCTATTAACTTTGCGCTAAATAACAAATCGTCATTTATAGCGCCATACATCGCTTTAAAAGAAATACCTGATGCCAACGTCAAATACTTAGATTCAATCTACAGTGTACTATCTCCAGAGGTAGCTGAATCTAAATATGGTAAAGAGCTGGCTGTACTTTTAAAGAAATAATAAGTACAACTAAAATTTGTACCAACTAAAAAAGCATCCTATTACTAGGATGCTTTTTTAGTTATTTGAAAGATAGTAGTAAACTACACTAATTTATTAAGGTCATCAACCAATTTAGTGGCCTTAGTTTCCAAGTCTTTTCTTACTTCTTTAAAATGTGCTTTCTTGTTCTCAACATCATTTTTATTGATTTTAGCAACCAATTCGTCAAAAGTTGCAAAAGCCTCATTTATAATAGCATTTCCCTCCTTAGAGTACGTTGTATGACCTTTTGTTGCCTCAACTATATCAACTCCTTCTATAATGTCACCAAGAACATTATTAATATCTTTTTTTAAATTTTTAATACTTGCCATCTCTAATTATTTTTTGCAAAAATACAATTTTTGAACTCGCGTATAGTTAATTAGAACTTAAATAGTAACTTCTAACAGTTTAGCTCCAGTAGATTGTAAAGAAATCTTTTGAGTTGAAGCTGGTAATAAAGCTGTTTCTCCACTTTTTATAGAGACGTCCCCTTCTGCTGTACTAATCTTAGCCTCACCCCCAACGCACATATAAATTGTAAAAGAATCTCGTTGTGCAGTATCCAAGTCTAAATTTTCTGTAAGTTCAATGAAGTTTGTTTTAAAATAAGGACAGTCTACCATTGTATTTACTTCATTCTTATCATGACTGTAATAGACTTTGAAATCATCTTTCTTTTCATAATCTACAGCATCTAAAGCTAACTCTGTATGTAATTCACGAAGATTTCCTTCCTTGTCTTTTCTATTGAAGTCAAAAACACGATATGTAACATCAGATGTTTGTTGTATTTCTGCCAACATCACCCCTGCTCCAATAGCATGTATTTTTCCGGTATTAATAAAGAAAGTATCGCCCTCTTTAACTTCCTCATAATTAAGAAGATCAAGTAGGGTATCATTAGCAACACTTTCAGCATATTCTTCTTTGGTTACATCTTTATTGAAACCTACTATAAGTTCTGCCTTTGGGTCAGCATCCATTATATACCACATCTCTGTTTTACCAAAAGAATTATGACGTTCTTTTGCTAATGCATCATTTGGATGTAATTGAATAGATAAATCTTGTTTGGCATCAATAAATTTAATTAAAATTGGAAATTCTTTTCCAAAACGTTCAACAACACTTTTACCCAACAATTCTTCTGCATTAGAATCAATTAAGTCTTGAAGAGACTTACCTTCCAAACTACCGTTCGCAACAACGGAAATATCACCTTTTACAGTAGATAGCTCCCAACTTTCGCCAGTAATATCACTTTCAATAGGTTTTCCAAAAACCTCTTTTAGCTTGGTACCGCCCCAAAGTCTTTCTTTTAAAATGGGTTTAAATTTCAAAGGATGTATCATTCTATTTTTTTAAGTTGGTCTATTAATAACTACTATAACGTTCAATTGAAAAAAATCTTACACTTTTCTTTTAAAACTATCCAGAAAAAGTAACGTAATTTCTAGGTGTTTCATAAAGTACAACTTCTAAGTCATGTGTTTTTTGAACAAATGGTCTTAACCTTTTCCAGATTACAACAGCTATATTTTCAGCAGTAGGATTTAAGGTTTTAAATTCTTCAACTTGTACATTCAAATTTTTATGGTCTAAATAATCTTCAATCTCTACTTTGATCAAATCTTTTAACACCTTCATATCCATTACAAAACCAGTTTCTGGATCTATTTCTCCTGTTACGCTAACAACCATTTCATAATTGTGACCGTGAAAATTAGGGTTATTGCACTTACCGAAAATTTCATCGTTCTTGCTGTCTTCCCAATCTTTTCTATATAACCTATGAGCGGCATTAAAATGTGCCTTTCTACTTACTTTTACTTTCATCTTTACGCTGGCGTGTTAAATAAATGTTCGTAAAACTTATCAAAAATAATCTTAAACCAAGCCGTATATTCATTAGGGTTATTAGAGATATCTTCTTTTATTGATTCAGGAGACATCCATTTCCAAGCCTCTACCTCTTCTGGGTTTATATTTGGTTCAGCATTAAAACTACCGATCATTACATGATCTAATTCATGCTCTGTTAAACCGTTATCAAAAGGAGCCTTATAAATGAAAGAGAACAGTTCTTTTAACTCTGCTTGAAAGCCCATTTCTTCTTGAAGTCTACGCTTACCTGCTTCAATATTAGATTCGCCAACACGTTGATGACTACAACATGTATTTGTCCATAATAATGGAGAATGATATTTAGATGCCGCACGTTGCTGCAACATAATATCACCATTGTCATTCGTAATAAAAACGGAAAATGCTCTATGTAAAACTGCCTTTTCATGGGCTTCCATTTTAGCCATAGTGCCTATTTGCTCATTATTTTCGTTTACGAGAATTACCTGTTCTTCCTTCATAAGGTAAAAATAAGGCGTTTTAGGTATTTTACGTAATCAAGAATATATAAAAAGAAAATTCTAGAAGAAACGTGGCGATTTTAAATTGTTCTTGGTCATAATGAAATCGTATCTAAAAATTACTTCGAACGATCCATCATTAAAAGCGGTATTACCTAGATCAGTAGTTTCTTTGTCATACGCTATTCCAATTAAAAACTTATTAGAGACATTGAAACCTGCCATACCACTAAATGCAGCATCCCACCTGTAGGCAGCTCCTAAAATAAATTTTTCATTAAGCATAAAATTAGCTGATAAATCTACCTGCAACGGTGCCCCTTGTACAACCTTAGTAAGTAATGCCGGCTTGAATTTTACAGACTCATTTAAATCCCAAACATAACCTGTTATCAAGTAAAGATTCATTTGTTCTTTAGCAGTAGATAGGTTGGTCTCTTGAAAGTGTGTTGTTTCTAAAAACCTTGGAACCGATAAGCCTACATAGAATTTATTGGTATGGTAATACACTCCAGCACCTATATTCGGGGAAAGTCTATTATCAATATCTTGCTGTAATGTAGGGTCAGTGGTATATTGATTTAGTTCTGAAAACCTAACATCCAACAAATTCGCGCTAGCTTTTAAACCAAAACTTAATCGCCCTTCCGTTGAAGTCCAAACCGTATATGAAAAATCAATATCAAAATTTGTTTCTGAAGTAGGACCTATTTCATCATTAACGATTGAAAGTCCTAAACCAACTCCTCTATAACCAATTGGAGAATGAGCATTAAATGTCTGGGTAGTAGGCGCACCATCTAACCCTACCCACTGGGACCTATGCAAAGCCCCTATGCTTATATGACCTCTAGATCCGGCATACGCAGGGTTTACACTAATAGTATTGTACATATACTGTGTATACTGTGCATCTTGTTGACCATAAGAAAACACACCAAAACAAATTGCCACGATAGCGACAACCTGCCTTAGTATTTTCTTTTTAAGTATGGTTATATATGTGTTAAACATTCTAATTATCTATTTATATAAATGTAACCTGACAGTGTTTCTGAATCTCCGTTAGGCATTTCATAATCCAGTATGTAGAAATATGTACCTACTGGTAATTTACTATCCATATCAACGGTTACTCTACCTTCTGATGTTCCATCAAAAACATTTCCTTCCGTGTTATATGCTTTAGTCATGTATACGGCTACACCCCATCTGTTATAGATTTTCAATGTATTGTTAGGGTAATTTTCTAACCCGTTAATTCTTAAAACATCATGAATACCGTCACCGTTAGGTGTAATAACGTTGAAAACTTCAATTTCTTCTTCTAGTTGTCCTAAATCTGAATCCAAGTAGTTTGGTATACGATCAGAATCAGAATCATCATCAACATAATTTCCATTAAGATTGATATCTTCATCACGGGTTTCTATACCATCATCGTCATCATCGGTATCCCTATAATCAGATTCTTCATCACCATCTGTATTAGGAAGCTGCGTATACGGGTCATCAATTTCATCATTGACATCCGTATCAACCGAAATTGCACCTTCATAACCATCATCTAGACCATCATTATCTTTATCTGAACCAATCATAACAACATCTGCAATACCATCGTGATCATGATCATGAGCTTCAATAGCATCTAGTACATTATCGTTATCACTATCCTCATCTAAATAATCAGGTAAGTTATCTCCGTCAGTATCAACTGGGAATATTCCAGTTAAACCATTAGCTTCATAAGCATCATCTAAACCATTGGTATTCGCATCGATCCCTGATGGCGGAATGTATTCTGCAGTTGTTTGCGCTTCAACATTATCCGGTATACCATCGCCATCTGCATCGATATCCAAATAATCTGGGAAACCGTCGCCATCAGAATCTGTTGGATCGGTAGACGGATCATTATCACCATCTAAATTCAAATCTTCAAAACTATCAACAATACCATCATCATCACTATCCATATCAACACCTAAAGGATTGATTAGAATTGTAATGGTAGATGTACTACAGTTACCTACTTCATCACAAACGGTATAATCAAAAGCATCTGTACCTAAATAATTGTTATTCGGGAAATAGGTTGAAATATCATCGGATGGGTCATTTGGTGTACCATTATCGTCAACAGTTACTGAACCATTAGTTGGTTGCGTTACACTAAATGTACCATCTGTAGGTAAATCATTATCGTTCAATTGCCATGTATCTATTGCAGTGATTGCATTGATATCAATTGCAATAGAATCATCATTAGTATCTAATATTGGTAATACTTCTATAGTTACGGTTGCCGTACTACAATCTCCGTAAGCATTACAAATTGTATAATCAAAAGTGTCCGTACCATTGAAATCTACATCTGGAGTATAGGTTACTATATCATCCATAGGATTGTTTGGTGTACCACCATCATCAATGGTTACCGAACCATTTGCCGGGTCAGTTGTTGTTAAGGATCCTACATCCGGTAAATCGGCATCATTACCATAAATATCTATAATTACCGGTACTTCTTCATCTGTAGTTACCAAATCATCTTCTAAATCTGCCGCCTCAGGCAAACATACCACTGTGAAATTTGGCAAGCTAAAAGTATTCCCTGCTTTTGTTACTAGTGCAGTATATCTTACAACGGCATCTGTAGCAATTACCATGGGACTTAATTGATCACCTGGTAATGGTGGACTCCAACTTACCGAAGCTGTGCTTGGCACGTTAGAAGTAATGTCCATAGTTACTTCATTATCTGGATTATTACAATCTGTTACAATAAAATAACCCGTGGCATTAGAACCACATAAAGTACCGTCATAAGTAGCAAAGTAAATACCAGGTTGGGTGACTTCGTAAAAAGAATCGGTACCGAGGACCGTTGCCGTGTCTGAAGCTTCATACCAACGAAAGTTATTTTGATCACTATCCGTAGGTGCCTGAAGTAAGAATTGGGCGTTAGATACCAATACCCCCAATATCGTAGTAACGATACTAAGAAATATGGTTTTATATATATGCGTTTTTTTCAAATCGATTTGGGATCTAAGCTTTAATTCGCTAATTATTTAACAACAAAAACTACGTTGATCAATGTATTGTAATCAGTTGGTGCAGCTATAACATCGTAGGTCATTACACCTGTTGCGCTAACACTTACGTTTGCGAATACAGTAGGATCATAATAAGTAACATAATAGTACAACTCGGTATTTATATATGTTGGTATTGCTGCTGGTGCACCAGCACTAGCTACTGCTGGAGTACCATACTGACTAATGTATTCATCATGTAAATCTATTGTTCTTCCCGTACCTGTTGTAGCTACGTCAACTTCAATTGAAGGTGGGTAGAAAATCTTAGAAGATTTCATTGTGTTTACTTCTACTATATCTCCATCAGCTTCAACACCTAATAATGTTGTTGGTGTGCCTGACACTGCATTTGATCCGTAATCCGAGAATCTTACGGTACCACCTTCTACATCTAATTTAGCATCTGGTGTATTGGTCCCTATACCAACTTCATCAGCAGAAGCATCCGTAAACAATAGATGAGTATCCGTATCACCTTCAACTCTAAAATCATAGTTACCTCCTGTTTCGTTAATGGTTACCCTATTATCTATTCGGGTATATTTATTCAATAAATTTCCGGTAGTAAAACCACTACCGTTAGTGTTTATTCTCAACCAATTATCAGTCGCACGCAAAGTCTCCTTCCCGTTCATGTACAAGTAATCATTTATTTCAACATTACCCTCAACATCTAATGCTCTGTTATTTGTGATGGTTGTTTTACCAATCCCAACATTTCCTTGTGTAAAAATATTATCCGTAATAGCATCTGGAGCAGATGTTCCACCTACTTCATACCAATCATGGTCTGATAAATTAGATAGATCTACTGTTGAATCTGTTCCAGTTCCATTATCTAATGTAATCACGTTGCCTGAAAGGCTAATTCGCTGGTTATCTGTATTGGCCAAGCTAGAAAGATTTACAGTCTCAGAACTACCATCCTCTATACCAATAGTTAACGTAGTACCTGATAAACCAGAACCCTGTATACTTTGATTATCCGCCAATGCAGCTAAACTTACCGTATCTGAACTACCGTCTTCAATACCTACCGTTAAGGTATTACCTGAAAATGTTAGATTTCTTATACTTTGGTTATCAGTACCTGAATTATCTAAATGAGATAGATTAACAGTTTGACTATTACCATCTTCTATACCAACCGTAAGTACATTAGAACTGGTATTTATAGCAAGATTCTCTATATTTTGGTTATCACTACTCGCAGGGAAATTTACTTCAAGATCATAATCATTACCAGACGTTGTCAATGTTACAGAACCATCAGATGATGTTAAGGTTTGAATCTCATTAGTTGCGTTTGAATCGGCATCATTTACATTTAATGTAATAGCGTTACCACCTGAAATCGATATTTGACCAGCAGCACCTGTTGTTGCCAATGTTTGATCATCTGTTGCTGGATCACCTGCCGGACCTTGTGGACCGGTTGCCCCATTCTGACCATCTTGACCATCTTGGCCTGGTTGACCATCTTGACCTGCAGGACCTTGGATACCTTGATCGCCCTGGTCACCTTTCTCTCCTTGGATGCCCTGGATACCTTGATCGCCCTGATCTCCTTTTTCTCCTTGGATGCCCTGGATACCTTGGTCACCTTGATCTCCTTGGATGCCCTGGATACCTTGGTCGCCCTGGTCTCCTTTTTCTCCTTGGATGCCCTGAATACCTTGGTCACCCTGATCTCCTTTTTCTCCTTGGATACCCTGAATACCTTGGTCACCCTGATCTCCTTTTTCTCCTTGGATACCCTGGTCGCCCTGGTCACCTTTCTCTCCTTGGATGCCCTGGATACCTTGATCGCCCTGATCTCCTTTTTCTCCTTGGATGCC